>CAVRIF010000001.1:0-240673 GCA_963721215.1 uncultured Actinomycetes bacterium
GTTCGTAGCCAATGACGGGATTGAGCGCAGTGATCAGGATCGGATTGCGATCGAGCGCCGCGCTGATTCGCGCCTCATTCACCGTGAAGCCTGCGATCGCCGAGTCGGCGAGCGCGCGCGCGGCGTTCGAGAGCAGATCGATGCTCTGCAGCAGGTTGTACGCGATCACGGGGAGCATCACGTTCAGCTGGAAGTTGCCGGACTGCCCGGCGATGGCGAGGTGCATCGTTGCCCATCACCTGCGCCGCCGCCATCGCAACCGCTTCCGATCACCGGATTGACCTTGCCCGGCATGATGCTGCTCGCTGCCCGGCTGCAACGCAGGCAGCGTGATTTCGCCGAGACCGGCGAGCGGCCCGCTGTTCATCCAGCGCAGATCGTTCGCGATCTTCGTCAGCGAAACCGCCAGCGTCCGCAACTGACCCGACAGCTCAACGGCGGCGTCCTGCGACGACAGAGACTCGAAATAGTTGGCGCTCGGTTTCAACTCGAGTCCGCTCTTGACGGAGAGATACCTCGCGGCGCGCGCTGCGAAGCGCGGATGCGCGTTGACGCCCGTCCCCACGGCCGTGCCGCCGAGTGCGATCGCCTGGAGGCGTACGCGCGCTTCCATGATGCGCGCGCTGCCGTGATCGATCTGCGCCTTCCACCCGCTCATTTCCTGGCCAAAAGTGAGCGGCATGGCGTCCATGAGGTGCGTCCGACCGGTTTTCACGATCTCACCGACGTCGGCGATGCGTCGGCTGATGACGGCGCTCAGGTAGGCGAGCGCAGGCAGCAGATGTTGCTCGACGCCGAGCAACGCGCTCAGATGTATCGCAGTCGGGATGACGTCGTTCGAGCTCTGGCTCATGTTGACGTGGTCATTGGGGTGCACCGCAATTGCGGCGAATTGCGCGGCGAGCCGCGCAATCACTTCGTTCGCATTCATGTTGCTGCTGGTGCCGGAGCCCGTCTGGAAGACATCGACGGGGAACTGAGCGTCGTCGGCGCCCCTCGGCCACTTCCATCGACGCCTTCTGAATCGCTGCAGCTCGCTTGGCGTCGAGCGCATCGAGCTCGAGATTGGCGGTCGCCGCCGCCCATTTGATGAGCCCGAGAGCGCGGATGAAGTCCCGCGGCATGGTGAGGCCGCTGATCGCGAAATTATCGACCGCACGCTGAGTCTGCGCGCCCCACAGAGCGTCAGCGCGAACCTTCAGCTCGCCGAGACTATCGCGCTCGATGCGGAAATCGTCGTTCGCCACTTGAGCACCAGGGGTTAGCGGTTTGCGGTTTGCGGTTGGCGGTTGGCCGGAACCGGGAGGATCATTGCGTTATGATTCTAGCTGCTTCTCCGGCGACAGTCGTCAATCAGGACGCTGTGACTAACCGCTAGCCGCGAACCGCTCCTGCAAGCAATGAACAACCATGCACTGAACGCGATTTCGCCGATTGACGGCCGCTACGCCGACAAGGCCGCTGAGCTGCGCCCGATCTTCAGCGAGCGCGGGCTCATCCGCCAGCGCGTTCGCGTCGAGGCGCTCTGGCTCAAGGCGCTCGCCGCGGATGCTGCGATCCTCGAATTGCGGGTCTTCCCGCGGAAGCCCTGACCGCGCTCGACGCCCTCGCGGCCGATCTGACCGACGCCGACGCGGCGGAGGTAAAGCGCATCGAACGCGAGACGAACCACGACGTGAAGGCGGTCGAATACTTTGTGAAGCGTCGCCTGGAGGCGGTCCCTGCCTGGCGTCCGCGGCGAGAGTTCGTGCACTTCGCCTGCACTTCGGAGGACATCAACAATCTGAGCTACGCATTGATGCTGCGCGAAGCGCGCGACCAGGTGTTGCTGCCGCGGCTCGACGCATTGACCGGGCGCCTCCGCACGCTCGCGCACACCTATGCGGCGACCCCGATGATGTCGCGCACGCATGGTCAACCCGCGACGCCGACCACGCTCGGCAAGGAAATCGCCAACTTCACGCACCGGCTCGCACAACAACGCTCCCGCTTCGCGGCCGTTATAGTCGCCGGCAAGATCAACGGCGCGGTGGGCAACTTCAATCCGCATCTGATCGCCTATCCACAGGTGGACTGGCTGCGCCTCGGTCAGGGCTTCGTCGAATCGCTGGGCCTCGCGTGGAACCCGTACACCACGCAGATCGAGCCGCACGACTGGATGGCCGAGTACTTCGATGCGCTCGCCCGGGTCAACACCGTGCTGATCGATCTGTGCCGGGACATGTGGGGCTACATCTCGCTCGGCTACTTCAGGCAGCGCGTGCTCGCGGGCGAAGTGGGTTCCTCGACGATGCCGCACAAGGTCAATCCGATCGACTTCGAGAACGCCGAAGGCAACCTCGGCCTCTCGAACGCGCTGCTGCGCTTTCTCGCGGACAAGTTGCCGGTGTCGCGCTGGCAGCGCGATCTCACGGATTCAACGGTGTTGCGCAACGTCGGCGTCGGCGCGAGTCATGCGCTGATCGCATGGCGTTCGATAGAACGAGGCCTCGAGCGCGTCGACGTGGACGCTTCGCGGTTGCTCGAGGATCTCGACGCCAACTGGGAGCTGCTTGCGGAACCTATTCAAACCGTCATGCGCCGCTTCGGCGTCGAGAATGCCTACGAGCAATTGAAGTCGCTCACCCGCGGCCAGCGAGTCGATGCGGCCACGCTGCGCACCTTCATCGCCGGACTCGCGATCCCCGAAGAGGCAAAGAAGGTTCTGGCGGAACTCTCGCCCGCCGCCTACGTTGGATACGCAGAGCAACTCGCAAAAAAGGTTTGACGCCGCCGACTGCCCGCTCCCGCGCACACGACCGGCGGGCGGCGGCGATCGCAACCTGTGAAGGCGTTCGCGGAAAGATCGGCTGCTTCTTGAAAGTCGTCACAAACGGGGCGCCGAGCTCGCTTCTATACTTCGTCAAATGACCATGAGACCGGATCTCACCGTGGCGGCCGTCATCGAACGGGACGGCCAGTTCCTGTGCGTTGAAGAACGCGCCGGCGCGCGCATGGTCTTCAACCAGCCGGCGGGACACGTCGAGCGCGGCGAGCCGCTGATCGATGCGGTGGTGCGCGAAACGCTCGAAGAAACGGCGTGGACGTTCACCCCGCAGGCGCTCGTTGGAATTTATCTGTGGGAGCAACCGCAAAAGCAGCGCACTTTTCTGCGCTTTGCCTTCTGCGGTCAGGTGAGCGGGCATGACCCGTCACGCACCCTCGATCACGGGATCGAACGGACAGTCTGGATGAGTCGGGAGCACCTGGTCGCGTCCAGCTCGCGCCTGCGCAGTCCGATGGTGCTGAGCTGCGTCGATGACTATCTGGCGGAGCGCCGCTATCCGCTCGAGATCGTCCGGCAGATGCTGGGGGATCTCCACGTCCCAGGCGCGGAGAAGCGTCTGCGTTCGCTCGGACTGCCGCCGATCAACAAGCTCGCCTGAAAGCTCGAAGCGGCAGGGCCGCCTGTAGCCGGTAGTCTTTCGTCAGCTCCGCGGACTGCTGCCGATCATCAGACTCGTCTGTGCGCCCGACGCTCGGTCGGCTTCTCTGGCTGTGCCCGTAGCCTGCAAGGAACCTCTGCATAGTCGCCATCCGATAAGCTCATCAGATCTCTGGACATGGTCTTTCAATCAGTTGCATCGTTGAAAGCTCAGAGTAATCGACCTGTGCGGACCTCCTTTAGCCTGTAGCCTTTCTTCATGTCCTCTCCCCTCGTCATCGTCGGCATGTCCGGCGGCGTCGACTCATCGGTCGCCGCCTGGCGCCTGCAGCAGCAGGGTTACGACGTCCAGGGATTGTTCATGAGCAACTGGGACGAGGACGAGAGCGGCTACTGTACGGCGGCGCAGGACTATCAGGACGCGCGCAAGGTCTGCGAGCAGCTCGGCGTTCCGCTGCACAAGGTGAGTTTCGCGGGCGAGTACCGTGAGCGGGTCTTTGCCTATTTCCTCGAGGAATACCGCGCCGGACGCACGCCGAATCCCGATGTGCTCTGCAATCGGGAGATCAAGTTCGGCGTGTGCTTCGACTACGCGCGGCGTCTGGGGGCGGAGTGGGTTGCGACGGGGCACTACGCCCGGGTCGAGCGCACGCCGGCGCCGAGGCTCCTGAAAGGCGTCGATCCCGGGAAGGATCAGAGTTACTTCCTGCATGCGATGCCGGCCTCAGCGCTCGAACGCGCCTTTTTTCCGATCGGCGCCCTTGAAAAGCACGCCGTGCGGCGCACTGCGCGCGATCTGATGTTGCCGGTGTTCGACAAGAAGGACAGCACGGGCATCTGCTTCATCGGCGAGCGCCCGTTCGCCGACTTCCTGGCGCAATACCTGCCGGCGCAACCTGGCGACATCGAGTCGATCGACGGCGGCGCGCTGGGCCGACACCACGGCCTCATGTACTACACGCTCGGACAGCGGCAGGGGTTGCGGATCGGCGGCAGACGGCAATCGTCTGGCGAGCCCTGGTTTGTTGCGCACAAGGATCTGCGGCGAAACGTGCTTGTCGTCGTGCAGGGTCATAACCATCCCGCGCTGATGCGCGCCCGGCTGACCGCGAGACAGCTCACCTGGGTCGCTGGCGCGCCGCCGGCAGGCGCTTTTCGGTGCGCTGCGAAGGTGCGTTATCGGCAGGCGGATCAGGCCTGCGCCGTGCACATGCAGACGGATGGAAGCTGCGAAGTCGCCTTCGATGTCCCGCAGCGCGCCATCACGCCTGGTCAATATGTCGTGTTCTATCAGGACGATGAGTGCCTCGGCGGCGGCGTCATCGAACAAGCGGTTAGCGGTTAGCGGTTGGCGGCTAGTGAAGAATTACATTCGCATCCTCGACTCAACTGTCAGATCCGGATTCACGGAGAAGCGCGTGACAACGCTCGGCATGCGCCTGCAGGACTAACCGCCAACCGCCAACCGCTCCTGCCTGTATAATTCGCGCGCTTTGTATCCGGGACTGCCCGTTCGGGCCAACGTCCCGTGCCAATTTTCCTCCCGGAGGACGCATGAAAGACTCGTTCAAGGCGCGCACGACGCTCGCTTGCGGCAGCAACAACTTCGAAATCTTCAGTCTCGCGGCGCTGAAAGGCCGCAACGTCGCGCGCCTGCCCTATTCGCTCAAGATCCTGCTTGAAAATCTGCTGCGCTTCGAAGACGGCGTCGACGTCACGCGCGACGACGTCGAGGCGCTCCTCAACTGGGACCCGAAAGCGGCGCCGGCCTACGAAATTTCTTTCACGCCCAGTCGGGTGATCATGCAGGACTTCACGGGCGTGCCCGCTGTGGTCGATCTCGCCGCGATGCGCGAAGCGATGATCAAGCTTGGCGGCAACCCCGATGAAATCAATCCGCTGTCGCCCGCCGAGCTGGTCATCGATCACTCGGTGCAGGTCGACGCGTATGGCGCGCCGGATGCGCTCGCCAGAAACAACACGATCGAGTTCGCCCGCAACACGGAGCGCTATGCATTCCTGCGCTGGGGTCAGACCGCGTTCCACAACTTCAAAGTGGTTCCGCCCAACACCGGCATCGTGCACCAGGTCAACATCGAGCATCTCGCGCGCGTCGTGTTCGACGCCGAAAGAGACGGCGTGCGCTGGGCCTACCCCGATACGCTGGTCGGCACGGATTCGCACACGACAATGGTCAACGGCCTGGGCGTCCTTGGCTGGGGCGTCGGCGGCATCGAGGCGGAAGCCGCGATGCTGGGACAGCCCGTGACCATGCTCATTCCGCACGTCATCGGCTTCAGGCTCACGGGCACTCTGCCGGCCGGCACGACCGCGACCGATCTGGTGCTCACAGTCACCGAGATGCTGCGCAAGAAAGGAGTGGTCGACAAGTTCGTCGACTTCTTCGGCGACGGCCTCGCAAATCTGCCGCTCGCGGATCGCGCGACGATTGCGAACATGTCGCCTGAGTTCGGCAGCACGTGCGCCATCTTCCCGATCGACAACGAAACGCTGCGCTATCTGGAGCTCACCGGGCGCAGCGCCGAGCACATCGCAATGGTGAAGGCGTACGCGCAACACCAGGGGATGTGGCGCGAGAACGGGCAGCCGCAGGCCGATTACACCGACGTGCTCGAACTGGATCTCGGTGCGGTGGAGCCATCCCTCGCAGGACCGAAACGCCCGCAGGATCGGGTGCCGCTGCGCTCGGCGAAGCAGACGTATCAGGCGGCGCAAAAGAAGATGGCGGACGAACGCGCGACCAAGAACCCGTCGGCGACAGGCGCTGCGACGGCGACCGTGGCGGGCAAGTCGTTCGAAGTGACGGACGGCGCCGTGCTGATCGCCGCGATCACGAGCTGCACCAACACCTCGAATCCCGCGGTGTTGATCGGCGCCGGTCTGCTCGCACGCAATGCGCGACGACGCGGCCTCACATCGAAGCCCTGGGTGAAGACAAGCCTCGCGCCGGGATCGCGCGTCGTGACGGACTATCTCAACAAGGCGGGGCTGACGGGCGATCTGGAGGCGCTTGGGTTCTACACGGTCGGTTACGGCTGTACGACGTGCATCGGCAACTCCGGTCCGCTCAAGCCTGAAATCTCCGAAGCAGTGCGCGCAGACGACGTCATCGCCTGCTCCGTGCTTTCCGGCAATCGCAATTTCGAAGGCCGTGTACATCCGGAAGTGAAGATGAACTTCCTCGCTTCGCCGCCGCTTGTCGTGGCCTATGCGCTCGCCGGCACACTCGATCTGGATCTGACGACGGAGCCGCTCGGAATCGGCGCCGACGGCAAGGCGGTCTACCTCAAGGACATCTGGCCGACGTCGGCGGAAATTAATGACTTCATCGCGAAATCGGTCGACTCGGCGATGTTCCGCAAGGGCTATGCCAGCGTCTTCGCCGGCGACGAGAACTGGAATTCGATCCGTCTGCCCGCCGGCAAGATCTATGCGTGGGACGAGAAGTCGACCTACGTGAAGAACCCGCCGTACTTCGTCGGCATGACGATGAAGCCCGGCGCGGTCACCGACATCCGCAATGCGCGCGTTCTGGCGTTGCTCGGCGATTCAGTCACGACCGATCACATTTCTCCCGCCGGCGACATCTCGAAGACGAGCCCCGCGGCGAAGTACCTTGATGGCGCTCGGCGTGCAGCCTGTGGATTTCAATTCCTACGGCGCACGTCGCGGCAATCACGAGGTCATGATGCGCGGCACCTTCGCGAACATTCGGCTGCGCAATCTGCTGGCGCCCGGAACCGAAGGCGGCGTGACCGATCCACGTGCCAAGCGGCGAACCGATGAGCATTTACGACGCCGCGATGCGCTACAAGCAGGAGAGTACGCCGCTGGTAGTGCTCGCCGGCAAGGAGTACGGCACGGGCTCCTCGCGCGACTGGGCGGCGAAAGGCACGATGCTGCTCGGCGTGAAGGCCGTGATCGCCGAAAGCTTCGAACGCATTCACCGCTCGAACCTGATCGGCATGGGCGTGCTGCCGCTGCAATTCAAAGAAGGTCAGAACGCACAGTCGCTGTGCCTCACCGGCAAGGAGAGCTTCGAGATCATCGGCCTCAACGCCGGCGCCGCAAAGATGGTGACGGTCGTAGCAACGCCGGCGTCCGGCGCGCCGATCCGGTTCGAAGTGCGCGTGCGCATCGATACGCCGAAGGAACGCGAGTACTTCCAGCACGGCGGCATCCTGCATTACGTGCTGCGGCAGCTTGCCTCGTCAGGGAAGGCGGCGTGAGCGCGCGTGACTGGTGAATCGTGATTAGTGAGTAGTCAGACAGGGGGGAGCGCATGCTCCCCCCGCTTTGTGTTCTCCCGGAGCCTCGGTGACGCGAGCGGCCTCACTTGACTCTGTTTGAAGCTCCAGCAGATCCTTCCTGCGAGTCCCGAGTCCCGAGTCCCGAGTCCCGAGTCCCGAGTCCCGAGTCCCGAGTCCCGGTCCGTCCCAGTCCCGAGTCCCGAGTCTGTCCAGTTCGGAACATGGTTTACACCGGAGTTTCGGTACATCGTTTACACGGGCAGCGGGATAAGTTGATTGGAGCGCGCATCCCATCGAGCCAGCAGGTGATGAGCGAAGTACATGGACCACAGACCATCGGCGACTTCTTCCAGGCCGAGGGTTTCGCGCACGAAGGCGAGTCCCACGTACAGGGTCTGATTGCGCCAGGAGATGTCTCCATTGATCGAGACTCGCCGCAGTTCAAAATGCCCGGGATAACTCGGCGGCGGCAAGCGTGTGGGGAAGCTGCGCGCACTGGGCTGGTAGAAGTCCGCGGGCACGCCATCATGGAGCGTCTCGTGAGGACGTTCGTAGTTGTACTCGCGATGAAATCGATTGAAGCGACGCTGCTGGGCAGGGAGATTGCTCGCCGGTGGGCGCGCGGTGTCGTCTTTCAGCGTGCGATGCATGCGTTCGTGGGCCGCATTATCTTGCGGACAACCGGCACGCGAGCGTTCAAGGCGGATGCCGAGCTTCAACCACTGCAGCGACAGCCGCGACAGCCCGCCCAGCCCGCGGCTGGCGAAGGGCGAGCCATTGTCAAAGTGCATGCGCAACGGCAACCCACGCGTCCTGAACAATATGCACATCGTGCGGCTCACGGGGGCGGCGCTCGGCTCGTACTGTGCCTGGCAGGCCAACAGATAACGGCTGGCGCTGTCCATGACGGTGAAGGGATAGCACCAGCGATGATCGCCGGTGCGAAATTGCCCTTTGAAGTCGATCGTCCACAGCTCATTGGGATGCTCGGCTCGGACGCGGCGCCCGGCGTTGACTCGCGCCCGACGGCGGCGCGTGCGCGGCGGGATCAGCCCGTGCCGTTTGAGCAGGCGGTAGATAGCAGAGCGCGAGGGCGCCTCAGCGCGCGGATACAGGCGACGAAAGCGCCCCCGCAGCTTCTTCGGCCCCCAGCGCGGATGCGCGCGCCGCTCACGAATAAACCAGCATTGCAACTCTTCGGCCATCGCCTGTGGACAGTGATGCGGCGCGCGCGAACGATCTTGAAGCCCCTGCGGGCCGCTCGTTTGAAAGCGTCCCACCCACTTGTAGCCGGTCGGTCGGCTGACGCCAGCCTGCAGACACAACTCGCTCATCTGGTACTTGCCGCTCAGATAGGCCGCAACGAATTTACGTCTTTCATCCATACGGGTGCTTTCATTCCAGGGCATGGCGAACCTCCTCGGTTCGCCAGCGTGAGCTCACCCGTGTAAACGATGTACCGGAACTGATGTGTAAATGATGTACCGAGACTGAACCGTCCCGAGTCCCGAGTCCCGAGTCCCGAGTCTCGAGTCTCGAGTCCCGAATCGCTTCTCCAAGGAAATTGCGATGTCCGACCACATCCGCGTCAGCATCGAAGAGGGCGTCATGCGGCTGACGTTTGCGCGTCCCGACAAGAAGAACGCCATCACGAACGCAATGTACGCCGCGCTGGGCGACGCGCTGACACGCGCAGAAAGCGACCCGGCCGTACGCGTCGTCGTGTTTGACGCGGAAGGCGACGCCTTTACAGCAGGGAACGATGTGGGCGACTTCGCCGCGGTGGCGGCAGGCGCCATGGATCGCAGCGAAATGAAAGCGCACGTCTTTCTGAGTGCGCTGGCGCGCGCGCAGAAACCCTATATCGCCGCGGTGCAGGGACTCGCCGTCGGCGTCGGGACCACGATGCTCATGCACTGCGACCTCGTGTACGTCGCCGACGACGCAAAACTCTCGACGCCTTTCGTGAACCTCGCCCTTGTGCCGGAGGCTGCTTCGAGCTGGCTGATCCCCGCACGCATCGGCCACGCACGGGCATTTGCAATGTTCGCCCTGGGCGAGCCGGTCGATGGGCGCACGGCTGCGGCGATCGGTCTGGCGAATCTGGCCTTGCCCGCCGCCGAGGTGCGCGCCAAGGCGCTGGCGTCGGCGCGCGCGCTTGCGCAAAAACCCATCGGCGCCCTGCGGGCCACCAAGCAATTGATGCGCGATGCGGGCGCTATCGAAGCCCTCATGGCCCGCGAAGGTGAAGTCTTTGGCGCGCGGCTCAGAACTGCGGAAGCGGCCGAAGCGTTCAGAGCGTTCGCTGAGCGGCGGGCGCCGGATTTTTCGAAGGTTGGATGACGCCAGGCGTGGCCAACTGGCTCACCGGTCAACTGGCCGGATCAGAGTGCTTCTGTTTGAGACGTGTGGGCTGCGCACCAGAACCGCTCTGCGCGGCCTTATTGATTTCTGACCAGTGAGCTAGTTGACCGGTGGGCCGGTTGGCCTGAAGCAATACCATGCAACTCCCATTCGACACGCCCATTCAGGACTCCGGCGCCGAGCTGATCGGCCCGCTGCGCGCGCCGCGACAGATGCTCGCGGCGAACAGTACGACAGCCATACGTCGATCCATGACGACGCGACGGCGCAAAAGCTCGGCTTCAAGGGCGGCACGATTGAAGGTCCGACGCACTTCAGCCAGTTCGCTCCTCTGTGCGTCGCGCGGTGGGGGCCGCGATGGCTGGCCGAGGGGCGCCTGTCCGCGCACTACCGCAACCCGTGCTTCGAGGGCGAGAAGGTCCGCGCCTACCTCACAAAGCCCACCGGCGAATCGACGTCTGCAGCAATCAGGATGCTGCGCGAGGACGGCGTCGAAATTCTCAGCGGAACCGCATCGATCGGCGCTGACAATCCACCCACTGCGCTCGAGCTCAGGATTGCGGAACTCGCTCCTCCGCAGACGCTCGTCATCCTGCGCGATGTGCGCATCGGAATGCGGACGAAACGCCTCACGGTCCGCATGAACGCCGGACAGCATATGGGCGAGTTGTATCCCTTCTCGCTCGCGGACAAGCTGAAGGTGATCACGGAGAACTCACCCTGGTATTCGTCCGAGGGTGCGCAAAGCTCCCCGTGGGAGCGCGCGATCATCCCCTTCGAAATGGTGAGCGTGCTGCTCGGTCACGCCAGGGATGCGGATCCGCTTCCTGTGCATGGACCGGTCGTCGGGCTGTTCGCGGATCAGGAGATCAGGATGATCGAGGGACCGCTGTTTGTGGGCGAATCGTATGAGATCGATCGCGAAGTGGTCGCGCTCAGCGGCAGCCGCCGCACGGAAAGCATGTGGGTGCGCACCCGCGTCTTCCGGCCAGGCGAAGACGAAGTGCTCGCAGCGATGCTGTTGAATGCGGCGTACCTGAAGGAATCCTACGCAAACTACGCCGCAGAGTTGGCTGCGCTCGGCGGCTAGCGAAGAATCTCACGAGGCGCGCGCTCGAAAGTCAACGGCGTCGCGGCGCTCGCCTGTGCTGTTTGCTCTTGTGAAGCGGCTTGCGCTGAATGCGATCGAGCGGCGTCGGTTCTTCGGGTTCGTCCTCGACCAGCCACCGCTCCTTGAACGCCTGCAGCGCTTCGCTCTGCACGGCGGCGTGCCGGTTCACCAGCATGAGCGACGACGGCGCACATACCCGAGCCCGAATCAGCCCGAGATCGGAAGCGGCGTCGAACAGGCTTGGATACCAGCTCCGCCACGAGGGCAGCAGGGTTTCCACCTGCTCGCGCAGGCTGAGCCGCTGCACAGTTTCAGGAACGACGCTCATGACTTTTGCCTTTTATCACAAAGCAGTCGCTTCTTGTCCCTGAGGAAGTTCTGATTTCTCGGGCAGCCGGACTCTCATCTGATCGGAATCCGGTAATGATCGAGCGCCCGTCCGTCAATCCGGAAACGCCGGGGCCGGGCGCTTCCATGTCATGGAGTCTCTCGATGACCATCTCAGGCAGTTGTCTGTGCGGCGCCGTCCAGTATCAAGCGGACGGCCCCTGCAGCGTGATGATTCATTGTCACTGCTCGATGTGCCGCAAGCATCACGGTTCTGCTTTCGCGACGTTCGTCGCGGCGCCGCTGACGGGATTTCGATGGAGCGGCGGCGAGGACAGCGTTGACGTGTACCCCTCGTCGGAAAAAGGCCGGCGCTCGTTTTGTCAGCTCTGCGGCTCGATCGCCCCCACGCTGGCGGCGGAGATGGACCTGGCGATTCTCCCCGCCGGCAATCTCGAAGGCGACCTCGGCATCCGTCCCCAATATCACATGTTCGTCGGGTCGAAGGCGCCCTGGTACACGATCGCAGATTCACTGCCGCAGCACGCAGAGTATCCGCCCGAGTTCGGCGCACTGGGGCATGGAACGGGGCGCCGTCGCGCCTCGCGCAGGAATCATCGAAGGCAGCTGCCTCTGCGGCGACGTCGCCTACGAGATCACGGGTCCGGCTCTGAGCATGTGGTACTGTCATTGCTCGCGCTGCCGACGCGGACGCAGCGCGGCGCACGCCGCCAACGTCTTCTACAGCATCGACGATTTCCGGTTCACGCGCGGCGCAGCGAGCGTGGAAATCTACAGCCCACCCGAGACGCAGCACGTCGCCGTCGCCTTCTGCAAACGTTGCGGCGGGGCCGCGCCGCGCATTTCGCGCGAACGCGGCTTCGTCGTCGTTCCCGCCGGATCGCTCGACGTCGATCCAGGCGCGCGGCCTCAGGCGCACATCTACGTCGCTTCCAAGGCTGGACTGGTTCGAGATCACGGATGACCTTCCTCAGTTTGCGGAGGGGCCGGCGTAACTGCATACCAGTCGAGCTTGCGAGTCGCCAGCATGACCGCGGCGAGCGCGCTGAAGAGAATGATCGCCCCCAGCAGCAATGCATAGTCCTCGGACAGCACCAGCACGTACAAGAGTCCGTAGACGACGGTCATCACTGCACTTGCAGCCGCGCCGCCAGCGCGCCCCTTGAGCGCGCCCGCGACATAGACGCCGATAAGCATCACGAGTGCGACGGCGGCGATCAGGTAAGCAAGCGCAAAGGCGACGTGTTCGGACAGCGCGATCAGCAACAGATAGAACATGCTGAGCGCCGAGACCGACGAGCAGATACTGCAAGGGATGCAGCCGGACGCGTGCGATGTGTTCCCAGGCGAGGAAGGTGAGGAAGGTCAGCGCGATGAAGAGCAACGCGTACTTGATCGCGCGTTCGCCGCGCTGGTAGATGTCGACCGCCTGAAACAGCCCGACGCCGAACGCCGACTCGGCCAGCGTCGCTTCGTTCACCTCTCCCTCCAGCCACGCCTGCCGATAGGAGCGGTTGAGCTCCAGCACCTGCCAGCGCGCCTCAAAGCCGTCCGCGCTGATCGATCGGCTCGCGGGAGAAAGGCGCCCTGAAACGAGGGATGCGGCCACCCGGATTTCAACGCTGCTGTCGTCGTGCTTCCCAGCGGCAAGACGGACAACTCACGACTCCCGGCCACCAGTACCTGAAAGTCGAATGGAATCGAACCCGCCTTCATGAGCTCACGCAGGTCGACCGGAGCTTCGACCCCGCGATAAACACCCGGCGTCGCCGGTCTTAATCGTAGGTCCTGGTTTGCGATGCTGGCTGTCTGCACTTCGCGGAGGCTTTGGACCTGCGAGAGCGTGAAGCGGAGGCGACTTGTTCCCAGAGATACGTTACGTCAGATCGAGCGAGCAACGGCTGGAGGGTCGCGAATTCGAACCGACCGGCCAGGCGCACCTGCGCCAGGTACACGGGTACGGCATAGATGCCCACGTAACGCGGCTCGGGTTCGAGCTTCAGATTCGCATCGACGTTCAGCGTCGCCGGCAACAGATGGAGATCGCAACGCACGACCCGGGTTTGATCGTTCTCGGTCACGAGGCGCTCGGTCGGAACAATGAGCATTGGGCCGCCGAGCGTAATATAGCCGCCCCACCCTTCCGCGACGCGCTCGTACGCACGTTCGCGCAGCGCCGAGCGCTCGGTCACGACGCCGCGCAGCATCGACAGTGGGATGAGAAGCAACAGCACGATGCCCCCGATCATCAGCATCTTGAGCGTTGCAGAACCTGCATTGAATCGAATCCCCATGACTTCAGCCTCCAGATTTTCGTGAGCGCCCGGAACGCATCTGCACAGGCGCCGGTCGAAGCGATCACGGCTTCTTTGGTCCGCCTGCGCGGAGCTTTCTCAAGCCTGCGCGGCGAAGAAGGCGATATGCCGACGCAATTCGGGCGAACTGTGGCCTGCGTACGAGACGGCGTCCGTGGTCAGTCTCAGGACGTTCAGTCGTGTGGCGGCGGCGGCCATGACTACGACCAAAGACCAGCTGCGCGTCCAGGAACGCTGCGTTCAACAGCCAGTCCAACGTGCTACCTTCTTGTCCGCAGACGGCTGAGAGGTTTCTCGCGATGTTGATTCGACGTCCTCGCCCTGGTGATTCCGCGTCGATCCGGCCTTCTGAAATCACCCCGGAGAACGTGTACCTCAATCGACGCTCCTTGCTGCAGGCCGCATTGGCGACCGGGCTCGCGGGGCTTGGCGCGTGGCCCGAGCGTTCGAGCGCCGTCGCTGATCTCAAGTATTCGCGCAACGAGAAGTACAGCCTCACTGAGAAGCCGAACAGCTACGAAGACATCACGACGTATAACAACTTCTATGAGTTCGGGATCGACAAGGATGCGCCGGCGGAAAATTCAGGCCGCTTCAGGCCGTCGCCGTGGACGGTGACGATCGCGGGAGAAGCGGAGACGACCGGGAAATTCGCACTGGAGGACATCCTCAAGCCGCACCCGCTCGAGGAACGCATCTATCGCCTGCGCTGCGTCGAAGCCTGGTCGATGGTGATCCCGTGGATCGGCATACCGCTCGGCGACGTGCTCAAGCGCTTCAGGCCGACGTCGAAGGCTCGCTACGTCGCGTTCAAGACCGTGTTGCGTCCGGCTGAAATGCCGGGCACAGCGCTATCCGGTGCTCGAATGGCCGTACGTCGAAGGGTCTGCGAATCGACGAGGCGATGCATCCGCTCGCGATCCTCGCGGTAGGCCTGTACGGCAAGACGTTGCCGAACCAGAACGGCGCGCCCTTGCGGCTGATTGCGCCCTGGAAGTATGGCTTCAAGGGAATCAAGTCGATCGTCGAGATTCGCTTCACCGAAAGGGCGCCGCCGACGTCCTGGAATATCTCCGCGCCGCATGAGTACGGCTTCTACGCCAACGTCAATCCGCACGTGGATCATCCGCGCTGGAGCCAGGCGCGCGAACGCCGCATCGGCGGCGGCCTCTTCGACGCGCGCGTACCGACGCTGATGTTCAACGGGTACGAACAGGAAGTCGCATCGCTGTACAAGAGCATGGACCTGAAGAAGTACTACTGAGAGGCGACTGGCGGATAGCGGATGGCGGATAGTCAGAACAAAACACCGGAAATCTGTGAGCGTGCGGTCTCTGGCGGCGGATCGCAGAACGCAAACGATGTCTGACGCATGAACAGGAACAGGATCCGGATCGTCAAAGCGCTGCTCTTCGTCGCCTGCCTGATCCCGCTCGCGTCGCTCTTCTGGCGAGCGTTTGAATTCGGCGGCGCCGATCTGGGGACGAACCCGATCGAGGAGGTTCAGGACACGCTGGGTCAATGGGGCCTGCGGTTGCTCCTGGTTACTCTGGCCGTGACGCCGTTACGGGACTGGTTCAATGCGCCGTGGCTCATTTCATTGCGGCGCATGCTCGGCTTGTACGCATTTTTCTATGTGCTGTTGCACTTCCTGACGTGGTTCATTCTCGATCAGAACATGTACTGGTCCGGGATCGTCAAAGACATTGCCGAGCGGCCGTTCATCACGATCGGCTTCTCCGCGCTGCTGCTGCTGACTCCGCTCGCGATCACGTCGACGAACGGCATGATGCGTCGCCTCGGCAGACGCTGGAAAACGCTGCATCGCCTGATCTATCCAATCGTGCTGCTCGGCGTCTGGCACTACTACTGGCAAGTGAAGGCGGACGTCCGCGAACCGCTCGTCTATCTCTCAATCGCGCTCACCCTGCTCGGCTGGCGGGTATGGAAACGCCGCGGCCGCGCGCCCGCCCGAGCGGCCGTGGCGACCGTGGCTCAAGAAGAAAGGGGATAAGACGAAGAGCCGCGAAAGACCGCAAAAAAGAAAGACCTGGCAGAGGCCGCAAGGAGACAGAATCAGCGGACGAACGGTTCGGCAGGATGACCAGACCACGCAGGCCAGCGTTGATCCGCCCATTCCTTTTTGCGGTCTTCGCGGCTCTGCTCTCCTGCTTCCTACATCGACGTCCGGATCGTCCATAACTCCGGGAAGAATCGCAGCTCGAGCGCCTTGTTCAGATAGGACACGCCGCCGGTTCCGCCGGTGCCGCGCTTGTAGCCAATGATGCGCTCCACGGTCTTCATATGGCTGAAACGCCAGAGCTGGAACTTGTGATCCAGATCGACCAGCTTTTCCGCGAGATCATAGAGATCCCAGTTGTCGTCCACGCTGTGATACACCGCCAGCCACGCGGCTGCGACCTGTTTGCTCGGCTGATAGGGCTGCGACCAGTCGCGATCCAGATAGTCTTCGGGAATCTCGAAGCCCCGCCGGCTCAGCAGGCGCAGCGCTTCGTCGTAGATGCTGGGGCTGAACAAGACGCGCTCCAGCGCTTCGTATACTTCCGGATCACGTTTGTGCACGTTGATCATGTCGGCGTTCTTGTTGCCGATGATGAACTCGAGCATTCGATACTGATAAGACTGGAAGCCCGACGCGCGGCCGAGCTGGTTGCGGAACATCGAATACTCGGCCGGCGTCATGGTCGCCAGCACGTCCCAGGATTGCACCAGCTGCGCCTGAATGCGCGACACGCGCGCGAGCATCTTGAACGACGGGCCGAGATCGTCGCGACGGATATGGTCCAGCGCAGCCGTGAGTTCATGCAGGCACAATTTCATCCACAGCTCGGAGGCCTGATGAATGATGATGAACAGCATTTCATCGTGTTCCATCGACACAGGTCGCTGCGCCGACAGAATCTGCGCCAGGGCGAGGTACTCGCCATAGCTCCGCGACTCGCCCAGGTCCCAGTAAACCTGTTCGTCTGAGAGATCGACGGGATTGCGCGACGGCGGCTCTGATGAGGACATGATCGTGCACCTGGCGGATGAGGGATCGATGGGCTGCTGGTTATCTAGCGGTCACGAGTCATTCCGGGGCTCTCTTCGATCGCCGCCGCCGACGCGAGCTGCAATCGCCTTGCGGGCGTCTGCATTCTTCGAATGTCAGGGTCGACGGACAAATCAGAGCTTCCCCTGGCGAACCTCTGAACAGGTTGTATCCGATAAGCTCATCAGATTTCCAGACGCCGCCTTCCAATCAGTTGCATCGGTGAAGGCTCAGGTCGTCGGGCTGTGCGGAGCTTCCTCAAGTTCATCCAAACACCCAACCCGGCACCCGACGCCAGCCGCTCACCAGTTCGCGATCGAGGCGACGGTAGGCTGGTTCGTGCGACTCCACGAGCGACCAGAACCGCTTCGAATGATTCATGTGCTTCGTGTGCGACAACTCATGAATCAGGAGATAGCGCATTACGGCGGGCTCCAGGAACATGACGCACAGGTTGAGACTGATCGTGCCGGCGACCGAACAGCTTCCCCAGCGTGTGCGCTGTCGGCGGATCTGCATCCGGTTGAACCGGAATCCACCCCGTTGCGCGACCGCATCGAGCTCGCGTGCGAGCTCCCGCGTTGCGAGTTTCGTGAGCCAGTCGCGCAGCACCGCTGCGACAGAGCGCTCCTCGTGAACGGCGCCGCGCACGATGAGTTCGTCCTCGATTTGTTGAAGCCGCACGCCCGCTGATGCAGGCTCCCATTCGTACCGGATCCGGAAACATCGTCCGATGGCGCCAAGCTCGATGGAGCTCGGCCGGAGGTCGTCCATCAGGCCGCGCATAGCGGACAAGTCTTCGATGCGCCGATCGATCCACTGCCGATGCACGCCGACGAAGCGCTGGACCATTGCAGCCGAGGCGCCCGGCGGAGCGACGACTTCGACGCGCCCGCCGGGATATACGCGGACGGACAGTCGTCGCGCGCGCCGACTGACCCGTACGGTCCAGCGATCGGCGCTCTCGCGTGCGTCGAACAATTGCAGCTGCGCGGCCATGCAAATCTGTTTCAATGTACGCCAGTCAGTCTAGCGCGGACGTGCGGCCGCGGTCTGTAGCAGCTCCTGGGCTTCACGGTAGTCGGGAGCAATCACCAGCGCCCGCTCGAGCGCATCACGCGCCGCGACCGGATCGCCGGAGGTCAGATAACTGCCCCCAAGCATAGTGAGGGCTTCCGCATGTCCCCAGTCGGGCTTGCCCGTCAGTCGGGGGGGCGCCGCTTCAAACGCGGCCACCACGTCGCGCAATCGCCCTGGATCCGCCTTGTCGCCTGCGCATAGCGCCTCGATGAACCGAACCCGCGGATTGGCCGGCGCGAGCGAAGTCGCCGTGCGCAACGACTTCGTGCGACACGCCGTCTTCTCGCCGGCGGGCGAAAATCCATCACAGACCGCGTGAATTGCATACGCCTCGGCCATGCGCGCGTCCGCTGCGACGGCCGCCTGAGCGTCTTTTGCACAAGTCTCGGCCGCGCGAGCGCTCGCCGCGCGCGCATCGGACCGGGAACGGTCCGCCGCGACGCTCGCCGCGTAAATCTGCGCGAGTTTCCAGCGCCCATACGCCGCGTGGTAGGACTTCATCGCAATCAGTCCCGCGTCGACCTCCATGCCGTCAATGAGCGCAAGCACCTCTTCAAGCGCGCGCGCGTCGGCGGTGTAAAACGCGTACTGAACGCGCGCCGCGACATCGTCGAGTTCCTCCGTGTTGTCGGCGCCGGCGATGGAGACAGACCCGCTCAGCAGCAATGCAGCGACGCTGTACACAACGCTCCGCACGGGCGCCCGTCACCGACGCATTCACGCCTTGCACTACAATTCATATACGAACGATAGCATACAGACCGAGTATCCCAGTTTGCCCACACAGACTCGCGCAGCGGCGCCTGAACTCGTCGACGTCGGCGTCAATCTCGCTCACGACAGCTTTGATCACGATCGTGACTCAGTCATCGAGCGGGCGGCGGCCGCTGGCGTCGCGCGCATGGTGATCACGGGCAGTTCGATCGCCAGCACGCACGCCGCGATCGATCTCGTGCGGCGGGTCCCGCGCGTTTTCGCTGTACGGCCGGGCGTTCATCCGCACCATGCCTCCGAATTGGACGCCGCGCAGCTGGGTGAACTGAGCAACCTGGCGCGTCACCCTGAGGTCGTCGCGGTCGGCGAGTGCGGGCTCGACTACTATCGGAATCTCTCGCCGCGCGATGCGCAGGTGCGAGCGTTTCGTGAGCAACTGGCGCTCGCCGTCGAACTGCAGAAGCCGGTGTTCCTCCATCAGCGCGATGCTCACGAAGAGTTTCTTGCGATCGTGCGCGACTATCCGACCGCGGCTCGCGGGCGGCGTCGCTCATTGCTTCACGGCCGGAGCGGCTGAAGCTCGCGCCTATCTCGAACTGGACCTCTATATCGGCATCACGGGATGGATCTGCGACGAACGACGCGGCCTGCACCTGCGTGAAGTCGTCCGGGAAGTTCCCGCCGACCGCTTGCTGATCGAGAGCGACGCCCCCTATCTGCTGCCGCGCGACATGCAGCCGCGCCCGCAGAGTCGACGCAACGAGCCAGCGCTATCTGCCAAACGTGCTGCGCGCGATCGCCGGCGCCCGCGGCGACTCGCCCGAGGAACTCGCGGCCGTCACGACGCGTAACGCGCTCGACATTCTTCAACTGGCGCGACGAGGCCGCGAGCCGGTCGATTCACCAGTCACCAGTCGCGAGGCGCTCGCTTCATCATGAACAACGAACGTCTGAATCAGTACATCGCGACCGCGTGGGATGAATCGATCGTCCCGACGCTGTGCGATTACATTCGCATCCCGAACAAGTCCGCGCACTTCGACCCGCAGTGGGAGCACACGGGCACATGGATCGGGCCGCGGAGCTGATGCGCGCGTGGTGCGAGCGCATGCGCTGCCCGGCATGACGCATCGAGTCGTGCGCCTGCCTGGCCGCACGCCGCTGCTGTTCATCGATGTTCCCGCCGCCGGGCGCGACCGCTCACGCGACTGCGTGCTCCTGTACGGGCACATGGACAAGCAGCCGGAATTTACCGGGTGGGCTGACGGCCTCGCGCCATGGACCCCTGTGCTTGCGCGAGGGCCGCTTGTATGGCCGGGGCGGCGCCGACGACGGCTACGCGGTCTTCGCGCTCGCTGCTCGCGATACGCGCGCTGGCCGAGCAGGACATCCCCCACGCCGCGTTGCGTCGATCCTGATCGAGGGCAGCGAGGAAAGCGGCAGCCCCGATCTGCCCGCCTATATTGACGCTCTCGCGCCTCGCATCGACGAACCGTCCCTGGTCGTGTGCCTGGATGCGGAGTGCGGCAACTACGAGCAGTTCTGGTGCACGACCTCGTTGCGCGGAAATCTGGTCGGCGTGCTGCGCGTCGAGGTGCTGCGCGAGGGCGTGCACTCGGGTATGGCGAGCGGCATCGTCGCCTCGAGCTTCCGCATCGCCCGGGAACTGCTCGCGCGCGTCGAGGACGCAACAACGGGAACGTTGCTCCTCGACGCGCTGCATGCGCCGATCCCTGCCGATCGCGCCCAGCAGGCGCGCGCAGCGGCGCAGGCGCTCGGCGACAGCGTGCATCGCAAACTGCCGCTCGTCGGTGCCATGCAACCAATGGCCGCGGACGCTTACGAGTTGCTGCTCAACAGCACCTGGCGTCCGACGCTCTCGGTCACGGGCGTGGACGGCGTACCGGCATTCGAGAACGCCGGCAATGTGCTGCGCCCGTACACGGCGCTCAAGCTTTCGTTCCGGCTGCCGCCGGGCGTCGATCCCGCGGCGGCGGCGGAAACGCGTCAAGGAAACGCTGGAGCGTGATCCGCCCTACAACGCGCAGGTCACATTCCACGTGGAATCGAGCATGGGCGGCTGGAACGCCCCCTCGACGGCGCCCTGGCTGGAAGCAGCGATCCAGGCCGCATCAAACGCCTGCTTCGGGCGCGACGCGATGTACATGGGCGTCGGCGGCACGATCCCGTTCATGGGCATGCTGAGCGAGAAATTTCCGCGCACGCAATTCCTCGTGACCGGCGTGCTGGGACCGCAGTCAAACGCCCACGGCCCGAACGAATTCCTCGACATCGCCACCGGCAAACGCGTCACCGCGTGCGTCGCACACGTCGTCGCCGCGCACCACAGGCGAGGTTAGGAATCGAAGAAGAGCCGCAAAGACCGCAAAAAGGAGAGTGACGGTCAGAATCGGAAGTCGTCGCCCGGGCAGAGTCACGCGGATGCGTCGAGTCCTGACGATCACAGTTGCATTCCTTTTTGCGGTCTTTCGCGGCTCTTCTGTTCCCTTCAGACCGTCAGCGGATTCGGCTCCGCGTGTTTTTTCACGTTCGCCCAGACGTCGCCGAAGGCGGCGGTGATGTTGGCGCGCGCTTTGTCGACCAGCGGGAAGTCCTCCGCGAGATCGTCGATGCGCACGACGTTGCGTGGTTTGCCCTTCGGAAACTCGCTGCGCAGCGTGAAGAGCAGACGTCCTTCGACCGGCACGTCGCCCGTCAGGAGCTTCACTGCAGCCATCCGGTCGTACAGCGCGTGCTGAGGATTCGCGAAGGTGTAGCGGCGCTTCTTGCCGATCGCCGTCCATTCGATCATCTGATCGCCGCCGAAGATGGCGCCCGGGCGGTCCAACAGATCGACGACCAGCAGGCCGCGCTGCGTCAGCAGCAGATAGTTGACGTGGATCTGACCGCCGTTGCCGTTCGGCAGTAGGACGTTCTTCAGTACTTCGTACGCGACGCTCGAGATCGCGGCGTCGATTGCGCGCCGCGTCCGCCACGCGCGAAACAACAGATAGCCCCAGACGCCGAGTGCGATCAGCACCACGGCGACGGCGGCTGGCCAGGCCCATGCAGGGATCTTGTCTGGGAACGAAAACATCAGTGCTTCTGCATCTCTGCGCGTAACGCCGGTAACGTCGGCTCGCAGTTCCGTCTCCTGTCGCGGCAGCGCCAGGAGTTTCGCGAGACTGGGCGGGATCGGCGCCTCGCGGCCCATCAGCGGCTCGACGATCTCGTTGAACTTCGCGGGATGCGCGGTCGCGACGATCACCCAGTGCCCGCGCGCGCCGCGCGGCAAGCAGCCGGGAAAGACAGGCGGCCGTGGCGGTATGCGGGCACCACGCACGCCGAGCTCCTGCCAGTCGCGACGAATGGTCTCGCGGATCTCCTTGTCGTCGACGCCGAGGCACCGATCCGCCCCTGCAGCGCCTCGAGATCCGGATGCGAGCCAGCGCAGGCGCTCGATGTTGCTGGGATTGCCCACGTCCATCGCGGAGGCCAGCGTCGCCACGCTGGCGCGCGGCTGCCACTCGCCCGGTGCGCAGGAAGTCGATGACGGTACGATTTGCGTTCGTCGCCAGCACGATGTCACCGATCGGCAGTCCGACCTCCCGCGCCCAGATGCACGCGAGCGCGTTGCCGAGATTGCCGGTGGGAATGATGAAGTTCGCGCGTGCGCCGCTCTCGCGCCACAGCTCGAGGCTCGCCTTGCGCGTAGTACACCATCTGCGGCAGCAGGCGCCCGACGTTGATGCTGTTCGCCGAGGACAGCTCGATGCGTCTCCGCCAGCGCCGGATCGCAGAAGCGCCTCCTTGACCATGCGCTGGCAGTCGTCGAACGTGCCGCGCACCGCGAACGTCCGCACGTTGCCGCCCCAGCAGGCGAGCTGCTGCGCCTGGCGCGCCGACACGAGACCCTTCGGATACAGCACCACCACGTCGACCCAGGGGCGGCCGTGAAAGGCCGCGGCGACCGCACCGCCCGTGTCGCCGGAAGTCGCCACGAGCATCGTGAGCTTGCGTCGCGCTCGGACGGGGCAGCCGTTCGAGCGCCGCGGCGAGAAAGCGCGCGCCGAAATCCTTGAAGGCGCAGGTCGGGCCGTGAAAGAGCTCGAGCACCGACGCGCGGCCCGGGCGCTCTCGAGCGGCACCAGCGGCGCCGGAAAGTTGAACGCCTCCGGCAGATCGCGCCGAGCTCGCCGGCAGAGCGATCGTCCGCGCGAACGGCAGCGAGCAGCCGCCGCGCGATGTCGGCCAGCTCGGTCAGACCCTCGAAATCGCGCGGCACGAAGCGCGGGCACGTCTCGGGCACGTACAACCCGCCGTCCGGCGCGATGCCCTGCGCGATCGCCTCGCTCAGCGGCACGGCGCTGCGTATCGCGTGTGCTGGTGTAATGCATAGACGTTTCGACCATACTGCGCGTCAGTCGACGCACGCGCGCGCCGTCGGCGATCCAGCGTCGAAATCCAGCGTCGCTGTCGAGCCGATGGCGCGGAACGCCGCCACCATCGCATCGCGCATACCGCTCGGCGTCCGGCTCCTCGCACCAGGCGAAGATCGTCGGTCCCGCGCCCGAGATCGAGCAGCCGAGCGCGCCGTTCCTCATCGCGCCGTCCTTGACGCCTGCGAATCCCGGGATCAGCACCTTGCGCTGCGGCTCGATGATGACGTCTTCGAGCGACTCGCGAATCAGCTGCAGATCGCCGGTGAAGCAGCCGGCCAGAAATCCCGCCAGATTCGCCTGCTGCCAGATCACGTCCGACAACTCGACCGATGCTGCTGAGGATCTGCGCGGCTTCGCGCGTCGACGAGCATCATGTGCGGATGCACGAGCACGCAGCGCACGCTCGACGGCACCGGAATCTGCTTGACGTGCGGATTGTCGATGCCGACCGTCAGCACCAGGCCGCCGTACAGCGACGGCGCAATGTTGTCGACGTGCACCGCGCCGCTCGCGACCGCCTCGCCCCTGCATCGCGAACTTCAGCAGCTCGCAGCTTGTCCGAGCGGTTCGGCAGCAGCGCATTCGCCGCGACGACGCCGGCCACGGCGGATGCGCCGAGCCGCCGAGCCCCGAGCCGAGCGGAATGCCCTTCTCGATCGTCGAGCTCGAACGCCGAAATCGAGCTGCAGGTCGCGCACCATGCCAGCACCGCCATGCCCGCCGTGTTGCGCTCCGGATCGAGCGGCAGATCCGGTACGACACCGCGGATGGCGGCGATGCGTACGCCGGGCGTCGCAACGCGCACGGCGCCGCACGCGATCGCCGAGCGCCTGGACGCTGTGACCGAGCACGTCGAAGCCGACGGCGACGTTGCCGACGCTCGCCGGTGCGAAGGCAGTCGCCGACGTGGCGCATGCTCACAGCTTCGCGCCCAGGTACGCGCAGACGCGCAGCAGGTCGGCGAACACGCCGCCGGCGGTGACCGCCGGACCGGCGCCCGGACCCTGCACGACCAGCGGGATTGCGGTCGTAGCGCCGCGTCACGAAGCGCACGACGTTGTCGGTGAGATTGATGTTCGCGAAGGGATGCGAGCGCTCGAGCTCGACCAGCCCGACCGGACGCCTGCCCGTCGCCGGCATCGAGCGAGCCGACGTAGCGCAGCACCCGCCTGCGGCCGCGCGCCGCCTCGAGACGCTTGCGCCATCGGCGCGTCGAACTCCGGCAGCCGCTCGAGGAACTCGTCGGCGCCGCACGCCGCGAGCGCCGGCGGCACGAGGCTTTCGAGCTGCGACGTCGGCGAGCTCGAGCCGCAGACCCATCTCGCGGCCGAGGATGATGAGCTTGCGCGCGACGTCCATGCCGGACAGGTCGTCGCGCGGGTCGGGCTCGGTGTAGCCCTTCGCCTTGGCCGTCGCGCACGACGGCCGAGAACGGCTCCGCGCCGTCCCAGACGTTGAACAGATAGGCCAGCGTGCCGGACAGGATGCCCTCGATCCGGCGGATCTCGTCGCCCGTTTCGCGCAGATCGCGCAGCGTCTGGATGATCGGCAGGCCGGCGCCGACCGTCGCCTCGTAGAGGTAGTGCGCGCCGCCCTGCCGGCGCGCCTCGTGCAGCCGTCGCGTAGAACGCGCAGGTCCGCGCTGTTCGCCTTCTTGTTCGGCGTGACGACGTGGATGCCCGCGGCGAGCCAGCCGGGATAGCGCGCCGCGACCTCGGCGCTGGCCGTGCAATCGATGATGACGGCGTGCGGCAGATGATCGGCATGCATGTGCTCCGCGAACTGCGTCAGGTCCGCGCTCGCTGCCGCGTCGAACGGCGTCGCGCCAGCGCTCGAGCGGCGACCTCCGAGTCGGCGAGCAGCATGCGCTTGCGAGCGTCATGATGCCGCGCACGCGCAGGTCGAGGTTGAGATCGCGCGCAGCCGCTCGACCTGCGACGCCAGCTGATCGAGCAGCGCGCCGCCGACCAGGCCCGGGCCGATCAGGCCGATCGAGATCGTGTGCGGCGACAGATAGAAGCCGGAGTGCACCGCGCGCAGCGCGCGCGTCGACTGCTTGCCGTCGATCACGACCGAGATGTTGCGCTCCGAGGCGCCCTGCGCGATCGCGCGCACGTTGACCGCCGCGGTGCCGAGCGCGCCGAACACCTTCGCCGCGACGCCGTGCGTGCCCGCCATGCCGTCGCCGACCACCGCGAGGATGCTGCAGCCGCGAGTCGACCTCGACGCTCTGGATCTGGCCCTGCGCGCAGTTCGCGCTCGAACGCCTGGCGCACGACGCGCTCGGCGCGCTCCGCCTCCGCCTCCGGCACGGCGAAGCAGATCGAGTGCTCGGAGCTGCCCTGCGAGATCAGGATCACCGAGATGCCGTGCTCGCGCAGCGCGCCGAACAGCCGATGCGCCGTGCCGGGGACGCCGATCATGCCGGCGCCTTCGACGATTGACGAGCGCGATCCGGTCGATGGTCGTGATGCCCTTGACCGGCGAGCTGCGACGCGGGCTTGGCGCAGATCAGCGTGCCCGGCCTTCTCCGGGCGCGAAGGTGTTGCGGATCCAGATCGGGATGCCCTTGCGGCACCGCCGGCGCCATCGTCTGCGGATGGATGACCTTGGCGCCGAAGTAGGCGAGCTCCATCGCCTCGTTGTACGAGAGCGCATCGATGACCGTCGCGTCCGGCACGCAGGCGCGGATCGGCGCTCAGCACGCCGTCGACGTCGGTCCAGATGACGATCTCGTCGGCGTCGAGCAGCGCGCCGAAGATCGAGGCCGAGAAGTCGCTGCCGTTGCGGCCGAGCGTGGTCTGCAGGCCCTGCGCGTCGCGCGCGATGAAGCCGGTGATGATGAGCGTCGCGCGGCTCGCTCGGCGTCATGTCGCGTCGGCGTTCGCGCGCGACTGCTCCCAGCGCACGCTCGGGCCGAGCGGCGCCCCATTCCACGGGCACGACGTCGCGCGCGTCGATCCATGCACCTGCCGGGACGTCGGCCCCGCGGCGTCGCAGGTAGCGCGGAGAACAGGCGCGTCGACCAGATCTCGCCGAATCCCGCGATGAGGTCGCGCACGTCGGCGACGCGGAGCGAATCAGCCGGACGGTCTGCAGGATGCCGGCGATGTCGCGGGAATCCTGCGCAAGTTTCACGAGAAAATCGGTGCGCGCCTCGCCTTCCAGCAGCGTGTTCGCGATCACCTCGATGGCGCGTGCGCAGCGCTTCGAGTTGCTCAGCGAGCCCTGCATCCTGTCGCTCGGCGGAGGCGACAAGACGCGAGCAGTGCGTCGGTGACGCCGCGACAGGCGGAGAGCACGACGCCCAGGCGTGGATGCGGATCCTGCTCGAGGATCCGCGCCACGCGCTCCATGCAGACCGCATCGGCGACGCTCGAGCCGCCGAACTTGTGTACTCGCCACCGCTCCACGTTCTGGGATCTCTTGTTGTCAGCTTAAGCCGGTTCCCTTGTTCGCCGCGCAAGCGCTCCCTCCCGTGCCGAGGTTTCGGCACAGAGATCAGCAGAACATTCGGGAAGGTGCGAACGCTGGGAGTCTGACACTCTACTGACAGGTCCTGACTGCGGCAAGCCGCGGCGGCGCGCCTTTTCAGCCTCAGGGAAGGCCTGCAAAGGTCGACTACCCTCTGAGCGTTCAGCGATGCAACTGGTTGAAAGGCGACGCTCGAAAACGGGATGACGCTCTCAGTTGGGGCCCTGGAAGCCCTGACTTATCCGTCTGCCCTGACATTCGAAGCTTGCAGAAGCCCGAAAGATGACCGCAGGAAAATCCCGCCCGCGGGACAAGGTGTACCGAAGCTGGACTGCTCGGATGGCAGTAAATCAGAGAGCCCTTATCCAGAGCTTCCCGTGGCGTCGAGCTTGCCGAATGCGAGCAGCGCGCCAAAGTCGCGTTCGCCTGCCGCTGCAGGAAACCCTGGCCGTGCAAAGCAGATCGTTTCGCCGGAATCCGGCTGGGACGCCTCATTGAGGCTCTCGTTCAGATACATCACGCGCGCTGGCCCGATCTGGATCAGGTCGCGATGACGCAGGGCGCGGCGCACAACGCGGCGCGAGTTCACAATCAGGCCGTTGGTGCTGCCCAGGTCGATCATCAGGTCGTAGTCGCCGCTGTGCACGATCAATGAGTGAAAGCGGCTCACAAAGACCGAATCGATGCGCAAGTCGGCTTCCTCACCCCGCCCGATCAGCAGGCGAGGCGCCGTCAATGTGATCTCACGATCCGCGGCGCCCTGCATGCTGACAACGAGCTTTGGATGCACTTTCGCCGTCGTCGCAGCGCCTGGCGTCGCGGCAACGCTGGCCGCCGGCAAACGTCTTCCGGTGAGGCTCAATTCTTCAATGGCCCGGTCGAGCGCCGCCGCGGTGACCTGCGCCGAATCATCCTGCCGCGCATTTGCAAGAGCACGCTCGCACAGCCGATTGATCTGCGCCGGTACGCCGCCGCTGCACGCATGCACCTGCCGCATCAGCGCACACGGCATCAGCGCATCCGGATCACCAGCGCCTGCCGCCCGCAGGCGATGCGCAACATACGCTGCGCTCTGATCCTCGCTGAGGGCGCCGAGCGAAAAGCGAGACGCACGCGCAGCGCCAAGATCGACCATGCGCGGGGATTCGAGTACGAGATTCAGGGAGGGCCGCCCCAGAAGCAAGACTTTGAGAACCCGTGAGCCCTCCGCCTCGACGGCGGCCAGACAGCGCAGTTCTTCCAGCACCGCCGGCGACATACTCTGCGGATTCTCGATGATCAACAGGCACACACGACCCATCGCCGCCTGGTGCGCTAGAAATCGTTCGAGCAGACGACGCCGGTCGGTCTTGTCGTTTTCTTCCAGCGGAAACCCGAACTGACGCAGGATCTCCAGCAGGAAATCTCGCGGTCCGATCTGCTCGCGCTGCACCACCGCGACCACGACGCGTTCATCGAGGTCGTGCAGCAACCGCCGTATCAGGAAGCTCTTGCCGCAGCCACGATCCGCTGTAACGACGCCCAGCCGCGACTTCGTCCAGAGCGAATGCCCCATGAACTCGAGCGCACGAAGATGCTGGTCGCTCGGAAAGAAAAACGCCTCGTCGGCGGAGTCCGCGAACGGGGGGACGTGCAAGCCGAATTCTGGCTGATGCGCTGCGATGTCCGTCGGTTCAATCATGCGAACATTTAAGGACAGCCCCTAACCCGCTGATTTTATTAAAGGCGAGATTCGGTCAAAAATCCGTCCCGCCGTCCACTGACAATAATCCCGACAGTGAGCAATCACAAGCCGCACAAAACGACAAGTACGGATGTCTGGGAAATGGTGGGTCGGGCGGGAATCGCTTGATGTGTGTCCCAGAAATCACCCGACCACGCCGGTTCCCAGGTGTCCGGATCACGCCCCAGCTAACGGTTCGTGAACGCCAGATGTGCGCCCCTGGCATTGCCCGCTTTGTCCCTGGCAATGGCTCTGATATCTACGCTTCCGCGCGGCAACGCTTGCGCCTCAGCTGCAGTGAGCAACGCGCGCCACTGACCCGTGCCGGGCGCCGCTCCGAGATGCTTCTTGATCGCTCCGACGACGACTGTCATCGCTGCACCAGGCTCGCCAACGCCGGTGATCACCAAGCCCTTGGTGCGCTCGCTCGCGTTCACGATATTGTCGCCGGTGACGGGATTGATGACAGGTGCGGTCGGGCGAATGGTGTCTTTGCAGATAGTTCGCCGCTTCATGCCCGACAGACCGCCGCCTAAGTCCTTTTGAAACGCCTGCAGAACCACGTCGCCTTGCGGGATTGCTTGAATCTCGGCGCTCGAGTACGACGTGCTCCACGTCGAGTCGGGGCCTCCTTTCGCGGTCTTTGAGATCCCGCCGAGAATGGTGGTGACGGTTGATCCGGGCTCGGCGTTGCGTCCTTTGATCTCAACGCCGCTCCCTGCCTCGATCGCATTGATGCAGTTGTCGCCCGCGATCAGATCGATGCGGGGCTCGAGCGGCGGCAAGTCGTATAGCACCGTACGATCGCTCGCGACCGAGCCGATCACGGACGTGCCATTGCTCATTGCCACGGAAACGTAAGTTGTAGGCGTCGCGTCCGCAAAGTGCGCGACCTGATTCCATGCGCCGCTCCCGGTCTTTTCGAAGATGTAGGCCTCGCCGAACTCGGTAGCGACGGTCGCTCTCGGTGCGTCCATCCAGCGCCAGGCGCGAGCCGAAGTAGTCGTAATCGTTTTCTTCGTCGATGGACTGCTGCAGCTTGCCAGTTGACGTCCAGTTTCCACTCGAATCTTTCGAGAAGATGTACGCGGCGCCGGAGTTGAGACCCTGATCGCCAACGCCGGGCGCGCCGATGAGCACAGTCGACGCATCGAACGCGGAAACCGCCGTCCCGAATTCATTCCACTGCTGACCGCCGCTCGGCGGCAGGATCTTGGCTTGCTGCGCCCACTCGCCGACTGCGCTGCGCTGAAAGACGTAAACAGCTCCCGTCTCTACGCCTGCGCCGTTGAACGCACGTGGCGCCCCTACGTACAGAGTGTCGCCAACAAGGCTCATCGCCGAGCCGTTCCAGTAGCCGGCGAGCCAACCGAATCCGTCGCCCGTCCACTGGTCTCTCGCCCGAATGCTCGACTGAAGTCCCCACCCGCCGTCGCTTGCCCGAACGTAGATTGAGACCGGACCCGATACGGGCGACGGCTCCTCGATGGAATAGTCATATCCGCCGGAGGCGACGGCGATGGTCTCGCCATCGACGTCAATCGCAGAACCCCACCATTCTCTGGCCGGATCTGCGACGGCCTGATTCGCGTACAGGATCGTCCGCCTCCCCCAGACGCCGTTAGCGTCTCTCTGAAAGACATGCACTTCGTTGCCCGAGAGGTTCTCAAAGGCGGTCGTGATCAACGTATCGCCGTCGAGCGCCAACTCTCGCGCGAAGTTGCCCGACCAGGAGCGCGGGGGCGCATAGGACAGTTTCGCCTGTTGTTTCCACGCGCCGGATGCGTCTCGCTGGAATACAAAGAGCAATCCGGTCAGCTGCACGGAGGGAGTATCGACGACTGTTCTGCTCCACGCGGACACCGCTGCAGTGTTTGCGTCGATAGCGACGCGGTGCCCGTAGCCATCGCCCAACGGTCCTGTTGCGATCGGCTCGTTCGGAATGAGTTCGCGGAATGGATCGATCGACCCTTGCGACGTAGCTTGCGCGCTCAAGCCGAAACTGACCGAGGCCATGAGCAACTTCAATGCTGCACGCATCGTCCTCACTCCCATCCCGGATCGAGCCGAGACCCGGGCAGCGCAGCAAAGTGCGTGAACAAGAGTCCACTGAGCACTGTCAGTCACGAGCACAAAGGCGCCCGGACACTCTCTTCTACGCCCGGTAAGCGTCAATAAACAATCGCAAAAAGACCTCTATCTTTGATAGCGATTATGTGCGGGGCAATTACATTGCCTTCGGGCAAGCGCCCAGGTTGGATATCTTCAGTGACGACGGGAAGTCGGCGCACCAGACGGCTATGCGGGCGCGAAGGAGAACGAGATCGAAGGTCTGCTGGCGGCAGTTCCGGGCATGGAAGCCACCTCACCAAGGAAAGCGACCCAGGGAATGAGCTGCCGATCTTCGCGTTCGACCTCTCACTTCAACAAGCAAGAACGACCGATGCTTGCGTCACGAGCGGCTCAACAACTCGACACCAGCCATCAAAAAACAAGCGTCGAGGGGAGCGTCATGAGCAGAAGCTTTTTACATTCCATCACCGTAGTCGTCGGAATCGAGTTCGCGCCGGGAACTGCCTCCGCGTAGCAGCAATCCTCCGATGACATGAACGCGCCCTTCTATGGGGACGCTGCGGTTGTCACCGGGCGCCAAATCTACTCCGGCACGTACAAGGGCGAGCCGTTCAACGATCGCCACTGTGGACTTCGAAATGACGGTTGGTTAGCCAGCGATCACGGGCGCTTCGTGCTCGTCTCGTCGTCGCAGGCGCAGAGCCCCGAGGGAACGAACGCCGCCTACGCCGCCGCCAAGGCGGCCGCCGAGAGCTGGACCCTGGCCCTCGCCGACTCGTTCAAGGACACCGCTGCGACGGCGAACATCATCGTTGTCAACGCGATCCTGACGCCTCGGATGCGCGAGGAGAGCCCGGACAAGTCGTTCGGAAGCTTCACCTCGGCCGAGCAGATCGCGGAGGCGATCGCCTTCGTCTGCAGCGATGCGGCCGCGAAGATGAACGGCAAGCGGCTATCACTCCATCCTTGACGATCCACCCCCGCGGCTTCGCGAGCGACAACAACTCAGGAGCCCATCCCGACGTCCTGGCCGCGATCGCCCAGGCGAACGACGGGCACGTGGTCGCCTATGGCGACGACGACTACACGGCCCTCGCCTGCCGGCGCTTTCGCGAGCACTTCGGCGATCAGGCAGAGGCGTTCCTGGTCTTCAACGGCACCGGCGCCAACGTCCTCGCGCTCCAGGCGCTGGCCCGCCCCTACGAGGCGGTGATCTGCCCCGAGACCGCCCACCTGAATGTCGACGAATGCGGGGCACCGGAGCGAATCGCCGGAGTGAAGCTCCTGCCCGCCCCAACCTCCGACGGCAAGCTCACCCCGGAGCTGGTCGCGGAGCGGATCGCCCGGGTCGGCGAGCAGCACGCGTCTCAGCCCCGCGTCGTCTCGATCTCCGAGTCGACCGAGCTCGGCACCGTCTACACGGCGGAGGAGGTCGCCGCCCTGGCCGAGCTCGCCCACCAGCACCAGATGTGCCTGCACCTGGACGGCGCTCGGCTGGCCAACGCCGCGGCCGCTCTCGATTTGCCGCTCCGCGCGCTGACCACCGACGCCGGCGTCGACGTCCTCTCCTTCGGGGGAACCAAAAACGGCCTGGTTCTCGGCGACGCGATCGTCTTCCTGCGCCCGGAGCTGGCGCGCGACTTCCTCTTCATCCGCAAGCAATCCATGCAGCTCGCCTCCAAGATGCGATTTCTGGCGGCGCAGTTCGATGCCCTGCTCGGCGACGACCTTTGGCGCCGGAACGCCTCCCACGCCAACGCCATGGCACGCCGCCTCGCCGCGGCGATCTCCCCCATCGACGGCGCGGAGCTCGCCTATCCGGTGGAGGCCAACGGCGTCTTCGTCACCCTGCCGGCGGCGGCGATCGATGGACTGCGCGCTTCGCTCCCGACCGAGCTCCCCTTCTACGTCTGGGACGAATCCGTGGGCACGATCCGTCTCATGTGCACCTGGGACACCACCGAGGAGGACGTTGACGGCCTGGCGGCGGCCCTCGCCGCGGCGGTATCTTGAACGCCCCGCCCGGATAGCTCAGTTGGTAGAGCACCTCCATGGTAAGGAGGGGGTCGTCGGTTCGAGTCCGACTCCGGGCTTGTGGACTTCTCCCTCACCGACGAGCAGGGCGACTTCGTCGCCGCGATCCGCGACTTCTGTCGCCGCGAGTGCGGGACGCAGGAGCAGCGCAAGAAGCTGACCAACGGCTACACGGAGGCTCACAACGATGGCCTCTACCGCAAGATGGCCGAGCTGGGCTGGCTCGGGGTGACGATCCCCGACGAGCACGGCGGCTCCGGTGGCGGCATGCTCGAGGCTTGCCTGTTCATGGAGGAGAGCTCGCGCGGCCTCGCTCCGATCGGCGGCTACGCCACGACGCTGATCGTCGCCGGGGCCACGCAGCGGTTCGGCACGGACGACCAAAAGCACGACCTGCTCGGCGGCATCGCCCGCGGGGAGGTGGAGGCGATCGCGATGACCGAGCCCGAAGCCGGCTCCGACGTCGGCTCGCTCGCCACCTCTGCTGAGCGAGTTGATGGCGGCTTCGTGATCCGTGGCCAGAAGGTGTTCTGCTCCAACGCCCGGATCGCCCGCCACATCCTGGTCGTCTGCCGCACCACCAAGGGGGAGGACAAGCACCAGGGCCTGTCGATGATCTGGATCCCCACCGACGCCCCGAACCTCCGCATCGACCCGATCGACACCATGGGCGGCCGCGAGACCGCCCACCTTTACCTGGACGAGGTCGAGGCGCCGCAGAGCGCGGTGCTCGGGGAGGTCGACCAGGGCTGGACCCAGCTGATGGCGGGGCTGAACGTGGAGCGCCTGATCCTCGCCGCGACCATGCTCGGGATCGGCGAGCGGGCCTTCGACGACGCTCTCTCCTACGTCAAGGAGCGGCGTCAGTTCGGCCGCCCGATCGGCTCCTTCCAGGCGCTTCAGCACCGCCTCGCCGACCTCGCCACAGAGCTCGAGGCAGCCCGGCTCTTGACCTACTGGGTGGCGAGCAAGGTCGACGACGACCCGGACCGCATGCTCCCGCGGGAGGCGTCGATGGTGAAGTTGTTCGTCACCGAGACCGCCCAGAAGGTGGCGCTCGAGGGCATGCAGATGATGGGGGGCTACGGCTACTCGTCCGAGTACGACATGGAGCGCCTGGTTCGCGCCACCCTCGTTTCGACCATCTACGGCGGCACCTCCGAGATCCAGCGCAACATCATCGCCAAGACGCTCGGCCTATAGGCGGCCGGCGGAGCGCTATCCTTCGCCCACCTCGCGCCCCCTCGCCGCAATGCGAGGGGCGGGGGCTTTTTTCTGAGAAGCGGGCGCCCCGCCCCCTGAAGCGCCGCCCGCCTGGATCGAAGAGGGAACCACGACCAGCCAATGGCCCGCGGAGAAGTCCGAATCGCCGTCACGCTCGCCTGCGAGGAGTGCCGGCGACGCAACTACCAGTCCAACAAGTCGCGCCGCAACACGCCCGACCGGCTCGAGCTGCGCAAGTACTGCCACTGGTGCGGCCGGCACACTCCGCACAAGGAGACCCGCTGAGCGAGGATTGGTGTAGCGGTGGCGAAGACTCGGGCGCAGCGGAAGGCAGAGCGGCGAGCGCGAGAGGCACGGGCCGCTCGCGAGGCGCAACGCGACCGGGCCTCGGACAGCCGTGCCCAGGAGCGGACCCAGGTACCGGAGTCGGCCGAGGTGGTCGAGGCGGAGCTGGCCGAGCAAGGAGCCGACCTGGACGCCCTGAAGGAGAGCCCGACCGAGGCGGCCCCCGTTCGGGAGGTACAGGCCCCGAAGGAGGCGCCTGCCGAAGCGGCCGAGGAGCTGTCGGCGCCGGCGCCCTCGCGGGCCGACGTCGGAGTCCCCGCCGAGGCGGCCCCGGACCGGGTCAGCCGCCGGGAGCGGCGCCGCCAGGCCAAGGAGCGCGAGCGGCGTCGCAAGGAGTCCGAGCAGCGCCGCCAAGCCACTGCCGCGCCGCAGGAGAGACAGCGCGGCGCCGTGGCCGGGTTCATCGCCTCCTGCTGGGCGGAGTTGAAGCGTGTCCAGTGGCCCGACCGCGAGACCCTGATCCAAGCGTCCGCGGTGACTTTGGTGTTCATCGCCATCGCGGCCGCGTACCTGGGTGCGCTGGACGCGCTGTTCAATTTCCTCGTCCAGCGCCTCCTCTAGGCCGGACCCTGGCACGAGTGACGAGTAACGAGTGATGTTCCGCTGGTATGTCATCAACACCTACTCCGGGCACGAGAACAAGGTCAAGCAGAACCTCGAGCACCGGATCGAGTCCATGGACCAGCGACAGCGCGTGCGCCAGGTCGTGGTCCCGACCGAGCAGGTCTCCGAGCTCAAGGATGGCCAGCGCGTGCAGGTTGAGAAGCGAACGATGCCCGGCTACGTGCTGGTCCAGATGGAGATGACGGACGAAGCCTGGAACCTGGTCAAGAACACGCCTGGGGTCACCGGCTTCGTCGGCTCGCGCAACAAGCCGATCCCGCTCTCCCAGCCCGAGGTCGACCGCCTGCTCCACCGCGAGACCGCCGAGAGGCCGCGCAGCCGCGCCCAGTTCACGGTCGGCGAGACGGTCAAGGTGATCGCCGGCCCCCTGTCGGACTTCTCGGGCGAAATCGCCGAGATCAACGAGGACGCCGCCAAGCTCAAGGTGCTGGTCTCGATCTTCGGGCGCGAGACGCCGGTCGAGGTGGGCTACGACCAGGTGAAGAAGGTCTAGGGCGGCGACGCGATGGCGAAGAAGGTTCTCACCATGATCAAGCTCCAGATCCCGGCTGGCGCCGCCAACCCGGCGCCGCCCGTCGGCCCCGCGCTCGGGCAGCACGGCGTGAACATCATGGAGTTCTGCAAGGCGTTCAACGCCCAGACGCAGCAGGACGCCGGCACGATCATCCCGGTCGAGATCACGGTCTTCGAGGATCGCTCGTTCGACTTCATCACCAAGACCCCGCCGGCGGCGGTGCTGATCAAGGAGGCGGCCGGGCTCGAGAAGGGCTCGGGGGAGCCGAACCGCGAGAAGGTCGGCAGGATCACGGCAGTTCAGGTGCGCCAGATCGCCGAGCGCAAGATGCCTGACCTGAATGCCAATGACCTCGAGGCCGCATCGCGGATCATCGCCGGCACCGCTCGATCGATGGGTGTCGACGTCGAGGGGATGGAGGGGTAGTTCCCATGACCCGCGGCAAGCGCTTCCGCGCCGCCTACGAGAAGGTCGATCGCGACCACAGCTACACGCCCGCCGAGGCGATCGACCTGATCAAGGAGACCGCCAACGCCAAGTTCGACGAGACGGTCGAGGTGCACCTTCGCCTCGGGGTCAATGTCCGGCACGCCGAGGAACAGCTTCGCGGGACGCTTGCGCTGCCCCACGGCCTCGGGAAGGAGGTGACGGTCGCCGTGTTCGCCCAGGGGGACGTGGCGAAGGCCGCCACCGAGGCAGGCGCCGACCACGTCGGTGCCCAGGAGCTGGCCGACCGCGTCTCCGAGGGCTGGACCGACTTCGACGTAGCCATCGCCACTCCGGACCTGATGGGACCGGTGGTCTCGAAGCTGGGCCGGATCCTGGGGCCGCAGGGCAAGATGCCCAACCCCAAGGTCGGGACAGTCACCAACGACGTCGCCAAGGCAGTCGGCGAGGCCAAGGCGGGCAAGGTCGAGTACCGCACCGACCGTCAGGCGGTCGTCCACCTGACGATTGGCAAGGCAAGTTTCGACGAGCGCGCGCTGCTGGAGAACTACGCGGCGGTAGTCGACGAGATTGTTCGCGCCAGGCCGGCCGCCGCCAAGGGGCGTTATCTGCTCTCGGTCACTCTGGCCACCACCATGGGCCCGGGCATCCGAGTGGATCCAACCCGCACCCGAGAGGCCGAGATCGTGGCGGGAGCCGCATCCGGCGACGGCGGGGGACCTGCCGCTTCGGAGACCGAGCCCGGACCTGGCTGACTTTCCGGACCGCATAGGTCCGTAACCTCAGTCACGTCTGCTGCGGCGCGGGCCAGGACGGGCGGGCAGCCCGCGATCGGCTACCATCGCGCGTCCAACCGGAACCTGCCGAAGACCGTCGGCGGGGCCGCTTCCCCAAGCGGCCCGGAAGACCGGCGCAGGCGAGGTCAGGAGCATGCCTGAGCCCGCCCGCGCGCGGGCTTTTTCGTTCGGCGGTGGCGGCGAAGCCGATTGAGCTGAAGATGAAGAAGGAAGACAAGGCAGCCCTGGTCGACGAGATCGCCGATCGCCTCGGCGACGCGGAGGCGATCTTCGCCGTCGACTATCGAGGCATCACGGTCCCGCAAGCAGCCGAGCTGCGCGCCAAGCTGGCCGAGGCGGAGGCGAACTTCCGCGTGGTCAAGAACCGGCTCGCGAAACGGGCAACGGAACGGGCCGGCACCGCCGAGCTCGACCCCCTGTTCGAGGGCCCGACCGCGCTCGCATTCGTCAAGGGCGACGCGGTGGCGGCGGCGAAGGCGATCTCGACCTTCGGTCGCCAGCACGACATCCTGGAATACAAGGGCGGGCTGATGGACGGGGCGCCGCTCGACCCCGAACAGTTCAGGACGATCGCCCGCCTGCCTGGCCTGGACGTACTCCACGGCCAGCTTGCCGGCGTCGTCGCCAGCCCGCTCACCGGCCTCGTCCGCGGCCTCTCGTCGATGCTCTCCGGCCTCGCCGTGGCCCTCGGCCAGATCCAAGAGCAGGGCCTGGTGGGCGGGGAAGAGCCGGCCCAGGAAGAGCCCGAGCCGACCGACGAGGCGGAGCCGGAGGAGAGCGCCCGGGAGAGCACCGAGGAGACGGCGGAGGAGAGCACCGAGGAGGAGCCCGAGGAGACTGAAAAGGAGGAGCCGGCTGGGGCTAGCGACGAAGTCGCGGAAGGCACGGCCGAACCTACCGCCCCCCCGGAGCCCGAACCCGCCGGAAACGGAGCCGAAGGCGAGGCTTCCGGCGGTGATGTCTCCGAGGAAGGCGGCGGAATTATTTCGGAGGCTTCCGGCGGTGATGTCTCCGAGGAAGGCGGCGGAGAGATGCCAGAGGAACCAGAGACTTCAGACGAAGCTGCAAACGATGAGAAGGAATCCCTCGAGGAATCCGAAACCGCTGGCGAGGATCCCGAGGGAGCAAGTGAGGAGAACGACTAATGGCAACAAGTGCAATGTCCACCGATGAATGGATCGAGGAGCTGAAGACGATCTCGGTGATCGAGCTCTCTGAGCGCATCAAGGCGCTGGAGGAGGAGTTCGGCGTCTCGGCGACCGCGATCGCGGCTGCCCCGGCGGCCGGGGCCCCGGCCGCGGGCGATGAGGCCGGCGAGGAGGAGTCGACCACCGTCGACGTCGTGCTGACCGCCCCCGGCGACAAGAAGATCCAGGTGATCAAGGCGGTTCGGGCCGCCACCGGGCTCGGCCTGAAGGAGGCCAAGGCCCTCGTCGACAGCGCCCCGAAGGCCGTCAAGGAGGGGCTCGAGCGCGACGAGGCCGAGAAGCTCAAGTCCGATCTCGAGGAGGCCGGAGGCGAGGTCGAGCTGAAGTAGCCACGCCTGCCGACCCGCCAACTCGCACCTGCTAGGCTTGCGTGAGCGTGCGTAGTTATGGTATTTTGCGGGGTCGCGCGCCGTTGGCCCTGCTTGCTTCGAATCTCTCGCGCGATTCGTTCGATTCGTTCTGCCCCGACCATCCGAGGAGTCGCCTAGTTTGGCCAGATCTCATGCTGCCCCTGTCACCCGCAGATCCTTTTCACGCCTGGAGAACCCGCTTGAAGTCCCACACCTGATCGACATACAGCGCCTCTCCTTCGAGCACCTGACGCATCCGAAGGAGGGGTTGCTGCGGGAGACGATCGACGACATCTCTCCAATCGAGGACTACACAGGTAGCCTCGCGATCGTCTTCGGGAACTTCGAGTTCGACGAGGCCACGCACTCGGTCGCCGAGTGCCGTGAGAAGGACATCACCTATTCGCGCCCCCTGAACATTCAGGTCGCGTTCCAGAACCGCGAGACCGGCGAGATCCGCGAGCAGACCGTGTTCATGGGTGACTTCCCGTGGATGACGGAGCGCGGCACCTTCATCATCAATGGCACCGAGCGCGTGGTGGTCACCCAGCTCGTGCGTTCCCCCGGCGCCTACGTGATGGAGCCGAAGGATCGCGAGAAGCAGGTCTTCATCGCCAACCTGATGCCGGCGCGGGGCTCCTGGCTGGAGCTCGAGATCGACAAGAAGGGCCGCGTCTATGCGCGCATCGACCGCAAGCGCAAGCTCCCCGTCACGGTGCTGCTGCGCGCGATGGGCTTCGTCGAGGATGAGGCGATCCTCAAGCTGTTCGACGACTCGGTCTACATCCGTCACACGATCGAGGCCGACACCGAGCCCACCAAGACCGAGGAGGGCGCCCTGGTGGAGCTGTTCAAGAAGCAGCGCCCGGGCGAGCCGCCCTCCGTGGACGCGGCGCGGGCCCTGATGGAGCAGCTCTTCTTCGACCCCAAGCGCTATGACCTGACACGCGTCGGCCGCTACAAGCTGAACGCCCGGCTCGACCTGGACGTCGATCTGGACACCCGCGTCCTGACCAAGGACGACATCGTGGCCCTGGTCCGTGAGCTGGTCTCGATCCCGCGGCTGCTTGGAGTCCCGGAGGAAATCGACGAGGAGAGCCCGATCAAGGACTACGCGGCCGAGGCGCAGACCTACCCGCGTGACCCGATCAAGGACCACCTGGACGAGTACGAGCACTTTGGCAACCGCCGCCTGCGGACGGTCGGCGAGCTGATCCAGGACGCCTTCCGCGTCGGCCTATACCGGATGGAGCGCGTGGTCCGGGAGCGGCTCACCACCGAGGACTCGGACGCGATCACCCCGCAGACGATCATCAACATCCGGCCTGTGGTCGCGGCGCTGAAGGAGTTCTTCGGCTCCTCGCAGCTGTCGCAGTTCATGGACCAGACGAACTCGCTCGCCGGCCTCACCCACCGGCGGCGCCTCTCGGCGCTCGGCGCTGGCGGCCTGACCCGCGAGCGGGCGCCGATCGAGGTTCGCGACGTCCATCCCACCCACTACGGCCGCATGTGCCCGATCGAGACCCCCGAGGGCCCGAACATCGGCCTGATCGGCTCGCTGTCCTCATACGCCGAGGTCTCCGAGCACGGGTTCGTCACCACGCCGTACCGGGTGGTCAAGGACGGCGTGGTCAGCAACAAGATCGTCCACCTGGACGCCACCCAGGAGGAGGAGAAGACGATCGCCCAGGCCAACGCCGAGATCGACCCGAAGACGAAGCGGCTCAAGGGTCCCCAGGTGCTGTGCCGCTCGGCCGATGGCGAGGTGGTGGCGGTATCGCCGAAGCAGGTCGACCTGATGGACGTCTCGCCCACCCAGATCTGGTCGGTGGCCACTGCCCTGATCCCCTTCCTCGAGCACGACGACGCCAACCGCGCGTTGATGGGCTCGAACATGCAGCGCCAGGCCGTGCCGCTGCTGAAGCCCGAGGCGCCGCTTGTGGGCACCGGGATGGAGCGCCGCGCGGCGATCGACACCGGCGACGTGGTGCTGGCCCGAAGCGACGGCGAGGTGAGCTACGTGGACGCGCAGCGCATCGTGGTCACTCACGGCTCCAAGAAGGACGAGTACGAGCTGCTGAAGTTCATGCGCTCGAACCAGGGCACGATCATCCACCAGCGCCCGATCGTCTCGGTTGGCGACAAGGTGAACGCCGACGACGTGCTGGCGGATGGCTCCTCGACGGCTGGGGGCGAGATTGCGCTCGGCAAGAACGTCGTGGTCGCGTTCATGTCCTGGGAGGGCTACAACTTCGAGGACGCGATCATCATCTCCGAGCGTCTGGTCAAGGATGACGAGCTGACCTCGATCCATATCGAGGAGTATGAGATCGACGCCCGGACGACCAAGCTCGGCGACGAGGAGATCACTCGGGACATCCCCAATCGGTCCGAGGAGAGCCTGCGCAATCTCGACGAGCGGGGCATCGTCCGGATCGGCGCCGAGGTCGCCTCCGGCGAACTGCTGGTCGGAAAGGTCACCCCGAAGGGCGAGACCGAGCTGACCGCCGAGGAGAAACTCATCCGCGCGATCTTCAAGGAGAAGGCCCGCGAGGTGCGCGACACCTCGCTCAAGGTTCCGCACGGCGAGGGCGGCGTGGTCATCGACGTGATCACCTTCGAGCGCGACGCCGGTGACGATCTCGCCCCTGGGGTCAACAACCTGGTGCGGGTCTACGTGGCGACCAAGCGCAAGATCGCCGAGGGCGACAAGCTCGCCGGTCGCCACGGGAACAAGGGAGTGATCTCGAGGATCGTCCCGGAGGCGGACATGCCGTTCCTCGAGGACGGGACACAGGTCGACGTGATCCTCAACCCTCTCGGCGTGCCGAGCCGGATGAACATCGGCCAGATCCTCGAGACCCACATCGGCTGGGCGGCGGCCAACGGCTGGTACGACGACGGGACGCAGGCCTTCAAGGAGGCGCAGCGAAACGCGGCCGACGGCCAGGGAGATTCGCGCGTCTACGTCGCCTGCCCGGTGTTCGACGGGGCCACCGTCGAGGACGTCGACGAGGCGTTGGTCCGCTGGCAGGAGGAGAAGGCGGATCGGGGCATCGACCTGTCGATCGACATGCGGAGCCGCGAGGGGACCCGCGCGTTCGGCACGGCCAAGCTCTACAGCGGCCGCACCGGCGAGCCCTACGAGGGCAGGGTGACGGTCGGCAACATGTACATCCTGAAGCTGCTCCACCTGGTCGACGACAAGATCCACGCGCGCTCGACCGGTCCCTACTCCCTGGTCACCCAGCAGCCCCTGGGCGGCAAGGCGCAGTTCGGCGGCCAGCGCTTCGGCGAGATGGAGGTATGGGCCCTGGAGGCCTACGGGGCGGCCTACACGCTCCAGGAGATGCTGACCGTGAAGTCCGACGACACGGTCGGCCGAGTGAAGGCCTACGAGGCGATCGTCAAGTCGGAGAACATCCCGGAGCCCTCGGTCCCCGAGTCGTTCAAGGTCCTGCTGAAGGAGATTCAAAGCCTTGGCCTGGATGTGAACCTGGTCGCCGAGGAGGGCGCCGTGGACCTGGGCGAGGAGGACGACGAGCTCCTGCGCGCGGCCGAGGAGCTCGGCATCGATCTCTCCGGCGTACGCGCCGAGGGGGGCGACGGCGCCGGGGCGGCCGACGAGCGCGAGGAGCAGGTGGTCGCCGAGGGTGAGGGCGGCAGCACCAACGGCGCCGGCGCCGAGAAGGAGACCAAGGTAGAGGAATAAGGACCAGAAAGGCAGATAGACATCAACAACTTCGACGCCATAGAGATCGGCCTTGCTTCCTCGAAGAAGATCCGCAGCTGGAGCCACGGCGAGGTAACGAAGCCGGAGACGATCAATTACCGCACGCTGAAGCCCGAGAAGGACGGGCTGTTCTGCGAGCGCATCTTCGGTCCGACGAAGGACTGGGAGTGCTACTGCGGCAAGTACAAGCGGGTCCGCTACAAGGGGATCGTCTGCGAGCGCTGCGGCGTCGAGGTGACCCGCTCCAAGGTCCGCCGCGAGCGCATGGGCCACATCGACCTGGCCGCGCCGGTCTCCCATATCTGGTTCTTCAAGGGGGTGCCGAGCCGGATCGGCTACCTGATCGACATGGCGCCGAAGGAGCTCGAGAAGGTCCTCTACTTTGCGGCTTCGCTCGTCACCTGGATCGACGCCGAGGCGCGCGAGAAGGATCTCCCCAAGCTCGAGAAGGAGGTCAAGAAGATCCTCGACGCCTACGCGGCCGAGCGCGAGCAGCGCACGCAGCAGCTGCGGGAGTCGCTCGAGCGGCGGATTGCCTGGCTGGAGGACCAGGGGTCGAAGGACAAGTTCGACGAAGAGGACGAGCTGTGGGCTGACGCCGTCGGCGTCAATCCGAAGAAGCTCGACGACTCCGAGCGCACCAAGCTCGTCAAGGACACCCGCAAGTCGCTCGAGGCGGAGATTTCCGACACCGAGGCCTACCTGGACGATGCCTCCGAGCGCATGGAGGAGGTCTGGAAGACCTTCCAGGAGATGAAGGTCAGGGACGTGATCAACGACGAGGCGGTCTTCCGCGAGCTGAAGGATCGCTTCGGCTCGCCGTTCGGCTGGGGCGAGTACTTCCGCGGGGGGATGGGCGCCGAGTCAGTCCGCGACCTGCTCGAGCAGGTTGATCTGGAAGCCGAGTGCGAGGAGCTCGAGCAGACGATCAACAGCTCCAAGGGCCAGAAGCAAGCGCGAGCCGTGAAGCGCCTCAAGGTGGCTTCGGCCTTCCTGAATTCGAGCAACCGCCCGGAGTGGATGGTCCTCGATTGCGTCCCCGTGATCCCGCCGGAGCTCCGTCCCATGGTCCAGCTCGACGGGGGACGATTTGCCACCTCCGACCTGAACGACCTCTACAGGCGGGTGATCAACCGCAACAACCGCCTCAAGCGACTGCTTGACCTCGGCGCGCCCGAGATCATCGTCAACAACGAGAAGCGGATGCTTCAGGAGGCGGTCGACGCCCTTTTCGACAACGGCCGCCGCGGACGGCCGGTCACCGGCCCCGGCAACCGGGCGCTGAAGTCACTCTCCGACATGCTCAAGGGCAAGCAGGGCCGGTTCCGGCAGAACCTGCTCGGCAAGCGCGTCGACTACTCGGGCCGTTCGGTGATCGTCTCGGGGCCGAGCCTGAAGCTGCACCAGTGCGGCTTGCCGAAGCTGATGGCGCTCGAGCTCTTCAAGCCGTTCATCATGGCTCGCCTTGTCGAGCGCAAGGCCGTCCAGAACATCAAGGCGGCGAAGAAGATGGTGGACTCGATGATCCCCGAGGTCTGGGATGTGCTCGAGGAGGTCATCCGCGAGCATCCGGTGCTGCTCAACCGCGCACCCACCCTGCACCGCCTCGGCATCCAGGCCTTCGAGCCGGTGCTGGTCGAGGGCAAGGCGGTCCAGATCCACCCACTGGTCTGCCACGCCTTCAACGCCGACTTCGACGGTGACCAGATGGCCGTCCATGTGCCGTTGTCGGCCGAGGCCCAGGCGGAGGCACGGATCCTGATGCTGTCCTCGAACAACATCCTCTCCCCTGCGCACGGCGCTCCGCTGGCGACGCCGACCCAGGACATGGTTCTGGGGCTCTACTACCTCACCTATGCCGACCAGCCGGCCTCCGAGGTCGAGGTCGGCAAACTGAAGCGCAAGCCGCATCCGTTCCGAACCGCCCAGGAGGCTGAGCTGTCCTACGAGAACGGGCTCGTCAAGCTCCACGACTGGGCGGAGTACCGGCGCGAGGGCCACGAGCACTTCCTCACCACGGTCGGCCGGATCATCTTCAACGACAAGGTCGAGCGGGCGCTCGCCGACGCGCTGGCCGACGAGTACGACCCGGAGCGTTACGAGTTCGTCAACGAGACGCTGAAGAAGAAGAATGTCAACCAGATGGTCTCCGACCTGGTGGAGGCCTACGGCGCCGCGGCGGTGGCCCAGGTGCTGGACGCGTTCAAGGACCTCGGTTTCCACTACGCCACCCAGGCCGGGATCACGATCTCGAAGAACGACATCGTCTCGCCGCCGAACAAGGAGGAGATCCTCGAGAAGTACGAGAAGCCGGCGGCGGCGATCATTCAGCAGTACGAGGAGGGCTATCTGACCGCTGAGGAGCGCCACGAGCAGGCGACGCGGAACTGGGACGAGGCCACCGAGGAGGTCGGGCAAGCGATGGAGGAAAACCTCCACGAGCTCAACCCGATCTACATGATGGCCAACTCGGGAGCGCGGGGGTCGTTCAAGCAGATCCGCCAGCTGGCTGGGATGCGCGGCCTGATGGCGAATCCGAAGGGCGAGATCATCGAGCGGCCCGTGAAGGCCAGCTTCATGGAGGGGCTCGACGTTCTTGAGTACTTCATCTCCACACACGGCGCCCGCAAGGGCCTCGCCGACACGGCGCTGCGAACCGCCGACTCCGGCTACCTGACGCGGCGCCTGGTCGATGTCGCCCAGGACGTGATCGTGCGTGCCGAGGACTGCAAGACCAAGGAGTTCATCGAGATGCCGCTCCGCAGCGAGGACGGCAGCCTGAACCAGAACCTGATCGGGCGCATAGCCGCGAAGAAGTTCTCCACCAAGCGCAGCCGCGAGCTGATGAAGCGCGGCCAGGAGATCGATCTGCCCGAGTTGGAAGCGGCCGCCGAGGCCTACGAGGACGAGGACGTGACGATCCCGATCCGCTCGGTGCTCAAGTGCGAGCTCGAGTCAGGCGTCTGTCAGGCCTGCTACGGGCGCGGGATGGCCAGCGGCTCGACGATCGAGCTGGGCGATGCCGTGGGGATCATCGCGGCGCAGTCGATCGGCGAGCCCGGCACGCAGCTGACCATGCGCACCTTCCACACCGGCGGCGTCGCCGGCCATGACATCACGCAGGGCCTGCCGCGTGTCGTGGAGCTGTTCGAGGCGCGGAAGCCGAAGGGCCTGGCGCAGATCGCGAGGGTCGCCGGCAAGGTCTCCGTGGAGGAATCCGACAAGGCCGTCAAGGTGATCGTCACCGACTCGAAGGGCGAGGACGAGGCCTACACGTTCCCGGCGCGGACCCGAATCGACGTGAAGCACGGCGAGCGGATCGAGGCTGGTACTCAGCTCAACGAGGGGTCGCTGTATCCCGCCGAGCTGCTCGAGATCCGTGGCCGCACCGAGACCGAGCTCTACCTGCTGGGCGAGGTCCAGAAGGTCTACAAGGTGCAGGGCGTCGACATCAACGACAAGCACATCGAGCTGATCGCTCGCCAGATGATGAAGAAGGTCCGGGTCGAGTCGAAGGGCTCGACGACCTTGCTACCGGGCCAGCTCGTGGATCGCCACCTCCTCAAGCGGCTGAACAAGGAGGTGAAGGACGGCGGCGGCACGCCGGCGAAGGCCGAGGAGGTGATCCTGGGGATCACCAAGGCGTCGCTCGCGACGGAGTCCTTCCTCTCGGCTGCCTCGTTCCAGGAGACGACCAAGGTGCTCACGGACGCGGCGCTCGAGGGCAAGCGCGACCGCCTCGTCGGCTTGAAGGAGAACGTGATCATCGGCAAGCTGATTCCGGCGGCGACCGGGCTGAAGCACTACCGCAGCCTCGAGATCGAGCCGGTGGAGCCGGCTCAGCGGCCCGAGGAGGACATGCTCGACGAAGAGGAGCTCGCCGCCGAGCTCGGCCTCTCCGATGACGGCGACGAGGTCACCGAGCTGGAGGGCTTCGGCCCCTCGTTCGCCGACGAGCTCGAGGAGCTCACCCAGGAGATCGAGACCTCCGAGGGCGAGTCCGAGTAGGGCCGCGACACCGGCCGTCTAGGCGCCCCGAAACACAGGTCATTTAGGCGCCCCGAAACAGGCGCAGTAGCCAGGCAGCCACCAGGCAGCCCTGCCCTTGGGTAGGTGAGCCGATGACGTTCCCTGATCCAATCGAATGTGGGATTGGGGACCGTATGGGTACCCAATCACTGACTCGACGCGCTCGCCCTACTTGCCCTGAAACGCATGCAGGTCCGCGCCTTAGCGAGCCGCGATTCGTGCGGAGGTGGGCTAACCGGGCCGTGCCGCCGGCTCCGCGGAGCCGCGGCCGCGGGCGGCCGCGCTCCGAGCCGGCACGGGCGGAGTCAGGATCCGGAGGCGCCCGCCGGGCGGGCACTCGGGAAGAGGCTGCGCGTCGGGCGCGTGAGGGCCGCGGCGGGGATCGCGCGGGCGGCGCGGCTGAAGGCGCCAGCGCCTGAACTGATGGTCGTCGGCGCCGGGCGGCGCCTCCTCGATCTCAGGCGTCTGATGGATCGCCCACCAGACGAGGTAGAGCAGGCAGGCGACGGGGATCTTCAAGATCACCGCGAGGAAGAAGATCGGCCAGAACCCCTCCACTGCTTCAGGCAGTGTAGCCCGCCCGGACCCACCCGAGCAGGGTCTCCACATGTGTGTCGGTGAGACCCCGATCGGGCTCGGTGGCTACCAGCAGCGTGGGGGCGGAGCGGTCGACCGCCCACGCCTGGCAGGTCTCGTCGATGCAGTCGTCCACCCAGGCAAGCGGGCGTTCGCCCGCGTAGCTGTCGATGGCGCCGATCTTCCAGTGGGCGGAGCCGAAGCGCGCGTTGCCGTCAAAGGTCAGGAAGGGGAGCTCTCCTGGAAGCCCAAGGATCTCCGGCAGCCAGTCGTTGGCCCGGTCCTCCCAACCCGTTGCCCAAATGATCTCGTAGTGGTCCGCGAGCCGGTTGAGCCGCTCGCCGATGCCCTCGGGAATGCAATGCGCCATCCCGTCGATCAGATGGAAGCGTCCGGGTGCCTCGTCCATAGGGCCCTGGAAGCCGAACAGGCTGATCACGCCGTCGACGTCCAGGGCGAGTATGGGCCGTGCTCTCTCCACACTTTCAGCGTAGCCAAGAGCCAGGGCAGCTATATTGCGTCGCCGTGCCGACGACGAGTCAGCTGATCAGAAAGGGCCGCACGCGCCCCCAAAAGAAGACCGCGACACCCGGCTTGAAGTCGGGGCAGGGGCGCAAGCGGCGGATCGCGGCCCCACAGCGGCGGGGCGTCTGCACCCGCGTCTACACGGCGACTCCGAAGAAGCCGAACTCGGCCCTGCGAAAGGTGGCCCGCGTGCGGTTGACGAACGGGATGGAAGTCACGACCTACATACCCGGCGAGGGCCACAACCTTCAGGAGCACTCCGTGGTGCTGGTGCGCGGCGGCCGCGTGAAGGACCTTCCGGGCGTCCGCTACAAGGTCGTTCGGGGCACGCTCGATGCCTCCGGCGTCTCCGACCGCCGGCAATCTCGCTCCCAGTATGGGGTCAAGCGTTAGCCGTGCCGCGCCGCGCCCGCGCAGCGATCCGCCCGATCGAGCCCGACGCCATGCACCGGAGCCGGCTCGTGCAGCAGGTGATCAACAAGGTGATGACCGATGGCAAGAAGTCGATCGCCGAACAAACCGTGTACGGCTCTCTCACAATCGTCGGGGAGCGAACCAGCCGTCCGCCGGTCGAGGTGCTCGACGAGGCGATCAAGGAGCTGACCCCGGTGCTCGAGGTCCGCTCCCGCCGGGTCGGCGGCGCCACCTATCAGGTGCCGGTCGAGGTCCCAGCGCGGCGGGCCCGCACCCTTGCCGTCCGCTGGCTGGTCCAATTCGCCCGCAGCCGGCGCGAGAAGGCCATGGCCGAGCGTCTCGCCAACGAGGTCCTCGACGCCACCCAGCAGCAGGGTGGCGCCTGGAAACGCAAGGACGACATCTACCGGATGGCGCAGGCCAACAAGGCCTTCGCGCATTACCGCTGGTAATCCGGCACTTTTGCGAGCACTAGGGCTCGTGCTTCCGCCCCCCGAGCCAGCGGGGTCGGAGGCCGGCAAGCTGGCTCGGGGTCAGCGTTGCGAGGATCGCCCCGCTGAACATCAGCGCCAAGGCGCCGGCCATCTCCAGCCAGAAGCCGGTCTGGGCCACGGCCTTTGTGTCGTCGAGCTGCCCGGGGAGCGACGTGCACTCCTCCGCGGGCGTGCCGACGCTGTTCGCGTCCGGCAGGTCGACGACCAAAAACAGGACCAGGGCGGCCAAGCCTGCGATCGCCACCGAGATCGCGGCGGGCCTGGATGCCCATAGGACCGCGACCAGCACGGCAGCGATCGCGAACAAGGCGATCACGCCTAGCGCGAGGTGATGACGGTCCGAGGCCTGCTGATCGCACAGCGGCTCGCCCCCGGCGGGAACGAACTCGAAGGTGGTCGTGAACTCCGAAGCAAACAGCGCAAGCGCCGCGACGATGCAGGCGTAGGGCAGCAGGCGCTCGGGGTGGAAGCGGGTTCGCGGTGGCGGCTTGCCGGCGCTCACGTGGCGACTCCCTCCACGCCCGAGCCGCCCGCGGAGGCCGCAAACGTGCTCCCTGCGACGCCGGCGCTCCCGCGCCGTTTCGCTGAGCGCGTTCGGCGCCTGGCGCGCTCGCCGCGCAGGTGGACCGCGAGCAGCGGGCCGCTGACAGCCAGCGTCACCCCGGAGCACAGCTGCACCCAAAAGCCGCCCAGCAGGGTCGCGTTGGCGCCCTGGTAGGTGGTCGCGGCCAGGCCCTCACGCAGCCCCTGGCGAGCGTCCACCAGGAGGCTGATGAGGATCACCGCCACCCCGAGCACGATCAGCAGGCGGGCCAGGCGCCACCTGCCGGCGACCGCGAAGGCCGTCACGAAGAGCGCCGCGATCGCGATCGCGAGCACCGCTACGCCGTGGGCGGATCGGGGCGACTTGCGGTCCCGCGCCGGGGCGGGCGCCACGTCCCGCACCCCCGTGTACTGGGAAGCCCCGATCTCGACGGCGCGATAGTCGCTGAACTGAGAGGCGCCGAGGGTGATGGTCGCAGCCAGCGCCACCACGGCGAGGCCGCGGGCCGGGGTGACTACGCGCTCACCAAATCGGACCGCCGAGCGCAACGCGCGCAGCTCCCGACGCCTCATCCGGGCGTCCTGAGGGGCATCATGCCTCTGCTATATTCAGCCGTCGCTCGTGCGCAAGCGGAGCGCGGCGTGCGAGCGGGAATCCATTCATGGAGAGCTGCACGATATAGGCGTTTCGGGCTGAGCTGGCAACCGCGCCCCAGGCCCGCATGGGCCTTTTTTGTGCGCGAATACCGAACTAATGGCACGCACCTTCCCCCTGGAGAAGACCCGCAACATCGGGATCATGGCGCACATCGACGCCGGCAAGACGACGACCACGGAGCGCATCCTCTTTTACACCGGTCGCACGCACAAGATGGGGGAGGTGCACGAGGGCGCCGCCGTCATGGACTGGATGGAGCAGGAGCAGGAGCGCGGCATCACGATCACCTCCGCCGCCACCGCCTGCGAGTGGGAGGGTCATCGCGTCAACATCATCGACACGCCCGGCCATGTGGACTTCACGGTCGAGGTCGAGCGCTCGCTCCGCGTGCTGGACGGTGCGATCGCGATCTTCGACGCGGTCGCGGGCGTCGAGCCGCAGTCGGAGACCGTCTGGCGCCAGGCCGATAAGTACCGCGTCCCCAGGATCGCCTACGTCAACAAGATGGACCGTACCGGCGCGGACTTCGACAAGGCGGTCCAGACGATGCGGGAGCGGTTGGGGGCCAAGCCCCTCCCGATCCAGCTGCCGATCGGCGCCGAGGATGCGTTCGAGGGCGTCGTCGACCTGATCGAGAACAAGGCTTTGGTGTGGACCGACGAGCTCGGTGTCGAGTTCTCCTACGGAGAGATCCCCGAGCAGCTGGCCGAGCAGGCTCACGAAGCCCGCACGCACCTGATCGAGGCCTGCGCCGACTACGACGACGAGCTCATGGAGGCGTACCTGAACGACGAAGAGATTCCCCACGAGCGGATCGCCACCTCGCTGCACCGAGCCACGCTGGACATCAAGGTAACCCCGGTGATGTGCGGATCCTCGTTCAAGAACAAGGGTGTGCAGCCGCTCTTGGACGCGATTGTCGAGCTCTTGCCGTCGCCGCTTGAGGTGCCGCCGGTGCAAGGTGTGGAGCCGCCCCGGAAGGGCGAGGATGGCCACGGCCACGAGGTGGAGCGCCCCGCTGACGAGGAGGCACCGTTCGCGGCGCTGGCGTTCAAGGTGATGGCCGATCCCTACGTCGGCAAGCTCACCTACTTCCGCGTCTACTCCGGCAAGCTCTCCGCCGGTAGCCGCGTGCTCAATGCGTCCAGCGGGCGCACCGAGCGGATAGGCCGGCTGCTGATGATGCACGCCAACCACCGTGAGGAGATCCAGGAATGCTTCGCCGGTGACATCTGCGCCGGCGTCGGCCTCAAGCAGACCGGCACCGGGGACACGCTCTGCGCGCCGGATGCTCCAATCGTGCTGGAGACGATCGAGTTCCCGGAGCCGGTGATCGCGGTGGCGATCGAGCCGAAGACGAAGGCCGACCAGGAGAAGCTCGCGGCCAGTCTCATGCGGCTGGCCGACGAGGACCCCACCTTCCAGGTGCAATCGGATGAGGAGACGGGGCAAACGCTGATCCACGGCATGGGGGAACTTCATCTGGAGGTGATCGTCGACCGGCTGCTGCGCGAGTTCAGCGTCGACGCCAACGTCGGCCGCCCCCAGGTCGCCTACCGGGAGACGATCCGGCGTCCCGCCGAGAAGGTGGAGGGCCGCTTCGTCCGCCAGACCGGAGGCCGGGGCCAGTACGGCCACGTCGTGGTCAATCTCGAGCCCGCCCCCGGGGAGGGCTTCGATTTCGTTAATGCGATCAAGGGCGGTGTGATCCCCAGCGAGTTCATTCCCGCGGTCGAGCAGGGCATCGAGGAGGCGCTGGCAAGCGGCATCCGCGCGGGCTATCCAATGGTGGACGTGCGGGTCGAGTTGAGAGACGGCTCCTATCACGACGTCGACTCCTCGGAGATGGCCTTCAAGATCGCCGGCTCGATGGCCGTTCAGGAGGCAGCCCGCCGCGCCGACCCCGTCCTGCTCGAGCCCGTGATGGCTGTCGAGGTCGTCACCCCTGAGGAATTCCTCGGCGATGTGATCGGCGATCTCTCACGGCGGCGCGGCAAGGTTCAGGGCCAGGAGCCGCGCGGGAACGCGGTCGCCATCCAGGCGTTCGTCCCGCTCGGCGAGATGTTCGGGTACGCGACCGATCTGCGTTCGTCCACCCAGGGCCGGGCCACTTACACGATGCAGTTCGAGCGCTACGAGGAGGTTCCGGCCAACATCGCCGAGCAGATCGTCGAGCACCGCAGCCCCGAACCCGTGGCTGCAGCGTAGTTTTCCTATATTTCCGGGGTTCGCCGGAGTGGCGAGCCGAGACCCGCAGCGTTGAGCAGACAGACTTCGAGAGAAACCCGCGAGCACCAAAAGGAGCGAGATGGCCAAGGAGAAGTTCGAGCGCGATAAGCCGCACGTCAACGTCGGCACGATCGGTCACATCGACCACGGCAAGACGACGCTGACCGCGGCGATCACCAAGGTGCTTGCGGAACAGGGTTCCGACACCGAGGTGCGTTCGTTCGAGTCGATCGACAACGCCCCCGAGGAGAAGGAGCGCGGGATAACGATTGCGACCGCCCACGTCGAGTACCAGACCGAGAACCGCCACTACGCCCACGTGGACTGCCCCGGCCACGCCGATTACGTGAAGAACATGATCACGGGCGCGGCGCAGATGGACGGCGCAATCCTGGTGGTGTCGGCGGCCGACGGGCCGATGCCGCAGACGCGTGAGCACATCCTGCTCGCGCGGCAGGTGAACGTGCCTTACGTGGTCGTCTTCCTGAACAAGGTCGACATGGTCGACGACGATGAGATCCTCGAGCTGGTCGAGGAGGAGGTCCGCGACCTGCTCAAGGAGTACGAGTTCCCGGGGGACGAGACCCCGGTGATCAAGGGCTCGGCCCTCAAGGCGCTGGAGGGGGATGAGGAGGCCCAGAAGTCGATCCTCGAGCTCGCCGAGGCGCTCGATACCTACATCCCCGAGCCGGAGCGCGATTTGGACAAGCCGTTCCTGATGCCGGTCGAGGACATCTTCTCGATCACCGGTCGCGGCACCGTGGCCACGGGCCGCATCGAACAGGGAATCGTCAACACCGGCGAGGAGGTCGAGATCGTCGGTATCCATGACACGACGAAGACCGTGGTCACGGGGGTCGAGATGTTCCGCAAGATCCTCGATCAGGGACAGGCCGGCGACAACGTCGGTTGCCTTTTGCGGGGAACGAAGCGCGAGGACATCGAGCGCGGCCAGGTGTTGTGCAAGCCCGGGTCGATCACACCGCACACCAAGTTCAAGGCCGAGGTCTACTGCCTCAAGAAGGAGGAGGGCGGCCGCCACACCCCGTTCTTCTCCGGATACCGGCCGCAGTTCTACTTCCGGACCACCGACGTGACCGGGGTGGCGAACCTCCCCGAAGGCACAGAGATGGTGATGCCGGGAGATAACGTCGAGATGTCGATCGAGCTGATCCAGCCGATCGCCATGGACAAGGGCCTTCGGTTCGCGATCCGCGAGGGCGGCCGCACCGTAGGTTCAGGGGTTGTCACCGAGATTCTCGAGTGACGGCTCGGGGCCGGCTTGGCCGGCCCCTTTTTGTTGAGCCCGCGGCGAGTCGCGGGAGAAGTGAAAGGACATACGACCGGGGCGGCGCCCCACACAGGGGCGGCGCCCCAACTGTGCGATAGGACAGATGTCAGCGGTAACAGCGAACAAGATCCGCATCCGCCTGAAGGCGTACGACCACGACGCCATCGACCGGGCGGCGCGGGAGATCGTGGAGACGGCACAACGGACCGGCGCGCGCGTCGCCGGGCCCGTACCCCTGCCCACCGACAAGAACGTCTATTGCGTGATTCGCTCGCCGTTCAAGGACAAGGACTCCCGCGAGCATTTCGAGATCCGCACGCACAAGCGGCTGATCGACATTCACCAGCCGACGCCGAAGACGATCGATTCCCTCCAGCGCCTCGACGCGCTGCCGGCCGGAGTCGACATCGAGATCAAGACCTAGGTAGCGGTGCTGGGTGGCGGCGATCATCGGTAAGAAGCTCGGGATGACACAAGTGTTCACGGATGACGGCACCCGGGTGCCCGTCACCGTGATCGAGGCGGGTCCCTGCCCGGTCACCGCGGTGCGCGATGCCGACCGCGACGGCTACGCGGCGGTGCAACTCGCCTTCGCGGAAGTGCCGGAGCGCAAGCTCACCAAGGCGGAGCTGGGTCACCTGAAGAAGGCCGGCGCTCCCCCTGCCCGGACGCTGGTCGAGTTCCGCGATCAGGGAGAGCACCAGGTTGGCGAGACGCTCACGGTCGAGCAGTTCGAGCCGGGGCAGCGGGTCAAGGTCTCCGGGGTTGCGATCGGCAAGGGGTTCGCGGGCACGATCCGCCGCCACAACTTCAGCCGCGGCCCCGTGACGCACGGCTCCCACAACATTCGGGCTCCGGGCTCGATTGGCGCCAGCGCCGACCCGGCGCGGGTCTTCAAAGGCGTCAGGATGCCCGGCCGCATGGGCGGCAAGCGCATCACCCAGCGACGCCTCGAGGTTGTCGAAGTGGACGCCGAACGCAACCTGCTGCTCGTCAAGGGCGCGGTGCCCGGCCCTCGCAACGGCACGGTGGAGATTCGGAGCGATTGATGGCTTCGCAAACGAAATCCGCGGGGAGTAGTCGTGCGGCGACGACGGGGGTTCGCGCGCCTGTGTTGGGCAAGACCTCAAAGGCGGATCTGCCGGCAGCCCTGTTCGGTGAGGAGTTTCATGAGTCGCTCGTCCACGAGACGGCGCGGGCCGACCTCGCCGCTCGGCGACGCGGCACGGCGTCCACGCTCGGTCGCGGCGAGGTCTCGATGACCACGGCCAAGGCCTGGCGGCAGAAGGGCACCGGTCGCGCCCGCGCCGGCGCGCTCAGCGTCCCGCACCGCCGTGGCGGAGGCGCAGCCTTTGGCCCGACGCCGCGCGTGTACGCCGTGAAGGTGAACCGCAAGGCTCGGCGGCGGGCGCTTCGCGCCGCGTTGTCAGTGCATGCTGCCCGGGGCAGTGTCGCCGTGATTGACGGCGCGGACTACTCCGAGCCCTCCACCAAGCAGGCCGCCGAGGCACTCGCCAAGTGGGCCCCCGAGGGCAGCGTCTTGGTGCTTCTCGCCGGCGATGAGGAGCTCACGGCGGCGAAGAGCTTCCACAACATCCCCCGGGTAACCGTGGTCCAAGCCACCGCGGTGGGAGTGGCCGACATCATCGGTCACGCTTCTCTGGCGGTCTCCAAAGATGCGTTGGAAGTGCTTGAGGCTCGGGCCGTCGATGTCCAGCGTGGGGGGCGGACGACCGGCGCGGCTGAAACGGGTTCCCCCGAGGAATCGGAAGGCGTAGCCGAAGGCAAGGATTCCGAGGAGTAAGCGTGGAGGCTCGCCAGGTGATCATCGAGCCGGTCGTCTCTGAGAAGAGCTATGCGCTGATGGCGGACGGCAAGTACACGTTCCGCGTGGACGACCGGGCGCACAAGACCCAGGTCGCCCGGGCGATCGAGGAGATCTTCGAGGTTCGCGTGAAGGCAGTGCGAACCGCCAAGGTGCGCTCGAAGCCGAAGCGCCGTGGCCTGAACAGCGGTCGCACCCGCTCATGGAAGAAGGCGGTCGTGCAGCTCGCGCCCGGCGAACGGATCGAGCTGTTCGAGGGCGCCGCGGTGGCCGAGTGAGAGCAGCAGGCAACTGATCGATGCCGATTCGAAAGTCAAAGCCAACCAGCCCCGGGAGGCGCTTCGCGACCTTCCAGCTTCGCGACGAGTTGACCGTGGAGCAGCCCCACAAGCCCCTGACGAAGGGCAAGTCGAAGAGCGGTGGGCGCAACTCCCGTGGCCGCATCACTTCGCGACACCGAGGCGGCGGCGCCAAGCGCCGTTACCGTCGAATCGACTTCAAGCGCCGCAAGGACGGCGTGCCGGCGAGGGTGGCGACGGTCGAATACGACCCCAACCGCACCTGCTATATCGCCCTCGTGGAGTACGCGGACGGTGAGAAGCGGTACATCCTCGCTCCGCAGGGGCTGCAGCCCGGCGACCGAGTTGAGTCGGGCGAGCGCGCCGATATCCGGCCCGGCAACGCGCTGCCGCTGCGCTCAATCCCCACCGGGACGATCGTGCACAACGTCGAGCTTGTCCCCGGGCAGGGAGGGCGCCTGGGGCGTGCCGCTGGCTCTGCGATCCAGGTGGCCGCCAAGGAGGGCCCGAGGGTGACCCTGCGCCTCCCCTCCTCGGAGATGCGGATGGTGCGCGCGGACTGCCGCGCCACCGTCGGTACGCTCTCGAACGCGGAGCACCAGAACATCAAGCTGGGAAAGGCGGGCCGCTCCCGCCACAAGGGGCGCCGACCACAGACCCGGGGGGTGGCGATGAATCCCGTCGACCACCCGCATGGCGGGGGCGAGGCGCATCACACACCGGGCGGCCATCCGGAAACTCCATGGGGCAAGCCGGCGCTGGGCTACCGGACGCGCAAGAAGGGCAAGGGCTCCGACGCGATGATCGTTCGCGGCCGCCGGCGCGGGAAGAAGAAGCGATAGGGATGGGGCGCTCGACCAAGAAGGGCCCGTTCGTGGAGGAACGCCTGCTGAGGCGGATCCAGCAGATGAACGAGAGCGGTCAGAAGCAGATGATCAAGACCTGGTCGAGGCACTCAACGATCTTCCCGGACATGGTCGGACACACGATCGCCGTCCACGATGGCCGCAAGCACGTCCCGGTGTTCGTCTCCGAGTCGATGGTGGGGCACAAACTGGGCGAGTTCGCGCCCACCCGCACGTTCCGGGCGCACTCGGGCACCAAGGCGGAGCGTTGATCGTGGCGGAGCGTAAGAAGCAGGATCCCGAGGGCCCGGTGGTGCGGGCGAGTGCTCGCTACATGCGGGTGGCACCGCGCAAGGCACGCTTGGTAGCCGACCAGGTCCGCGGCCTCACGGTCCCCGAGGCGCGTACTTTGCTCGACTTCTCGGTCCGTGGTGCGGCGCGCGACATCGCCAAGCTGATCGCCTCGGCAGCTGCCAATGCGGAGAACAATCACGAGCTGGTGGCCGAGGACATGCGGATCGTGGAGATCCAGGTCGACGAGGGCCCGACCCTGAAGCGCTGGCGAGCTCGTGCGCGCGGCCGGGCGACCAAGATCGAGAAGCGAACGAGCCACGTGAGCGTCGCGCTGACGCCGTCCGAGTAGAAGAAGGGAACGATGGGGCAGAAGATTCATCCCGAGGGCTTCAGAGTCGGCTACATCCACGACTGGAAGTCGAACTGGTTCAACCAGCGCGAGTTCTCGGATTACCTGTTCGAGGACATTGCGATCCGCGAACACATCCAGCGCAAGCTCTCGCACGCTGGGCTCTCCGACATCACCATCGTCAAGCAGCGCGGCGAAGTCACGGTCGACATCCACACTGCGCGCCCAGGCATCGTGATTGGCAAGTCGGGGTCCGAGGTGGACGCCCTGCGCCGTGACCTGCACAAGCTGCTGAACAAGCCAGTGAAAGTCAACATTCGCGAGATCAAGCGCCCCGAGCTGGACGCCAAGCTGGTCGCCCAGTCGATTGCTGAGCAGCTTCAGAACCGGGTCGCGTTCCGGAGGGCGATGAAGCGCGCCCTGACCTCGGCGATGCGCTCCGGTGCCAAGGGAGTCAAGGTCCAGGTCTCCGGTCGTCTGGGCGGTGCCGAGATGGCCCGTACCGAGGGCTACTCCGACGGCCGGGTTCCGCTTCATACGCTGCGCGCCGACATCGATTACGGCTTCGTGGAGGCGCGCACCACCACCGGTCGGATCGGCGTCAAGTGCTGGATCAACAAGGGCGAGGTGATGCCGGAGGGCTATGGCCCCAGCTCCGGAGAGGAGGGCGCGGACACGCTGACACCGCGCTCCGCCCGCCAGCGCCCGGGCCGTCCTGAGCGCCGCGAGCGAGGCCCGGGGCGCGCCAGGCCGCCCGCTCCCACCCGTCCCGAGACGCCGGCACCGGCCGCCCCGGCCGCGTCCCAGCCCGCCCCCGCCGCAGCTGGTGCGGCCCCAGCAGTGGCTGCAGGCGGAGCGGCTAAAGCTGGACCGGCTGAAGGTCGATCGGTTCGGGCTAGCGACGAAGTCGCGGAAGAAACGGCTGAACCTGCCGCCACGTCCGAGCCCAAACCCGCCGGAAACGTAGGCGAAGCCGAGGCTTCCGGCAGAGTGGTTCCCGAGCAGCCGGCGGATGATGAAGTCGCGGAAGGCACGGCTGAACCTGCCGCCACTCCGGAGCCGAAACCCGCCGGAAACGAAGCCGAAGGCGAGGCTTCCGGCGGAGATGATTCCGGCGGAGGTGATGATTGATGCTGATGCCGAAACGCGTCAAGCACCGCAAGGTCCATCGCGGGCGCATGCGGGGCAACTCGAAGGGAGGCCATCAGGTGGCCTTCGGCGAGTACGGGTTGAAGGCACTCGAGCGTGGTTGGGTCACCAACCGTCAGATCGAGGCTGCCCGTGTCGCCATGACCCGGAAAATCAAGCGCGGCGGCAAGGTGTGGATCAACGTCTTCCCCGACAAGCCCTACACGAAGAAGCCGGCCGAGACGCGGATGGGCTCGGGCAAGGGCAACCCGGAGGGCTGGGTCGCCGTCATCAAGCCGGGGCGCGTGATGTTCGAGCTCGCCGGCGTGCCCGAGGACCTGGCGCGCGACGCGATCCGGCTCGCCGGTCACAAGCTGCCCGTGAAGACGAAGTTCGTGAAGCGCGAAGGGGTCGCGGAGTGAAGGGGTCGGATGTTCATTCGCTCAACGATCACGACCTCGTCGAGCGGCTCAAGGATGCACGCCAGGAGGCTTTCAACCTGCGCTTTCGCCAGGCGACCGGCGAGCTCGAGAACACCGCGGGCCTGCGTACGGCCCGCCGCGACGTCGCCCGACTGCTGAGCGTCGCCCGCCAGCGCGGCATCGACCTTCGGAAGGAGCTCAAGCGCTGATGGCCGAGGAAGAGAAGAACCAGCCCGAAGCCAGCGAGGAAGTCGCTGAGGATGAGGCCGGGGCTAGCGACGAGATCGCGAACGAGGCGGCCGAGCCTGCCACGCCGTCGGAGGCTGCCGAGGAGCAGCCGGCCGAGGCGGAAGCTGGCGAGGAGCCGGCCGGCGACACCGAGGCTGAGGAGAGCGAGGTCAGGGCTAGCGACGAAGTCGCGGAGGGCACGGCCGAACCTGCCGCCACGCCGGAGCCCAAACCCGCCGGAGACGAAGCCGAAGGCGAGGCTTCCGGCGGAGTGGATCCTGGCCCAAAGGCCAGGCGCAGGCTGGAGCGCTCACGGGCCTCTGGGACGCCGCGTCCTTCGCGGACGCCCGAGGAGCGGGCGACCGAGCGCGCCGAGGGGCAGCGCGCTTCCGCGGAGCGCCGCCGCCGCTACCGAGCCGGCCGCCGCCGCAAGCGTGGCGAGCCGGGCACCGGGACCCCTCCGGCCCCTCGTCAGCCGGGGCCGAAGAAGGTTCGCCAGGGCACTGTGGTCTCGGCTGGGGGCGACAAGACGATCACGGTCGAGATCGCGGTCGTGCGGCGCCACCGAACCTACGAGAAGGTCGTTCGCCGGACCAGCAAGCTTCGCGCCCACGACGAGGCCAATCAGGCGCAGGAGGGCGACGTCGTCCGCGTCGTCGAGTCGCGGCCGCTGTCGCGAACGAAACGCTGGCGGCTGCTCGAGATCCTGGAGAAGGCCCGGTGATCCAGCAGGAGACGAAGCTTCGGGTGGCAGACAACTCAGGCGCCCGCGAGATCCTCTGCATCCGCGTGAAGGGCGGGCACCATCGCCGCTACGCGAGCGTCGGCGACGTGATCACGGCGACCGTCAAACAGGCGGCTCCTCACGGCGGCGTACGCAAGGGCGAGGTCGTGCAGGCGGTTGTCGTGCGCACCAAGAAGCAGCTCGGGCGCTCCGACGGGACCTACATCGCCTTCGACGAGAACGCGGCCGTGCTGATCGATCCGCAACTAAACCCTCGCGGAACCCGGATCTTCGGCCCCGTTGCCCGGGAGCTGCGGGAGCGGAACTTCATGAAGATCGTGTCTTTAGCCCCGGAGGTTCTGTAGCAATGGCGAAATCGATGAGGATCCGCAAGGACGACACGGTGGTCGTCACCGGCGGCAAGAATCGCGGCAAGACCGGGCGCGTCCTGCGCACCGACCCACAGAAGCGGCGGGTCTACGTCGAGGGCCTGAACATGGTCAAGCGCCACCAGCGCCCGCGCTCGGTGAAGGACACCCAGAAGGGGGCCCAGACCGGCGGCATCATCGAGAAGGAGGGGCCCATCCACGTCTCCAATGTGATGCTGCTCGATCCCACCGACAACAAGCCGACCCGCGTCGGCGTGCGCTCCACGCAGGCCGGCAAGCGCGAGCGCTACGCGAAGCGCACCGGCAAGGCGATCGAGTAGAGACATCGATGGAAGCAAGTACTACAGAAGCTCAGCGCCCCGCCCCGCCGCCGCGCCTGCGCGATCGTTTCGAGAGCGAGGTCGTCGAGCGGCTCACGGCCAGGTTTAGCTACCGCAATCGCATGGAGATCCCGCGCCTGGAAAAGGTGACCGTCAACATGGGCGTCGGCGAAGCGAAACAGACCAGCTCGGTCCTCGAGGCGGCCACCGAGCAGCTCGCCGTGATTTCCGGACAGCGCCCCAACGTGCGGCGCGCCCGTAAGTCGATTGCCAACTTCAAGGTTCGCGCGGGGATGCCGGTCGGCGTTGCGGTGACTCTGCGAGGGGCCCGGATGTGGGAGTTCGTCGACCGGCTGGTCTCGATCGCAATTCCGCGCATCCGCGACTTCCGCGGACTCAACCCGCGCTCGTTCGACGGGCGTGGCAACTACTCGCTCGGCATCCGTGAGCAGCTGATCTTTCCCGAGATCGACTACGACTCGATCGACGAGGTCCGCGGGCTTGACGTGACCATCACGACCAGCGCCTCGAGCGACGAGGAGGCCTTCGAGCTGCTGCTCGCCCTGGGATTTCCCTTCTCCGCGGAGGGGCGGCCCGGTGAGGTCGACCGGGAGGCCGAGGAGGAGGAGCGACGCAGGGACGAGGCCCGCCGGCGGGCCGAGGCCGAAGCGGCCGCTCTCGAGCAGCTCAAGGAGGAGAACCCCGAGGCCTACGCCAAGCGGGTGCGGCCGGAGGAGGGCGAGGAAGGCGAGGAGGGCGCCGAGCAGAGCGAGACCGATGAGGAAACCGAGAAGGAGGTGTCGGAGGACTAGCTCGATCGACGAGCGACGAACGACGAACTATGGCCAAGACTTCACAGACAGTCAGACAGCGGCGGAAGCCCAAGTACCGCTCGCGGGCCTACAACCGGTGCCGCCGTTGCGGGCGGTCGCGTGCCTACTACCGCAAGTTCGGCCTCTGCCGGCTGTGCCTACGGGAGCTCGCGCACCAGGGCTACATACCCGGGATGACCAAGTCGAGCTGGTGAACAGGCCTGGATGACACTGATGGTGACCGACCCGATATCCGACTACCTGACCCGCGTCCGCAACGCGATCGCCGCGCAGCACGCGGAGGTCGAGGTGCCCGCGTCGCGTCTCAAGAAGGACATGACCCGGATTCTCGCCGAACAGGGCTACATCAACGACTACGTGGTCGAGCCCACGCGGGTGGGCGAGGCGATCCGGATCAGGCTCAAGTACACGGACGGGCGCGGATCCGTGATCACCGGCCTGAAGCGGGTCTCCCGCCCGGGCAGGCGTCGCTATGTGACCCACGAGGAGATCCCGCGCGTGATGGGTGGGATGGGCACCGCGATCCTCTCGACGTCGGTTGGCGTCATGACCGGCCACGAGGCGAGACAGCGAGGCGTGGGCGGCGAGGTCGTCGCCTACGTATGGTGAGCGTGATTCGTTTCTCGTCGTTCGTCGTTCGAACGACAAAGACCAACGAACGATTGAGTCCATGAGCAGAATCGGAAGGAAGCCCATAGCGATTCCGGACGGGGTGACCGTCGAGGTCGAGCCTGGTCTGGTTTCGGTCAAGGGGCCGAAGGGGGCGCTGACCCAGGCCGTGAGCCCTGAGATGGCGATCACCCAGGGGGAGACTTCCCCAGCAGAAGGGGACGACGGAGGGGAAGGCAACCCTGGCGCGCTGACCGTGAAGCGGCCGACGGATCGTGGCGAGCACCGCGCCCTGCACGGCCTGACCCGCAGCCTCATCGCGAACATGGTTCAAGGCGTCACGGAGGGCTTTGAGAAGCGGCTCGAGATTGAGGGAGTCGGCTACCGGGCGCGCCTTCAGGGCAAGGCGCTCGAGCTGAATGTGGGCTACTCGCACCCGGTCTCCGTGACCGCTCCCGAGGGCATCGAGTTCGAGGTGCCGGTCCCAACCCAGGTCGTGGTCAGGGGAATCGACAAACAGCTCGTCGGCGAGATCGCTGCCCGCATTCGCCGCTCCCGCCCGCCTGAGCCCTACAAGGGCAAGGGCATCCGCTACGCCGGCGAGCACGTGCGCCGCAAGGTCGGGAAGCGAGCCTAGTGGCCGTTCTCACCAAGCCGCAGCGCAGGCTGCGCCGCCGCCGGCGGGTCCGCGCGAAGGTGCGGGGCACCGCCGAGCGTCCGCGCCTGTCGGTCTTTCGGTCCAACCGCGGCGTGTTCGCGCAGCTGATCGACGACGATGCGGCCCGCACCCTGGTGGCCGTGGCCTGGACCGAATCCGAGCTGCGCGGGCTGGGGTCGATGGAGCAGGCGAAGCGCGCGGGCGCGCTGCTCGCTGAGCGTGCGAAGCAGGCGGGCCTGACGACGTGCGTCTTCGACCGCGGCGGCTACCGCTACCACGGCCGGGTGAGGGCCCTGGCCGAGAGTGCCCGCGAGGGTGGGCTGAGCTTTTGACCCGCTACCTTGCTTGATCGGCGCATGAACCACGAGATCGAGACAGTCAGCCCGCAGGGCCTCGACCTACAGGAGCGCGTGATCGAGATCAACCGCGTCGCAAAGGTCGTCAAGGGCGGCCGGCGCTTCTCGTTCACCGCCCTGGTTGCAGTGGGCGATGAGAGCTCCGTGGTCGGAATCGGCTACGGAAAGGCACGCGAGGTTCCGCTGGCGATCCAAAAAGCCGTCGAGAATGCGCGCAAGAGCCTCATCCGCGTGCCCATGTACGGGCAGACGATCCCGCACCGGATCATCGGGCGGTTCGGAGCCGGCCACGTCGTGTTGCGCCCAGCGAGCCCGGGTACCGGGGTGATCGCCGGCGGTGGCGTGCGGGCGGTGCTCGAGCTGGCGGGGATCCGCGACGTGCTCACGAAGAGCATCGGCACGCAGAACCCGATCAACCTCGTCAAGGCGACCATGGAGGGGTTGATGAGCCTGCGCCGCCCAGAGCAGGTCGCCAAGCTCCGTGGCCTGAGCGTCAACCAGGTGCTCGGCATCCAGAAGAACGGCAAGAAGGCCGAAGCGACAGGGGGCGAGGCGGCCAAAGGTGGAGTGGTTGGGGCTAGGGACGAAGTCCCGGTCCAGTCGGCTGAACCTGCCGGCCCGTCGGCGCCCGAACCCGCCGGCAGCGGAGGCGAAGCCGAGCAGCCGGCGGATGATGAAGTCGCGGAAGAAACGGCTGAACCTGCCGCCACGTCCGAGCCCAAACCCGCCGGAAACGTAGGCGAAGCCGAGGCTTCCGGCGGAGTGGTTCCCGAGGAGGCTGCGGAGTGATGTCCGAGGCTTCCGGCGGAGTGGTGTGATGTTGGTCATCAAGCAGATCCGCTCGGCCAACGGCGCCAGCCCGAGGCAGCGCGACACGCTTCGCTCGCTCCGGCTGGGTCGGATCGGCCGGGAGTCCAAGCGGGCCGACAGTCCCGAGCTGCGCGGCATGCTGAGGGTGGTGGGCCACATGGTGGAGGTCCAGGAGGAGGCGGGGTCCTGATGCCTCGCCTGGCTCCAGAGGAGGTCGGGCTGCATTCGCTGCGCCCCAAGCCGGGCTCGCGTCGTGATCGCAAGCGGGTTGGCCGAGGCGCCGGATCGGGCGTTGGCAAGACCTCCGGCCGTGGTCACAAGGGTGCCGGCGCCCGCTCGGGCAACAAGCGCAAGCCCGGGTACGAGGGCGGGCAAAACCCGATCCACATGCGGACCCGGAAGCTGCGAGGCCCGCGGCGGAAGATGTCGATGCCCTTTGAGCAGTTCCGGACCCACACCCAGCCGGTCAACGTCGCCGACCTCGAGGCCCGCTTCGCCGCTGGCGACGAAGTGACGCTCGAGAGCCTGCGCGCGGCGGGTCTGGCCAAGCGCCGCCACCCGGTGAAGGTGCTGGGCCGAGGCGAGCTGACCAAGAAGCTCACCGTCCGCGCGCACGCCTTCAGCGCCTCCGCGAAGGAGAAGATCGAGAAGGTCGGCGGCACGGTCGCAATCGTGGCCGTCGGTCCCGGAGCCGGCACGGATGCCAAGTTGGGCGAGGAGCCGGCGGAGTAACTAGTGCTTCAGACGATCGCCAACGCCTTCAAGGTTGCCGAGATTCGCAAGAAGCTCGCGTTCACGGCCGCGATGCTGCTGCTCTACAGGCTCGGCGCCTACATCCCGGCGCCTGGGGTGGACCTCAACACGGTCAAGGAGATCGAGGAGAACTTCTCGGGCAACTCGATCCTCGGCTTCCTCAACCTGTTCAGCGGCGGCAGCCTGTCGAGGCTGTCCCTGTTCGCGCTGGGGATCATGCCCTACATCACCGCCTCGATCATCCTGCAGCTGCTGACCGTGGTGGTGCCCTCGCTCGAGCGGCTTCAGAAGGAGGGCGAGGTCGGCCAGCAGAAGATCACGCAGTACACGCGCTACCTGACCGTGGCGCTGGCCTTCGCGCAGTCGCTGGGCTACGTGTTCCTGTTCCAGTCGTTCCAGGACCAGGCCGGAACCAGCGTAGTCGGCAACCTCACCTTCGCGAAGGTGTTCCTGATCGTCATCGCCCTCACCGCCGGCTGCACGCTGTTGATGTGGCTCGGCGAGCTGATCACCCAGCGCGGGGTCGGGAACGGGATCTCGCTGATGATCTTCGCCTCCATCGTCGCCTCGCTCCCCGCCGGGATCCAGGCGTGGTGGACCAACCCGGACCAGGTCTTCATCGTGATGATGCCGTTCATCGCCCTGGCGGTGATTGTCGGGATCGTCTTCGTCCAGGAGGGCCAGCGCCGTATTCCGGTCCAGTACGCGAAGCGGGTCGTCGGCCGCCGGATGACAACCGGCGGCTCGACCTATCTGCCGCTTCGCGTCAACATGGCTGGCGTCATCCCGGTGATCTTCGCGGCCTCGATCATGGCCTTCCCGCCGACCATCGGCCAGCTCCTGAATACCCCGGCAGCGCTCGACTTCGCCGCCTTCTTCAGCCCCGACGGGTGGGCGTACGTCGTCGGGGAGGTCTTCTTCATCGTCGTCTTCACCTACTTCTACACCGCGGTCACCTTCAATCCCGTGGACCAAGCGGACAATCTGAAGAAGTACGGGGGCTTCATCCCCGGGGTGAGGCCGGGACGACCAACCGCCGAGTACCTGGACCGCATCCTGTCCAGGCTCACCTTTCCGGGGGCCCTGTACCTGGGGGCGGTGGCCGCGTTGCCGACCATCCTGATCAGCCAGACGTCGGCGAACTTCTTCTTCGGTGGCACCTCGATCCTGATCGTTGTCGGCGTCGCCCTCGACACGGTGAAGCAGCTTGAAGCCCAGCTCATGATGCGCAACTACGAGGGTTTTCTGAAGTAGCTGGCGCGGGGGCTGCAAACCTTCGCCTGCCGTTGTCCTCGGCTGATCGTCTCGCTCACGTACGTTTTCAGTACGCTCGCTTCGCCGATCGCCCTGCGTCCTTGGCAGGCTCGGTTTTCGCGCCCGTTCGCCCACCCAATCCCCTGGTCAATCGATGTCTGAGCTGAACCTCGTTCTATTAGGTCCGCCTGGTTCCGGCAAGGGGACGCAGGGCGAGCGGCTGCAGGAGGACTTCCGGTTGCCCTACTACGCGACCGGCGACATCCTTCGCGCGGCGGTTCGCGAGGGCACCGAGCTCGGCGTGGCGGCGAAGGAGTACATGGATCGGGGCGACCTGGCACCGGACGATGTGATTGTGGGGGTGATCGCCGAGCGCGTCGCCCGCAGCGAGGCGGCGGACGGCTTCATCCTCGACGGCTTCCCGCGAACGATTGCCCAGGCTGAGGCACTGGACTCAAAGATGGAGGAGCTGGGCCGCAACCTGACAGCCGCCGTCCTGATCGAGGTATCCGACGACGAGGTCGTGCGCCGCCTCGGCGGTCGTCGCACGTGCGTCAAGCAGGGGCACATCTTTCACCTCGAGTTCGATCCGCCGAAGAACGAGGGCATCTGTGACATCTGCGGCGCCCGTCTGGAGATCCGCGATGACGACAAGCCCGAGGTCATTCGCCACCGCGTGGAGCAGTACCACGCGAAGACGGAGCCGCTGGTGGCCTACTACGAGGGCGAGGGACTGTTGCGGCGGGTAGACGGGTCGATGGGGCCGGACGAGGTCAACGACCGGATCCGCGCCCTGCTTGCCACCCTGCGCATGGAGGAAGAGCTCTAGAAGGCCTCATCGCGCGTTGATCATCAGGAAGACCGAGGAGCAAATCGAACGGATGGCCGCGGCCGGCGCGATCCAGGCCCGCTGCCTGCGCATGCTGCGCTCGAAGTGCCAACCCGGCATCACCACGGCTGAGCTCGACGAGGCGGCGCAGCGCTTCATCGCTTCGCAGGGAGCCCAGGCCTCGTTCAAGGGCTACCGTGGCTTTCCCGGCTCGATCTGCACGTCGCCGAATTCGATGGTCGTCCATGGGATCCCGGGCGCTTATGAGCTGAAGCGCGGAGACATCATCTCGCTCGACGTGGGGGTGACCAAGGACGGCTGGGTGGCCGACGCCGCGATCACGGTCCCGGTCGGGCCCGTGAACCCGGAGACCCGCCGGCTGCTCGAGGCCACGAGGGGCGCGTTGCTGGCCGGCGCCGAACAGGCGCTGCCGAACAACCGGTTGGGCGACGTCTCAGCCGCGATTCAGCGCGAGGTCGAGTTGGAGGGCTTCTCGATCATCCGTTCGCTGGTTGGTCACGGAATCGGCCGTGACATGCACGAGGACCCGCAGATTCCCAACTACGGGGAGCCCGGCAAGGGCCCCGAGCTCGAGCCGGGCATGGTGCTGGCGATCGAGCCGATGGTCAACGTCGGCAGCCCTGAGGTCCGCGTGGGCGAGGACAACTGGGCGGTCTACTCCGCGGATGGCTCGCTGGCCGCCCACTTCGAGTTCACGGTTGCGGTCACCGAGAACGGCCCCCGCGTGCTCACCCCGTGGCACGAGGACTAGGTAGCGATCAATCAGGCAGCTCGAGAGCGCCTCGGCGGCCGACGACCGTGATGCGGCCGAGGACGTCGCCGAGATGATCGGTTCGTTCGGCGTCTAGCGCCCGAAGGTGCCCTGCTACCATCTCCGGTCGGCCGTGGGGCCGTCTTGTGTGTCCGCGGGCCCGATTCATGGGGCCGGTGGGCTTTCTCCGAAAAGTGATTGGATACGACCCAGCGAAGGGGCGATGAAGGTTCGAGCGTCCGTAAAGCCGATGTGTGAGCGCTGCCGGGTGATCCGGAGGCGCGGTGTCGTGCTGGTCATCTGCTCGAATCCTCGCCACAAGCAGCGGCAGGGTTGAGGCTGCAGGAAGGTCATTTGATTTGGCTCGCATCGCTGGCGTAAACATCCCGCTCAACAAGCGCGTCGAGGTAGGACTCACCTACGTCCACGGGATCGGCCACTCGACCGCGAGAAAGATCGTCGCCGACACCGGCGTCGACCCGAATACCTACGTCAAGGATCTGACCGACGACGAGGTGGTGAAGCTTCGCGAGGCGGTCGAGTCCCGTGAGGTGGAGGGGGACCTGCGCCGCGAGCGCTCCCAGAACATCAAGCGACTGTCCGAGATCGGTGCCTACCGCGGCCTCCGACATCGCCGCGGCCTCCCGGTCCGGGGGCAGCGAACGAAGACCAACGCCCGCAGCCGCAAGGGCCCACGGCGGATGAGCGTCGCAGGCAGGCGCCGGGCGTCGTCGCCGACGTAGGAGGCTGGGAGATGGCGCAGCCGAAGAAGGCCGCACGCGGCAAGGGACGCTCCCGCCGGCGCGTGAAGAAGAACATCGCGTACGGAATCGCCCACATCAAGACGAGCTTCAACAACACGATCGTGACGATCACCGACACCGACGGAAGCGTCATCTGCTGGGAGTCCGCGGGCTCGGCCGGCTTCAAGGGCTCGCGCAAGTCGACCCCGTTCGCCGCTCAGGTGACGGCCGACTCGGCCGCGCGCAAGGGGATGGAGCACGGCCTCGAGCGGGTCGAGGTCCACGCCAAGGGCGCGGGCTCCGGTCGCGACACCGCGATCCGCTCGCTGCAGGCGGCCGGGCTCCAAGTCACGACCGTCAAGGACGTCAGCCCCCAAGCGCACAACGGCTGCCGGCCCCGGAAGCGCCGCCGAGTCTGATGGCCCGAGATACGAGTCCACAGTGCAAGCAGTGCCGCCGCGAGGGGCAGAAGCTGTTCCTCAAGGGCGAACGCTGCCAGACCGAGAAGTGCGGCGTGGAGCGCCGGTCCTACCCGCCCGGCGAGCACGGGCGTGGCCGCGTGCGCCAGTCGGAGTACCGGCAGCAGCTGCGCGAGAAGCAGAAGGCCCGACGGTACTACCAGTTGCTCGAAAAGCAATTCCGCGGCTACTACCAGAAGGCCTCACGCCAGCCGGGAGTCACCGGCGAGAACCTCCTGCGACTGCTCGAGCGGAGGCTCGACAACGTGCTTGTGCGTCTCGGCTTTGCCGCCTCGCGCCGGCAGGCCCGGCAGCTGGTGGGTCACGGCCACTGGCTCGTCAATGGCCGCCGAGTCGACATCCCCTCTTACCAGGTCCGCCCGGACGACGTGATCACGATCCGTCCGAACTCGGCGGCGAGCGATGTCGTGCGCTCCGCGACGGAGCTCACGGCCGTCGTGCCGCCCTGGTTGCAGGCGGACCACGATGCCCTGACCGCGAAGGTGCTCCGCCTGCCCGAGCGCAGCGAGATCACGTCGCCGGTTCAGGAGCAGCTGATCGTCGAGCTCTACTCCAAGTAGCGCTCACACCAACGCGACAACGACAAACCCAGAGGAAGTGATGACCACCCTGCCCGAGTTCCAGATCCCGAAGATCTCCTCCGAGGAGGTCGCCGACAACCGCGGCACCTTCACGGTCGAGCCCCTTGACAAGGGCTTCGGCTACACGTTCGGCAACAGCCTCCGCCGGGTGTTGCTCTCCTCGCTGGGTGGCGCTGCGATCAAGAGCGTTCGGATCGAGGGCGTCGCGCACGAGTTCTCCGACGTCCCCGGTGTGAAGGAGGACGTCACGGACATCGTCCTCAACCTCAAGGACATCGTGATCCGCATGCACACGGATGCGGACGAGGTCGAGGCGCCGCTGGTCGCCACCGGACCCGGCGAGGTGAAGGCGAAGGACATCGACCTGCCCGCCGGAGTCGAGATCCTTAACCCCGACGTCCCCATCGCCACGCTCGAGAAGCGGACCAAGCTGGAGGTCTATCTGACCATCGGCCGAGGCCGGGGGTATTCGCCGGCGGAGGAGAACAAGACCGAGGACCAGCCGCTCGGGGTGATCCCGATCGACTCGATCTTCTCGCCGATCCGGCGCGCCTCCTACGCTGTCGACTCCGCGCGGGTCGGCCAGCGGACCGACTTCGACAAGCTGTTGATGGAGATCGAGACCGATGGCTCGATGGAGCCGGCTTCGGCGCTTCGGGAGGCGGCCGAGATCCTGATCAAGAGCCTGGCGATCTTCACCGACGCCGACCGGGTCGAGGAGCTCACCAGCCGCGACGGCGCCGGGGCGGCCGAGCCGGGCTACGCGCCTCTCGCCACCGGCGAGGGCGACGATCGCCTGATCGAGGAGCTGGAGATCGGGGTCCGCGCCTACAACTGCCTGAAGCGGGCCGGGATCCAGACGGTCGGCGACCTGATCCAGCGCTCCGAGTCGGAGCTGAACGCGATCCCCAACTTCGGCAGGCGCTCCACGGAAGAGGTGATCGAGGCCATCGACGCCCTCGGCTTCTCGCTCAGGGACGAGTGAGCGGGAGGCCACCAGGATGCGCCACCGGAAGACGAGGCACAAGCTCAGCCGGGATGCGGCGCACCGCCGGTCATTGCTTCGGAACCTCTGCCGGCAGGTGATCGAGCACGAGCGGATCAAGACCAGCCAAGCGAAGGCCAAGGCCGTGAAGCCCGAGCTCGAGAAGCTGATCACGCTGGCCAAGCGCGGCGACCTCCACGCGCGTCGCCGCGCCCTTTCCGAGCTCGGCCAGGACAAGTTCATCGTCCACAAGCTGTTCGAGGAGATCGCGCCTCGCTACGCAGAGCGCCCGGGCGGCTACACCCGGATCGTCAAGCTCGGGCCCCGTCGCTCCGACTCCACCGAGATGGTCTTCCTCGAGCTCGTCTAGCACCTTCGTCACACGGTAAGGCCGGCCTTGATGGGAGCCGTTCGCCTCACGATCGCCTACGACGGGACGCCGTTCGCCGGCTGGGCGGCGCAGCCAGGGCTGCGCACCGTGCAGGGAGAGCTCGACGCGGCGCTGGGACGGATCCTCGGCGAGCCGGTATCGCTGACCGTTGCCGGCCGCACCGACGCGGGCGTTCACGCCTGGGGGCAGGTGGCAAGCTTCGAGCTCGAGGGTGCGCCGCCGGACGGTCTGGCGCACCGCCTGAACGCGGTCCTGCCATCGGCGATTTCCGTGATCGAGGCTGCCGCCGCCCCGGTGGGGTTCGATGCCCGGCGCGAGGCCCGGTCGCGAACGTACTGTTATTGGGTGCTGGCCTCCCCGGTGCGGCACCCGCTCGAGATCGGGCGGGCACTGTGGTGGCCGCACGCGGTCGAGCGGGCGGCGCTGGAGCGGTGCGCAGAGTCGCTGGTCGGGCGGCACGACTTCACGGCCTTCACACCCACGCAGACCGAGCACGTCCGCTTCGAGCGGGAGGTGATCCGCGCCGAGTGGCGCAGTCACAGGCTCGCGGAGCCATTTACGGGCGAGCTGCTCGAGTTCTGGATTGAGGCGGACGCCTTCATGCGCCACATGGTCCGGGTCCTGGTGGGGACGATGCTCGAGCTGGCAAACGGCAGGCGCAGCGCTGGGGAGTTCGAGGAGCTGCTTCGCGGCGCTCCGCGCGAGAGCGCCGGCGACACGGCTCCTCCCCACGGGCTCTACCTCGCGTCGGTCCGGTACTAATCGGCGTCCTCGCGGCCACTCAACTCCACCTCGCCGAGGCTTGCAGGGCGCGCGGGCAGGTAGATCGAGGAGCCGGTGGCCAGCAGGACGGGCTTGCCTTCGGCGTTGGTCACCGTGGCGCGGGTGATGGCGATCGTGCGGCCTGCGTGGACGATTTCCGCCCGCGCGGTCAGCTCGGTCTCGTCGGGCGGCACGGGGCGCAAGAAGTTGGCCTTTAGGTCGAGGCCGGCGAAGGCCAGCCCCGCAGGGGTGGTCGTCTCGACAGCGATCAGCATCGCGAAGTCGGCGAGCATCGCGATTGCGCCGCCCTGTAGCCGGCCGCTGGGGCTGGCGAGCCACTCGGTGCAAGGCATGACCACGGTGGCCGCGCCGTTGCCGATCTCCACCGGTCGCAGCCCAGTCAGATGATGGAGTGGGGGTGGCGGCAGCTCGCCGGCGAGCTGACGGCGCACGATCTCAGCGCCGGGGAGCTCGTCCCAGACCTCTTGCTCGATCACCCCGTTCGGGGCCGGCCGGAGGTAGGGATCGGGCATTCCGTGCTGGGGCGCCTCGAACGGCTCCAGGTCGGTGGGTGGCTCGGGTGCAGGATCCAGCGGCGGAAAGATGGTCAGGCGCGAGGTGCCGTGGGCGAGTAGGCGCTCGCTTCGCTTCTCGATCACGAAGACCTCCGAGAGCCCCACCGACCGGCCCACATGGATCGCCTGGCCGCTCGCCGTCAGGGTGCCCCCGGGGCGTGCAGGACGCAGGAACGACAGCGATAACTCGGCGGTCGTAAAGGCCGTCGCCGCGGGCAGTTCAGTCTCGATGGAGCAGCCGAAGGCGATGTCGGCGAGTATCGCCAGGGTCCCGCCGGTGATCACCCCATTCGACGCCACAAGCCAGCCCGAGGCGGGCATCTCGGCGTCGGCCGTTCCGGACCCGAACCCGGTTGGCCGAGCGCCCGTGAGGTGGGAAAGCGGTGGCGGCGGCCACAGACCCCGCCGCCAGCCCTCCAGGCGCTCGCGTCCCGGCAGCGCGATCAGCCGGCGATCCGGGTAGGAGCCCCGAACCGGCTCGTGCCAAATCCTCGCCATCTCGTGGCCATTCACCGCGCCTGACGCTACCCGACCCTCACAGGTCGAGTGGGGCCTGCGAGGGGCGATAGGTGAGCAGATCTCCCTCAACCACGGCGAACGGCGTCAGGTGGTGCTCCTCACAGCCGCCGCCGGGCTGGATGTGAACGACGCGCCAGCCGCGGATCAACAGCGCGTCGGCGATCAGCCGGCGATGACACCGTTGCCAATCGCCCTCAGCGCACATGATCGCCGCGCGACGCTCCCGCGCCCGGTCCTCGAGGCACCTCAGGCCGGCGGTGAACGCGGCGCTCTGCATGTGGTCGGCATAGGCGGCAAACGCGGCCACGCGCCAACCCATGTTCGGGGAATCGCGGCGCGGCCGACGCCGACCGCCGAGCTGCCTACCAAGGCTCAGGTAGGCGATTCCCTCTTCCTCAAGCGTCGCGCTCAGCGAGTCGGCATTGAACTGGGGGTGCCTTCGCGACCCCGGGTAACGGCGAACGTCGGCGAGCAGGTCGATCCGGTGCACTCGAAGCAGCTCCTCGAAGCGATCCTGCGCGTGCGTCGAGTGGCCAATCGTGAGCACGCGTGGAGGGACAGGCACACCCCAATTCTCGCGCCCGCGCGTCCAAGCGCCCTCCCTAGAATCGGTGGAGATGCGGGTTTTGTTGACGAACGACGATGGGATCGGCGCCGAGGGCCTTCACGCCCTGCGTCGCGCCCTGGCAGAGCTGGATGGGATCGAGGCGCACGTAATCGTCCCGGACTCCAACCGCAGTGCCACCGCGCGCAGCATCACAACTCGCTCGCCGCTGTCTGTCGAGGAGGTGAGGCTGGACGACGGTGCGGTTGCCTACGCGACCGACGGCACGCCCGTCGACTGCGTCCGCTTCGGCGACCTGGGCCTGGTCGGCGAGCGCCCGGACCTAATCGTCTCCGGGATCAACCACGGCTCCAACCTGGGCGACGACATCACCTATTCCGGCACCGTGGCGGCGGCCTTGGAGGGCATCGTGCTGGGCATCCCGGCAATCGCGATCTCGCAGCAGTCGACGGCCCGCGAGATGAGCTTTCTCCCCGGCCGCAGCTTCGACTTCGCGGTCGCGGCACGGTTTGGAGCCCAGCTAGTCGCGCTTCTTGACACCGAACCGCTGCCTGCCGCGACGCTACTGAACGTCAACTGCCCGTCGGGTGAGCCGCAGGGGATCGAGGTCACCCGGCTCGGCAAGCGGCTCTACAACGACGAGCTGAAGCTGGTCGACGAGGACGGCGACGGGCGGCGTCGCTATCGAATCTACGGTTTCGAGCCCTCCTTCGAGGACGAGCCGGGCACCGATCTTGCCGCGGTGGCCCGAGGGCGCATCGCGATCACTCCGGTGCACTTCGACCTCACCGATCGTGAGGGTCTTGGGCGGCTCCGTGACTGGGACCTGGACGGAATGCTCGACGCCGCGATGACGGGCACCAGGTGAGCGCGAAGAATCCGGGCAAGCGGGCGGAGGAGCTCCGTCGCCAGATCGCTGGCCACGACCATCGCTACTACGTCCTCGACGATCCCGAGATCGGCGACGACGCGTACGACGCTCTCCTCGACGAGCTCAGGGCGCTCGAGGCGGAGCACCCCGAGCTTCGCCGCCCGGATTCACCGACCCAGCGCGTGGGCGGCGAGCCGGTCGACACGTTCGAGCCGGTTCGCCACCTGGAGCCGATGCTCTCGCTGGGCAACGCCCGCAGCGCGGATGAGTTCCGGGCCTGGGAGACACGGCTCCACAACCGGCTGCGCCAGCTCGACATCCGTCCCGGGGAGCTGCGCTTCGTGTCCGAGCCGAAGATCGACGGGATCGCGATTTCGCTGCTCTACGAGGGTGGCGAGTTCGTTCGCGGGGCGACTCGCGGCAATGGCGTGGTCGGCGAAGACGTGACCCAGAACCTGCGCACGATCAGGGCGATCCCACTGCGGATCGACGACGCGACCGAGCGAATCGAGATCCGCGGCGAGGTCTACTTTCCGCGCGGCGCGTTCGCCGAGCTCAACGAGCAGCGCGCCTCGGCCGGGGAGTCCACGTTCGCAAACCCCCGCAACGCGACCGCGGGCACGATCCGCCAGCTCGACCCCGGGATCACCGCCTCGCGGCCGCTCTCGATCTGGTGCTACGGGATCGGTGGGCACGAGGGGATCGAGTTCGCCAGCCACTCGGACGAGCTGGACTGGCTGAGGGAACACGGGTTCAAGGTCAACGGCGAGGTGGAGGAGCACGACACGGCTGACGAGGTCGTCGAGCGCTGCCGGTGGTGGGAGGAGCGGCGCGAGTCGCTCGACTACGAGATCGACGGAGTGGTCGTCAAAGTCGATCAGCGCTCGCTGTGGCGGGAGCTCGGCGTCACCGGCCGCGAGCCACGCTGGGCGGTGGCTTGGAAGTTCCCGCCGATCACCGCGACAACGAAGCTCAACCGGATCGTGTGGAACGTCGGCCGCACCGGTCGACTGCTTCCGTTCGCCATGCTGGAGCCCGTTCATGTGGGAGGGGTGACGGTCTCGACCGCCACGCTCCACAACGAGGAGGATCTCGCGCGCAAGGACGCCCGCGAGGGCGATGAGGTGGTTGTTACGCGTGCCGGCGACGTGATCCCGCAGGTGATCGCCCCGCTGATCCAGCGGCGCAAGGGCAAGCGACTGCGGCGCCCCAAGCCGCCCAGGAAGTGCCCGGTCTGCGAGACCCCGACGGTGAAGCCCGAGGACTCGGTGTGGACCATCTGCCCCAACCGCCGCGGCTGCCCCGGCCAGACCTTTCAGCTCGTCAAGCACTTTCGCGGCGCCATGGACATCGAGGGGCTCGGCGAGAAAAACGCGATGCGCTTCCTGGACGAGGGCCTGATCACCGACCCGGCGTCGATCTACGACCTCACCGCCCAGCGAATCGCCGAGCTCGATGGCTTCGGCGAGACCTCGGCCGAGGCGCTCATCAGCGAGATCGAGCGCTCCAAGGGGCGGCCATTCGGCATCGTGCTCTACGCGCTCGGGCTGCCCGGGATCGGCTACGTCAACGCCCAGGCGCTCGCGGAGCATTTCGGCTCGATCGACGCGCTGCTGGCTGCCGACGCCGAGCGAATCACGGGGGTGGATGGAATCGGGCCGGTCCTGGCGGAGCAGCTTCGCGAGGAGCTCTCGGACGACGCGGTGCTCGAGCTGATTGCCCGGCTGCGCGAGCGGGGCCTTCGGTTCGAGCTGTCAGCGGAGGAGCGCCGTGCCGAAGGCGGCCCGCTCGAGGACAAGACCTTTGTCCTCACCGGAACCCTGCCTGCGCTGAGCCGCGAGGAGGCGACCTCGATGATCAGGCGCGCCGGCGGCAAGGTGACCAACTCGGTATCGAAGAACACCGATTACGTGGTGGCCGGTGAAAGCCCCGGCTCGAAGCTCGCCAAGGCCGAGGAGCTCGACACCACGATCCTCGACGAGAGCGGCCTACGCAAGCTGGTCGAATAGTCCGCCGGAAGCCTCGCCTGCGGCTGCGTTTCCGGCGGGCGAGGGTTCCGGCCTGACCCGGCAGGTCGATTCGCAACTACCGCGACTTCGTCGCTAGCCCGGGCGTCTGTACCGTGCGATCAGCGCCGCCATCTTGTCCTGGGCGCGGTGCGCGGTGGCGATGTCGACCGAGTTCATCAGGATCGAGAAGGCGACCAGTCGGTGGCCCGCGCGGCAGTATCCCGAGAAGGTGCTGACGCCGATCAGGGTCCCGGTCTTGACTCGGCAGCGACCCTGGGCGGCGGTCCCGTTCATCCGCCGGCGGAGGGTGCCCTGGCGCCCCGCCAGCGGCAGCGAGTGACGAAATGCGCGCCCGCTGGGCTGGCGGTCCATCGCCACGAGGAAGCGCCCCAGATGGCGCGGGGAGGCGCGATTGGAGCGCGACAGCCCCGAGCCGTTTTCCATCCGGACGTGGGCGCCCAGCTTGCGCGCGAAGTTCTCGGCCTTGTGCGCCCCGCCGAGTCGTCCCCTTCACCCCGCGACGGGCCGCGAGGCGCTTGAGAAGCATCTCCGCGAAGAAGTTGTTCGAGGGCCTGTTCGTCTCGGCGATCAGTTGCGCCAGCTTGGGCGACCTGACGCTGCCGAGTGGCTGGCGCCGAAGGACTCGGGCGGGAAGACGGGCGCGGCCCGTCCCCCGCTTGACGCGCACTCCCAGCTCTCGCAGCCGGCGCCTCAGCTTCCGCGCAGCGGCTCGCTCCGGGCTCGCAGCGTAGTGGCCGCCCCCGAAGCCCGAGTTGTAGGCAAGGCCCGAGAGCGGGCCCAGCTCCCCAGATCCATCGACCCCACTAGTCGGCACCCCGCGGCGGCGGTCGAAGACCGTGTCGTCGGCGAGGATGGCGCCGGTGACGCGCCTGATTCCCGCCTTGCGGACGTCCCTCGCCAGGTTGGCGATCGAGGTCAGGGGCAGGTCGTTGCGCCGCGCGAAGCCCACGCTGGCCAGGGCAGGATCGCCGGCCCCGACGATCACCAAGCTGCCCCTGAGGGTGTGCCCGCGGAGGGCGTGCCTGCGACGCGGGTACAGCCTGGTCTTCAGCCGGTTGGTGGCGCCGAAGCGGTCGAGCACGGCGGCAGTCGTGAACAGCTTCGTATTCGAGGCCAGGATGCGACGCGTGTGCGACGCCCAGCTGAACAGCACCCGGTTGCGCGGCGCCGCGATGTCCATCACCCAGGCGCCGCTCGCGCCTCCCGCCTTCTGCATCTGGTTCTCAAGTCCGTTACGCAGCTTTGAGCGCGAGATGGAGCCCGGCGCATCGCTCGGCGCGAGCAGCGGCACGCACACAAGTGCAGCCATCGCTATCCCAAAGGTCCTTCCCCGCACCGCCGGCAGGGTAGCCGCTGCACCCGGACGCCGCCGCTGCCTGAATGCGGCATGCCGCAGCCTGCCTCACCGGACGGCATAATGGGTGACTCCATGGGCAAGGTCGTCGAGCTCGAGACGCCCCGTACGGACTCGCGGGCGGCTCGGAGCAAGAGAAGTCGCCGGCAGCGATCAAAGACTGCGCTCGTGCTCGGCGGAGGGGGTTTCACCGGCGGCGTGTACGAAATCGGCGCCCTTCGGGCCCTCGACCTGCTGGCCGTCAACCGTACGATCAACGAGTTCGACGTCTACGTGGGCACCAGCGCGGGGTCGTTTGTGGCCAGTATGGTGGCCAACGGGATCACGCCCGAGGAGATGATGCGGGTGCTGAACCACGAGCTGCCGTCGCCGTTGCGGGACATCTCGCTGGGCACCCTGCTGAAACCGAACTACAGCGGTTTCGTACGCAAGTCGCTCACCTTCCCGCTGCGGGTGGCGGGAGTGGCGAAGGAAGTGGCCAGCCATCTGAGCGAGCTCTCGGCAGTCGACGTCGTCACCGGTCTGGCGAGCGGCCTGCCGACGGGCATCTACAGCGGGCGCGGGATCGAGAGCTACGTCGCCGAGGTGCTGGCGGACCCGGATCGAAGCAACGACTTCCGGCTCCTCGACGCGGAGCTGTACCTGACCGCGACCGACCTCGACACGACAGAACGCGTCGTGATGGGCGAGGGCGATTGGGCTGACGTTCCGATCTCCACGGCGGTTGCGGCCTCCGGCGCCCTGCCGATGATCTACGAGCCCGTGGAGATCAACGGTCGCGAATTCATCGACGGCGGCATCCGCTCGACGACGAACGTCGATGTAGCGGTCGAGCATGGCGCCAAGTTCATCGTGGTCATCAACCCGCTGGTGCCTTACACGAACGACTTCTCCAAGCGGATCCCGACGGTTACCGGAACCCGGGCGCGCCGGGTGTCCGACATGGGGTTCACAGCGATTGGCAATCAGGCCTTCCGGGTGCTCTCACACGAGCGCCTCCACGTCGCGGTCCAGCATTGGGAGCAGCGCTATCCGGGTGTCGACATCATCCTGATCGAGCCCGACCTGCACGACGAGCTGATGTTCGGCACCTCCATCCTCGATTACGGCGCCCGCCTCGAGATCGCCAAGCACGGCTTCGAGTCGGTGACCCTGAAGCTCGCCCGCGACTACGACCGCTACAAGGCGATCGCTGAGCGCCATGGCATCCAAATAGCGGCTCGCCGCGTCCGCCACGTGCTCGACCAGGTCGAGCGCGAGCGCGAGAAGCAGTCAGCGTGGCGGCGCGTATTGGAGCAGACGACGGCGGTGCTGCTCAGGCAACAGAACTCCGAAGCCGCTGAGCCAGCCTCGGAGGCAGCCGAGCCGGACTAGCCTCCCGCTGGCGGCGGGACAGCCGTCAGCTCGAGTAGAGAGACTGGATTTCGCCGGCGTACTTGTCGGCGACCACGTTGCGCTTCACCTTCAGCGTCGGAGTCAGCTCACCCTCCTGCTGGGAGAGATCGCGGGGCAGGATCTTGAACTTCTTCACCTGCTCGACGCGGGCGAACTTCTGGTTCGCCTTCTCGATGTGCTCCTCGATCGCTTGGCGGACCTCGGCGTTCGAGGCCATCGCCTCCGGATCCTCCGGCAGCCCGTGCTCTTTGGCGAAGGTCGCCGCCTCCTCGGGGTCGAGCGTGACCAGGGCGACGAGGTACGGCTGGCGGTCGCCGATCACCACGCACTGCGAGACCAGCGGATGTTGCTTCACCTCGGCCTCGATGTTCGCGGGGGTGATGTTCTTGCCCCCGGCGGTGATGATGATGTCCTTCTTGCGGCCGGTGATCTTGAGGAAGCCGTCGGCGTCGATCTCGCCGATGTCGCCGGTGTGGAGCCAGCCATCCACGAGCGTTTCGCGGGTCGCCTCGGGGTTCTTGTAGTAGCCCTGGAAGACGTTCGGCCCGCGCACCAGGATCTCGCCGTCGTCGGCGATCTTCACCTCGCAGCCGGGGAACGGCTTGCCGATCGTCCCGAACTTGAACTCGTCGGCCCTCGCGATCGTCGCCGCGGTTGAGGTCTCCGTCATCCCCCAGCCCTCGAGCACGAGCACGCCGGATGCGTCGAAGAAGCGGAGGATCTCCGGGTTGATCGGGGCGGCGCCGGAGACCGCCTCGATGATCCGTCCCCCGAACAGATTGCGGATGTTCGACAGCACCAGGCGGTCCGCGATCTCGTACTGGATGCGAAGCGGGGGCCACGGGCTCTTGCCCTGGCGCTCGAGCTCGCGGACTCGGTGGCCCACGCCCACCGCCCAGTTGAAGATCGCCTTCTGCACGCCGCCCGCGCTCTCCGCCTTCGAGGTCGCGGTGGTGTAGATCTTCTCGAAGATCCGCGGCACGGAGGGGAAGTAGTGAGGTTTGACTTCGGCCAGGTTGGGGAGGATCTTCAGCGGGTCGCGGTCCCAGTAGGCGAGGACGCCGCCGACGTCGAAGCTGAGCAGCTGGATCAGGAGTGCGAACGAGTGGGCGAGAGGCAGGTAGAGATAGGTGATCCGACCGGCCTCGAGCACGCTCTGCTCCAGCGACATGTTGAGCATCGCGCGGTAGTTGCCGTGCGAGATCACGCAGCCCTTGGGCGGGCCGGTGGTGCCTGACGTGTAGATGAACGTGCAAATGTCGTCTGGGACGACCGAGCGCCACCGCTCCTCCCACTCCGAGACCTCGTGCGAGGCGCCGCGCTGAGCGAGCTCGTCGGCCGAGATCGCGTCGTCGCTGGAGCCGGTCATCAGGATCACGTGCTCGAGCTTCGGGCAACGGTCGCGGACCTGCCGGATCTTGTCGAGCTGCTCGGAGTCCTCGACCACCACAACCTTGGCGTCGGAGTTCTCGAGCACGTACTGGCATTCCTCGGGCGAGTTGGTCTGGTAGATCGGCACCACGATCGCGCCGGCGGTCAGCGCGGCGAAGTCGTGGTGGGTCCACTCCGGGCGGGTGTTCGCGAGGATCGACACCTTGTCGCCCTTCTGAACTCCGAGATCGATCAGGCCAAGCGCCAGGCTGCGAACCCGATCGCCGACCTCGGCAAAGCTCTGGGTGGCCCACTCGCCGGAGTCGTCGCGGTACATCACCGCGGCCTGGGAGCCGTACTTCTTCACGGCGGCCGGAAGGAGGTCCGCGATCGTCACCGAACCGGCGCCGGTCGCCGAACGGGACTCGACGGTCGCTGTCTCCATTCGCTCTCCTCCTTCGTTTGGAGTTCTGAGATCGACCGAGCGCCTCGCGCCAAGACCGATCGAGCGGCTGATTCCGCTGCTTGTGAAGGCTATCTCAGCGAACCGGCGCTAGGCGGCGGCCCGGGGCTGTTTCGGTTGCTGCGCGAGCTGGCGCAGCGAGGAGAGGAAAAGGGTCTTGTCGATACGGCCGTTGAAGATTGGGACGCCCATCTCCATGCACTTAGAGATCACCTCGCGCCGCTTCATGTCGACTTCCTCAGCGAGCTCGGTGGGCGTCAAGTGGATGGCCACGAATTGAACTCCTCCCGGTCGTTTGCCTATCTGATTCTTATCGCCCGAGGCGGATGTGTCAACGCTTTTTCCCCCAAATTGCGCCACATCAGGCGCGCCGGTCGAAGCGCATCTACGATGTTTCGCACCGTGGTCGACGAGGCACAGTCGCTTTCGCCCCCCACCGAGCCGCTCGCCGGCGACGAGGGCTCGTTCCTGGAGTCGCTGATGGACACTGAGCTGTACTCGATCGGCGCCTTCTTCTGCGACGAGCATCCGGACCTGGTGGACGAGGTGGTGGCCCGCAGCGAGGCGATCGAGCGCAGCGGGCTGGAGGCCTACTCGCGGCAGAGCGGCGGGCCGATCGAGGAGAGCTTCGAGACGCTCCTCACCGGCCTCGCGGTTCGCTACTACAAGGCGGTCGCCGGGTAGATGCACAGGAGCCCATGGCTGCCGCGCCTGCTGCTGGGCGTCGGCGCCGTAGGCCTCCTCGCGGCGGTCGTGTCCCTCTCGATCGGCGAAGGTGGCCCCGAGAAGATCGCGATCAGCGGCGGCGAGCAAACCCAGCAGCTGATCGCCGGGATTCCGCAGGACGGCCCCTATCTGGGCCCGAGCGACGCGCCGGTCACGATCACCGTCTTCAGCGACCTCCAGTGCTCGAGCTGCGACGACTACCAGCTCCACACGGTCGACCCGTTGATCGAGCAGTACGCTCGCAGCCGCGAGGCCAGGCTCGAGTTCCGCCACATCTCGCTCCAGGAGGCCGAGACGACGGAGGCCGCCTACGCCGCAACCGCAGCGGGGGAGCAGGACCGCCAGTGGCAGTACATCGACCTCCTGTTCCGCAACCAGGACGAGGCTCCCGCGAACATCGTCTCGGACGAGTTCCTCGAGGACATCGGTAACGCGATCCCGGACTTCGACCTCGATGCTTGGAAGCAGGCGCGCGACTCGTCCGAGGTAGCAGACCGGGTCGAGACCGACGCGGCGCTCGCCGCCGAGCTGGGCCTGCGGGTCGAGGGGCCGTCGGTGATGGTCAGCGGGCCCGGCGGCACGGAGGTGCTTCAGGACTCGCCGTCCAAAGAGCAGATAGACGCCGCCGTGTCGGCCGTCGGGGTCTAGTCAGGGCGCCTTTGGCAGAATGAATCGCCTCGGGGCGTGGCGCAGCCTGGTAGCGCGCACCGTTCGGGTCGGTGAGGTCGCCGGTTCAAATCCGGCCGCCCCGATACCTCACTGGGCGTTCTGGAGCAATCGATACCAGCCCAGGGGGCGCGATAGCCTCCCAGCCATGGAGGCCGCCCGGTGATCAGCGAGCGAGCGATGCGCGCCGTGCTGATCGTGCTGGGCGCCGTTCAGGCCGCCTCGGGCGCCCTCGCGCTGGTCGCGCCAGGCACCTTCTTCGACGAGATCGGCCGCTACGGGGTCGAGAACCAGCACTACGTCGGCGACGTGGGGGCCTTCGTGCTCGCCTTCGGGGCAGCGCTCCTGGTCGCCGCCTGGCATCCGTCGTGGCGGGTGCCGGTGCTGGCCCTGGGGGCGCTCTGGTCCGGGCTTCACGTGATCAACCACGTGTTCGACGTCGGCGAGGCGCGAAGCGACGCACGGGGGGCCTTCGATGCGGTCTACCTCGGCATCGCCGGGCTGCTCTATGTCTACCTGGCCTGGGCGGCGGCCAGGCTCCAAGCGCCAGGGGCGGCGAGCCCAGCCCGGGAGGAGGAGACCTCATGAAGGTCTTCGTCGCCGGTGCCAGCGGAGTGATTGGGGGGCCGCTGGTGCGCCAGCTCGTTGACGCGGGACACGAGGTCACCGGGGCGACGAGCAAGCCGGAGAACACCGCCCGGCTCGAGGCTGCCGGCGCGACGGCGATCGTCTGCGATGCGCTCGATCCCGAGGCGGTGCACGCTGCGGTCCGGGAGGCGGCGCCGGAGGTCGTGATCAGCCAGCTCACCCGGCTTCCGCGCGAGTACAACCCGCGGAAGATCGACTACGGGCCAACCAACCGGGCGCGTGCCGAGGGCGGGCACAACATGATCGAGGCGGCACGTGCCGCCGGAGTCAGGCGCTTCATCACCCAGAGCGTCGCCTTTCTCTACGCGCCAGAGGGCGGGATGATCAAAGACGAGGAGGCGCGGCCGTGGGCGGACGCGCCAGACCCCTTCCGCAGCGGCGCCGACTCGACGCTGGAGCACGAGCGAGAAGCGACGCACACAGCCGGGCTCGAGGGCCTGGTGCTGCGCTACGGCCAGTTCTACGGGCCGGGCACCTATTACGCCTCCGACGGGAACATCGCCGAGCAGGTGCGCCGCCGTCGCTTCCCGATCGTGGGCCGCGGCGAGGGGATGTTCTCCTTCATCCACGTTGAAGACGCCGCCTCGGCCACCCTTGCCTCGCTGGAGCGGGGCACGCCCGGCGTCTACAACGTCGTTGACGACGAGCCTGCCCTGCTGCGCGAGTGGCTGCCGGTTTACGCGGATGTACTGGGCGCGAAACGACCCCGTCGGGTGCCGACGTTCCTGGCACGGCTGGCGGCGGGCCCGTTCGCGGTGGCCTTCGCGACTGAGCTCCGCGGCGCCTCGAACGCCAAGGCCAAGCGCGAGCTCGGCTGGGAGCCCCGCTATGCGAGCTGGCGCCAGGGGTTTCGAGAGGCGCTTGGATAGGTTTCAGGCTCACAGCGAGCTAAGGAGAAGTGCAGATGGCCTACTCAGTTCCCGACCTTCCCTACGACTACAACGCCCTAGAGCCGCACATCGACGAGCAGACGATGCGCGTCCATCACGACAAGCACCATCAGGCCTACGTAGACAAGGCGAACGCGGCGCTCGAGGGCACCGAATGGGCGGACACCGACGTGGACGAGGTGCTCCGCAACCTCTCCTCGTTGCCGGACGACATCCAGACGCCGGTTCGCAACAACGCCGGCGGCCACTCCAATCACACGTTCTTCTGGCAGATCATGAGCCCCGACGGCGGCGGCGAGCCGGAGGGAGACCTGGGGGCCGCGATCGACGATGCGTTTGGTGGCTTCGACGCCTTCAAGGACGAGCTCAAGAACGCCGGGGTGAACCGCTTCGGCTCCGGCTGGGCGTGGTTGGTTCGGGATGGATCGGGGCTCGCGGTCGTCAGCACCGCCAACCAGGACTCGCCGATTTCTGACGGTCAGACGCCGTTGCTGGGCGTCGACGTCTGGGAGCACGCCTACTACCTCAACTACCAGAACCGCCGGCCCGACTACATCGACGCCTGGTGGAACGTGGTCAACTGGTCCGAGGTGGCAGCGCGGTTCGGCTAGAGATCAGGCCGGGTCAGCCTGCGGGCGTCGCGGTCCGCTCATCGGGCCGGGCAGCTCCGTCGCGCTCCGGCACGAAGGACATCGCCCGTTCGGCGAGGGCGGTGATCGTAAGGCTCGGGTTGACGCCCGGATTGGCTGGGACTGCGGCTCCGTCGCAGACCAGCAGGTTGGCGTAGCCGAAGACCCGGTTGCGGGCGTCCACGACGCCGGTGGAGGGATCTGTGCCAATCACGGCGCCGCCGAGGATGTGGGCGGTGGTGGGGATGTTCAGCATCGACTCGGTGAGCGCACTCTGCGGAATGCCCCCTGTGTGCTCCGCGAACCAGCGGGCGGCCCGCCCGGCCGCGGGGATGTAGGTGGGGTTGGGCCGCCTCGGATCCTGCTCCGTCTGGAGGCGCACGCGGCGCCCCCGCCGCCTTGGGTTCGCACGCAGGCGCATCGCGGTGTCCAGCGACTGCATTACCAGCAGGATCACGGTCCGCTGCGACCACTTGCCGGGCCACAGCAGCCGGACGGTTTGGAGAGGGTGGCGAATCATCGCGGCCAGCCACTTCAGCGGCCGCGTGATCCGGGTCCCGGGTCCGGTCATGGTGGTGAACAGGCCGCTCATCGCGTCGCCGGCCCGCCCGTACGTGACCACCTCGATATGCGTGTCAGGATCGGGGTAGATGCTCGACGTGATGGCGACCGAGCGGGCGAAGTCGCGGCTGTCGTCGGGAGCGGTAACGGCCTGAATCGACTCCGAATTGGTCCGTACCAGGTACCCGAGCCGCGTCGAGAGGCGGGGGAGAGCCCCGCTGTGCTTGCAGTCGGCCAGCAGCTGGTTCGTGCCCAGCGCCCCCGCGGCGATCACAACGCCGCGGGCCGTCAGGGTGCGCTCGCGGCGTCGCAGCCACGCGCCTGGACGCACGGTGGTGACCGCGTAGCCGTCGGAGCCATCGGCCGCTTCCAGGGGGCGAACCTCGATCGCCTGCCGCTCGGGCAGGACCTCGGCGCCCAGCCGCTCCGCGAACCAGAGATAGTTCTTGACAAGGGTGTTCTTGGCGCCGTGCCGGCAGCCGACCATGCAGCTCCCACAGCGGATGCAGCCGGATCGCGGCGGCCCCTCGCCGCCGAAATAGGGGTCGGGGACCTGCTTGCCCGGCTCGCCGAAGAAGATCCCCACTCGCGTCGGCTTGAAGGTCTCGGCAACGCCGATCTGGGCGGCGTACGCGCGCAGCAGCTCGTCGGCCGGGGTCATGCCCTGGTACTCGGTGACGCCGAGCATGCGCTCGGCGGTGTCGTAGTAAGGCCGCAGCTCGTCCTCCCAGTCGGCAAGGCCGTCCCACTGGGGATCGGTGAAGAACGCGGGGCGCGCGCGGTAGAGGGTGTTCGCGTAGCCAAGGCTGCCACCCCCGACCCCGTTCCCGGAAACGATGAACACGTCCTTGAAGAAAGTCAGGCGGAAGATGCCCCGCAGGCCCAGGCGCGGCAACCAGAAGTAGCGGCGCAGGTTCCAGGCCGAGTTGGCGAAATCGTCGTCGGCGAACCGGCTGCCGCACTCGACCACGCCCACCCGGTAGCCCCTTTCGGCGAGCCGCAGCGCCGAGACGCTGCCCCCGAAGCCCGAGCCGATCACGAGCCAGTCATAGTCGTGGCCTTGGGCCGGAGCGCCGGTCATGGCCCGCAGGATAGGCACCCGGGGATCACGGCTGGCCACCGACGCGGGCTGTCCGCTGGCGCGGGGGCATAGGATCCCGCCAGCCCGCCACGGCGGCATCGCGAGCACGAGGAGAGGAGAAGAGTTGGCCTATTTCAACGACGCCCAGGAGGTCTATGACACGCTCGGCAAGCTGTTCGTTGACCTCGCGGAGGACGAGGAGCTGGCGCCGAAGTTCCGCAAGGCGAACACGATCGTCCGCTACGAGTACCGCGAGCCCGAGTCCACGATCACCGTGCGCCTCCAGGAGGGCCAGCCGGGCGACGTCGACTTCGGCAAGTCCGAGATGGAGCCCGAGGTGGTGATGTCTATGGAGGCCGACACCGCGCACCGGTTCTGGCTTGGCAAGGTGAACGTCACCGTGGCGCTCGCGCGAGGCCAGATCAAGGCCAAGGGCCCGGTGGCCAAGATTCTCAAGCTGGTGCCGTTGACGAAGCCGGTCTTCCCCCGCTACAAGGCCCAACTCGAGTCCCAGGGCCGCTCAGATCTGATCGAGGCTTGACCTTCAAGGACTTCTACCAGTTCGCCTCGCCCACGCGGATCGTCTCGGGACGTGAGCTGATTCCGAGCGCGGGCTTCGAGTTCGCAAAGGAGGGCGCCGAGCGCGTGCTGCTCGTCACCGACCGGGTGATCCGGGGCACCGGGTTGGTGGAGAAGGTCGAAAACGGGATCGCCGACGGCGGACTCGAGGTCGCGGGCGTCTTCGACGACGTCCCGCAGGACTCCGATACCGCGGTTGTGGTGAGGTGTGCTGAGCAGGCGAAGGATGAGGGCGCCGACAGCTTCCTGGCCGTCGGTGGAGGATCGGTGATCGACACCACCAAGGCCGCCGACGTGATCTTCAGCCACGGCGGCACGATTCCGGAGTGGGAGGGAGTCTTCGGGCTGCCGCGCGAACGCGACGGGATGGGAAGGCCGCTGCCGTTGGCGCCGCTGGGAGTCATTCCCACCACCGCGGGCACCGGCTCGGAGGCGAGCCCCGTGGCCGTGATCAAGGACTCCGAACGGGGCATCAAGTTCGTAGTCCTCGACTTCCCGCTGGCCCCGGACCTGGCGATCCTGGACCCCGAGTCCACGGCGACCCTGCCGGCGCCGATCGCGGCGGCGACCGGAATGGACGCGCTCACGCACGCGATCGAGGGTGTGACCTCGACCGAGTGGAGCCCGCATGGAGACGCCTACGCGCTTCACGCGATCCGGCTGATCCGCGACAACCTGGAGCGCGCCGTCGTCGACACCTCGGATGAGGAGGCCCGCGGCAACATGCTGGTTGCCGCGAACCTGGCGATCGCCCCCACCGGGTTCGGCGCGACCGGCGTCACCCACTCGATGTCGCACCCGTGCGGGGCCCGCTACGGCGTTCCACACGGGGTTGCGAACGCGATCAACCTGCCGCCGGTGATCGAGTTCAACGCCGTGGCCAGTGAAGAGGTGGCGGACCAGTTCCGCACTGCCGCCGAGCTTCTCGGGGTGGATGCCCGTGGCGAGGGCGAGCAGGTTGGCCGGGCGCTCGCCGATCATGTCCGGGACCTGAGAACGAGCCTCGGCCTACCCGGCCGCCTGTCGGAGGTCGGTGTCCCGGAGCAGGGCATACCCCAGCTCGCCGAGGATGCGATGGGCGAGGGGTCGACGCTGGTCAATCCGCGCGAGCCGAGCGCTGAGGACTTCGTCGAGCTGTTCCATCGAGCGCTGTGATGGCTGCCACCAGCGGGCTCGCCGGCTGACGTGAGCGCCAGCGACGAAGCCCGGGCCTGGGCCGAGGCCGTGCAGGCGGTCGCGAGGGATCGCGACCTCGTCTACGAGCCGGTTGGTGGCATCAACCCGGTCGGGGGGCCGGTGGCGCTCTGTCCTGGCGGGACCAACCGGGTCACGGGGCAGCTGGCGGAGGGCTTCTGGGGCGCATCCTGCGACGCCGATGAGCGCGAGGAGGGAGGGCTGTTCTCGAAGGCCGTGCTTCCCGGTGCAGTGCTGGCCAAGTCGCACGTTCCCGACCTGGCGAAGGTGATGCCGCCCTTCAACGTCGAGTCGATCGAGCGCCGTCCGGACGAGCTGGTGATGCAACGCGCCTCTCGCCGGAAGGTCGAGTTCGAGAGCCTGGACTTCAACCGGCGCTTCCTGGCGACCGTGCCGAGCGAGTACGACCCGGTCGCGTTGCGGGAGGTCTTCAGCCCCGCGTTCCTGGAGTGGGTGACGACGATCGACAACGAGATCGACTTCGGCGTCTCCGAGCAGCAGCTGTGGTTCCTTTGGCGACTCGGTGAGCGCAGCCGCGACCAGCTCGACGCCGCGCTCGACAACGGCGGCGCGCTTTTCAAGCAAGTCTGCAAGGAGGTGGAGGAGTCGGGGGTCCACACCTATCCGGCGGGTCCCTGGCACGCCGGGCTGGAGCCCTTCCCTAAGACATAACTCCGCCGGAAGCCTCGGCCTTCGGCCTACGTTTCCGGCGGGTTTGACGCGGGCGGGGCGGCAGGTTCACTCGCGTGACCCGCGACTTCGTCGCTAGCCCGAGCGGCCCCACCTTGGTTCTCGGCTCTGTCCCTAGTTGGAACGCGACTTGAGCTCGCGGCGGGCTGTGCGGTAGAAGCGGAGGGACCTGCGCATGGTGCTTCGGTACCTGCCCAGCACGCCCTTGTTCGGGAGCTCCAAGCCTCCCACGAGCTTATGCGGCGCGAGCGCCCAGCCCGCGCCCCTTCGTATGAGGTCGCCGCGGACCTGGAAGTTCTCGCGCCAGTTGAAGTCGGCGTCGTGGCTGTGCGCCGTTAGGCAGGCGAGGCCCTCGGCCAAAGGCAGGCCTGCCGGCTGGGTATCGAGGAGGATCTGGCGGGAGCCGGCGTCGAGGCTCACCGGGACGCGCACGGCGAGCGGGAAGCCATCAGGGGCGACCAAGGCGAGCACGGCAGTCGCATAGCGCCGACCCAACTGCTCGATTCGCTCGTCCCATGCCAGGGCCCCGCCGCTGGGGGGCTCGTGCGCCTCGAGCGGCTCCTCACTGTGGCCCGAGCGGACCTCTTCCATGTGCGAGCCATGCATCTGTGGCGGCTTCGTGGGCTCTCCCGCCGGCCACACGAACACGCGCTCGGGGCGAACCTTGATGTAGATGCGGTTGACGTACCACGCGAACGCGCCGTGCAGGATGCGCGGCACCCGCACCCCCCTCGCGCTTCCCAGCTTGACTGCCGACTCACGCTCGTAGCGTTCGAGGTTCGCCGCTAGATCGCGGTCGTCAACCTTGGCGGTGCCCTGGACGAGCACCTGGATGCCGCTCTCGATCCCGGAGCCGGTCGGGTCGGAGAACAGGAGCGCTACATGGGGGTTGCGGCGGGCATCGTCGGCCTTCTTCGGGTAGCCCAGCCCGGTGGTGGTGTCGATAGTTTGGGCTCCGGGCGAGTAGTACGGCGTCACCGGCCAAACGATCGGCTGCTGTCGGGCGTCGATGGTGGTGAACTCGCAGGTGACGAAGCGCTCGAAGGCGTCGCGGACCTCCTGTGGCAGGGTGGCGGTCATAGGAGCGAAACATAGCCCGCCCGTTCGCCCGGTCGGCTCTCGCGTCCACAGGATCAGTACCCGGGCTCGCCGGGCAGGACCACGCGTCGCCCCTCTCCCTCGCCGACGACGCGCGGCAGAATCGGTTCGATCCGGCGCCCGCGTGCGGCGGCCAGTACCTCCTCGGCGCTCGAGTTGGGGAGCAGCGCCTCGAGGTGCTTGATGGTCGGGAAGACCAACGACAGCTCGCCGGCCGCGTGGCGGTCGAGCGCCTCGCGAGGCGAGATCCAGGCGGCCTCGGTGGTCTCGGCTCCGTCGGGGCGTGGCGGCGAGTGGGGTGGCGCGAGCGTGACATAGAAGCGGGTGTCGAAGCGAACCGGCACGATTTCGGGAGTGATCCATCGCGACCAGGGGAGCAGCTCGGCGTCGGCGGCCAGCTCGATTCCGGCCTCCTCGCGGAGCTCCCGCACCGCGCAGGCCCGGTGCGCGAGCTCCTCGCCGTCGGTCGCGCTGCCCGCTTCGACCTCGGGCGCCACGGACTCGTCGGCCTCCACCACGCCGCCCGGGAACACCCAGACGCCGGGCATGAAGGTCGCCTCGAGGCTGCGCCGCACGAGCAGGAGCTCGACCCCGTGTTGGCGGTGCTTGCCGCCCCGGCGCAGCAGGATCAGCGAGGCGGCGGGGCGGGGGGCTGCCGGGACCATCTCGCCTCAACACTAGTGGTGATTTCCGGAAGTACGGCGCCGCCCACGGGTTTGGGTAAGCTGGCGCGCGATGCCCACCGAAACCCAGACTGTTCAGCTCTGGATCTGCACGTCCTGCGGCTTCATCTACGACCCGGAGGAGGGCGATCCTGACGGCGGCATCCCGCCGGGCACCCCCTTCGAGCAGATCCCAGACGACTGGTTCTGCCCAGTTTGCGGCGCCCGCAAGGCGGACTTCGAGCCTTACGAGGAGTAGTAGCGGGCTGGCGCCGCGGTCGCGGTAGTTGCGGAGGTGGGGCTGGCCCGGGCTAGGGACAAGGTCCCGGTAGTGGCGTGTGGACCTGCCGGGTGAGGCTGGGACCCTAGCCCGGCGGAAACGTAGGCGAAGCCGAGGCTTCCGCCGGAGTTGTTCCTAGATTTGGTCGAGGGCCCGCTCGCGCCGCAGGCGCTCCAGGGCTCGGGCGCCCAGCCAGATCAGCGCCGCCAGGATCGCCAGCGGGCCGAGAACGGCGGCGCTGACCAGTAGCACGCCGGCGGTCACAGAGAGGACCTTGCCGGCGTCGCTGACGGCGTCGCTGAGGCTCCACCCACCGGCGTCGCCGCCGTCGCTGAGGGTGCGGTCCGCGTCGATCGTGACGCTGACAGGCACCAGGCTCACACGCCGCTGGGCGGCGCCGAGGTCCTCCTCGGCCGCGGAGAGCTGCGCTTCGACGATCTCAAGGCGCCGCTTGATGCTCTCCTGCTCGGTCACAGTCACCGCCTCGGCGAGCTTGCGCAGCAGCCTCTGGCGCGTCTCCTCGAGCGCGGCGATCCGCTTCTGGGCCGATACGAACCGGCTCGTGATGTCCACTCGCCCGTCGGTTCGCGAGACGACGTGGCCGAGGTCCGAGAGATCGCCCAGGGCGGCGGACAGCTCACGGGCGGGGATCCGAAGAGTGAAGCTCGCGTGGCCGAGCTGTGAGCGCGGCGTGTCGGGATCGCCCCCGGAGACGCTCGAGCGCAGGACGTAGCCGCGGTGGTCGCGCACCACGTCGAGGACGCCGTCGGCCGCGGTCCGGAAGCGCTCGGGCGGGGTCGATAGCGCCAGGTCGACGCGTCGGGCGACCTTGCGCTTGGCGGGGGGAACGTTGCTGGCGCGCGCCGCGTCTGTCGAGCGGAGAAAGGCTTGTGACGCGGCCGGCGAGTTGGCGGTTGCCTCCTGCCCCGCTGCGGGTTGGTCGACCGGCTCCGGCACCGACTGCGGGCTGACGCCGCCATTGCCGCTTCCGATTTCGCTGCTTTGGCTGATCGCCACGCCGACGAGTACCAGCAGCGTCGCCGCGGCTCCAGCCGGGGCGAGGATGCGGCGCGGCGGCGTTGCGGCCAGCCGCTTGCGCAACCCCGCGAGGCGGCCGGGGCGCGGGAATCCGTCCGCGACCCGCTGGTCGAGCTCAGCCGCGAAGCCGGGCTCGGCGCCGACTCGCTCCTCACGCATCTCCCGGGCCAGCTCGGCCAGGGGCTCGAGGTCCGGGTCGACCAACTCGCCGGCGAGCGCTCGGTCGATCGCCTCGAGCTCGCGCTCGACCTCGGGATCCAGCGGCATCTCGCGCTCACGCAGCCTCATCGCAGGCCCTCCTCAATTTCTCGATCACCCTGTGGAGTCGGCTGCCGGCATTCGTCTCCGAGATCCCGATCACGCGGGCAATCTCGGGGTTGGTGAGGCCGGCGAAGAACTTGAGCGCCACCAGTTCCCGCTCGCGTGGCGCCAGCGAGCCGAGCGCCGCGCGCAGCGTCGCGCGGCGGATAGCCACCTCGGCCCCCTGCTCGGGTGGGATCGCCGCCTCGTCGACGGGATCGCCGACCAGCGCCGCCTGGCGCCGGCGGCGTCGCAGCTCGTCGAGCGCCGCGTTGCGGGCGATCCCGAACAGCCAGGCGCGCCGCGTTCCGCGCTTCGCGTTGAAGCTTCGGCGGCGCCGGTAGGCCCGCTCGAACGCCAGGGCGGTGACGTCCTCGGCTGCCGAGCGGTCGCGCAGCAACCCGGCGACGTACGCGTATACGTCGTCGCGATCTCGCCTGTAGAGCTGATCGAAGGCGACATCCGCGTCAGTCGGGATCTCGGTCGCCGCGGCGGCCACGGTCTCGTTCACGCCCCTACTACGTGCCGAAGCGGCCTTCATCACACCCAATATCGGCCCTGCGGGGCCGAGGCGCAACCCGCAGGGGGATGCTGACGCTCTAGGCGGCCTCGGCGAGCTCGACGCCTGGCCTCTCGCCGTACGTTGAGGCGTACGCGGCCAGGATCGACGCGGCGACCATGTCGACCAGGCGCTGGAGGTCGCGCTTGCCAATCGTCAGAGGCGGCATCAGGACGACGACGTCGCCGAGGGGGCGAATGATTGCCCCGCGCTGGCGCGCCTCGAGCGCCACTCGATGGCCAAGCCGAAGTGCCGGATCGTGCTGTCCAAGGTCGATGCCGGCCATGAAGCCCCTCCCGCGCACCTCGGCGACCTCGGGCAGCCTCGCCACCTCGCCCAGCAGCTCACCGAGCAGGCGGATCTTCGGTTGCAGACGAACCAGCGTGCCCTCGCGCTCGAAGGCATCGAGGTTTGCGAGCGCGGCGGCGCAGGCGAGCGGGTTGCCGGTGAAGGTATGCCCGTGGAAGAAGGTGCGGCTCTCCTCCGGAGCCCCGAGGAATCCCTCGTAGACGCGTTCGGTGGTCAGCGTCGCGGCGAGTGGCAGGTAGCCGCCGGTGAGTCCCTTGCCCAGGCAGAGGAAATCCGGCGCGACGCGTTCCTGCTCGCAGGCGAACATCGTCCCGGTGCGCCCGAAGCCGGTGGCGACCTCGTCGCAGATCAGCAGCACGTCGTGGCGCTCCGTGAGCTCGCGCACCCGACGCAGATACCCCGGGGGATGGACCCGGATCCCCGCCGCCCCCTGCACGAGCGGCTCGATGATCACCGCCGCGGTCTCCTCCGCGTGGAAGTCGAGCATGCGCTCGAGCTGCTCCACGTCGCCGGCCTTCACCCGATGCGCCTGGAACAGGAGGGGGGAGTAGGCGGCATGGAAGAGGTCGATGCCGCCGACGGACACCGCGCCGAGTGTGTCGCCGTGGTAGGCGTCGCGCAGGCAGACGAAGGAGGTACGCCGCCGGTGCTGACCTCCCCGCTGCTGCCAGTACTGAAAGGCCATCTTGAGGGCGATCTCGGTCGCGCTCGAGCCGGAGTCCGAGTAGAACACGCGATCCAGCCCGGGCGGTGCGAGCTCGACCAGGCGCCCGGCCAGTTCGGCCGCGCCGCGGTGGGTGAGGCCGAGCATGGTCGAGTGGGCCACCCGGTCCAGCTGCTCCCGCACCGCCTCGTCGATCAGGGGGTGCCGATGGCCGTGGACGTTGCACCAAAGCGACGAGACGCCGTCGATGTAGCGCCGCCCCTCCGAGTCCACCAGCTCGGCGCCCTCGGCACGCTCGATCACGAGCGGATCCTCGCTACACCAGTCCCGCTGCTGGGTGAACGGATGCCATAGATGGCGGTGGTCGAGCTCGCCGACTGCCGTGAAGGCAGTGCCGAGTGACGCCTGCCGATCCCTCATCTCAACCGACCATAGATGGAGGCGCGGCGGAACCGGCTTGCGCGACGGACGGGCAGAGATGGAGCAGCTCAATCATCGGGCCTCAGAGGCGGCCAGGATTCGGGAGCACCGAGATCGAGCTCGGGCAAGGCCTCCACCTGAACCGAGCCCAGCCGCTCGATCGCCTCGCGATTGGAGCGTTCGATGACCGACGGGTCGCCGGGCCAGGGCGTGAGCACCACCAGCGCGGGCTCCAGGCCGACCGCTCGCGCCGCCTCGATTGTCAACAGCGTGTGGTTGATCGTCCCCAGGCCGGGGTGCGCGGCGATCACCAGCGGCAGCCCGAGGTCGCGGGCGAAGTCACGGACCAGGTAACCGAGAGTCAGCGGCACCAGCAGCCCGCCCACCCCCTCGACCACCACAGCGTCCGCACGGTCTGAGGCGCTCCGCGCTGCTGCGAGCAGCCCCGCAGGATCGACTTGGGCGCCGGCCAGCTTTGCGCCCAGGTGAGGGGACACCGGCGGGCCGAACCGGTAGGGCGCGATTTCGTCGTCGGTCTGCGTCGAGCGGGCGGCCCGCCGAAGCAGCGCATGGTCCGGTTCCCCATCGTCTGCCAGACCGGTTACCGCGGGCTTGAAGACGGCGACCCCGGTCCCGGCGGCCACAAGCGAGCGCGCGATTACCGCGGCCACCACGGTCTTTCCAACTTCGGTGCCCGTGCCGGTGACGAAGAAGCCCCGCATCTACACCGGCGGCCGCACGAAACAGCCTTTGACTACGCCGCGCGCCTCAGGGGGGCGGAGATCGGAGTCCGCCGCTCTACGGCCGTGACCCCCAGCTCGTGGGCCGCGTCTGCGATCACGCGTGCGGCTGCGCCCAGCTCGTCGGCTCGGTGGTTGGCCATCACCGACAGGCGCAGCCGTGAAGTTCCGTCAGGCACGGTCGGCGGCCGGATCGCTTGAGCGAACACCCGGCCCTCGAGTGCCTGCTCGCAGAGGGCCATCGCCCGCCTCGCCTCCCCGACCACCACCGGAACGATCTGTGTGCGCGAGGCGCCGACCTCCAGACCGTGCCCGGCCAGGGCGTCTCGCAGGATGGCGCCGTTACGGCGCAGTTGCTCGACCATTCCCGGCTGCCCGTCGAGCAAGGTGAGCGCTGCGAGCGCGGCCCCGACAGCGGGAGGGGGAAGAGCGGTGGAGAAGATGAACGGTCGGGCGGTGTTGATCAGCAGATCGACGACCTTCGCGCTGGCGCAGACATAAGCGCCGTAGCTTCCCAGCGTCTTCCCCAGCGTGCCGACGATCAAGTCCACCTCTCCGGAGAGCCCGGCCTCGGCGACCGCGCCGCCTCCACCGGGACCGAGCGCGCCCGTCGCGTGCGCCTCGTCGACCATCAGGAGGCATCGGTGCCGGCGAGCAAGCTCAAGCAGCGCGGCGATTGGGGCGACGTCCCCATCCATCGAGAAAACGGCGTCGGTCACTATCAGGCCGCCGGCGCGGGCTTCCTTGCGCAGCCCCCAGGACAGATGCTCGAGGTCACCGTGACGGTAGATGAAGCACTCGGCGCGGGACATCCGGCAGCCGTCGATGATGCTCGCGTGGTTGAGCTCGTCGGAGAAGACGACCTGGCCGCGGCCGGCCAGCGCGGCGATCGTCCCGAGATTGGCCAGGTAGCCGGATCCGAACAGGAGCGCCGTCTCGTATCCGGCAAAGGTCGCGAGCCGCTCCTCCAGGCGACGGTGGAGGGACATGTTCCCGGAGATCAGGCGGGAAGCCCCGGCGCCGGCGCCGAACCGCTCCGCGGCGTCCGCTGCTGCCTGGCGGACGCGTGGATGGTCGGCGAGGCCCAGGTAGTTGTTGGAGCAGAGCAGCAAGACCTCGACGCCGTCGAGCGTCACCCGCGGCCCCTGCGGGCTCTCGATCAGCCGCAGGCGGCGATACAGGCCCGCCCGGCGAAGGTCCTCGAGCCGGTCCGCAACCTCACTCATCGAAGTCAGCGGACGAGGACGTGGTGGTTGACGTGGGATACGGCGGAGGCTTGCGCTTCTTCTTCACCACGCGGAGCTGCTCCGAGGGGTCCCAGAAGTTGGCGTCGGCTTGGCTGTCCACCAGCTCGTCGATCGGGGTCGGCGGCGTTTCGCCCTCGAGCCAACCGGAACGGTTGTCTGGCCGGGGGTTGGCGCCGTTGTCATCCTGTCGCGCCACGTTCAATCCCAGCTCCTCGAACATCGCCCGGTCGTCGGCGGGCTCGGCGCCCAGCGTGGTCAGGAAGTTCCCCATCATCACCCCGTTGAGCCCCGCCTTGACCGCCAGCGGTTGCAGCTCGTCGAGGTTCTCGACCCGCCCACCGCAGAGGCGGAACAAGGCGTCCGGGAGGATCAGCCGAAAGATCGCCACCCACTTGACGACCTCCCACGGGTCCATCAGTTCACGGTCGCCGAACTTGGTCCCGGCCCGGGGATTGAGCAGGTTGATGGGCACCGACGTGGGATCGATCTCGGCCAGCTCGAAGGCCATCTCGACCCGCTGGCGCGGCGACTCGCCGAGATTGAGGATCCCGCCGACGCAGGTCTCGAGCCCCGCTTCCTTGACGGCGTCGATCGTGCGCATGCGCCCCTCGTAGCGGACGGTGGTCGTGACCTGTGGGTAGTAGGAGCGCGCGCTCTCGACGTTGTGGTGGACGCGCTGCACTCCCGCGTCGGCGAGCCGCCTGGCGCGATCAGCCGAGATGTGTCCGATCGACACGCAGCGCTTCAGGTTGGTCTGCTCGGCGACCAGCCGGGCGCCATCGACGATCTTCTCGAAGTCACGCTTCGAAAGCCCCTGCCCCTGGGTGACCATGCAGAACCGGTGCGCTCCGGCCGCCTCGGCTGCCTTGGCGTGCTCGAGGATCTGCTCGGCGTCCATCATCGCGTGCATCGGGGTGTCCGCCTCCGCATAGCGTGACTGGGCGCAGAAACCGCAGTCCTCGGCGCACCCTCCGGACTTTGCGTTGACGAGCGAGCACATGTCGGTCGACTCGCCGAATCGCTCCTTGCGCACCTTCCAGGCGCGCTCGACTAGGTCGGCGATCTCGTCGCGTTCGGAGATCCCGGCCAGCTCCATGGCCTCGTCCAAGGTGATCAGTGGCAACATCGGGCCTCCATTGCCGACAACGCCAAGGCTAGGCACCGTCCCGGACGGTGTTCGCCGCGCGGAACGGTGCGGACGACCAATTCGGGTCGCTACTTTTCGCCCGGATCTGTGTTCTGTCGCACGAGGGAGGACATCGGCGGGCCAGGAGGCGATCTCAGACGTGTCACTCCGCTTGGGAAACGCCTCCTGGCTCTCGCCGCTCTTAGTGCACTTAGGATTCGTCGCCTGCCGCGGAAGCTGACCTTCTGGAGACGACGTGCCGTCGCCGGCCTCACCGCCGTCGCGGCGGGAGTAGGCCTCTGGGTGGCGCTGGCCGACGGGACCGCGGTCGGAACCGATGCCGGTGACCTGACAGCGCGCCGGCTCGCGGGCGGGCGGCTCGTCACCGGCTTCGAGGGCCGGCAGCCGCCGCGTGCGGTGAAGCGGATGATTCGGGAGGGGCGCGTGGCGGGCGTGATCCTGTTCTCGGACAACCTGGGCAGCCGCGATCGGGTCCGCAGGCTGATCGGCCGCCTCCAGGCGATCCGCAGGCCCAAGGGCCTCCGCGATCCCCTGCTGGTGATGGTCGACCAGGAGGGCGGGCTGGTGAAGCGGCTCCCGGGAGCGCCGGACGCCTCCGCAAAGGCGATGGGTCGCCGAGGCGCCGGGTACAGCCGCCGCCAGGGCGCTCGAACGGCCCGCAACCTGAAGCGGGTAGGAGTCAACGTCAACCTGGCGCCGGTGCTCGACGTCGGTCGGCCCGGCAGCGCAATCCGCTCCGAGCAGAGGAGCTTCGGCGGTAAGCCACGCCGTGTGGTCGGCACGGCGATCCCGTTCGCGAGCGCGATGGAGCGGAGGGGCGTGGCCGCGACCGCCAAGCATTTCCCCGGCCTGGGGGCGGCGCCCGAGAACACCGACCTGGCGGTCCAGCGGATCCGCCTGAAGCGGGGCGAGCTGCGGCGGATCGACGAGCGACCCTACCGCGCCTTCGTCGCCAGCGACGGCGACATGGTGATGATCTCAACCGCGATCTACACGCGCTTCTCGCGCCGGCCTGCGGCCTTCTCCAAGCGGATCGCAACTCGGGAGCTTCGTGACAGGTTGGGGTTCGCGGGCGTCTCGATCAGCGATGCGCTGGAGACAGTCGCGGCCCGGGACTTCGGCGGACCCGCCAAGGTGGGCGTTGCAGCCGCGAAGGCCGGCACTGACCTGCTGCTGTTCACAAATCACCACCACGCCGCTCGCGCGGGGCGGGCGATGAGCCGCAAGCTGCGCTCAGGCAGGCTTGCGCGTGGGCCATTCGAGGACTCCGTCCAGCGCGTGCTGGACCTGCGGGCCCGCCTTTCCTCGAACTAGTGCACGCGTCCGCAAATACGCCCGCAAATGGGCGGCTGCAAGCCTTCGCCTGGCGGCGTCCTCGGTCGGCCGCATAGCCAACAGCTATGCGGCCTCCCTGCGTCCTGGCCAGGCTCGGCTTTCGCTCGCCCATTCACGTCCGTACTTACGGTCACGTGCACTAGGAAGCGAGGGCCGCACTCAGCTGGCCCATGCCTGTTACGGTCGCAAGGGTGTCGAGGCAAAGGAGGCGCACACGGAGGCGCGCCACCGCGTTCCCAAGGCGCCTGCTCGTACCGCTCCTCACCGCCGTGGTCGTGACCGGCGCGCTGGCGATCGCCGACTCCGAAAAGCCGCCGGCGAGCATCGGTGAGGCAGCCGCGGCCAAGGCGCGGCCGAACATCGTGGTGATCGAGACCGATGACCAGGCGCTCGAGTCGATGCGGGTGATGGACAACGTCAACTCGCTGGTCGGAGACCGCGGGGTGACGTTCACGAACAGCCTGGTCAACTACTCGCTCTGCTGTCCCTCGCGCGCCACCTTCCTCACCGGCCAGTACGCGCACAACCACGGCGTGCTGAGCAACAAGGCACCAAACGGCGGCTTCAGCCGCTTCCAGGCCTTGCACGGCAACAACAACCTCGCCGTCTGGCTTCGCCAAGCCGGCTACTACACCGCCATGATCGGGAGGTACCTGAACGGCTACGTGTTTCACCCCCTCGTGCCGCAGGGCTGGTCGGACTGGCGCGCAGCCGCGAACCAGAAGGTCTACGGCTACACGCTCGACGAGAACGGCACCCTGGTCCGCTACGGCCAGAATCGCGCCGACTTCAAGGACGACGTGCTGACCGGAAAGGCGGTCGGCCTCGTCGCCCGCCGGGCGGCGAGGGCGCGGCCGTTCTTCCTCTGGCTCACCTACTCGGCCCCACACGTCAGCGAGCCTCCGAAGCCCCACCCGCCGTTCGACTGCGGTGCCGCCCCGCAGCCGGCGCCGCGCCACGCCCACGCGTTCGACGCCGCGCCGCTGCCGCGGTCCCCGAACTTCAATGAGCCCGACGTCTCCGACAAGCCGGCCAAGATCCGGGACCGCCCGCGGTTGAGCGCGAATCAGACCACTGACATCCGGCGCAGGTACCGCTGCGAGCTGGAATCACTCTTGTCCGTGGACGACGGCGTCAAGAAGATCGTCGATGCGCTGAGGGCGAAGCGCGCGCTCCGCAACACCGTGCTCATCTACACCTCCGACAATGGCTACTTCCACGGTGAGCACCGAATCCCCAAGGACAAGCAGCACATCTACGAGGAGTCGGTACGGGTGCCGCTCATGATGCGCGGCCCAGGCATCCCGCAGGGGGTGCGGATCGGGGTCCTCGCAATCAACGCCGACCTAGCGCCGACGATCGTCGACCTGGCGAACGCGGATGCCGGCTTGTCAATGGACGGGCGCTCGCTGATCCCGGTCGCCAACCGCCCCCCTATCGGACGCGGACGCCAACTCCTGATCGAGGAGCCCAGCTTCTCGGCGATCCGGACCGGGCGCTACATGTACGCCCAGCATCGCACCGGCGAGAGGGAGCTCTACGACCTGAAGAACGACCCGTTCGAGCGCATAAGTCGCCACAGGGCCCCCGCCTACGCGTCCGTCAAGGCCGGGCTCGCTCGCCGCCTGCACGAGCTTCGAAGCTGCGCCGGCTCGGACTGCCGCCGCCGTTCAGCTGAGCGGCACTAGCGTCCCCGCCACTCGGGCCTTCGCTTTTCGGCGAAGGCTCGGATGCCCTCTCGGAAATCCTCGGACCCGAAGCACGAGCGGCGGAGCTCGATCAGCTCGCGTTCCTGCTCCGGAGTGAGGCGGGCGTAGGAGTTGAGGACCTCGATCGCGCGCTTGTTCCCCTTCATGGAGAGCGGGGCGTTGGCGGCCACCTCGGAGGCCAGCTCGATGGCGGCGGCGGCGAGCTCTCCGTCGAGGACGGTGTTGTGCACCAGGCCGATCGCCATCGCCCGCGGGGCACTCAGGTTGCGCCCGGTCAGGAATAGTTCCTTGGTGCGGGCGAGACCGACGACATCGATGAACTTCGCAAGGCCGGTGTGTCCGTAGATCAGCCCGAGCTTCGCCGGCGGCATGCCGAGCTGGGCGCCCATCGTGCACAGGCGCAGGTCGCACCGGATCGCGAGCTCGAGGCCTCCCCCGAGGCAGTGGCCGTTGATCGCCGCGAGCACCGGATAGGGGTGGGCGCTGACCGCCTCCATCGCGGTGTGAAACGGATGGGCGACAAGCGCCTCGGCGTCGGCGGCGAAGGTCTCCTCGGGGATGTCGGCGATGTCGTAGCCGGCCGAGAAGACCTCACCGGCGCCGGTGATGACCACGCAGCGGATCTCGATTCCCCGGTCGAGCCCCGGCAGGACCTCCGCGAGCGCCTCGAGGATCTCATGGTCGAGGGCGTTCCGCCGCCCTGGATTCGAGATCGTCAGCCGGGCGACGGCCTCGGCCGGATGGTCGAGAACGAGCTTCCCGCTGGCGAGAGACACCCGCCCGCCTGCTCCCTCGCCGTTACCTCCTTGGGCGGCGGGGTCGCCCCTCATTCCAGGACGACGAGGACGTCGCCCTCCTGCACCGACTGGCCCTCCTCGCAGCGGATCTCGGTGACTTTCCCTGGGTCCTCGGCCTCGACCGGCATCTCCATCTTCATCGACTCGAGAATGACCACCGTGTCGCCCTCATCGACCTGATCGCCGACGGTGACCTCGACCTTCCACACGGTCCCGGTGATGTGAGCCTCCACGTTGATGCTCATGGGCGGAGGCGGGGCTGCGGGCATGAGCGCGGCACGGCGGGGGAGAATATCCGGCCTTGTCCGTGGAACCGACAGGCGACCCCGTGGTGATCGTCGCGGCGCACAACGAGGCGGACCGGATCGGGGCCACGCTGACGGCGCTGGCGGGGGCGTTTCCTGGCGCTCAGATCGTGGTCGCCGACGACGCCTCGAGCGACGGCACCAGCGAGGTGGCGCTCTCACATGGCGCGCAGGTCGTCAGCCGCAGAAGGCCCCATGGCAAGGGGGCCAACGTGACCGCCGCCGTCGAGACGATGCTGGACCGCGTCGATGACCCTGACCCGCCGACGTTCCTGCTTTGCGACGCCGATCTGGGCAAGTCGGCGCGGGAGCTCCCAGCCCTGGTGGTGGCGGTTGCAAGACGCGACTGCGATCTCGCCGTCGGGGCTTTCCGGGATCGCGTCGGCGGTGGCTTCGGTCTTGCGCTGAGCTTCGCGCGCTGGACGATCCAGCGACGCTGCGGCTATCGCGCCGAGGCGCCGATCTCCGGGCAGCGGGCGATGGCGGCCGAGGTGCTGCGCGCCGTCTTGCCGTTCGCAAGCGGCTACGGGATGGAGACCGGGATGACGATCGACGCGGTGCGCGCCGGCTTCCGGTTGCGCGAGATCGAGCTCGACCTGGAGCATCGGGCGACGCGCCGCAGCGTAGGTGGCTTCATTCACCGCGCCCGCCAGCTTCGGGACTTCCGGCGCGCGTATGCCTCCAGGCGCTAATGGTCGGCACTAGGCTTGGCGCCCGTTGATCCTCGCCATCGACCAGGGCACCACCGGTACCACCTGCCTCGTCTTCGACCGCGAGGGCCGAATCGCCGGTCGCGCCTATGCAGAGTTCGAGCAGCACTTTCCGGAGCCCGGCTGGGTCGAGCACGACGCGGCCGAGATCTGGGAGGCAACGCGACGGCTTTGTTTGCAGGCGGTCGTCGACGCGGGGATTCAGGGAGCCGACCTGGACGCGATCGGAATCACCAACCAGCGCGAGACGGTCGTCGCCTGGGACCCAGCGACCGGCGACCCGGTCCATCACGCGCTCGTCTGGCAGGATCGCCGCACCGCGGCGCGCTGCGACGAACTCAAGGCCGCCGGGCACGAGGCACTGGTGCGGGAGCGCACCGGGCTGGTCATCGACCCCTACTTCTCGGGCACCAAGATCGAATGGCTTCTGCGGAACGTTGAAGCAGCACAGGGCGCCGTCTTCGGGACGATCGACTCGTGGCTCGTCTTCAAGCTCACCGGTCGCCATCTCACCGACTACTCAAACGCCTCGCGGACGATGCTGTTCGACATCCGCGGGCTGCGCTGGGATCCCGAGCTGTGTGGCCTGCTCGGAGTCGATCCGTCCAGCCTGCCCGAACCGGTTCCCTCGGCGCAGATATACGGCCGCACCAGCGTCTTCGGTGGCGACGTCGCGGTGGCCGGGATCGCGGGCGACCAGCAGGCTGCGCTGTTCGGCCAGGCCTGCCAGCACGCCGGCATGGCCAAGAACACGTACGGGACGGGGAGCTTCGTCCTCCTCAACACCGGTTCCGAGGCCCCAGAGCCCAGCGAGGGCCTGCTGACCACGGTCGCCTGGGGCTTGGGCACCCAGACCGACTACGCGCTCGAGGCGGCGGTGTTCATCACGGGCGCCGCCGTCCAGTGGCTTCGCGACGGGCTCGGGATCATCGGCTCCGCACCCGAGAGCGAGGGCCTCGCGGCCTCACTCGACTCGAACGACGGCGTCTACTTCGTTCCTGCGCTGACCGGCCTCGGATCGCCGTATTGGGACCCCTACGCGCGGGGGACGATCGTCGGCCTGACCCGCGGCTCCGGCCGAGCCCAGCTGGCGCGCGCCGCCCTGGAGGCGATCGCCTACCAAACCGTGGATGCGGTGCGGGCACAGGAGGCGGCGGCGGGGGAAGCACTCGAGGTGCTGAAGGCCGATGGGGGGGCGGTCTCCAATCGCTGGCTGATGCAGTTCCAGGCGGACGTGCTCGGGGCGCCAGTGGTCGTGCCCGAGATTTCCGAGACGACGGCGCTGGGTGCCGCCTACCTGGCGGGGATCGCCAGTGGCGTCTGGGACGCCGAGCAGGTCGAGGCCATGTGGCGCGAGGCTGCACGCTACGAGCCACGCATGAGCGAGGACGAACGCCAGACACTGCTCGGTGAGTGGCGCCGTGCCGTTGAGCGAGCCAAAGGCTGGGTAGAGGGGACGTAGCCCCGGCGGGCTGGGCGCGTAACCGCGACGACCCCCGGGGGTAGGACACGCACGAGCCTGCCCTCGCCGGCTCGATCGCCGATGGCTGAGATCAAGCCCCAGGTCTACAAGGACCCCCGTCCCGCCGGGTACTTCACCCGGTTCCACCAGCGCGCTCGCACCCGCGACCCCGACTTCGTGTATGGCGCGGCGCGGGTCATCCTCACGCCAGCCACCCTGCTCGCCTACCGCGCCTGGGCGATCGGCGCCGAGAACGTCCCCAGGTCCGGCCCCGTGATCCTGGCCCCGAATCACTTCTCGAACTGGGACCACTTCTTCGCCGCCGTCTACCTGCGGCGCAAAGTGCGGTTCATGGCCAAGTCGCAGCTGATGGGCACCAACCGCGCCCTCACCTTCATCCTCTCCCACGGCGGGGCGTTCCCAGTGCGCCGCGGCCACCGGGACCAGGAGGCGTTCATCACCGCCCATGCCATCCTCGACCGCGGGGGGTGCATGCTGATCTACGCCGAGGGCGGTCGCTCGCGCACCGGCGGACTCGGGCAGCCGCGACCGGGGGTCGGCTACCTGGCGCTCGAGTCAGGGGTTCCCGTGGTGCCGGTGGCGATCCACGGCTCGAAGGGGGTCCGGGGGTGGAGAAGGCTTCAGTTCCCGAAGGTCACGATCCAGTACGGCGAGCCGCTGACCTTCGACGCCGTCGAGCGTCCTTCGCGCGACCAGGCGCAGGAGGTCGCCGAGCAGGTCTTCGAGCCAGTGCGGGAGATGTACGCGGCGCTCGAGGAGAAGGGTCGCCGGGGCGTGATCAAGGCCCTGCGCGAGGGGATCAGCGCGCGCACCGAGCATCAGGTCCCGGCCGGCCAGCCTCGCTACGTCCGGCCTCACTCGTACTTCGTATCCAGCGTCCGCCAGTGCTCGGGATCGTGGCCGGGCACGATCACGGCCTGGGGATAGGAGCGGTGGAAGAGCGCCAGTTCCTGGCGTGAGCGGCGCCAGGTGTGGCGGTCGAGGGGGCGGGGCGGCTCCGGTGCATCGTCGAGCTGACCGTGGGTGTAGATCGCATCGCCCGCGATCACGAAATCGCGGTCGCGCAGGTGCGCGATCACGCTCTGGTGGCCCGCAGAGTGGCCGGGCGTAAAGGCGAGACGCACGGAGCCGTCGCCGAACAGGTCGAAGGTGCGGCCGAAGGTTGAGTACGAGGCGATGCCCGGGCCCTCATAGCTGAGCGTCCGGTAGTCGAACACGAAGTCGTAGTGGGCCGGCCGATAGCCGCGCAGCAGGGGGCGCGGATCCGTGGTGGCCGCGTGCCATTCCGGGGCGGAGATCACGAAGGTCGAGTTGGGAAACTCGGACATTCCCGAGGCGTGGTCCTGGTGCAGGTGGGTCATGACGACCAGGGGAATGTCCCTTGAATCCATCCCTCGTTCGCGAAGCTGGGCGGGCACGTCCCGCCCGGGATCGATTCGCGGCCGAGCGGATCGGGCCCACAGGCGTCCCATGTTCTCGCGCGGCTTCGCCGCCACCGACGGGTGCAGTCCGCTGTCCACGAGCACCGGGCCGGCATCGGGGTGCCGGATCAGGAAGGCGGGACACGGCACGGTCCACCACTTGGAGCGGGGAGTTCCGATGCCGAGCATCTTCAGCATCTCCAAGCGGCCCCCGGGACGCTCGAAGAAGGCCCGCGGGAATTCCAGCTCGCCGCCGAGCAGAGGCTCGACGGTGACCGTCGTTCCCGGCTTGCCGCCGGGAAGCGGCTCGGTCAGCGGCTTCGGTTCAGCGTGGAGCTTCATCGGCCGGTCAGCGTAGCGGGGACGAACCTGGCTGACAGAGACCGCGGCAGGGGCCCGGGCGCGGCCTTGCCGCGGATAAGCTCAGCTCGGTGTCACCCTCGACTTCGCAGATCTTCCGACCGGGACTGCTGGAGGGCAAGGTGTGCCTCGTCTCGGGGGCGGGCACGGGCCTCGGGCGGGCGACGTCACTCGAGCTGGCGGCGCTGGGTGCCACGGTGGTCGGCTGCGGGCGGCGATCGGAGCCGCTCGAGGACACCGTGACCGCGATCCGCGAGGCCGGGGGAGCCGCGGAGGCGGAGCCGATGGACATCCGCGACTCCGACGCGGTGGAAAGCCTGTTGGACGGGATTCTCGAGCGCCACGGTCGCCTCGACGTGCTCGTCAACAACGCCGGCGGCCAGTTCCTCAGCCCAGCCGAGGCGATCAGCCCGAAGGGCTTTCGCACCGTGATCGAGCTGAACGTCCAGGGGACCTGGCAGATGACCCATGCGGCGGCGACCAAGGCGTTCATCCCGCAGCGCTCCGGCAAGGTGGTCAGCGTCACCCTCTCGCCCCATCACGGGATGCCGGGCATGGCGCACTCCGGGGCCGCGCGGGCCGCGGTCGAGAACATGATGCGCACGCTCTCGATCGAGTGGGCGCGTTTCAACGTCAAGCTTTGCTCCGTGGCCGCCGGACAGTTCGACACCGACGTCCTTCGCACGAAGTACCCAAAAGAGGTCGGCGAGAACGTCGTCCGCACCGTGCCCCTCCAGCGGCTCGGCACGCCCGAGGAGATGGCCTGGCTGATCGCCTATCTCGCCTCGCCGGCCGGCGACTTCTTCTCCGGTTGCGTGATCACACTCGACGGCGCCCGCGACAACTGGTTCGGCTCCTGGCCGCCACCGGGTGCAACCGGCGAGTCCGGCGAGCCCCTCGCTGAGCAGCGAAAACCCGGCGCGAGTTCTGAGGCAGCCCCTTAGGGCTCTACCGGATGACCCGGGTGCTCTCGGTGTCCCTGTTGTTCGCGGTCTGAGGGTCGTCGGTGATCGAAGCCACGGTCGCCGTGTTCGCGATCGTCCTCGGACCGCCCTGCACCCTTGCCCTGATCACGATCTGCTGTTGACCGACGACGGCGGGCATGTCGCCCAGCCTGCAGGTCACAACGCCCCCGGAGGCCGAGCAAGACCCGCGGCTGGTCCTCGCCGAGACGAGCTGCAGCTGGCTGGGGAGGCGGTCTCTCGCGGTGACGGCGGTTGCGCGCGCGGGACCCTGGTTCTCCACCCTCAGTGTGTAGGTCAGAATGCTGCCGATTTTCACCGGGTCGGGGGCGTCCAGCTTCGTGATCTTGAGATCGGCCTGGCGTGGGTCGTCCATCAGCAGCTCCACATTCTGGTCCAGCTGCGGGTTCCCCTCACCATGGGGCGGGCCGCTCTGGGGGTCGTTGAAGCCGAGGGTCCGGCCGATCGCCGCGAGCTGACGGGCGATGAAGCTCGAAGCGTCCCCCGCATCCGGGGCGGTCGCCGGTGAGGCGTGGTCGATGACGGTGCCGAAGATCGAGAGCGTGTCGTCGCGGTTGTCCATCACATCGATCAGGCGTTGCTGGTGCGGCCAGTCGGCCACCGCCGCAGTGTTGACCTCCCACCAGAGGTGGGAGGGGTTCCCCTGGGTGTTCCTGCAGAACCTGGCGTTCTGCGGGTTGGTGTCGCTCGGGTTGCCGGTGCGCGGGGTCCCGCAGCGGAGCAACTGGTGCTCGTGAGTATGTCCGGCGACAAACGCGATCACGTTGGGGTGGTCGGCCATCAGCTCGGTGAAGGTCTTGGCGTTGGATCCGGCCGCATCAGCCTGCTCCGGGTTGCCGAGGTGCAGGGGCTCCGAGATACGGGGGTCGGGATCGCAGCCGGGATTCGTGTCGTGCTCGGGAGTGTCGCCGTGGCTGTGCTGTGTGCCCGTGCACGTCCCCGTGGCCTCGTCGGGAATCACCGAGTCCATGCTGCGCACGGGATGGTGGGCGAATAGCACGATCAGCTTCCCCTGGTTCTCCGCCTTGTTCAGCTCGTCCCTGAGCCACAGGAACTGCGGGTGGTCGAGGTTTCCGTTCGAGGAACCGCTCTGCGGACCCTCCCCGACAATCCCGCCCTCCGACGTGGTGTCGATGGCGATGAAGCGCATGCCCGGCGTCTGCGGCGGGTTCCACGCGTAGTAGGACGCCGCGCCGCTCGAGGCCAGGTTCTGTTGCGGGTCGACGAAGCCGAAGCCGTGGTCGTTGTCCACGTCGTTGGCGCCGATGATCGCCTTCATCTGGCGCTTGGAGGCGTAGCGCCGCAGCGGATCGGGCGGGATGAGCATCCCAGCCGAGGTGGGGAAGAGCAGCACGTTCGGGTTGAGAGCGTCGGGGCCGGGCAGGTTGCCTGGCACAAAGGTTGTTCCCAGCGCCTTGAAGCAGCCGGTGGCGATGTTCTCGAAGGCCTGGTTCGCGTCCTCGTTTCCCTGCACGAGGACATCGTGGTTGCCGTTGGACCAGTAGGAGGGGACGTCCAGCCCCGCGGGGGTGAGCGGGAGCGTCTGGGCCCGGTCCAGGAGCGCTGTGTATTGCGGCCACGCGGACCAGTCGACGGTCGGCTGGTTTGGGTCGTAGAACAGCGGATCGGGCCCCGGCCCCCCCGGCGGGTAGTCCGTGTAGTCCTGGACGCCCGTGTACCCGGCGGCCTCTGCGGCGGCCTGGTTCTGCCCGCCTTCCTGCGTGACGAATGCCTGGCAAGTGGGACTGGGGAGGTTCGTCGGCGAGTAATCGTTGGGGTCCGTCAGACCCGAGTTGAAGTTGGTGGTCACGCCGCCCTCCAGGAGCGCCCGCGTCCAGATCAGCTCGTTGCGCTGCTGGCTGTCGGCCAGGTCGCCCGTCATCAGCGCGAGGTCCATCGGATTGCCGGTGTTGTTGCCCTGGGGCACCGGGCTGTGTGCGGTGAAGCGGTTGATCTGCCGGATCGAGTCGTCAATCATGAATGGGGTCAGGGCTTCCCAGGGGCGCCACGCCGAACTGGCTCCCTCCTGGCCGGCGACCTGGTCGAGGAACTCCACCCGCGCCGGGGACTCCTCGTCGGCCAGCTGGAAGTCGCTCAGCTGGGAGAAGTAGGCCAGCGAGCGCCGCCGCTGCGCGCGGCCCGGTTTGCCCACGCCGTCGGGATCACGGAGGACGTAGGCGTCGTTGACCTGCTCCGGCGCCAGGGTCTTGAAATCAGCTTGGGGGTCAGTGGCGGTGAGGATTTGCTCGAGGGTGGTGTGGCCCTCGGTGTCGATCCCCAGATGGGTTGCGGTGGCGGTCCCGACGAAGGCGAGCAGGACAGCCAGACCGCCGACGGGCACCAGCCAGCCACGGCGACGCGGCCGTCCGGTTGCTCCTCCTCGTCCTCCTCCTTGTCGGCCGATAGCCGTAACCCCTCACCTCTCGAGTGAGGGAAACCGTATCAGCGGGGGCGAGGCCCTGTTTCGGTTGGCCCGAACGCCCGCGGATGCATCGGCCCGGAGCCCGGCTACGCTTGGCCGCTGCCCTCGCGCAGCCTCCCCTCGCGGATCCGCGCCGCCAGGTCCTTCGAGTTCTCGCGAACCACGGTGCCGTCCTCGAGCTCGATCGCGGGCAGGAGCTTCTGCCCGGTCAGCTCCGCGTACTCGGTGCGCTTACCGCGCCGGTGCGGCTGCTTCACGACGTCGTACTCGATCCCCGCCTCGTCGAGCGCCTTCTGCACCCTCCAACAGGGATGCAGGTCGATCTTCAGCCACGTCGACGGGCAGCAATGGAGCTGGATTGCCATCTCCTCCTCCTTCGGTCGGTACCGCTACGCGTACATGCCCCCGAATTGTCCTCCGGTGACGTTCATGACCTGGCCGTGGATGTAGTTCGAGAGCTGAGAGCAGAGGAACAGGACCGGCCCCGCTGCCTCCTGCGGCTGGGCGGGACGCCCCAGGGGGATGATCATCGAGGCCATCGCCCGTTGCTGCTCGGGCACGCCGATCTCGATCCTCTCGCCTTCGCGCTCGATTGCTTCACCCTGCTCCTTCGCCTGGGTGAGGCGCGTCTCCACGAAGCCGAAGGCGACGGCGTTCACGTTGATCTTGAACTGCCCCCACTCCTTGGCGATCGTCTTCGTGAGCCCGGTCACGCCCGCCTTGGCCGCCGAGTAGTTGGCCTGGCCGGCGTTGCCCATAGTCCCCGAGATCGAGGTCACGTTGACGATCTTGCGGAACACTTCCTTGCCCTCTCCGGCCTCCTGTTTGGCCGCCTCGCGCCAGTGGGGGGCAAGCGCCCTGGTCATGCGGAAGGGGACGATCGTGTGGATGTCGAGCATCGCCTGGAACTGCTCGTCGCTCATCTTGTGGACGACGCCGTCCCAGGTGTAGCCGGCGTTGTTGATCAGGATGTCCACTTGGCCGAAGGCCTCGTTGGCCTTTGCGACCAGCTCATCGGGGACGCCGGGCTTGGTCAGGTCGCCGGCGAACACGGCGGTCTCACCCTCAAGCTCGCCCGCCGCCTGCTCGGCAACCTCTCCGTCGATGTCGTTGATCAGCACCTTGGCGCCTTCGCTGAGGAAGAGCTCCGCCGTCGCTCGGCCGATTCCGCGAGCCGAGCCGGTGATGATCGCGGCCTTGCCGTCAAGTAGTCCCATCTACGCTGGTTCTCCTCTCGAAGCGCTCGTTTGTGAGCGGGAACCGTATCCGCCCATGGCCGACTTGCGCTCGATAGGGGAACGCAAGTCGACCAGCGGCGAAAATGGGAAGCCTGTTAGCGTCGCCTCGTGCCCGAAGCCCATGCGGAGCTGATCCGCCGCTTCTATGCCGCTTTCGCGGAGCGCGACGGGAACGCCATGGCCGAGCTCTACGCGCCGGATGCGCGCTTCTCGGACCCTGTATTCGTCGATCTGCACGGCGAGGAGCCCGGGGCCATGTGGCGAATGCTCACCGGCCGCGCCGACGACCTGAAGGTGGAGCTCGTTGAGCATGCTGCGGACGGCGACCGAGGCTCCGCCCGCTGGGTCGCCCATTACACGTTCAGCCAAACCGGCCGGCCGGTGGAGAACCACGTGCAGGCCTCGTTCCGCCTTGCCGATGGGCTAATCGCAGAGCATCGCGACGAGTTCGACTTCCATCGCTGGTCGCGCCAGGCGCTGGGCACCCCCGGCCTGCTGCTCGGCTGGACGCCGATCCTGCGCGCCGCCGTTCGCCGCCGCGCCCGCGCCGGCCTGGACGAGTTCCTGGCGGAGGAAGCGCGCGGTTCCTAGCTGAGCGAGCGGGCGATCACCTGCCACACGCCGCGCCCTGCGGGCCGCCTAGAGGGAGACCAGAGCCGCCAAGAACAGGGCGAACGCCGCCAGGTCGTCGCGAACTGGATCCAGTTGATCGTGAAATAGCGGCGCTCCCGCCTCCCAGTCCGCGGCTGCCTAGTCGATCTCCACGTTCTCCTGCGACATCACCTACTCCGAAAGCCCGGCGGCTTCGAGGGCTTCCTCCTTTGTTGCGAACCCCTGCAGTCGCGTTACCTGGCCATCCCGAAACCAAAACGCGTCGCTCTCGTCCATCTCCACGCTCACGTCACTGCCGCGCCCGGTTGCCGCGACCCTCGTAACCACGACAACCGCGTGTCCCAAATCGATGAACTCGAGCGGCTCCCAGCGAAGCTCCACGAACACCTCCTGGGTCTTGCGCCAGAACTCCTTCGACTGCTCCCGACCCCGATACGTCTTCGCGTCCGGGAGCTCGGAGCGTTCGTGAAACTCGAAGTCGGGAGCCAGCTTGGCCCACAGATCCGGCGCTACCTCTTCCGGATCGACGAATTCAGAGTCGGTTTTACCAATCGAGTTGATGACCTCGTAGAGGCCGCGAACGATCTCCACGTTCTCCTGCGACATCGCCAACGCAGTATCCATCACTCGCGTCGGGCGATCACGAACTCCACCCCGCCCAGGTGGAGCGTGATCGCTCCGTCCTCATGAGCGATCCCGTTCTCGAACACCTCGCGGTCAAGGCTGATCGCCGCCGTCTCCTCGCCCGCGTCCAAGCGCACGACGATCGCTTCCGTGTCGCTCGGCTCCCCGCCAGTTATCGAGTAGCCGGCGTGGAGCCTGCCGCCGAACGTCGCCACCAGATGTGGGGTCTCCCCGGCGTCCATGACGTGGACCTCCACGCGCTCACCTACCAGCGCGAGCAGTGCGGCGAGGGCCTCGTCGAAGGTCATGGGCGCTGGATTGTCGCCGAGGAGCCGCGACGCCTCGCCATCAGGCGGCTTCGTGCGTGCGTTTTCGCTTAGTCGATGTAGGCGATCGACAGCTCGGCGAGGTCGTGCTGGCTCCTAGTGCCCGCTGAGTTGCTCGCGTAGATCTTGATCGTCGCGTTGTTGGCCTCCGCGACGGTGTCGATCTCAGGCAGCGAGACCGAGTCGGTTACGTAGGTCGAAGTCGAGCTGTTGCAGGAGACCGGGCTTCCCGAGCTGCCGTGGGTGCCGATCAGGGTGGCGCCGTCATAGACCTCGAAGTAGTAGCAAGTGGTCCCCGAAGTGGCCGAGCGGTAGGCGTGCTTGAAGCTCACGCCGTCCATCGTCGAGTTGCTTGGGACGTAGGAGGGGAAGACGAGCTTCAGGTAGCGGGAGCCGGAGAACGCTGACTGCCAGTTGTTGGTGCTCTGGTAGAAAGCGCCGTCGCCGGAGGCCGCGAGACCCCAGGGGCTCGCGGTCGCCGTGCCGCTGGAGGCGTCCGTGGTGACCGCGTCGTAGAGGGTGAAGGCGTCGCCCGAGACGGTGCCCGAGACCGTCGAAAGGTCCCGCGTCACGCCGCCGAGGAGGCCGTTGTGGAGGAATACCCTGACCCGCAGGTCGTTGGCGATGTCGCTGGTCGTGACCTCGGGCAGGGCTGTCGATGTCGCCAGCAGGCTGGTGCCGGACCGACAGTCCACCGGGCTCCCGCTGCTGCCGTGCGTCCCGATCACGTTCCCGGTCGAGATGCGGCGAACGTCGAAGTAGAAACAGGCGGTGTCGAGAAGCCCTCCCGCCGAGAAGTTGAAGTTGAAGTTGACGCCGGAGACGCTCTTGCCCGGCTGCAGCGAGGAGTTGAGGTCGAACTGGAGGTAGCGCGAGGTGTTGAACGAGATTCCGAAGCTGTAGCTGGCGGTACGGCCATCGTTCGCGAACGCCCCGACGTCGGATCGGTTCGACTCCGCCCCCGAGGACGCGTCTCGGACGTCCCATGCCGACGTCGCGATGTTCGTCGGGACGGCCACGCTCAAAGCGGCGGACGCCGTGTCGCTGCCGCTGCCGATCGCGTAGACCGTATGGGAGCCGTTCGACGTCCCCGACGGGATCGTCACCGAGACGCTCGCGGTGCCGTTGCTCGGCACGGGGCTCGGCGTGATGCTGCCGCTGAGGACTGTGCCGGTCGTGGGGTTGTCGAGCCGGAAGGTCACGGTCTGGCCGTCGTTGAAGTTCGTGACTTGGCCGGTGACCGTGGCCGGCAGGCTCGAAACCGAGGAGGAGTCGAGGCTGAGGGTCGCCGTCCCCACGGTGACCGAGCTCGACCGGGCGCTTTCGGACCCCTGCCAGTTGTCGTGAAGCGGCATCACGGTGTACTGCCAACTGCCGGAGGGCACATGGCTTTCGGTGCACGTGAGCCCGGTGACCGTCCCCGAGCAGTTGGCGCCGATCGTCTGCACGCCCCCGCCGGTGGCGTGGCGCTTGACGGTGTAGCCGTCGACCGGGACTGCGCCGCCCGGCGCCTGCCAGCTGAGGCTCACGTTTCGACCCGAGACGCTCGCGGTCGGCGCGTTGCCTGCCGCCATCGTCTGGGCGCCGGAATACGCGGATCCCGAGCCGGCACTGTCCCAGCTCCCTGCCGCGCTGCCGGAGTCCGCGAGCGCCGCCAGCGCGATCGCCGCTATCAGGGCCCAGCGCGGCATCGCCATCACCAGGCTTTCACCTTGACCCGGAAGCGAAGCGGGAACCTCGCCCCCTGGCAGGCATCGAGCGCCCTACGGCGCATCCTGATCTGTACGCGAACCCGGCGCGTCCGGTGTGGTGGGACCCGCACATGCCGCCAAGCGCCTCCCCTCAGCTGACGAAGCCCGTGGCTCCGTCGCGCCACGAGATTGTGGCGCGAGCAGCTCGGGCCGGCGTCCTTCACCCTCGTCCGGATCCAACGGACCCTGACCCGGTCATTGAACGGGTTTCGCACCCGGACCCACACCGGCCCACGGGCGCCCGGATAGAGCCCCCTCACGCTCCCGACGGCGCGCAGGCGCGGCGAGCTCTTGTCGGCTCCCATGGCTCCGGTGGCGGGATGACTGCCGTTGCCATCCACGGCCGCGGCGTAGGCGAAGACGCCGACCGCGAGTGTGATCGCAATCGCCAGACATGACGTCCTCAGCTTCATCGTTCCGCGATCAACCCCCCCACCCGGCGCCGTGGCCGCCGGGTGGGGGACTCGTCGAGGCATCGCCCGACTTGCGGAGCGCGCAACCATCCGGGCTTGGCTAGGAGGCGTTGCTGTCGCCGGCGAGGCTGACGGGGATCGTGAACGTCGCTCCCTGGCAGCTGTCGTCGGACGCGTTCGACATGTGAGCCGCCCCTGTGAGCGTGGTCTGCTTGTTCCCGTTGCCATCGCCGGTATCGGTGGTGGCGTTGGGGACGTCGATCGTCAGACCGGTCTGGTCAGTGAACGTCACCCCGGTCGGATGGCTGCCATCCGAGCCGCAGGTGGCGTGGCCGGCGTCGGCGGTGATCGTGCCGTTGCCGGTCACATCGGTGACGCGGACCGGGTAGGGGTTCGGATTGTGGATCTTGATCAGCACGTTGCCGTCGACGCCCGGATAGAGCGTCGCGGTGGTGCTGGCCGAGACGTCAATGGTGCTCAGCGCCTGGGCGGTACCGGCCTTCGCGTACCCGGAGCCGCCGCCGGTCGCGGTCCACGCAGCGTAGACGAGGCCCACGATGCCAAGCACTAGAACGGTGATCGCGGCGCCGATCAGGCGCTGCTTGCGAGACAGGCTGCGCATGAGCGCTCCTTTCGTTGTCAGAGGTCGCCAAGCGACTTCACGAGGAGCAACGGTGCCCCTCGGTGTCTGAAACCGATATCGGCGAGCAGGAGCGAGATCTGAAATCCGGGAGTGAACGAGCGCCGGCACCTGGCGCCGCGGCCACAGCCGCGCACGGGCAAATGGGCCGCCTCGCCTGCGGCGAGTCTCATGTGGCCCGGGACACTCTTCGCGGGAGTTAGGCGGATTCCGTTCGGCTGGCGCTAGCGGCCGTGCTCGTCAGGATTTCCAGCCGTTAGAAGCTCCCGAAACGCCACCCTTACTCGCAGCCCGGCGGCTTCGAGGGCGTTCACGGGACGCGCTCAATGTTGAGGCTGGGCGCGTTCAGCTTCGCGAAGCCGCTCGGCAAGCGCCGCCAATACCCGCCGACCCACGACCGGGACACTCTCGATCAAGGTCGAGAACTCACGAGCGCCGAGCACGAGGAGCTTCATGTCGCTCTCGGCAGTGACCGTGGCCGAGCGTGGCGCCGAGTGCAGGAGAGCCATCTCGCCGAAGCAGTCGCCGGGGCCGAGCTTGGCACTTCCCTTGCCGCGGATCGTCGCCTTCGCCCGACCATCGACGATCACGAAAGCCTCTCGGCCAGGGTCGCCCTGGCGCATCAGCACCCGGCCAGCCAGGACCTCGACCTCCTCGGTGAGGACTGCGATACGGGCGAGGTCGCTCTTGCCACAGGCCGAGAAAAGTTGGACCTGCGAGAGCCGTTCGACCTTGGGATCGCGCGCCCGGCGTCTCGGTCGCCTCATCGGCACGAGTATCTCAGCGCACGTCGAGGCCCGCAATGGGCCGGGATCTACTCCCGCAGCCCAGCAGCTTCGAGGGCCTTAATACCGCCGAGTGTCGTCTGGTCCCTCGGGCGGATACCGCTGACGACGCCAAAATCGGTAATAGCGCGAGCGCTCACCCGCCCACAGCGCTTCGTAGAGGAGCGAGATCACGAACCCCACCGCGCCCACGATCATCAGGATCAACCCGACCTCGTCCAGCTGCACACCTTCGACGTCAGCCGTCACGGCGTAACGCAAGATCGCCCCAACAGCGATCAGTAGTAGGGAGAACCCAATCGTCATGCAGTACGGCTACCCCATACGGGGCCTTCAAACCCACCCACGGACGCATAACAGAGTTCTCCTTGAGGCGGGCTCACGAATCGCAGGGGCTGGCAAACGAAGCGGACCGCCCGCCGCTAGCTCGGGCGGCCCGCCGGGACGGGTCGCCAAGCTTCTCCTGCCGGACGACCCGCCCGAGCCCCCCGGTCATGGGTAGGCGGGCTCACTCGTTCGGCTACCCACGTCGCCCAGGCACGAAAACGCGGGTGGACGAATGAACGCCCTACTCCCGCAGCCCGGCGGCTTCGAGGGCGTCGGTCAGTTCGTTGTACCCCACGATGCTGACCGCCCGTCCCTCACGCAATGTCCATACCGTCGCATGACGCCACTCGGTAGGGACGCCAGAAGCCTTGCCGCGTCCACCCCATGTGGCGAACACGACCACCTGGTCTCCGGCGTCGATGATCCGCTCGGCGGTAAGCGTCAGGTTCTCATGGACCTCGAGCCAGTTCTTCATGAAGTCGGCCATCGCCTGAAGCCCAACGGTCTCGGATTCTGTTCCCACGGCGTCGAGCCACTTGATCCGAACGCTCTGATCGAAGAACTCAGGGACCCAGAAGTTGCCCCGCTCAAAGTGGGCATGAGCCCGCCGCACGATCTCCACGTTCTCCTGCGACATCGCCCGCGCAGTATCTCGCGACTGCGGGGGAGGGCCTGAAGCTCCTGACGCCATGCCCAAGGGCCCCCGGCTCTGGCGCGATCGTCGAGCGCCTTACTCCCGCCGGCCTGCGGCTTCGATGGCGTCCAGCTGGCTCATGTAGAGCTTCACGACCTGGACGATCGGCCCGTCCCCTTGAACGTGCTGACCCACACCGCATGAGCAAGGCACGCCATGTGCGAGAACGTCGAGCTGGCCCCGCCTCCCACTGAGTCCAAAAAGCGATTTCCCTTGAGGTTTCACAGGGCGTGCCGAAAGGGGGTATGGAGGCACATGTCCTGGCTATGCCCCACTGAGCTTGACCGCGTGCGGGTGGTCGAGGCCGGACAGTGGATCCGGCGCGCCCGCACGATCGCCGCCGTCGCGGTGGGCGCTGCGCTCGTCGGAGTCGCCCCCTGGATCGGCTGGTGGGTCCTGCTGTTCTTCGCTGCGGCCGTGCTCAACCTGGCAACCCTGGAATGGCGATTTCGGCGCAGCGATCGCCCCGAGCGCGTAGCGGCCAGAAGCCTACTCTTCAGCCTCTCGCTGTTCGCCACCGGCATCGCACTGAGCGGCGGGCCCCAAAGCGCCGTCCTTCCCTGGATCGTGATCCCGGCGGCGATGGCCACCACGCGCTTTCGAGGCCACGTGGTGGCGGTCGGAGCTGCGTTCACCGCCGTCGTGACCCTCGCGGTGACCGTGGGCGTCGATCCCGCCGCGGCGGTCGAGGATCCAGTGCTGATTCTGGTCACCCTGAGCCTGCTGGTCAGCATCACCGCAAGCAGCTACGCGCTCCTGAGCGCCGAGTTAAAGCACCGCGACTCCGCCGTCCTCGACCCGCTGACCGGGCTGCTCAACCGCAAGGCGCTAGAGACGCGTGTGGTCGAGCTCGAACAGCAGGCTCGCCTGACCGGGGACTCGGTCTGCTTTGTGGCCTGCGATCTCGACAGCTTCAAACGGGTAAACGACAATCACGGTCACGACCGCGGCGATGCCGTGCTTCGGGCAACGGCCTATGAGATGCGAAAAGCGCTTCGCTCATTCGAGCTCATCTACCGACTGGGCGGCGAGGAGTTCCTTGTCGTGCTGCCTGGCCTCGGGCTGAAGGAGGGAACCGAGGTCGCCGAGCGGCTGCGCCATTCGGTGGCCCATAGCCGGCCGGGTGGCCTGGAGGTGACGATGTCGGTGGGGGTGAGCGCCGCCGCTGGCGAGCAAGCCTCCTACGATCGCCTAATGAAGGCGGCCGACGAGGCGCTCTATCGAGCAAAGCGCGAGGGTCGGGACCGCGTCGTCGCGGCGGAGCCGTTCGACCCGCAGCCGTCCTCCAAGGGGCCCAAGCTCAGGCCCGCTACGGCATAGCAGCGCGGGGCTTTTCGCGCGCGCCGTGATCGCCCACAGGGGGCGGGTGGGGTCCTGAGTTCTAGGTGTGGCTGATGAGTGCGTTAGACGTCGTGCTCGCGGGCAAGCTCCGCCTTCTCGGGTCTGCCCTGGAGCCCGGCCTCTTCGAAGATCGCCGGCATCTCGGGGTCGGACACCAAGTTGTTGTAGCCCTCCTCGTCCCAGTCGAAGACGACCCAGACGCGGCTGTCGTCATTTGGATCACGAAAGACGCGCGAGCCCTTGCTGCCGTACTGCCTTCGCTTCTCAGCACCCTTGGTAGAGAACGTATTCCAGAAGCGGTCGAAATCCTCGATCTTCACCGTGGACAGGATCAACTCTTTCCTCCTTCGTTGGTTGTGTCATCACGCTCCTGCGGCATCGCCCGCGCAGTATCGCGCGAGCGCAGATGTCTCAGTCGATGAACGGCAAGGTGCGGGCCGCGGAGCCGGCGGCCGCGGCCGGCTGACTGGCGCAAAAACTGGCGCATCGCGTCGTGGCGCGGCGCCCAGCGTCCTGTCGGGCCCGAGTGCCAAATGGGGTTTAGAGACTTCGCGCGATCACGAGGCGCTGGATTTCGTTAGTGCCTTCGTAGATCTGGGTGATCTTGGCGTCACGCATCATCCGCTCCACCGGGTACTCGCTGACGTAGCCGTAGCCGCCGAGGACCTGGACCGCCTCGGTGGTCACCCACATCGCCGTGTCGGAGGCGAACAGCTTCGCCATCGCCGAGTACTTGCCCATGTCGCCATCGCCCGCATCCACCTTGGCGCAGGCGCGGTAGAGGAGCTCCCTTGCGGCGGCGGTGCGGGTCTCCATCTCGGCCAGCTTGAACTGGATCCCCTGGAAGGAGCCGATCGGCTTTCCGAACTGGCGGCGCTCCTGAGCGTAGGAGGCGGCGTAGTCGGTCGCGCCCTGCGCGATGCCGGCGGCCTGCGCGGCAACGCCCAGCCGAGAATGGTCCAGCGTCGCCATCGCCACCTTGAAACCGGCGTTCTCATCGCCGATCAGGTTCTCGGCCGGGACCTTGACGCCGTCGAAGATCGGCTGGCCGGTGGGCGAGCCGCGGATCCCCATCTTGTGCTCGAGCTTGCCCACCGAGAAGCCGGGGCGATCCGCCTCGACGATGAAGGCGGAGATGCCGTGCGAGTGGCCGGCGTCGGGATCGGTGACGCAGAAGACCACGTAGAAGTCGGCGATCCCGAGGTTGGTGATCCAGTTCTTGGTTCCGTCGACCACCCAATCCGAGCCGTCGCGGACCGCGCGGGTGCGCATTCCGCCTGGGTCGGAGCCGGCGTCCGGCTCCGAGAGCGCGAAGGCGGGAGTCCACTCGCCGGACGCACACTTCGGAAGCAGGCGCCCCTTCTGCTCCTCGGTCCCGAACAACCTGATCGGCAGCGTGCCGAGCTCCTGGATCATCAGCATCAGGGCGCTCGACGCGCACGCCTTCGCGACCTCCTCGATCGCGATGTTGAGCATCAGCGTCCCGGTGCCGGTGCCCCCGTATTCGGCTTCGAACGGCAGCCCGAACAGGTCGTGCGCGGCGAACAGCTCCCGCAGGTCGCGCGGATACTCGAGCGTCGGCGTCGATCCCGGCGGCCCGCGGCGCCACGCGCTCAGCGACCATTTTGCGGATCGTCTCGCGGAAGTCGAGGAATTCCTGGGGGAGCGCGTAGGTCGCGGGCGCTGCCGCCGTGGTGGCCATCGATCGGAGCCTAGTGACTAGCTCGTCTATTGAGCCGGTGCGGGAATCGCGCCGATCTGCACCATCAGCCCGAACATGTCGGGATTCGTCCAACGCTCGACCACCTTGCCGCCGCGGAATCGGTAGAAGTTTTGAACGCCGAACGAGACCTGGTTACCGCTCGGCGCGACCCCCATGAACTCGCCTTGGTGCGTGCCTCGGGCGGTGACCCGGAAGGCAACCGTCTCGCCCTCGGCGACCAGGTCCTCGACCGTGACCTCGACATCGGGAAACGCACCCCAGAGCATCTCGTAGAACTTCTTCACGCCCTCGAAATCCACCGGCTCCTCGGAACCGAGTCCGTGTGCGGTCACGGACGGATCGTGGATCTCGAGATATCTGCGCCGGTCCTCGACGTCGTTGAAGGCGTCGATCGCGTCCACGACGGCCGCCTTGTTTTCCTCAGCACCCATTCTGCTCCTCCTTTGTCATAGGCCCATCTGCCTTCCCAGTATCTCCTTCATGATCTCGTCGGTGCCACCGCCAATCGGGCCGAGGCGGGCGTCGCGGACGGCGCGCTCGATCCCGTATTCGCGCATGTAGCCGTAGCCGCCGTGGATCTGGAGGCACTCATCGGCGACCTCGAGCATCGCGCGCTGGGTGAGCAACTTGGCCATCGTCACCTCGCGAGTTGCATCCTCGCCGTCGGCGAACAGGCGCAAGGCGTTATAGGTGAGGGCGCGCGAGGCCTCGATCGTGGTGGCCATCTCCGCGAACTTGTGACGAATCGCCTGGAACTTGCCGATCGGTCGCCCGAATGCCTCCCGCTCTTTCGCGTAGGCCAGCGTGACGTCGAAGACCTTCTGCATCCCGCCCACGGCGCCGAGCGCCATCGACAGGCGCTCCCACTGGAAGTTGGCCATGATCAAGTGGAAGCCCCGGTTCTCCTCGCCGAGCAGGTTCTCATCCGGCACCTCGACGTCGGTGAAGCTGAGCTCGGCGGTGTCGGAAGCGTGCCAGCCCATCTTCTCCAGCTTTTGGGCCACCTCGTAGCCGGGCATCTGTCGCTCCAGAACGAGGAAGGAGAAGGCCGCGGTGTCCCCCCTCTGGGCTGGTCTTCACCGCGCAGGCCAGGAAGTCGGCGCGCACGCCGTTGGTGATGAACGTCTTGGATCCGTTGACGACGTAGCCGCCGGGCACCTTGCGGGCGGCGGTCCGGATCCCGGCGACGTTGGAGCCCGCTTCAGGCTCGGTGATCCCGAGCGCGCCGATCCGCTCGCCGCGGATCCCGGGCACGATCCAGCGTTGACGCTGCTCCTCGGTGCCGAAGTTGAACACGGGCGGCATCGCGATCGAGGCGTGGGCGTTGAGACCGGCGGCGACGCCGCCCGGAGCCGCCCGAGCGCGACAGCTCCTCGATCCAGACGGCGTCGTGGACGGCGGTGCCGCCCTGGCCGCCGTACTCCTCGGGGAACTTGAGGCCGAGAAACCCGAGCTCGCCGCAGCGGGCGAACAGCCCCCGGGGGAACTCGCGCGCCTCCTCCCACTCGTCGACGTGCGGTGCGACTTCCTTTCCGACGAAGCGTCGCACGGTCTCGCGCAGCTCCTCGTGCTCATCGGTGAACGGCGGCTGCAGCGCCCGGACACCGTGATCCTTGACCACGCTCACGGGCTATCCGGCGGCTTCCAGTCGTCCATCGTGGTATGGCCCCGGCCGCCGTGATCGAAGCCCAGCAGGTTTCCCTCCGGGTTCCTCTTGTCCCCGTGGTGATAGGCGCGCACCTCGGCGATCTTCCCGTTGCGGATGCGGAACCACTCGGTGCCGCGGTTGAGGCGCTTGTCGCCCGACTTCGGGTCGCGCCAGGTCATCGTCCATTCGATCACGGCCTCGTCGCCGGATTCGATCCCGTGGTCCAACCACCACTGCCCCTCGAGGTTCTCGACAGCCCACTTGGTGTTCTCGCCGATCGCCCGCGCGCCCTCGTGCGGCCCGAGTCGGGTGTAGTAGTGAACCGCGTCGTCGGTGAAGTGCGAGGCGACCAGCTCGGCGTCGCCGCTGTTGAGCGCCTCGTAGTAGGAGCGGATGTGATCGAGATTGCCGATCACGGGATTCTTACCTGACGCTGTCGATCTTCGGCGCTTCCGTGCGTCGTTAGGGTGAAAGCGGCGAACGGCGTCGCTCGAGCAGAGGAGGAATCAGATGAGGTTCATGGCGTCCCTGATCTTCGACGAAGCGCAGATGGACGAGGTCACGCACGAGCAGATGGAGGAGATCGCCACGGAGATGAACCAGTACAACGACGAGCTCCGCGAGGCCGGCGTCATGCGTGGCGGGCGAGGGACTGGGACCGAGCCGCATGGCGAGAACGCTGCGCTGGGGCGAGGCCGGCAAGCCCGTCGCCACCGACGGGCCGTTCGCCGAGTCGAAGGAGCAGCTCGGCGGGTTCTGGATCCTCGAGTGCGGGAACCTCGACGAGGCGGTCGAGTGGGCCGGAAAGGCGCCGATCCGAAACGGCGCGCTCGAGGTGAGGCCGATCGTCGAGTCGGGCGAAGAGGCCCGTCGAGCTCCATCAGCAGCAGGCCCGCTCCTAGGCCTGCTGCTGAAGCCGCCTACAGGCCGTACGAGCGCCCGATGACGTCGAGCATGATCTCGTCGGTGCCGGCGCCGATCCGGTTCAGGCGGACGTCGCGGTAGGCGCGCTCGATCTCGTACTCCTTCATGTAGCCGTAGCCGCCGAGGATCTGGACGCACTCGTCGGCGACCTCGCAGCCCACCCGCGAGGTGAACAGCTTCACCTCCGTGATCTCGCGCACCGGGTACTCGCCGTTGGCGTAGCGCCAGGCGACCACGTAGTTGAACTGCTTCGCGGCCTCGATCTTGGTCGCCATCTCGGCGAACTTGTGGCGGATCGCCTGGAACTTGCCGATCGGCCGCCCGAACGCCTCGCGCTCCTTCGCGTACTCGAGCGTCCGCTCGAACATCCGCTCGGCGCCGGCCACGGAGCCGGCCGCGGCCACCATCCGCTCGCGACTGGAGCTCCCAGGAGATGTGGTAGAAGCCCTTGCCGATCTCGCCGAGCACGTTCTCGGCGGGCACCCGGACCTCGTCGAAGGAGAGCTCCGCGGTGTCCGAGGAGTGCATGCCCATCTTCTCCAGCTTCCGCGCGACCTCGAAGCCCGGGACGAGGTTCCCTTCCTCGTCGCGCAGGTCGACGAGGAACAGGGTGATGCCCTCGTGGCGCGCGTCGGGGTCGGTCTTCGCGACCAGGAGGATGAAGTCCGCCCGAACGCCGTTGGTGATGAAGGTCTTCGAGCCCGAGATCAGGTACTCGTCGCCGTCCTTGATCGCCTTGGTGCGGATGCCGGCGACGTCCGAGCCGGCGCCGGGCTCGGTGATCCCCAGGCAGCCGATCTTCTCGCCCTTGATCCCGGGCACCAGGTAGCGCTGCTTTTGCTCCTCGGTGCCGAGCAGGTGGATCGGGGGCAGCACCATGTCGGTCTGGACGGCGAAGCCCATGTTGGTCCCGCCGGAGCCCGAGTAGCTCATGCACTCGGCGCGCACCAGCGAGTAGAAGTAGTCGCCGCCCTGCCCGCCGTACTCCTCGGGGAAGCAGAGGCCGAGGAACCCGAGCTCGCCGGCGCGGCGCATGACCTCGCTCGGCCAGGTCGTCTCCTCCCACTCGAAGCGGTGCGGGTGGAGCTCCCTCTGCACCCAGGCCTGCATCGACGCCCGCAGGTCCTCGTGCTCGTCGGTGAACAGCAGGTGCTTGCGGCTCCCCGCGTGGTCGGGCTTGAGGACGGTGGCTGCTTCCACTGGTATGACTCCTTCGGTCGCTGGGCGGGAGAGGTCCGCTCGCGAGCGGCCAATCGCCGTGCTAAGCTCGTGCGGAGTATAGGGTAACACTTCCTACTTTTGACCAACTACGAGAAGATCCGCTACGAGGTCGCCGACACGGGCGTCGCGACGATCACGCTCGACGACCCGGAGACCCGCAACTCGCTCTCGCCGGAGCTGCTCGGCGAGCTGGCCGATGTCGCTGCGGGCCGCCCGCGACGACGAGGCGGTGCGCGTGGTGGTGCTCGCCTCCTCGCACGAGAAGGTCTTCTCCTCCGGGGCGAACCTGGGCGGCTTCGGCGCCGACGCGCCCACGGTCCACAAGCACTTCGCCTCGGAGCGCTTCGTGGAGCTGTTCAAGCTGATCGGCGAGCTCGGCAAGCCGACGATCGTCGCCGCCAACGGCCACGTGCTCGCCGGCTCGCTCGGGATCGCGCTCGCCTGCGACCTGATCGTCGCCAAGGAGGGCGCGGGCTTCGGCACGCCCGAGATCAACGTCGGCCTGTTCCCGTTCATGATCATGGCGCTGATCTACCGCAACGTGCCGCGCAAGAAGACCAACGAGATGCTGCTGCTGGGCGAGCGGCTGACGGCGGAGGAGGCGCTCCAGGCCGGGATCGTGAACAAGGTCGTGCCGGCGGAGGAGTTCGACGCGGCCGTGGACGAGTGGGCGACGAAGCTGGCCTCGAAGTCGCCCGTGGTCATGCGCCTGGGCAAGGACGCGATGTGGCGGCAGATGGACATGCCCCTGGCCGAGGCGCTCGACTACCTGCGCTCGCAGCTGACGATCGAGCTCTCCACCGAGGACGCGATCGAGGGCGTGACCGCGTTCTTCGAGAAGCGCGAGCCGACCTGGAAGGGAGATGCGATGGCCAAGGACACTGAGGCCACCGACGAGGCACGCAAGGTGGTCGAGGCGGCAAAGGAAGCCGAGGCGCCCGAAGCTCCCGACGAGGTCGAAGTCGGGGAACAGACCGGGATGCGCCCGCTCGTCGAGGACCTCCACGATCGCCGCGAGCAGGCGAAGCTCGGCGGCGGCGAGGAGAAGATCGCCCTCCAGCACGAGCGCGGCAAGCTCACGGCCCGCGAGCGGATCGACCTGCTGGTCGACCCGGGCACGTTCGTCGAGATGGGCATCCACGCGGGTCCGCACTTCTCCCAGCGCGCGATGGAGGGCCGCGAGGCGCCGGCCGACGGCGTGATCACCGGCTGGGGCGACGTGGACGGCCGACCGTGCGCGATCGCGGCCTACGACTTCACGGTGATGGCGGGCTCGATGGGAATGACCGGGGAGCTGAAGGTGGGCCGCCTGCGCGAGCTGGCGCTTCAGAAGCGGATGCCGCTGATCTGGCTGCTCGACTCGGCCGGGGCGCGAATCCAGGAGGCTGCGGGCAGCCTGTTCGCCGGCTCCGGCCACCTGTTCCGCGAGGAGGTGACGATGTCGGGCGTCGTGCCGCTGGTGGCCGCGATGCTCGGCCCCTGCGCGGCGGGGACCGCCTACATCCCGGGGCTCTCGGACTTCGTGCCGATGGTGGTCGGCCAGGGGGCGATGGCGCTCGCGGGCCCGCACCTGACGAAGGCCGTGACCGGCGAGGACATCTCGATGGAGGACCTCGGCGGCGCCAAGGTCCACTGCCGCAAGTCCGGGGGTCGGCGACCTCGAGGTGAAGGACGACCACGAGTGCATCGAGGCGGTCAAGACCTATCTCTCCTTCTTCCCGGCCAACTGCGAGCAGAAGCCGCCGCTGCGCCCCACGGACGATCCCGACGACCGCATGTCCGAGGCGCTGCTCGACATCGTCCCCGAGTCGAACCGCCAGCCCTACGACATGTACGAGGTGATCCGCGAGATCGTCGACGACGGCGAGTACTTCGACATCAAGCCGAAGTTCGCGAAGACGCTGATCACCTGCCTGGCGCGCTTCGGCGGCCAGCCGGTCGGGATCGTCGCCAACCAGCCGAAGCAGCTCGGCGGCATCCTCGAGAACGACTCGGCCGACAAGGCGGCGCGGTTCGTCAACCTCTGCGACGCCTTCAACATCCCGCTCGTCTTCCTCCAGGACGTGCCCGGGTTCATGGTCGGCTCGAAGGTCGAGCACGCCGGGATCATTCGCCACGGCGCGAAGATGCTCTACGCCGTCTCGCGGGCCACCGTGCCGAAGATCACGGTGGTGGTCCGCAAGGCCTACGGCGCCGGCTACTACGTGATGAACGGCAAGGCGTACGAGCCGGACCTGATCGTCGCCTGGCCGTCGGCGGAGATCTCGGTCATGGGGGCGGAGGGCGCCGTGAACATCATCGGCCGCTCGGCGATCGAGGCCTCGGACGACCCCGAGAAGACGCGTGAGGAGATGCTCGAGGCGGTGCGCAGGAACATCGACCCGTACCTCGCGGCCAAGAACGCGCTGATCGACGACGTCATCGACCCGCGCGAGACCCGCCCGACGATCATCCGCGGCCTGCGGATGGCGACGGACAAGCGGGTCGAGCGGCCCTGGCGCAAGCACGGGGTGATGCCGGTATGAGCATCGGGGAGAAGCTCGCGGCAGCATCCAACCGGTTCACGGACCGGTCCGGGACAAACGGCCGCAGGCATTGTCGAAGGCGCGGCCCGGGCCTCCGGCTTCGATGCGCTCGAGGGCCACAAATACTGCATCGTCGTCACCTACAAACGCTCCGGAGAGAGGGTCCGACGCCCGTGTGGTTCGGGTGCCGACGGCAAGCTCTATTTCCGCAGCGAGGCCGCAGTCGCGAAGGTGAGGCGGATAAGGGCAACCGGCAGGGCCCGAGTCGCTCCGTGCGACTCGCGGGGCAAGCCCCTCGGGCCGGCGACGGACGCCACGGCGCGGATCCTATACCGATGAGGAGGCCGTCGCCGAGGCCGCGCTGAAGGACAACTACGGCCTCGGCCGCAGCTTTTCGACGGATGGCGATGAACTTCGGCCCCGAAGGGGCACTACGTGGAGGTGACCCCAGCATGAGCCGCTTCGAGGACCCGGTGATCCTCAGCTGCTCGATCTCCGGCGCGATCGCGAACCGCGACCAGTGCCCGGCGATCCCCTACACGCCCGCCGAGTACGCGGCCGAGGCGCGACGCGCCGTGGACGAGGGCGCGCTCGCAGATCCACATCCACGCGCGCACGCCCGACGGGGTGCCGAGCTACGAGATCGAGGACTTCCGCGCGATCACCGAGGCGATCCTGGCCGAGGTCGACGACGTGATCGTCAACTACTCGACCGGGCGCGATCGGCGTTCCGATCGCCAAGCGGATCGAGTACCTGCGCGAGCTCCGTCCCGACGTGGCGGCGCTGAACATGAGCTCGATGAACTACGCCAAGTACTCGGCGCGCCGCAAGGACTTCGTCTTCAAGGCGGTGTTCGAGAACTCCTTCGACACGATCATCGAGTTCCTCACCGCCATGCGCGAGCTCGGGATCAAGCCCGAGCACGAGTGCTTCGACGCCGGCCACATCGCCAACCTCGATCCGCTGATCGACATGGGCCTGCTCTCCGAGCCCGTGAACGTCTCGCTGGTGATCGGCGTCAACGGCGGCATCCGGCCGAACGCGAGGAACGTCGCGTTCATGTCCGAGCAGATCCCAGGTGGCGCCGAGGGTCCGAACAACTGGCAGGTGATCGGGATCTCCCGCGACCAGTGGAGGCTGGTCGGCGCCGCGCTGGCGCTCGGCGGCAACGTCCGCGCCGGCCTCGAGGACAACTTCTACCTCCCGGACGGCGAGATGGCGCGCTCGAACGGCGACCTGATCGCCAAGGCGCGGCAGATGGCCGAGGACGTCGGCCGCCGGGCGGCCACGGTGGCCGAGGCGCGCGAGCTGCTGGGCGTTCCGAGGCGGGTCGCGAGTGGCTAGCAACCAGCTACCGCTCGGCGACGTCCGGGTGCTCGACCTGACGCGCCTTCTGCCCGGCGGCTTCTGCTCGCTCCTGCTCGCCGACCTGGGCGCCGACGTGGTCAAGGTCGAGGACACCGGGATGGGCGACTACGTGCGCTGGGCGCCTCCGTTCTACGGCTCCGAGGAGCAGCAGGGACTGGGCACCCGCTCGGCGCTCTACCTGGCGCTCAACCGCGGCAAGCGCTCGATCCGCGTCGACCTGAAGTCAGACGGCGGGCGGGAGGCGTTCTTGCGCCTCGCCGGCGAGTACGACGTCGTGCTGGAGAGCTTCCGGCCCGGCGTCCTCGACAAGCTCGGCTGCGGCTACGAGGCGCTGCGGGGGGCCAACCCGCGCCTCGTCTACTGCGCGATCACCGGCTATGGCCAGACGGGCCCCAACACGCAACGAGCCGGGCACGACATGAACTACCTGGGTCTCACGGGGCTGCTCGGCATGACCGGCGAGCCACAGGGCCGGCCGATCCAGTCCGCGGGCCAGATCGCCGATCTCGGGGGCGGCGGCCTGATGGCGGCCGTCGGCGTGCTGGCGGCGCTGCGCGAGCGGGAGCGCTCCGGGGAGGGGCAGCTCGTGGACGTCTCGATGACAGACGGCGCCCTTGCCTGGTTGGCGATGGTCGCCGCCGCCTTTCTGTGCGACGGGCGGGCCCCGGGGCGCGGGGACGGACAGCTCAATGGCGGCTTCCTCTGCTACTACCCCTACGAGGCGTCCGACGGCTGGATCACCTGCGGGGCTCTGGAGCCGAAGTTCTGGCGGGCCTTCTGCGAGGGAGTCGGGCGCGAGGACTTGGTCGAGGCCCAGTTCCAGCCGCCCGGCTCGGATGCCTGGCGCGAGGTCGCCGAGATCTTCCGCTCGCGCACCCGGGACGAGTGGCGGGCGTTCAACGACGAGCACGACGCGATGATCGAGCCCATTCTCGGCCTCGACGAGGCGCTCGCCTCGCGAGCTCGTCCGCGAGCGGGAGATGGTGGTGGAGCTGGATCAGCCCGGGCTCGGCCTGGTCCGGTTGCTGGGCCTGCCGATCAAGCTCTCGCGCACCCCGGGAGACGCCACACGGCCAGCGCCGGCGCTGGGCGAGGACACCGAGGAGGTGCTGCGCGGAGGCCGGCTTCGACGCCGACGAGGTCGCGGCGCTGCTCGGCAGCGGTGCGGTCGCCGGGCCGAGCGAGGCCGTCGAGGCTGGAAGGTTCATGGGATGAGCGCACCCGCCGCGGAGCTTTTGAAGATCTCCGAGCTGGCCGAGCGGTCCGGGGTGCCGGTGGCGACCGTTCGCCACTACCTGCGCGAGGGGCTCTTGCCAGAGCCGGTCAAGACGTCGCGCAACATGGCCTACTACCCGCCCGAGTTCGTGGACCGGATCCGGCTCATCAAGCAGCTCCAGGAGGAGCGATTCATGCCGCTGCGGGTGATTCGCGACCTGCTCGACGCACGAGGATGCCGAGCCCGAGCGGCTGCGGGCGATGATCGAGCTCGAGGACCGGATCCTGGAGCGCGCCCTGGTCGGCGAGCGTGAGCGGATCCCGGCAGAGGAGGTTCGAAGCCGCTACGAGGTCCCCAAGGAGGTCCTGGATCGTCTTGCCGAGCTCGGGGTGCTCAGCCCGGACCGCCGCGGCTTCTCACCCTCGGACGTGCGGATCGTCGAGGCGATCAGCCGCTTCCGCGCCAGCGGCTACGACGAGCGGCTGGGCTTCACCGTCTACGACACGCTGCGCTACAAGCGGGCGGTCGAGCAGCTGGTCGCCGAGGAGGTGGAGGTGCTCACCGGCGCCTCGCGGGCGACGTCGACCCCGACCGCGCGGTGGAGCTGATCGAGGCCGGCTCGGGTCCGCTCAACGACCTGATCGCAGCGCTGCACACGAAGCTGCTCGTCGCCGAGCTCGAGCGCCACCGGGCGGGTCGCAAGGGGGACGGCTCTAACGGCACCCGTGAGTAGCGCGCTCCGGGTGCCCGCCCTCGTCCTAGTCGCGGGAGTGTTGGTCGCCGCCGGGGCGTTGATCCTCGCGGCCGCGTCGGGGCCGCCCTACCTGGGCGCCGACGGAGTCAACGGCTGGATCGTGCTGTTCGCGACGGGCCTGTTCGCCGCCCTGCTCGCGGTGCCGTTCGCGATCGAGGGACGGCTGCGCGCGAGGCATCCGGAAAGCGACTCGCGCTGGGATCGAGTCGTGCCGCTCTGGGGCGCGATCGCGCTCGCCCTGCTCGTCGTCGGGATCCTCACCGGCGCCGGCGGGGGCTTCGCCGGCGACTCGCTTGCGGGGTCGGCGGGCCTCTTGGTGACGATCGAAGCGGGCCTGGTCGTCGTGGCGCTCGCCTTCGTGCTGCTCTCGGGCTAGTGGGCGCGCCGGCTGCTCGACCTATACTCACTGGATTGACTGGTCGGTCAGCTCGTCCCACCAGATGCGCGCCGCTGCGATACAGCTCAACTCGACGGGCGAGGTGGCCCGCAACGTCGAGACCGCCGAGCGTCTCGTGCGTGCCGCTGCCGCCGGCGGCGCCGAGCTCGTGGTCCTGCCCGAGAAGTGGAACCTGCTGGGCGACTCCGCCACCCTGCGGGAGGGCGCCGAGCCCCTCGACGGGCCAACGATCTCGGCGGCGCGCTCCTGGGCCCGCGAGCTGGGTATCCATCTGGTGGCCGGCAGTATCGCCGAGCGCAGCGACGAGTCCGACAAGGCGTACAACACGTCAACCCTGATCGGGCCCGACGGCGAGCTCGACGCGCGCTATCGCAAGATTCACATGTTCGACGTCGACGTCGGCGGGGTCGCTTATCGCGAGTCAGAGCACGAGGAGCCCGGCGAGGAGATCGTGACCGCCGAGCTCGGTGGCGCGCTCGAGGGGGTGACCCTTGGGATGAGCGTGTGCTACGACCTGCGGTTTCCGGAGCTCTACCGGATTCTCGCGGTGCGCGGGGCGAGGGTGATCACCGTCCCCTCCGCCTTCACCCTGGAGACCGGCAAGGACCACTGGGAGGTGCTGCTGCGCGCCCGGGCGATCGAAAACCAGGCCTTCGTGGTGGCGCCCAACCAGATCGGCGATGCGCCCCCTCACTACCGCTCCTACGGGCGCTCTGCGATCCTGGACCCCTGGGGCTTGATCCTGGCGCAGGCGCCGGACGAGCCGTGCTTCATCGCCGCCGACCTCGATCTCGAGCTCCAGGATCGGGTCCGCAGCACGCTCCCGTCGCTTGCCAACCGGCGCCCCGCCGCCTACCGGTGGCCCGAAGCAGTCCGCGCCTGATGGTCCGCACCAGGCCGACGCCTGATGCTGAGTGTTTATGGACATGAACGCTAAGGCCCCCACGGTCGACAAGCGCCGCCAGATCCTGGACGCGGCGATCCACGTGTTCGCGCGCCAGGGCTTTCACCACTGCCGGGTCTCGGACATCGCCGACGAGGCCGGAGTTGCCTATGGGCTCGTCTACCACTACTTCAAGTCCAAGGACGAGGTCCTCAACGAGCTCTTCACCGAGCGCTGGTCGCTGCTGCTCGCGGCGATCGAGGAGGTGGACGGGCAGGCGATCGGCGCGCGCGAGAAGCTCGACGCGGTCGCCCGCTTCATCATCGACTCGTACCGCCACGAGCCGGACCTAATGAAGGTGATCATCGTCGAGGTGACCAGGGCGGCGAACTCGTTCGGGCGCACCCACCTGCCCGAGATTCGCCGCGCCTATGACATGATCGCCAAGATCGTCGCGGACGCCCAGGGAGCGGGCACGTTTCGCAAGGACGTCGACCCGGACTTCGCCTCGATGTGGTTCTACGGCGCGATCGAGCAGCTCCTCTCCGGCTGGGTGTTCGAGCTGATCCCCGGCACCGAGGCAGACTTCGACCGGGCCCGGGAGATGGTCGTCGAGACGATCTGCGGCGGGCTCGAGGCTCACGGCTCCCCGACCGGTACGGCGCGCCCGTAGGCCTCGGCGAGATGTGGGAGTCACTGGCCACCTCTCATCGCTCCGACCGCGTTCTGCACGGGGCAGCGAAGCTGCTCAACGTGGTGGCCGGAGTGATCGCGCTGCCCTTGTGGCTGCTCGGTCAAGGACTCCGCGACCCCTTCCGCCGCCTGCTCGCCAGGCTCGATGTCGAGCCCCCGCCACTTGCCGTGGCGCAGTCGCGCGAGCGCTCGATGGATGCCCTGATGGCGGACCTCGAGGCGATCCCGCACCAGCTCCGCCACTCCGACGGCGCGATGTTGCGCAAGGGGCTGGCCGACATCTCGAGCTTCGTCCTCGCCCAGCAACGGGAGGCAGCCAACCTCGGCTATGCCTATCCCGCCCAGTTCTCGGACCACGTGCTCCAGGGTGCGGACGACGAGCACATCGCGGCCACGGTCGGTCTTCAGGGGGCTCCCGAAAGGCCCGGGCTGATCGTCGTCCACGGCCTGTTCTCGTCGCGGCGCTTCGACTACGTGCGCCAGATCGCCGTCCGCGCCTACTACGAGTGGGGATTCAACGTGCTGGCCTTGGACTTGCGGAGCTTCGGGCTCACGAACCTGACCAGCCAAGCGCCCACGACGGTGGGTTGGAAGGAGGGCGAGGACGTGGTGGCAGCGGCGCGCTACCTGAAGCAGCTCGGAGCGACCACGGTGGGCGCGCTGGGGATCTCGCTGGGCGGCTCCGCGGTCCTCGGCGCCTGCGACGCCGATGACGCCGACGAGACCCTGGATGGCGGCATTCTCGCCGTCTCCCCGCCGGCGGACGTAAGGGCGATGGCGAGGCGCCTGTCGCAGCGTCTGCCGCTCTCTCACCCGGCGTACGCGATTAACCGCGGCTTCTGGGCGATGCTCACCTCGCGAATCCGCGAGGCCGGCTGGGAGGGGATCGAGGACTTCCTCGATCCCATCGAGCGGGTTTCTGCTCCGTACTACCGCATCGAGGCGGAGGAGCTCTGGCGGCGGGCTTCCGCCAAGGAGCGCATTGCACGCGCGCGGGTGCCGGTGCTCGTCCTGCATCCGGAGGACGACCAGGTGATCCCAGTCGAGCACGCGCGGATGCTCGACCAGGCGGCGAGCGGCAACGACCTGGTGCGCGTCTGGACCCTTCCCGGCGGTGGCCACGGCGCGATCGACGCGGTGGACCGAGGGTGGTTTTACGCCGTGGCGCGCGGTTTCTTCGAGCGCTGGGCCGGGTATGGGGCGCGAGACGATGCCGCCGGCGACGGCCGCCGCCCGGTCAAGCTGATTTACTCCGCCGCGAGGTAACCGAACTGGAGAACGACATCCTCAGAAGGCTCATCTGGGCGGGGCTCCTGGCAGCCACCGGTGCCCTGGCGAGCGTGCTCGCACACCGCACCGCCACAGCGATCTGGACGCGGGTCTTCAAGGAAGATCCGCCGGATTGACATGAGCAGCGCCGCAGGCCCGGGACGTGACCAGACGCCGCCCGACGACAGGTCGGTCGGCGAGCTGGTCCTCGATGTCTCGGAACGCGTTTCGATCCTGATCCGCGAGGAGATCGAGCTCGCCAAGACCGAGATCCGCGAGAAGGTCTCGAAGCTGGTCCAGGGCTCGGTCGTAGGGGTCGCCGCCGGAGTCTTCGCCCTGATGGGGCTCGCGATGCTCATGCACGGCATCGCCTGGCTCCTCAACGACCTGTTCTTCGACGACCACGTCTGGATCGGCTTCATGATCGAGGCCGCCTTCTGGTTCGTGGTCGCGGCGGGCGCCGGCTTCTTCGCCTATCGCTCGGTGCAGGCCGGCGCTCCACCGACCCCGGACCTGGCGATCGAGGAGGCTCGGAAGACCAAGGAGACCCTGGAGGCCGGCACGCGGTGAACGGCTCGACCGACATCTACGTCAGCGGGGCCGGCGAGCCGGTTGGCCGGGCCGCGCCGGGAGCGCCTGGGCGCAGCTCCGGGCAAATCCGGGCAGACATCGAGCGACAGCGCTCAGAGCTCTCACGCTCGGTCGAGAGCCTTCGCGGCCGGGTAGCCGAGCTGACCGACTGGCGACGCCAGGTTCGCGAGCATCGTCGCGAGCTGGCGATTGGAGCCGCGGTCGTCGGCTTCGCGATCGGCGGCATCATCGCACGGCGCAGACGCTAAAGAATCACTCCGCCGGAAGCCTCGCCTCCGGCTGCGTTTCCGGCGGGCGAGGGCTCAGGCCTGACCCGGCAGGCAAGTCCGTAGCTACCGCGACTTCGTCGCTAGCCCGAGAGGGGGCGTCCGGGTTCGTGCCTACGCTGGCTGGTGATGGACCAGGCGCAGGTCTCGGCCAGGCTGGTGGCGAAGGTCGTTCTGGTCGTGGCCGCGGTGGTCGGGGCCCTCTACGTCGCATACCTGATCCGGGATGTCATCGGCCTGGTCTTGATCGCCGCCTTCTTCGCGGTCGCGATCGCGCCGGCGGTCAACTGGCTCGACAAGCGCCGCGTGCCGCGCTGGCTGGCGATCCTGCTCGTCTACCTCAGCATCGGCGCCTGGATCTTCGGGATCGGGCTCCTGATCGTGCCGCCGCTGGTCAACGGCGTGGAGGACCTGTCCGCCGACCTGCCCGGATACGTCGACGACCTGCGCGCCAACGAGACCTTCCGCGACTACGACGACCGCTACCAGATCACTGAGAAGCTGACCGAGCAGGCGGAGCAGCTGCCGAGCAAGCTCGGTGACGCCGCCGGCACGCTGAGGGACGTCACCGTTGGCGTCTTCACCCGCTTCGTGCAGCTGTTCTCGATCCTCGTCATCACCTTCTTCCTGGTGAAGGACGGACACCGCCTGCTCGAGTTCCTCTACAGGCAGGTGCCGGCCGAGCGGGCCCGGCGGCTGCGGACGATCTCCGACGACGTCTCGGACGCGATTGCGGGCTATGTGTTCGGCAACTTCGTGATCAGCATCCTGGCCGGGCTGGTGACCTACGTGACGCTGCGAATCCTCGATGTGCCGTTCGCAATCCCGCTGGCGATCCTGTTCGGGTTCTTCGATCTGATCCCGCTGGTTGGCGCCACCCTCGGCGGAATCCTGGTCGGGATCGTGGTCGCGTTAGTCCACTTCCCGGTCGGGTTGATCGTCTGGGTGGCGGTGCTCATCCTCTACCAGCAGGTTGAGAACAACCTGATCCAGCCGTTCGTGTACGGGCGCGCGGTCCAGCTTCACCCGCTGATAGTGATCGTGGCCATCCTGATCGGCGCCGCGCTGCTGGGCGTCCTCGGCGCCCTGGTGGCGATTCCTGCAGCAGCTGCGGTGCAGGCCGTGGTCCGCGACTACTGGCGCTTCCGGCAAGGCGACCGTGGCGCAGGTCAGTCGGCTGAGGCGACGGCCGAGACGGCCTGAGCCCTCTCGTTCGGCATTCGCCAATTCGTAGGCCGTGACCGTGCCAGTGGTTGTGTTCGCGAACTCGCGGCGCTTTCCGATCCTGTGACTCGCTCAAATGCGCCGTGTGCCTCCCTCCGAGCCTCGGCCTCCAACGCGGCGTCTCCCGCCGCCGCTGCGGCACCGAGGGCGAGCGCGATCAGAAGGCCGAGCCCGTACAAGCCGGCGATTGCGAGAAGGAGGATCACAGCGCTTTTCGAAGTCGGTCGGTCGCGGAAGTCGCGGGTGAAGCCTCCAGCTCGCCCAGCCGCCTGTAGAGAGCGTGGTCCCGGGGTCGGCGCGCCACCGAGCGATGCCCCGTCGCCGCCTCGTGACGGCGAATCGCCGCCGCCAACGCGAGGAAGCGTCGCTCGCCGCAGATCTGCCGCAGGCGCCGATAGAGCTCGAGATCGTGCGGGCGGATCCCGACCAACTGTGCCCTGGTACCGGTTTCGTGGTCCCGCACGGCGGCGGCGAGCGCGGAGAAGCGCCAGTTGTGCAGCGAGCGTTGCAAGAGGCGGGTGGAGTTGGGCTCCATGGTCGCGGCGGTGGCGGCTTCAAACATCTGTGGATCATCCTTCCTTAGTTTCTTTACCAACTTGATCAAGATACCAGATGAACACAGATTCGGCCCGCGGCGGATGGGAAACCAGATCGGCCGGCAGCCGAGGCGTGGTGCTGGCTTGATCCGACGCTCAGCCGCTCGAGCCCAGCAGCGAGGAAGACACGCCGCCGACCCCGAGCATCCCGGGGCCGACGTGGGCGCCGAGCACGGGGCCGACCTCGGACACGAACGCCGGCTCGGAGCCGAAGATGTCGCGGCACTCCTCGACCAGGTGCCGGGCCGTCTCGTGGTCCTGGATGTGTTGGACGACCCAGGCGTCGGCCCCATCCGCATGGCGCCGGCGCGCGTACTCGACCAACCGCTCGAAGGCTCGCCGCCGCGTTCGCACCCGCTCGACCGGCGTGATCTCCTCCCCGAGGGTGAGGATCGGCTTGATCTGGAGCGCCGAGCCCAGCCATGCCTGCGCGGCGCCGATCCGGCCCCCCTTGCGCAGGTACTCGAGCGTGTCGATCGCGAACCACATCTCGAACGCATCGCGGCAGCGCTCGGCGGCCGCCAGGGTCTCCGCGCCGCTGGCTCCTCCACCGGCGGCGTGCGCCGCCGCGAGCACCACCAGCCCCTGACCGCCGGCCGCGGACCGACTGTCGTAGACGTGGATCCGCTCGCCTCCCTTGCCCTCGTCAAGTAGCCGCTGGCGGGCCTGCTCCGCCGATTCGCAGGTTCCCGAGATCCCAGCCGAGAGATGGATCGAGACGATCTCCTTCCCCTCGGCCAGCAGGGGCTCGTACACGGCGGCGAAGTCGCCGACCGAGGGCTGCGAGGTGGTCGCTCCCTCCTGGCTCGTCCGCAGGCGCTCGTAGAAGCTCGCGTATTCCGATCCGGGGATCTCGATCTCGGGCCGCTGCTCGCCCTCGAGCGACACGTAGAGGCTGACCCGCTGGATGCCGCGCTCGGCAATCAGCTCGTCCGGGAGATACGCCGTCGTGTCGGTGACCACGACGGTGGTCGCTTCAGGGGCCACCGGCCCCTTGTATCACGGCTCTACCATCCCGTTGCTCGTGGGCAAGACTCTCGTCACCGGAGGCACCGGCTTCCTGGGCACGCACGTCGTTCGCGCGCTCGCGGAGCGGGGCGACCAGCTGCGGCTGCTTGTGCGCCGCGGATCCAGGCTCGACCACCTGTCGGGTCTGGACCTGGAGCGGTCCAGCGGAGACGTCACCGACCGGCGGGCGGTGCGGAGGGCGATGGAGGGTGTCGACCGCGTCTTCCATCTCGCCGGGACGACCTCAATGCGGCGCCAGCATCGCGAGGCTGTCTTCGAGCTGAATGTCAGGGGCACCCGGATCGTGCTCGAGGAGGCTTTGGCCGCGAAGGTGAAGCGAGTCGTCCACACGTCCTCGGTCGCCGCGATCGGCCCAGCGAAGCCGGGCGGCACCGCGGACGAGAGGCAGACGTTCACCGCCGGTCATCTCGGAATCGCCTACGCCAACTCGAAGCACGAGGCCGAGGTTGAGGCGCTGCGCCTTGCCGCGCATGGGCTGCCGGTCGTGATCGTCAACCCGTCTTTCGTCCTCGGCCCCGACGATCCAAAGGGAACCTCGATGGAGCTGGTGCGCCGGTTTCTGCTCGGGCGCATCCCGGCGTATGTGGATGGGGGACTCAACATCGTCGATGTCCGCGACATCGCCCGGGGCCATCTGCTGGCCGACGAGAAGGGCGAAGTGGGGGAGCGCTACATCCTCGCCGGCCGGAATTTCACGCTCGACCGGCTGTTCGCCGATTTCGCCCGGATCTCCGGTCGCGAGCAGCCGCCGGTGAAGCTTCCGGGGCGTCCCATGACACTCGCCGTGGAGCTCATGGCGTGGGCTGGGCTGCCGTTGTCGGTTTCGCCCGATGAAGTGCGCTCGGCGACCCTGTGGTGGACCTATCGGAACACGAAGGCCCGCAAGCAGCTGGGTTTCGAGTGCCGACCGCATGAGGAGACACTCGAAGACGCAGTGCAGTGGCAGATGGAGCAGCTTGGCGACCGCGTGAAGACGAGACGGGGGCCGCAGGAGGCGGCCCTGGCAGCCGTCGCCCCGGTGCTGCGCCTGGGAGGGTGGTTGTTCGGATCGTGAGTGACGAGCCCCTGGTTCTCTACCGGTGTCCGACGCCCACCAACGTGCTCTGCCCATGCGGGGCCGTGGCGCGACGCCTCGGCAAGCTCGGGGTCGAGCACCGCACCAGGCGTGTTGCCTACCGGCGTTCCGGCCGGCCGGAGATCGAGGAGCTGACTCGCCAGAGGCGCGTGCCGGTGCTCGTGGACGGCGACCAGGTCATCCACGACTCAAAGCGGATCATCGAATACCTCGAGTGGAAGTGCCGAAAGGATGCCCAGTAGGACGCCCTGGCTGTCGACCAAGCCGCCAGATACAATTTGATCCAATGGAGACTCCGCAAGAAGCCGTCCAGCTGACCGACAAGGCGGCCGGCAAGATCAAGGATCTGCTGGCGGCCAACGGCAACGCCGACGAGCAGGCACTGCGAGTCGCCGTGCGCGGCGGTGGCTGCTCGGGTTTCCAGTACGCGCTCGCGCTGGACCAGCCGAAGGACGAGGACCACGTCTTCCAGCACCAGGGCGTCGCGGTGGTCGTCGACAAGGTCAGTATGCAGTTCGTGTTCGGCTCGGAGGTCGACTACGTGGACGGCCTCCAAGGGGCCGGATTCGTGGTCAACAACCCGAACGTGGTCGCGGCCTGTGGCTGCGGCTCCTCCTTCCAGGTCCGCGAGGACGACACGGCCGAGCAGACCGCGCCGGTCTGAGCCCAGGCACGCGCGAGAGCGATCAGCCGAGCTGCAGCGGGGGGCTCTGCTGCGGATCGGCGGGCGCCTGCGGCGTTGCCGCTTCCGCGTCCTCGGGTTGCTCGGCGCCAACCAGCTGGGCCAGCTCGCCGGACTCGAACATCTCCTCGACGATGTCGCAGCCGCCCACCAGGTCGCCGTTGACGTAGAGCTGGGGGAAGGTGCGCCAATCGGCGAGCTCCCCGGTGACCTCACGGAGCGGGTCGAGCAGCGGCAGCACGTCGACGGCGCCGTACTCGACACCGAGCTGCTCCAGCACCCCCACCACTCGCATCGAGAACCCGCAGCGCGGCATCTCCGGCGTGCCCTTCATGAACAGGAACACCTGGTTTTGGCCCAAGAGCTCCTCGACCTTGCTCTTCAGCTCGGGGTTCGCAGCCACAGCCCTACGTTAGCGCGTCGGGCCCGCGTCTCGTTCGCTGGCTTCGGGTTGGCTCGTCTTTATCGATAGCGCGTGGATCGAGCCGTCGTCCATACGCGGCTGGACCGCGGCGCGCACCAGCCGGTGCTGGTCGATGCGGGTTCGACCGGCGAATTGCGGCGCCCGCACTGTCGCCCGCAGGTGGTCGCCGGAGCCGGTCTCGTCGATCACCTCGACCTCGGCGCCCGGGAGCGCGCCCTCGATCATCCGCTTGATTTCGGCGAGGTCGGCCACGACGCTCAGCCCGCCACCGGGTCTCCGCTGCGCGCCGCCTCGAGCATCTCGTCGATGCGGACGAACTTGACCCGTGGGCGACCGAGCGGCTTGCCACGCTCCTGCTCGGCGCGGTCGATTGCCTCCCAGCCCGAGTACGTGACGTGCTCTGGAACGCGCTCTGCAAGCCAGCTCTCCACCGCGGCCGAATCGATCGCCTCGGGCGGTAGGCGTCCCGCCTCGAGGTCGGCGAGCAGGTTGTCGATCGTCTCCTGGGCGTCCTTCTTGTTCGTCCCGATCACTCCCGAGGGGCCCCGTTTGATCCAGCCCACCGCGTACTGACCGGGGACCTGCTGGCCGCTGTTCGAATCGCTCACCCGACCGCCCTGGTTGGGGATCACGCCGCGACGCTCGTCGAACGGGATCCCCTCCAGCCCCACCCCCTTGTAGCCGATCGAGCGGAAGACGAGCCCGCACTCGAGCGTCTCACGCTCCCCGGTATCGCGAGCCCGGATGGCGCCCGAATCGTCCTTGTAGAGCTCGTTGCGTGCCACGATCAGCCGCTCGACCCTGCCGTCGCCCTGGATCTCGACGGGGGAGCGGAGGAACCGCAGCGCGATGCGTCTTCGCTTGCCCTGCGACTCGCGTCGCGAGAACTCGGTGAAGATCTCGACGTTCTTGCGAGTTGTGATGTCAGCTTCGTCGGAGGCGAGGTAGGCGCGGCTGAGATCGTCGACGTCCACGTCGGCGGGATCGACGTCCACGTCGGCGTCCTTCATCTCGCCCAGTTCCCGCAGCTCGGGATTGGTGAATGCGGCCTGGGCGGGGCCGCGCCGGCCGAGCACGACGATCTCTCGCACCTCGCTTGCTCCCAGGACCTCGATCGCGTGCTCTGCGGTGTCCGTGGTCTCGAGCTCCTCCCGCGTCAGAGCGAGCATGCGGGCGAGATCCGTGGCCACGTTGCCGTTGCCGATCACCATGGCCCGCTCGCACGAGAGGTCGAACTGGAGCTCGGCGAAGTCGGGGTGAGCGTTGTACCAGGCGACGAAGTCGGTGGCCGGATGGCTGCCCTCCAGGTCCTCGCCCGGGATGCCGAGCCTGCGGTCGGTGGGCGAGCCGTAGGCGTGGATCACGGCGTGGTAGCGCTCGGCGAGCTCCGTGGCGCTCACGTCACGGCCGACCTCGACGTTGCCGAAGAAACGGAAGCCCTCGCGCGCTGCGGTCTTCTCGTAGACGCGGATCACCGACTTGATCTTCGGGTGGTCGGGGGCGACGCCAGCCCGCACCAGCCCGAAGGGCGTCGGCAGCCGGTCGAAGATGTCCACCTCGACGGCCGCGTGCTCCTGCCTCAGCAGGTGCTCGGCCGCGTAGAAGCCCGCCGGCCCGGAGCCGACGATGGCCACGCGCAGGGGGTTGCCAGGGGTTCCGGGCTGGTCGCTCATGAAGCGGGAAACTCTAGTGCGGTGCCAGGGGGGCCGAGATCGGGGATACCGTCGCGCGCGCCGTGGCGGCACCGTCCAGCGCGTCCAGGGCCTTCCCGACCGACATCGACACGCAGGTGAAGATCGGCGTGTCCCGCAGCGTGAACGAGCTCGACTCCGACCCCCGCAGCTCCTGCACCAGGTCGAGGAACTGCCCAGGGTCGTCGGCCTCGAAGCTGACCACGAACTCCTGATCGTCGAGGCCGAACGAGTAGGAGGTGTTGATCGTGATCTCGGGGTAGCGGCGGCCCACCGCGATGTGCTCGTCCATGATCCGCTGGCGCTCGTCGGGCGGCAGCCGGTACCAGTCGCGCTTCTTCTCGAAGGGATAGACGAACAGGTAGCGGCGCTCGGAGGTGCAGATCTCCGGGCGGGCGTCGGAATCGGAGTACGGGGAGCGCTTGGTCATCGCCAGATACGAGTGCGGGATCGACATCCACTTCGCCAGCCCGCTCTGCGCGAGCACCACGTGAAAGGTGTGAATCTCCTCCAGCGCGGGGCTCTGAGCGAGCAGCAGCAGGTCGGTGTCCCCGCGCGTGCCGACGGTCGAGTAGGCCCGCAGAGACCGATCCTGGGCGAAATCCTCGCAGGCCGCGAGGAACTCCCGTTTATCCTCCGCGCGCGCCTCGGGAACCCGGCGCTGCCAGGCGGGGTCGAGCTTGAAGAAGGTGAACTTGGCGAACGTCCGATTCCCATTGTTGGCCATGGCGGCGATGGTAGTGCTTACGACCGCGGCGCTCGCGGCGGAGGGGGCGCGTGGTGCCCCAACCCAGCAGCCGCCTCGGATCACCATTGCGATCGTGCCGCGGGGGACGACGCCCGTCGAGCTGGCGAGGGTCGAGGGCATGGCGGTTGGCATGATCAGCGCCGGGATTGGCAGGGTCCCGTCGGGGCAGACCTGGATCGACATCGGGCAGGGAGCGAGGCTCGACCAGTCCCTGTACGACCGGCCGCTGCCGCCTCTCCGTATCGACCCAGGCGCAGGGGGCGCCCCCCCGCATGTACCCCTGGCCCTCTGGGAGCGCGTCCGCGATCGCGCCGAGGCCGCCCCGGCCGATCTCGTCCCCGGCCTGCTGGGGACGACTTTGAGGCGAGGAGACGTGGCGGCCGGCGGCGATCCGCTGACGCAGCCTGCCGCCGCGATCCTCGTGGACGAGGGAGGGACGATCGGCGGGGGCCGATGCCGGCAACCTGTTTGCGCTCGCGTTGTCGTCCTGAGTGCCGACCTCGGGCGCCTGCGGTCGCTTGCCCGCCGCCTCCATGGGTCCGACCTCCTGATCGCCATCGCGCGACCGCCGCCCGGCCGCAATCGGCAGCTGGCCGCCGGCGTGGCGGGGGAGGGCTTCCACGGCACGCTCAGCTCGGATTCGACGCGGATGCGTGGCTACGCGCTCTCGACCGACATCGCCCCCACGATCCTCGAGCGCCTCGGGCTCTCCGTCCCCGACGAGATGAGCGGCCAGCCGATCGAAGCCGCGGGGGAGGTGGACCCCGGCTTCGTCGAGCGGCTCGAGGACCGCCTGGCGGTGGTGGACTCCCGCCGTGGCCCAGTGATCGGCACCAACCTGCTGATCTGGATCGGTCTGGCGACGCTCGCCGGGGTTGCCTTCGGGCGCCGTGCCCTGGGCATGGTGCTGCCCCTGCTCGCGGTCACGATCGCCTATCTGCCGGCGGTGCTGCTGCTGACTGCGGCGCTCCATCCAAGCGAGCTCGCCGAACGGCTGATTGTCGGGATCGGCTCGCCGGCGCTGGCTCTCGCCACCTTGCGCCTGGCTCCCGCGTACGGGGCGCTGGCCATCGCCGGCGCCGCCTCCGTGCTCGGCTACGCGGTCGACGTGATCGCCGGCTCCACGCTCACCGCGCTGTCGCTTGTGGGACCGAACCCTGCGCTGGGGGTGCGCTTCTTCGGGATCGGCAATGAGCTCGAGGCGACTGTGGTGGCGCTCGTCCCCATCGCCACCGGCGCTGGGCTGTCCGCGTGGGCGCCACGAATCTCGCCTCGCGGCGCCGCGCTTGCCTTTGCCCTCACCGGACTGGTCGCCGTCGCGGCGTTCGCCCCTGGCCGGTTCGGCGCCGATGTCGGCGCCGCGATCGGGATCCCGATCGGAGCGGCAGTGGCGGGGGCCGTCTGCCTTGGGGCAAGCCGCCGCGTGCTGCTGCTGGTGATCGCCGTTCCGATCGTCGCCTTGGCGGTCCTCGGCGCCGCCGACTTGCTGTTGGGCGGCAACGCGCACTTGACCCGCTCCGTCCTTCAGGCCGGCGGCTTCGACCAGCTCGCCGACGTCGCCGAGCGTCGCCTGCGGCTATCGGCGGGAAACTTCACTCGCTACGCCGATACCCCGGCGCTCTGGATCACGGCGCTCGCGATCATCACCGGAATCGTGCAGCGGCGCCAAATCGAGGCGTGGTTCGCGGATCGGCGGACAGCCTGGGCGGGATTGGGCGGAGCGTCCGCCGCCACCGTCGCCGCAGCCCTCGCCAACGACTCGGGGGCGCTGATGCTGATCGTCGGCACGGCGTTCTGCGCGCTGGCCGCCGGCCTTGCCTGGGCCACGCACCGTCGCGCCGCCTAGGCGCGGGCGCCGCGGGGGCGCCTCCATAGGCAGGAACGCGTTCGCTAACCTGGAACGGCGCCGGTATCGTGCTCCAGGCTGGCTCGTCCCTTCCGTCACGGCCGGCGTCGTCCGAACTGCCCGCGAGTCTCACGGTGTTCGCAATTGCCGGTACCTAGACCTCATACCGTAGACAGGATCAGCCCGACCGCCGGGAGCTCCCCGTTGCGGATCGCCATCGTCACCCCCTATTCGTGGACCTACGCCGGCGGGGTGAACCGCCACGTCGAGGCGCTTGCCCAGGCGCTGATCGGCCGCGGCCACGAGCTGCGCGTGCTGGCTCCCTGGGACCCGCCTGACCGCCTCAGTCAGGCGCTCCACCGGGCGCCGGCGGAGGCGCGAAGCCGCCCTGACTACCTGATCCCGCTGGGGCGCAGCGTGGGCGTCGGCGCCAACGGCGCCGTCTCCAACCTGTCGGTCTTCCCAGGCGCGGTCACCAAGATGCGCCGCGAGCTGCGCGCTGGCCGCTTCGACGTGATCCACGTGCACGAGCCGCCCGCACCGATGCTCGGATGGGACGCGTGCTCCTTCCCCGGCGCCCCCGTGGTTGGCACCTTCCACGCCTACTCGACCAAGCGGATGCCCAACTGGACCGCCAACCTGCTTGGGGCACGCCGCAAGTTCAACCAGCTCCGAGCACGGATCGCCGTCTCCGAGGCCGCCGCCTGGACGGGGCGACGCTGGTTCGGGGGCGAGTATCGCGTCATTCCCAACGGCGTCGACATCGACGCCCCGCCCCTGCGGCCGAAGCCGCGATCCGACGAGTTCAGGCTGCTCTTCATCGGCAGGCCGGAGGAGCGAAAGGGCCTACCGGTCCTCGTGCAGGCGTTCGAGGGCCTGGCCGAGCACGTGCCTACGCGTTTGACCGTGATCGGCGTCGACGACGAGGACGTGCAGCGTTACCTGACCGATCCGGCCGCCGGCTCGCGCATCGAGGCGCTCGGCTGGGTCGGTGGCGAGGAGCTGTGGCGCCACCTGCACGAGGCCGACGTGCTCTGCGCCCCCTCGCTCGCTGGTGAGAGCTTCGGCATGGTCCTGACCGAGGCCTTCGCGGCTGGCACGCCAGTGATCGCATCTGCGATCGCCGGCTACTCCGACGTGGTCACCGACGGCGCCGACGGCGTGCTGGTGCCTCCGGCCGACCCACAGCGGCTCGCCGAGGAGCTCCAGCGGATCTACCTCGAGCCGGCCCGCCGTGAGGAGATGGGTCGCGCGGCACGCGAAACGGCCGCTCAGTACGCCTGGCCGCGCGTCGCCGAACAGGTCGAGGAGGTCTACCGGGAGGTCCAGCACGCTCCCGAGCCGGCCGCCGGCGCCACGCGTCTCGCCCGGCGAGCCGGAGTGGCGCCGATCGATGGCGGTCCCCGGCGCCCGCCGAAGCGACTTCCGTCGCTCGACCCGGCGCCCGCGCAGGCGGTGTCCCGGCACCGCGTCGCCAGGCGCATCGGGCTGGGCGTCGCGGGGCTCCTCGGCCTCGGCCTGACGGCGCTCGCCGCGCACCGGATCGGCGCCCAGAACGTGGTGGCCAGCATCGTTCGCTCCGACGCCGGTTGGGTGGTGGTCGCGACCGCCCTGATGATGGCCTCGATGATCTTGCGCGCTGTCTCCTGGTTCGCGATCGCCCGGGCGGCGCTGCCGCGCAGCCCACTGCGCCGCCGCGACGTGACCTCGGCGACGATGATCGGAGTCCTGATGTCGGCGACGCTCCCAGCCCGCCTCGGGGAGCCGGCGCGGGCCATGGTGCTCTCCCGGCGCACGGGACGAATGCGGGAGACGTTCCCGGTGCTACTGGGCACGCTGGTCTCGCAGACCGTGCTCAACATTCTTGCCCTGGCCCTGCTGGGCGCGATCATCGTCGCCTCCACCGACCTGTTCCACTCCAGCTCCACGCAGCTGTTCGTGTTCAGCCTCGCTCCGCTGGCGGTGCTGGTGGCGGTGGTGCTGGCGCCGATCCTAGTTCGGCAACGCAACGTCGGCGGCCGGCTGGGGCGCGTGGTCCGGGCGGCGCGCGAGGCGCTGCTTCGCGTGCGGAGCGGCCTTCGGGTTTTCCGCGACCCGCGGCGAGGCTCGGTCGCGGCCGCGGCGCAGTTGGGGGCTTGGGGCATCCAGCTGCTCGCCTGCGCAGCCCTATTCGAGGCGCTCGGCCTGCAGGGCCAGGTCGGCATCGGGGCCGCCGCCGCGGTGCTGTTCGCGGTCAACGTCACCGCCGTGGTGCCGGCCACCCCTTCCAACATCGGCGTCTTTCAGCTCGCTGTGATCAGCGTCTTGACCACCGGCTTCGGGGTCGGCGCCGCCGACGCGCTCGCCTACGGCGTAATTCTCCAGGCGGTCGAGATCGCCACCGCCGTGGCGCTCGGCCTCCCGGCGCTGGTCCGCGAGGGTCTCACCTGGTCCGACATGCGCCTGCGCGCTCTCAGCGCGGCACCGGTGCGCCTGTCGCCGCACCCCGGAACCGAAACCGCCTCGAGCCAGGGCTAACCGGCGGCCGTGCCCGGCGGGTACGGCGGTTGGAGCACGGCGGGCTCTGTTGTAGCCTCAGCCCGATGGCAATCTCGAACGTTGCAGGCTTTCCCCGAATCGGTCCCGAACGCGAGCTCAAGTTCGCGACCGAGGGCTACTGGCGCGGCGAGGTCTCCGAGAGCGAGCTGCTCGAGGCCGCGAAGCGCATCCGGCTCGACAACTGGCGCTTCATGCAGAGCGCCGGGATCGACCTGATCCCCTCCAACGACTTCTCCCTCTACGACCACGTTCTGGACACGATCGCTCTCGTGGGCGCCGTGCCGGACCGCTATGCGCACAGCCGCGGCCCGGTCGACCTCGACACCTACTTCGCGATGGCGCGCGGTCGCCAGGAGAGCGGCGTCGACGTGACCGCGATGGAGATGACGAAGTGGTTCGACACCAACTACCACTACATCGTCCCCGAGCTCGCCCCCGGCACGAGCTTCTCGCTGTCGTCCACCAAGCCCTTCGACGAGCACGCCGAGGCGATGGAGGAGCTTGGGATCGACACCGTGCCGGTGATCGTCGGGCCGGTCTCATTCCTTCTGCTCGGCAAGTCCGCCGACGGCGTCCCCGAGAACTTCGACCGCCTCGGTCTGCTCGAACCGCTGCTCGAGGTTTACGGCGAGCTGATCGAGCGCCTGGCGGCGCAGGGTGCGACCTGGGTGCAGCTCGATGAGCCCTGCTTCGTGGAGGACCGCCCGGAGCGCGAGCTCGATGCCTTCCGGCTGGCCTATGAGGAGCTGGCCAAGGTCCACGAGCGCACCCGGATCCTGGTCAAGACCTACTTCGACCACGTTGGGGACGCATACGGCGTGCTGCGCGATCTCCCGATCGAGGGGATCGGGCTCGACCTTCATCGGGAAGGAGCGGATCTGGCCCAAGTCATGGAGCGCGAGGGGCCCAAGAACGTCGAGCTGATCGCCGAGGAGGGCGGCCTCGAGGGCAAGTGGCTGTTCGCCGGGATCGTCAATGGCCGTAACGTCTGGATCAACGAGCTCGAGCACAGCCTCGACCTGCTGGGCGGCCTGCGCGACCGCTGCGCCGAGTTGGTGGTCACCACCTCGTGTTCGCTGCTGCACACCCCCCTCGATCTCGACGCAGAGCCCCCGTCGGAAGTGCTGGACGACGAGCTGCGCTCCTGGATGGCGTTCGCGAAGCAGAAGGTCGGCGAGGTGGTGACCCTGGCTCGCGGCCTTGGAGAGGGGCGCGGCGCGATCGCCGCCGAGCTCGACGCCAACGATCGAGCGCTCGAGGACCGGCGGATCTCCAAGCGCACCCGCAACCCCGAGGTGCGCGAGCGGGTGGCGGCGTTGACGGACGAGGATGCCCGCCGCCAGAGCCCGTTCGAGGTCCGCAGCGAGGCTCAACGCGACCGCCTGCGTCTGCCGCTCTTCCCCACCACGACGATCGGCTCCTACCCCCAAACTGCGGAGATCCGTCAGGCGCGCTCATCGCTTCGCCAAGGCGAGATCGACGAGGTCACCTACCAGCGCCGGATTCGCTCGGAGGTCGAGCGCGTGATCGGCTTCCAGGAGGAGGTCGGCCTGGATGTGCTTGTCCACGGCGAACCCGAGCGCAACGACATGGTCCAGTACTTCGCCGAGCAGATGGAAGGCTACGTCTTCACCCAGAACGCCTGGGTGCAGTCCTACGGCTCTCGTTACGTGCGCCCGCCGATCCTGTTCGGCGACGTCAACCGGCCTACGCCGATGACGACAGACTGGACCGCCTTCGCGCAATCGCTCACCGACAAGCCGGTCAAGGGCATGCTGACCGGGCCGGTGACCATGCTCCAGTGGTCCTTCGTCCGCGACGACCAGCCACGGTCTGATACCTGCGAGCAGCTCGCGCTCGCGATTCGCGACGAGGTCGCCGACCTCGAGGCTCAAGGAACCAAGGTGATCCAGGTGGACGAGCCGGCGATCCGCGAAGGGCTGCCGCTTCGCCGCGATCGCTGGGACGAGTACCTGCGGTGGGCGGTCTACTGCTTCCGGGTGGCAACCGCGGTGGTGCGGGACGAGACCCAGATCCACACCCACATGTGCTACTCGGACTTCGGCGACATCATGGAGCAGATCCAGCAGATGGACGCGGACGTGCTGCTGATCGAGGCGGCGCGCTCGCGCATGGAGCTGCTCCACGATTGGGAGCGAACCGGCTACGCCCTCCAGATCGGGCCGGGCGTCTACGACATCCACTCACCGCGCGTCCCGTCGGCCGAGGAGATGGCCGAGCTGCTGGAAGCCGCGGCGCGCGTGTTGCCCCCCGAGCAGCTGTGGGTCAACCCCGACTGCGGGTTGAAGACCCGCGCCTGGCCCGAGACCGAGGCGGCCCTGCGCAACCTCGTCCAGGCCGCAAAGCAGCTCCGCGAAGAGCTGGTCCCCGCGACCGAGTAGCCGGCTAGAGCCCGAGCCGGTTGCGTAGGCCCCGGGCGTTCAGCAGTCGGTATAGCCGCCTGACGATGCCCCGCTGTCGCGGGCTGTACGGGAACCAGAGAAACTCGCGCTTCGGCTGCGGGAGGCGAGGGACGGTCAGTGACTCGGTGCGGCAGAACTTGCGAATCCCGACCTGGCCGTGGCGGTAGCCGATCCCGGAGTGCTTCCAGCCCCCCATCGGCAACCCGAGGACCGAGTAGTTGGTCATGAAGAGGTCGTTCACCGCCACCGTGCCCGCCTGGACGCGCCGCGCGATCCGTTCCCCGTCTGCCACGTCGCCGGCGAACACAGCGCCACCGAGGCCATAGGTCGTGTCGTTCGCCATCCGCAGGGCCTCCTCGGTGTCCCTCACCTTCATCACCGGCACCACGGGCCCGAAGGTTTCGTCACGCATGACCGTCATCGAGTGGTCGGCATCTGCGATCACCGTGGGCTCATACCAGTCGCCCGGCCCCTCCTTTCGCCGGCCGCCGGTGAGAATCCGTGCGCCCTTGCGGCGGGCATCCTCGACGTGGTCAGAAACGATCTCGATCTGGCTCGGCGAGGTCATCGCGCCGATCTCCGCCGAGTAGGTTCGACCGTCGGCTCCCTGGCGCAGGGATTCGACGTTTCGCTGGAGCTTCTCGACGAACTCGTCGTAGACGGGCTCCTCCACGTACACGCGCTCGATCGAGAGGCAGATCTGACCGGTGTTCAGCAGGCCTCCGAACGCGGCGGCGTTGGCCGCCCGATCGATGTCCGCGTCGCTGGTGACGATCATCGGATCCTTGCCGCCCAGCTCGAGGCTCACCGGCGTCAAGGTGTCCGCGGCGCGCTTCATGACGATCTTCCCGGTTCGCTCGGATCCCGTGAACTGAATGAAGTCGCACGCGTCCACGAGCGCCCCGCCCGTGTCGCCCTGGCCGTTCACTATGTCCAGCACGTCCGGGGCGCCGAGGTCCTCCTTCCAGGCGCGAACGAGCTCCATCAGGGTCAGCGGGGTGAACTCCGACGGCTTGATGACCAGGGCGCAGCCCGCGACCAGCGCCGGGATGCCGTCGCCAAGGGAGAGGATGAGCGGAAAGTTCCACGGGCTGATGACCCCGGCGACCGGGTACGGGTGGTACGAGATCGTCGCCCGTCGGTGGCGAAGCAGCGGGACATGCGGGGTGACGACCTCGTCGGCGAGGAAGCGCGGGCCGCGATCGCACCAGAAGTTGATGGCATCGAGGAGGTAGAAGGCCTCCAGAGCGGCGTCGGCACGCACCTTTCCGCTCTCCTCCTGCATGCGGTCATCGAGCTCGTCCTGGTGGTCGAGGATCCAATCGCGCAGGCGCTCGAGCCAGCGGCGACGGCCGGTGATGCCGATCGCCTCCCACTCCGGTTGCGCCGCACGGGCCTTGGCGACCACGTCGGCGACGCGCTGTGGCGGATCGATCTCGAGCTCACGGATCAGGGAGCCATCGACCGGGCGGCGAACCTCGAGCTTGGGAGTGTCGGTGGCCGGGGCGCCGTCGTGCGATGCCCGATCGGTTGCGGTTGCCCCTTCCATCCCGCGCAGACTCTACTCCCCCCGGGTCCGGTGCCGGCCCGGGGCAACGGGGCTACCGCCGGCGGACGAGCTGGTACACCGGGCCATCCAGGGAGGCGACGTAGATTCGTCCCCGCGCTCCCCTGCCGAAGGAGCTCGGGTGGGGGACGCGGACCCCCAACGCCCTGTCACGCCTGCCGTGGCGGCGGCGGGCGATGAAGCTGCGCAGCTTGCCGGCGTAGAAGTCCGCGTACAGGTAGCGGCCGCGCAGGCTCCTGAGCTTCCGATTCCAGACCACATAACCGCCGACGATCGCGCAGGCCCCGAACGACTCGCAGTTCGGGCCCGTGTGCCTGTACTCGAAGATCGGCCTCCGGTAGCGGCGCGGTCGGGGGGACTCGTTGTCGCCGGGGTCGTCGAAGCGGTGGTCGCCTTCGAAGTGATCCCAGCCGAAGCTGGCGCCACGGAGGCTCCTGCGCGACTCGTAGTCGACCTCCTCCCAGCCGCTCTGGCCCACGTCGCCGATCAGGATCCGGCCGCGGTCGAACGCGAACCGGTACGGGTTGCGCAGCCCGCGTGCGTAGATCTCGTTCTTGCCCGGCCTGCCGACGTAGGGGTTGCCGCGCGGCGTCTTGTAGGGCCTGGCGCCGCGTTTGTGGGGGTTGATGCGAAGCAGCTTGCCGAGCAGCGTGCGTTTGTTGTGCGCATTCTCGCGCGGATCGCCGGCGCCACCCCCATCGCCGGTGGCCGCGTAGAGCTTGCCGTCGGGGCCGAACTGGAGCTGGCCCCCGTTGTGGTTCGCGAAGCCGGGGTGCCTGATCACGACCACCTTCCGGCGCGAGCCCTCGCGGGCGTCGCGGTTGCTGCGGGCGCGAAACTCGTCGATCTGGATGTCCCCGGCGCCGTTCGTGTAGTAGGCGTAGAAGAGCCGGTTGCGGCGATAGTGGGGGTCGAAGGCGATGGAGAGCAGACCGCGCTCGCCCCCCGTTGCGACTCGACCCCGGATGTCGAGAAACGGCCTGGCCCGGACGTTGCCGTTCTGCAGCACCCGGACCCTGCCGCCGGCCTCTACCACGTAGAGATGGTGGGGAGCGCCCGGGGCGTGAGTGACATAGGTCGGCGACGCGAAGTTGCCGATGCTTCGCTTGCCGATCCCGCCGCGCCCGTCGCCGATCTTCAGATCGCGGACGGCGTCCGCTCCCGTCCCCGGAGCGGCGCCCGCGCTCGCCAGCGCCAGTGCGAACCCCGCCAGCGCCAGAGCAGCGAGCGGGGCTCCCGCACAGATGATCCTGCCGCGCACCGCAGGAGCGTAGCGCTCAGTTGCTCCGGCTCAGCCTGTACAGCGGCCCGTTGAGCGACGCGACGTACATCCGGCCGTTGAGTCCTTGCCCGAATGAGCTCAGGTTCGAGACGTGAAGCCCGGTGCCCTGGTCGCCGGTTGCGCCGGCCAGACCGGGAATGAAGCTGCGAATGTCCCCGACGTAGAAGTCGGCATACAGGTAGCGGCCCAGCAGCGATGGCAGTTCCCGATCGCGAACCACGTAGCCGCCGGTGATCGCGCAGGCCCCCGCGGCCCCCTCGCAGGACGCGTGGGGGTAGGTGAAGATCGGGGCCTGGGGCGGATGCGGACCGGGGCGGGTGGGGTCGAGCAGGACGTCGCCCTCCCACTGGGGCCAGCCGAAGTTGGCACCCCTGGCGCTGGCCCGGGTCTCGTAGTTGACCTCCTCCACAGCCCCCTGGCCGACGTCGCCGATCGCGATGTCCCCAGTCGCCGAGTCGATGGAGAAGCGCCAGGGGTTGCGGAGCCCGTACGAGTAGATCTCGTCGCGGCCAGGCGCGCCGACGAAGGGATTCGTGGCAGGCGAGGTGTAGGGACGATCGCCCTGTTTGCGTGGGTCGATCCGCAGCAGCTTGCCCAGCAGGTTGCCGAGCCGGCGGGCGTTGTCGTGGCTGTCGCCACCGCCGCCCCCGTCGCCGGTGCTCACGTAGAGCTTGCCATCGGGCCCGAACTGAAGCTGACCTCCGTTGTGATTCTGTTCGCCGGGATGGGGAATGACCATCACCTGGCGCCGCGACAACGGGTCGGCGCGAGTCGGCAAGTCGGGGCGACGCTTGAACTCGTCGATCTCGATCGACCCCTGGAGGTTCGTGTAGCAGACGTAGAAACGGCGGGACTCCCTGTAGTTCCGCGAAAAGGCGACGGAGAGCAGTCCGCGCTCCCCCCCGGTCGAGACTCGACCCCGGATGTCGAGGAAGGGTTGGCTGAGCTTTCGCTCGTCCCGCAGCACCGCGATCGTGCCGCTCTGCTCGACCACGAACAGCAGGCTCGGGAACCCGGGGGCGTTGTCGACGTAGACCGGAGCGTTGAAGGTGCCGATCCTGTCCAACCGCAGGTCACCGGGGGCGCCGACAGCCCGGGAGCCGACACCGGCTGCGGCGACCAACAGGAGGGCCAGCAGCGTTGCCGCGGCACCGACCCTGCTCATACCCCTCGCGCCGGGCACGGGACAAGGGTATCGCCGATGGCTATGCGCGAAAATCGGGGTCGGCGCGGGACTGAACTGGCGCCTCAGGATCCCGCCGCCACCAGCCGGTAGACGGGCCCCTGGAGGGAGGTGGCGTAGACGTGGCCGGCGTTGTCCTCGCCGAACGAGCTCAGCGACGGGACCTGGAGGCCCAGCGCGCGGTCGTCGGTGGCTTGCCGTCCGGGCGCGGCGGTGAAGCTGCGCAATTCCCCGGCGCAGAAATCGCCGTAGAGGTAGCGGCCGTAGAGGGAGCGCAGGCTCTCGTCCCGGACCACGTATCCGCCGGTCACGGCGCAGTCGTCGCCGAGCGGGTAGGCGAGAAGCGGTGGCACGTGGCCCGGTGCCTCCTGATCTTCGTTGAAGCGCTCGTACCCCTCGAATGCGGACCAGCCGAAGTTGGCCCCTGAGCCCTCGCCCTGCTCGACGCCGTCGATCTCCTCGAATGAGTTCTGCCCCACGTCGCCGATCCAGAGGTCGCCGGTCAGGCGGTCGAACGAGAAGCGCCAGGGATTGCGGAGGCCGTAGGAGTAGATCTCCGGCTGGGCGTCCGAGCGTCCGGCGAACGGGTTGGAGTCCGGGACCGAGTAGGGGCGGCCGCTCGAGGGGCGCGGCTTGATACGCAGGATCTTGCCGAGCAGGGTCGAGAGGTCCTGGCCGTTGCGGTCCGGGTCGTGCCCCGAGCCGCCATCGCCGAGCCCGATATGCAGGAGGTCGCGGGTCTCGCTGCCCTTGGCCGCCTCACCGGGGCCGAACAGGAGAAGGCCGCCGTTGTGGTTGGTGTACGGCTGGTCCACGCGCAGGACCTCCCGAGCGCTCTGCGGGTCGGCTACCAGCGGATCCGACGAGGAACGGCGGTACTCGACGACCCGCGTGTCGCCGGCGGTGTCGGTGTAGTCGACATAGACGAGCCCCGACTTTCGGTAGTCAGGCGCGAAGGCCAGCGACAGCAGGCCCTGCTCGCTCCCAGTGGAGACTTGGTCCGAGACGTCCAGGAAGGGCTCGGACAGGCGCTGGCCGTCGCGCACGACCTGGACTCGGCCCGTCTTCTCCACCACGAACAGGTCCAGATCGTCGCCGGGAGGCTGGGTGACGTAGAGGGGCTGGTCAAAGTCGCCGAGCTTCTGAAGCTCCACGCCACCCTCCCCCTCGCCGGTCGGCAGCTCTCCTTGGCCCGGAGGGGCCGGGCTGGAGCTCGGCGCTGGTGGCGAGCTGGTGGAGGTGCCGCTTCCATCTCCGCCTCCGCCTCCGCATCCCGCGAGCACCGGGATGAGGACGGCCAGGAGGGACGAAAGGCGCCAGCCGCGCCGGAAGCCGAGCACGGGCAAACGTTATTGGCAGGGACTTAAGAGACCCTCAGGGTGGAGGGATACCGCCCGACCTCGGGCGCCCGCGGAACTAGGCGCAGTCGGTGCTGACCTGCTTGGTGCCCTTGACGCAGGTGCGCGGCGCCTGGGAGCTGATCGTGGCTGCGAGCTCATCGTTCACCGGGCTGCCGTCGGTGGTCACCGCCTTCGCCCCGCCGTACAGCCCGGCGGCCACCTCGTAGTGCACCGTGTACTCGCCGGCCCGCACCGGCGTTACCCGCCAGACGATGTCCTTGCCCTCCCCGGCGCGCACTGGGCCGAACTGGAAGGTGTCGGTCTGGGAGGCGGCGGCGCCGGCGGACGGGGCGTGACCGAGGTCCTTGGGCGTGTCGCCCGGCGGGACCAGCTTCGGGTATCCCTCCTCCAGGATCCACACGGGCCGGGTCGGGTCGGCGAGGCCGGGTTGATCGACGCGAATGCCGAACGGACGCCTGGCCTTGGGCTCGCTTGCAGCCGCAGCCGCCGGCGTCGTGTAGATCGTCACGGCCAGGTTGGGAATCGTCTCGTCGCCGACGTTCTTGATCCTGAGCTGGAGGTCCCTGGTCTTCGCGAGCAGCTGGCGGTCGGGGAACTTCGCCTGTGTCACCTGGACGGGGAAGTTGCCCGATGGCTCGTTGGCGTCCTGGCTCTCCCCGCCGCCGCAAGCGGAAACGCCCCACGTCAGGGCAAGCGCGGCCGTTCCGGTAGCGATCGTCGCTTTCGCGCCCCGGAGTCGGTGCCTTCCGGCGATTGTGCCCCTCTCCCCCAAGGCGCGGGGAACATACCACCTGCTAGCGCCCCGGATGCCGGTTTTGAGCGCCGGAGTGGTTGGGGGTGGCGGCGGAACGCCGCATGGAATACATTTCCTCTGCCGCCCACGGACTGCGTGGGGGCGGAGGAGAAGATGGTCCGATCCGTTGCCGATAGGGCATTCCTGCCCGCCAAGTCATTGTTCGAGCAGGTGGGGAACATGATGATCCTCACCGGCAAGACGATCACGGCGACCGTCAGGCCCCCCTACCCCTACGGCGGCGAGTTCATCTCCCAGTTCATCTTCGCGCTCCAGCTTTGCTGGTTTCCGATGCTGATCTCGACCGTCGCCTTCGGCTTCGGCGCCCCGGGGCTCCAGGCGGCCAACTTCGCCTCCTTGTTCGGGGCCCTCGACCGGCTGGGGGGCTTTTTCGTTTTGGCCTCGATCCGCGAGTTCGCCCCCTTCGTGACCGCGGTCGTGGTCGCCGGGGTGGCGGGGACGGCGATCACGGCCGATTTGGGGGCCAGAAAGATCCGCGAGGAGCTCGACGCCCTGCAGGTGCTCGGGGTCGACCCGATCAAGAACCTGGTCGTGCCCCGCTTCCTCTCTCTGATGTTGATCACGGGGCTTTTGGACATCTACGCGCTTTTGTTCGGGATCGCCGGCGGCGTCTTTGCCACCCTCGCCTACCACGCCCCCCTGGGCGGCTTTTTCGCCACCTTGCTCACCAACGCCTCGGTGACAGAGCTCTGGGGCTCGATCCTGAAGACGACCCTGTTCGGGGCGATCATCGCGATCGTTTGCTCCTATAAGGGCATGAACGCCTCCGGGGGCGCCGCCGGGGTGGGCCGGGCGGTAAACGAGGCGGTGGTGATCGCCTTTTTGGGCGTCTTTGCCTTCAACTACGTCTTCACCCAGACCCTGCTCGCCACCCACCCCGAGCTGCAGGTTCCCAAATGAGCTGGCTCGCCGTCCCCCGCGAGTGGCTTTCGTCCTTGGGCGAGATCGCCGGCTTTTCGGCCAAGACCATGGGGCTCGTTTACTCGGGCCGGGTGCTTCAGTTCTTCGGCGAGACGCTTCGCCAGGCGGGGATCTTGATTCTGGGCTCGACGATCGTGATCTGGGGCCTCGTGTTCATCTTGGGCCTTCAGTGCGGGATCGAGGGCGCCTATTTCAACCGCTCTTTGGGCGCCCCCTCCTATGCGGGCGTCTTTGCCGCCTGGTGTGACCTACGCGAGGTGATCCCCTACGCCTTCGGCTACATGATGGCGGCCAAGGTGGGCACCGGGATCGTCGCCGAGCTCGGCGCGATGCGGATCTCTGATGAGATCGACGCGCTCGAGGTGATGGGGGTCCCGCCGATGACCTTCTTGGCCGCCACCCGGCTGCTCGGCGCCTGGCTGACTTTGCCGTTCATGTACTTGACCGCGATCGGGATCGGCTACTTCGCCTCCTATCTGGCGGTCGTGCAGCAGATCGGCGACGTTTCCTCGGGCGGCTACTTCCTCATCTTCTGGATGTTCCAAAACCCGCCCGACCTCTTATTCAGCTTGATCAAGGCGATGTTCATGGCCACCGCGATCGTCTTGGTCGGCTGCTACTACGGCTACACCGCCTCCGGCGGCCCGGTCGGGGTGGGCACGGCGACCGCCAAGTCGATGGTCTTGAACATCGTCTTGGTGCACATCATCGGGATGATGGGGACCCTGGTCTTTTGGGGGGCCAACCCGAGGGCGCCGATCGGGGGGTGACCCCCGCCAAAACGTACGGAGGAGGATGAACGGCACAGATGGCTGACGAGATCACAGGTCCGACCCGCGAGGAGCGGGAACTGGATGAGTTGGACGTGGAGGAACCGGTCGTGGAGGAGACGTCGCCCTACCGTGAGTCGGCGCCCGAGCAGCCGACAGGTGGGACCTACCGCGAGCCGGCGCCCGAGCTCGGCACCCTGAACCAGGACTACGTCATCCCCGGCGTCGACCCGAGCGAAACCGATCCCTATCGCTGGCACACCGGCGAGAAGCGTGACCACGGCGGCGAGGACGCGATCGAGGTGATCGACCTGGTCAAGCAGTTCGGCCGCATGCGCATCCTCAACGGCCTCAACCTCGGACTTCCCAATGACCAGATCTCCATGGTGCTCGGGCCCTCCGGTACCGGCAAGAGCGTGTTGATCAAGCACATCGTGGGCTTGCTGTATCCGGACTCCGGGGACGTCCTCGTGCACGGCGACTCTGTCCCGAACCTGACCGACGACGAGCTGTTCGAGATGCGCAAGAAGTTCGGCCTGCTGTTCCAGGACGGGGCGCTGTTCGGCTCCATGAACGTGTTCGACAACACCGCCTTCCCGCTGCGCCAGCACACCGACAAGTCGGAGGACGAGATCGGGGAGATCTGCAACCGGCGCCTTCGGGAGGTCGGGCTCGCCGACGCCACCCAGAAGATGCCGAACGAGCTCTCGGGGGGGATGCGAAAGCGGGCCGGGTTCGCTCGCGCCCTGGTGCTCGAGCCGGACATCGTCATGTTCGACGAGCCCGACTCCGGCCTCGACCCGGTTCGCACGGCGCTGCTCTGCGAGCTGATTCGCGAGGTCCACGCGGAGAATGGCGGCTGCTACCTGGTGATCAGCCACGACCTCGGCACCGCGCGCCGGATCGCCGACTTCCTGGCAGTGCTCTGGAAGGGCCGGATCGTCGAGAGCGGTCCGGCTGACGAGCTGTTCAACTCCGACAACGAGTTTGTCGCGCAGTTCCTGAACGCCGAGACCGAGGGTCCTCTGGCAATGGATTGAGCCCGCTGCGGCGGGGATTGGACGACTTTCTGCCGGATACCGGCAAGAACCCGTCCACACCGGTGTAGGTGGGCGTGTACCACTGGGGGCCCGTCACACCGGGTAGGGGGCGTCCACTGGGCGGCCCGGTCCCCGGCGCTCCCTAACCTTCTACTGCGGTGAGGATGAGGGACGTGTTTGCACGGATAGCCGGGCGCGCCGTCGAGCGGCCGACGCCGGTGATCTTCGCGGCGGTGCTGCTGACCCTGATCGGGGCGGTCGCCGCGCTGCGCCTCCAGGCCGACCGCAGCCCCGACTCGCTGGTCGACCGCGGCTCCGGGACCTACGCCGCGACCCAGAGGTTCTACGACGCGTTCGGAGACGAGCCGGTGGTGATCCTCGTCAAGGGCGAGCTGGACCAACTCGTCGGCACAGAGAACCTCGGGCGCCTGCTGGCGTTGGAAAGCTGCCTCGCCGGCAAGACGCCCGGCGGGGAAGAAGCTAGCGGCGAGCCCGCGCCGCCCGCCTGTGCGGCCATCTCCCGGCTCGACCCGAGCGCGGTCGTCTTCGGTCCGGCGACCTTCCTCGACCAGTTCGCGATTCAGGCGAACGAGCTGCTCTCCCAGCAGACTCAGGCCGGGCTGGCGCGCGCGCAGCAGGCGGCGAGCCAGGCGGCGAGCCAGGCGAAGAGGGCCGGGCTGTCCGCCACGGAGCAGCAGCGTGTGGCGATCGCTGCGTTCCAGGGTGTGCTGGCTCGGTTGGGAGAGCAGGCCCTGACCCTGGCACGCGAATACGGCCTCACCGGCCCGCCACAGCTCACCGACCCAAACTTCGTCTCGTCGGTGCTCTGCGACCAGCGGTTCTCCGGTTGCGTGCCGAAGGCACGACTCTCGGCGATCGTCCCCAGCTCCGACTCGGCCCTGATCTCGGTCCGCCTGCGGCCGGGCTTGAGCGAGTCAGAGCGCCGCGAGGCGATCTCCCTCTTCCGGGACGCCGTGGCCGATCCGAGCTTCCGCCTCGAGCAGGGGTCGTCGGACACTCAGCCGAGCTACGTGGTCACCGGCGTGCCGGTGGTGTTCGAAGGGCTGGCCGAGGAGCTCTCCAGCGAGATCTTCGTCCTCCTGGCCGCCGCCCTGGCGGCGATGGTGATCACCCTCGCGCTGGTCTTCCGGGCCCCGATGAGGCTTCTGCCGCTCGGGATCGCGATCGGGGCGACCGGTCTCGTGTTCGGCTTCCTGTCGCTGGTCGGGGGTTCGCTGACCATGGCCTCGATCGCGGTATTGCCGGTGCTGATCGGCCTCTCGGTGGACTACGCGATCCAGTTCCAGGCCCGCTTTGCCGAGGCGATGCGAGCGGGCTCCTCGCCGCCACGAGCGGCGGTGGAGGCTGCCGCAAGGGGGGGGCCGGTGATCGCGACGGCCGCTCTGGCCACGGTGGCGGGGTTCGCCGTGTTGGTGCTCTCGCCGATTCCGATGGTTCGCGGCTTCGCGCTCCTCCTCGTGCTGGGGCTCGTGCTCGCCTTCGCGCTGGCGCTCACGGCGGGCCTCTCGAGCCTCTCCCTGCTGAAGCCGACCACCGCCGACCGCGGGGCGCGCACGGACGCGGCAAGGGCGCGGAGTCGACCGCAGGCTCTGACGGCTCGCGGACGGGCCGCGGCAGGGCGTGTCGGCGGGCCTGTGCGCGCCGCGGGCGCGGCCCTCGGCGGCCGCTGGCGGTGGGTGGGCGGGCGGGCCCTGGCCATCTCGATCGCGACTCCGGGCAGGGTGCTGGCGGTCGCCGCCCTGGTGGCGATAATCGGCTGGGGGGTCGGGACGCGGATACCGGTCATCTCTGACATCCGCGAGCTCGTGCCGCGTGACCTTCCCGCGCTCGAGAACGTCGACGAGCTCGAGCAGGCCACGGGCATCTCGGGTCTCACCTACGTCACCGTGACCGCCCCCGACCTCACGGATCCCGCGGTGATCTCGTGGATGCACGGCTACGAACGGCGCGTGCTGGCGCGCCACGGGTTCGAGCGTGGGCGCACGTCATGCAGGGACCAGCAGGCTGAGATCTGCCCCGAGATCTCGCTCTCCGACTTCCTCTACGCGGGCGGGCGGGAAACCCCGAGCCGGCGCCAGATCAGGGATAGCCTGCAGTTGCTTCCTCCCTACGTGGCCCAAGCGCTCGTCACCACCGACCCGGACAGCGGCAAGCTCGGCGATACGGGTGTGATCACCTTCGGGATCAAGGTGATGCCGTTCGACCGTCAGAAGGATCTGATCGACGACATCCGGGCACAGGTCGACCCACCCGGGTCGGGCAACGACCCGCCGCCGGGGGTGAACACCGAGGTCGTGGGGCTGCCCGTGCTGGCCGCGGATGCCAACTCGGCGCTATCGGGCAGCCGCTACCTGGTGACCGTCGCCGGCCTTCTGGCGGTGGCGCTCGTCCTGGTGGCCGCGTACCGCTCGGCCGGCCGGGTCCTTGTGCCGCTGATCCCGATCGTGCTTGCGACCGGCTGGTCCTCCCTGGTGCTCTGGGTGGCGGGCGTGCCGCTGAATCCCATGTCGGCGACGCTTGGCGCCCTGGTAGTTGCGATCGCAACCGAGTTCAGCATCCTGCTCTCGGCCCGCTACCACGAGGAGCGCCGGCATGGCGGAACCATCGGAGAGGCCCTTCGCCGGGCGTACGGTCGCACGGGGGCGGCCGTGCTGGCGTCGGGGATCACCGCGATTGCCGGTTTCGCGGTGCTGGTGCTCACGGACATCCGCATGCTGCGCGACTTCGGACTGGTGACCGTCTTCGACTTGGGCGTTGCCCTGATCGGCGTGCTCCTGGTGCTGCCCGCCGCACTGGTTTGGTCGGAGGGCGGCTTCGAGCCGCTGGCGGCGCTGGCGGCGCGATTGCGCCGCCGTGGGCGACCGGCGCCCGCCGATGCCGGCTGATCCACAGCGGCCTCGTCCGGGGAGGCGATACTCGATCTTCGTCGGGGTGGCCTTCCTGGTCCTGATCGTGGTCGCCACGCTGAACACGATCCGCACCGAGGGAGGCGGCACGCTGGGAACTGGCACCAGCGAACGCGGCATGGCGCTGCCGGAGTTCGCGGTTCCGGACGCCCGCACCGGCCCGCTCGACCGCGACGCGAACATCTACCAGGACGACTGCTCGACCTCGGAGAATCCCTGCCCTGACGACGCACAGCGCGTCCCGGCCTGCGAGATCCAGCTGGACGAGCCGGCGATTCGCGTCTGCGACCTCTTCGACCGGCCGCTCGTACTCTCATTCTGGTTCACGCGTGGTGCCGATTGCCTGGCCACCCAGGACGTCGTCGACCGGGTGGCTTCCCGCTACCGCGGTCGCGTGAACTTCCTCTCGATCGACATCCGCGACGATCCGGCCGACGTGCGCAGGATCGTCGAGGAGCGGGGCTGGAGGATCCCGGTCGGCTATGACCGGGACGGTGCGGTCAGCGACCTCTACCTGGTGGGCGGGTGCCCCACGGTCGCCTTCGCCTACCCTGGCGGGATCCTGGATTTCGCGAAAGTCGGCACCGAGCAGCTCTCCGAGCCGCAGTTCACGGACGCCGTCCAGCGCCTCGTCCGCGACTCCGCGCGGCGCGGTCGCGAAGACCGTTGATGAGCGAGGAGGCTGTTCCCGAGGCGGGCTGGATTGCGCCCGAGCTGCGGGAGGAGTTCCCGGGCCTCGCCCTACGCTACCTGTTGTTCGAGCAGGGGTCAGGCCGCGCCCCGCGACACGTGAAGAAGCGCCTCGCGGCCCTCTCCAACAGGTTCTCGGGTCCGCAGGCGGTCAATCTTCGCCACCAGCCGATCCCCTGGGCCTACCGCGTCTTCTACCGCCACATCGGACTCGACCCCGACGAGCAGCAAACGCCTGTGGAGGCCGTGGCGCTGGAGCGCATGAAGCGCGGCGGCTTCATCAGCAGGAGTCTGCTCGACGACGCGCTGACGATCGCGATCATCGAGTCGGGGGTGGCCCTGCGCGCCTTCGATGCGCGGCGCGTCGAAGGCGCCCTAGGGATCCGCCCGACGGAGCCCGGCGAAGGCCTCGAGGGACGGCCCGGCGAGCTGCCTCCTGGGACCCTGGTGGTCGCCGACCAGGTGAGGCCGCTGGGCTTGCTGTTCGGGGCAACCGCCGCCGGCCGTGGCGTCAAGCCGCGCACGGCGAGGATCATCGTCTGTGCGGTGCAGGTGAAGGGCGTGCCCGAGATCGCCGTCGAGGAGGCGATCTGGCTGGTCGCCGACGTGATGCGGAGCTAGTGGAGCCGCTGCAGGGATACAATGGGCGGGACGTAGATTCCGGGCGAACGGAGATTCTCGTGCCCGAGGAAGTGCTGCAGATCGAAGCGGGCGATTCGTCGCTTCGGGCGATGGATGCTTTGGAGGGAGCGTTCGAGGCAGGCACCGGAAGCGTCGACGTTCTCACCGAGCGTCGTGCCCGCCAGGACCTTCGCAGCCAGATCGGGCTGCTGGAGAAGCGGCTGGGCGAGCTGTTCGCGTCCGCATTCCCGCGCCAGGGAATGGAGTGGACGGTCGGGGCGATCGGCGGGCCTCGGGTGCTGGGGGTCGCCGAGCTGGAGCGGGTGCGCGACGCGCTCGCCGCCAGGCTCCGCAGCGCGCAGGCCGAGCTCGGCCGCCGGGGCGAGATCGAAGCGCACAACCGCGGCTTGGTCGAGGCGATGATCGCTGAGCCCCAGCGCTACCGCTGGGTCCGGGTGTCCAACGAGGACGTCGGCGAGCCCGGCTGCCGGCACTGGCACTCCCGGCCTCGGTGGGGCATCCTCGGGATGCTGCTGGGCTGGTGGCGCGTCAAGCTCTCCTCAGGCTGTCCGTTAGCCAGGGGGCCTCGGCCCCTGGCAGCCGGTGAATGAGCAAGAAGCGCCGCAAGCGTCGTCCGCGCCGCGCTGCGGCGAAAGCGCCTGCGGCTGAGCCGGCTGCGGCGAAAGCGCCTGCCACCCGCCCGCGCCGCGCGCCAGCGCTCGACGAGCGACCGCCGGCGCCCTGGGGCTCTTTTCCGCTGGTCGAGCTGGTCGTCTTGATCGCGATCGTGATGCTGCTCGGCGGGTTCGTGATCCAGGGCGGGCGGGGGGCCGTGATGATCGGAGTGGGGCTCGTGTTGGGCGCCCTCGCCGGCCTCGAGCTGTCAGTTCGAGAGCACTTCGCCGGCTACCGCTCACACACGCTGGTCCTGTCGGGTGCGCTCGGGGTGGCCGTGCTGGGTGCGCTCGCATTCCTCACCGGGGGCTCGGTCTGGCTCCCGCTGGCGCTCGCGGCCGCGCTCGCTGTCTTCGCACTCGCCGCCTGGGCGCTCACCGGGGCCTTCAGGCGCCGTTCGGGGCAGGCATTCAAGCTACGCTGAGCGGCACCACTCCGCCGGAAGCCTCGGCAGCTCTCCGGCGACATCCTCCGAGGGAGCCGAAGGCGACCGGTGATCCGAGCTTGCTCGGATTCGTCCGGTGTCGCCGGGTTCGGGTGTGTTGCCGGACGGCAGGCCGTAATCCCGCCTACCGGGGCGTCTAGCGCCGGTGCTTGGCCTTGGCCTCCAGCTCGCCGGCCAGCACCCTGCGCTGGCGCTCCGTGAGCCGTCCCAGTTCGCGATTCTCGTTCAGTGCCAGGGACGAGAGGAACTTCCGGGCCCGGGCCCGGCCCCAGCGGCTCTGGCTGCGAAGCAGCTCGCCGACGGTCATCGTCTCGACCTCCCAGGGGCAAGTTTCAACCACCTCAACCACATCGGCCTGGCCGGCCAGGATGGCGCGCTTGAGCGAGGCGCGGGCGAGCCGGACGCGGTTTGCGTGCGCAAGGGCCTCCATGTGTTGGGGCGCGGCGACAACCGTTGAGGCAGCTGACATCATCACTCCTTCCCGAGCGTTCTCAAGGGACTTTCCGGGGATCCTGGGCGCTACCCCAGTAACGGATCGAGGCTGGACTCGACAGAACGTACAACCCTGTCCCGTTCCGTTTGCCTCCTGCCCCGAGGCATCCTGACGTGCCCGGCAAACTACCCGCTCGCGGATGGACGTCAACTCCAGACCCCCACTTGGCCGGGAGAGTCGTTCGCTAAGAGCAAGCTTTTCGTCCTGTCCGAGGCCTTGTCCGAAAATGGACAAGGAGAAACTACCCATTAAGGGGGAGGCGAATACCCCATTCATCTCCGCCGACATCCTCGGAATCACTCCGCGGCATGCTCCGCTTCGCGTCCGCTGCCGGCGGGTTAGGGTGCTGGCGGGACGGCAGGTTCAGCCGCCAGACCCGCGACTTCGTCGCTAGCCCGAGCGCGGGAGGTCTGGGAAGTCCTGGATCACCTGCTCGAAAATCGCCAGCGCCCGGTCGATGTGGTCGCGCTCGTGGGTCGCCATCAGGCTGGTGCGAAGCAGCGCGCCGCCAGGCGGGACCGCGGGGTGAAGCGCGACGTTGGTGTAAACACCGGCCTCGAACAGGGCCTTCCAGAGCAGGACCGCCTGCCAGTCCTCGCCGACCACGACCGGAACCACCGGGGTGATCGCGGTCGACCCGTCCGGAAGGCGGCCCGGCTCAACCACCCTCAGGCCGAGCTCGCCGAAGCCGCGGCGCAGGTAGTCGGCGTTGTCGAGCAGCCGAGCGAAAAGCGCCCGTCCCTCGCGCCGGCAGATGCGGACCGCTTCCAGTGCCGCGCCGAGCGCCGCGGGCACCGCCGCCGCCGTGAACACGAAGGCCCGTGCGGAAATCCGTAGGTATTCGATCACGTCGGCCGGGCCGGCGATGAAGCCGCCGCAGGAGGCGAGGCTCTTCGAGAACGTGCCCATCCGCAGGTCGACGCGATCCTCCAGTCCGTAGAGCTCGCAGACCCCGGCTCCTCGCTCGCCGAGGACGCCAACCGCGTGAGCCTCGTCGACCATCAGCCGCGCGCCGTGACGCTCGGTGCGCTCGACAATCTCTGGCAATGGGCAGATGTCTCCCTCCATCGAGAAGACTCCGTCCACCACCACGAGCACGCCGCCCCCATCGGCGCCGGCGCGCTCGAGCATCTTCTCGAGCTTGTCCATCTGGTTGTGACGGAAGGGGCGGAGCTTCGCCCCCGAGAGGCGGCAGCCGTCGAGGATCGAGGCATGGTCCCCCGAGTCACAGATCACGGTGTCGCCGGGCTCGAGGATCGTCCCGATCGTCCCCAGGTTGGCCTGGTAGCCGGTGGTGAAGACGATCGCGTCCTCGGTTCCCATCCACTCGGCGATTTCGCTTTCGAGCTCGACGTGGAGCGGGATCGTCCCGTTCAAGAGCCGCGAGCCCGTCAGCGCCGTGCCATAGTGCTCGAGCGCTTCTCTCGCCGCGGCCTTCACGCGCGGGTCGCCCGTCAGGCCCAGGTAGTTGTTGGAGCCGAGCATGATCGTCTCGCGCCCCTCCATCTCGACCAGCGGGCCCGCCTCGGACGTCAGCAGCCGGAAGTAGGGCAGCAGATCCGCCTCCTTGGCGGCCTCGAGCTGCTCCGTGCGGTCGTGGCTGCGCGCCTTCTCGAAGACGTCGGCGTGCGCGCGAGCCGTCTCGCTCATGGTCAGAGTCTTCCATGCCCTTCCGCTGGTGGTCACGTCACTAGAGTGACGCCCGAATGGCCGTGCTCGAAGTTCGCCCGGTTCGAAGCCGCCGCGACCTGACCGCCTTCATCAAGCTGCCCTTCCGGCTGCATCGCGGCACGCCCTGGGTGCCGCCCGTGATCATGGAACGGCGCGCGTTCCTCAATCGCGACAAGAACCCGTTCTTCGAGCACGCCGAGGCTGAGTACTTCCTGTGTGAGCGTGACGGCGCCGTTGTCGGTCGCATCACCGCCCACGTGGACGAGCGCTGGACCCGGTTTCAGGGCGGCAACGACGGCATGTTCGGGTTCTTCGAGTCGGAGAACGACCCCGACGTGGCTCGGGCCCTGGTCGAGGCTGCCGCGCAATGGGTACGTGCCAGGGGGCGCGATCGGATGCTCGGCCCCATGGATTTCACCACCAACGACGAGTGCGGCCTGTTGGTCGAGGGCCACGACCTCGAGCCGCTGATCCTTCAGCCGTGGCACCCGCCCCACTACGGGGAGCTGCTGGAGGGGCTGGGCATGACCAAGTCCATGGACCTCTGGATGTGGCGCCTGGCGATGGGCGAGCTGAAGCAGGGCGACCAGTTCCACGATTTCATCCATCAGGCGGCCAAGGCGGCGGCCACGGAGCACGGCGTCGTCGTCCGGGAGATGAGAAAGCGCGACCTCGAGGCCGAGATCACACGGTTCATGGACGTCTATAACGAGGCTTGGGGGACCAACTGGGGATTCGTGCCCATCACCGAGGAGGAGGTTCGCTTCCAGGCCAAGAATTTGAAGCCGATTTTGGACCCCAACTGGGCGATGATCGCCGAGCGGGACGGCGAGGTGGTGGGCGCGGCGCTGACGCTGCCGGACATCAACCAGGTGCTGGCGAAGATGAACGGCCGGCTGCTGCCGCTGGGTTGGTGGCGCTTCCTCACCGGTCGGGGCAAGATCGACCGGGTTCGCGTTCTCGCCTTGGGTGTCAAGCCTCGCTACCAGCACCTGGGCGTCGCCGCCGCACTGTACGTGCGCCACATCGAGGTGGCGCCACGCGTCGGCCAGCTCTGGGGCGAGATGGGCTGGATCCTGGAGGTCAACGAGCCGATGAACCGGGCGATGGAAGGGATGGGCGGCAAGGTGGTGAAGCGCTACCGGCTCTACGAGCTGCCGCTGTCCCTCTGAGAGCTCGCGCAAAGAGCGGAGATGCGGTGCTCAGCGCCACCCAATCCCGACCGGTTGGCCGCGGGGCCCACCTATAGACTGGCGACCATGCCACAGGAAGTCGTGCTCGAGGCCCAGGCGGTCGAGGAACCGGCCCCGGACGGGGGCGAGGAGCTCGAGGAGCCGACCCGCCTCCCTGAGCCTGCGCGCCGCACCGACGTCGAGGCTTGGCGCGGCGAGGTAAGGGCCGCCGCGATCGCCGCCGCAGGCGGCTTGGTGGCGGGCGCGGCCACGGTCGCTGCGGTGCGCGCCGTGCGTTCGAGCGGCGTCCCGCGCCGTCAGCCTTCGCGGCGGCGGCTTCGCCGGCGGCAGGACCCGCCGAGGATCATCGCCAGCCGGTCCTTCATGGTCGACGTCCATCTCCTCGGCGACCGCTAGCCAAATGCCCGGCCGGCGCCGGCCGGCGCCGGCCGGCGCCGGCCTCGAGATCGAGGTGCGCCCGCCCTGGCCCTACAGGCTGCCGGCGAGCGGTGGTGGGGACGCCGTGATGCGCGTCCGTCGCGGGATCGTCACCCGGTTGCTGCACGTCGACGGCGCCGCGGTTCTGGTACGCGCCGCCCAGCGGCGGGACGGAACGGTGCGGCTGCGAGCGGAGGGCGCGCCGGCCGAGAGCCGGCGGGTGGCGATCGAGCGCCTGCGCTTCGCGCTTGGCGTCGACGACGACTATCGCCCGCTATACGATCGCTTTCGGTCGGACCCGCTGCTTGGCCGGGCGATCAGGCGTCGTCCCTGGCACCGGCCCAGGCGTCGTCCCTGGCCCTGGGAGGCGGTCGCCTGGGCCATCACCCAGCAACTGATCGAGTCCTCGCGGGCGGCGCGGATCCAGCGGCGCATGGTCTTTCGCTGGGGGTTGTCGGCGGACGGTCCCGACGGCGTGCGCCTCCGGGATGTGCCCACGCCCGAGCTGCTTGCTGGATGCGCCCCGGCCGAGCTGGCTGCGATGGACCTGGCGCCGGCCCGGGCGCTAGCGCTGATCCGCGCCGCGCGCGAGGTGGCGAAGGGCCGGGTCGATCCCGCCGACCCCGCCAGCGATCGCCGCCTGCTGGCGATCCGTGAGATCGGTCCCTGGACGGTCCAGTGCCTCGGTCTGTACGGCCGCGGCGAGCCCGACTCGCTGCCCGCAGGGGACCTCGACTTCATCAAGCTGGTGGGGCGGCTGGCCGGGCTCGGTCGCCGCGCCACCGTGGACGAGGTGGAGGAGTTCTTCGCCCCCTACGCGCCGTATCGCGGCCTCGCCGGCTCCCTGATCCTCGCCGCCCACCACAAGGCGGTCGCAGCCGGACCGCCGCTTCGGCTTGCGGCCTGACGAGCGCTCAGGCCTCGGCGCGGGCGGGAATCCGATCGGATGGACGCCTTATTGCCGCATAGCGCCATGAACCCGCCCACCGCCGTGGGACCGCCCGCGACTACGGCCCGGTCGTCAATGTGCGTGGTACTCGTGGACCACGGCGTGGCCCTTGCCGCGGGCGATCAGGTAGCGGTTCGCCCAGAAGGCGAACGGATAGGCGACCGCGAATCCGGCTGCGATGCTGGCGTACAAAAGGGGGTCGGTGAGGCCGGCGGCCATCGCGCCCGGGACTAGGGCCACCACCAGATTGTCGATCACCTCCATGACCGTGATCGAGACCGTGTCGGAGGCGAGCGCGGTCGAGACCACAACCCCTGCTGCCAACCCGGCCCGGACGAGCGGCAGGGCGGTGAGCGCGAACCCGAACAGGTAGGCGAGGCCGATCGCGAGGCCGATCTGTGCCACGTCCCCCCAGCCGAAGGCGGTCGCCAGAACCATCCCCGAGACCTCGCCGATCGCGCAACCGGTCAGGCAGTGCGTGGTCGCACTGACTGCCAGCCGATTGAGGTTGGATGGTTGAACGCTGGCTGACTGTGGTTTCCATTTCGTCCCTTCCGGGTCCCCATATTGACATACCCCAATGGGGTATGCACCCAAGCTCAGTCCGGAATCTGACCCGGCAGCAGGTCGTTGGTGAGCACGTCGCCGGTGCTGGGCAGCGCCTCGATCAAGCCGTGGTCGGCGAAGAACTGCGCGAACCGCTGCCATTCCTTGGGGTCCATGTAGCCGTAGGGTCGCTTGCCGTCCTTCGGTAGTAGCAGGGGGAGCGTCCTTCGCACCTCGGCGGCGGTGAACTGGCGGCTCAGGCCCTTGCCCGCCTCGAGCACCGCATCGGTCGCGCCAGCCGGGTCGGCGGCGGCAGCCTTCGTTCCTCGCTCGAGCGCCGCGATGAACAACCGCACGTTCCGTTTCTCGTCCTCCAGGCGATCCGAGTTTGCGACCAGCACCAGCTCATCGTAGGGGGGGATGCCGAGCCTGTTGACCGGGATCACGGTCGGACCTTTGCCTCGCAGCCGCAGATCAACGCCCTCGACATTGAGGAAGCCGCCCAGCATCGCGTCGGCGCGCCCGGAGAGGATCGCCGGCAACAGTCCCTGCTGCACGTTGACGACGTTGACGTCGTCCGTGCTCAGGCCGGCGCGCTCGAGGATCGTCCGCAGGTAGGCCGCCTGGTACGGGATGCCGGCGGTGGCGATCGTCTTGCCGCGCAGGTCCTTGATCTTGCTGATCCCGGAGCCCTTGAGCCAGATCAGGGATGTCAGCGGCGTCGGCACGACGGCGCCGACGGCCTTCACCGGCAGGCCCTGGTCACGGGCGAGCAGGACCTCGGGCTCGTACGAGATCGCGAGGTCCACCCGGCCGGCGGCGACCTCCTTGATGGGCGCGGAGGGATCCGAGGGGATCCGAGGCCGCACGTCCAGGCCGGCGTCGCGGAAGTAGCCGCGGTCGATGGCCGTGTAGAGCCCCGCGTGGTCGGCGTTCACGTAGAAGTCGAGCGCGACGTCGAAGGGCTGCGGATTTCCCGGGGTCACGTCCTCCGACTTCTCGCCGCAGCCGGCGGCCAGGGCCGCGGCGGCGAGCGCCAGGGCCGCGGCGGCGAGTAAGTTCGTGCGAGGCTTCCTCAACGCTCCTCCTTCTCGGGTGGCCTGCTCAACTACTGGCCCCGTTCGAGCCCCACCAGGCAATCCTTCGCTCCAACGCCGCGAGCAACGCGAACAGCGAAATGGCGATCGCGGACAGCACGACCACGGCGGCGAACGTGCGGTCCGTCTGGAGTTGGGCAGAGGCCTCCTGGATCAGGTGGCCGAGGCCCGAGCTGGAGCCGGCCCACTCGCCGAATACGGCGCCGATCACGGCGACGGCGACGGCGATCTTGGCGCCGCTGAACAGATAGGGAAGCGCGGTGGGCGCCTCGATCCGGCGAAGGGTCTGCCAGCGACTGGCGTCGAGGGTGCGCATCATCTTCACCAGGTCGGGGTCGACGGAGCGGAGCCCGTCCAGGGTGTTGACGGTGATCGGGAAGAAGCAGATCAGCGCGATGATCGCCAGCTTCGGGCCGATCCCGAAGCCGAGCCAGACGACCAGGATCGGGGCGAGGACGACGATCGGCACCGTCTGGGAAGCGACGAGAAGAGGGTAGAAGGCGCGTCGAACGGTCGGCGACAGGTGCAGGACGATCGCAAAGCCGACGCCGGCCACCACGGAGAGCGCAAAGCCGGCGAGGACCTCCTGGAGGGTGACCCAGGCGTTTTCGGCGAGCAGTTCCCTGTCCTGCCAGAGCGCCTCGGTTATCTCGCTCGGTGAGGGGACGAGGAAGGGCTCGAGCTTGAGCGCGGTGGCGATCACCTCCAAGCGCGCCGCCAGCTCCCAGGCGCCGATCAGGGCAACGACGATCGCCAGCGGGGGCAGCCAGCGCTTCATCGCGCGCCCCTGCTGAGCGCCGCGAGCGCGCGCTCGCGGGCCGACGAGAAGCCCTGGGAGGTGACCGCCTCCAGGCGCGGTAGGGCACGCGGCTGGGGCGCGGCCAGCTCGGCCAGCGAGCTGGCGGGCCTGGCCGCGAGGACCATTACGCGGTCGGACAGATAGAGCGCCTCCTCGACGTCGTGGGTGACCAGGATCGCGGTTCGGCGCTCGGCGGCCAACGCCTTCGCCAGCCACTCCTGCATCTCGGCGCGGGTGATCGCGTCCAGCGAGGCGAAGGGCTCGTCGAGCAGGAGCACGGGCTTGCCGGCGAGCAGCGTCCGCAGGAAGGCGATCCGCTGCCGCATGCCGCCCGAGAGCTCGCCGGGGCGCGAGCGCTCAAAGCCCGCCAGCCCGAAGCGCTCGAACAACGGGTGGGCGATCCGGCGGGCCTCCGCGCGCGAGGCGCCCCGGTTCCGCAGCGCCAGCGCCGCGTTGTCGATCGCCTGAAGCCACGGCAGCAGGAGGTCGCGCTGGGGCATGTACGCGCAGCGGGCCAGGCGCTCTCCGGGCGAGGCCGCGCCCTCCACCTCGATCGTGCCGGCCTGGGGGGTCCGCAGGCCGCCGACCAGCTCGAGCAGCGTCGACTTGCCGCAGCCCGAGGGGCCGACGATGCCGAGCACCTCGCCGGCCCTCATGTCCAAGTCCAGGCGCTCGATCACGCGAACCGCGCCGAAGGCATGGGCCAGGCCCCGGATCTGGAGGGCGCTCCGGGACGCCCGGGCTGGGTCCACACGCGCATTGCCCCCGCCCGCCGCTGCCTGGGCGGCCCTCTGAACCGCATGAGGCTCCGCTGTGGGAGCCTCGGAAATCGTTCGCATAACTCCCTCCGCGCGCATTACCGCGACAGGTTCCGAGGGTCAGCGCCGGGGCCGGTTGCTGGGGCGCCATCTCAGCCCGCTTGCCCGCGAGCTCCCCTGATGTCCACCGATGGAGTCTACGCGAAGGACTAGGCCCGCTCGGCCAGCGGCGCCCCGCCCGCGATCACGTTTACGAAGTCCTCCAGGTGGCGGGTGGTCCAGCACTCGAACGCGGCCGTGCAGTGGCGCTCATACGCTGCCATCACCGAGTCGCCGTAGTTCCAGTACAGGCGTGGCTCCGGGTTGAGCCATAAGGTGCGCCCAGCGCGCTCGCAGACGCTCGCGAAGACTTCGGCGTGTGGCTCGCGGCCATTGGTGCGTGCGTCGCCGAGCACGATCACCGTCGAGCGCGGCCCGAGGTCGTCGACGATTTCCTCTAGGAACTCCAGCCAGACACGTCCGTAGTCCGTGTAGCCGGAGACGTCCGCCACGCCGCCCTCGCGGCTGATCCGGTCCGAGATCGTGCGAAAGTCACGCTCGCGCTCGAAGACGTCCGTGACCTCGGAGATCCGCTCGATGAACACGAAGCTGCGCAGCTTTCGGAACGAGTCGTGCAGGGCGTGCAGCACGGAGAGGAAGAAGACGCTCGCCGAGGTGACCGAGGTCGAGACGTCGCACAGCACGTAGATCTCCGGCCTCCGGGGACGCCGCGGCCGGTACTTGAGTCGCAATGGCACTCCGCCCGTCTCGAGCGAGGCGCGCATCGTGCGGCGCATGTCGACCACGGCGCTCCGCCGCCGGCCGCGCCGCTCGTGGCCGAGGGTCGCCAGCCGGCGCTTCAACTGCGCGACCGCCCGGTGGACGGCGGCCAGGTCCTGGGCCGGGCTGGTGGGCAGCGCCCGGTCGAGCTCCGCTAGCGGTCGGGAGGGCGGCAGCTTCTCGCTGCGCTCGATCAGCTCTCGCTCGAGTTCGCGGCGCAGGTGGCGTTCGAAGCGGCTGATCTGCTCGCGGTCCAGCGCCACCTCGCCCCTCTCGCTCCTTCCCGTCTGTGCCTGGAGGCCGAGGGTGCGGCGGATTCGCTGCACGTCCACCCCGATCACGCCTGAGCCCTCGCCGCCACGGCCGAAGGCGGAGATCGCCAGCCGCGCCAGGTCGCGCATCTCGCCATCGCGTCCCTCCGCGATCGCCTGGCGAATGGCCTCCCGCAGCTCGTCGAGCTCGAGGCGCTCGCCGCCCTCGTAGCGGCGACCCTCGCCGATGCCCCGTCCTAGCGCCTCTTGTTCGGCGGCGCGGAAGAAAAAGCGGTCGAAGAGCAGCTCGAAGACGCGGCGGTCCTCCTGGGACTTGGCCACCGTCGCGGCCAGCGCCTCACGGAAGTCGTCCTCCTGCTCCCACGGCACCGTCTCGAGTGCGGCGAAAGCGTCGAGGATCTCCGAGGTCCCGACGGCAAGGCCCTCGTGCCGCAGCTCGTCGCAGAACGCCACGACCCGCGGGGCGAGGCCCGGGGGCAGGACGTCAGCCTGCGGCTTCGACATCGAGCGGGGCTCCGCCGAGCTTCACCCCGACGCGCTCGGCCACCAGATCCATGTCGGTGCGGTGCTTGACGATGATGCTCATCGTGCGCTCGAACACCGAGCCATCCAGGTCGTCGGCACCGAGCAGCAGCAGCGCCCGTGCCCAGTCGATTGACTCCGCGATCGAGGGGGGCTTCTTGAGGTCGAGCTGGCGCACCATGTGGACCACCTCCACCAGGCGACGGGCGAGCCGCTCGTCGATCTCGGGGGAGTGCAGCCGAACGATCTCCATCTCGCGCTCGACCTCCGGGTAGTCGAGCCATAGGTAGAGGCAGCGTCGCTTCAGCGCCTCGGTCAGCTCACGCGAGTTATTCGAGGTCAGCACGACGATCGGATGGGTCCGCGCCTCGATCACGCCCAGCTCCGGAATCGAGATCTGGAAATCCGACAGGACCTCGAGCAGCATCGCCTCGAACTCCTGATCGGTCTTGTCGATCTCGTCGATCAGCAGCACGACCGGCTCGGTGGCGGCGATCGCCTGCAACAGCGGCCTGGTGAGCAGGAACTCCTCGGCGAAGATATCGCCCATCATCTTTCCGGCCGCGTCCTCGTCTGCGACTCCGGGCGCGGCCGGGTCTGTGGCAGGCTGCGCGTCCAGACCGCTCTCGGCCTGGATGCGCAGTAGCTGCTTGCGGTAGTTCCACTCATACAGCGCCTTCGCCTCGTCGAGGCCCTCGTAGCACTGGAGCCGGATCAGCGGACGCTCGGTCGCCCGCGAGATTGCCTTGGCCAGCTCTGTCTTTCCCACCCCCGCGGGTCCCTCCACGAGCACGGGCTTCCCGAGCCGCTGCGCCAGGTAGGCGACCAGCGCGGCGGGCTCGTCGGCGAGGTATCCGACCCGCCCCAGGCCTTCCCTGACGTCGGCGACTGAGCCGGGCTGTGCTGTCTCGGGCACCTGGCCGATGATAATGGGGTGGATGCCGCTTGCAGGGATCCTTCCGGAATCCGTCGGTCCCTACGTTTCCCTGATGATCGTCGGCTTTGCGATCGGTGTCCTCGGCCATCTGAGCCGCTCGCGATGGCTGGTGGCACTGGGGATCCTCCTGGTCTTCCTGGCTGCGGCCGGGTTCCCGCTGGCGCTCAACGTGTTCAGCGACAGGCCCGACGCCCCCGGGCCCCTGCCTGAACCCCGCTAGTGGGTCACGACGTTGTGAGGAGCGCCACGAAGTGAGAGGATCGCGGCCGTGGGCCGCCTCGACGAGCTCGACCTGTCGCGGTCTCTGACCCGCAAGGAGGAGGCCAGGGGTCTCGACCTCGCCTGGGAGCGGCTCACCCAGCTGCGCCTGACACTCGGCGGGCTGATCGGCTCACACGAACTGGGACCACCCGTCTGCGTGGTGTTCGAAGGCTGGGACGCCTCCGGGAAGGGCGGCGCGATCAAGCGGTTGGTGGCCCAGATCGACCCCCGTCACGTCCGGGTCGTCCAATTCGCGGCCCCGACTCCGGACGAAAAGCGCCACCATTTCCTGTGGCGGTTCTTTCCGATGCTTCCCGGATGGGGCGGGATGGCCGTCTTCGATCGCTCCTGGTACGGGCGCGTGCTGGCCGAGCGCGTCGAGGGCTTCGCGACCCGCGAGCAGTGGCTGCGTGCCTATGACGAGATCAACAGTTTCGAGCGCACGCTCGCCAACGAGGGAATGATCCTGGTCAAGTTCTGGCTCCACATCTCCGACGAGGAGCAGCTGAAACGCTTCAAGCGGCGTCAAAAGGACCCGCTGAAGGCCTGGAAGCTCACCGACGAGGATTGGCGAAACCGCGAGAAGCGTCCCCTCTACGAGGAGGCGGTCGACGACATGCTCGCCCGCACGGACCAGCCCTACGCCCCGTGGGCCCTGATCGAGGGGAACTCGAAGCGGTACGCCCGAGTCAAGGTGATCGAGACCGTGAACGAGCGCATCGAGCAGGGCATGAGGCAGTGGGGCATGGAGCCCCCACCGCCACTCCAGCAGGCCGACAACGACTGAGCACGCCCGACCGTCAGCGCGGCAGCGGCACTCTGCCGCTCCGGCCCACGGCCTGCGGGCTCACAGGATCGGCAGGTAGCGCTCCAGCTCCCACTGGTCACCTGGACCCGGTACTCCTCCCACTCCTCGCGCTTCAGGTCCACGTAGCGCTCGAAGATGTGGTCCCCGAGCGCCTTGCGGACCAGCTCCGACGCCGCCAGCTCCTCGATCGCCTCGCCGAGGGTCTCTGGGAGCTGCTCGATGCCGCGGGCAACGCGCTCGTCGTGGGTGAGGTCGTAGAGGTTGGTCTCCATCGGCTCGGGGCATTCGTAGCCCTGCTCGATCCCATCGAGCCCCGCGTGCAGCATCGCCGCGAAGGTCAGGTACGGGTTGCACGACGGGTCGGGGCAGCGCAGCTCGCAGCGCGTCGCCTGCTCCTTGCCCGGGTGGTACACCGGCACCCGCACCAGGGCCGAGCGGTTGCGCTGCGACCAGGCGCAGTAGACCGGCGCCTCATAGCCGGGGACGAGCCGCTTGTAGCTGTTCACGTTGGGCGCGAACAGGGCGGAGATCTCGCGCGCGTGCCGGAGCAGGCCGGCGATGTACGCCTTCGCCTTGCCCGACAGGTGATAGGTGTCGTCGGCGTCGAAGAAGGCGTTCGAGCCGTCCGAGAACAGCGACTGGTGCGTGTGCATGCCCGAGCCGTTCTCGCCGAACAGCGGCTTCGGCATGAAGGTCGCGTAGACGCCGTGCTGGTTGGCGATCTCCTTGACCACGATCCGGTAGGTCATCGCGTTGTCGGACATCCGCAGCCCCTCGGCGTAGCGCATGTCGATCTCGTGCTGGGAGGGCCCCACCTCGTGGTGCGTGTACTCGACCGGGATCCCGACCGCCTTCAGCGCGTTGACCGTGTCGCGGCGCAGATCGGAGGCCGCGTCGAGCGTCGTCAGGTCGAAGTAGCCGCCCTTGTCGAGGATCGTCGGCACCCCGGCCTCGTCGAGCTCGTCGCTCGCGAAGTAGAAGTACTCGAGCTCCGGGCCGATGTTGTAGGTGTCGAAGCCCATCTCCTCGGCGCGGGCGAGCGCGCGGCGCATGACGAAGCGCGGGTCGCCCTCGTACGGCTCGCCGCCGGGCTTCAGGATGTCGCAGAACATCCTCGCGACGTTGCCCTTGTGGCCGTCGGCCCGCCACGGCAGCACCGCGTAGGTGTCCGGGTCGGGCATGGCGATCATGTCCGACTCCTCGATCCGGTTGAAGCCGGTGATCGAGGAGCCGTCGAAGCCCATGCCCTCGGCGAGCGCTCCCTCGAGCTCCTCGCGGCCGATCGCGAAGCTCTTCAGCTGCCCCTTGATGTCGGTGAACCAGAGGCGAATGAACTCGACTCCGTCCTCGTCGACTCGGCGCAGCGTCGTCCGTGGGCCCGGGCGCGGCTTGGTGATCGCTTCCATCTGTCGGTGTCTCCTTTGTTCTTCCGTTTCGTTGCCTAGGCCGGGATCTCCGCCTCGGTGTGCGCCTGGAGGACCTCCTCGCCCTCCTCGCCGGTGCGGATGCGGATCGCTTCCTCGACGGGGCTGACGAACATCTTCCCGTCGCCGACCTCACCCGTGCGGGCGTGCCTGAGGATGGTCTCGACCACCACGGGCTTGTCCTTGTCGTCGACGACGACCTCGAGCTTCAGCTTCGGCCGCACGTTGACGGTCAGGGTGGAGCCGCGGTAGTGCTCGACGATCCCCTTCTGGCGGCCGGAGCCCTTGACCTCGCCGATCGAGAGTGAGGGAAAGCCCCTCTCGAGCAGCTCGGCCCGGATCGGCTCGAACGCCTCGTGGCGGATGTAGGCAGTGATCATCTTCATTCGCTGATCTCCTCCTATGTCTCGGCCGGCCGCTCGGCCGTGATTGCGGTGGCGGTCGCCCCAGCCGGCGGGCTTGGCGCCGGCGTGGGCGCGGCGCCCGGGTACTCCGGCTGCGGAATGAACTGCTCCGGATAGCCGTACATGCCGTGCTCGGAGATGTCGAGGCCCGCGTCCTCCTCCTGCTCCGAGACGCGGAGGCCGTACGTCTTCTTGATCACCCAGAACGTCGCGAAGCTGAGCGAGAAGACGAACAGGAAGGCGATCGTGAACCCGATGCACTGCGCGGCGAGCTGCGTGAAGTTGCCCGGAGTACCAGAGGCCGCCCTCTGGATCGCCGAAGGCGTTGTACTGGGCCAGCCTCGGCGCGGTGAAGATCCCGCACGAGATCGTTCCCCAGATCCCCGCGAGGCCGTGCGCGGACAGCGCGCCCACCGGGTCGTCGATCAGCTTGTCGATCGCGTAGACGCCGAGCACGACGATCACCCCGGCGACCGCGCCGATGATCGGCGCCGCCCAGACCTCGACGTAGCCGGACGGGGCGGTGATCGCCACCAGCGCGGCGATCGCGCCGTTGCCGGCCATGCCGATGTCGATCGCCCCGGTCTTGAGCCTGGCGGTGGCGACCGCGCCCAGCACGCCCGCCGCCGCGGCGAGGTTGGTGATCATCAGGATCTCGGCGAAGCGCCCGTCGAGCGCGTTCAGGGTCGAGCCCGGGTTGAACCCGAACCACCCCAGCCACAGGATCAGGACGCCCAGCCCGAACAGCGGCATGCTGTGGCCCGGGATCGCGCGAGGCTTGCCGTCCCTGCCGTACTTGCCCTTCCGCGGCCCGAGCAGCAGCAGGGCGGCCAACGCTCCGCTGGCGCCGATCAGGTGGACGGCCGTGGAGCCCGCGAAGTCCTGCATTCCGACGATCGAGGTGCCCAGCCAGTCGCCGTTCTGGAGGAAGCCGCCGCCGAACACCCAGTGGGCGCCGATCGGATAGATGATCGTCGCGAAGACCGCCGAGTAGATGATGTAGACGCCGAACTTGATCCGCTCCAGGGTCGTGCCCCAGACGATCGCCAGGGAGACGGCGCAGAAGACGAACTGGAAGAACCACTTCGACTCGATCGTCGCGTCGGAGAGCGCCATCACCGGGAAGCTGGGGTGGAACAGGGTCACGCCGTCCGCGGTCGTGCTGTAGGCGCCGAGGTCGGAGAAGAAGAAGCCCCCGTCGTGCCCGATGAAGCTGCCCAGCGGCCCGCCGAAGGCGAACGCGAAGCCGACCGCCCACCAGCAGATCGCGGCGATGCCGAAGTTGGTGAGGATCTTCGCCACCACGGTGCCCGCGTTCTTGGCCCGGGAGAAGCCGATCTCCAGGAAGGCGAAGCCCGCCTGCATGAACATCACCAGACGAGCCGGCGAGGATCACCCACATCGTGTTGATGCCGACCGACGGCTCGAGCTTGCCGGCGATCGCCCTGTTGAGGTCCGTGGCGTCGGCGAACGCCGTGCCGGGAATGGCCAGCAGGGCCAGCGCCGCGAGCGGCAACAACGCGAGATACCTTCTTCTCATCCGTGCTTCCTCCTAGGCCCACCGGGCACCACGGCCCGGCGGTCGCGGTTTCAAGACCGGATGCGAAGGTAGGCGCGAGCGGCCGCGAAGTCTTTAGCCCTGTGTCGAGACTTCTGCCGCGCGCTTTGTACCGATGGTCGAATCCCCCTGCACCCGCGCGTGGCCCGGATGGCCAGGGGTCACACGGTGACGCCCGCCGAGGCGGGCGCGGGCGCGACCTCGAGCTCTCCGCCCTCCATGCCCATCTCGAGCAGGGCGGGGTCGCCGCCCAGCTCCTCCCAGCGGCGGCGGGCGGTGACGTGGAAATCGTCGAGGAAGTCGTCGGAGTGCAGCGGGTCGTGGTGGAAGAGCAGGAGCCGCTTGGCGCCGACGCGGTTGGCGAAGGTCAGGGTGTCGTCGATCCGGGAGTGGCCCCAGCCGATGTGCTCGGGGTACTCCTCGTCGGTGTACTGGCAGTCGTGGATCAGGAGGTCGGCGTCGCGGGCCAGGTCGTAGCCGGAGATCCACTCCGGCTCCAGGTCGGCGAGGCTCGCGCCCAGCGCGGGCTCGTGGTCGGGGATGTAGCAGAGGGTCGTGTCGCCCTCGGTGATCCGGAAGCCGAGCGTCGGGCCGCGGTGGCTCACGGCCTCGGTGTGGATCGTCGCCGAGCCGATCTGCCACTCGCTGGGCGGCGTGTCGCGAAAGGAGACCGAGCAGGGCAGCTCGCGCACCTCGACCGGCGACAGCGGAGCGGAGATGTAGCGGGCGACCCGGTCCTCCAGCGAGGCCTCCGGCGAGGCGGGCCCCCAGATCGTGATCTCCACGCCGGAGCGGAAGCAGGGCGGGAAGAACATCAGGCCCTGGATGTGGTCGAGGTGCAGGTGGGTGAGCAGGATGTTGACCTTGGGCGCCGTGGCCAGGTCGAGGCCGAGCGTGCGAATGCCGGTGCCGGCGTCGAGGATCAGGTCCTCGCCGCTGTCGAGGGTGAGCTGCACGCAGGACGTGTTGCCTCCGTAGCGGTTCATCATCGGCCCCGGGGCGGGAACCGAGCCTCGCGCCCCCCAGACCTTGACCTTCATCGCTGCACCTCGTCGCCGTGCTTCGAGTTCAGGGGCCAGAAGAGGATCATCGCCCCGGAGGATCCCTCCTCCGAGGCGACGATCGGGAAGGTACTGGACTCGATCTCGTGGTCCGTTCCGCTCACCGAACGCAGCCGGTAGACGCCGTGCTCCGGCCGGCCCTCGCGGACGGCTTGGGTCCCTGGCAGCTCGTCCAGCGGGATCGGCTTGCCATCGCCGTCGAAGGGCCCGTAGGTGGAGATCCATTCCTCCGGGTCCATGCGCCCTGCATCCTCGAACGAGCGCCCCAGCACGGCGCCCGCGGCCTCGTTGTAGAAGACCAGCGCGCCGTGCTGGTCCAGCAGGAAGGCGGGGGTCGAGATGCTCGTCAGCAGATTGCGGGCCAGGATCAGCTCCAGGGGCTTCTGAGAGCGAGCCGCCATCACGTCCATTCTTCCACCCAGCGACCACAATCGGCGCCCGCTGGGGCCGCGCTGACAGTAGGCTGCCGCGTATGCCGAGGCGAGCATGGACGATCTCGGTGGCGGTTGTCTGGGTGTTGACCGCCGTGGGCGCCGCCCATGCGCAGTCCCCCGGCCAGGTCCCGCCGCCGATCCCGCAGAATCCGGACGCCGACGCCCCGGCCTTCATCGGCTCCGCGGCGACGCCCGATCCCGCCCCCGGTCAGGACGTCCCCAGGCACCCCTTCATGGCGCCGAACGGGCGCTCGAACCTCCACAACGACGCCTACCAGACCGACAGCTACCGGTGGGCAGGACCGCTCGGCAACGGGCTCGCCTCGACCTCGGCGCTGTTCTCCCGGGAGTGCGCCTCGGTCACCATCGACAGCCACGGTCGCCTGGTGACGATCTGCGTGGGGCTGGACAAGCCCGTGCTGGCGATGCTCCATCCCCAGACGCTGCGCGTCCTGGCGGCCATGGACCTGCCGCGCCGCCCCACGGGGCCGAACCCCTTCCAGGACTTCAGCGGCGGCGGCTACTTCTACCTCGACCATCGCGACCGGGCCGTGATCTCGGCCGGCAACCGCCACATCCTGGTGGTTGCGGAGACCGGCGGCACCAGTAACCCCGGGTTCGCGCTGAGGCGGGACTACAACGTCAGCTCCGCGGTCCCCGAGGGGGACGCGCTGATCTCCGCGCTTCCGGACTGGTCCGGGCGGATCTGGTTCGCCAGCCGCAACGGCGTTGTCGGGATCGTCCGCCCGGTGAGCGGCCAGGTGCGGAGCGTCGCCACGGGCGAGCCGATCGGCAACTCGTTCGCGGTGGACGAGACGGGAGGCGTGTACATCGTCACCGACAGGGCCATGTACCGCTTCGATGATTCGCAGGGCAGGCCCGCCGTGACCTGGCGGCGCATCTACCCGAACATCGGCACCAAGAAGCCCGGCCAGACCCAGGCGGGGTCCGGAACCACCCCGACGCTGATCGGCAGGCGCTACGTGGCGATCACCGACAACGCCGACCCGATGGCGGTTCTCGTCTACGACCGCCGGCCGCAGGTGACCGGGCGCCGCGTGGTCTGCCGCCAGCCCGTGTTCGAGAAGGGCGCCAGCGCCACAGACCAGTCGTTGATCGCCGCCCGGCGCTCGCTGATCGCCGAGAACAACTACGGCTATACGGGCCCCGCGTCGACCATGAACGGCGGCGTCACCAGCCCGGGGGTGGAGCGGGTCGACCTCGAGGTCGACGGGCGCGGTTGCCACTCCGTGTGGAGGAGCCCCGTACGAGCGCCCTCGGTGGTGCCCAAGCTGTCGCTGGGCGCCGGGCTCGTGTACACGTACACGAAGCCGAAGCGAAACGACACGACCGACGCCTGGTACCTGACGGCGCTCGACTTCGACACCGGCAAGACCGTGTATCAGCCGGCTGGCGGGGACCGGGTTCGGGTTCAACAACAACTACGCGCCGGTCACCCTCTCCCCCAACGGGACCGCCTACGTCGGCGTGCTCGGCGGCCTGACCAGGTTCAGGGACGCAGCTCCCTAGCGGGCAGTCCGGGCTAGACGAGCTCCCTCAGCTCCTGCAGCGAGGCGTCGAGCCCGGCGGCAAGCTCGGCGACGCCCGGCACGGCGCCTGGGTCCGTGCAGAAGCCGAAGCCCATCCGCCCTGCCAGCGAGACCGCCGAGGCTCGCAGCGCGTGCCGGTCGGCGGGCTCGGCGACCGAGTAGAGCTCGGCGACGCGTCCCGTGAGCACGTGGACGGGCTCCCTGGGGCCGGGCACGTTGGAGACGGAGAGCGCGAACTCCCGCGGGCCGGAGGACAGCTCGGAGGCGACCCGGTAGAGGGGCCGGACGTGCGAGAGGCTGTGGAAGAAGGAGTAGAGCTCGTCGGCGTCGTGGTGCTGCTTGCGGCTGAGGGTCTCGGCGTTGATCGCCGCCAATCGCTTCCGCGGGTCGGGCTCCGCGACGGGCAGGTCGCAGAACAGGAACGAGTCGCGGTTGCCGAGCTGGTCGGGGCTCTCGGCGCGGTGGTGCATGCTGACGGGGATCTGGACGCGCATCGCCTGCATCGGCTCGTGGTGAGCGCCCAACCAGCGACGGATCGCCCCCGCGACCACGGCCAGCACGACGTCGTTGATCGTCACCCCGCTGCCCGCAGCGTGCTCGATTGCCTTCAGGTCGGCGAGCTCGCAGGCGGTGAACGCCACCTCGCGATCGCCGCCGATGCGGCGATCGAACGGCGAGTGGCCGCCGAGCGGCCAGAGCTCACGCCGCAGGGTCGCCGGGAGCGCGGCCAGCTCGCCGCGGGCGTCGCGCCAGCGGCGTGGCGAGGTGGCCGCCCGGACGCCGCCGGCCAGGGCGCCGCCGGCGTCGCGCAACCGGCTGCCTGCGCCGGAGCCGAGCAGTCGCAGCCGTCCCGGCGCGGGCTTTGGCCGCCATGCCCCGGGCACCTGGTCATCGCCCTCCTCGTCCGTGTCCCAGAGCAGCTGGGAGAGCATCCGCAGAAAGGTGACCCCGTCCGCGAGGCAGTGGTGGACCCGGATCACCAGCGCGGTGCGACCGTCCTCGAGCGGGCCCGCGACGTCCACGCACCAGAGCGGTCGCGCGTGATCGAGGCGCTCTGCCATCAGGCTTCCGACCAATCGCATGAGCTGGGCGCGGTCCGCCACCCCCGCAGCCGCGCGCACGTGGTTGCGCAGGTCGAACTCCCAGTCGTCCACCCAGGCTGGGGGGGCGAGTCGCAAAGGCGTCGGCGCGAGGCGTTGCCGGGCGCGGGGCAGGTTTCCAAGCCGCGCCTCGACTCGCCTGCGCACGCGCTCCACGGTCAGCGGCTGCCCGTCGAGCGCCGGCTCGACGATCGCCAGCTTCAGCGTGTGGCCGGCGATCGCGTCGGACTCGAGGCGCAGGATCCGGGTGTCGTCGGCGCTCAGCCGCTCCATGGTGTAAGCGGGTGTTGCCGGCGACGTTCGCCGCCAGGATCGTCAGTAGTAGCCGCCGGCGCTGCCGTCCCCTTGGTCGTCGCCGCTCGAGCCACCGCTGCCACCGCCAGCGCCGCCTTCGCCCGTGACGGCGATCTCACCTTCCATTCCGCGTTCGCGGTGGCCGTCGACCGGGCAGTAAAACTCGTACCTGCCGGGCTTCGACAGATCGACGGTGAGCGTGCCGCTCTTGCCCGGACCCAGGTCCTGGTCGAGCTCTTGCTCGCCCTCCGGCCCCTCGATTTCCAGGTTGTGGTCAACGCTGCCCTCGTTCGTGACCTTGAACGAAACGGTGCCGGCTTGCACGGTGGGGTCGGACGGGTCGAGCTCGTACTCGGTCTCTCTGACGTTTACAGCCTGCGCGCCGACGCTCGGCGTGCCCGCCACCGGGGTCGTCTCGTTGTCGTCATCCCCACAGCCCGCGATCGCCACTGCCGCCAGCACTGCACCCACGGAGGCCAGAGATAGCTTGACTCGCATGCGATTGGTCTCCCCTCTGTCGTTCAACGGGCTCATGAAGCAGCGCCGGCGCTCCGGGTGGGCGGCAGGGGGGCGACGTAGGTCCTGGAGCCGACCCGCAGACCAATCGCGGTGGCATCGTCGAGCGCCAGGGCGGAGCTGAGGTGCTCGCCCTCTCCTTCGTAGACGTAGCGAAACGACCCGGCGGGCACTCGCGTGCCGTCAGAGCGGCGGAGCCACACCTGGCAGAGCGTGCCGGGCCGAAAGCCGTACACCTTGATGCTCACGTCGCTCCCCCAGGGGCGGGGCGCGACGGTGGCCTCGGCGAAGGTGTCGCGCGGCAGCGATCGGAAGGCGACCGTCTGGGAGGGGCTGCCCCGGTCCGAGCCCCCCATGCCCACGACGACCAGAACGGCGGCCGCCACGACCGCGGCAGCCGCGGCCGCCAGGCCAAGCCGGAGGCGGGTTCGCCGCCGGCGTTCTGTGCGACGCTCGGCCGCGATGCGCCGGAGGATCTGCTCGCGGAGCCCGGGCGGTGGCGCGGGAGAGGGCGCGAGGCGCTCGGGATCGACGCGCTCCAGCAGCGAGGCCACCGGGGCAAGGGCCTCGACCTCTGCGCGGCACGCGGGACAGCCATCGAGATGGGCCTCGGTGGCAAACCGCTCATCCTCGGAAAGCTGGCCCAGGACCAGCGCGCCGATCCGCTCACGCCACTCGCGGCACCCCTCAGCCTTCATAGCCCATCTCCTCGAGTGCGTTGCGAAGCGCCTTCAGGCCGTAGTACACGCGGCTCTTGATCGTCCCCTCGGGGACTCCCAGCTCCACCGCGACCTCGGCGTAGGGACGCCCGCGAAGATAGGTCTCGACCAGGACGCGGCGGTGCTGCTCGCCAACCCGGCGCAGCGCTTCCTCGACCTGCCAGGTGAGCAGCATGTCCTCGAACGGCTCGTGGCCCAGCTCCGGCGGGTCGCCGCCAACCGTGGGCCTTGCCGCGCGGGCCCGGCCGAGATCGGCCACCACGTTGCGGAGGATGGCGAACAGCCAGGTGCGCAGCGAGCCGAGCTCGGGATCGAAGCGATCGCCCGCCCGCCAGGCACGAAGGAAAGTGTCTTGAACCGCCTCCTCGGCGAGCGCCGCATCGCCGAGCGACCGGAGGGCGAAGCCGTAGAGTTCCCCGGCGTGGGCTGCGTAAGCCTCACGTACCCCCTGCTCCTGGGTGAGGAAGGCATCAGCCATGGTTCCGGCGGTCTGGCTCATCGATCTCCACGCTTGTCCGTAATACTGCCGCCCGGCGGACCGAGTTCACGCGCGCCCGTCGGGCACGGTTTCGGTCGGCCACGCCTCAAGCACCGTCACCTGCAAACCGATATCTCAGCCTGACGTGCGTGCGGGGGAACGAAAGCGCTTTTCCGAGGAGCTCACGGCTGCTCGCCAGAAGATCGGTGGGCTGGAAGAGGAGCTGAGCCGCCTTACTCAGCGGGATCCGCTGATCCCGAGCCTGCTCGGCCTCAGCGCCTTCCGAACGCAGCTCGAGCTCGACGTCGCGCGCGCCCACCGCTACGAGCGCCCTTTGACGGTTGCCCTGCTCGACATCGACCGGTTTCGGCATCTGAACCTGGAGCACGGCTACGCGGCGGGCGACGCGGTCCTGGTCGCCGTCGGCGGCATCATCGCGGAGCGGACCCGCGTTCACGATCTCGCTTGCAGGATGGCGGGCGACGAGTTCGGGTTCTTGCTGCCCGAGACCGCCGCCGCAGCGTCGCTGGAGCCGATCAATCGGATTCTGGTCGAGCTCGAGGACCTCGAGGCAGGCGGGATCCGGGGAATCTCCGCCTCGGTCGGCATCGCCGACATGGAGGTCGGACAAAAGCCCGAAGCGGTGCTTGCCGCGGCGCAGGCCGCGCTGGAGCAGGCACGCGCCAGCGGCGGGCGGCAGGCCGTGGTCTTCGGGGGCTCCTCGGAAAACGGCGACGCCGCGCTGGAGCTCGGGCATGGCGACGTGATCGCCGCGCTCGCCTCGGCTCTCCAGGAGCGCGACCGCTACACGGGTGACCATTCGGAGAGCGTCGTCGACCTGACTGCGAGGGTGGGCGAGGCGCTGGCGCTGAACGGCGAGGAGATCAGCCGCATCCGCACCGCGGCGCAGCTTCACGACATCGGCAAGGTCGGGGTTCCCGACGAGATCCTCCACAAGAACGGACCGCTGGACGACCGCGAGTGGGAGATCATGCGTCAGCACCCCGCGATCGGCGAACGCATCCTGCGCGCCATCCCGGGCCTGGGCGACGTGGCTCGCATCGTCCGGCATGAGCACGAGCGCTGGGACGGCAAGGGCTATCCAGATCAGCTCGCCGGGGCCGAGATCCCGGTGGGCAGCCGAATCATCCTCGCCTGCGACGCCTATCACGCGATGGTCTCCGACCGCCCGTATCGCAAGGCGATGGAGCACGCGGATGCGATGACCGAGCTGACCGGCCACGCCGGCACCCAGTTCGACCCCGAGGTTGTCCAGGCGCTGGTCGGCTACCTCTTCGGGCGCCGCCAGGCGGGCCTTCCCACAGTCTGAACCTGATGGAACGACCGCGACGGCCCCGGGGTGAGCCCGAGACCGACGCCGGCCGCTAGCCGGTTGCCCTCAAGGCAGCTCTAGAGCTTGCCGATCTTGAAGATCTTCGTGCCGCAGTCGGGGCACGTGCCCTGAATCGCCGGGCGACCGTTCTTCATGGTCACCTGCTGCGGGTTCTGGATCTCGACCTTCTTGCGTTCCTTCACGCAGTAACCGGTTGGCATCTGTGGGATCTCCTTTCAGGAACCGCGTGTGTATGCGTGTGCCGAAGGGCTGCGATGTCTCGCCTGCCCAACGACGCGACCGTAGAGGACTCGCCGGACGCGTGCAGGCACGCCTAGTGCGAATCGTCACAACTTGCGGGCCAGGCGCTGGACGCCTGACGGCTAAGGACTGGACGCCTGGCCGCCCCCGGAGCCGCTGTCGGACGAGCCCTGGGAGGCGTCGCCGGACGAGCTGTCGGCGCTCGAAACCTGGCTGCGCAGCTCGTCGATGTCGTCCTGCACCACCTTGAGCTCGCGCCTCGTGGTCGTCTGACGGGTGGAGACGCTGCTGACCTCGTCCTCGAGCTCGGTGAGGCGCCGCTCCAGCGCCTGGACGTCCTCCTCCGCCGCCTGAGAGGCTGATTGCTCGACGGCTGAGATCTGGTCGCGCAGCGACTGGACGTCGCTGTCGGTGGCCGCGTCCTGCTCCAGCGAGAGCGTCATGCACCAGGCCAACGGCGGCGGCCGCAAGCGCCAGCACCGCGAGCGCGGCGCCCACGTAGGTTCGCACGCCGAGCTTGCGGTCGATCTGTGCGACCCAGGCGCGAAGCCCGTCGATGCGCTCCTGGGGATCGGCGGGCGCCTCAGGAGTCGCCGAGGGCTTCGGCGACGGCTTCGGTGTCGCCGACGGCTTCGGTGCCGGCGAGGGCTTCCCGTCACCGCCCTCATCGGCGGCGGTCGAGCTCGGCGGCGACTCGGCTGCCGGGGCCTCGGCCCGGCGTCGCGTGAATGGAAGGCGTGGACGGGGCATGTGATCTAGGCCGCCCCAGGCTGCGGCTCGGCGACCTCGCCGTCCGCGGGGTCGAGGGGCAGCCCTTGATCCACCCAGGCTTGCAGCCCCCCGGCCAGGTTGTAGGCGTCCCACCCCGCCTGTCTGAAGGCCGCCGCGGCCAGCGCCGAGCGGTTCCCGGACCGGCAGTAGAAGATCACCGGGCGCTCCTTCGAGATCGACTCCGCCTCGCCGGTCAGGTCGTTCAGCTCGATTTCGCGGGCGCCCTCGATCCTGCCCGCCTCCCACTCGTAGTGGCGACGGACGTCGATCACCTCCGCCTCGCCGGCCTCGATCAGATCGGTGGCCCGCTCAGGCGGGATCTCGGTCTCGGTGGCTGTCTCCTCAGTCATCTGCTGCCATTTTGACGAAACGCGTCCCGCTGGTTCCATCCCCCGGAACCGAGACGCCTCGGGTCGGGCGGTGGTCAGCTTCGCACTGACCGCAGTCTCTTATTGTGTGCCTTTCGAACTCGACCGAAGGAGACCTCCCCATGCCCGAAGCCGTGATCGTCGACGCCGTCCGCACCCCGATTGGCCGCGCCTTCAAGGGGTCGCTCGCCCAGCAGCGCCCGGACGAGATGGGAGCCCACGCTGTCGACAGGCTGCTCGAGCGCAACCCGGACGTGGAGCCGGCGTCGGTCGAGGACGTCTTCTGTGGCTGCGGCCTGCCCCAGGGCCTCCAGGGATTCAACATCGCCCGGATCATCACGCTGCTCTCCGAGCACCTGCCGCAGACGGTCAACGGGGTCACCGTGTCGCGCTACTGCTCCTCCAGCCTCGATGCGATCCGCCACGCCGGCAACGCGATCAAGGCCGGGGAAGGCGATACGTACATCGCCGCCGGGGTCGAGTGGGTGAGCCGCTACAACGAGCGCCAGGAGGCGGCCGGCGTGGCCGACCAGAACGAGCGCCTTCAGGGCAAGGACGGACAGCCCAACGCCTACATCCAGATGGGCGACACGGCGGTGAACGTGGCCAAGAAGTACGAGGTCAGCCGGGCCGACATGGACAAGTACGCCCAGCGCTCCCAGGAGCTTGCTGTCGCCTCGCAGGAGTCGGGCTTCTTCGACCGCGAGATCGTCCCCGTGAAGCTCGAGGACGGCACCGAGATCGCCAAGGACGACGGGCCGCGGGCCAGCTCGAGCCTTGAGAAGCTCGCGGAGCTGCCGGAGGCGTTCGAGGGAGGCGGCGGCGTCACGGCCGGCAACTCCTGCCCGCTGAACGACGGCGCCGCCGCGGTGCTGCTGATGTCCGACGCGAAGGCGAAGGAGCTGGGCCTGACGCCGCGGGCGCGGATCGTCACCGCCGCCACCTTCGGCAACGAGCCTGAGCTCATGGGCGTTGCTCCGATCGGGGCGATCAAGAAGGTGCTCGAGCGCGCTCAGATGACCATCGGCGACGTCGACGTGGTGGAGCTGAACGAGGCCTTTGCGGCCCAGGTGATCCCGATCATGGACCAGTGCGGGATCCCGCTCGAGAAGCTGAACACGCACGGCGGGGCGATTGCGCTCGGCCACCCGTTCGGGATGACCGGGGCGCGGATCATGACCACCCTGCTCAACGCGATGGAGACCGACGACCACCAGGTCGGCCTGGAGACGATGTGCGTCGCCGGCGGCCAGGGAAAGGCGATGATCGTCGAGCGGCTGGGCTAGTCACCCCGCCGCCTCGGCCTTGCGCAGGCCGCGGCGCGCGAAGACCGACAGCGCGGCGGCCAGACCCGCAGCCGCGGCGAAGGCGAGGACGAGGTGGAAGGGGCTGCCGGCCATCAGGCTGCGGCCGGCCTCGACGATCGCGGTGGCCGGGTTGACCTGGGCGACGGTCTCGATCCAGCCCTGGAGCAGGTCGCGTGGCACGTACACCGGGGATGTCATCAAGATGAGGAAGACCGGCAGCTGCATCGCCGGCGCTGCCTGGAGGGTCCGCATTCGCGTCATCATCCCCGCTGCGAAGAGGAACGCGGCGACGTTGACGATCAGTGCGAGACCAACCAGCCCGAGGAGGTCGATCCCGCCGCCACGAACCTCGAGCCCGGTGGCCAGGGCAATCGCGAAGACCATCGCCCAGACGAACACCGTCCGGATGACGGCCGCTACCCCGTAGCCGGCGATCACCGCCGAGCGGTTGCCCGCAGCCAGGAAGAGGCGCCGGGTGAAGCCCGAGTCGAAGTCCGCGGCGATCGAAAAGCCGATGAAGACCCCGCCGAAGGCGGCCGACTGGAGGAGCACGAAGACGAACTGGAAGGCGTTGTAGTCGTAGTAGTCGAAGCCGGGCAGCTCCGCCACCGCTGAGAGCCCGCCCGCGAAAGCCATGTAGAAGAAGAGGGGGAAGATGAGCGGCGGCAGGATCAGCGCGGGGCTGCGGATCACCGACAGCAGGTTGCGCCGGGCGACCGTGCGCGCGACGGCGAGATATCGGGACCGCCGGCTCACGTTCGGACCAGCCTCTCGCGCAGGGCTGCCGTCGAGGCTGCGAGCCCGACCGCGAAGATCGCGATCGCAGTGCCGAAAGCGAGCGCCAGTGCCTCGGTGTCCCAACCGGTGATCACCAGACTGCGAAGGCCCTCGATCAGGTAGCTGACGGGGTTGATCGTCGCCACGGTCTGGAACCAGTCCTGGGCGATCAGGTCGCGCGGGAGCGCCGCAGAGCTGAGGAACAAAAGGATGAACATGAGCGGGAACAGCCCCTGGACAGCCTCGCCCGATCCCGTCCGCAGGCCAACGAAGAGCCCAATCGTGCCGAACGCAGCGGTGATCGACAGCGAGAGGGCGAACATCACAACCACGCCCGGAGGCCCGGCCTCGATGCCGGCGCCGGCGGCGAGGCCGGCGGCCAGGAATGCAATCGCCTGGATGGCCCCAACCAGCAGCACTCCTGTCAGCTGGCCGGCGAGCAGCGAGGAGCCGTGCACAGGGGTCAGCGAGAGGCGGTTGAAGAAGCCGCTACCGATGTCCTGAGCGATGTTGGTGCCGGCCGTGTTGGTGGCGAAGATGGCACCCTGCATGAAGGGGAAGGCGAGCGCGAACGCGAGGTAGGAGTCGGCCGGGAAGCCCGGAATCTCGCTTGCGGCATCGAGTCCGGAGGCGTTGATGGCGAGCAGGAAGAGCGGGAAGACGAGCGGCGGCACGATCACGATCGGCTGGCGCGCTGTCCGGATCACGGCCCGCCACGCCATGTAGCGCGCCTGGTTCGCGAGCGGGGCTGTGGCCGGGGTCAGGGACAAGCCATCACCGCTGCGCAGGTGCCGCCTCACGGGCATGCTCATCGGTGTCTCCCTCCGGGGCGGACTCGTCGCCGGCGCCCTCCAGCGAGCGCCCGGTCTTGGCGAGGAAGACATCGTCGAGGCTCGGCGCGTGGAGCTTCAGGTCAGCGACCCTGATCCCCTCGCCGTCGAGCGCGCGGACCACGTTGGCGAGCCCCTCGGTCCCGTCGTTGAGCCGCACAGAGGTGGCCTCGCGGGTTGCGGGAAGCGGCTCGCCGAAGCGGGCGAGCACGGCCTCGAGGCGTTCGATCTGGGTCGCGTCGACGGGCACAGCCTCGACCGACGGGCGGCCGATGTCGGCCTTCAGCTCGGCGGGTGTGCCTTCGGCGACGATGCACCCGAGATCGATGATCCCCACCCGATCGGCAAGCGCATCGGCCTCCTCCAGGTACTGGGTGGTGAGAAAGACCGTGACACCATCGTTGCGGGCGAGATGGGCGACCTCGTCCCAGAGAGCGGCCCGACTCTGGATGTCGAGTCCGGTCGTCGGCTCGTCGAGGAACAGGAGCCGCGGCTCGTGGACGAGCGCCAGTGCCAGGTCCAGGCGGCGCTTCATGCCGCCCGAGTAACCGCCGACGCGGCGATCGCCGGCCTCGGCCAGGCCCACCCGCTCCAAAAGCGCGTCACCACGGCGCTTGATCTCCACCGCAGGCAGGGCATGGAGGCCTCCCTGGAGGCGCATGTGCTCGCGCCCTGTGAGCAAGGGATCAAGCGCCGCCTCTTGGAGGGCGACGCCGATCGCGTCCCGCACCGCGGGCCCCTCGCGCACGATGTCGTGGCCGGCCACGCGGGCGGTGCCGGAGGTGGGCGGCAAGAGGGTGGTCAGCATGTGGACGGTGGTCGACTTGCCGGCCCCATTGGGGCCCAGGAAGCCGTAGATCTCGCCCGGTGCCACGTCGAGATCGATGCCGGCGACGGCGCGTGGGCCGTTCTTGAACTCGCGCACCAGCCCCCGGGCCTCGATGCCGTTGCTCGGTGCCGTCGATGTCATTGATCCACCTTCCGTCCGCTGGTGTCGGTTGGAGCCTTGGCTCCGTGGGGCGGCAGCTAGTCGTTGAACAGGGCGTAGCCGTACTCGCCGCGCCTGTAGGCGAGCTTGGCGATCGCCGAGATCCGCTCGTCGTCGTTGCGTTCGAGCTGGTCGAACCGGGAGCGCACGCGACGCGCGGCGCGGGTGCAGAACGTCTCCGCTATGTAGCGCTCCTGGCCCGAGGGCTCAACACCATGCTCGGCGAAGATGGAGGTCACCCTGGAGAGCACGGCGACCTGGGCGTAGATGTCGGCGATCGAGTCGGCGAGGCGCTTCTGGGCGAACTGGCGGCCGACGATCTCCCGCTTGTGCTTGCGAAGCAGCGACTCGGAGACCTCGCGAAGCTCCTTGACCTGATCGGAGACGGCGTCGGCGTGTCGCTCCAGCTCGGGGTGGGCCTTGGTGATCCGGTCCGGGCGCACCTCGCGCTGGATCCGGCCGCCGAAGTAGTCGATCAGGACCCCGATCGAGCCGATTGGATCCGAGAGGCCGATCTCGCCGAGGCCGGAGAGCTTCTCGCCCAGCGGCTTCAGGCCGGAGAGCGCTACGAACGCCCGCAGCACGTCGTTGGCGCCCTCGAAGATCGGGAAGATGCGGATGTCCCGCAGCACCTTCTCGAACGGCTCGGTGCGCAGGTAGCCCTCGCCCCCCTTCAGCTGAAGGGTGCGGTTGGCCGCGTACCACAGGAACTCGGTCCCGGAGACCTTGCAGATCGCCGATTCAAGCGAGTAGTCGGGCACGCCGGCGTCGACCAGGCCGCACGTGAGGTAGCACATCGCCTCGAGCCCGAACAGGTTGGAGACCATCCAGCCGATCTTGTCCTGGACCAGCTCGAAGTCGGCCAGCGGCTGGCCGAACTGGTGGCGATCGTTGACGTGGTCGATCGCCTTGTCCAGCAGCCACTTGGCGGCCCCCACCGAGCCCGTCCCGAGCCCGATGCGGCCGTTGTTGAGGATCTCCATCGCGATGTGGAAGCCCTCGCCGGGCTCGCCGAGCACGTTCTCGGGCGGCACCCGCACGTCCTGGAAGCGAAGCCGCCGCAGGTCGTTGCCCCGCAGCCCCATGGTGTCGTAGCGCTCGCCCACCTCGAAGCCCTTCATCCCCCGCTCGACGATCAGCGCGATGTGACGGTCCTTGCCGTCCACCTCGCAGCGGGCGAAGGTCGTGAAGACCGAGCCGGTGCCTCCGTTGCCGATGAAGCGCTTCTCGCCGTTCAGCACCCAGGAGCCGTCGGCCTGCTGCACCGCGCGGCTCGAGATCTGGTAGGCGTCCGAGCCGGCGTTCGGCTCGGTGAGCGCGAAGCCGGCCAGCTTGCGCCCGGCGGCCAGGTCGGGGAGGAAGCGCTCCTTCTGCTCCTCGGTGCCGAACAGGTGGATGCCCTTGAAGCCGATCGACTGGTGGACGCCGAGCACGATCGAAAGCGTGGCGTCGATCCGGGCGAAGGCCTCGAACACGCGCGCGTAGCCGGTTTGCGAGAGCCCCTGGCCGCCGTAGCGCTCCGGGACGTAGAGGCCGCACAGGCCGCGCTCGCCCAGCTCGCGGATCACGTCGTCGCCGATCCAGCGGTCGTCCTCGATCTTGCGCGGGTCAAGCCGGGAGCCGAGCTCGTCGGCCGCCGCGATCAGCGCCCGAACGTGGTCCTGCTCGTCGGGGTCGGGCTGCGGCCACGGAAACACTAGGTCCTCGTGGATCTCGCCCAGGAACAGGGACTTCGCGAACGAGGAGCAAGGCTGCTCGGTCCGCGCTTGCTCGACCCTCGCCTCGGTCGCGGCCTCCATCTACGCGAGGGTACCTCCCCGGTTCCGCTACTTGATCAGCCCCTCGGCCTCGTCGGCGATGAGGCGCGCGAGCGCGAGCGAGGCGGTGGCCGCGGGGGAGGGGGCGTTGCGAACGTGCACCGCTCGCTCGGTGCGGTGGACGACGAAGTCGTCGATCAGCGAGCCGTCGCGGGCGACGGCCTGGGCGCGGACGCCGGCCGGCCCGGGAAGCACGTCGGCGGCCCGCAGCTCGGGGACGAAGCGCCGCAGCTCGGCGACGAACGCCTTATGGCTGGCGGCCGGGCCGAGCTCGCCCACGGCGGTGCGCCAGTGATCGCGGAGCAGCCGCCAGGTGCCGGGCCAGGTGAGCGTGTCGGCGAGGTCGCGGGGGCTTACCCGCTCCAGGCGGTAGGCGTCGCGGGCGCCGACCAGGAGCGCCGAGGGGCCGAGGAGCACCTCGCCGTCGATTCGCCGCGTCAGGTGCATGCCGAGAAAGGGAAGATCGGGGTCCGGGACCGGATAGATGCTGCCCCGGACCAGCTCGCGGCGCTCCGGGCGCAGCCGCAGGTAGGCGCCCCGGAAGGGAACGATGCGCGGCTCGGCCGGGGCGCCGCAAGCGGCCGCGAGGCGGTCCGACCAGGCTCCCGCGCAGCAGATCGCTGCGGCGGCCTTGGTCGTGCCGGCCCGGTGGGCGACCGAGATCGAGCCGCCCTCGGGTGACAGCGAGCGGGCGGCGCACCCCGTGACGACGCGCCCACCCCGCCGCTCCAGCTCGGCGGCGAAGCTGGCCGCCACCCGGGCGAAGTCGACGACGCCGGTCTCGGGGGAGTGGAGCGCCGCGATCCCGGTCGCGTGCGGCTCGATCTCGCGCAGCTCGTCGGGGCCGATCCGGCGCAGTCCCGGGACCTCGTTCTCCCGCCCCCTGCGCTCCAGCTCGTCGAGCGCCGTCGAGCTCGCCCTCGCTCGGTGGCGACGATCACCTTGCCGCTCTTGACCGTCGGGATCCCGTGCTCCTCGCAGTAGGCGTAGAGCTCGCGGGCGCCGGCCACGCACAGCCGCGCCTTCAGCGAGCCGGGCCGGTAGTAGATCCCGGCGTGGATCACGCCGCTGGTCCGGCCGCTCTGGTGAGCCGCGATCGTCGACTCCCGCTCGAGCACCACCACCCGCAGGCCGTCGTGGCGCAGGGCGAGCTCCCGCGCCGTGGCGAGGCCGACGATCCCCGCGCCGACGACGACCACGTCGCACTCAGGCGGCGGACTCCGCCGCCGGTCGGGCGCCTTCGGTCACGCTCGGGACGCTATCCGGGCACGCATCCGGCGTCAAGCATCGCCCTCGTGGCCCTGCCCCTGAAGCCGCCCGTACAGCCCCAGCTCGCCCTTTCCCGAAAGGAGATCCCGGAGGGCGAGGAGTGGGTGTACGAGCCGAAGTTCGACGGCTTTCGCGCGCTGGCGTTCGTCGACGGCGAGGACGTCTACCTTCAGTCGCGTACGGGGAAGCCGCTGCTTCGCTACTTCCCCGAGCTCGTGTTCCCGGCGGGCCGCTACGTGCTGGATGGCGAGCTGGTGATCCTCGGCGCCGACGACCAGGAGGTGTTCGACGCGCTCCAGAACCGCCTGCACCCGGCGGAGTCGCGCGTCCGGATGCTCGCTGCCGAGACGCCGGCGCTGTTCCGGGCTTTCGACCTGCTCGCCGAGGGGAAGGAAAAGCTTCTGACCCGTCCGTTCGCGGAGCGGCGCGAGCGGCTCGAGTCGATGGTCGCCGGCCTCGGAGGGCGAAGGAAGAGCGCCGCCGGCTCGATCGAGCTGACGCCGCTCGCGGAAGTCCCGCCAAGGCCGCCCCCTGGCTCGAGTCGGGTGAGGGGGTGATCGCCAAGCAGCTCGATGCCCCCTACCGGCCCGGCGAGCGCAAGGGGATGGTGAAGGTGAAGCGGGTGCGAACCGCGGACTGCGTGGTCGTCGGTTGGCGACCGGGGAAGGAGCAGGGCACCGTGGGCTCCCTGATCCTCGGCCTGTACGAGCGCGGCAAGCTGCGGGTCGTCGGCCACACCTCGGGCTTTCGGGCCAAGGAGAAGCGCGAGCTGGTCGCCAGGCTGGCGCCGTACGAGACCGGCGAGCGGGGCTCCGCCGATCCGAGCCGCTGGGCCTCCGACCGCGACCTGGAGTGGATCGAGCTGCGTCCCGAGCTCGTGGTCGAGGTCTCCTTCGATCACGTCAGCGCCGGCCGCATCCGTCACGGCACCAAGGTCCTGCGCTGGCGCGACGACAAGCGGCCCAAGGCCTGCACCTTCGACCAGCTCGACCAGTAGTCCGCGAGTGCGGGATTGGGGACCGTATGCGTCCCCGATCACTCATTCGATCTGGTCGCCCGCGGCTTCTTGGCCGTTGCCCCGGGTTCGACAGCCGCACCTCGTGCCCGGCTGCCTCGATGGTGGTGTGCTGGCTTTTGGTTGCCGTGGGTGGAAGGATCGTGCCGCATTCGACCGAGAGGAGCCGCATGGAGACGCTCAAGACGATGACCTACGAGCGCGACGGGCGGGTGGCGCGCATCACGCTGGACCGGCCGGAGCGCGGCAACGGGATCACGCTCGAGATGCCGCGCGAGCTGTCGGCCTGCGTCGAGCGGGCCAACCTCGATCCGCAGGTGCATGTGCTGGCGCTGCCGGCAACGGCTCGGGCTTCTGCGGCGGCTACGACCTGGTCGCCTCGGCTGAAGCGGATGAGGGAGGGGTTCGGGGCCGAGCACGCGCCGCAGGGCTCGCGCGCTTGACCCGGCCGTCCAGGCCGCGAACCACGACCCGAGTCGCGTCTGGGACCCGGTGGTGGACTTCCAGATGATGTCGCGGAACGTCCGCGGCTTCATGAGCCTGTTCCACTCCGAGAAGCCGGTGCTGTGCAAGGTGCACGGCTTCTGCGTCGCCGGCGGCACCGACATGGCGCTGTGCTCGGACCTGCTGGTGATCGAGGACGAGGCGAAGGTCGGCTACCCGCCGGCGCGGGTGTGGGGGGTGCCGACGACGGCGCTCTGGTCGTGGCGGATCGGGCCGGCCCGGGCGAAGCGGCTGCTCCTGACGGGTGACTCGATCTCCGGCACGGAGGCCGCCGAGTGGGGGCTTGCCGCGGAGGCCGCGCCCGCGGATCGCCTCGACAGCCCGCTTCGAGGCGCTGCTGGGCCGGGTGGCGCGGGTGCCCGTGAACCAGCTCGTGATGCACAAGCTGCTCGTCAACCAGGCGGTCTACGCCCAGGGTCTGCACGCGACGCAAGTCCTCGGCACCTTCTTCGACGGCGTCGCCCGCCACACGCCGGAGGGCTACGCGTTCCAGCGCCGGGCGGCCGAGGCGGGATGGGGCGAAGCGGTACGCGAGCGTGACGAGCCCTTCGGCGACGCCGGCCGCTCCACCTTCAAGGGGTAGGGCGGGCCCTCAGGCCGCCCAGATACCCTCCGCCGCCATGCCAGACGGAAACCCCGAGGTCACAGCGGAAGCGCTGCGCGCGCGGGTCGCGGACAGCTTCCCCGCCGACCTGGGGGTCGAGCCGCTCGAGGTCGGCGACGAGCGCACGACCGGGCGAATCGTCGTCGACCGGCGCCACCTGCACCCGGGCGGGCTCGTCCACGGTGGCGCCTGGGTGGCGCTCGCCGACTCAGTCGCCGCCTGGCAGACCTTCCGGCACCTGCCGCCTGGCCACGACTTCACCACCGTCGAGATGAAGCTGAACGTGTTCGCCGCCGGCCGCCCCGGCGACGAGCTGATCGCCACCGCGGAGCACCTCCATACGGGGCGCACCACTCACGTGGTCGAGGTCCGCGTCCATTGCGGCGAGCGCCTGGTGGCGAACCTGCTCGTCACCCAGTTCGTGATCGCGCCGTAGCCGTAGCTACGGAACCCGGTGGACCTCGAACATGTTGGTGCCGAGCTCCTGCCCGGGCAGACCGGCCGTGATCCCGATCAGGTCGCCGCTCCGGGCGACCCCCTGCTCCCTGGCCAGCCGGGCGCATTCGTCCAACAGGGTCCGGAGGCTCGTCCAGTCCTCGGCGAGGACGCAGCTGACGCCGAACAGGAGCTGGAGCCGGCGCACGGTCTCGATCCGCGGCGAGACGGCGAGCACCGGCACGCTCGGGCGGTGCGCCGAGACCAGCCGCGCGGTGCGGCCGCTTCGAGTCGGGACCACCACGGCGGCCAGCCCCAGCGTGTAGGTCGAGCCCACAACCCCTCGGGCGACGGAGCCGGCGACGTCCGAGGCATCGGAGGTGGCGCGGTTGAACAGCCAGTCGCCGTACGGGAGGTCGGGCTCGGCCTCACGAGCGATCCGGTCCATCATCCGGACCGCCTCCACCGGGTACTCGCCGACGGCCGTTTCCTCGGACAGCATCACTGCGTCCGTTCCCTGGTAGATCGCGGCGGCCACGTCCGAGACCTCCGCTCGCGTGGGCCGGGGCGACCCCACCATCGAGGCGAGCATCTGCGTCGCGGTGATCGACGGCCGCGAGTGGCGTCCCGCCAGCGCCAGGAGCTGTCTCTGGACAACCGGCACCCGCTCGATCGCGATCTCGATCCCCAGGTCGCCGCGCGCCACCATGATCCCGCCGAGCGCCGCGCGCATGATCGACTCGGCGTTCTCGGCCGCCTGCGGCTTCTCGATCTTCGCGATCAACGGTATGTCGGCTCCGCCGGAGCGAACACGGTCCTTGACGGGATCCAGGTCCTCGGCGCGGCGCACGAAGGACACCGCGAGCAGGTCGATGCCCTGCTGAACCGCGAAGTCGACCCAGTCGAGGTCGGTGCGGCTGGCGGACGGCAGGGGCATCTCGGTCCCCGGCATGTTCAGCCCCTGGTGGGATGTGACCGCGCCCCCGACCTCGACCTCGCAACGAACCGACCCGGACTTCGCGCCGAGCACGCGCAGCCGCACGCGGCCGTCGGCGAGGTAGACCTCGTCGCCCTCGGAGACAGCCGCCGGCAGCCCTTCCCACGAGACCGGCAACTGGCCGGCGTCGCCGATCTCCTCGCCGGTGGTCAGGGTCAGCTCCGAGCCCGCCTGCAGCTCGACCACGCCCCCCTCGACCTCGTCGATCCGCAGCTTCGGGCCCGGCAGGTCGCCGATGAGCGCCACCTCCCGGCCGGCGAGATGCGAGGCCTCTCGCGCCATCGCCACGTTGGCGGCGTGCTCCTCGCGACTGCCGTGCGAGAAGTTGAGCCTGAAGACGTCGGCGCCCGCCCGGATCAGCTCCACCATTCGCTCCACCGAGCGCGTGGCGGGCCCGATCGTGGCGACGATCTTGGTGCGCCGCCGGCCCGACGCCGCGGGGTCGGGCGAGGCCTGGCGGGGCTCGGCAACCATCGCGGTCACACCCTCTCACTCGGTTGGGCATCGGGTCGCGCCGTGGGCGTGGGTGATGGCTCGCCAGCCTCCGTGCGGAGCTTCATCGGAGGTCGTTCCCTCGACCGGCGCCGCCTCGGCCGGCGCCTCGAGCGCCTGGATTTGGGGGAGCCGCCAGGCGATCGCGGCCAGGACCAGCCCGACCGCTACCGAGAGCAGGCTCAGGAACCATTGCCCCGCCGACAGCAACTCCATGTCGAAGAACTCGCGCACCGGCGCGGCGGCCAGGGCGAGCGCGTACAGGGCGCCCGAGCCCGGCGACCATCGCCAGCATGTAGCTCTGGATCGTGATGTGCTCGCGGCCCGGGCCGCGCTCCAGCAGGAGGATGAAGCAGAGGCCGAGCACGATCAGGGTGGTGGTGGCGGCCGTGCGCCCCTCCGCCAGCGAGCCTGCGAAGAGCTCGTCGACCATGTAGAAGGAGAGCAGCGAGCCAACCGCGATCCCGACCCCCGCCGGCACCGCGAAGGCGGCCAGGGCGCGCAGCAGCCGGCCCCGGTACAGGGGACCCTCGCTCGGCGCCAGGGCGAGGACGAACGAGGGGATCCCGATCGTCAGCGTGGCGGCGATCGTCAGCTGCCGGGGGAGGAAGGGGAAGGCGCCGCCGAAGATCGCCGTGAACAGGATCAGGACCCCGGCATAGACGCTCTTGGTCGCATAGAGGCGCCCGAGGCGGTGGATGTTGCGGGCGATCCGCCGCCCCTCGGCCACGGCGCGCGGGAGCATCGAGAACTGGTCGCGCATCAGGACGATGTCGGCGATCCCCTTGGTGATCTGGCTTCCCGATCCCATCGCCACGGCGAGTCTTGCCTGCTTCAGCGCCGGGACGTCGTTGACGCCGTCGCCGATCATCGCGGTGAAGCGCCCGCGGTCGGCGAGCGCCCCGACCAATGCCTTCTTCTGCTCCGGCGTGATCCGGCAGAAGATCGTGTTTTGCTCCGCGGCGAGAGCGATCCCGGCCCTGTCATCGGGCAGCTCGGGCCCCTCGATCACGCCGGCGTCGCCCGGAACGCCGACCGCGTGGGCGACCGCGGTGACGGTCTGCCGGGCGTCGCCGGAGATCAGCTTCAGGTCCACCCGCTGGCGGCGCATGAACTCGATCGTCTCCGCGGCGTCGGGACGAAGCTGCTCCTCCAGCACCACCAGGGCGCGCGGCTCGAGCCGCGGCGGAGGCTGGCTGCCCGGGTCGGCGGGCAGGGTCGCCGACGCCTCCCCGAAGGCGACCACGCGCCGTCCGGCGGCGGTGTGCTCCTCGAGCGTGCGCTCGAGCCTGGGCGTCAGCTCGAGCGCTCCCGCTTGGGCCAGCACGTCTGGGGCCCCCATCACGTAGCTGCGGGTCGATCCCCGCCCGTCGAGGGTGACGCCGCTCCACTTCCACACCGAGGAGAAGGGCACCTCGGCGACCACGCGCTCCGGCTGGCCGGGATAGCGCTCGGCGATCGTCTGGAGGGTCCGGTTTCGCTCCCCGGCCGAGTGCGCGAAGCGGGCCAGGGCCTCGTGCGCCGCCGCGGGCTGTGTCTTGTCGGCCACCTCGACCGAGACCAGGTCGAGCGTGCCGTCGGTGAGCGTGCCGGTCTTGTCGACGCAGATCGTGTCGACGGCGGCCAGCGCCTCGGTCGCCGCGATCTGCTGGACCAGGGTGTCCATCCGGGCGAGGCGCATAGCCGCCACGGCCAGGGTGATGCTCATCAGCAGCACCAGGCCCTCGGGGATCAGCGTCACCAGGCCGGCTGCCGCCGTCTGCGCGGCCTCTTGGAGCTCGACGCTGCGAACCGAGAAGGCGAGCAGCAGGAGCAGGGCAAGTGGCACCATCACGATCGTGGTCGCGCTCAGCACCCGGTTGACCTCGAGCTGGAGCGGCGATGGCGGGTGGCGGAAGGCCCTCGCCTCGCCGGCCACCTGCTCCGCGTGGCTGTCCTCGCGCACCGCGTCCACCTCGTAGTAGCCGGAGCCCGCGAGGCAGAAGGCGCCCGAAAGCACCCGGTCGCCATCGTGCTTGCGAACCCCGTCAGACTCGCCGGTCAGGATCGACTCGTCGATCGTCAGGCCGCGGGTGGCGACCACGACGCCGTCGGCGACCAGCTGGTCGCCCGGCTCCACCCGGACCACGTCGCCGGGCACGACCTCCTCGGCGCGCAGCTCGATCAACTGGCCGTCGCGAACCGTCTGCGCCCTGGGGGCCACCAGCAGCGCGAGCTGGTCGAGCGTCTCCTTGGCCTTCAGCTCCTGGCGGATCCCGATCGCCGAGTTGACCACCGCGATCAGCCCGAAGAGGGCGTCCGCGAACAGGCCCAGCGACAGGAGCAGGACGAAGAAGACGCCCAGGATCGCGTTGAAGAGCGTGAAGACGTTGCCCGCGACGATGCTGGCGACCGAGCGGCTGGACGGCGGCTGCGGCGGCCCCAGATCGTGCAGCCGCCTCGCCGCCTCGGCGCCGCTCAACCCGCGCGGGTGCGCCTGCTCGCTCATCCGCGTCCATCTATACCGGAGCCGGCGTCCACTAGGATCGCCGCGAGCCAGTGTCCGCGGAGGCCCCAGACAGCCTGGATGGGCCGGCGGAGGCGCCCTCGGTCGTCTTCAGGCGGGTGACGAAGCGCTATCCGGGCGCCGACGCTGCCGGCCCTGGCGGAGCTCGACCTCGAGGTGGCGGGCGGCGAGATCTGCGTCTTCGTCGGGCCCTCGGGGTCCGGCAAGACGACCGCCATGCGGATGGTCAACCGGATGGTCGAGATCACCGAGGGCGAGATCCTGGTCGGGGGCCGATCGGTGCGCGAGCGCTCGCCGGCCGAGCTGCGCCGCGAGATCGGCTACGTGATCCAGCAGATCGGGCTCTTCCCGCATCGGACGGTGGCCGACAACATCGCCACGGTGCCGCGCCTTCTGGGCTGGGAGCGCGAGCGGGTGGAGGCGCGGGTCGAGGAGCTGCTCGAGCTGGTCCGGATCGACCCCGGGCTGCGCGAGCGCTTCCCGGCCCAGCTCTCGGGCGGCCAGCAGCAGCGCGTCGGCGTGGCCCGCGCGCTGGCCGCCAACCCCGGCGTGATGCTGATGGACGAGCCCTTCGGAGCGGTCGACCCGATCAACCGCGAGCGGCTCCAGAACGAGTTCCTTCGCCTCCAGGCCGAGGTGCGAAAGACGATCCTGTTCGTCACCCACGACATCGACGAGGCGATCAAGATGGGCGACCGCGTCGCCGTGCTCCGCGAGGGCGGGCACCTGGCCCAGTACGCGACCCCCGCCGAGCTCTTGATGGCGCCCGCCGACGGCTTCGTGGAGGACTTCGTGGGCGCCGACCGAGCCCTGAAGCGCCTGGCGCTGATGCGGGTCGGCGACATCGACCTCTGGGAGGCGCCTTTGGCATTCCCCGGCCAGGCCACCTCGGAGGTCCGCGCCAAGCTCGCAGGCGCCGAGGTTCCCCACGCGCTGGTGATCGACGGCGAGCGCCGGCCGCTGGGCTGGCTCTCCGACGCCGATCTGCGAGCCGAGACCGTTCCCCAGCGGCCCGACACCAGCCCGGAGCCCGTGCTCGAGCGCGACGACGTGCTGCGCGACGGGCTCTCCGACCTGCTCCAGGCGGAGACCCGCTACGCCCCGGTGGTGGACGGCGAGGGCCGGATCGCCGGAGTGCTGTCCGTGGAGATCATCTCCGAGTTCCTGACCTCGCCGGAGGCGCTCGCACGAGGAGCATCCGGCGGCGGAGAGGGCCCTGGGGTGATCTCGTCCCTCGCGGTCGAGGTGGGCGGCGCGCTGACCGCTCGCGCAGTCGGAGCTGGGGGAGGACTTCTTCCGGGACCGCAGCAACCCGGACTGCGTGCAGCGAAACGGAGCCTTCTGCTTCGAGTGGGCCGCCGACAACCTCGTCGATCGCTACCTGACCCCGACGCTCGAGCACCTGGCGCTGGTCTCGGTCTCGGTCGCGCTCGGGTTCGCGATCGCCCTGGGCCTGGCGCTCGTCTCCCACCGCCGCCGCTGGCTGACGCCCGCGATCACGGGCCTCACCGGGGTCCTCTACACGGTGCCGAGCATCGCCTTCTTCCTGCTGCTGATCCCGATCACCGGCCGCGGCACCGACACCGCGATCATCGCGCTCACCGCCTACACGCTCCAGATCATCTATCGCAACGCCGTCGCCGGCCTGGCCAACGTCCCCGCCGAGGCGAGGGACTCCGGCCGGGGCATGGGCATGACCCCCCGCCAGCTCCTCTGGAGGGTCGAGCTGCCGCTCGCGGTGCCCGAGATCATCGCCGGCCTTCGCATCGCGACGGTGTCGACGGTGGCGATTGCGACGCTCGCGGTCTTCGCCGGGGCGGGCGGCCTGGGGGCCGAGATCTACGCCAACCTCACCTTCAAGACCGGCATCATCATCTGCGGCGCGCATCGCGATCGGAATGGCGATCGGCTTCGACGCCCTGCTGGTCGGCGCGCAGCGCCTGATCTCGCCCTGGCGAAGGGTGAGGCCGGTGTGATCGCGGCAGGGCTCAGCCTGGCGCCACCGCTCGCGTCCGTCGTCGACTCGTTCTCGGGCGCGATCGAGTTCATCTTCCAGCAGCGCGACGCGGAGCTGGAGTCGGAGTTCGGGGGCACCCAGGTCGGGGGCCTCGACCAGGTGTGGGACCTGGCCTGGAGGCACATCGAGGTCAGCGCCCTGGCGCTCGCGGTGTCGCTCGTGCTCGCGCTTCCGATCGGCGTGGTGCTGGGCCACCGCGGCAAGGGGGAGCTGCTGGCGGTGGCGGTCGGCAACGCCGGACGGGCGATTCCGGAGCTCGCCCTGATCGCCTTCATGGTCGCCTTCGTCGGCGTCGGCCTGGTCAACCTGACGATCGCCCTGATGGTGCTCGGGATCCCGCCGATCCTCACCAACGCCTTCGTCGGCGTTCGCCAGGTCGACCGCGGGGCGGTCGAGGCGGCGCGGGGGATGGGGATGAGCGCGTTCGAGGTGGTGCGCAAGGTCGAGCTGCCGCTCGCGGCGCCGACGATCATGACCGGCGTGCGCACGGCGGCGATCAACATCGTCGCCACGGCGACGCTCGGGCCGCTGGTCGGCCAGCTGACGCTCGGCGACTTCATCATCAACCGCAACGTCTACGGCGACGAGGGCGTGCTGGCCGGGGCGATCCTGGTCGCGCTGCTGGCGCTCACGGTCGAGCTGGCGCTCGCCGGCGTGCAGCGGCTGTTGACCCCGCGGGGCCTCGCGCTGCAGCGCGCGGGCGCAGGCGCATAGGATTCCCGCGACCCCGCCGGGCGGGGATGTCCTGCAAGCTGAGAGAGGAACCCTCGATGAGCACGAAGATCCGGTTGCGAGCGCTGTTCGCGCTGCTCGCCGTCGCACTCCTGTCCGTCGGCATCGTCGCCTGCGGCGACGACGACGAGCCGACCTCCGACGGCGGGGGCGGGCTGATCGAGTCGAATCCCGACAACTCCGGCGTGCAGATCACCGTCGGGTCGAAGAACTTCACCGAGCAGTACATCCTCGGCGAGATCTACGCGCAGGGCCTGGAGGCCGCGGGCTACGACGTCAGCACGGACCTCAACCTGGGCGACGAGACGGTCGCCCTGAAGGCCCTGAAGGCCGGCGAGATCGACGGCTACCCCGAGTACACCGCGACCGCCCTGACCTCGTTCTTCGACACCAACCCGGAGGACGTCGCGTCGGACGCCCAGCAGGCGTACGAGGACTCGAAGGCGGACTTCGCCGACGAGGGCCTGGTCTCCTACCCACCGGCCCCGTACGAGCAGCGCCAACGCCGTCGGCACCCTGACCTCGACCGCCGACGAGCTCGGGCTGGAGAACGTCTCCGACCTCGAGGGCCAGTCGCAGGACCTGACCCTCTACGGCTCGCCGGAGTGCCGCCAGCGGCCCGACTGCCTGGTGGGGCTCGAGGACGGCTACGGGCTGGAGTTCAAGTCGTTCACGCCGGTCGACATCGCGCTTGCGCTACGAGGTGCTCGACAAGGACCAGGCCGACCTCTCGATCCTGTTCACGAGCGACGCCCAGCTGTTCACGGACCCGGACAAGTACACGATCCTCGAGGACGACCAGGGCATCTTCCCGGCCGGGAACCCGCTGTTCGTCGCCCGGCAAGAGACCGTGGACGAGGCCGGACCGGACTTCGGCGAGGTGATCGAGCAGGTCCAGGGGAACCTGACGCTGCAGGTGATGCAGGAGCTGAACGCGCGGGTCGACATCGACAAGGAGAAGCCCGCCGACGTCGCCGCCGACTACCTGAAGTCGTCGGGCTACGTGGAGTAGCGGCGCTGAAGCTGGGGCTGAATCTCGGCTACTGGGGCATCGGGCCCCAGGGCGAGGAGGCCGTCGAGGCCGTCCGCGCCGCCGAGCGCGCCGGCTTCGACTCGGTCTGGGTGGCGGAGTCGTACGGCTCCGACGTGGTCAGCGTGCTCGCCTGGCTCGCCCCCCAGACCGAGACGATCCAGCTCGGCGGGGCGATCATGCAGGTGCCGGCCCGGGCGCCGGCGGCCGCCGCGATGGCGGGCTGCACGATCGACGCGCTGTCGGGCGGGCGGTTCATCTTCGGCTTCGGCCCCTCCGGGCCGCAGGTCTCCGAGGGCTGGTACGGGGTCCCCTACGCCAAGCCCTGGGGCCGCACCCGGGAGTACATCGAGATCGTCCGCCAGATCGTGGCCCGCGAGGGCAGGCTGGAGTACGACGGGCAGCACTTCAAGCTGCCGCTTCCCGGCGGCGAGGGCAAGGCGCTGAAGCTCAACTTCCACCCGGTTCGCAACCGGATCCCGATCTTCGTCGGCGCGATCGGCCGCAAGTCGGTGGAGATGGCGGCGGAGATCTGCGACGGCTGGATCCCGATCTTCTCCTCGCCCGACGCCTTCCAGTCGACCTGGGGCGAGCACCTCGAGGCCGGGCTGGCGAAGGGCGGGCGCCAGCGCTCCGAGCTCGAGGTCTCGCCCACCGTGCAGGTGGCGATCGACGGCGACCTCGAGGCGGCTCGATCGATCGTCAAGGCCGGGCTCCTCCTGTATCTGGGCGGCATGGGCAGCCGCAAGACCAACTTCTACGTCGACCTGACGCACCGCTTCGGCTTCGGCGAGGTCGCCGACGAGGTCCAGTCGCTCTACCTCGACGGCAAGCGCGAGGAGGCCTACGCGGCGATCCCGGACGAGCTCGCCAACGCCACCGCGCTGATCGGCAGCGAGGAGGAGGTCGCGGCGCGACTGGACAGCTACAGGTCCGCCGGGGTGGACCGCCTGATCGTCTCGCCGATCAGCCCCGAGCCCGAGCAGCGCCGGCACACCCTCGAGCGCCTGGCCGAGCTGGCCGGCGTCGCGGCGCCCGCCTGATTCGACGGGCTCCGCCTCCGTTGAATAGGCTCTCGCGGCCTTGAAGGTAGGCGTGCCCAAAGAATCCCGACAGGGCGAGCGCCGCGTGGCGCTGATCCCGGACGCCGTCCGCTCGCTGAGCGGCAAGGAGGTCGAGGTCGCGGTCGAGTCCGGCGCCGGCGAGGGATCGGGCCATCCCGACGCCGAGTACTCGGAGGCCGGCGCCAGCGTCGGGTCGGGCGATGACGCGTGGGGTGCCGAGGTGGTGGTCAAGGTCGCGCTGCCCACCGCCGAGGAGATCGGCCGGCTTCGCTCGGGCCAGGTCCTGATCGGCCACCTGTCGCCGCTCACCTCCGCGGAGACCAACCGGGCGCTGGCGGAGGCGGGGGTGACCAGCTTCGCGATGGAGGCGATCCCGCGGATCACCCGCGCCCAGGCGATGGACGCGCTCTCCTCGCAGGCGAACGTCGCCGGCTACGCCGCCACCCTGCTCGCCGCGCGCGAGGCCGGTCGCTTCTTCCCGATGATGACCACCGCGGCGGGCACGGTGGCGCCCGCGAAGGTGATGGTGCTGGGCGCGGGCGTCGCCGGCCTCCAGGCGATCGCGACCGCGAAGCGACTGGGGGCGGTGGTCACCGGGTTCGACATCCGCCGCGCCGCCTGGGAGCAGATCGCGAGCCTCGGCGGCCGGCCGCTGGAGCTCGACTTCATCCCCGATGCCGAGGCGGAGGGCGGCTACGCTCGGCCGCTGACCGAGGAGGAGAACGAGCAGGTGCGCGAGTCGCTCGCGGAGGCGGCCAAGCGCCAGGACGTGATCATCACCACGGCGCAGATACCCGGTCGGCCCGCGCCGCTCCTGATCACCGCCGACGCGGTGCGCGGGATGTCGCCGGGCTCGGTGATCGTCGATCTCGCCGGTGACTCCGGCGGGAACTGCGAGCTGACCAAGCCCGGCGAGACCGCGGTCGAGGGCGGGGTCAAGATCCTCGCTCCGCTCGATCTGCCCAGCCAGATGGCGACCCACGCCTCGCAGCTCTACGCCAAGAACGTCGAGAACCTGCTTGGCCTGCTGATCGAAGACGGCAAGCTGAGCCTCGACTTCGAGGACGAGATCGTCGCCGGGGCCTGCATCACCCACGGCGGCGAGATCAAGAACGAGCGGGCCAAGGAAGCCGCCGGGGCTGCGGCATAGTGGTGACCGCATGGACCTGATCACCGAGTTCACGATCTTCGTCCTCGCGGCCTTCGTCGGCTTCGAGGTGATCTCCAAGGTGCCGACCACGCTGCACACGCCGCTGATGTCGCAGACCAATGCGATTCACGGCATCGTGATGCTCGGTGGGCTGATCGTGATCGGCGCCGCCGACGGGACGCTGGACAAGGTGATCGGCACGATCGCGATCGCCTTCGGGACGATCAACGTCGTCGGCGGCTTCATGGTCACCGACCGGATGCTCGGCATGTTCCGCCGGAAACCAAAGCCGGCTGAATCCTCCGCTGACGCGTCCGGTTCAGCCGGGTCTGCTGAGGGCTGACGTGCCCGTCGCCGCTCTGTCGCCGAGCTCCGAGTTCGTCACGGCCAGCTACATCCTCGCCTTCTCGCTGTTCATCTTCGGCGTTCGCCAGGGGACTCACCCGACCACCGCCCGCCGCGGCAACCTGATCGCCGCCGCCGGGATGGCGGTCGCGGTGGCGATCACTCTGGCGCAGGACGTGGTCGGCAACGGCGTCCTGATCGTGGTCGGGATCCTGATCGGGACCCTGGTCGGCGGGGTCGCCTCGCGGCGCGTCCAGATGACCCAGATGCCGCAGATGGTGGCGCTCTACAACGGCGTGGGCGGCGGCGCCGCGGCGCTGATCGCGTGGGCCGAGTTCCGCCACCGGCTCGAGCTGGGAGGGGAGATCCCGCTGGACGTCTTGATCCCGATCCTGTTCTCGCTGGTGGTCGGCTCGGTCTCGTTCTGGGGCTCGAACATCGCCTTCGCGAAGCTCCAGGAGCTGATCTCCGGCCGCCCGATCAGCTTTCCCGGCCAGCACATCGTCAACGGCATCCTGCTCGCGGGGATCCTCGCCGGCTGCGTGGTGCTCGCCGCCAGCTACGACTCCGAGCCCTCGCAGGCGCTGTTCATCGCCGTCCTGATCGCCGCGGCGGTGCTGGGCAACCTGTTCGTGCTGCCGATCGGCGGCGCCGACATGCCGGTGGTGATCTCGCTTCTGAACGCGTTCACCGGCCTGGCGGCGGCGGCGGCGGGGTTCGCGCTGGACAACGTCGCCCTGATCGTCGCCGGGACCCTGGTGGGATCCTCGGGAACGATCCTCACGCTCGAGATGAGCCGGGCCATGAACCGTTCTGTCGGCAACCTCCTGTTCGCCGGGTTCGGCGCCGTGGCCACCGGCGGCGCCGCCCCGGGCGAGGAGCGCCCCGTGCACTCGATCGGCGCCCAGGACGCCGCGATCAAGCTCGGCTACGCCGACTCGGTCGTCTTCGTCCCCGGCTACGGGATGGCGGTCGCCCAGGCCCAGCACGCGGTGAAGGAGCTCGCCAACGAGCTCGAGAGGCACGGGGTCCGGGTCAGCTACGCGATCCACCCGGTGGCGGGCCGGATGCCGGGCCACATGAACGTCCTGCTCGCCGAGGCGGACGTCCCCTACGAGCAGCTCCGGGAGATGGACGAGATCAACCCCGAGATGCCGCAGACGGACGTCGCAGTGGTGATCGGCGCCAACGACGTCACCAACCCGGCGGCCAAGGACGATCCCTCGAGCCCGATCGCCGGCATGCCGATCATCGAGGTCACCCAGGCGCACGAGGTGATCGTGATCAAGCGCTCCCTGAGCCCCGGCTTCGCCGGCATCGACAACGACCTCTTCTACCGCGACAACACCTCGATGCTGTTCTCGGACGCCAAGCAGGCCGCCGCCGACATCGCGGCCGAGGTGCAGGAGATCTGAGTACTCCGCCGAAAGCCTCGGCCTTCGGCCTCCGTTTTCGGCGGGTCAGGGTTCCAACCTGACCCGGCAGGTTCACACGTATCTACCGCGACTTCGTCGCTAGCCCGATCGCTCGCACGCTATTCGCCGCTGCGGTGGCGCCGGACAAGCGGGCCGACGTAGCCGATCACGGCGCCCAGGACGGCCGCGATCAAGAGGGCGAAGATCAGCGGCGTCGTCGTGTCGACGAACAGGAACTTGACCTTCACCTCCTGGGAGTTCTGGGCGATCAGGATCACCACCAGGAGGACGGCGGCGCCGAGCGCCCACGGCCGCCAGGAGCTCCGCTTGGCCTGGGCCTGGGGCTGAAGCTCGCCGGGCTGCGCCATCGCCGCGACTGTATCTCTCCGATCGGGTGCGGGAGTTCTGACCACGCGTGATCCACGCGTGCGCCCGCCACGCCTAGCGTCGGCGCGTGAGAGTGGGTCGCGGAGGGACTGGCGAGAGGGGCCAGGCGACGATCGAGTGGACCGGCGCTGCTCCTGCTCGTCTCGCTGCTCTTGGCCGGGCTGCTCGCGGCCGCCGCGGCGCGCGTGTCCGCGACGGATCTGGCGCGGGCCATCGCCGCGGAGCTGATCTGCGCGGTCCGCCTCTCCGACCGCCTGCTCGGCGCACTCGGAGCTGGTGGCCGCGTACGGCCCCGAGCTCGCCGCGCTGATCGCGCCGAGGCCCCGGAGATCGTCTACGAGGAGGGGATGACGGCGCTGCCGGTCGACTTCCGGGCCTGCCGCGGGCGGGGGTGCGGGAACGGCGCCGGAGTCGGGGGCGGTGTGGATCTCCGACACCGGCCAGCCCGCCACCGCCTTCGTGCACGTCGTCGACTGCCGCGCCGCCGACGGCGCGCGCCGAGCGGGGCAGCGACTGCTCCGGGGAGCGCGCCGGCAACCTCTACCTCCAGTACTGGCTCTACTACGAGGACTCGACCAGCCTCCGCGCCCTGCCCGGACGGGTCGGTTCCCACGAGGACGACTGGGAGGGCTACCAGGTGCGGATCGGGCCGGGCGGAACCGAGGCCCGAGCCACCTCCCATCACGGCTACAACTACGACGGCGGCCTCGGAAGCTGGGCCTCGGACGCGGGCCTCGTCCACCGCTCGGCCTGGGGGCCCTCCACCGGCCGCCTGTACGTCTCGGGCGGCAGCCACGCGGGCCACGTCCACGAGGACCGCCGGCCGTCCCTGGCCCGCTGGACCCCCGCCGATCGCCTCACCCTGATCCCGATCGAGACCCTCGACCCCGCCGCCCGCCGCACGCGCTTCGCGGTGGTCCCCCCGTGGCGCAAGCCCGTCTACCGCGATCCGGAGGATCAGGGAACGTGACGGCACTTCGCCCCTGGGTGCCTATCGCGCACCGTCGCAGGCCTCGTCGCCACCTGGCGGTCTGTTTAGGGCCGTACGGCTAAGCCGCAATTACCGCGGCGGCATCCGCAGGGCGCCGTCGAGGCGGATCGTCTCGCCGTTCAGCATCGGGTTCTCGACGACGTGGCGGGCGAGGGCGGCGAACTCCTCGGGCTGGCCGAGGCGGTTCGGGAACGGGATCTGGGCGCCGAGCTCCAGGCGCGCCTCCTCGGGCAGCGCCGCCAGCAGGGGCGTGTCGAAGGTTCCCGGGGCGATCGTCACCACTCGCACCCCCCTGCCGGCCAGATCGCGGGCCGCGGGCAGGGTGAGGCCGACGATTCCCCCCTTGGAGGCCGAATAGGCGACCTGGCCGATCTGCCCGTCGAAGGCCGCGATCGAGGCGGTGTTGACGCAGACGCCCCGCTCGCCGCCGGAGTCCGGGTCGTTGTCGACCATCGCCGCGGCGGCGAGTCGCAGGACGTTGAAGGTGCCGATCAGATTGACCTTGATCACGTTGTGGAAGATCTCCAGGTCGTGTGGGCCCTGCTTGCCGGCCGTTCGCTGCGCCCAGCCGATCCCCGCGCAGCAGACCGAGATCCGCAGGCCGCCCTCGGCGCCGGCCGCGGCCTCCACTGCCGCCTGCACGGGCTCGGGCTCCATCACGTTCGCCTCCACGAAGCTGGCTCGCTCGCCGAGCTCGGAGGCCAGCGCGTGGCCCTTGTCAGCGTTCAGATCGGCGATCACGAGGTTGGCGCCGGCCTCGTGCAGCGCCCGGGCGGTGGCAGCCCCCAGCCCGGAGGCCCCGCCGGCGACCAGAGCGCTCGCGTTCTCGATCCTCATCGGCGCGCCACTTTAGTGGGCGTCCACTAGTCGCCCCCGACGAGGCGCAGTCGTTAGCCTGTCGCCATCGCAGCCCCTGTCCAGGCCCCCCAGAAGGATGCGATCGCGGAGCGCCTAGCCGAGGCGCGACGGCGAACTCTCCGCCTCCTCGAGCCGCTGTCCGACGATCAGTTGAACCGCGTGTACGCGCCGATCCTCAGCCCCCTGGCATGGGACCTGGGCCACATCGCCAACTTCGAGGAGCTGTGGCTGGTGCAGACGGTCGGCCACCGGGACCCGCTGCACGGCGAGCTGGGCCGCCTCTACGACGCGATCGAGAACCCGCGGGCGACCCGCGGCAAGCTGCCGATCCTGCGCGGCGACGAGCTTCGCGCCTACCTCGACGAGGTGCGCGAGCGCGCCTTGGAGGCTCTCGACCGCGTGGAGCTCGACGCGGGCGAGGACCCCCTGTTGGCGGGAGGCTTCGTGTACGAGATGCTGCTGGCCCACGAGCACCAGCACAACGAGACCATGCTCCAGCTGATTCAGCTGGTCGAGGACTACGAGCCCGTGGAGATCGAGCCGCCCCCCGGCCCGGACCCCGACGGGCCGCAGATGGTGCTCGTCGAGGGTGGGGAGGCGGAGATCGGCGCCGGCACCGGCTTCGCCTACGACAACGAACGTCCCCGCCACGCGATTGAGGTGGATCCGTTCTGGATCGACCGCACGCCGGTCACCAACCGCGCCTACGCCGAGTTCGTCGCTGAGACCGGCGCCGAGCCGCCCATGTACTGGGAGGGCAGCTCCAAGGGAGGGTGGTCGAGAGCGGCGATGGGCCGGGTCGAGCCGCTGGACCTCGACCAGCCGGTAGTCCACGTCTCCTGGCACGAGGCCACCGCCTTCGCCCGGTGGGCGGGAAAGCGGTTGCCCACCGAGGAGGAGTGGGAGGTGGCCGCCGAGGGGGCCGATCGAGAGCGAGCCAACCTCGATCAGCTCAGCTTCGGCTGCGCCGGGGCGGGCGCCTACGGAGACGCTCCCTCCGACTGCGGGGCCGTGCAGATGCTCGGCGACGTCTGGGAGTGGACCAGCTCCGATTTCGTCGCCTACCCGGGCTTTCGCGCCTTCCCCTATCGCGAGTACTCCGAGGCCTTCTTCGGGGACGTCCACAAGGTGCTGCGCGGCGGCTCCTGGGCGACCCGCCGCAACGTGATCCGAACGAGCTTCCGCAACTGGGATCTCCCCGAGCGACGCCAGCTCTTCGCCGGGCTGCGCTGCGCCAGGGACGCTTGAACCGACGTCGACCACGAGCCCGTAACGAAACGTATGAGTCGCCAGACCAGTCAGAAACGGAAACTCTTGGATCCGATGAGCACCACCATCACCCGCGAGCAGATCGCGATCGACGTCCACCTGCCTCCCGGGGGGCCGCTGTCGGGAATGGCCGCGGACGTGCGCGCCGGTCTGACGAAGCCCTTCAAGGAGCTCTCCCCGCGCTACTTCTACGACGAGCGCGGCTCGGAGCTGTTCGAGGCGATCACCGAGCTCCCCGAGTACTACCCGACCCGCGCCGAGCGCGCCATCCTCGAGCACCACGCCGCGGGATCTGTGCGGAGGCGGGGAGTCCCACGACGCTGATCGAGCTCGGCTCGGGCTCCGCCAGCAAGACCCGGGTGCTCCTCGATGCGATGAGCGAGGCCGGCTGCCTCGAGGCGTACGCGCCGGTGGACATCTCCGAGCAGATCACGCGAGACACCGCCGAGGCCGTCGCGGACGAGTACGGGATTACCGTGCACGGCCTCGTCTGCGACTTCGAGCGCGACCTGGAGCGCATACCGCTCGCGGGGCCGCGAGTGATCGCCTTCCTCGGCGGGACGATCGGGAACTTCGAGCCGGCCCAGCGCGCCAGCTTCCTGGCGCGGGTCGCGTACCTCCTCGGCCCGGAGGATCACTTCCTGCTCGGCACCGACCTGGTCAAGGACCGCCGGTCCGCTCGAGGCCGCCTACAACGACTCCGCCGGGGTGACGGCTGAGTTCAACAGGAACGTCCTCAGCGTGCTCAATCGGGAGCTCGGCGCCGACTTCGACCTCGACGCGTTCGAGCACGTCGCCTTCTGGGACCACGAGAACCTCTGGGTGGACATCCGCCTTCGCTCGCTCGCCCGCCAGGTGGTGGACATCTCGGCGCTCGGGATGAGCGTCGCGTTCGATCGCGGCGAGGAGATGCGGACGGAGATCTCGACCAAGTTCGCCCAGGATGGCCTGGGTGGCATCTACGCGGAGGCGGGCCTCGAGATGGTCGAGCTGGTGGACCGACCCCGACGAGCTGTTCGCCCTGTCGCTCGCCCGTCCGACGAGCTCAGCGACGAAGTCGCGGTAGCTGACTGTGGGACCTGCCGGGTTAGGTTGGCGCCCTAACCCGCCGAAAACGGAGGCCGAAGGCCGAGGCTTTCGGCGGAGTTATTCAGGCCCGAGCGCCTCCATCAGCTCGCCGAGCTTGTCGGGGGTGGTGATCGGGGTCACGATCGGGAGCGTGATGCCGCCGGCCACGTACGCCTCGAGGCGTTCGCGCATCTCGGCGGGCGTGCCGAAGATGAACGTGTCCTCGATCAGCTCCCACGGGGCGGCGGCGATGGCGGCCTCGCGGTCCTTCGACTTCCAGGCGACCACCATCTCGTCGATCCGATCGCCGTAGCCGAGCCAGCGAAAGAACGCCTCGTACACGGGCACGGTGGCGTAGGAGGCGAACATGAACCGGGCCAGGGGCTCCACCTGCTCCCGCTCGCCGGGCAGGCAGAAGAAGCGGCACAGGAGCTCGAAGCCCTCGGGCGCACCATCGAGCTCGGCAGTGACCTTCGGCAGCGCGGCAAGGGGAAGGAAGTTGGTGAACGCGCCGTCGGCCTTCTCGACCGCCAGCCTGAGCATCTTGCCCCGAAGCGCCGCCAGCACGATCGGGAGCGGCTCCGTGGGCGCCCGCTCGAGCTTGAAGCCCGTCGACGTGCGGTCGCCGGAGAACGCGGCGCGCAGGAACTCGAGCGTTTGGGACATCTTCGTGAGCGGCTTTTCGAACGGCATCTGGTTCCAGCCCTCGACGATCCGATCGGAGGAGGCGCCGATGCCGAGCGCGAACCTGCCGCCGCTGGCGTCCGACAGGGCGGCCGCCTCCTGGGCCAGCAGCGCCGGACCGCGGGTGAAGACCCCGACCACGCCGGTGCCGAGCCGGACCCGCTCGGTCCACGCCGCGCCCAGCGCCAGCGGCGTGAAGCCGTCGGGCCCGTTCGTCTCGCCGCTCCACAGGTCCGTGTAGCCGGCCGCCTCGGCGCGGCGCACGAGCTCGGCGTGCTCGCGCAGCGGAAGGCCGGGTAGCGGCACCGTCAGGCCCCAGCGGCTCACGACCTGACCCTATCGGCCAGCCGTGGCGCAGCGGGTCGCGCTGGGATAAGCTCGCGCCGATGGACTTCTCGCGATTGGATAGAAACCGGACGCTGCTGGGCGCGCTCGGCGGAGGCCTGCTTCTTCTCAGCCTTCTGTTCCTGCCCTGGTACTCGCTCACCGACACCGACGCAGCGGGCGCAGCAGAACGCCTGGATCTGTGGCGAAGACGAATTCGAGTGCACGGGCTTCCAGACCTTCCCCATCCTGGGCCCGCTGCTGATCGCCGCCGCCTTCGCTCCCCTGATCCTCGCCTGGATCCTGGTGCGCGGCCACAAGCTCTCCTGGGCGCCGGGCGAGGTGACGATGGTCGTTGGGTTCATCGCGATCACCCTGATCGGCTACAACGGGATCATCGACAGGCCGGCGCCCGACGACGGCACAGAGTTCGGGATCGGTCTCATGTACGGGTACTGGCTCGCGTTGCTGGGCGCGATGGCGATCGCCGCCACCGGCTTTCTCCGCTCAATGGCGAGCGGAGGCCGTAAAGAGCGCAAGGCCCCCGGCACGGTCTGAGGCTGGGACGCCGGGCCGTGGAGGACGACCAGACGGGCGTCATCTCGCACGACGTTCGCTCGGGCACCACGCCCGATCGCAACCTGGCGCTGGAGCTCGTCCGGGTCACGGAGGCCGCGGCCCTGGCCGCCGCCCGCTGGGTGGGCCGGGGCAACAAGGAGGCGGCCGACCAGGCTGCGGTCGACGCGATGCGGCTGATGCTCGACACGGTGCCGATGGACGGCGTGGTCGTGATCGGCGAGGGCGAAAAGGACGAGGCGCCGATGCTCTACAACGGCGAGCGGATCGGCGACGGCAGCCCGCCCGAGGTGGACATAGCCGTCGACCCGCTCGAGGGCACGCGGCTGACGGCCCAGGGCCAGCCGGCGGCGCTCGCGGTGATCGCCCTCTCGGAGCGCGGCACGATGTTCGACCCCGGCCCCTGCGTCTACATGGAGAAGATCGCCGGCGGCCCGAAGATCGCGGACTGCCTGAGCCTCACCGACCCGCTCGCCGACGTCGTCCGGCGAGTCGCCGAGCGCAGGCGCGTCGAAGTGGGCGACGTCACCGTGATCATGCTCGACCGGCCTCGCCACGAGGAGACCGTGAGGCTGGTCCGCGAGGCGGGAGGGCGGATCCGGTTCATCAGCGACGGCGACGTCGCGGCCGCCCTGCTCGCGGTGACCCAGGGAACCGGGGTGGACCTCCTGTGGGGGATCGGCGGCACGCCGGAGGGCGTGCTTTCAGCAGGGGCGATCAAATGCCTGGGTGGCCAGCTCTTGGGCCGCCTGTGGCCCCGCGACGACGCCGAGCGCCGGGCCGCCATCGACGCCGGCTACGACCTCGACCAGGTCCTCGACGTCGATGGGCTGGTGGGCGGGGACAACGCCTTCTTCGCCGCCACCGGGGTGACCGACGGCGACCTCCTCCAGGGCGTGCGCTACCTGGGGGACGGCCACGCCACCACCGAGTCCCTCGTGATGCGATCGCGCTCGGGCACGGTGCGCACCGTGCAGGCCCGCCACGACCGGCCGAAGCTCCGCGAGGTCACCGGCGGCCGCTACGGCTAGCCGGGGGAGGTGCCGCGTAGCGGCACCGAGGGGGGCAGAGCCTCCCCGTGCTACGGCTGATCCGACTCGACTTCAGCTCGCCCGTGTCCCGGAGCTCGTAGCGGAGCGCGTTGATCACCGCTCCCGCCATCAGGCCGAGGCTGACCAGGTAGAACCAGACCATCGCGATGAGGACGAAGCCGATCGTCCCGCCGACCTCGCCGACGCTCGAGACCTGCGCCAGATAGAAGGGGTAGACGGCGTTCGCGATGCCGGTGGTCACGGTGACGAACAGCGCGCCGGGCCACACCCCGTGCCAGGGCACGTGCCCCTTGGGCACGGCGTAGTAGATCACGCAGCAGAGCAGGAACGTCACGGCCAGGGCCGCGATCAAGAGCAGCACCGTGGCGATTTCGTGGATTCGTGAGAGGCCGAACGGAAGGTCGCTGGCGCTGGAGACGAGGATGCCCTCGAGGGTGGGAACGACCACGCTGGCCGCGAGGAACAGCATCACGACGAGCAGCATCAGGAGCGCGAAGCGCTTCTGCTCCAGCCAGCCCCGGCACTGGACGTGGTAGATGCGGCAGAAGGCGGTGTCCATGGCGCCCCAGAACGAGGTCCCGATCCAGATCGCGCCGATCGCCGCCGCGAGGCCGATCGTGGTCGAGCTCTCGCGGATGTCGCGCAGCGTGTTCCTGAGGGTGTCCAGCTCGACGGCCGGGAACAGGCCCTGGAGGTCGTTGATCACGCTCTCCTCGACGCTGGTGCTCTGGATCACGCGCCCGAAGATGAACAGGACCAGGAGCGCGAACGGGAACAGCGCCAGGAACAGGTTGTAGGCGACCATCCCCGCCAGCCCGGTGATGTTCTCCTGGTAGCCGCGGTCCCAGAAGGCGCGCAGGTAGCGGGCGACCCGCGTCCGGCGCGGGACCTGGATGCGGCGCGACCAAGGTCCAGCGACGCTGGTCGAACGCCGCGCCGCCGGGTCGCGGGCCGCCGGCGTCATCGGCGGTCCGCAGGCCTGCGGACCGCCTCCACTGCACGGCTCAGAAGCCGCACGCCGAGCGTCGCCGCCTCGGCCGCCACTGCGACGCCCGCCCATGCGAGGTCCTCGACGCCGCCGTGTTCGGCTTCGGCGGGCGGCGGGGTCCGGGGCTCGGCTCTCTCGGAACGCCCCTGCGGTTGTCCAGCGGGGTCGCGGGGCGGTTGGGGCACCTCCGGCTTCTGCGCTGATGATCGAGGCTGATCGCCGGCGGCTTTCGCGGCGGCGCCGGTGGCGCTCGCAGGGCCGGTGGCGCGGCGCCGCGGGCTTCGGACGCCCGGGCGGTTGCCGGGCAGGTTGCCGAACACGCTCCCCTGCTGATCCGTCTCCTCGCGGGTCTCAGGCTTGGGCGGGATCTGCTCTTGGTCGGCCATTCAGCGCGTATTCCATCGTGTTCGACGGACGCCTGCGCCGGCGCCGAGCGTCGTAACTCCGGCCCCCCGGCGGTGTTCTGGAGGTGAGCACGCGGCCGCGGGGACGCGTGGTGGATGCGCAACAATTCAGCGGAGCAAGCAGGCTCCTCCCGCGCACAGGCGCGGAAAACACTTGACTTCAGAAAATATAGCGGTTAGGATTCGAACAGACGTTTGAGAGGTCCTCGAATTGGGAATGGATAATCCGGGCGAGGACAAAAGGGCTGCGCGGATCGGCCCCCGATCCGCGTTTTTGTCGCAATGTGGGGCTTTGAGGTGCTCGGGTGACTCCCGATCTGAAGCCAGCGTCCGATATTGGAGATGCGGGCTGGGTAATAGAGCCGGATCCGAAACGGCAAGAGGACGAATGACGAGAGCGAACCAATGCTAGTTGCAGAGATTCAAGAGCTCGACGAGGTCAAGGGCCTCGTCGTCAAGGGGCAACAGGACGGGGTGATCTCGTACGGCGAGGTCGCCACCGCCGTGTCCGAGGTCGATCTGGACGAGTCCGACATCGAGGAGCTCTACGCGTACCTCGAGCGTCAGGGCGTGGAGCTGGTCGAGGACGTCGATCCGGCACAGGCGGCAGCGCCTGCCGCCGAGGCGGAGTCCGACAAGCGGGGCAAGCGTCGCAAGGCGACGGCGCTCGACCTGAAGCCGGACATGACCACCGACTCCCTGCAGCTCTTCCTCAAGGACATCGGCAAGGTCCGCCTGCTGACCGCCCAGGAGGAGGTCGAGCTGGCGAAGAGCATCGAGCGCGGCGACCTCGACGCGAAGCAGAAGATGGTCGAGTCGAACCTGCGCCTGGTGGTTTCGATCGCGAAGAACTACCGCAACCAGGGCCTTCCTTTCCTCGACCTGATCCAGGAGGGGACGCTGGGCCTGGTGCGGGCTGCCGAGAAGTTCGACTATCGCAAGGGATTCAAGTTCTCGACCTACGCGACCTGGTGGATCCGCCAGGCGATCGCCCGCGCGCTCGCGGACAAGGCGCGCACGATCCGGATTCCCGTCCACGTGGTCGAGAAGCTGAACAAGATCGGCCGCGCGGAGCGCAAGCTGGTCACCGAGCTCGGCCGCGAGCCGACGCCCGACGAGATCGCGGAGGTGACTGGGATCGACCCCGAGGAGGTCGATCAGATCAAGCGCTCGGCGCAAGCCCCCGTTTCGCTGGAGAAGCCCGTCGGCGACGAGGAGGAGTCCGAGTTCGGGCAGTTCATCGCCGACGAGAAGGCGGAGTCGCCGTTCGAGCGCGCCGCCGACCTGCTCACCAAGGAGGCGCTGCGCGAGGCGCTCGAGAACCTCTCCTACCGGGAGCGGCGCGTGCTCGAGCTTCGCTACGGGCTGGGGGGCGAGCACCCGCGCACGCTGGACGAGGTCGGGCGGACGTTCAACGTCACCCGCGAGCGAATCCGCCAGATCGAGAATCAGTCCCTGAAGAAGCTTCAGTCACTCGCTGAGGCGCAAAAGCTTCGGGAAGTCGCGTAGCCGCCGGTCCGGCGAGTACCTTCGCCGGGCGGGGTCATCGGTCGCTCGCGTGTCGAGCACGCCACGCTCCCTGTTTCCTTGCCGGCTCGGCGCTCGCCGCTCAGCCAACGACTGGCAGCGACATTTTGGACGACGAACACAAATTGAACGGAGAAACGGAGGTATCTGATCAGCACCGCAACCGCTAACAAGACCCGCGCGGCGGAGTGGACCTGTGCCCGCTGCGAGATGAAGAGCACCTGGACGAACGGCCTCGCCGAGGGGGTCGCGCCCCCGCACTGGGTCCGCGACGAGGACGGTCGTCACTACTGCTTGGTCTGCCGACGTGAGCGGGCGATCGACGACGCTCTCGGAGAGGCCGGCGAGATCGGCATCGAGGCTCGTGCGAAGGTGCGCGCCAAGGCCGTGGTCAGGTTCGAGATCGCCCGCGATCCCGAGCGCACCGAGGGAGAGATCGCCAAGGCCGCCCGCACCTCGATCGGCGCCGTGCGCAGCGCCCGCAAGGAAATAGCTCCTTAGCGGGCTAGCTCTGCCCTAAAGCGCACAGGGGGCCGGCCGATAAGGGTCCTGATGGCGTTCGACATCGACGCTGCGCTGCGCTACGTGGTCGAGCAGGAAGGCTCGGACCTTCACGTCAAGGTGGCCTCGCCGCCCATGACCCGGGTGCACGGCGACCTGCGCCCGGTTGAGGGCACCGAGTCGCTGACCGAGGAGGACACCGAGGGCGCCCTCAAGCACATCCTCACCGACGACCGACTGCTCGAGGAGTTCGCCAAGGAGGGCGAGGCCGACTTCTCCTACGAGATCAAGGGGCTGTCGCGCTTCCGGGTCAACGCCTTTCGCCAGCGGGGCTGCGTCTCGATCGTCTGCCGCGCAATCCCCTTCCAGGTGCGGACGATCGACGACCTCGCGCTGCCCGAGGTGATCCGCACGCTGGCCGAGGAGCCGCGAGGGATCATCCTGCTCACCGGGACGACCGGCTCGGGCAAGTCGACGACCTTGGCCGCGATGATCGACCACATCAACTCCACCCGCCCCCGCCACGTCGTCACCCTCGAGGACCCGATCGAGTATCTGCATCGCGACAAGCGCTCGATCATCAACCAACGCGAGGTCGGTCATGACACGGAGAGCTTCGCGAGGGCGATGCGCCGCGTGCTGCGGCAGGACCCCGACGTGATCCTGATCGGCGAGATGCGCGACGAGGAAACCGTTCGCACGGCGCTCGCCGCCGCCGAGACCGGACACCTGGTGCTGTCCACGCTCCACACCCTCGACGCCACCGAGACGATCAACCGGATCGTCGACTTCTTCCCGCCGCACCTCCAGCAGCAGGCGCGAGTGATGCTCGCCTCGACCCTGCGCGGGGCGGTCTCGCAGCGGCTCGTGCCGCGGGTGGACGGCAACGGCCGCGTCGCCGTCTGCGAGGTGATGGTGGTCACCGGCCGGATCCAGGACCTGATCCTCAACCCGCAGGAGACCGGCCGCGTGACGGAGGTGATCGCCGAGGGCGAGTACTACGGGATGCAGACCTTCGACCAAGCGCTGCTCAAGCACGTGGTCGCCGGCAACATCACCGAGGAGGTCGCCTTCGAGGTCGCCTCCAGCCCGCACGACTTCAAGCTGATGCTCGCCGCTGGGGGTCAATCAGCGAGCGGCATTGAGCAGCTCTCGGGGACGCCGGAGGGCGACGCGCGAGAAGCCCGAAGACTCACTTCAGTTCGTAAAGCATTGAGCTATACTCGGCTTTGGCGGTCGGGGCGAAAGACGCACCAATCCCCGCCCGATCGCCGTCGCAAATGGCTGAAAATCCCTGTCCAGTTGGCTCTTGCGCGGAGATCATCTCCGGCAAGTGGACCCTCTTGGTGATTCGCGATCTGGCCGGCGGAAGCCAGCGCTTCTGCGAGTTGGAGCGCTCTCTGCAGGGGATCAGCCCGCGCACCCTCTCGCTGCGGCTGCGGGCGCTCGAGGAGCACGGGATCGTCGAGCGGCGCACCTACCCCGAGGTGCCGCCGCGGGTCGAGTACGGCCTGACCGAGAAGGGTCGCGCCCTTGTCCCTCTGATCGAGGACATGCGCGCCTACGGGCGCCGTTGGCTCGTCAACGGCGACCGCAGGCGCGAAACGGTCGTCGCCGCCTGCGTAGAGCCGACCTCCCGGATAGCCGCGCACCGGACCTGCAACCCGAGTTGCAGGGGAGGAGCGGTTCGAGGCCGCGCGAAGCCTCCGGGCATGCGCGACCTGGTTGCTTCAGAGGCTCTTGCCGCGATGGCGGGGGATGCGGCGAAGCGCTTTCGCGAGCTGGTGGCGGCGGGTCACGAGATCCCTTACGACTTGGAGGAGCCGGGCAACGGCTCGCCCCTGCCGAGGTACGTGCCGCTCACCGGGCGCTTCGTCCGGGACAACGCTCCGGCGTTGCTCGAGCTCGACTCGTTCGGCTCGGCGTGCGCGGCGATCGAGTCCGCCGAGCTCGCGGGCCCATACCTCGAGGAGCTCGGGATCGACGTGCCGCCCGACGCCAGGACGCGCGCTGAGCTGGCGGGGACGGTCTTCCTGTGTCGCCTGTGGATGGACTCGACCGACTTCTCGCTCGAGGGTGACCGGCTGAGCGAGGCAATCGCCGAGCTCGAGGCCGGCGGTCAGACCAGGCACGACGAGATCGAGGTCGTGGTTCCGCTGCGCGGCCTGCGGATGCCCGTGGTGCGCCTCGAGCTTGGAACGGCGACGATCGTTCGGGCCGACACGGTCGAGGTGCCGGCCGAGGCGCGGGCTGCGGAGGGGGCAGGCGCCGCCGGTTGGGAGCCCACCTTCCTCGCCGCGGCGCGGATCAGCTCCGGCGAAACGGCCCACGAGGATGGGCAAAGCCCGGATGCCGGCGCCCGCTCCGTCGAAGCCTTCCGCCAGCTGATCACCGCGCTTCGCCTCTTCCAGGCCGGAGGCGTGGGTCTGGGGCCGTACGCATGGACGCGCGCGGGCGCCGATCGCTGGCGCCGGATCGCGACCGGCGCAGGCCGGCCGAGGCGAGGCGGCTACCGCCTCGCCGAGGACGCGCTCGGTGAGCTGACCACTCTCTCACGCGTGCTCGCCCACCGCTCGACCTCGGTCGGGCCGTCGGGGCGTGACGGCTCCGCGACGGCCGGCGCGGTGGCGCGGGCGGTCTCCCGCTTCGAGGCGGGCCTGGAGCGAAACGTTGTCCTCGAGGCGCTGAACGACTACCTGCTGGCGCTTCGCTTCGTGCTGGAAGGTGGCGGTCCGGCCGACCTGGGCCTGGCGATGCGGGTCGCTGCCCTCTGCGCCGAGCCCGAGCAGCGCTCCGAGATCAAGGCAATCGTGGACCGAGGGCTCGCTCTCGAGCGCGAGCTGTGGAGCGGCGAGCCGGCTCCCGCGGCTGAGGGTGTTCCGACGGCGGCCGCAACCGTGGCGGCGATCGAGGAGCTGACGCGGGCCATCCTCAGGGACGCCGCATGTGGCCACCTGGGCGCCGACCTTCGCGCGACCGCCGACGAGATCCTGCTGGCCGACGGCCTCGCCGTGGGCGAGGGCGAGGCGGAGCAGCGGGGGGGCTCCGAGGAATGGGACTTGCCGCCGGACGAGCCGGAGGAGGGCGCCGAGCAGGAGGTCGAGGACGACCCCTCCGAGCAGCACGGCTGACGCTGACGAGCAGCTTTGGATGGATGTCTCCGACGACTGGCAGGAAGTCCACGAGACCGGTGACGAGGACACGGCGATGTTGCAGGTCCCGGAGCCAGAGGGTCGAATCAGAATCGAGTCACGCCCCCACGAGCAGGAGGAGAACGTGTTCGCGCAGAGCCACAACGGGCGCCAGGAGCACCCTCCCGAGATGATCGACGCCGGACAACCGAGCCGGAGCGCTGTCGCGGAGCTTCACGAGGAGCCGCCGGACGAGCGCCAGCGGGTGGCCGACCGCGTCGCCTATCTCTTCCCGCGCCCTGAGCCCACCGAGTGGAACATCGGTGAGCTGAGCTACGACCGCCGCCGCCGCGCCGCGCCGCATCCGGAGCGCCGGGTTTCCTAGCCTCAGTCGGCCGCGATCGCCGTCCGCTCCTTGGCGCCGGCCGCGAACAGGTACTGGTTGATCTGCATCAGCCCCGAGAGGTCGTGCACATCGGCGTCGAGGTGTGGAACCTGGATCACCGCCCGCGCCCGCATCTCCGCCATCAACCGCTTGATGTTGTGCTGGTCGCGAGCCGCGAGCACGCGGTAGTCGTCGTAGTTCTCCAGCACCCGGCGCGCCAGGTCCTCGTCGCCCAGCGCCTCGTCGAGCTCCGCGGCGAAGCCCTCGCCATAGTCCGGGAGCTCGCTCTCGTAGTGCACCTTGTTGACGATCACGCCACCAAACGGCAGCTTCGCCTCGACCAGCTTGCGGTGGAAGTAGACCGCCTCGGTGACCGGCTCGCCCTGCGGCCCGCAGACCACCAAGAAGCAGGTCTCCGGATTCGCCAGCAGCTCGCTGACCCGTTTCGCACGCTCGCGAAAGCCACCCAGCATGCCGCTGAAGGCCTGGAAGAACTCCGAGAGGTCCTCCAGCACCTCAACGCCGGTCACCCTGCGCAAGATGGAGAACATCATCGAGGTCCCGCGTCCGAAGACCCGCATCCCCAAGCCGGTGGGGCGCATGAACACCTGAAGGGCGCGGCCCTCGATGAACTGCATCAGGCGCCGGGGAGCATCCAGGAAGTCCAGGGCGTTGCGGGTCGGCGGGGTGTCGAGCACCAGCAGGTCGTAGCGGTCCTCGGCGTGCAGCTCGAAGAGCTTCTCCATCGCCATGTACTCCTGGGAGCCGGCCAGGGCGGCGGAGAGCTGCTGGTAGATGCGGTTCTCGAGGATGCGGTCCCGCGTCTCCTCGTCCGGGGCGTGGCGGCGCACCAGCTCGTCGAAGGTCGCCTTCGCGTCGAGCATCATCGCCCAGAGCTCGCCGCCCTGGGTCTCGATTCCCGCCTCCGCGAACAGGGCCGGGTCCACCCGGCGCTCCTCGTTTCCCAGCTCGGGCAGGCCGAGCGAGTCCGCCAGCCGCTTCGCCGGGTCGATCGTCAACACCGCGACCTTCTTGCCGCGCGCCGCCATCCCGACCGCGATCGCCGCGGAGCTGGTCGTCTTTCCGACCCCGCCCGAGCCCGCGCAGATGCAGACGCGCTTGCCGTCCAGCAGCTCCGCGACGCCGGCCATCAGTCGACTGCCTCAGACAGCTGGCCGACTTGCTCGACGCCGAGCTCGGGCACGAAGACGAACGGGAGCGTGCGCACGGGCGATGTGACGAGCTCCACGAGGCGGGCGAGCTGCTCGCGCTGCGCCGCGGCTCGGCGGCTCTCGCTGAGCGCCGCCCGGTACGCGGCGCGCAGCGGGCCGTTGGCGTTGTCGCATGCGTCCCCGAGCCGGTCCACCTCGGGCTTCGAGAAGCGCTCCGGGTAGAGGCCGTTCATGTAGACGCGATCGACCGCGACGTCGACCTCCTCGGTCAGCTGCCGTTCGAGCGCCACGGTCTCGTTCACGGGCATCTCTTCCGGCAGGGCGACGATCACGGCTCCCGTCTTGCGATGGTTGACGATGAACGCCTCGAGCGCCTGCGCCTGCGCCTTGATCGGTCCGACGCGGGCAATGTTCGCGAAGGTGCGCGGCGTCTGCAGGAAGCCGACGCCGGCGCCCGTCGCCGGCGCATCGACGATCACGAGGTCGTAATTGCGCCCCCGTTTCACCTTGCGGTCCGGCTGAGCGACCTCCCAGATCTTGCCGATGGTCACCAGCTCACGCAGGCCCGGCGTGGCCGCCGCCAGGTAGGTGAAGATCCGGGAGCGGAACAGCAGGTCGCGCATCGCACGCACCTTGAGCTGAAGCAACACGTACTCGCGCATCGCCTGATCGGGGTCGATCGAGATCGCCCACAGGTTCTCCGCCATCTCGACCTCGTGGAAGCCGACCTCGGCCCGGTGGAAGACCTGGGAGGTGTGCTCCTGCGAGGAGACCTCGCAGACGATCGTTCGCCGGCCATCCCGTGCCGCGGCCAGCCCCAGGGCCAGGGCGACCGTCGACTTGCCCACCCCGCCCTTCCCGGTGACGATCACCAGGCGCTTGTCGAGCAACTCGGGCACCGCAGGACCATACATACGCCGGAGCCGGCGCTACCTTCGCCCGGCTCGGGCTAGCGACGAAGTCGCGGTGCACGGCAGTTGCCCGGGTCCACCCGGTTGGCGTTGCAAGCCGCCGCCCCCGGAGTCGAAGACGAGGAGGCGGCGGAGTATGTCGTTCACGAGAAGGAAACGCAGGATCACGTGCGAATAAGCGCGATCAATGGGTCTGTTCAACCGCGGTTTCAAGCCGGACCTGCCCGAAGAGGGCCCGCCGCAGTCGGCGAACGGCGGCACGCCCACAGAGGACGCAATGCCTCCCGCCGATCCGGCGGACCAGCCCGAGCTGGCCCCGCCCGAGCCGGCGGAGCCCGAGCCACTGCCGCCCGAGACGGCGGAGCACGAGCTGGCGAGCCGGCCGAGCACGAGCCGGTGCCGGCCGAGCCGGCTGAGCACGAGCAGCCGAAGGCGACGTCCGCGCCCCCGGTCAACCAGGCGCAGCCGAAGCCCGACGACGAGGGGCGGATCAGCGCTCACGAGGCCTTGGCGCCAACGCGGGCCCCGGGGCCCGGCAGGCCCCCCGGCGCTCACATCGGGGACGAGTCAGAGCGACGGGCGAAGATCATCTCGTTCGCGAACCAGAAGGGCGGGGTCGCCAAGACGACCACCACGCTGAACCTGGCCGTCGCCTTCACCGAGTCCGGCCACCGGGTCCTGGCGATCGACCTCGACCCGCAGGGCAACTTGACGATGAGCCAGGGGATCGACCCCGACAAGGTCGAGGGCAGCATGTACGACGTGCTGGTCGACCACATCCCGATCCGCGACGTGATCCAGGAGCGGGAGATCGACATCGCCGTGGCCTCCATCGACCTCGCCGGCGCCGAGATCGCGATGAGCATGCAGATCGGCCGCGAGCGATCGCTGGAAAAGGCTCTGTCGGCCGTCGTCGACGACTACGACTTCGTCTGCATCGACACGCCGCCGAGCCTGGGCCTGCTGACGGTGAATGCACTCACGGCTTCGGACAAGGTGATCGTCCCCGTCCAATGCGAATATCTCTCCATGCGCGGGCTCGTGCAGCTCCAGAACACGTTGGAGATGATCCGCGAGAACCTGAACCCCCGGGTGCACATCGAGGGCATCCTGCCGACGATGCTGGACTCCCGCACGGTTCACGCCAAGGAGGCGGTGGAGATCCTCGAGGAGAACTTCGGCGAGCTGGTCTTCAAGTCGCGGATCCGCAAGGCGATCAAGTTCGCCGAGGCCCCGGTTCGCGGCTCGAGCGTGCTCAAGTACGATCCAAACGGCAACGCTGCCAACTACTACCGCGAGCTGGCCAAGGAGGTTTTGACGAATGGCGCGTCGTAAGCGGGCCAGCATGCGCGAGGGCCCGCTCGCCGACCTCTTCCGCTCAACGGCTCGCGACGACGTGGAGGAAGAGACCCGGGAAGAGACCCGCGTGGTGGGCGACCCGGAGCCCGCAGCTTCGCCGCCCCCGCCCGCTGAGCCCGAGATCCCTCGCTCTCAGCCGGAGACCGCCCCGCCCGACCCCGAGCGCGTTCGCGCCTACCGGGTCGAGGAGCGCCAGCCGCTGGTCCGCGAGCCCCGCGAGGCCAAGGAGCGCCTCAGCCGGATCTTCGCCGACGAGGCCCACGACGTCGAGGGCCCCACCTACGGTCGGGACGAGCCCGGCCTCCGCGACTACCACGGGCCACCGCGCCCGCACCTGCCCGTGATCCGGGTGGTCGGTGTCGGCGGCGCCGGTGTCAACGCGATCAACCGGATGATCGAGGCACAGATTCCGGGGGTCGAGTTCATGGCGATCAACACAGATCTTCAGTCGCTCCAGCAGTCGACCGCGGACGTCACGGTGCATCTCGGCAGCGGCGTCGCGCGCGGCCTCGGCACGGGCTCGAACCCCGAGCTCGGCTATCGCGCCGCTTTCGAGGAGCAGGACAAGATCAAGCGCCTTTTGAAGGGGTCCGACATGGTGTTCGTGACCGCCGGGGTCGGCGGGGGCACCGGGACGGGGGCGGCGCCTGTGGTTGCGCGGCTGGCTCGCGACGTTGGCGGGCTCACCGTTGGGATCGTCACCAAGCCGTTCCGGTTCGAGGGCACGCGCCGCGCCAAGCAGGCCGAGGACGGGATCGAGGCGCTGAGCGCCGAGGTCGACACGCTGATCGTGGTCCCCAACGAGCGGCTGCTCTCGGTGCTGGCCCGCACCACGACGATGATCGAAGCCTTCCAGGTGGCCGACGACGTCCTGCGCCAGGGCGTCCAGGGGATCTCCGAGCTGATCACCCTGCCGGGCCTGATCAACCTCGACTTCGCGGACGTGCGGACGACGATGCGCGACGCCGGCCAGGCGCTGCTGGGAATCGGGATGGGCACGGGGGAGACCCGGGCCGTCTCGGCCGCCGAGCGGGCCGTGTCTTCCCCGCTGCTCGAGACCTCTGTCGACGGCGCCCGTTCGATCCTGCTCTCGATCACCGGCGGCCCGGACATGAGCCTGATGGAGGTTTCCGAGGCGGCGAAGGTGGTTCAGGAGGCCGCGCACCCCGAGGCCAACATCATCTTCGGGGCGAACGTCGACGAAACGCTTGTGGACCAGCTTTGGGTGACGGTGATCGCCACGCGCTTCGACGGCCGCGGCCGTCGCGCGGACGGCAGCGCCCGCGCCGAGCTGCGGGCTGCCGGCACCACGGCCACCGCCGTTCGCCGGCCGGCCGACCGCAGGGCCGGTAGTGCCCCGAGCTTCGAGTCGCGCCCGCGTGACATGTCGATCGACGTTCCTGAGTTCGTTCCCGGGCGGCTAACGCCCTGACGACCTAGGCTGCGCGCCCACATGAGCTACCGCGAGGGGCAGTCGCGGCCGGGCATCCGCTCACCGCGGAGGCGGGGGCGGCAGTTCTGCGCGAGGGTGGCAACGCGGTCGACGCCGCGGTCGCCGCGGTGCTGACCTCGTTCGTCGCCGAGAGCCCGCTCACGGGGCTGGGAGCCGGCGGCTTCATGCTCGTCCACGCCCCGGGCGAGAACGTGCTGCTCGACTTCTTCGTGGCCGTTCCCGGCAGGGACGGGATCGAGCGCCGCTCCGAGCTGGACCCGGTTCCGGTCTATTTCACCGCGGACGTCCCGCAAATCTTCAACGTCGGCGCGGCCTCGTGCGGGGTGCCGGGGACCGCCGCGGGGCTCTGGGAAGCGCTGCGGCGGTTCGGCTCGATGCCGATGCCGGAGCTGGTTCGCCGCGCGGCGGATCATGCGCGGGAGGGCGTCACGGTGAACGCCGAGCAGGCGTACATCTTCAAGATCCTCGAGCCGATCCTCACCCACCAGCCCGAGGGTCGGGCGGTCTACGCGCCCGACGGCCGGCGCCTGCGCGAGGGCGACGTGTTCCGCTTCGAGGAGCTCTCGGAGGCGCTGGAGCGATACGGGGCCGAGGGCCCCGAGCCCTTCTACCGGGGCGAGCTCGCGCGGGCGGTTTCGGAGTGGGTGGTGGAGCGTGGCGGGATCCTGGGCGTCGAGGACCTGGCCTCGTATGAGCCGATCGCGCGATATCCGGCACGGGGGGGCTTTCATGGCCGCGACGTGCTCACCAACCCCCCGCCCTCATCGGGGGGCATCCTGGTCGCCTTCGGCCTCGACCTGCTCGACCGCCTCGGCGCCTCCGGGGTGGAGGAGGTGGTGGCGGTGATGGAGCAGGCGCAGGCCGCACGGACCGAGGAGTTCCACGCCGGCCTCTATGAGGATGGCTGGCTGGAGCGGTTCCTCGACCCGGCGCGGCTCGACGCGGCCACCGAGCGCGCACGCTCCCGCCTTGGCCTCCCCGGCGACGGGGTGGCGGGGCCCGGCGATCGCCTCGGCTCGACCACCCACATCACAGCGGTGGACGGCGACGGGCGCTGCGCCAGCGTCACCTGCTCGAACGGCACCGGCTCGGGCCTGATCGTCCCGGGGACCGGCGTCCACGTCAACAACATGCTGGGCGAGGAGGACCTGAACCCGTTCGGCTTCCACACCCTGGCGGCGGGGCGGCGGATGCCCTCGATGATGTCGCCGACGGTGCTGCTCCGCGACGGGGAGCTGGAGGCGGGCCTGGGCAGCGGCGGCTCGAACCGGATCCGCTCGGCGATCCTCCAGACGATCGTCCACCTGGTCGCCGGGGGGATGGAGGTTGCCGCTGCCGTCGAGGCGCCCCGCGTCCACTTCGAGGCGGGCGCTGTGCAGGCTGAGCCGGGCGTCGACCCCGACGCCCTGGCGCGTCTCGAGGCGCGCGGTTACACGATTGCCCGCTGGGCGGCGCGGAACCTGTTCTTCGGCGGCGTCCACGCGGTCTCGCGCAACCCCGAGACCGGCGAGCTCCGCGGGGGCGGCGACCCGCGGCGCGGCGGCGCGATCGCGGTGGCTTGCTACCCGTCGCTAACCGATTACGACCTTGCCGTTCATCTTGGCGCGCTCGGCGATCTCGCCTGAGCGGGCGAGGGCGGCGACCAGGCTGCGGAGCGCGTTTCCCAGCATGCGCATCCGATCGGGCTCCGAGCGCAGCTCCAGGAGCGCCTGCTTGGTCTCCGGCGGCAGCTCCACTCGGGCCGCGATCCCGTAGGAGCTCTCGGCCTCGAGCTCCCCGGCGTCCGGCGATTCGCCCGAGACCCGCGTGACCAGCTCGGCGAACGCCTCCCGCGCCTTGCCGGCCGCCTCCGGATCCTCCTCTTGCTCGAGCTCGTCGCCGGCCTCGATCGGCTCGACCTCGCCGGCGGGGTAGTCCTGCGCCTCGAAGCGCTCCAAGACCTTGAACGGCTGCTCGCCGGCGACCACCACGTTCATCCGCCCGTCCTCGAACCGCTCCAGCACCTCGGTGACCCGCGCCATGCAGCCGATCCGGTGCGCGTTTCCCCCCTCGTCCCGGAACACGATCCCGAACGGCTCCGCGTTCTCAAGGCAGTGACCGATCATCCGCTTGTAGCGCTCCTCGAATATGTGCAGCGGCAGGAGCTCCCCGGGCAGGATCACCACCGGGAGCTCGAAGATCGGAAGCTCGACGCCGTCACCCTGCATCGCCACCATTGTATGAGTGGAGTCAGTGGAGTCCTATACGAGCTTCATCATCGTGGCGGCGATCGCCTTCGTGGCGCCGCTGATTCGCGGCATGGTGCCGCAGATCCTCGTCCCCGCGATCGTGCTCGAGCTGGTCGCCGGGATCATCGTCGGCCCGCACGGCCTGGGCCTCGCCTCCGAGACGACGCCGGTCGAGGTCTTCTCGACCGTCGGCCTGGCCTGCCTGCTGTTCCTCGCGGGCCGCGAGATCCAGGTCGAGCGGCTCCGGGGAGCCCTGCTGGCGACCTCGCTGGCGGGGTTTGCGATCTCGTTCGCGCTCGGGCTGGGCGCCGCCCTAGCCCTGCACGCGGTCGGGCTGATCAAGACCCCGCTGCTCCTGGCGATCATCTTCGTCGCCACCTCGCTGAGCGTGATCATCGTGCCGCTCAAGGACGCCCACCAGATCGACACCGACTGGGGGCAGCAGGTGATCGCGGCGGCGGCGATCGCGGAGTTCGGTGCCGTCATCCTGCTCTCGTTCTTCTACTCCGGCGAGAACACCGGGCCATCGACGGAGATCCTCCACCTGAGCCTGTTCGTGCTGGTGGCGGCGCTGGTCCTGTTCTCGATCTCGCGCGCCGCGCAGCTCCGGCGGGTCTCGGAAGCGATCGAGCGGCTCGAGGGCACCAGCGCCCAGATCCGAGTACGCGGCGACTTCGCGCTGGTCGCGGTGGTCGCCGGCGTTGCCAGCCAGCTCGGCCTGGAGACGATCCTGGCCGCGTTCACGGTCGGCGTGATCCGCGGCATGACCTCGGGGAAAGACGAGCGTCAGGAGGAGAGGCTCGACGCCGTGGCGCTGGGCATCTTCGTGCCCTTCTTCTTCGTGGGCAGCGGGCTCGACTTCGACATCGGCGCGATGTTCGAGAGCGTCTCGGCGTTCATCCGCCTGCCCCTCTTCGTGCTCGCCCTGCTCCTCGTCAGGGGGCTGCCCGCGTTTCTCTACCGCCGCCGGTTCGGGACCATGCGCTCGGCTGCCGCCGGGCTGCTCCAGGCAACCTCGCTGTCGTTCATCGTCGTCGCCACGCAGATCGGGCTGGCGCTGGAGATCATGCTCCCGGCCACCGCCACCGCGCTGGTGGCCGCGGGCCTCGTCTCCGTGGTGGCCTTCCCGGCGCTCGCTTTCGGGTTGCTGGGCCGGGCTGAGTCCCCCGCCCAACCGGCGGCGCCGTGAAACGCCGCGCCGCTCAGGTGCACCTATTGGAATGAACCCTGGCCCGCACTCATGCAGCCTTGACGTTGCCTAGTCAGGCTCCTGTCCGGTGACCCTGCTCGTCCTGTTCGCGCTCGTCGCGGGCGCCGGCACGGCGCTCTCGCCGTGCGTGCTGCCGGTGCTCCCCGCGGTGCTGTCGGCCGGGCTCACGGGAGGCCGTCACCGTCCACTGGGTGTGGTCTCGGGGCTGGCGATCTCGTTCACCTTCGCGACCGTGGCGCTCGTTTACGTGATTGAGGCGCTCGGTCTGCCCAACGACCTCACGCGCACGATCGCGATCGTCGTCCTGGCCGGCTTCGGCCTCACCCTCCTGATCCCGCCGCTCTCAGCCCGGGTCGAGGCCTGGATCTCCCGGGTCGTACCGGGCCCCTCGCGGGCGGGCCGGGACGGGTTCGGCTCGGGGCTCGTGATCGGCGCCAGCCTCGGCTTCGTCTACGCGCCCTGCGCGGGCCCGATCCTCGCCGGCGTGATCACGGTCTCGGCGGCTCAGGACTTCACGGTCGGCAAGCTGGCCGTCGCCTTCGCCTACTCGGTCGGCTCTGCCGCCGTCCTCTACGTGCTTATCCGCGGCGGCCGGCGCGTCACCGACCGTCTCGCCGCCTATCGGGGCCAGGTGCAGATGGCCATGGGGGTGGTGATGGTGGCCGTCGCTGGCCTGATGGTCGCCGAACTCGACCTGAAGTTCGAGCGGGCGATCGCCGACGACGTGCCCTCGGCTTTTCTGAGCCCGGCGATCGAGCTGGAGCAGAGCTCCGCCGTCGGCGAGCAGCTCGCCGAGCTGCGCGGCGGCCATTCGGCCAGCGAGGGCGGGCTCCGGGAGGCCGCCGCGGGCGCGCGACTGCCGGTCCTCGGCCGGGCGCCCGAGTTCACCGGCAACCAGCGATGGTTCAACACCCCCGGCGGCGGGCCACTCAGCCTCAGTGGCCTTCGCGGGCAGGTGGTGCTGGTCGATTTTTGGACCTACACCTGCATCAACTGCATCCGCACGCTTCCCTACCTCGAGGCCTGGCAGCGCGAGTACCAGCGGGACGGCTTCACCGTGGTGGGCGTCCACACGCCCGAGTTCCCGTTCGAGAAGGAGGCCTCGAACGTGGAGCGGGCGATCGGGGACGAGGGTCTCACCTACCCGGTCGCCCAGGACAACGACTACGCAACCTGGACCGCCTACGGCAACCAGTACTGGCCGGCCAAGTACCTGATCGACGCCCGTGGGAGGGTGCGGTTCGTGCACTTCGGAGAGGGCTCCTACGGCGAGACCGAGTGGGCGATCCGCAGCCTGTTGGCCGAGGCCGGGCAGTCACAGCTCGGCGACCGTGCGAAGGCGAGCGCCGAGACCGCGGATCCAGCCGTCACCACCCCCGAGTCCTACCTGGGCGCCAGCCGTGCCGATCGCTTCGCGAACGGCCCGATTCGGCCCGGCAGCCAGGAGTTCGAAGCGATCGCTTCGTCTCGGCTGCCGCCCGATTACCTGGCGTATTCCGGCGGCTGGAGGATCAGCGGCGACTCCGCGACCGCGGGGCGCCGGGCGAGCCTTGCGCTGAGCTTCCAGGCGCGGCGCGTGTTCCTGGTGATGGGCTCGCGCGACCGTCCCAGCCCGGTGCGCGTGCTGCTGGACGGCCGCCCGATCCCAGACTCACTCGCCGGCGAGGACGTGCGCGATGGGAGAGCTGTGGTGTCAACGCAACGCCTCTACCGGCTCGTAGAGCTGCCGCGGGCGGGGCGCCACCTCCTGTCGCTGCGATTCGCGCCCGGCGTCGCCGGCTACGCCTTCACGTTCGGGTAGTAGAGCCCCCTGCGAGATGAACGTCCCTGAGTACCCCCTATAGGCCACATTCCGGGACGTTCGATGCTTTGCGCGCCGAGAGCACCAGGTTGTAGAAGGCCGATGCCGGGAGCCGTGGCTCGAGGAGCGCCGTGTCGAGGCGCTGGAGCGCGAGATAGCTGCGGAAGGCGAGCCGGCGCCAGCGGTCGGGGACATGCTCTGGGTCGGCGGTCCCCTCGAGGGTTCGAACCGTCCACCCGTAGAGGTTGGCCGCCAGCTCCTCGCCGCGAATCCTCACCTCCTCGAACCCAGCCTCGCGCAACCTCTCGTTGAGCGCTCCCGGTGCAAAGGCGTGCACGTCCACCTCCGGCTCGAGCTGGTGCCCGTCCCGGCGCTCGCCCGCATCCGGGCGACGCGCGGGGGCCCGGAGCAAGAGCCGCCAAACGGGCGCGACGAGCCGCGCGCCGTGCTTCGGGACCGCCGCCAGCAGGTCCCCGTAGCGCGAGGGCTCGCCGCAGAACGCCAGCGTGCCACCCGGCCGCAGCACCCGGAAGAGCTCGGACAGCGGCAAGCGGGAGATCGGGAAGGTGGTGGAGCACCGCGTGTCCGAACACGAGGTCGAAGCTCTCGTCCTCGAACGGCAGACGCTCCGCATCGGTCGTCTCAGTTTCGCACATCGAGCCCGAGGCGCTCGGCGGTGGAGGCGAGCTCGCTGAGCATGCCCGGTGAGATGTCGGTCGCGACCAGCCGCCCGATCAACCCCAGCTGCAGCAGGTTGAGCGAGAAGTAACCGGTCCCCGAGCCGATCTCGAGCGCCTCGCCGAAGCCGCTCTCGGGCCAGCCGCCCAGGGCCTTCGCGACCTTCGCGCGAACCTGCGCCTGGCCGATCGGCCCGAAGTCGATGCCCCACTTCGAGTCGTAGCCGGTGGCCGCCGCGTCGTGGTAGCGGAGGTTCGCGTCCTTGATCCGCTCGGGCGTCGCGGAACGGCTCGCCGGCATGCGTCGACTCTAGACGGCGCCGGTTACTTGACCTCGACCTCGCCGAGCATTCCCTCGCCGATCGAATGCGGCGGGCCGCCCTGGCGGTCGCTGATGAAGCAGAGCATCGCGTAGGTGCCGGCTTGCTTCAGGTCCAGCGTCACGACCTGACTTCCGCCGCCATCGAGCACCGCCGTCTCCGCGATGCCGGTCTCGTCGAGCGGCGGCTGGCCCTGCTGGTTCCGCAGGAAGGCGCGAACATCCTCGATCGTCTTTCCCTCGGCGATCGGCTGGGCGATGACGTGATGGGGCTGAGCGCCGGTGTTCTCGAACGTGATCTCGTTTTCGCCGACCTGGAGATCGCCCTCGGTCTCGAATCCGTAGTCGATCGTCCTTAGGGTCGCATCGGTGTCCGAGAGCTCGTCATCGGAGGGATCTCCGGTTACCTCGACCGCGGGCGCGGATTCCAGGTCGGGTGGCCCATCAACCCCGGTGTTGAAGGCGTAATAGGTGCCGGGCTCGAGCACCTGGGTCACGGTCAGGCTCGCTCCCGCCGGCGTGGTGCCCACCCCGCCTCCGGCGAAGAACCAGTCCGGGACGGCCTGGCCCCGTATCACTCCGCCGAGCGCTTGCCCGATCTCGGCGACCGAGTGCTGGCCCTCGATCCGGAACAATTGAAGGTCCGCCTCCTCCTTCCCGTCGTTGGTCAGCGTGATCTCGGCTTCGCCAGGGTCGGCGCTGGTGGGGCCGGTGATGCTCTTCTCGGCCACGTTGAAGGTGAGCGTCTGCGGATCGCCGCCGTCATCGCCGCAAGCGACGAGCCCGGTCGCCGCCAGCGCCACGATTGCGATGGCGGCGCCTGCGGGCCGCCAGGGCTGGGTTCGGACGAGTCTGATCACGTTGCTGCCTCCTCTGCGTAGTTGCCACGCTTCGAGGCCGGGCACCCTACCGAGCCGGCCAGCGGCACGATGCAGGTCCTCGCGCTCGCCAGGCGCCAATGGGGTGTCTAGTGTCTTCGCCCTGCACCACGCCCAGCGCAATCAGCCACCAGGAGTCCCGCCGCTGGCGCTCACCGGCGAGCGGACGCTGCCGGACGTACCCGAGGAGAACTACTGGTTCCGGCGCCATCTCGTCGCGTACGAGTGGATCGCGGAGCGGGTAAGGGGGCTTCGGGTGGCCGACCTCGCCTGCGGCGAGGGCTACGGTGCCGAGGTCCTGGCGCGGACTGCCGCCGAGGTGGTGGGCGTGGACGCGAACCCGGAGGCTCACGAGCACGCCAGGCTGCGCTACCGGCGCCCGAACCTGCGCTTCGAGCGGGGGCTGGTGGAGGAATTCCGGGGAGCCGTGCGACGCGATCTCGTTCCTCCAGACCATCGAGCACGTCGCCGAGCCCGAGCGCCTCTTGGAGCGCTTTGCCGCCGCGGCCCCACTCGCCTACGTCACGACGCCGAACCGGCTCACGCTCGCACCGCCCGGCGCCGAGAAATCCGGCAACCCATGGCACCTGCGCGAGTACACGCTCGCGGAGTACCGCGCGCTTCTGGAGCCCCACTTCTCGCGGGTCGAGGTGCTCGGCGTCTTTCACGCCGGCAAGCTGCGCGTTCACGAGCTGGCCCTGCGGCTCGGCTGGGACAGGACCCACCGCGCGCTTCGCCTCACGAAGCCCTTCTACGACCGCTTCATCCCGGCGATCAGATCGTCCGACTTCAAGGTCACCGCGGAGGGCGACCTGGACGGCGCCCTCGACTTCCTGGCCGTCTGCCGTGCCTGAGCGGCTCGGGGACCTCGCCGTGGTCCTGCACTCGCACATGCCCTACGTGGAGGGGTTCGGGACCTACCCGTTCGGGGAGGAGTGGCTGTTCGACGCGGTGGGCCGCTCGTACCTTCCCGTCCTCGAGCAGGCACGCGACCTGACAGTCACCGTGACCCCGGTGCTCGCCGACCAGCTCGAGGCGCCGGGGGTGGCGGAGCGCCTGGAGGCGTTCCTGCGCCGCTACCGGCTCGAGGCGGCCGAGCGGGAGGCGCTCCAGGCCTCAGGAGAGCTGCGGTCCGCGGCGCAGGCGGAGGTCGATCGCTACAGCCGCGCTCTGGGCCGCCTGGAGGACCTTGGCGGCGAGGCCCTGGAGGCCTTCCGCTCCGCCGCGGCGGAGCGCAACGTAGCCCTGATCCCGTCGGCGGCCAGCCACCCCGTGCTGCCGCTGATCGCCACCGCCGCGGGCCGGCGCCTGCAGATCGACGCCGGGCTTCGCTCGCACAGGCGGCGATTCGGCCCCACCGAGGGGTTCTGGCTGCCGGAGTGCGCCTACCGCGCCGGAATCGAGCCGTTGCTCGCCGAGCGGGACCTGCGTTTCTTCTGCACGCGACCAGAGCGCTCACGAGTCCCCGAGCGAATCGCTCGCCCCCGCGCAAGCTGCGGCCGGGATGGTTGCGTTCACGATCGACCGCGAGGCGGTCGATCTGGTCTGGTCGCCGCGCGGCTACCCGTCCGATCCCCGCTACGCCGAATTCCACCGCCTGTCCATGGAGGGAAGTCGTCTCTGGTCGATCGGCGGGGGCCCCTACGACCCCGGGGCGGCGCGCGCTCGCGCCGAGGGCCACGCGGGCGAGTTCGCCGATGCCGTGGCCCAGCGGCTACGGGCCTTTCGCGAGCAGCGCGGCAAGCCCGGGCTGGTCACGTTCGCGGTCGATACCGAGCTGCTCGGCCACTGGTGGTCGGAGGGCCCGATCTGGCTCGAGGCCATGCTGCGGCTCGTCGGTGATCGCGGCGTCCGGCTGCTCACCCTCCCGGAGGCCCTGGAGCACCACCAGCCGGAGGAGCGGCCGCTCGTGGAGTCGAGCTGGGGGGAGGGCAGGGACCTTCGCACCTGGGATTCGCCCGAGGTCGCCGATCTCGCCTGGGCGGCGCGGCGCCTGGAGCTGCGATTGGTGGCCGCGGTCGGCGCGGGGGCCTTGACCCCCCAGGCGGCGGAGCGCGGGGCGCGCGAGCTGCTCGCCGTGCAGGCAAGCGATTGGGCGTTTCTGGATCGCCGCAGGCAGGCCGGCGACTACCCGTACCAGCGCTCCACAGCCCATGCCCAAGCGCTGCTCGAAGCCATACACTCTCGCGAGCCTCCGGGCCCCCGCATGCGAAACCTGGCCCCCGACCTCAGCCTCGTCCCCCTGCGGGAGCCCTGAGGGATCGTGACGCGCGTCCTGATCCTCTCCTGGGAGTACCCGCCGCTGATCGAGGGCGGCCTCGCGCGCCACGTTCGCAAGCTCTCGGAGGCGCTGGTCGAGCTCGGCGTGGACGTGCACGTGCTGACACGCGGCAGCGAGGAGTCCCCCGCCGACGAGGACGTCGCGGGCGTCTCGATCCACCGCGTCCGCGAGCCGACCCGGCCCACCGATCTAGGCGAGTTCGTGGCCTGGGTGGAGCGGATGAACTCCGACATGCTGGCCGCCGGCGTGGAGCTGGGAGATCGCTACGAGTTCGACCTGGTGCACGGCCACGACTGGCTCGTGGCGATGGCCTGCGACCACCTGGCGCGGCGGTTCAGGGCGCCCCTGGTGACCACCATCCACGCCACCGAGTACGGCCGCCACCAGGGTTGGGTGGACAAGCACCCCCAATCGCACATCCACGGCGTCGAGCGCTGGATCGCCAATCGCGCTGACCGGGTGATCGCCTGCTCCTATTACATGCGGGAGCAGATCGCCGACATCTTCGCGGTCCCCGACGAGAAGGTGACGGTGATCCCGAACGGGATCGATCCCCACGACCTCCAGCCCTCCGACGCCGCCGAGCTCGCGCGCCTGCGGCTGGAGTTCGCGCCCCCGGACCACCGGCTCGTGCTGCTGATCGGCAGGCTCGTCTACGAGAAGGGCTTCCAGCTCGCCCTGGAGGCGATGCCCGCCCTGATCGAGCGGCTGCCGCGCACCAGGTTCCTGGTCGCCGGCTCCGGCACCCACGAGCAGGAGCTGAGGCGCCAGGCCGAGCAGCTCGGGCTGATGGGTCACGGGACCTTCCTCGGCTGGATCGGCGACGACGTGCTGCACTCGCTCTACCGGATCGCCGACGTTTGCGTGGTGCCCTCGATCTACGAGCCCTTCGGGCTCGTGGCGCTGGAGGCGATGGCCTCCGGTTGTCCCTGCATCGTCGCGGACACCGGCGGCCTGCGCGAGGTCGTGCCGCACGAGGAGGCCGGGCTGCGCTTCCGCGCCCGCGATCCCGAGGCGCTCGTGGAGGTCGCTGCCCGGGTGCTCTCCGACGACGAGCTGGGCCGTCGCCTGGTCGCCGAGGCCTACGAGCACCTGCGCCGCTTCGACTGGCTCGACGTCGCCGGGCGGACCTCGGCTCTCTACGACAGCCTGGAGCGCGAGCGCGTCTGAGGTAGGACCGCCGTAGTCCGGCGGCCTCGCCGGCCTCGGGCTCGACGGGGTCCGACCAGCGCAGCGTGCTGGGAGCCTCGCGCATGCGGATCACCTTCGCCGGGATCCCGCCGACCACCGCGTTCGCGGGGACGTCCGCGGTGACCACGGCGTTGGTGCCGACGATCGCGTTGTCGCCCACCTGGACGCCCCGCAGGACGCAGGCGCCATAGCCGATCCAGACATTGGAGCCCACGTCGACGTCGCGCTTGTAGATGCCCTGCTCCCGGATCGTCCGCTCGACCTCGACCACGCCGTGGTCGAAGTCGATGAACATCGCCCGATCGGCGATCACGCACTGCTCGCCGATCCGCACGTGCTTGTAGGCGGAGATCGTGCACTCCTGGCCGAGCACGGTCTTGTCGCCGATGATCACCTCGCCCTCGTGGCAGCGGATCTTCGTCCCGTCGCCGATCCACACGAAACGGCCGAATCGCACCCGCCCCCGCTTGCTGATCTGGACCTGGAGCCCCTTGCCGAGGAACAGCAACCCATCCGTCTCCCAGCGCCAGCCGGCGCTGGTGAAGAGTCGCCGGCGCGCGTAGCGCAGGGCGAGCCGCGCGTAGCTTGGGGTCAGCATGCGGTTGCGGGCCAAGAAGCGGATCAGCCGGACCACGGGCGGGCGGGACTCTAGATGGCCGCTCGCCGGGGGCGTGGGAGGCGGCATCTACACTGGCGCCGCGTGGCCGAGGCGGCGAAATCCACCCAGGAACCGCTCGCCGAGCGCGTGGTCGCCGGCGACAAGCGAGCGCTCGCCCGAGCCATCAGCATGGTCGAGAATCGCGACCCCGAGGGCGACCGTCTGGTCGCCGAGCTCTTCCCGCGCACCGGCAAGGCGCGGATCGTCGGGGTCACGGGGCCGCCGGGCGTCGGCAAGAGCACCCTGATCGGAGCCCTGACCACCGAGCTTCGCAAGGCCGATCGTGACGTGGGTGTGCTCTCCATCGACCCCTCGAGCCCGTTCACGCAGGGGGCGATGCTCGGAGATCGCATCCGGCTGGCCGACCACTTCCTCGACCCCGGTGTGTTCATCCGCTCCATGGCGACCCGCGGCTCGCTCGGCGGGCTCGCGGAGGCGGCGCTCCAGGCCGCACTGCTGATGGACGCCTCGGGCAAGGACGACGTGCTGCTCGAGACCGTAGGAGTCGGCCAGGGGGAGGTCGATGTGGTCGACCACGCCGACACGATCGTGCTCGCCCTGATGCCGGGCTCGGGCGACTCGATCCAGGCGCTGAAGGCGGGCGTGATGGAGATTCCCGACGTGATCGTCGTCAACAAGTCCGAGCACCCGCTCGCCGAGACGATGGTCCGCGAGGTGCGGGCGGTGCTGTCGCTCGGCCCGCAGAGCGAGTGGAAGGTGCCCGTTGTCCGCACCGAGGCGGCGAAGGGCCTGGGGATCGCCGAGTTGCTGGAGCGAATCGACGCGCACCGCCTGCACATCGAGGAAACCGGCTCGCTGGAAAAGCGCCGGGCCCGCAACCTTCGCGCCGAGGTGCTGGGGCTCGCGGCCGTCCGGCTTCGTCGCCGGCTCGAGGAGCGAGCCGGAAGCGACCCGGAGTGGGAGGGGCTGCTCGAAAGCGTCGTGAGGCGCGAAACGGACCCCGCCACGGCGGCCCGACGGCTGCTGGAAAAGTCCGGCGAGGGCTGAGGAGCCCACGCCCGGTTCCCTCAGGGGGTCCCGGCCGCCCAGTCGAAGGGGGCGGGGGCGCCGCCCGGGGTGGGGCCGCCTGGAGCGCCGTCGCCGGTGGGACCGACGATCACGCGAGTCCGGCGTCCCTCGGCTCCGCGCTCGACGCGAACCTCGGACCACTGCGCACACGGCGCAAAGGCGTTCGCCAGCTCCAGGGCGAGACGCGAGGGCTCACGCTTGCGGTGATTCGTCTTCCTCTCCATGGGCCCCCCAATCTGAAGGTTCCGGATGACGGACGCGACTCTACGCCCGCCTGCGGTCGGAATCGTGCGGCCCGTGACAATCAAGCCCCATTTTGGGCGGTTGCGAGCTCGCCCGCCAGCGCCACCAGCAGCCGCACCCCGAAGCCGGTCGGGCCGGAGCCCACGTACTCGCGCCCGACGTCCCAGGCCGTCCCGGCGATGTCGAGGTGTGCCCAGGGCTTGCCGTCCACGAACTCCTCCAGGAACGAGCCCGCGTAGATCGTCCCCGCCTTGCGCTTCGCCGAAGCATTCGTGAGGTCGGCGTCCTTCCCTCTGGTGAGCTCCTTGTACTCGGGATGGAGCGGCAGGCGCCAGGCCAGCTCCCCGGTCTGCTCGGCGGCCGCCAGCACGTGCTGGGCCCACTCGTCGTCGTTGGAGATCAACGCCGCGTAGGTCGAGCCGAGCGCGACCAGCACGGCGCCGGTCAACGTGGCGAGGTCGACGAGACGGTCGGCGCCGAGCTCGCGGACGCAGTAGGTCAGGGCGTCGGCGAGGATCAGGCGTCCCTCCGCGTCGGTGTTGTTCACCTCCACGGTCTTGCCGTTGAGCTGGGTGATGATGTCGCCGGGCTTGGTGGCCGTCCCGCTGGGCATGTTCTCGGTGGCGGGAACGCAGGCGACCACGTTCAGCGGCAGGCCGAGCTCGGCGATCGCCCCGACGCCTTCGAGCACCGCGGCGCCGCCCGACATGTCCATCTTCATCTCCTCCATCTTCTGCGACGGCTTGATCGAGATCCCGCCCGTGTCGAAGGTCACGGCCTTCCCAACCAAGCCCAGCGTCTCGCCCTCAGCGCCGCCGCGGTAGCGCAGCGCGATCAGCGCCGGCTCCTCGGCGCTGCCCTTGGCGACCGCCGCCAGCCCGCCCATCCCGCGCTCCTCGATCTCCGCCGGGCCCAGCACCTCGGCGGTGACCGTCTCGTGGGCGCCGGCGATCTCGAGGGCCCGGTCGGCCAGGTAGCTGGGCGTGACCACGTTGGAGGGCAGGTCCTGGAGCTCGCGCGCCCGGTTGGCCGCCTCGGAGGCCACGCGGGCGGCCTCGGCGGCCTCCGCGACCGCCGAGGCGTCGTCACCGCCCGCCACCAGCAGGCGCTCGAGCCTGGGCGGTGGGGGGTCCTCGGGGTCGCGGGACTTGAAGCGGTCGAAGCGGTAGGAGGCGAGAACAGCGCCCTCGACCAATGCCGCGGCGCGGGCCTTGGTGGCGAGCTGGTCGCCGTTCGCCTCGGGAAGCGCCCAGGCGATCGTTCGGGCCTCGTAGCGGCCCGCCCGGGTCGCCGCCAGCGCCGCCGCCACGCGCAGCCGCTCCGGATCCAGGTCCTCGCGCTTGCCGAGCCCGACGATCAGCAGCCGCTCGGGGCGCTCGGGGCGCAGCAGCGTGAGTTTCTTCAGGGCCGTCTTGACGTCGCGGGCGCCGGGCAGGTCGCGGTATGCCTGCGGCAGCTCCTCGCCGTCGAACAGGCCCATCGCGTGCAGGTCCGCGTCCACGCCCGCGAACGGCTTGTCGGTGACCTCCACTTGCACCAAGCGCGAGTCTATTGAGAGGCCCACTAGGATCTTCAGTGACCCCCAGGCGGCTCGGCAGGGGCCGCCGCACGACCCGAAGAAAGGCGTTAGATGTCGCAGACAGTCATCCTCGGCACCGCTCGCACCCCGTTCGCGAAGATGGGAGGGGCGCTGTCCTCGAAGAGCGCGGTGGAGCTTGGAGGGGCGGCGATCGCCGCCGCGCTGGAGCGCTCCGAGGTTGCGCCCGACCAGGTTCAGCAGGTGATCTACGGCCAGGTGCTGCAGGCCGGCCAGGGGCAGATCCCCTCGCGCCAGGCGCAGATCGAGGCCGGGATTCCGCGCGAGGTCCCCTCGGAGACGATCAACAAGGTCTGCGCCTCGGGCATGCGAGCGGTCGGCCTAGCCGATCAGGCGATCCGGGCAGACGACCTGGAGGTGGCGGTCACGGGCGGCATGGAGTCGATGAGCGGCGCCCCCTACCTGCTGCCGGGAGCTCGCTTCGGGTTCCGGATGGGCGACGTGCAGGCGATCGACGCGATGACCCACGACGGCCTCACCAACCCGTTCACCGACAAGCAGATGATCAACGAGGCCAGCGAGGTTGCGTCCGAGCTGGAGCTGACCAGGGCCGACATGGATCGCTGGGCCGCCCGCTCGCATGAGCTGGCCGCCCGGGCGACCGACGAGGGGCGGATGTCGGAGGAGATCGTCGGCGTCACGGTCAAGACGCGCAAGGAGGAGACAGAGGTCGTCCACGACGAGGCGATCCGGCCGGAGACGACCGTGGACGTGCTCGCGAAGCTGAAGCCGATCGGTGGCCCCGACGCCACCCACACGGCCGGCAACGCCCCCGGCGTCAACGACGGCGCCGGCGCGGTCGTGGTGGCCTCCGAGGAGTGGGCGAAGCGCGAGGGCCACTCGCCCCTTGCTCGGGTCCTCTCCTACGGCACGGTCGCCGACGACTTCGCCTATCTCGCCCGGACACCGGCGGGGGCCGCGAAGCAGGCGCTCGAGAAGATCGGTCGCTCGCCCTCCGAGGTCGACCTGTGGGAGATCAACGAGGCCTTCGCATCGGTGGCGATCAACTCGGTTCGGATGCTCGGCGTGGACGAGGAGAAGGTGAACGTGAACGGCGGCGCGATCGCCCTCGGCCACCCGATCGGCGCCTCGGGAGCGCGGATCGTCGGTGCTCTGGTCCACGAGCTGCGCCGGCGGGGCGGCGGGGTCGGCTGCGCCGCGATCTGCTCAGGCGGCGGCCAGGGCGACGCGATCGTGTTCGAGGTGAACGGGGCCTAGCTCCCGGCGATCCGTGGGCAGGATCGCAGCCTTCTTCGACCTCGACCGCACGCTGATGGCGGGCTCGAGCGGCATGCACTTCGCGCGTGCCGCCTACCGCTCGGGCATGGTGAGCCGGGCCCGCCTGACGCGCTGGGGGGCGGAGCACATCCGCTTCCGCCTGCGCGGCTCGACCGACGAGCGGACGGCCCAAGTGCTCTCCCAGGTCAAGGCGCTTCTGGCCGGCGTGCCCGAGCGGGACATACAGCGAATGGGGCCTGATCTCCTGGCGGGGGTGTTGCCGCGCATCTACCCAAAGATGCTCGAAGAGGTGCGCGCGCACCAGGACGCGGGTCGCGCCACCTTCATCGTCAGCGCCGCGGGCAACGGCCTGGTGGAGATGCTGGCCCGAGTGCTCGGGATGGACGGCGGCATCGGAACCCGCTACGAGGTGGACGGGCAGGGCTTGTTGACCGGGCGGATTGTGGAGCCGTTCGTGTACGGCGAGGGCAAGGTGGCCGCCATGAAGCGCTTCGCCGCCGACCACCAGATCGACCTGCCCGAGTCGTGGGCCTACTCCGACTCCGCCTCGGACCTGCCGATGCTGCGCGCGGTCGGCAATCCGGTCGTCGTCAACCCGGACCCGGAGCTGGCGAGGATCGCCGCGCAGCAGGGCTGGCGCGTGATGCGATTCGAGCGGCTCGGCAGGCGGCTGGCGATCGGCGGCGCCACGCTGGCGGCGGCGGCCAGCGGCACCCTGCTTGCGTCGCGCCGCCCCCGTCCGCAGCGGGGGCTGCGGGCCCGTTCCGCCCGGCGACGCTGAGGCGGGCAAACAGCCCGCCCGCACGCCTAGACTGTCCGGCATGGCGGTAGAGCCTGGCGCCAGGCGACGCACCCACGAGTGGCTGGAGGAGGTCTACTCCAAGCAGGACGAGCGCGAGGCGCCGTTCGAGACCATCTCCGGGCAGGAGGTGAGGCCCCTCTACACCGGGGAGGACCTCGCCGACACAGATCCCGAGCGGGACATCGGATTCCCGGGCGAGCACCCCTACACCCGGGGCGTGTATCCGTCCATGTACCGGGGCCGGCTGTGGACGATGCGCCAGTTCGCCGGCTTCGGCACCGCCGAGGAGACGAACGAGCGCTTCCGCTACCTGCTGGACCACGGCCAGACCGGTCTCTCGACGGCGTTCGACATGCCGACCCTGATGGGCCTCGACTCCGACCACGCCCGCAGCCTCGGCGAAGTGGGAGTCGAGGGGGTGGCGATCGACACCCTCGACGACGTGATCGACCTCTTCCACGGCATCCCGCTGGATCGGGTCACCACCTCGATGACGATCAACGCCCCGGCGGCGATCCTGCTCGCCTTCTACGTTTGCGCCGCCGAGGAGCAAGGCGTCCCGCCGGAGGCGCTGGGCGGCACGATCCAGACCGACATCCTGAAGGAGTACATCGCCCAAAAGGAGTGGTGCTTTCCGATCGAGCCGGCGATGCGGCTGGTCACCGACATGGTCGAGTGGTGCGCTGAGCGGATGCCGCGCTGGCACCCGAT
>CAVRIF010000002.1:0-196204 GCA_963721215.1 uncultured Actinomycetes bacterium
TGAAGCCGTCCAGCCCGTTGCCCTCGAAGAACTTGTAGATGTCCACCGGCTGGCCCTTAAGTCCGGCGAGGAACGTGGTCAGCACGTAGACGTAGATGCCGGCGAGGGTGGCCGCCAGCGCGACCTTGCCCATGCCCTCGCCCATCGAGCGGCCGGTGAGCTTCGGGAACCAGTAGTGGAGCGCGGCAAAGCCGCCCAGCGCGGAGCCGCCCGCCAGCACCGCGAAGGTGTCGCCGTGGGCGGCGGTGGTGTTATCGAGTTGCCAGCCGACGGGGATGACGGAGTACGCGAGCTCGCCGGCCAGTCCGATCGACATCGAGCTGACCGCGCCCAGCGCGAAGAGCGGCGCGGCGCGCAGGTGCAGCGTGCCGCCCCACAGGGTCGCGACCCAGTTGAAGATCAACAGCCCGATCGGCACCGCGAGCGCGAGCGCGAAGAGCATCGCGAAGATCTCGAAGCCGAGTGGGATCGGCGCGGTGTACATGTTCTGCATCCAGGCCAGCGGCCCGAGCACGCCGATCGCCAGCAGGGACAGCATCGCGCCCCGTTGGCTGAACAGGGGCTTGCGCGCGAACGTCGGCAGCACGTCCGAGATCACGCCTGCCGCCACGATTAGCACCAGCACGTAGGCGCCGGTGAAGAAGAACCAGGCGAGATGCTCGTACAGAAGCGGCGCGCCGCCCTCGCCGGCGTCGAAGAAGACGCCGCCGTAGTTGCGGTCGATGAACAGCATCGTGAGCGCTGCGAGCATCACCGGGCCGATGGCAAGGAGCAGGTAACCGCCGATCCCTGCCGACCACGACAGCAATGGCATCCGCCGCCAGGCCATCCCGGGTGCGCGCATGTTGTGCAGCGTGGCCACGAGGTTGATCGCGAAGCAGACGAAGCCGAGAATCGCGAGAGCGCAGCCGACGATCCAGGCGTCAACCCCGCCGGCCTCCGAGAAGGTCCGCTCGGACAGCGGGGGAAACGCCGCGACGCCCGTGTCGGCGGGCCTCCACAGGAAGCTGGCGTAGATCGTCGCCGCCCCGATGGCGTAGAGCCAGAACGAGAGCAGGCCCAGGCGCGGGAAGGCGACGCCGCGGGAGCCGATCTGGAGCGGGACGATGTATCCGACCAGTCCCAGGGCGAGCGGGATGGCGAACAGGATCACTGCGGTGACGCCGAACACGGACAGGATCCGGTCGAAGATCTCGGGCTGGATCGCTGTGTTCTCGGGAACGATCAACTGCACCCTCATCAGCACCAGCTCGACCACCGCGAGGGCCCCGAAGCACAGTGAGGTGCCGAGGTAGAGGATCCCGACCGACTTGTGGTCCGTGCCGGTGGCTCGCTCGATCCAGGCGGCCCGGCGACGCGGGATGCCCTTCGGTGACGATCTCCGGACGGGGCGGGGAGACGGTGGTGGGCGGGGTCACGGCTCCAACCCCTGTGTCAGGGCCTCGGCCACCCTCTGCTCCACGTACTGTTGGGCCGCGGCGAGGTCGCGTCTCTTCTGCTGCACGTACTCCTCGTAGGCGGCGGGACTGACCACGCGGACCCAGGCCCGCATCACCGCGTAGGCGCTACCCGCGAAGAAGGTGGATTGACCTGGGTAGACGCCCTCGCGATCGGCTCGGAACCAGGTTTCGGCGGTCTTCCCGGGAACCGCGTCCACCTGGCCGCCCAGGGCGGGGATGAACCACCGGTGCATGACGTCGGTCGAGGTGATGTTGAGGACGACCGTGGTGTCCACGGGCACCACGAGCTCGCTGTAGGAGAAGACCCGGTCGCCAGGCCGGCCGCCCGGGTGCTCGAATCGCCACAGCCATTGCTGGCCGATCGCGTTGATGGCCAGCGGTTTGGCGTCGGACGGCACCCTGAGAGCGCCCACCTGGGCGACCAGGCCCCTCGATGCATTCAAGCCCTGAGGGCCGGTCGGCTTCACGTCGCGTGCCTCGCCCGCCAGCGCGACCCCGAGTACGAACAGGCCGCTCGCGATGACGGCGAGCGGGACCGCGGGCCGCGTCAGGGCACCGGGCCCCGCCGCGAAGCGCCGTGGCGCCCGGCCCCGGCCAGCCCGGAACCGGAAGATCGCGGCGATCAGAAAAACGTGGACCGCGACCACCAGCAGCGCTGCGATCGCGATCGCGATCCAATACGCCGTGCGGATATCGTCGGCGTTGGGTGAATGACCCGCCCGCGGGCCAAAGATCGTCGCCTGCGCCGGCGCCGCGAACACCACCAGCACCACCACGGCCAATAGCAACGGGGCGAGACGTCGTATGACTCGGGGCGCCAAGGCGGGCCGCATTCTAGTCTCAGGACCGCGATGCGCTCGCCTGGACTAGCGACGAAGTCGCGGTAGCTACGGAGGTGCCTGCCGGGTCAGGTCGGCGCCCGAGCCCGGCGGCAGCGCAGTCGAAGACGAGCATGCCGCCGGTTTGGTCTAGATCAGTCCCTCGGCGCGCAGCCACTCCTCCGTTCGCCGCATGCCCTCCGCGTGGGAGATGCGGGGTTCCCAGCCGAGTTCCTCGCGCGCCTTCGCCGCCGACACGGTGCCGCGGCGATCGATGAAGGTCACTGCGCCGGCGGTGAAGGCGGGCGGCTGGCCACGCAGCTTCGCCCAGCGCTCCGTCGCCAGCCCCGCCAGCACGAGCACCGGGCGCGGCAGGCGACGCGCCTCGCGGCCGCCGGCGATGCGAGCCAGCCGGTTGAAGTGCTCCTCGAAGGTCACCCGGGCGCGGTCGTCCCAAACCGTGTACGCCTCGCCGGCCTTGCCACCGTCCAGCGCGAGGACGACCGCCTCCGCCAGGTCGTCGATGTAGAGGGGAAGCATCAAGCCGTCACCGCGACCGGGCACGGCGAGCTGCCCCGCCCGCGCCATCTGGATGGGGCGAAGCGTCCAGGGCACCGAGCTCGGGCCGTAGACGTCGCCCGGGCGGATCACCACTGCTCCCCGGCGGCAGGCGAGCCGGTCGGAAGCCGACTTGGTGTCGATGTACGGGTTCCCGTGGGTGCGGCGAAACGCTCTCTCGTCCTGCTCCAAGGGACTCGCATACCCGTAGACGACCACCGAGCTGATGTGGACGACGCGGTCCGCGCCGGCCTCGGTTCCCGCCTCGAGCACGTTCGCGGTGCCGGCCACGTTGACGCGAACGAACTCGTCCATCGAGCCCCACTCGCGCACGTGCGCGGCCGTGTGGACGACCAGGTTCGCCTGTTCGAGCGCCGCGCCCAGTGTCTCGCGGTCCGCGACGTCTGCTTCGACGAAGGCGGCTCCGGCCGCGCTCACGCGGCCGGCCGCCGCCGGATCGAGGTCGAGCCCCCGCACCTCAGCGCCCTCGGCGACCAACCGGCGGCAGATCGCGTTGCCGATGAAGCCGCCGGCTCCGGTGACCGCGGCCTTGCGACCTTCGAAGCGCTGGCCACCCACGAGGGCGCGAGCTTATACTCGCCGCGCCTTGCTAAGCCCTAGCCCTCGGCTCAGACTGAGGCGGCGCCGCCAGTCGAGGCCGATCCTCCGCACGGCGGTCCGGGCCGCGGCGGGCCTCGCGCTCGCGGGTTCGATAGCCGTGCCCCTGCTTCGCCGCCGCCTGCGCGTCCCGCCGCCGGTCACGATCGCCGCGACCGCGGCGGGCCCCTCGCACTCGCGGTGCTGCTTCCCCGCACCAAGGCCCGGGACGCGGCTCTGTTCGCCCTCCAGATGTGGGCGTTCACGATCGTTCACGAGCTGCCATACGACGATCCTGAGCGGCTGCGGCGGCGGCTCCGCGTTCGCTATCCGATCCGGGCCGATCGGGCGCTGGGGCTCGGTGAGCTCCCCAACGTCCGCCTCCAGCGCGCCTTCTCTCGCCCCGGCGAGGTCACCGGCCTGGACCGGGTGCTGGCGATCGTCCACTGGGCGTGGTTCGTCGAGCCGCATCTGGCGCTGCTGTGGATCCTGATGCGCCGCGAGGAGCGGTTCGCGCGCGCGGCCCGCCAGATGGCGGCGGTCTACGACCTGGGCTGCGCGGTCTACTTCGCGGTCCCCACGGCGCCGCCGTGGTGGGCCGCCGAGCAGGGATACGTCGCCGAGGAGATGGGCGCGGCAGCGCCCGAGAGGTCGCGGGGGCGAAACCGCCGCGGCTCCGGCGGGTGATGGTCGAGGTCGGCGAGAAGACCTGGGGCCGCACCTGGCCGACGCTGTACGAGTCGCTCGGCGGCAACCCGTGGGCGGCGATGCCGTCCCTGCACTTCGCGACCTCGGTCCTGGCGGCGATCCTGCTCTCGGAGGCCGGACCGCTGGCCGGCGCTGCCGGTTGGGGGTACGCGCTGACGCTCGGCTTCGCGCTCGTCTATCTGGGCGAGCACTACGTGATCGACCTCGCCGCCGGCGCCGCGCTGGTGGCACTGGTGCGGCGCGGCGAGCCGCTTGCCGAGCCGCTGGCGCTCCGGCTCAGCGGGGCCGTGCAGCGTCTGGAGCGGGTGGCCAACGGCTGACACGCCTGCGAGTATTCGTGGCGATGGGAAACGACCAGGACGTGGTGGATCGCGACCTGGAGGTGCTCGAGGAGGGCCAAGAGGCCGAGCCCTCGTTCTTCGCCGATCCGAAGCGGATCGCGCAGACGCTGGTCGTCGTCCTGCTTCTGGTGGCGGCGATCTACATCCTGCTGCCGAAGGTCCTCGACACCCAGAACGCGCTCGACAAGCTGGGCGACGCCAACGCGATCTGGATCGCAGTCGCGCTCGCCTTCAACGTGCTCGTCTTCTTCTCCTACGTGGCGCTGTTCCGCGGCGTGGTCGGCGAGCGGGTACTGCACCTGGAGTGGCGCGAGTCCTACCAGATCACGATGGCGGGCCTGGCGGCGACCCGGCTGTTCTCGGCCGGCGGCGCCGGCGGCATCGTGCTCACCTACTGGGCGCTTCGCAAGGCCGGGATGCCGCGGCGACAGACGGCCTGCCGGATGTTGGCGTTCCTGGTCCTGCTCTACGCCGTCTACATGCTCGCCCTGGTGCTCGACGGGATTCTGCTTCGCACCGGGGTCCTCAACGGGCCCAACCCGGCCGGCCTGACGATCGTCCCCGCGGCGCTCGCCGGCGCCGCGATCGTGGTCTTCCTCCTGATCGCCCTGATTCCCGAGGACGTCGAGCGACGCCTGGGCAGGTTCGCGCAGCGGGTACCGGTTCAGGCGCTACGCACAGCGCCTTGCCAGCGGGCCCGCCACCCTCGCGACCGGAACGCGCACGGCGATCGGCTTCGTCCGCGACCCGTCGCGCGGCGGGCTAGCGGTGCTCGGCGCCGTCGGCTTCTGGGCGGCCAACATCGGCATCCTCTGGGCCGCGTTCCACGCCTACGACGCCCAGGTGCCGCTCGGTGTCGTGGTGCAGGGATTCTTCATCGGCATGGTCGCCAACCTGTTCCCGTTCGCGCCCGGGGGGGTGGGGGCCGTGGACGCGGGGATGATCGGCACGTTCGTGTTCTTCGACGTCCCGGGGGCCGAGGTGTTCGCGGCTGTGCTCACCTACCGCCTGATCGCCTTCTGGCTGCCGATCCCGCCCGGTATCGTCGCCTTCTTCCAGCTGCGCAAGACGGTCGCGCGCTGGGAGGCGCAGAGAAGCGCAGCGCCAGTCAGTGACAGCCTGGCCGAGTCGCGGCCCGGGACCGGCCCGCCCATTACTTCAGAAAGTAAAGTATAATGCCCCGTGGAGCGAAAGGGAAGGGCACCGAGCGAGATGGAGCGAACGTGAACGAGAAGCGAGTCGAGAACGTGATCATCGTCGGCGGTGCCTGCGCCGGTTACACGGCTGCCGTCTATACCGCCCGCGCCGACCTCGAGCCGCTCTTGATCGAGGGCTTCCAGTGGGGCGGACAGCTCCAGAACACCACCGACGTCGAGAACTACCCCGGGTTCCCCGAGGGGATCATGGGCCCGGAGCTCATGCAGAGCTTCCGTGCCCAGGCGGAGCGGTTCGGGACTCGTTTCATCAGCGACGACGCGACCCGGATCGAGCTCTCGGATGGTGGCGTCCACCGGGTCTGGGTGGGCGACACCGAGCATCTGGCGAAGGCGGTCATCCTCTCGATGGGCGCGGAGCCGAAGCGCCTCGGCGTTCCCGGGGAGATCGAGCTCGGCGGGCGCGGCGTCTCCACCTGCGGCGTCTGCGACGGGGCCTTCTTCAAGGGCGAGAAGGTGGTTGTGATCGGGGGTGGGGACTCCGCGATGGAGGACTCGATCTTCATCTCCAAGTTCGCGTCCGAGCTGACCATCGTCCACCGCCGCGACGAGTTTCGCGCCTCGAAGATCATGCTGGAGCGCGCCAAGGCCATTCCGAACATCAGCCTGAAGACCCCTTACGTTCCCGAGGAGTTCGTGGCCGGAGACGACGGCAAGATCGCCAAGGTCCGCCTGCGCCACGCCGAGACGGGAGAGGTCGAGGAGCTGGAGGTGGGGGGCGCCTTCGTGGCGATCGGCCACACCCCCCGTTCCGAGCTCGTTCGCGACCAGGTCGCGACTGACGAAGAGGGCTACGTGCTGACCCGGGATGGCTCTACCCGCACGGACCGGGCGGGCGTGTTCGCCGTCGGCGACCTGGTCGACCACACCTACCGTCAGGCGGTCACCGCCGCAGGGACCGGCTGCATGGGAGCGCTCGACGCCGAGTGGTACCTGCGTGACACGCCCCCTTCGCCGGAGGCGCATTGGGCCGGCAGGGCCGGCGAGGCCATGGAGGGCGAGCCCGCCTCATCAGTGGCGGCCGCCCGGCGCTAGAGTTCGGTTCCGCCGCGACTCGAGCGCCAAGCCTGGGCCCCGCATCGGGTGGGCGCGGTGCGAGCAATCGACCGTTAGGAGGAAGGACGAATGGCCGTCGTCGAGGTTCCCAAGGTCAAGATCGAGAGCATGGGGCTGCGGCCCTTCCACGAGTTCGACCAGGCCAATGACACCTGGCCGCGCGGTGACCGGCCGGCGGCGATTCGCGAGGCCGCTGCCGAGTTCAGGGCGCGCTTCGCGACCCCGGAGAATCAGGTGCGCGCGGTGCGCACGGTCGACATCGCCTCTGCCGGCTACCCGCTGAAGTTCGCCTTCGGTGGCGCCGCCAGGGGGGCGAACCCCTTCATCAACATCATCAACCGCCTCCAGGTGGTCCAGTTCGAGGACTTCGATGGGCGGCTGCGGACGCTCGCCTACGAGCCCACCGTCCCGGAGGGGCCTGCCGAGGCGCCCTACTACGCCCAGCAGATCGAGAAGCTCGGCGAGTTCATCTCCTACAAGGTCCTGGCGACGATCTGGAACCACCCCGACGAGGCGCTGCTCAAGGCCGGGCTGCGCCCCGAGGAGGTCGACTACGTGAGCTTCGACCACCTCCACGTGCAGGACCTGCGCTTCGTGCTCGGCACCACCGAGCCGATCCCGGGCGAGTCGGCACCGCGCCCGCCGCTGTTCCCGAACGCAAAGCTGATCGCCCAGCGCAAGGAGTGGGACACCTTCGCTTCGCTCCACCCGATGCAATGGGCCTGGTACGTGGAGGATGGGACCAAGGACCTGATCACCGACAACGTGGTGCTGGTCGATGGCGACGTCGAGCTGGGAAAGGGCGTGGCGCTGGTCTGGACCCCCGGTCACACCGACGGCAACCACTCGCTCTGCGTCAACACCGAGGACGGCGTGTGGGTCTCGTCTGAGAACGGGGTCGCGGCCGACTCCTGGCACCCGCACCTGTCGAAGATTCCCGGGGTTCGCAAGACCGCCGAGTTCTTCGGGCGCGAGGTGATCCTGAACTCGAACACGCTGGAGGACTCGATCGACCAGTACGACTCGATGCTGAAGGAGAAGGCACTGGCCGACCCCAACAAGCGCGACCCGCGCTGGCTGAACGTCTTCCCGTCCTCGGAGATGGCCAGCTGGAGGCGCCAGTGGCCGGCGGTGCCGACGTTCGTGTACGGCGGCATCAACTACGGCGAGATCGAGCGTCCAGAATCAAGTAACGGCCAGCGGAAGTAGCCCCGCCCCGGTGAGGGGAGGCTTGGGCGGGTTTCTGTCGCATACCGGCAATAACCCGACCACAATCGAGCGATGTAGCGCTGGCTAAGCTCGGTTGGGTGAGCCGGCGCTCGTGGATGTGGCTGCTGCTGCTCGCCTCCATCTGGGGGGCGAGCTACATGTTCATCAAGATCGGGCTCCGCGACATGTCGGCGCCGATGGTCGCCTGCGTGCGGGTCGCCCTGGCGGCCGCTGTGCTGGTGCCGCTGGCGGCCTCGCAAGGCGCGCTTGGAGCCGTGCGCGGTCGGGCGGGCACCGTGGCGCTGGTCGGGGCCGTGCAGGTGGCCGCCCCGTTCCTCCTGATCTCGCTGGGCGAGCTGGAGATCTCCTCTGCGCTGGCGGGGATCCTGGTCGCCACGGCCCCGATCTTCACCGCCGTGCTGGCGATCTGGGTGGACCACGAGGAGCGCGTCCGAGGGCGTGCGGCTACTGGGCATCGTGATCGGCATCGCGGGAGTCGTGGCGCTGTTCGGCCTGGACCTGAGCGGGTCCGGCTCCGCCATCCTCGGCGGCCTCGCGATCGTGCTGGCGAGCCTGGGATACGCGGTTGGCGGCTTCTTGGTGAAGCATCGGCTCAGCGGCGCACCCCCGATCGGGATCGCGGCCTGGGTGATGGTGGCCAGCACGATCTGGCTGCTGCCGGCGGCGCTCGCGACGGCGCCCGGGTCGCGTTCCCGCCCTGGGCCCCGTGGCTGCGGTCACGGCCCTGGGGGTGGTCGGAACCGGGTTCGCGTTCGCGGTCTTCTACACCTTGATCGGCCGGGTGGGGCCCGCACGCTCGTTCGTCGTCGCCTACCTGGCGCCGGGGTTCGCGGTCGCCTATGGCGCCGTCCTGCTCGGCGAGCAGATCACCGTCGCGACGCTCGCCGGGCTGGCGCTGATCCTGGCCGGCTCGTGGCTGGCGGTCGAGGGATCTAATTCGTGGCGGCGCGGCGAAGCAGCGGCGCCACCCGATAGCGCTCGGCGCCCAGCTCCGAGTGGAGCTCGTCCAGGACGCTGACCACGCGGGCGGGGCCGATCGCCTCCGCCCACTCGAACGGCCCGCGCGGCCAGTTGAAGCCGAGGCGCATGGCGACGTCAACGTCCTCGGCGGCGGCGACACCCTCGCCCACGGCGAAGTGGGCCTCGTTGACGATCTGGCAGACGATCCGGCCCAGGACGAGGCCGGGTGCGTCGCCGACCCACTCGACGTGCTTGCCCATGGACCGGAAGTAGGTCTCCGCGGCTGTTGCGTCCGCCGAAGTGATCGCCGGCGTGCGCGCCAGCTCGACCAGCGTGGCTGCATCGAGGCTCGGGAGAGCCAGGAAGTGGACAGAGCTCTCGATTTCGGCGTTTTGGCTCCAGTCTGAATCGCGATCCGAGGGCTCCGGATCAGCCGGCCTGTGGGTGTCCTGGCCGTACTCGTAGTAGCCGCGGCCCACCTTGCGGCCGAGACGTCCCTCGGCCACCATTTGGGCCTGGATGGGATGCGGCTGCCAGCGCGGCTCGTGCGACCCCTGCTCCCAAAAGGACTTCGCGACCTGGAAGTTGACGTCGACACCGACCAGGTCCATGAGCTCGAACGGGCCCATGCGGAAGCCGCCTCCGATCCGCACGATCCGATCGATCACTTCGTGCGTGGCGATTCGCTCTCCCAGCAGATGCAGCGCCTCCAGCGTGAAGGGGCGAGCCGTCCGGTTGGCGACGAAGCCGATCGCGTCGGCGGCGCGAATCGGCTCCCGGCCCATCGCCCGGGCCACCTGGCCGGCGGTCGCGAGTGTTCCCTCCGAGGTCCGCTCGCCGGCGACCACCTCCACCAGCCGCATCAGCGCCGGCGGGTTGAAGAAGTGCATCCCGCAGACGCGCTGTGGCCGCTCGATGCCGTCGGCGATCGCGCTCACCGACAGCGACGAGGTGTTAGTGGCCAGGATCGCTTCGGTTCCGCAGACGGCCGCCAGCCGCCCGAACAGCTCGCGCTTCAGCTCCAGGTCCTCGGGTGCCGCCTCGATCACCAACTCGCATCCGGACAGGTCCTCGAGCCTCGGCGCCTCCCGAAGCCTCGACGCTGCCGCCTCCGCGGCTGCCGCGCTCCAGCGTTCCCGGTCGGCTCCCTTGACCAGCGCCTCGCGAAGTCGCATGGCGCCGGCGCCGAGGGCGTCGGGGACGGGGTCGTGCAGGTAGGTCTCGAACCGTCCCAGGCACGCGAGCTGCGCGATCCCCGCGCCCATCGTCCCGGCCCCGACCACCCCCACGCGCGTGACGGTCAGTGACCCTCCCCGGGCTCGACCTCTCCGTCCCAATAGTCGACGCTGTCTCCGACGCGGAAGATCGCGCGTAGCCCGGTGGCGGGGGTGCCGGGCGCCTGCTGGCGGGCCATCACCTTGTCCGAGTCGGGGTAGACCGCAACCTCGGGCTCGTTCATCTCGCTGACCATGAGGACTCTTTGATCCGTAGCGGACTTGTTGGTGACCTTGTGCGCGCCGCGCGCGCCCACCGGGAAGGCGACGACCTCTCCCTCGGTGAGCTCGCGCTCACCTTCGGGGGTGCGCAGGGTCGGCGTCCCGGTAAGCACGATCAGCATTTCCTCGTTTGCGGAGTGCCAGTGGTAGGGACAGATCGAGCTTCCGGGCGGGACCTCGTAGAGGCTGGCCCCCAGGCGCTCTGAGCCTGCAGCCCTGCCGAGTTGCTCGCCCCGCACCTTGTAGGCCGGCGGCTGACTGGGTTCGTCCGGCTCGAACTGGGGACGGAACACGTTCGCCATCGTCACCTCCCCCTGAATTCGGGTTTCCGCTTCTCGAGGAACGCGTCCATTCCCTCGATTCGATCTTCGGTCGCCATCGAGATCTCGTAGAGCCGCCGTTCGTGCTCGAGGCCGGCGCTCAGCGTCGTCTCCTCTGCGGCGAGCACCGCCTGCTTGGCGAGCCGGGCAGCGATCGGAGGGCGCCTGGCGATCCTTAGGGCCAGCTCCAACGCCCGGTCGAGCCACTCGCCGCGGCGTGCGACCTCGTTCACGATGCCGAGCCGAGCGGCTTCATCGGCGTCGAACCGCCGGCCGGTGAGCACCAGTTCCATCGCGCGCTGCTTTCCGATTACGCGGGCGAGCCGCTGGGTCCCGCCGCCGCCCGGGATGATCCCGAGGGTGATCTCTGGCTGACCGAACTCGGCCGTCTCGGAGGCGACGATCAAATCGCAGAGCAGAGCCAGCTCGCAGCCGCCGCCCAGGGCGAAGCCGGAGACGGCCGCGATCATGGGGGTCCGGCAGGCGGCCAGCCGCCCCCAGAATGCGGCCGCCGGATGGCGCAGCGACTCCTCGAAGGTGCGCGCGCGCAGCGCACCGATATCGGCTCCGGCCGCGAACACCTCGTCGGAGCCGGCGATCACCACACAGCGGACCTCGGGGTCCGCGTCGAATCGCTCGACCTCGGTGGCGAGCTCCTCCATCAGCTCGGGCGAGAGAGCGTTTCGCGCCTCGGGCCGGTTCAGCCGGCACAGGGCGACATGCTCTTGGACGCTGGTCTCGACCAGCGGGCTCACGCTTCAATCCGAGGGGGAGTCATCGCGTTGATCCCGGTTGCCTCACGGCCGATGATCAGCTTCTGGATCTGCGAGGTCCCCTCGTACAGCGTGGTGACCCGCGCGTCCCGCAGGTAGCGCTCGACGGGGTAATCGTCGACGTAGCCGGAGCCGCCGTGCACCTGGATCGCGAGGTTCGCGCACTCGACCGCCGACTCGGTCGCATAGAGCTTCGCGACCGACGTCTCGGTCGTGTTCCGCTTGCCCTGGTCCTTGAGGATCCCGGCCCGGCGCACCAGCAGGCGCGCCGCATCCCTCCGCAGCACCATGTCGGCGATCATCTCCTGGACCAGCTGGAAGCTGGCGATCGGCACCCCGAACTGCTCTCGCTGCTTCGCGTAGTCCACCGAGGCCTGAACGCAGCCCTCGCAGATCCCGACGCACCCGGCCGCCACCGAGTAGCGGCCCGAGTCCAGTGCCGTCATGGCGATCTTGAACCCGTCGCCGACCTCACCGAGCAGCGCGTCCTCGCCGACCTCGACCTGGTCCAGGGCTATCTCGGCGGTGTCCGAGGCGCGCAGCCCGAGCTTGCCGTGGATCTCTTGCGAGGAGAAGCCCTCGCTGGAGGTCGGGACACAGAAGCAGGCAATCCCGCGATGGCGCTGATCCGGGTCGGTCTGGGCGAAGATCAGCGCCAGCTCGGCGTGATTGCCGAGCGAGATCCACATCTTCTGGCCGTTGATCCGCCAGCGGCCGTTCTCGAAGGAGGCCCGGGTTCGCATCGACGAGGGATCCGAACCCGCGTCTGGCTCCGAGAGGCCGAAGCAGCCGAGCGCCTCGCCGGAGCACAGGCGCGGCAGCCAGTGGGCCTTCTGTGCCTCGGACCCCCAGCGCTCGATCGAGCCGCAGACGAGGGAGGTTTGGACCGAGACCACGGTGCGCACGGAGGAGTCGCCACGCCCCACCTCCTCGACGATCAAGCCGTAGCTGACGTAGTCGAGCCCGCGACCGCCGTACTCCTCCGAAACCGGTGCTCCCAGGTAGCCCATGTCGCCGAGCCGCTGCGCCAACTCGCGGTCGAAGCGGGCGGCGCGGTCGTTCTCGCGGGCACGGGGGATGACCTCGTTGTCGACGAAGTCGCGTGCCGTCTCCTGGATCAGGCGCTGCTCGTCGCTGAGATCGAGGTCCACGTCCGGCCTACACGGTCGACTGAGTCGCTCCGAGTGCCTGCGCCAGGGACTGCCTGAAGGCCTGCTCGGCCTCCAGCGTGCGAGGCCCGGGCGTTTCGAGCTGGCGATCGTCGATCGCCGCCACGGGCTGCACCTCGCGGGCGGTCGAGGCGAGAAAGGCCTCGTGCGCGCCGAGCAGGTCCTCCACCGGGAACTCCCCCTCTTCGACGTGGAGGGAGCGCGCGATCTGCGCGCGGGTGATCGACTCGAGGATGCCTGAGGCGAGCGAGGGCGTCCGGAGTCCTGCCTCCGGCGAGACCCAGAAGATCGACGAGGTGGGGGCCTCGAGCACGATGCCGTCGGGCCTCACCAGCACCGCCTCGTCGGCACCGCGGCCCACGGCGATCCGCGTCGCCTCCATGTTGGCGGCGTAGGACAGCGACTTGACGCCGGTGAGGATCACGGTGGGCGAGTAGCTGACGGTGGCCAGGCGCACGTCGGCGCCCTGCTCCGGAAGCTGCTCCGTGAGCAGGATCCGGCGCCCTCCGCGGGTGAGAATGATCCGCAGCTGGGCGTCATCGGTCCCGAACTCGGCCAATAGCGTCGCCAGCTCGCGCTCAATCCGGAGCCGCTCCACGGGCAACTCGATCGCCGCGGCGGAGCGTTCGAGGCGGTCGAGGTGCTCGCGCAGCGCGAAGGGCCTACCTTGATACATGCGGACCACCTCGAACACGCCGTCGCCGCGATATAGCCCGTCGTCCGGCAGCGGGATGGTCGCCTCGGTCGTCGCAGAGATCCGCCCGTCGACGCTCGCCAGCTGCTTCGCCGCCATGTACGCGAGGCTATCCGACCTCGGGGTTCTCGACGATCGTGGCGACGCCCTGCCCGACGCCCACGCACAACGCCGCGATCCCGTACCGGGCCCGGCGGCGTCGCAGCTCCCAGATCAGCGTCGTCAGGATGCGGGCCCCGGAGCAGCCGAGCGGGTGGCCGAGAGCGATCGCCCCGCCGTTCACGTTCAGCCGCTCCTCCTCGATCCCGAGCTCGCCGATACAGGCCAGGACCTGGGCGGCGAACGCCTCATTGATTTCGATCACCTCGATCTCGTCGATCCCCAGGTTGGCGGCTTCGAGCGCCCGCCGGATCGCCGGCACCGGCCCCATCCCCATGTACGCGGGGTCGACGCCCGCGACGCCGATCGAGACGACCCGGGCCAGGGGCCGCGCCCCGATCGAGTCGGCTCGCCGCTCCGAGGCAAGCACCAGGCAGGCGGCGCCGTCGTTGAGGGTCGAGGCGTTGCCAGCCGTCACCGTGCCTCCGTCGCGGAACGCCGGCCGAAGCCGCGCCAGCTTCTCGAGCGAGGTGTCGGCGCGCGGCCCCTCGTCCTCGGCGACCAGGACCGGGTCGCCACCCTTTGCCGGTGGGGCCTCCATCGGCACGAGCTCGTCGGCGAACCGCCCCTCGGCGCTCGCCGCGACGGCGCGGGCATGGCTCTGAAGCGCGAAGCGATCCTGCTCTGTGCGCGGGATCCCGTAGCGCTCGGCCACGTTCTCGGCCGTTTCGCCCATCGACTCGGTCGAGTAGCGCTCCGCCATCCGCGGGTTGACCAGGCGCCACCCCAACGCCGTGTCGTGCATGGTCTGCGGCCCGCGAGGCAGCCCGGCCTCCGGCTTTGGCACCACCCACGGGGCACGGCTCATGGACTCCGCGCCCCCGGCCAGGTACAAGTCCCCCTCGCCCAGGCGCAGGGCGCGCGACGCCTGGTTCACGGCCTCCAGGCCCGAGGCGCAGAGCCGGTTCACGGTCACCCCTGGGACCTCGACGGGCAGGCCGGCCAGAAGCGCCGCCATCCGAGCGGCGTCGCGGTTGTCCTCACCCGCCTGGTTGGCGGCGCCGAGGTAGACGTCGCAGACGGCCGCCGGGTCGATGCCCGTTCTCTCCACCGCTTGGGCGAGCACGTGGGCGGCGAGATTGTCCGGCCGCACCCCGGCGAGCGCCCCGCCGTAACGGCCCATCGGGGTGCGAACGGCGTCCACGATCAAAGCGTCTATGGTTGAGGGAGGCTCCATGGACTTCATTCTCCTAACCCTAGGGCTGGTCGGTTTCATCGTCCTGGTGCTCGTCCTACTGGCGCGCGCGTACCCGGGCAGCGGCGCCGATCTGGTCGACTGGAAGCCGACCCGCTCCTACGAGGACGAGGCGCGGCTGGAGACCGAGGACATCCAGCAGATGATCGAGGCGCAGAACGAGATGCGCCGGCGCCGCGGTGAGCGCGAGCTGACGCGGGCGGATGCCTCTCGAATGGCGCGGGAGGACGAGGCGGTCCGGGAGCGTCAGAGGCGCTCCGACGACGACCGGGTCGACGACCTCGAGGACGAGCTCGGCGTCTAGATGACGCCGAGTCAATCGACCGGGGACGGAGCCTGGCACGGGCGCTGATCGTCGGCTGCGGATGCCGGGGCCGACAGCTGGGCAAGCGCCTGCTGGACGCCGGCTGGCAGGTTCGCGGCACGACGCGCGATCCGGGCAATGCCCAGGACATCCTGGCCGCCCGGCTGGAGGCAGCGGTGGCCGACCCGGATCGTGTTGGCTCGATCCTCGATCACGTCGGTGACGTGACGCTGGTCTTCTGGCTGTTCGGCTCGGCACTCGGAGAGCCGCGCGGCGATCGCTGCCATCCACGGCCTGCGCCTGGAGCGGCTGATGGAGGAGCTGGTCGACACTCCGGTGCGCGGCTTCGTCTACGAGGCGGCGGGACGGGTGCAGCCCGAGCACCTCGAGCGTGGCACCGGGATCGTCCGCGAGGCGGCCGAGCGCTGGCGAATCCCGGTCGAGGTGGTCAGCGAGGACCCAGCCGACTGGGAGGCCTGGACCGAGGCGATGCTGGCCGCCGCCGAGCGTTTGACTGGCGCAGCCAAGCGGTGAGAGCCGCCCATGAGACCTAATAGACCTCGACTCCGGGCTGAAGGATTCAGGCCAATCGGACGGGAGGAGCAGCGATCGATGACGGACTACGCGAAGGACGTGCTGGTCGAGACGGACTGGGTCGCCGAGCACCTGGACGACGACTCGATCCGCATCGTCGAGGTCGACGAGAACCCCGCGCTGTACGCCGAGGCCCACATCCCGGGCGCGATCGGCTTCGACTGGAAGCACGACCTCCAGGACCAGGTCAAGCGCGACTTCCTCGGCCCGAAGGAGTTCGGCGAGCTGATGGGCAGCCGCGGGATCTCCAACGACCACACGGTCGTGCTCTACGGCGACCGCAACAACTGGTTCGCCGCCTACACCTACTGGTACTTCAAGTACTACGGCCACGACGACGTGAAGCTGATCAACGGCCCGCGCGAGAAGTGGATCGCGGAGGGCCGCGAGACGACGACCGAGGTCCCGAGCTACCCGGCGGCGACCTTCGAGGCCAAGAGCGGCGACGAGACGATCCGCGCCTGCCGCGACGAGGTGCTGAGCGCGCTCGACAAGGACACGAACCTGGTCGACGTCCGCAGCCCGCAGGAGTACTCGGGCGAGCTGATCGCGATGGCCGGCTACGAGCAGGAGGGCGCCCAGCGCGCCGGCCACATCCCGGGCGGCGTCTCGGTTCCCTGGGCCCAGGCCGTCAACGAGGACGGGACCTTCAAGTCGGCCGACGAGCTGCGCGAGCTCTACAGCGGCGAAGGGCGTGATCGAGGACGGCGAAGCCGGTGATCGCCTACTGCCGGATCGGCGAGCGCTCGGCCCACACCTGGTTCGTGCTCCACGAGCTGCTCGGGCTGCGACGACGTCGAGAACTACGACGGCTCGTGGACCGAGTGGGGCAACCTGGTCAACGTCCCGATCGAGAAGGACGTCTAGGGGTTCAGGCCGAGTCGCGCCGAGCAGCTCGCCCAGGATCCGGGCGGTGGCGCCCCAGATCAGGTGCTCGCCGATCTCGTAGGTGGGGGTGCGAATGGGCACGCCGCGGCGCACCAGGCGGCGCATCGCGAAGCCGGCACGCAGCTCCTCGAGCCGGAAGAGGAGGATCGCCGCGACCTCGGCTCGGGCTCGGCTCGAACGCGAGGCCCTCCGGGATCAGGCCGACGAACGGGTGGACCTTGTAGCCGGTGACGAAGGTGCCGACCGGGGGCAGGGCGCCGATCACCTCGACGTCCCCGGGATCGAGCCCGATCTCCTCCTCGGCCTCGCGTAGGGCAGTCGCGATCAGGTCCTCCGCCGGATCGTCCTGGCGGCCGCCGGGAAACGAGATCTCGCCCGGGTGGCGTCGCAGGTCCGAGCGCCGCTCGGTGAAGACCAGGCCCGGCTGCTCGGGGTAGCCGAAGATCGGAGACCAGGACCGCGGCGTCGGTTCCGCCCGGCGCCTTCATCGCGGCCGCGTCGGCCGGATCGAGCAGGACGCTCCGGAGGGCGTTGGGCGTCGAATCCACCTAGATGATCACCTGGACGGTGCCGCCGTCGACGCTCCACGCGGCGCCGGCAACGTAGGAGGCGCGCTCCGAGCACAGGAAGACGATTGCGTCGGCGATCTCCTCGACCTCGGCCAGGCGGCCGATCGGGCGCTTGGCGCCGGCGGCCTCCAGCGCCTCGGCGCGGCTCTGATGGCCTGCGGCCCGCTTCGACTGGTCGAGCAGGCCGCCCTCGGCCATCCACAGCTCGGACTTGGTCGGCCCCGGGCAGACGGCGTTGACCAGTACGCCGTCGCCGGCGTAGCGGTCGGCGAACAGGCGCGACAGCGAGAGCTCGGCGGCCTTGGCGACCGAGTACTCCGGCATCAGCGCGGAGGGCCGCTTGGCCGCCGTCGAGCTGACGTTGACGATCCTCCCCCAGCCGCGCTCGGCCATGGGTGGGGCCGTCGCGCGCATCGCGCGCAGCGGCGCCATCACGTTCAGCTCCCAGGCCTTCTGCCAGTCTTCGTCCGGCACCTCGTCGAGGGGCCGCCACCTGGCCGTGCCGGCGTTGTTCACCAGGACGTCGAGCTGGCCGAAGCTGGCCGCAGCGGCGGCGACGATTCGCTCGCCGGCGTCCGGCGCGGTCACGTCGAGGGCCAGGGGCTCGGCCTTTCCGCCGGCCAGCCCGCACTCCCGCGCGGCCTCGGCGAGCGAGTCGGCGAGAGCGGGCCACGAGCAGGACGCTGGCGCCCTCTGCGCAGAGTCGCCTGGCGACCTCGCGGCCGATTCCGCGACTGGCGCCGGTGACCGCGCAGGCCTTGCCGTTGAGCCCCAGGTCCACTTCAGACCAGCTCGACCCGGTCCTCGATCGACATCTCTGTCTCGTGGCTCAACGCCCTGTGGACCGGGCACTTTCCCGCGATCACCCTGAGGCGCTCGACCTGGTCCTCGGCGAGTCCCTTCGACAGTCGCAGGATGACCACGAACGACCGCGGCACGCTGGAGGAGCCGTACTCCATCTCCACCTCGACCTCCACCTCGCCCAGCTCCCAACCTTTGCGCCCCGCGTACATCTCCATGGTGATCGCGGTACAGGCGGCGAGTGTGGCGGCGAGGGTGCGGGTGGGGGAGGGGCCCTGGTTGGCGCCGCCAGACTCCTCCGGCTCGTCAATCACCAGGCGGTGGCCTCCCTGGATCTCGACGTCGTGGGTATACCCCTGCGCGGCGGCGAGCGGTCGCCCTAACCATCTTCGCTCCCCTTGTCGCGGCCCTCGAACAGCTCCGGATCGCTGACGTCGGCGAAGCGCGCCATCGCGAAGACCAGGTCGGAGGCCCGGTTCAGGAAGCGCAGTACTGCCTCCGAGGCAAGTCCGTCCGTTTGCTTCAGCGCGACGGCGCGGCGCTCCGCGCGGCGGATCGTCGCCCGGGCGAAGTCGAGCTGCGCGGAGAGGGCGGTTCCACCGGGGAGCACGAACTTCGGCGGCAGGTCGACGCGCTCCATGTAGCGGTCGATGATCGGCTCGAGGGCCTCGGCCATCGCGTCGGTTACCCGGCTGACCTCGTCCTCCAGGCGCCCGGCCGCCTCCGGTGCGGTTGCCAGCTCGGCGCCGGCCACGAAGAGCTGCCGTTGCAGTCCCACCAGATCGGCGGCCAGCTCCGCCTCCTCGGGGCCGCAGAGCGAGCGGGCGACGCCGAGGGCGGCGCCGGCCTCGTCCAGGGCGCCGTATGCCTCCGTGCGGGCGTCCGTCTTGGCAACCCTGCCGCCGTACCAGAGGGAGGTCGTGCCGTCGTCACCTTTGCGCGTGTAGATCTTCATCAGCTCAATGGATTGAACACCACTCCCGTCAGGATCTTCGGAAAGAAGTAGGTGGACTTGGGCGGCATCGTCTCGCCGTGGGCTGCGACCTCGCGCACCTGCTCGACCGGGGTGGGTCGAAGCAGAAAGGCGGCCTGGTAGGCGCCCTCGTCGAGCAGGCGGAGCGCTTCGGCGCTGTCCTTCGCGTAGCCGAGCCCGCGCTTGGCGGCGATGTCGGTGTCCGAGAGCCCCAGGGTGCGCTTGAGGACCAGCTCCTCGAGGATCACCGTGTCGAGCCGCCGGTATGCCTCCGAGCGGCCGCCGAGCGCCTCGTCGACCGCCGCCGTGTCCTTGAGCCGGAGGCGGAGGCTGCGCCCGGACTCGGCGTCGATGTAGCCGAAGACCCCGGTGCCGTCGCAGCCGGTGGGATCGAGGTCGTCTTCGGCCACCTCCTCGATCTCGAAATGCTCCCGGACTCCTCCCGCAAGCCGCTCCTGAGCGGCGGCGTCGAGGTCGCTGAGCAGGCGGTGCGTGCCGAAGATCGTCAGGCCGGGGTCCTGAAGCGAGACCAGGCACATGAGCGTGTAGCGATGCGGCCCTCGCCGCCGATCTGCGTCCGCGTACGTGCGGGCGGTCTCGTAGCGGTGGTGACCGTCGGCGATCAACAGCTCGCCATCGGCCAGTTCCGCGCCGAGCGCCTCGTGCACGGCGGGGTCGGCGACGCGCCAGATGCGATGCACCGTGCCGTCGGGGTCGGCGACCTCGCCCCAGGGGTCGCCGCCCAGGTGCGGCTCGAGGTGCCGCCAGGCGTCTCCGGGGTGAAGGGCGAAGATCGGCGACAGGTTGTGGCGGGTGGCCTCGGTGAGCCGCAGGCGGTCCTCCTTGGGGCCGGGCTGGGTGCGCTCGTGGGGGCGGACACGCCCGGCGCCGTACTCGGTGACGCGCACCCGGGCGAGGAACCCGCGCCGCGTGCGCGGGCTCCCATCGGGCCCGCGGTAGTCCTGGGTCAGCGCCCAGATCGCGGGCTCGCGATCGGCCGTGAGCACCCCCTGGAGCGTCCAGGCCTCGAGCGTCTCGTCGGCGTGCTCGTACGGGTCGCGGCCGGCCGGCGCCTGCGGCAGGTCGATCTCGACCACGTTGAACGGCGACCGGGCGAGCAGCTCGGCGCGCAGCCCTTCATCGATGACGTCATAGGGCGGGGCGGTGACGTCGACGAGCGAGGAGATCGCACTCAGGTTGTAGTGCAACGCCTGGAGTGGCCGGACCTCCGCCATCGCGGCGGAACCCTAGCTGCGACCGGGCCTGACCCGATTTGGGACTCCGACCGCTTGCTGCTCGAGATCGGGGTGGGCGGATTTGAACCGCCGAAACCTCCGCGTCCCAAACGCGGCGCTCTACCAGGCTGAGCTACACCCCGCGGAGAATCGAGTGTAGCCACTGGTCCTGCGTTCGGTCCATCCAAGCTTGCAAGCGCGAACGGAGCGCAGTGTCGTTAGCGGTCACGCTGAGAACCCCGTGCTTGCTGCGCCAGTTGCGCCCCGAGAGCTGGCCGCTGTTCGACTTGCGCTGAGGCACGAACAGCTCCGGATCGACGCCGAGCCCGAAGCTCCAGAACCGGACGAGGTAATCGGGATCCTGGTCAGCGTGGTACTGAAACGAGTACGTCACCTTGTTCATGGCGAAGCGTCGAATCCAGAAATTCGCTAGCCGGACGACGCGGGGATCCGAGTTGGCAAGCGAGACCACGTTTCGGTTCCGCTTGTAGCCCTCGCCGATGTACATGCAAACGAAGTCAATGAAGGTCGGCATCTGGAGGAGCCTCGGATACTCGTCCCACCCTTGCTGGTAGGCGGCATCACGCAGAGCCCTGTGCTTGGCCACGATCCGACGCGCGGCCTTGGCCCGAGCCCGGGCGCGAGCGGGGCTGTCGCGGTGCTTGATCTCGGGATCGGGCAGGTCCCGAATCCAGTAGAAGACTGTGGTCTTGGGCAGGGCGAGGCGCTCGGCGATCTCCAGCAAGGAGAGCTTCCGCTTGATTCGAAGCTCCCGGGCCTTCTCCCTCAGATAAGCCGGATGCGCCATCGTGGCTCGAACACATGTTCGCAGGGGCATCGGACGGACTTCCGGCCCAGGATTTCTCAGGTGGCTGGTGCCGGCGCTACGCTCCGCGCGGGCCCCCGTAGCTCAGCGGACAGAGCGTCGGACTTCTAATCCGAGGGTCGCAGGTTCGAATCCTGCCGGGGGCGTCCAGCGGCGTGACGGCTTCATCGAGGGGCACCGCTCCCGGTAGATTGAGTGGCGCGCGGTGAGCGTAGCTCAGCTGGTAGAGCTCCTGGTTGTGGTCCAGGCGGTCGCCGGTTCGAATCCGGTCGCTCACCCCTCACGAAGCCCCTGCTGAGGCGGGGGTTTCGCATTGGGGCAGGCCGAAACGGAACCAGGCCGTCGTCCCAATATCGTCCTATTTCCCTGCCATGGGGGTCGAGATGACCGAGCCGCGCGTCTGCGGTCATCCGACGCCGACCGGCCCCTGCACTCGCAAGGTGCTGCCTGGGGCTGGCGGCTGCGGCTTCCACCCCGCGCCAGCTGACCCGTCCGAGCAGCGTCATCCGGAGCCGATGGCGACCTGCGACTGCCAGCGCCCGCTGGTCCTGGGCCGCGCTGACGCGGACACCCCGCTGCGCTGCTTCCTCTGCACCAAGCCCATCAAGGCGCTCTTGGAGGCCGAGGGCGGTCCTGGTCAGGTCGATCAGATCGCGGCAAGGGTCGAGGCGAACGGTGAAGACCCCGGCCAGGCCCACAACAAGCTTCTGCTTGGCCTGCTCGGACTGGAGGGGCAGAACCAATGACTTCGCCGCCGAGTCAACGGCGAAAGAGCGCCGCGCGTCTTGTTCCTTTCGGGGATGCGCGGCGCTGGACTTCAACACCTTCGCCGCTCCGCAGCGGCGGGGCCTCGCTAAGGCCAGCGAGGGCGCGAGATGGCGCAAAGCGTCGGCAGGTGTCTCTACGGAGTGTTGCGCCTGCCGACGCTCAACTTCAACCACAAGGAGGACAAGTTGACGACAACAGCTACTAAGACGAGGAAGGACGGCTTGCAGAAGGTCGCCGAAGCAGAGGCCGCATGGGTCGCGGCAAAGGACGCCGACCATGCTGCGGGCAGCGAGCATTCCAAGCTGCTGCGGCGCTACCAAGAGTTGAACGACGAGCGCCAGCGCTTGATCTACAAAAACCCGGAGTTGACGGACCATCTCGGTGCCCCGGTCGGCCCGGATAACCCCGTCGGCAAGCTCGACCAGGAGCGGGAGGCGCTGCCCGATCTCACCGAGAGCGCGGCGAAGGCCGAGCACACCCGCAACATCACGCGGTCCAAGCGTCAGGGATTCGAGGCCATCGCCGCCAACAACGCGGAGGCGATGAAGGAGGAGCAATACGCGAAGGACGAGGCGTTGCGCTCCGACTACGCCTCGACGATGGCGAAGGCGGCTGAGCTCCGCCAGGCAACGCGTGGGTATCCGGCACCGGTTGACGGAGATCGCTCGCATCTGCCGCGAGGACCCCCGGCTGGGTTGCCATCGACCCGGTGGCGGATACGGAGCGCACCGTTCGGCGGCTAGCTGAGAACCCACCGGCCACAGCGGGGGAGTGATGATGGGCTACTTCGAAGACAAGCAAGAACGCAACTGGGCGCTACTCCGGGCGCTGGGGCTCACCGAAGGGAGCGAGCCGACGGAGCCCGAGAGCCCGCCCGACTTCGACGGCGGTGTCAGGGAGCCGTTCCTAGCTTCCGACCCGGAGAAGGACCACAACGCGTTCCTGGTCAAGCTGTTCGAGAACACGAAGCTAGGAGGGGGCGGTGAGTGGTGAGCGCCCTACTCCCGCAGCCCGGCGGCTTCGAGGGCTTCGGCTCGGTCGAAGAAGAACTCGATGTTGAAGATCTTGCCCTTCCGGACCGTGCCCACCCAGGTCATCTCGATATTCGCCTCAGGGCCTTGCCCGACGCCATGCCACACGAACCGCACCAACACCCTGTCGCCGGCATCAACGAAGTCGCTGATCGGTTCCAACGCGTCGGCATCCCACGTCTGGCGCGATTGCTCAAACTGGCGCATGACCGCCTCCCTCCCTACGAACGGTCCCGGTGCCGGCCAACTTTTCGGGGCCCGGGAGATGACCTCGGGATCGTGCAACTCACGAAGGGCATCCATGTCGCCCGCGTTCCACGCTGCGAACGCTCGCCGCACGATCTCCACGTTCTCCTGCGACATCGCCTACTCCGAAAGTCCGGCGGCTTCGAGGGCTTCGGCTCTATCAGTGAAGCCATCTATTCGGAATATGAGGCCGTCTCGAAAGGCGTAGACGTCGATGACCTCGCCCCCGTACGTGCCAGCGCTCAACCGCGAGGATTCGGTCGCCCGGAGCCTCGATCAGCTCCCTGGGCTCAATTGCCTGCGATACCCATGGTTCATAGATCGTCTCCCAAAACTGCTTCATCCCGTCGTGGCCACGGATGGGGCGGTCGAAGAAATCTGGTCCCTCAAGCGCCGGGTACAGCTCAACATCCGCATGCAGGTACTGCACGGCGGTTTCGAAGTCCCGCCGTTCGAAGGCTTGGTAGACACGGCGAAGCTTCTCCACGTTCTCCTGGGACATCGCCTACTCCTCAGCAAGCCCGGCGGCTTCGAGGGCTTCCTCCAGGTCATTGAAGTACCGCTCGCGGACGATCCGTCCGGTGCGGACCGTGTAGAGGCCGATGAGCGGACCGCTCACCGGAACGCCGCTTCCTCTACCCCCCGCAGTCATCTGCCCGACCACGAGCAGCCGATCGCCCGCGTCGATCATTTCCTCGGGCCGAACATCGACAACCCACGGATCGTGCATCGCGGCCCACACGTGCCGGAAGCCGTCGTGACCGCAATAGGTGCCTTGAAGATCCGGGAACGCCGCGCCGCCGCTCTCGGGCCAGCTGATCTCGACCTCGGGGTCATATCCACAGAGGGAGAGGTCGAGGTCCCCTCGGTTCGAGGCTGCCCACGCCCGGCGGATCAGCCGCGAAAGGAACGTCCTCCGAGGCCGGGAGCCAGTCGGCAGGCGCATCACCGCGGATACGAGCCGTGGAAGCAGCGTCGGAAAGCGAACGAAGAGGCGCTCATCCAGGGTCCGGCGTTCGCCGGATCCTTCCCCAAGAGGGGCCAGCCGGATTCGATCCCCGCGTACCGCCAAGACGTTCTCCTGCGACATCGCCTACTTCCGCTGCGCCGCCGCTTCGAGCGCCTTCGAGCGGTGGGAGAAGTCCGCCTGCCAGACCATCAAGCCTCCTCGGAATTCCAACAGCTGGAATACCGACTGGCTCATGTCCACTCCACTGCCCGATCCGCGTCCTCTCAACTGTGCCGTCACCAGAAGCCTGTCTCCCAGGTCGAGGAGTTCCTCGGGTTCGAACCGGATGTCCTCGAAGGCATCGAGCCAATATCGCCAGACCTGGAGGTACCCGTCATGGCCGTGGAGATCCGCATTGAGGTCTGGAGCCCAATTGTCGCCTCGGGCGTGATATTCGACGCTGGGATCGAGGCCCGCACACATCACCTCGAAGTCTCGACGCTTGCCTGCCGCGTATCCCCGCCTGATCAGACGGGTGAGCAGCAACCGCCGAAGCCGAGAGCGCGGCGGCAGCCGCATCCAGACGTCGCCGAACAGACGGAAGAGGATGGGGAAGCGAAGGAAGAGGCGCTCGTCCAAGGTTCGACGCCGACTCGCTCTCTCGCTGGGAAGAGAGATGGGGTATCGGACACCTCGCAGCACCTTGGGGTTCTCCTGCGACATCGCCTACTCCGAGAGTCCGGCGGCTTCGAGGGCCTCGGTACGGCCAGTGAATGCCTCGGCGCGGACGACACTGCCGTTCCGAATCGTAAATACCTGCCACAGGTCCCATCTGGTCGCAACGCCACTCTGCCTCCCGCGCCCTCGGAGAGTCACCGAAGCGAGCACCCGCTCCCCAGCGTCGATCAGTTCGTTGACATCCACATGCGCGTCCTCGAACTCGTCCCGGAACCAGGCTATGAAGCGCTTGTAGCCCTCCGGCCCCTGATACGACCCGCGGCCCCCGGGCAGCGCTCCGGTGGGGATGTACTCGGAGTCCGAGGCGAAGCTAGCCGCCACCGCGTCAACGTCTCCCCGGTTGTATGCGTCATAGCCACGACGCACGATCTCCACGTTCTCCTGCGACATCGCCTACTCCGAGAGTCCGGCGGCTTCGAGGGCCTCGTGCTCGCCGGAAAACCCCTCTGCGCGGATCACCTTGCCAGTCCGCATCGTGAAGAGGAGAAACACCCTGGTGTCGAACTCGACTCCGCTGCCCCTCCCACGGACATGCCAATCGCAGGTGACCAGCACCCGTTCCCCGAAGTCGCGAAATTCCATCCTTTCGGCTCGTTGATCGATTGCGTCAGGGATGAGCCATTTCCGGATCGATTCCTTTCCGCGCAGCGGCTCCCCCCCGCCCAGCGTTACGACTTCCACGTCCTCGTCCCAGATCTCGAGCATCCGCTCGAATTCGCCCTTGTTGTAGGCGTCGAAGCCCGCCTTCAACATCTCAATGTCAGCCCGCGACACCGCCTACTCCCGCAGCCCGGCGGCTTCGAGGGCCTCGGCTTCCTCATGGGGGTAGAAGGCCTGACCCCGCGTGACGAGGCCGTGATCGTCAAGCGTCCAGACGGCGCAGACGACGGCATCTATCTCGATCCCGCTACCAGCGCCTCGGCCCATCGCGCGTGTGCGTACGAGGGCTTTGTCGCCGTTGACCCTGAAATCGAGCGGCTCAAGGCGTGCGTCCTCGATGGCGTCGGGCTCCATCCATTCGCGCAGCGCGGCGATGCCTTTAATCGACGATTGGCCCCCTGTGCGGACAATCTCAATGTCGGGATGGGCCATCTGAACCACGGCCTCGAAGTCGCCGCGATTGAACGCGTCGTGGAGTCGTCGCAGGGCAGCGATCATCTCCTCGTCAGTCATCGCCCGCGCAGTATCTCGCGGATAGAGAGGGCGCTACTCCGACAGCCCGGCGGCTTCGAGGGCGGTCGTTCAGCGCTCCCAGCAGAACACTTCGACCCGCATCCCATCGGGGTCGAAGACGAAGAACGCGTAGTAGCCAGGCACGTCGCGGTCCTCCTCGGGCGGGAAGTGAACGTTTGCGCCGCTCGCGAGACAGCGCGCGTGCGCGTCATCAACGTCCTCTCGTCGGTCAACCTCGAAGGCGAAGTGCTCGATGCCCACCCCGTAGTAACGGTGGGTGCCACCGTCGGCTTGACGCAGGCCGAGACCACCGTCACGGACTGCTCCTTGTCGCACGAGGTAGACGACCTCCTCAGTGCCTCTGTAGGTCGGATACCTGACCTCTTCGACCTATCCCAGCGGCCCGAGCAGGTCGCGGTAGAAGGCGAGCGACCGCTCAACGTCGGCCACGGCAAGATCGACGTGGTGTACTCCTCGCGCTGGCATCGCCAGTGGCGCTAACTCGCCTACTCTCGCAGCCCGGCGGCTTCGAGGGCAGTTGCGAGATCCTGCCCCCATTCGAATCGGGCGATCCTGCCTTCATGCAAGGCCCAGGTGTGGGCCTCCTGGTCTGACGAGCTCGCTCTCGCTGCCCGGCTGCGAATGTACCAGGTGACGGCTGCAACCACGACGTCCCCACAGTCGAAGAGCTCGTGGAGCTCATGCCGGGACTCCTCCCAGACCTCACCGAAGGCGCGCATCGCTCGTACTACCTCAACGGGTCCACGGCGTACGCCCGGTTCGACCGCATACGGCGGGTTGACGTATTCGATATCCGGAGTGGCGACTTCGAGGAGCCATTCACCAGGATCGTTATCGAGCAGTCCCTCGTCGTAGATGCGGCGGACGATCTCCACGTTCTCCTGCGACATCGCCCGCGCAGTATCTCGCGCAGGTGCGGGATGTTTTGCAGCCCCTACTTCGCCTTGAACTCCACGCCGTCGAGCGAAACGCCTTCGCTGAAGATGCTCTCCGGTCCCCGGCTGGCCACGAAGGGGGATGACGTCTCCGTTCGACTTCACTTGGACCACCATGTGGCGTTCATCGCAAGCACGCTACCGCAGGTGTTCGACTGACCGTAGGCGACCACGAACTCATGGGTAGCAGGCGGGCGATACCCGCTCGGCAGGATGAAGCCCTGGTCGGACTGGACGCTCCGGCAACATTGCTCGGTACATCGTTCCCCGCAGATGAACGATCCCGAGGCCGTCACGGGCATAGCCGACGGCGGCGTAGCCTCGTCCGAGGTTCTCAAATCCGCGAAGCCCGGACACGCTGTTGTGGCCGCAGAAGATGCCGACCTGCCCCGAGGCGCAGGGGTCCGAGGAGGTAACCGGATTCGGCTGCACCGGAGTGAAGGCCAGCTTTGCCAGGTCCGGTTCCTTCACCTGCCCGTTCACGATGTCGTCGGAGAACACGGTGTTGGAGCCACTCAAGGCGACCGCGCTGTTCCCCCACTGAGCGCAACGAACAGTGCGATGTGCCGATGCAATGTTGGCGAAGCGTGAGACGGCGGCGGATACGGCGCATGGCTCCTCCCTTGGATAGACCGAGTTGGGGCGAGCCTATTCGGTGCCGGCTAGCGCGGTCTGTGCAGGTCCGCACACTCGACCGGGGTGCCGGGGGACCCCCATCGGCGCTCTGTGGACTCGCGAAACCCTTGCGCCCCGCGACAGCTTCCACCCTCCACCAGCGACTGCACCGTGAACATCTCGTGGTCGGGATGAGCGAGCGCGTTGAGGGTGGCGAAGTCCGGCTTCGGCCTGCGCCACGCGGCGTCGCACGCCCGCTTTGCGATCTCCACGTTCTCCTGCGACATCACCTACTCCGAGAGTCCTGCGGCTTCGAGGGCTTCGGCTCGGTCGTTGTACTCGCTGATGCGATAGAGCCTGCCGCCGCGCAACTCGTAAACCCAGAAGCCTCGCTCGTCGATCTCGACTCCGCTCCCCTTGCCCGTGCCCCGCATGCGTATGGCGCTAAATGCACGGTTCTCTGCCGATGTGCTCTCGACCTCCTCCGCCTCCAACGAGAACGTGTCCCAGGCCTCAAGCCACCGCTGCGTGTACTGACTGACTGCCTCCGGGCCGCGGTAGACAGCGTGCTCCTCGACAGGCAGGTACTCCACCTCAGGGTCAAGCTCCGCGGAGAACGCACCCCAGTCGCGTTTGTTGAATGAGGCAAGGAGCCTCCTCACCGGCTCGCCGACCTCCACGTTCTCCCGCGACATCGCCTACTCCGAGAGTCCGGTGGCTTTGAGGGCCTCGGCTTCCTCGTGGGGAAGGAAGGCCTGAGCCTCCTTCACAAGGCCGTGATCGTCCATTCCCCATTGACCCTGAACTCGATCGGCTCGACGTTGCCAGTCATCGCCCGCGCAGTATCTCGCGCCGGAGGGGCCTATTCGGCTTGGGCTTCTCGAGCGGCGGCCATTAGGGTCTGGGCTAGCTCCCGCGCTTCCTCTGGGCTCATCTTGAGGAGCGTGGGCGTTTCCTCCTCCCTCCCGACCACATCCAAGCCGGTCACGGCAACCCGCACCGTGCCGTTCCCCGCTGCGACAGTGAGGCCACCTTTCATAGAGAGCGGCTACCCACCGGGTCGACCCCTAAGCGCCTATGCGGGACCGCCGAAGGGGCTTTTCGCGCGCGCCAAACGGACGTTGAGGGGTAAGGGGTGAGCCGCAAGACCACGAGCTACACGGCTGACGCCCGAGCGGCAGTCATGTCGGCGATCGCCTCTCGGGTCGATTTTGGGGCTCTCTCTCGCCGATGCGGCGGTCGCCGAGGGTGCCAGGCCGGAAACGGTGCGACGGTGGCTTCGTCGGGGTCGCCGATAGGCCGAGGGACAATATGGTGACTTCGCCCGGGCGATACGGGAGGCGCGAAAGGCTGCCGGGGATCGCCCGGGGCAGATGGATGCCGACGCGCTGGCCCGCGTCGTCTCCGAGATGGCGCGGCCTGGCAGCGCGCAGGCGGCGAAGGGGCTTGCTTCCCGTTTACCATGCGGTCTGCGCCAGCCAAAATTGCCGCATAGAACTCGCGTTGGCTGAGGCAACTAGTTGCTAGCGAAAGAGGCGTTATGAGGAAGGTCGCGACCTTGACGGCGGCCCTGTTCGCCGGTCTGGCGATGGTGGCGGTCACGCCGAGCGCAAGTGCGGCGAAGCATTGCCGTGCGGTGCACAACCCTTATCCGAACACCCGCTATGAGGGCGTCGACCTGACCCGCATCCGGGCTGTGGGCGTCGGGTGTCGCAGAGCACGGCACGTGGCACGGCGGGCGCATAGGAAGGGGCTGGGCATGACTCCACCCCCGGGCGGGTCCTGCACTACAGATGGCATGCCTGGACGGTTCGGGGTGACCTACGCCCCTCGCACGATCGGTATCGCGCCATCCACCAAGACAACTGCGTGCGCTGGCGGTTCTGAAGTTCCTGCCCAGAGATTTCTTGGGAGCTAGCCTGCTCACTGTCCTCTGACCGGCGGGCGCCAATGCCCCTCATCCACAGGGTTAGGGTGGCGCTATGCGCGGTCGCCTTTCGTTCGCTGGTGCTGGCGAGAACCCGTGATACGGTCGCCATGGCGTCCCTGTGAGTGACCGCTTGTAGGCGGTAGGTGGTCAGACGGGGCGTGACGTCAACGTCCACATCCCAAACGCCCCGAAGAGGAGTACAGGATGTCCGCCGATCCGAAATCGCCGACCACCGCGCCAGCTGAGCCGCCGAGCGGCGTGGCCGCGCGCGCCGCCCACTGGAGCGCCGAGCACCGGAAGCTGGCGATCTGGGGCTGGATCGTCTTCGTCGTCATCGCCGTGATGGCCGGCAACGCCGTCGGCAAAGACGAGATCCACGGCGCCGACGCGTTCACCGGCGAGGCTGCCGACGCCGAGCAGGTGCTCTACGACGCCGGGATGAGGCCCAACGACGAGGTCGTCATCGTCCAGAGCGAGTCGCTGACGATCGAGGATCCGGAATTCCGCGGCCACGGTCGAACAGGCGGTCGAGGAGCTGTCCGGGGCCCAGTACGTGGAGAACGTCGAGTCGCCGCTGGACGGCAAGGGATCGGTGTCCGAGGACGTCGGACGGTCCTGATCGACTTCGAGATCACCGGGGACGATCTCGAGGCAAGGGATCGGCTCGAGCCGGCCGAGGACGCGGTCGCTGTGGTCGCGGCCGACCACCCCGACCTGCTGGTGGAGCAGTTCGGAAACGTCAGCGCCAACAAGGAGCTGAACGACACCTTCACCAGCGACCTCGGCGCAGGCGGAGCTGATCTCGCTTCCGCTGACGCTGTTGATCCTGGTGATCGCCTTCGGCTCGCTGGTGGCGGCAGGCGTACCGCTGCTGCTCGCGATCTCCTGCGTGATGGCGGCGCTGGCGCTGGTCGCGCTTCCCGAGCCAGATCTCCCCGGTCGACAGCAACGTCCAGTCGGTGATCCTGCTGATCGGGCTGGCGGTCGGCGTCGACTACTCGCTGTTCTACATCCGCCGCGAGCGTGAGGAGCGTGCCGCCGGACGTGCGCCCCGAGAAGCCCTTGAGGTCGCCGCGGCGACGTCCGGCCGCGCCGTGCTGATCTCCGGCCTGACCGTGATCGTTGCGATGGCCGGCATGTTCTTCAGCGGCGACAAGACGTTCTTCTCCTTCGCAGAGGGGACGATCCTCGTCGTCGCGCTCGCGATGTTCGCCTCGCTGACGGTGCTGCCGGCGCTGCTCGCCTGGCTCGGAGACCGGATCGACAAGGGCCGGATCCCGTTCCTCGCGCGCCGTCAATCGACCGGGGAGTCGCGGTTCTGGTCGCCGATCATCGAGCGCGTGATGCGCAGGCCGTGGCTGTCGCTCGCGATCGCCGGCGGCGCGCTCGATCCTGCTGGCGATCCCGGCGCTGAGCATGAAGATGGTGGTCTCCAGCACCGACGACCTGCCGCAGGACCTGGGCGTGATCAAGACCTACAACTTGGTCCGGGACGCCTTCCCTGCCGAGGGCGTGACCGCCGATGTCGTGGTCGAGGCAGACGACGTCCGCAGCGGCCAGGCGGCGGTGGGAATCGACCTGCTGGTGCGCCGAGCGGAGTCCTCCGACGAGGTCCTCCCAGGGACGGAGATCACCTACAACGACGACGGCACCGTCGCTCTGGTCGCGATCCCGACCGTCGGCAGCGGGAGCAATGCCGCGTCCGCGGACGCCCTGGACGAGATCCGCGATGAGATCATCCCCGCCTCGATCGGCAGGATCGAGGGTGTGACCGTCAACGTCAGCGGCCCGGCCGCGCAGTCACAGGACTTCCGCGACCAGCTCGTCGACCGGCTGCCGCTGATCTTCGCCTTCGTGTTCGCACTCGCCTTCCTGCTGATGCTGGTGACCTTCCGCTCGATCGTGATCCCGATCAAGGCGATCATTCTCAATCTGCTCTCGATCGGCGCGGCATACGGCGTCCTGGTCCTGGTGTTCCAGGACGGAAACGGCGAGTCGCTGCTCGACTTCACCTCGAACGGTGGGGTGACGTCCTGGCTGCCGCTGTTCCTGTTCGTGATCCTGTTCGGCCTCTCGATGGACTACCACATATTCATCCTCTCCCGGGTGCGCGAGCTCTGGCGGGGAGGGATGAGCACCGACGAGGCCGTCAAGCACGGGATCTCGGCGACGGCCGGGACCGTGACCAGCGCGGCGGCCGTGATGGTGTTCGTATTTGCGGTCTTCATCACCCTGACCTTCCTCGACTTCAAGGAGATGGGCGTCGGCCTCGCGGTGGCGGTGCTGATCGACGCGACGATCGTCCGCGGTGTGCTGCTGCCGGCGTCGATGAAGATCCTCGGCGATTGGAACTGGTACCTACCGAAGTGGCTGGAGTGGATGCCGCAGGTCCATGAGCCCGAGTTCGCCCCGCCGTCGAAACCGCCGGAGCCCGAACCGACGGATGAGCCTGGCGACGGCGACGAGCCGGAGCCCGAGCCGGCCCCGGCCTAACCGGTCACGGCGCCGCGGTCTAGGACCGGAGTCCACCTCGTAGCACACGCGGAGTGAGGCGAGGATCGAGGAGACGCAGGATCGTGCGCCGGCGCGTCGCCGCCTCCTCGATCGCGGCTCCAACCACCGGATCATTCGTGGCGGCCTTGAGCGCGATCCGCTCGGTCAGCCGCATCGGACGTCCCGTGGAGTAGTCCGCGATCTGCATGTGGTGAGGTCCGAGGCGACGCACGAAGGCACGGCGGTAGCGCTTGAGCGCGAGATCGAGGTCGCCATGGTCCAGCAGCGCTGATCGGGTCTCGTCCACGAGCCATTCGGCGCTCTGGAATGCCCAGCCGCAGCCGACGCCGAAGAGGGGATCGGTGGCCAGCGCAGCATCGCCGATGAAGGCAACTCCTGGCTGGGTTGCGAGCCGCATCTTGTTCGGCATCTCGAGCTTGGCGATCAACTTCGACACCCGCTCGGCACCGGCCATTTCGGGCCCGTCGGGGAGCTCACCGACCATGCGGCCATAGGCGGCCTCGGGATCGGTGCGAAACTCGGACAGCCGCCGCTGGTGAGGGACAGCCCCGATCACGGTGATCTCGTCTTCGTTGGGAAAGACGGCGGCACAGTCCGGATCGAGCAGCCAGACCCGGGCCTGGCTCTTCGGCGAGCGCACCCCACGCCAGTAGGCGAAGTAGACGAAGCGGTTGTGTGGGCCCACCCGGGCGGGGAGGCCCGCCAGCCGAGCGATCGTCGAATCGCGCCCGTCGGCGGCCACGGTGAGCGTCGCGGCAAGCGTGTGGCGCTTGTGGTTCGGGCTGTCCACCTCGACGCCATCCACCCGGCTGCGATCGCCGAGCAGTCGAACCACCGTCTGGCCGGGGAGGTGCTCGACGCCGGGCGTCTCGACCGCCAGCTCGCGCAAGATCGGGTCGAGGTTGCGACGGGTGATTCCGTACCCAGGGGGCGCGTCGGCAGGAAACCGCAGCCAACCCCCGTACGGCGTCCAGGCGGCCGCCCTGCTCCGCACCGCACCCGCTCGCTCGAGTAGTGGCGCCAATCCGAGCCGCTCGATCGTCGGCACGGCGCTGGACTGGATCTGGTGCGTGCAGGCGACCTTGTAGGCGGCCGGATCCGGCCGCCGCTCGACCAAGGCCACCCGTGCCCCGGCGAGGGCGAACAAGCGCGCGGCCGTGCAGCCCGCGATGCTCGCGCCGGCTATGACGACGTCGAACCCGGCCCGGGTGGCCATGGCGATTGAGAGCTTAAGGGCCGGCGATCGATGGGCCCCCGAGCCGTGCCTCGGCGGTTGCCAGCCGGGATCAGCGACGCGGGGATAGCCTTCTGCCGATGAGGTGGCGCCGCGTGAAGAAGCCGCGCGATGTGATCGACCAGCGGGGGGCGAGCCCGGCTGGCGGTCGTCTCGGCGGTGGCATGGGGCGGTTGCCGGTGCCGGGAGGGCTCGCGCTCCCCGGGGGGCTGGGGATCGTGGGCGTGATCATCTACATCGCGATTCAGGTGTTCTTCAGCGGAGACGGGGGAGGCTTCAGCATCCCCACCGGCTTCGGCCCCGGCGTGCAGGCGCCCGGCCAGCCCACGCCGCAGGGGATTCCGCCGGCCCAGGACCCGCAGCGGCAGATCAAGGAGTTCTCGACCTACGTGTTCACCGACACCCAGAGCACGTGGGAGGGGACCTTCGGGCGGGATGAAGAGCCCTACGATCGCGCCCAGTTGGTCCTTTACAGCGACGCCGTCAACACCGACGGTTGCGGCAGCGCCACCTCGGCCGTGGGCCCCTTCTACTGCCCCGCCGATCAGCGGGTCTATCTCGATCTGAGCTTCTACGAGGAAATGGCCAACCAGCTTGAGGCGCCGGGCGACTTCGCCTGGGCCTACGTGATCGCCCACGAGATGGGTCACCACGTGCAACAGGAAAACGGCATCAGCGCCGAGGTCGAACGGCTCGGCCGCGAGAACCCGGACGATGCCAACGAGCTTTCAGTGCGCCTGGAGTTGCAGGCCGACTGCTACGCCGGTGTCTGGGCGAACACGGTCTTCCAGCAGGGCGACCTCCAGGGGGGCGACTTGGACGAGGCGTTCACAGCCACCGAGGCCATCGGCGACGATCGCCTTCAGGGGCAGGCAACGGGGCGCATCGACCCGGACAGCTTCACGCACGGCACCTCCGAGCAGCGCCGCAGCTGGTTCACCACCGGATATCGCGGCGGCGACCCCGCCGCCTGCGACACCTTCTCGGTCGACGAACTCTGAGTCGAGGCGACTCGGCCCCGCGCTCGCACCCGAGTGGTAGGTTTCATTTCGATGGGAGCCGGTAGGAGGACCGCGGCTCTGGGAGGTGTGCTGATTGCGCTGGCCTTGCCATGCGCTGCGCTGGCGGCCTTTCCGGGAGCCGACCCGACCGAGAGTCCCCGGGTCAACACCCCGAACGATCCCGGCTTCGACCGCTGCGAGGCCGACGACCCCGACACCCCTCCGGCGGACTGCGACAGCTACTTCGAGGAGCAGTTCGGGTCGTTCGGTTTTCGCCCCGATACGGCGCAGGAGGCGCCCGGCGTGGAGACCCAGTACGACAACTGCGCCCAGCTCGACCAGCAGGGCCGAGACGCCAACGTCGACGCCGGGGACCCCCAGTGCTCGCAGATTTCGGGGGTCCGGGCGGACACCGCGTGGAAATACTCATCCGGGAACGCCAACGTGTCGGTTGCGATCCTCGACACCGGCATCCGCTGGCAGAACACCGAGCTGGTGGACAAGGTCCGCCTCAACCAGGGGGAGCTGCCGCTGCCCCAACACGCCAACGGCTCCAACTGTGCCGCCTACAACTGCAACGGCGACGGCCAGTTCAACGTCCAGGACTACGCCGACGACCCGCGTGTGTCGGTCAGCGCCGGCGACGACACCTCGGACACTGGATCGAACGCCGACGCCATCCTCGACCCCTCGGACCTGATCGCCACCTTCTCCAACGGAAGCGACGGTGACGCCAACGGCTACGTCGACGACATCGCCGGCTGGGACTTCTTCGACAACGACAACGATCCCTACGACGCATCGAGCTGCTGCAGCGCCGGAGGCCACGGGACGGGGCGGGCGCTGGAGGCACTGGCCAAGACGAACAACGCCGCCGGCGAGACGGGGCTGTGCCCGAAATGCCAACTGGTGCCGCTGCGGATCTGGGACACGTTCGTGACGCCCACTGACAACTGGGCACTCGCCGTCACCTACGCCGCCGACAACGGTGTGAGCGTGGCGGAGGGCGCGATCGGCGGCCTCACCAATACGCAATTCGCGCGCAGCGCCGTGACGTACGCGGACAGCAAGGGCATGGCGTTGATGCTCGTCTCGAGCGATATCAACAGCGCCAACCACAACTACCCCACCAACTACAACGAGGCCGTCTACGTCGCCGGCTCGTTCCCTGACACCGCACCCAACAACACCTGCACCGGTCCAGGCGGCCTGCCGGGAGTCGGGGACGTGTTTCCCGACCCGCCGGAGGAATTCGTGGAGGGCTGTGGGCAACTCCTGGCGAGCTTGGGCACCATCGGCGTCACCCCGACCGCGCAGCCGTTCACGACGAGCTTCTTCCGCAACTCCAACCTGACCCAGTACGGAGGCAAGGCCGACATCGTCCTGATGGGCTCGACGGGCTCCGAGAACACCGGCCAGGCGGCAGGGGTAGCGGGGCTCTTGGAGTCGTACGCGCGCACCACGTTTGCGGGCACCGGGCAACCGGCCGGGCTCCGGGGCAACGAGACTCGCCAGCTCCTGACGATGACCGCCGAGGACGTTCTACCCGGAAACACTGGCTCGATCGGCCCGCCGGACAAAGCGAGTTCGGGCTGGGATTCGCACTTCGGTTACGGCAGGGTCAACATGGCGGCGGCGATGGCCCGTATCCACCTGAAGCCGGGCCAGCCGATCCCCGCGGGCTGGCCCTGTGGAACGCGGCGCACCTGCATCCCGCCCGAGGCGCAGATCGACGCTCCGGATTGGTTCTCGCCGATCGACGTCGGCCGGGTGCCCGCCTCCGGGCTCCAGATCCGAGGCCGCACCGCCGCTCCGCACGACGGCGACGTGGGAGCTTGGACTGTCCAGTACGCGTGTGGCCAGGACGCTACGGACTCGAGCTTCCAGAGCGTTCCGGGCGCGAACGGGACCGGACCCGTCAACGGGGTTCTCGGAACGCTCTCGAAGTCGCTGCTCACCAGCATCGCCGACCAGTGCAACGGCGAAGTGGTCAACGACGCAGGACGTCCCGCCGGCGGCGCTACGGATGGCGCCTGGCCCGTCGATCCCTATCCGAACCCCGACCCCGAGCGCCACGCCTTCCAGATCCGTCTCACGGTCCGCGAGGCGGCCCACCCGGCGAACATCGGCCGCTACCGTAAGACGCTGTTCGCCTACCGGGACGACGGCAATCTCGCGGGCTGGCCGAAGCCAATCGGTCCGGACGCCTCGGCCGCCGCGCACATCACCGGCTCAGGCGGCGAGAGCTCTCCCCGCCTCTACGACGTCGACGGAGACAACAAGCTCGACGTCCTCCAGGCCACCTCCAGCGGCGAGCTGTACGCCCTGCATCACGACGGAACCCCGGTACAGAGCTTCAACGGCGGGAACCCGGTGAGGACCGACAGGATGCAGGTGGCGCGGAACCATCCTGTCCCCGCGTCGGTGCCGATCCCGCGTGAATCGCTTCGCGTTCCGGCGATCGGCGACATCACGAACGACCACGAGGCGGAGATCGTCGCCACCGCGGGAGAGCGCGTCTATGCCTGGAACCTGGACGGCTCGCGGGTGGCCGGATTCCCCGTGCGCGTCAACCCGGCCTTCTCCGATCCCTGCAACCCGGGCGCTCCCCACCCGTGCTTCGACGCTGCCGACCGCCATCTCACCGAGCAGAACCACCTCAAGCGTGGCTTTATCAGCTCGCCGACGCTCGTTGATCTGACCGGCGACCGGCGCCTCGACGTCGTCGCCGGAGCGCTCGACCAGCACCTGTACGCATGGGACGGCAGCGGTGACTCGCTGCCCGGGTTCCCCGTGAAGCTCTCCTCGCCCGGCGCGCCCGGAGCGGAGATCGTCACCTCGCCGGCACTCGCCGAGCTCGACGGACAACATCCGCGTGAGGTGATCGTCGCTACGAACGAGGTCGTGCCCGGCGACCCCCATGCGCCGGGGACCATCTTCGACATCTTCAACGCCTTCGTCGGTTCGGCTACCGGCTCCAACCCGGTGTATGCCGTGGACGGGGATGGCGACATCGTCAACGGCTGGCCGGTCAACGTCGGGGTGCTGGCGGGCGACCTCTTGCCGCTCGTCCTTCCCGGGAACGACGCCGCGGTCCTGGACGTGGACGGCGACGAGAACGACGAGGTCGCCGTGTCGGCGGCGACCTCCCTCTCCGGACAGGGACCGATGCTCGTCGACGGCGACGGCTCGACGATCCGCACCTTCCAGAACGCGGCCGCGAACTGCCCCGATCAGGGCCCCGTGGTAAACCTCGCCGACTATCCCTCCGTGGGTGATCTCTTGGGGGACGGCACGCCTGAGATCCTCAAGGGAGGGCTGACCTTGAACGGCGTCGCGAACCTCCTTGCCGTGAACCAGAACCTCCCCTTCTGCCACGTCGAGCAGGCCTGGAACGCCAATACGGGAGCATCCCTTCCCGGCTATCCGCGGGCAACCGACGACTTTCAGCTCCTCTCGCAGGCCGCGGTGGCCCGGGTAGCGGGGAGTGGGCCGCAGCGTCAGGCGCTCGTGGGCACGGGTCTGTACCAGGTCCATGCCTACGGCCCCACCGGGTTGGAGGCGCCGGGGTGGCCCAAGTTCACGGGTGGGTGGACCCAGTCGACGCCCGCGGTTGGCGATGCGGACGGGGACGGAAAACTGGACGTCGCCGCATTGACCCGGGAGGGCTGGTCGTTCCTGTGGAGAACACCGGTCCCGGCCTGCGGCAGCACGAACAACCAGTGGTGGACCTTCCACCACGACGAGCACGGCAGCGCCAACCGCCGGGGCGACGGGCGCCCACCGGGCACAGTCAGGAGCTTGGTGGCCACGCGTAACGCCGCTGGGTCGGTGAGCGTGAGCTGGAAACAGCCGGGCGACGACTGGCTCTGCGGCGCCCACAGCGGCCGGGCCCTCTACCAGGTGCTCATCTCCAACACCCCGATCGACCACCCAAGCGATGGCAGGGTGGTTGCGACCACGACCGCCTCCGGCGCTGCAGGGCAGACGGTCTCGAGGACATTTGGCCGCGCCCAGATCGGACCCGCCCGGCACGTTGCGGTGCTCTACCGCGACGACGCCGGCAACTGGGGTCTGGTGCGGAGCGCGTCCATCCCAGGCTAACCACCACTTCCCGGCGTAGGCAGCGGCGGGAGCGGGTCTCGTGGCTGGCAGGATGGATCGATGCGGCGCCTGCTGCTTCTCGGATCGACAGTCGTCTTCCTCGACGTCGTCTTCTACGCGGCGATCACCCCGCTGCTCCCCGACTACGTGGATGACCTGGGGCTTTCCAAGGCGGCCGCCGGCGTGCTGTCCGCGGCCTACGCGGCCGGCACCCTCGCAGCCTCGTTGCCGGCGGGGCTCATGGCGGCGCGGGTCGGCCCGCGTCGCACGCTGGTGTGCGGGCTGCTGCTGCTCGGACTGGCGAGCCTCGTCTTCGGCTTCGGGCGCGACGTGGTGCTTCTCGACGCCGCCCGCTTCGTTCAGGGAGTGGCGGGTGCGCTGGCCTGGGCCGGGGCGCTGACCTGGCTGATCCTGGCCACCCCGGACAACCGGCGCGGCTCGGTGATCGGAGACGTCCTCGGCATCGCGATCGCGGGAGCCCTGCTCGGCCCGGTCATCGGAGCGCTAGCGGCGGAGGTCGGGACCGAGCCCGTCTTCTCGTCGGTCCTGGTGTTGACCGTGGCACTTGCGATCGCGGCCCTGCGCATCCCCGAGCCGGAGCGGGGCGAGCAGCATCGACTGCGCGAGGTGGGAGAGGCGATCATCTCCCCCTCGGTGCTGCGCGCCACCTGGTACGTGGCGGCGCCCTCTGCCATGTTCGGCGTGATCGAGGTGCTGATCCCGTTGAGGATCGACGCGTTCGGTGGCGGCGCCGGCCTGGTCGCCGCCGGCTTCATGGTGGGCGCCGGGATCGAGGCGATGCTCGCACCCCTGGTCGGTCGGCTCTCCGACCGGGTCGGCAGGATTCGTCCGTACACGATTGGGATGCTGATCTGCGCCGCTGCGATCGCCCTCGTCCCCGCGGCCGGGGGGCTCGGCGTGATCCTGGCCGTCCTGGTTGCCGGCTCCTTGGGGGCGGGCCTCTGCTTCGCGCCGGCGCTGGCGATGCTGAGCGACTCCGCCGACGCCACCGGTCTGCACCAGGGGCTTGCCGCCGGGATGATCAACGTGGCGTGGGCGTCAGGGCAGGTGATCGGCGGCATCGGCGGCGGCGCTGCTGCCAGTGGGGCGGGGGACGCGCTGCCTTGCCTGCTCGCAGCGGCGCTGCTGCTGGCCACCGTCGCGGCGGCCCGATTGGCTATGGCTCCTGGAGGACGGACAGGATGTTGCCCGCCGGATCCTTGAACCAGGCGATCGACGGGCCATCGCCGCGTGCAATTCCTTTCTCGTCCTGCTCGAAGCCGTCGTAGCGCTCAAAGCTCACGCCGCGCCCCGCCAGCTCGTCGACAGCCTGGTCGATGTCGTCAACCGGGAAGTTGAGGATCGTGTAGGTGGCCGGCGTGAAGTCCGGCTTCTGATAGACCAGCGTGCCCCGATCGCCGGCGAGGTCCAGCGATATGAGGCCGTTTTCCTCGGACAGCATCGACGTGTTGAGCCCGAGCGTCTCGCCATAGAACTCCCGGGCCTTCCCGATGTCATCGACGGCGAAGCCGCTGTATGCCTTGGTGTTCGCGAACATGGCCAGCTCCTCTCCTTGTCGTACTCGTCGTGCAGACGTGAGTTCTTCTTTGCGGTTGAGACCGACTGAGGTCCCCGAACTAATCGGTCGCGGACCGAGACTCCGCCCGCGCCGGCCGCGTCAGTCCAGCCGCTCGGGCATGCCGAAGCGCTCGAAGAAATCCACGAACCTCTCATGGACGATCGGCTCCTCCGGCCAGCGCCGGTAGGCGTCGAGGTCGCGCGAGTCCGTTGCTCGGCAGATGAATGCGGTGACGTCGCTGATTGACCGGTCGCGGATGGTCAGCACGTTGAGCGCGAACGGGAGGTGGGTCCCTTCCGCCTCGTCCCAGCAGTAGAAGGCGAGCGCCGGCTGACCGTTGGCGGGGACGTAGACGTGGCGCCAGCGCCAGTCGCCCGATAGCGGTCCGACGCCGAGGAACTTGGTCAGCTGCTCGCGGCCCTTGTACCAGCTTGGGGGCGGAGGCATCGAGAAGCAGGCGTCGTCGGTCAGCATGGCGACGACGGCCTCGACGTCGCCCCGATCCCATGCGTCGACGTAGCCACGGACGACCTCGCGCACGCCGTCGTCGCCGAGCGAGCGCAGCGTCGCCTGCTGGCTCTGCTCGGGCGTGCGCTCGTCGACCGCCTTTCGCGCGCGCTGCAGGGCGCTGTTGACCGACGCGATGCTCGTGTCGAGCGTCTCGGCGACCTCCTTGGCCGAGAAGCCGAGCACCTCGCGCAGGATCAGGACGGCGCGCTGGTTGGCCGGCAGGTGCTGAAGCGCGGCGATGAAGGCGAGCTCGACGGCCTCGCGCTGCTCGTAGCGCGCCTCGGGCGCCGCGTAGCCGTCCTCCAGGCCGAGCGTCTCGTCGGGGTAGGGCTCGACCCAGACCGACTCGACGAGCGGCTCGTCCGGGCCGTCGTGGGGATCGATCGGCGGGCCGTAGTCGACCGGCAGCACGCGCTTGGGCCGCTTCTCGATCACGTCGAGGCAGGTGTTGGTCGCGATCGTGTAGAGCCACGAGCGCAGCGAGCTTCGGCCCTCGAACCCGCGCAGCCCGCGCCAGGCGCGCAGCAGCGCCTCCTGGAGCGCGTCCTCGGCGTCGTGGACCGAGCCGAGCATCCGGTAGCAGTGGGCGTGGAGCTCGCCGCGGTAGGGCTCGACCAGGCGCCGGAACGCGTCCTCGTCGCCGTCGCGAGCGCGTCGAGCAGCTCCGCTCCTGGACGGTCGGCTTGTCGGAGCAACGCTCATCCCTCACCAGCTTAGACGGTGACCCGCGCCAAGGCTCGCCCGCCGATTAGTTCCGAGGCCTGCGCCGGTCAGAGTGGGGAGGGGAATGATCCGAGCGCCTTCAAACCCGTCGTCCACCTGGAGCTCCACACCGGCGATCTGGCCGAGGCGCGCGCGCTCTACGCGGCAGCTCTGCGGCTGGCGCACGGAAAGAGTCGACACCGGCTGCGGCTCGTACCTGGCGCTCGAGCTGGGGGGCGGGATCGGCGGCGGCATCGTCGAGTGCGAGACCAGCCGCCCGCTGTGGCTCCCGTACGTGGAGGTCGCCGAGATCGCCGAGGCGACGGAGCGCGCGCGACCGCTCCGGCGCGCGGTGCTGCTGGAACCGCGGGAGGGGCCGGCCGGCTGGCGCAGCGTCATCGCCACGCCCGCCGGGGCAGAACTGGCCTTCTGGCAGCCGAAGCGCTGCTGACAGTCGGGCCCGATGAGTCCTTGGCACTCGGCCGGTCTCAGTTGTAACCGCAATCGATCAGGAGGCGAATGCGATGACCGAGCACGACTCCAGAACCGACCGGAACCGCTGGCTGGCGCTCTACGTGCTCTGCGGGGGCATGCTGATGATCGTGCTCGACGCGACGATCGTGAACGTCGCGCTGCCCTCGATCAAGAACGACCTCGGCTTCTCGCAGACGAACCTCGCCTGGGTGGTGAACGCCTACCTGATCGCGTTCGGCGGCCTGCTGCTGCTCGCCGGGCGCCTCGGCGACCTGATCGGCCAGCGGCGCATCTTCCTGATCGGCCTCGCCGTCTTCACGGGCGCGTCGCTGCTCTGCGCCCTGGCGCAGACCCAGGGCGTGCTGATCGGCGCGCGCTTCGTCCAGGGCGCCGGCGGCGCGATCGCCTCGGCCGTGATCCTGGGCATGATCGTGACGATGTTCCCCGAGCCGCGCGAGCAGGCGAAGGCGATCGGCGTCTACAGCTTCGTCGCCTCGGCCGGCGCCTCGATCGGGCTGCTCGCCGGCGGCATTCTGACCGAGGCGATCAACTGGCACTGGATCTTCTTCGTCAACGTGCCGATCGGCGTCGCGATCGCGCTGCTCGCGCTGCGGCTGGTCGAGGACCGCGACGGGATCGGCCTCAGCGAGGGCGCCGACATCCCCGGCGCCGTGCTGCTCACCAGCGGGCTGATGCTCGGCGTCTACACGATCCTCGAGGCCGGCGAGCAGGGCTGGGGCTCGACCCAGACGCTCGGCGCTCGGCGGCGTCTCGATCGCGCTGCTGGCCGCGTTCGTCGTGCGCCAGGCGCGGATCGCGAACCCGCTGATGCCGCTGCGCCTCTTCCGCTCGCGCAACGTCACGGGGGCGAACCTGGTCATGGCGCTGCTGGTCGTCGGCTTCTTCGGGATGTTCTTCCTCGGCGCCCTCTACCTGCAGGGGATCCTCGGCTACGACCCGCTCGAGGTCGGCCTCGCGTTCCTGCCCGCGTGCATCGTGATGGGCACGCTGTCGCTCGGCTACGCGGAGCGCCTGATCATGGGCATCGGGCCGCGGACGGCGCTGATCGCCGGCCTGGTGTTCGCCGGCGCCGGACTGCTTCTGTTCGCGCGGGCGCCGGTCGACGGCACCTACGTCGACGATCATCCTGCCGGTGATGCTGCTGCTCGGCGCGGGCGCCGGCCTCTGCTTCCCGGCGCTGATGACGCTCGCGATGTCGGGCGCCACGCCGAGCGACTCGGGGCTGGCCTCGGGCCTCGTCAACACGACCGTGCAGGTCGGCGGCGCGATCGGCCTCGCGGTGCTCGCGACGCTCGCCACCGAGCGCACCGACGCCCTGCGCGCCGACGGCGAGTCGACCGACGCCGCGCTCAACTCCGGCTACCACCTCGCCTACCTGATCGGGGCGGCGCTCGTGGCGGTCGCGATCGTGGTCGCGGTGGTCGTGGTGCGGTCGCAGACGGCCGAGGAAGAGGCCGACACCGAAGCCGAGCGGACCGCGGCGGAGCCGGCTTACTCCGAGGCCGCGTAGCCAGGGATGCTCGACTCCGTCGGCGCCCGTCAGGTGCTGCGGCGGGCCCGTTCGGTTCCCGCCGGGTTCGTAGCGACCTATGGCGACCTGTGCCCTGGGGCGCCCCGCTTCGCCGGCGCGGTGCTGGCGGCGTGCGATGACCCCGATGTCCCGTGGCAGCGCGTCGTGCGGGCCGACGGGTCTTTGGCCAAGGGCACGCGTCAGCGCCGGCTGCTCGAAGCCGAGGGGGTCCCGTTCCGAAACGAGCGGGTCGACATGCAGGAGGCCTGGTTCGCGATCGACGACGCCACGACGGACCAGGCCGCGCATCCAGATCGGGAGGCAGGTAGGAGCCGTTAGCCTGATCCGGGATGAGCATCAGGGCTGGGCGCTACACGTTCTCGCACGTCACCTACGACCCGCCCAGTGACGTCCTCTACGCCGCGATCGGCTCCCCGCGCCGCGGCACCCGGGAGGAGACGCCCGAGTCCCACTACCTGCGCTTCGACGAGAAGGGTCGGTTCTCCGGAATCATCCTCATGAACGCTCGCCAGCAGCTCGAGGTCGAGGGTGGCGTCTATGTCAGCCTTCCCGACGGGGACCGCGTCCGGGTCCAGGGCATCGAGGCCTTGGTCACCGGGTCCGCGGACGACTAACTCCGTTCTCACGTTTTCCGGGCCTGGCCCGTTTCTGTAGTTGGATGAGCGCCATGGCACACGCATTGCCGCCGTTTCAGGCCTTCCTCGACGAGCACCTGGAGCCCGTCGGGGCCTTCCTTCGCGGGATGGTTGGCCCCAGCGATGCCGAGGATTGCCTCCAGGAGACCTTCCTGGCGGCGCTGCGGGCCTATCCCCGCGCCGAGCCGCGCAACCTACGCGCCTGGATTCTGACCATCGCGCGCCGCAAGGCGATCGACCATCACCGCTCCCGGGCCAGTGGGGCGAAGCCGGTTGCCGAACCACAGGAGCTGATCGACCGGTGGGCCGGCCGCATGCCGGCAGGCTCGGCGGACGGAGCGCTCGGGATGAGCCCGCGGCACAGCGAGATCTGGGCTGCGGTGGCGGAGCTGCCCCCGGGCCAGCGGGCCGCAGTGGTGCTGCGCTTCGCTGTGGACCTCCGGTACCGGGACGTCGGCGAAGCCATGGGAACGTCGGAGGAGGCGGCGCGCCAGAGCGTCCACGAAGCACTGAGGAAGCTGCGCGCCAGCGCGGCGGAGCTGAAGGAGATGGCGAGATGAGCAAGTTCGTCGATCGGTTGGCGGCCCAGGCAGACGAGGAGGGTCTCGTGGACATTGCGTACACGACCGTGGACACCCCACTCGGCACGGGCCTGGTGGCGGCGACGCCGAAGGGGCTGGTGCGCGTCGCGCTGCCCAACGAACGCGTCGAGGAGGTGCTTGCGCGCTTGGCGGAGGACGTCTCGCCGCGGGTGCTCGAGTTTCCCGCGCGCCTCGACGAGGCGCGACGCGAGCTGGACGAGTACTTCGAGGGAAGGCGGGACCGTTTCGAGCTGCCGCTCGACTGGCGGCTCAGCCACCCAGGGTTCTACCGGCGGGTGCTGCGCGCCACCGCGCGGGTGCCGTTCGGCGAGGTGATCACCTACAGCGATGCCGCCCAGCGGGCCGGCAACTCTCGCGCCTTCCGGGCGGCGGGCACCGCGCTGGGCTCGAATCCGATCCCCATCGTCGTTCCCTGCCACCGGGTCATTCGCGCCGGCGGCGAGATCGGCAACTACGGCGGCGGCCCGGAGATGAAGCGTTTCCTGCTGAAGCTGGAGGGCGCGGTGTAAGCTGGGCGCATGGTCGCAGTAATCATCATCGTCGCCGTCGTTGTCGTCCTCGTCCTGATCTTCATCGGGATCAACAACTCGATGATCGGCGCACGCAACCGCGTCGACGAAGCCTGGTCCGGGATCGACGTGCAGCTGAAGCGCCGCCACGACCTGGTGCCGAACCTGGTCGAGACCGTGAAGGGGTACGCGACCCACGAGCGCGAGACGTTTCAGAAGGTGACCGAGGCGCGGGCGGAGGCGATGAAGGCTCAGGGTCCAGCCGAGGCAAGCGCCGCGGAGGGCCGGCTGAGCGCCATGCTCGGGGACCTGCGCGCGATCTCTGAGAACTACCCCGAGCTTCGCGCCACCGAGAACTTCCAGCAGCTCTCGCGCGAGCTGACCGAGCTCGAGGACGAGATCCAGGCCGCCCGCCGCATTTACAACTCGAACGTCCAGAGCTACAACACGAAGATCCAGGTGTTCCCGAACTCGGCCGTCGCCTCGATGCGGGACTTCGAGGAGAGGGAGTTCTTCGAGATCACGGACGACGCCGAGCGCCAGCCGGCCCAGGTCAGCTTCAGCTAGGTCGGTCCGCTCCCGGCTGTCGCCGGACTAGCACGGCGTCCTAATCGGAGCCTGCGAATCGACGACGGCGAAAGCCGCGCCGGGAACGGTCTTGAGGCGGTTCAGGTCGCCGTCCTTCCAGCCCGTCGAGCGGGCGCCGGTGATGAACCAGTTCGAGCCACTGCCGCCGTTGTCGGCGTTGATGATCCCGTAGTGGTAGAGCGCCTGGAAGATCACCCGCGACTGGCTGCCGACGGGGAAGCGCTGCAGGTTGCGCTCGAAGTACGACCGTTTCAGCCGCAGGCGAAGCCCCATCGGCGGCAGGTCCGGATGGCATTGGCTGGAGGCGTAGTGGGTGGCGGGGTGAATGTAGGCGCGACGCGTCTCGGCGAACGTCGCCCGGATCGCGTGGCGGACCTGTCCCCGGCTCACCTCGCCGTAGCGCACCAGGCCTGGGAGTATCGGCAGGCCTGCCGCGTCGGCCGAGGTCCAGCCATCAGGTCGGAGCTTGGCTGATTGCAGGTCGAAGCGGGCGGTCGAGCCCGCGTTCCAGCGCTGGCCGGGGCCGCCGACGTAGCGGGCATCGAACATCTCGAACAGGTCACAGCGGGAACGCTGGAGGACGAGGACGTGGCGGTCCGAGCCGCTTTCGACCGGCGCCGTCGGCGGGATAGGGGCCAGCCCGAAGTCGCTCTCGCTCGGGTAGCCGGTCACGTTCACCTGCACGCGGCGCTGGTCTGCGGGAACCGTCGTGTACGGGATCCCGTAGCGGCCGTTCCCCCCGAAATCGGGGTGCACCACCTGGTTGCCGCCCAGGCTTGTGATTCGGGCCACGTAATCGCTGGAATTAGGGTCAATCGGAGCCCTCGAGACGTCCTGATTCCAGGCCGTCTGGTTCCCCGCCGAGGGGGCGGTGGCGGGTCCGGTGAACGCGGGGAGGACGCGGCAGCCGCCGACCACCGGCGGCTCAGCGGCCTGCGCGGACGCAGCCCCGAGCCCAAGCCCGAGGAGCGCCACAGTCGCCGCCGCTACCCACCAGGGCGGCCTGTGCCGATGAGGCCTCACGCTTGGAGTATCGGCTTGCGGTCGGCGAAACTCCAACTCGGCCGGGCCCGTGTGGCCGACTGGCAGGAACGGCGGGGCGAGTGGTGAATCCGGCAACCGACACGCATCAGCCTCGCCGCCCACGCCATGATCGTCGACTGCGCCCACTACAAGGACCGCCAGCGCCAGCACGACGGGCCGATCGACTTGGAGCGAGCCCTGGAGTGCGTGAAGAGTGGCCAGGGCTTCGTCTGGCTGGGGATGCTCGACCCGACGGCGGAGGAGCTGGCTGCGGCGGGGCGCGCCTTCCAGCTTCCGAAGCTGGCCGTCGAGGACACCGTCCACGCGCATCAGCGCCCAAAGCTCGAGGAGTACGAGGGCCACTTCTTCATCGTCCTGAAGACCGCGCGCTACGCCGAGGACGAGGAGCAGGTCCACTTCGGCGAGATTCACATCTTCCTGGGACGCGGCTACGCGATCACAGTCCGTCATGGCGAGGCCAGCCACCTGAAACCCGCGCGCCAGCGACTCGAGGGCCAGTACGCGGAGCTCCTCGATGCCGGCCCCGCCGCGGTCGCCTGGGCGGTTCTCGACCAGGTGGTCGACGACTACGAGCCCGTGACCGCCGGGATCGATGACGACATCGAGGAGGTGGAGGAGGAGGTGTTCTCCGGCGGTGGAGACTCGAGCCAGCGCATCTACTTCCTGAAGCGCGAGGTGATCGAGTTCCACCGTTCCGTCTTCCCCCTGCTCGGGCCGCTGGAGGCCCTCGAGCATGGAGCCTTTCCGCAGATGCCGGATGGACTCCGCGGCTACTTCCGCGACGTGGCCGACCATTCCAGGCGGGTCGACGAGCAGATCCACTCCCAGCGGGAGCTCCTAACCAGCATTCTCGAAGCCAACCTGGCGCTGATCGGCGTGCGGCAGAACAGGGCCGTGCAGGCAATCTCGGCCTGGGCGGCGATCGTCGCGGTGCCGACGTTCCTGGCCAGCGTCTGGGGGATGAACTTCGAGCACATGCCCGAGCTTCGGCTGGTGGTCGGCTACCCCCTGGCCCTGCTCGCGATGCTCGTCTCCACGCTGCTGCTCCACCGCTTCTTCAAGCGGATCAAGTGGCTCTAATCTGACTGCGTGCAACTCCCGGTCGCCCACGTGGAGGGGGCGTTCGAGCCGCTGCAGGTCGTGCCTGTGCTGGCGGTGGCGGCGCTGTATGCGGTCCGCGCCCGCTCGCTGGCGTTGAGTGGCCGGCCGGTGCCTTGGTGGCGCCAGGTCAGCTTCGCCTCGGCAATGCTCCTGATCCTCGTCGCCCTGGTCTCGCCGCTCGGCGCGCTCGACCACGAGCTGGTCTGGGTCCACATGTCTCAGCACCTCCTGCTCGCCGATCTCGGGGCGCTGCTGATCGTGCTCGGCCTCACCGGGCCGTTGCTGCAGCCGCTGCTCGCCACTCGGGGACTCGGCTGGCTGCGCGTGCTCAGCCAGCCGGCCGTCGCGCTGCCGCTGTGGCTCGCCAACCTCTATCTGTGGCACGTTCCGGGTCTCTACCAGGCGGCGACCTCCAGCCAGGCGGTGCACGCCCTGGAGCACGCCTGCTTCGTCGGCTTCGGGATCGCCATGTGGATGGCCCTCCTGGGCCCACTGCCGAAGCCCGACTGGTTCGGGAACGGCGCTCGCCTGGTCTACGTGATCGTGGTCCGCTTCGGTGGCGCCGTGCTGGCCAACGTGCTGCTGTGGGCGGGGTCGCCTCTGTACCCCGATTACGCGCCGGGCGAGGCGACACACGGGATCTCGCCGCTGGCGGACCAGGGCGCGGCTGGCGTTGTGATGATGGTTGAGCAGAGCCTCGTGACCATGGGCCTGTTCGCGTGGCTCTTCTTCCGCGCCGCGCAGCAGAGCGACGAGCGGCAGGCGCTCCTCGACCTGGCCGCGGAGCGCGGCGTCCCACTGGACGAGGCCCGCGCGGCACGGGCGGTCGCGGCCGGGCAGGGCGAGCGGCTGCGAGAGCGGATCGCCGCCGGAGCGAGCGGCACCGAGCACTAGTGGTCACGCTCGGGAATACGCCTGTCCCTGTGGACGCTGCCACGAGTAGGGTGCGGAGCTTGGCCGCCCGGGATCGCTTCCTCGCCTGGCTCGTCACGGGACCGGTCGGTCGCTTCGTTGCCTTCGTCCTCGACCTCGCTGCCGCCCTGGCGCGCGGGGCGACCAATAGGCTCAGGCGGCGATGAAAACCTCCGTCACCGAGCTGGGCGATTCTCGCGTTCGCGTCGATGTGGGGATAGAGGCCGACACCGTCCAGGATCGGCTGGAGCGCGCTGCGCATCAGCTCGCGCGCGACATGCGCATGCCCGGCTTCCGCAAGGGAAAGGTCCCTCCGCAGCTCGTGATCCAGCGCGTCGGCCGCGAGGCCGTCCTGGAGCAAGCGCTGCGCGACTCGCTCCCGGAGTGGTACGAGCGGGCGCTGCTGGACACCGGCATTGCCCCCGTCGGCGACCCGGAGTTGGACGTTCCCTCGCTTCCGGAGGCGGGCCAGGAGCTCTCCTTCTCGATCGAGGTGGCGGTGCGGCCCGCGGCAAAGCTCGGCGAGTACAAGGGACTGGAGGTGGGCAGGGCGGAGGTCGAGGTCCCCGCCGACGCGGTACAGGCCGAGCTCGATCGGCTCCGCGATGGGTTTGCCAGCCTCGACCCCGTGGATCGCCCCGCGGCCATGGGCGACCTGATCGTGATCGACTATTCAGGGACTGTCGACGGTGAGCCGTTCGAGGGCTCGGAGGCCACCGACCTGATGGTCGAGCTTGGAGCGGAGAACCTGCTGCCCGAGTTCGACCAGGTCCTCACCGGCGCTGCGGCGGGAGACGAGGTGACCGTCGAGGTCCGCTTCGGCGACGATCACCGGCCGGAAAGCCTGGCCGGCAAGCAGGCAAGCTTCGCGGTCACGGTCAAGGATGTCCGCGAGAAGAAGCTGCCCGACCTCGATGACGAGTTCGCCGCCGAGGCGTCGGAGTTCGAGACGCTGGATGAGCTTCGCGACGAGCTAGGCCAGCGGATCGCCGCCGCGCTCGAGAGCCGAATCGAGGTGGAGTTCAGTGAGGCCGCCGTCGACGCCGCCGCCAAGCAGGCGCAGATCGACTTGCCCCAGGAGTTGGTCCACGCGCGCGCCCACGATATGTGGGAGCGGCTCGAGCGCTCGCTGGCCGCGCGGGGCGCCGGCGCCGAGGCTTTCCTGCGGATGCAGGGCAAGACGCGCGAGCAGGTGATCACCGACCTGGAGTCCGACGCAGAGCGGGCGCTGCGCCGCGAGGCGACGCTGGCTGCGGTCGCCGAGGCGGAGGGAATTGAGGTCTCGGACGATGATCTGCTGGAGGCGCTCCAACCGGGGGAGGAAGGGGAGACCCCCGAGCGGCTGCTGGAGGGCCTTCGGGCCAATGGCCGCGACGCGCTGCTTCGTTCCGAGCTCCGGCTGCGCAAGGCGGCCGAGGTCATCGCTGGCTCGGCACGGCCCATCCCGCAGGAGCAGGCCGCGGCCCGCGAGGCGCTCTGGACACCCGAGAAGGAAAAGGCGGAGGGCAGCGAAGCGGGTCTCTGGACCCCGGGCGACGATTGACGAGATTCCAGGCGGGCGGCCGCCCCCGCTTTTATAGACTGCTCGCGCGATGAGCCCCCTCGTCCCCATGGTCGTCGAGCAGACCTCGCGCGGTGAGCGCGCCTTCGACATCTACTCGCGCCTGCTCAACGAGCGAATCGTCTTCCTGGGCACGCCGGTTACGGAGGAGATCGCCAACCTCGTCGTCGCCCAGCTCATCCACCTGGAGTCCGAGGACCCCGACAAGGACATTTCCATGTACATCAACTCGCCCGGCGGGTCGGTGTACGCGGGCCTGGCGATCTACGACACGGTTCAGTACATAAAGCCCGACGTGCAGACGATCTGCTGCGGGGTGGCGATGAGCATGGGTGCGCTGCTGCTCGCCGGCGGCGCGAGTGGCAAGCGGATGGCGCTGCCGAACTCGAAGATCCTCATCCACCAGGTCTCGGGGGGCTTCCAGGGCCCCGCGGCCGACATCGAGATCCACGCCAAGGAGATCATCGACGTCCGCCGGCGCCTCGACGAGATCATCGCCAAGCACACCGAGCACCCGGTCGAGAAGGTCGCCAAGGACACGGAGCGCGACTACTTCATGAGTGCAGACGAGGCCAAGGAGTACAACATCGTCGACCGGGTGATCGAGCACCACTGACGGCACTCGATCCGGAGGTCACCACCCTTCGCCCTGGACGGCTTCCTGCCGGTATCCGGCAGTAAGTCGTCAGTTCAGCGGTTTCAGTCGCGCTTCGCGCGCCAGTGCACCCGGCCGGTGTCGCAGTTGGTCGCGGTGCCCCCGAAGTCGCCGGTGACGCGCAGGGTGCCGTTGGCGTTCCGGTCGTCATCCCTGAGCCTGCCGCGGATGCGGAGGTGCTTGCGCCCGTGCGCGCTGGTGAACTTGCCGCGGAATCTGTGCTCGTCGTTGACCTTCATTCGGGGCGGCGGTGTGCCGACGTTGCCGACCGTGGAGGCGCCGTCGTCGCATTCCATCGGGACGCGGTTGAAGACGAACCTCTTGACCTTGACGGTCTCTCCGTCGCGGACCTTGGTCTTGAACCGGACGATGCCGCCCTCGTCCACGGTGCCGTGGTAGTGGCGAATGCCGGCGACGGCGACGGCCGCAAATGCCAGCACGACGATCAGGCCGGCACCGATGACTATGCGCTTCACGCGTCCTCCCTTTGCCCCGGCTCGAGCCTCCCCCGAACCTTGTGGGAACGCAGGTTAATGCGCGCGCTCTCGGCCCGTCGATGAGGAGCCGTTTCTCGCGGGATCAACCGGGGTGGGAGCCTGCAACTCCCCCCGCGCTTGCAGGGACGGGCGTCCCCACCTAGTAACAACCAGCGTCAAAGGCCGGCAGCGCCCGTGTCGTAATCTGCGTGGGTGACGGTCCGGCGTAGTCGTTGAAGGGAGAGCAGCGGTGGCACGCCCAACCGACTCCAACGAGCAGCTTCTCTGCAGCTTCTGCGGGAAGTCCCAGCGCCAGGTCAAGAAGCTGATCGCCGGCCCCGGCGTCTACATCTGCGACGAGTGCATCGATCTGTGCAACGAGATCATCGACGAGGAGCTCGCTGCGCCGCCCAGCTTCGAGCTCGAGAGCCTGCCGAGGCCAAAGGAGATCCACGCGGTCCTCAACGAGTACGTGGTTGGCCAGGAGACCGCCAAGCGGGCGCTCTCGGTCGCCGTCTACAACCACTACAAGCGCGTCCAGATGGCGCAGGATGGCGACGAGGAGGTCGAGCTTCAGAAGTCGAACATCCTGCTGCTCGGACCGACGGGATGCGGCAAGACGCTGCTCGCCCAGACCCTTGCCCGGATCCTGAACGTCCCCTTCGCGATCGCCGACGCCACCGCCCTGACCGAAGCCGGATACGTCGGCGAGGACGTCGAGAACATCCTCCTGAAGCTGATCCAGGCCGCCGACTTCGACGTCAAGAAGGCGGAGACGGGAATCATCTACATCGACGAGGTGGACAAGATCGCCCGCAAGGCGGACAACCCCTCGATCACCCGTGATGTCTCCGGCGAAGGCGTGCAGCAGGCACTGCTGAAGATCCTCGAAGGGACCTCGGCCTCGGTGCCGCCGCAGGGCGGGCGAAAGCATCCGCACCAGGAGTTCCTGACCATCGATACCACCAACATCCTGTTCATCTGCGGCGGTTCGTTCGCCAACCTCGACAAGCTGATCGAGCGGCGAATCGGACACAAGGGCGTGGGCTTCGGCGCCTCGATTCGCTCCCGCGAGCAAAAGGACACCGGGGAGCTGTTCGAGCAGGTCCTGCCCGAGGACCTGATGGAGTACGGCCTGATCCCCGAGTTCATCGGCCGTCTGCCGGTGGTCGCGGCTATCCACCAGCTGACCCGCGACGACTTGATCACGATCCTCACCGAGCCCCGCAACGCGCTCACCCGCCAGTTCAAGCGCTTCTTCGAGTTCGACGAGATCGAGCTCGTATTCGCGGCGGACTCGCTGGGCGCGATCTCCGACAAGGCGCTCGAGCGTGAGGTGGGCGCCCGCGGCCTGCGCTCGATCCTCGAGGAGACGCTGCTCGACGTGCAGTTCGAGCTTCCGTCGCGCCGCGACGTCCGTAAGTGCGTGGTCACCAAGGAAACGATCCAGCGGGGGCTGAAGCCCACGCTGGTCACCGAGGCCACGCCCGACGAGCCCGCCGAGGTGGACGAGCTGAAGGAAGAGTCCGCCTGATGGGCTAGCCGCCTTTCCAGGCGGTTCATGAACATCCGGCCTCTTTAAGATCGGCGCCCCGATGGACGCGGAGCGCCGAGCACGGCTCGAGGCAACGACTCGCTACGAGCCCTCGGACGTGGAGGGGCGAATCCTCGAGCGCTGGCTCGAGGGGGGCTACTTCCACCCGCCGGCCGAGGGATCCGCCGCCGACAACTTCTCCGTCGTGATCCCACCGCCGAACGTGACGGGCGCTCTGCACATGGGCCACGCCCTGAACCAGACAATTCAGGACGCGCTGGTTCGGCTCAACCGCATGCGAGGGAGAAATGCTCTGTGGGCGCTCGGCACTGACCATGCCAGCATCGCGGTGCACGCGGTGCTCGAGAAGGAGCTGCGAGCCGAGGGAACGTCGGGTCACGAGCTCGGCCGCGAGGCCTTCTTGGAGCGAGCCTGGGCTTGGAAGGAGAAGTACGGCTCGCAGATCGTCGAGCAGGTGAAGCGGCTCGGGGCCTCCTGCGATTACGAGCGAGAGCGGTTCACCCTCGACGACGACTACGTGCGCGCCGTCTACCGCGTCTTCGTCAGGTTGTACGAGAAGGGCTACATATACCGCGACACCTACATGGTCAACTGGGACGTCGGCTCGCGCTCGGTGATCTCCGACCTCGAGGTCGAGAATCGCGAGGTCGAGGACACGCTGTACGCGATCGACTATCCGGTCGAGGGGGAAGAAGTGGCGCTGACCGTGGCCACCGTGCGCCCGGAGACGATGCTGGCCGATACGGCCGTGGCCGTGAACCCGGCCGACGAGCGCTACCGAAACCTGGTCGGGCGACACTGCGTGCTGCCGCTGGTCGGGCGCCGGCTGCCGGTGATCGCCGATGAGTACGTCGACGCGGAGTTCGGGACGGGGGCCCTGAAGGTCACCCCCGGCCACGATCCCAACGACTTCGAGATCGGCCGCGCCCACGGCCTCGAGGAGGTCAGCGTGATCGGCGAGGACGGGCGGATGACGGCCGACGCGGGGGAGCGGTTCGCCGGCCTGACGACCGAAGAGGCGAGGGAAGCGGTGCTTGCCGATCTGCGGGAGCAGGGGCTGCTGCGGAGCGAGGAGCCATACGAGCATTCGGTGCCGTTCTCGCACCGGTCGGGAGAGAGGATCGAGCCGCTGATCTCGTTGCAGTGGTTCTGCCGCATGGAGGAGTTGGCGAAGCCGGCGACCGAAGTGGTCGAGCGGGGCCAGGTGCGCTTCTTCCCGGAACGCTGGCAGCGGGTGTACCTGGATTGGCTTGACCGGCTGCGCCCCTGGTGCATCTCGCGCCAGCTGTGGTGGGGGCAGCGGCTGCCGGTTTGGTACTGCGATGCGTGCGAGGAGACGTATGTCGCGGAGGCCGCGCCGGAGCGCTGCGGGGCCTGCGGTGGCGCACTGCGCCAGGACGAGGACGTGCTCGATACCTGGTTCAGCTCCGCTCTGTGGCCGTTCGGGGTCCTCGGCTGGCCCGAGGAGACACCCGAGCTGCGGGCCTTCTATCCAACCGACGTGCTGGTGACAGCGCGCGACATCATCTTTCTCTGGGTCGCGCGCATGGTGATGATGGGCTTGGAGTTCGCGGGCGAGATCCCCTTCGAGGACGTCTACATCACGTCCGTGATCCAGGCCCCGGACGGCCGTCGGATGTCGAAGAGCCTCGGCACCGGCATCGATCCGCTCGACGAAATCGAGACGCACGGAGCCGACGGCGTCCGCTTCGGGCTGCTCGCGATGTCCTCGGCCCAGGACGTGCGCTACTCGGCGGACCGCATCCAGCAGGGAGAGGACCTGGCCAACAAGATGTGGAACGCGTCGCGACTGATCCTTCTCAACGCCACGGAAGTCGATCCGGCGACCGGGAGCACGCGGGCTGAGGATCGCTGGATTCTCTCGCGGTTGCAGCGAGCGATCGGCTCGGTCGCCTCGAGCCTGGACTCGTACGAGTTCGCCCATGCAGCGCTCGAGCTGTACCGATTCTTTTGGTCCGAGCTCTGCGACTGGTACCTGGAGATCGTCAAGCCCCGACTCTACGAGGGCGATCCCGAAGCCGCGGCGACCCTCCTGTGGGCCCTCGAGCAGACCCTCGCGCTCGCACACCCGATGACGCCGTTCGTGACCGAGGAGATCTACGGCTATCTGCGCTCGGTGGGGAGCGGCGAGCGTCCGGAGATGCTGGTCGTGCACCCTTTTCCCGAACCCGATCAGTCGCTGATGGATGAAGAAGCCGAGCGGGAGGTCGAGGCGTCGATCGAGCTCACGCGGAGCGTGCGGCGCTGGCGTGATCTGGTCGGGGTCGCCCCGGCCAGCGTGCTCCCCGCCCGCGTCGTCGCCGCGGGCGGCAAGCCGCCCCACGAGCTGGTCGCACGGCTGGCACGGCTCTCCTTCGACGGCGCCGATGGCGAGGCGCTGGCGTCCTTCGGCCAGCTCGAAATCCTCCCCTCGGAGGAGGTCGACAATGACCAGGTCCGCCACCGGGTGGCGGAAAGGCGCGAAACGCTGCGGGCGGAAGTGGAGCGCGCCGAGCGCAAGCTCGGCGACCAAGGGTTCGTGAGCAACGCGCCAGCGGAGGTCGTGGAGGCCGAGCGGGAGAAGCTCACTGCCTACCGCGCTGAGCTCGAGGAGCTCGACTGACCACTAGCTTCGACGCCGAGGGCTACCTGGTATCCCTGGAGCCGCTCGGCTGGCGCTTCGGGCTGGAGCGCATCCGGCGGCTGGTCTCGGTGCTTGGCATGCCCCAGCACCGCTTCGCATCGATCCACGTCGTCGGCACCAACGGCAAGTCGTCGGTGGCGGAGATGGTGGGGGCACTGCTCGAGGCGCACGGCAAGCGCACGGGCGTCTATCTCTCCCCTCACACGGAGCGCTGGTCGGAACGGGTTCGAATCGGAGGCGCCGAGATCGACCCCGGCGAGTTCGCGGCGGCCGCCGAGCGGGTCGCCCAGTCGACCGATGTTGTCAACCGGACGCTGGCCGACGGCGAGTCCGTGACCCAGTTCGAGGCCGTCACGGCGACCGCGTTCGTCGCTCTCGCCTCGGCCCGGGTCGAGCTCGGCGTGGTCGAGGCCGGGCTCGGTGGCCGGCTGGACGCCACCAACGTGCTGCCCTCGCAAGCGACGGCGCTGACCTCCGTCGGCCTGGAGCACACGGAGTGGCTGGGAGAAACCGAGGAGGCAATCGCCACCGAAAAGCTCGCCGTGCTGCGCGACCACTCGACGCTGGTACTGGGGCAGGTCGATGATGGGGTCCGCGCGCTTGCCGAGCGGACGGCCGCCGAGCGGAACGCCCGCCTGGTTGTCGCCGGCGATCCGGATCCCGAATTGCGGCTATCCGTGCCCGGCGCCTATCAACGGCGCAATTTCGCGGTCGCCGCCGCCACCGTCCAGGCCATCCTCGGGCGACTCGATCCGGACCTGGCGCGGGGTGTCGCCGAGGGGCTGGCGTTGCCGGGCCGCATGCAACTCCTGAAGGGCGACCCACCGTTGATCCTCGATGCCGCCCACAATCCGGATGGCGCCGGCGCACTGGCCGAGGCGCTGCCCGAGGCGGTCGGCGAGGCGCCGGTCGTCGCCTGTCTCGCGGTGCTGGCCGAGAAGGACGCGGCCGGTGTCATCGCGGCGCTCGCGCCACGGCTCGAGGCCGTGGTCTGCACGGAGCTCCCGGCCGAGCGGCTGGCGCGGGCTGGGCGCCCGGGCGCCCGGGCGCTGGAGGCCGCGCGATTGGGGGAGCTGGCTCGAGCCGCCGGGCTGACGGCGACCGAGGCCGTCCCGGAGCCGACGGCGGCCGTTGGCCGCGCTCGCGCGCTGGCGCGCGAGCTGCACGGGATCGTGCTCCTCACCGGGTCCCATTACCTTCTGCCCTACGCGTGACGCGCTAACCTCGGCCTCCTACGCATGGACCGCGAGGCCCGCTCAGAGCTCCTCCAGATGATGGGATTGGTGGCCGCCGTGGTGGCGATCGTGATCCTGGTCTTCTTCGGGCTTGGCTATCTGTTCGGAAGGCTCTTCCTTTAGGCGAGGTATAGGTGCGCCCCGGGACTACGCATAGGTGGGCGCCGCGAACCAGGGTTTGCTCGACTGGTAACGAAGTACACTCCGCCCCTCCGCTCATGCGCCTAATGCCATGCTCGTAGCGCTATTCGGGATCACGGACGACGGCCTCAACCTGTTCGTGAACCTCGTCCTGTTCTTTCTCGTGGTCGTCTGGATCGCGCTGGTTGCCTGGACGTTTCTGGACGCCCGGCGCCGTATCCAGGACCCGGTGCTGGTGGGCTGCGCCACCGGTGCATCCCTGTTTCCCTTCGTGGGGACGATCGTCTACGCGATCCTCCGGCCGCCCGAGCTCCTCGAGGACGCCCGCGAACGCGAGTTGGAGATTCGCGCCGCGGAGCTCCGCGTCAGGCAGCTCCAGGAGCACTCCTGCCCAAACTGCGGCTACCCGATCGAGCGCAGTTACCTTCGCTGTCCGGATTGCAAGGCCCGGGTGAAGGATCCGTGCGAGGCGTGCCGGAAGCCGATCGACCCACGCTGGACGATCTGTCCCTACTGCGAGACGCCGCAGCAACGCGCCGCTTCCCAGCCGCGAAGCGCCGAGCCAACCCGGCGTGCCCCCGAGGGGGAGCTGCCCGGCAAGCGCGGCGCCCGGGCGTCGCGCGCCACCCGGCCGAAGACCCGCCGCCAGCCCACCCAGCCGAGCCGTTCCGGCCAGCCGCGCCAAGCGCGCCCGACGGCCGCACGACAGGCTTCCGCCGCCGGCAAGCGCAAGCCGGCATCCGGACGCTCGACCCCGGCCGCACCGCCTACCCCGGCCGCACCGCCGAGCCGCGAGGCGCCCGGCGAGGAGCGGCCTCGGCCGGCTCCGGCTTCGTAGCGACGGGCAGTTCACAAGCATGTGCCGGTAGCCTTCCCGGCCCGTGAGCGCCGAGCTCCAGAAGGCGAGAACGCTGGTTCTGATCAAGCCCGACGCGTTCGAGCGCGGCCTCACCGGCGAGTTGCTGGCGCGCTTCGAGCGCAAGGGCCTGCGGATCGTTGCCCTGCGGCAGCTGCTCGTCGAGCAGGAGTTCGCCGGGCGCCATTACGCCGAGCACGCCGAAAAGCCGTTCTTCGACGAGCTGGTCGCGTTCATCACCAGGGGACCGCTGGTGGCGGCGGTGCTCGAGGGGCCTGAGGCGGTTGCCGCCGCGCGGCAGGTGATCGGGGCTACCAACCCGCTGGAGGCGGCCCCGGGGTCGATCCGCGGGGATCTCGCGGTTGAGGTCACCTTCAACCTCGTCCACGGCTCCGACTCCGACGCGTCAGCGGAGCGCGAGATCGCACTCTGGTTCGGCGACCTGGATTGACGCTGATCCTTGCGTCGGCCTCGCCGAGGCGCCGGGAGATTCTGAGCGCGCTTCGGATTCCCTTCGAGGTGGTTGTTCCTGAGGTCGATGAGCTCACGGACGGAGTGCCGGAGGAGGTGGTGGTGGAGAACGCGCGCCGCAAGGCGGCGGTCGGCATGAGGGCGGCGGAGGGGGCGGAAATCCCGCTCGCACTCGGGGTGGACACCGAGGTGGTCCTCGACGGGCGCCTGCTTGGCAAGGCGGCCGACCGGGCTGAGGCCGGCGAGTACCTCGAGGCACTCGCCGGCCGTACGCACACGGTGCTCAGTGGCATCGTCCTGCGTGGCGGCGACGCGGCCTCTGGCGGTGAGCCGGTCGAGCGCTCGGGCGTGGCCAGGACCGAGGTCACCTTCCGGGAGCTCGACCGGGCGACCCTCGAGACATACCTCGCGTCCGGCGAGTGGCGCGACCGCGCGGGCGCCTACGCGGTCCAGGGCCTCGGCTCGGTTCTGGTCGAGCGGGTGGAGGGGGATCTCTCGAACGTCATCGGATTGCCGGTGGGCCTCCTGCTGGACCTGGCGCCCGAGCTGCTGGGCCCGCCGTCGACCCGCCCGCAACTCTAATCCTTAGGTCGACATTGAGCTTCGATTTCGTGCCTCATCCTGCAATTGAGGCTGCTCGGGGGTTCGCTACACTCCGCGCGCGGTGCGACCCTCCGACGGCCGGGCGCTCCGCCTGCATCCCCGTTTCCGCTCGCATCTACCACTCCCTCGACTATTGCCCTTCTGATGGGTCTGTTCAGCAAGCTCGGTTTCGGCGGCCGCGACATGGCCGTCGACCTCGGCACCGCGAACACGCTCGTGTACGTGCGGGGCCGCGGCATCGTTCTCTCGGAGCCCTCGGTGGTGGCGGTCGACGCGCGCACCGGCGAGGTGCATGCGGTGGGCGTCGAGGCGAAGCGGATGCTCGGCCGCACCCCCGGAACGATCCGCGCCATCCGACCCCTCAAGGATGGTGTGATCGCCGACTTCGACGTCACCGAGGAGATGCTGCGCCACTTCATCCAGCGTGTCCACCAGAACCGGTTCGCCCATCCTCGCGTCGTGGTCTGTGTTCCCTCTGGCGTCACCGGCGTCGAGAAGCGCGCCGTCGAGGAGGCCTGCCTCTCGGCCGGCGCCCGCCAGGCGTACCTGATCGAGGAGCCGATGGCCGCCGCGATCGGGGCGGGGCTGCCGGTCGGGGAGCCGACCGGCAGCATGGTCCTGGACGTCGGCGGCGGCACCAGCGAGGTTGCGGTGATCTCGCTGGGGGGGATCGTGGTCTCGGAGTCGATCCGGATCGGCGGCGACGAGCAGGACGACGCGATCGTCAACTACTGCAAGCACGAGCACAAGCTCCTGATCGGCCAGCAGACGGCTGAGGAGGTCAAGCTCGAGATCGGCTCGGCCGCACCGCTGCCGGAGGAGGTGACCACCGAGATCCGGGGTCGTGACATGGTCACCGGCCTGCCGAAGACGATCATGCTCACCTCGGGCGAGGTGCGCTCCGCCCTCGAGGAGCCCATCAACCAGATCGTCGTCGCGGTCAAGGACACCCTCGACCGCACCCCGCCCGAGCTGGCCGGCGACATCATGGACCGGGGCATCACCCTGGCCGGTGGCGGTGCCCTGCTTCAGGGCATGGACCACCGCCTTCGCGAGGAGTGCCAGATGCCGGCGCAGCTCACCGAGTCGCCGCTCACCTGCGTGGCGGTCGGTTCGGGCCGCTCGCTGGAGGAGTTCGAGGCCATCCACCGGATGAGCAGGAACTCCCACCGCCGCGGCCTGATCAGCTCCGGATAGGGGAGGCGGCCTGTGTATCGGAAGCAGGTCAGAAGGCGGCGCGCGATCCTGGTGCTCCTGGTCGTCGCGGCCCTGGTATTGCTCTCCACCCAGTTCTCGGAGCGGGAGGGTGGTCCGCTGCACTCGATGCAGCGCGCCGTCGCCTCCGTGTTCGGCCCGCTGGAGGAGGGCGCCAGCCGGGCGCTGAAACCGGCCCGCGACCTGATCAGCTGGGTCGACGAGACCTTCGAGGCAAGGGGCGAGAACGACGACCTGCGGAGCGAGCTTCAGCAGCTCCGCACTCAGCTCGCCCAGGCGCAGTCGGCCGAGGGCGAGAACGAGCAGCTACGGAAGCTGCTCGACCTCGATCGGCAGGGCACGCTCGCGGGCTACACGCCGGTGACCGCGCGCGTGATTGGCCGCTCGCCGACCGTCTGGTACTCGACCGTGACCATCGACAAGGGCTCAAGCGCTGGGGTGGAGCTGAACGACCCGGTGGTCACCGGGGACGGGCTCGTGGGCCGGATCACCGACATCACACGCGGCACGGCGGCGGTCACCCTGATCACCGACGACGGCAGCGCAGTCTCGGCCCGGGTGCTGCCCGATGGCCCGCAGGGCGTGGCCGAGCCCGAGGTTGGCGATCCCAGCGATCTGCTGCTCGACTTCATCGACAGAGGCCAGCCGATCCAACGCGGCCAGATCCTTGTTACGGCGGGCTGGAGCAACGGCGTGATCTCCTCTGCCTTCCCGCCCGGAATCCCGATCGGCAAGGTGAGCGAGACGGCGGTGGGCGAGCAACAGGCTTACCAGCGCGTGCACGTGACCCCGTACGCGGACATCCGGGGGCTCGATTTCGTCCAGGTTGCCACCGGCGGACCGAGGCGCCCTGGGGTGCCGGGATGATCGTCACCTGGCGGATCGGCCTCCGGATCGCGCTGATCCTGGTCGTCACGATCGTGCTCCAGATCTCCTTCTTCTCGTATCTGAGCTTCTTCGGGACGACGCCGAACGTCGTTCCGCTGATGGTCGTGTCGCTGGGCCTGCTCGGCGGCGGGATGATTGGAGCGGTGTGCGGTTTCGCCGCCGGGCTGCTGCTCGACTCGGCGCTGCTTCAGACGCTCGGCGTCTCGTCGTTGGTTCTGATCGGCGTCGGATACCTTGCCGGCCGCTACCGCGAGGGCGCTGAGGTCTCCAATTCGCTGATCCCACCGCTCTTGGCGGGGGCGTTGACGACCGCGGCCGCGGCGGGCTTTGCCGCGATCCAGCTCATGTTGGGCGTCGAGACGCCGGTCAGCCTTCTGGTGCTGAGGGAGATCTTCGTCCAGGGCCTGCTGGCCGTGGTGCTGGCGATCCCGATCTATCCGCTGATCCGCTGGGCCCTGCGCCCGGCGATCGTGGACGACTTCGCTGCGCTCGGGGCCAGGAGCCCGATAACTCCCGGCGCATCGAGGCGGGGCAGGGCGCGAGGGCGCCGCATCAGCCGCGCCACGGGGATCTAGTGGTCTCGTGATGTTCGGCGAGCGTGAGCGACCCCTGATGCCGGCGCAATTCGCGCTCCGCGTGGCGATCCTCAGCGGGCTGGCGCTGGTGATGTTCTCGATCATCTTCTTCCGCCTCTGGTACCTCCAGGTGCTGTCCGGGGACAAGTACTCGAAGGCGGCTCAGAACAACCAGGTCCGCGAGATCACGGTGAGGGCGCCTCGCGGCGAGATCCTGGATCGCAACGGACAGCCGCTGGTCGCAAACCGGTCCGCGCTGGCGCTCCAGCTCCAGCCGACCGAGCTGCCGCGGTCGCAGCGCAGGCGGCAGCAGGAGTTCGCGCGCCTCGGCCAGGTGATCGGCATGTCGCCCGACCAGATCCGGCGGCAGCTCCGGCAGCAGACCAAGGAGCTGCCCGCGAACCCGGTGACCCTGAAGCGGGACGTCGACTACGACCTCGTCTACTACCTGCGCGAGAACCAGGCCCGGTTCCCCGGGGTGACCGTGCAGCACGTGTACGTGCGCAGCTACCCCAAGGGCAGCCTGGCGGCGCAGATCTTCGGCTACGTGCGCGAGGTCACCGAGGAGCAGCTCAAGGAGGCTCGCTACCAGGGCCTCGTGCCGGGCGACCAAGTGGGCCAGGCGGGGGTGGAGAACACCTACGACACCGTGCTCCGCGGGGCGAACGGCAGGACCCGGGTCCAGGTGGACGCCCAGGGCCTGCCGACGGGAGGCGTGCTCAGTCAGTCGCAGCCCCGTGCCGGCCACAACCTGCTGTTGACGATCGACAGCCGAGTGCAGGAGGCGGGCGAGGCGGCGCTGGGCGGCTTCAGCACCCCGGGCGCCTTCGTGGCCATGAACGTTCGCGACGGGGCGATTGTCGGGCTTGGCTCCTCACCCACCTACGACCCCTCCGTGTTCACGAAGCCGGTGATCCCTCAGTCGACCTTCGACCAGATCTTCTCGGACGAGGCCGGGTCCCCGTACACGAACCGCGCCACTCAGGGCCTGTACCCGACCGGATCGACCTTCAAGCCGATCACGGCCGTCGCGGCGCTGGAGAGCGGGGTGCTGTCGCCGACGACCACGATCGTCGACGGGGGCACGTTCACGATCGGCGGCCTCAGCTTCAAGAACGCCGGCGACGCCGCCTACGGGGCACTCCAGCTCCCTGAGGCCCTCCAGGTCTCCTCCGACGTCTTCTTCTACAACCTCGGCGCCGACCTCTACGAGCAGGACGATACGCAGCAGAACTGGGCCTCGGAGCTGGGGATCGGACACCCGACCGGGATCGACATCCCCGGCGAGGGTGCCGGGCTCCTGCCGACGCCGGAATGGCGCAACGAGCTCCACGAGCAGGGCGACACCGACCGCCCCTGGACCGTGGGCGACAACGTCAACCTCGCGGTCGGCCAGGGAGACCTCCAGGCCAATCCGCTTCAGATGGCGGTCGCCTACGCCGCGATCGCCAACGGGGGCGACGTCGTCCGGCCCCATGTCGGCATGCGGGTCGAGGACGCGAGCGGCCGGGCGGTGCAGGAGATCGATCCGGCGCCGCAGCGCCACGTCGGAATCGCACCGCAGCACCGGCAGGCGATCCTCGAGGGCGTTCACATGGCCGCGCAGTCGCCTGGCGGGACCTCGTACTCGGTGTTCGGGAACTTCCCGATCCCGATGGCCGGTAAGACGGGGACCGCGGAGCGCGCTCCGAATGCGGATCAGTCGTGGTACGTGGCGCTCGCTCCCTATCCGAACCCCGAGATCGTGGTTGCGACGACGATTGAGCAGGGGGGCTTCGGCGTCGAGGCCGCCGCGCCCGTGACCTGCAGGATTCTCGACGCTTACTACAGCGTCCAGAGCGGGGGCGGGAAGAAGGCGGAGAAGAAGTTCCGGGGCGATTCCTGTGCCGGTCCAAGCGCGACGGGGAGCGTCTACGAGTGACGGTTTCAGACGCCTACCCCCGTCCGTTCGACGAGCGCCGCGAGGCCGGTGCTCCGGAGCGCGCCGGAGTTCTCGGCCTGGACCCGCTGCTCTTGTTGGCCGCCCTCGGCCTGATCGGCTTCGGCCTCTTCACCCTAGGCGCCGTGACGGGCGACGACGTACCTCACGAGCCTTACTACTACGTCATTCGGCAGGCGACCTACGCCGTGATCGGGCTTGCCTTGATGCTCGCGCTGGCCCGAGTCGACTACTCTCGTTTCAGGGAACTGCGCGTCGGCCTCTACACGGCCATGATCAGCGGCATCATCCTGGTGCTGCTCCTGGGCCAGGCCACGCGCGGCTCGAAGCGATGGATAGAACTTCCCTTCTTCACGTTCCAGCCGTCGGAGCTGGCCAAGGTGCTGCTGATCGCGGCCCTGGCCGGGTTCGCGATCGATCGAGGCCGTCGGGTCACCGACGGCCAGCAAACGGCGCGGCTTCTCTTGATGGGGCTGGTGCCGGCGCTGATCGTGTTTCTTCAGCCCGACCTCGGGACCGCCGTGACCTACGTGGTCATCACGCTCGCGATCCTGTTCGTGGCCGGGGTGCGCTGGACGCACTTCGCGCTGCTCGGCGTGCTCTTGATCGCCGCCGTGTCGGCCGTGCTGTTGATCGCCCCGGCGATCGGGCATCCCGTCCTCAAGGATTACCAGCAGGAGCGACTGACCTCGTTCCTGAACCCGAGCTCGGACCCACGCGACGCGACCTACCAGATAAATCAGTCTCTGATCGCGATCGGATCCGGCAGCAAGACGGGACGTGGAGCCGATTCGACGCAGACCGAGAACGGTTTCGTCCCCGACCGCACCACCGACTTCATCTTCTCCGTCGTAGGAGAGCGATTCGGCTTCGTCGGTGCTGCCTTCCTGTTATCCCTCTACGCCCTGCTGATCTGGAGGGCGCTGCGCATCATGACGCTTTCGAAGAACTTGTACGGGAGCCTGATCTCAGGTGGGATCGCCGCGATGTTCATGTGCCAGGTGTTCGTGAACGTCGGCGTCACCATCGGGGTCATGCCCGTGACCGGCATCACGCTTCCGCTGATGAGCTTCGGAGGATCGTCCGTCGTCGTCACCCTGATGGCGATTGGCCTCCTACAGAGCATCTACGTCCAGGCGCGGCTCACCTCCAAGAGCAGGGCGGATCTACTCCGCTGAGTGGATCTCGACCCAACTCTTGAGGTGAGTCTTTGAAAAAACGCATACTGGTTTCAGTTGACGCTGGCGAGACCCGCGTCGCAGTGCTCGAAAGCAAGGGCGCGGCCCGGCCGAGCGAAAGCAAGAGCGGACGCCGCCCGGCCAAGGACGCTGCGGGCTCTGCTCCCCGGGCGAACGGTGACTGGAAGGTGGCCGAGCTCTACGTCGAGCGCCGCGGCCAGCGGTCGATCGTGGGCAACATCTACAAGGGGGTCGTCGACAACGTCCTCCCCGGCATGGAGGCCTCCTTCGTGGACATCGGCCTGGAGCGAAATGGCTTCCTGCACGTGGACGAGATCGTCCTTCCCGGCGGCGAGGCGGCTCCCCGCCGCGGCCGCGGCAAGGGCCGGCGGATCGACGAGTTGATCAAGCCTCGCCAGGAGGTCCTGGTCCAGGTGGTAAAGGATCCCCTGAAGACGAAGGGCGCGCGGCTCTCGATGCAGCTCTCGATCGCCGGGCGCTACCTCGTCTACATGCCCCAGGGCGCCGGCGTGGGGGCCAGTCGGCGGCTCTCGGAGTCGGAGCGCGAGCGCCAGCGCAAGCTGCTCCAGAACATCCACAAGGGCGAGGGCGGCGTGATCGTCCGCACGGCCGCCCAAGGCGCTCGCAAGGCCGACTTCGAGCGTGACATCGCCTACCTGCGGAAGCTCTACGAGGTCGTCCAGCGACGCGCCGCGGAGGTCAAGGCGCCGGGGATGGTCTTCCAGGAGGCCGACCTGTCGATCCGGGTCCTGCGTGACGTGCTCAGCAAGGAGTTCGACGGGGCGATCATCGATGACCCCAAGCAGCACCACCGGGTGACGAGCTTCTTCCAGCGCACTGCGCCGGAGCTGGTGTCCTATGCCGAGCTGTACAAGGATCGCCAGCCGCTATTCGAGCGCATGGGCGTCGAGGAAACCTACCGCTCGGTGCTCTCGCGTCGTGTCGACCTGACCTCGGGCGGCTATTTGATGATCGACTACGCGGAGGCGCTGACCGTGATCGACGTCAACACGGGCAGCTTCACGGGCCGCGGCAAGGGGCGGCTGGAGGACACAATCACCAAGGTCAACGTCGAGGCGGCGGAGGAGGCCGTGCGTCAGCTGCGCCTGCGCGACATCGGTGGGATCATCGTGATCGACTTCATCGACATGGCGCGGGCGCGAAACCGCGACCAGGTCCTGAAGACGCTGCGCAAGTCGCTGGACGCCGACAAGACGAAGAGCTACGTGGTGGACGTCTCGCCGCTCGGCCTGGTCGAGATGACGCGCCAGAACGTCACCGACGGGGTGCGCGAGATCCTCACCAAGCGGTGCCCGACCTGTGACGGCGAGGGCGTCGTCGAATCCGAGGAGACGGTGGCGATCCAGGTCGTGCGCCGCTTGCGCGACCTGGTCGAAGGCGGCGACTCGAAGCGAGGTGGGCCAGAGGCGTTCCTGGTGCGAGTCAATCCGCAGGCGGCGGCGGAGTTGTTGCGCGAGGACAGCCCCCTGCACCAGCTGGAGGAGAAGTCCGGCAAGCACTTCCACTTCGAGGGTGGCGATGCGCTTCCCCTGGACACATTCGAGGTGGTCGAAAGGGGCACCCGGGCGGAGATCGAGGAGCGTGCGCTGCCGTTCCAGGTCGGAGACGAGGTCCTGGTCCGGATCGAGGAGCCGCACATGTACAACGTCGACGACGCGGTGGCCAGAGTGGACTCCTACATCGTCAGCGTCACGGGCGGGGGGCGGTTCGTTGGCGATCGCCGCATGGTGCGGATCGAGAGCGTGGAGCGCTCAGCGGCGACGGCGTCGCTGATCGATGGGCCTGGTGATGGCTCGGGCACCGGTCCGGCGGAGGCAGATGGCGGTTCCGTAGAATCGCCGGCCTCCAAACGGCGCCGCGGCCGGCGAGGCGGCAGGCGCCGTTCCCGTGCCAGGGCATCCAACGGCTCCAACTCCAATGATGACCAATAGTGGCCACTAGCTACGCGATAGTCGAATCAGGCGGCAAGCAGTACCGCGCCGAGAAGGGCACCATTTTGGTGGTCGAGCATCTGTCTGCCGACGAGGGAGCGAAGGTCAGCTTGCGCGCGGTCATGTATCGCGGCGACAACGAGGTGGTGCTCGATGGCGACCAGCTCGAGAAGGTGAAGGTCGAGGCGGTGGTCGCCGAGCACCTGCGCGGGCCGAAGCTGCGCGTCTTCAAGTACAAGCCGAAGAAGGGCTACCGCCGACGCGCCGGCCACCGCCAGGAGCTGACCCGGCTCGAGGTGACCGACGTGAGCCTCTTGACACGCAAGCCGGCGGCCAAGAAGGAGACAAAGCCGGCGGAGAAGGCCGAGGCCAAGCCCGCGGCAAAGCCGAAGCCAGCCCCGAAGAAGCCACCCGCGCGGAAGGTGGCCGGAAAGCCGGCCGCGAGGAAGCCGGTCGCCAAGAAGCCCGCCGCGGCCGGCAAGAAGCAGGCCACAAGGAAAGCCGCTGGAGCCCGGCGGTCGTCATCTGCTAAGAAGGACTAGCCATGGCTCACAAGAAGGGACTCGGCTCCAGCCGCAACGGGCGCGACTCGAACCCCAAGTACCTGGGGGTGAAGATCTTCGCCGGCCAGAAGGTCGGGGGAGGCGAGATCATCGTGCGCCAGCGCGGCACCCGCTTCCGCCCGGGCGACGGCACCGGCCTGGGTCGCGACCACACGATCTTCGCCACCCGCCCGGGCGTGGTCGGTTTTCGAGAGACCCGCAAGGGCCGGGTCGTCTCGGTAGACGAATAACAACTCCGGCGGAAGCCTCGGCTTCGCCTACGTTTCCGCCAGGCTAGGGTCCCGGCCTCACCCGGCAGGTCCACACGCAGTTACCGGGACTGCGTCCCTTGCCCGGGCGAGGTTACCCTCGGTCGGATGTTGTACGACCGGGTGAAGATCCATGTCGAAGGAGGGCGCGGCGGCGATGGTTGCGTGAGCTTTCGCCGTGAGGCGCACGTGCCGCGCGGGGGCCCCGATGGAGGCGACGGGGGACGCGGAGGAGACGTGGTGCTGGTCTGCGATCCCTCCAAGCGCGACCTTGCCTCGCTTCACCGCGCGCGGCACCTCCGTGCCGGGCGTGGCGGTCACGGGCGGGGCAAGCAGCAACACGGGGCACGGGGGGAGGAACGGCTGGTTCCGGTGCCACCCGGGACCCAGGTCCATGGCCTGGAGCGCCGTCGCTACGACCTGGTTGAGCCAGGCCAGCGCGCGGTGGTGGCTTCCGGGGGCCTGGGAGGGCACGGCAACAAGCGCTTCGCCAACTCCACCCGCCAGGCGCCGAGATTCGCCGAGCAGGGGCTGGAAGGCGAATCCGGTTGGATCGAGCTGCGCCTCAAGCTGCTCGCGGACATCGGCCTGGTGGGTCAGCCGAACGCCGGGAAGTCCTCGCTTCTGCGGCGGCTGACGCGTGCGGCCCCGAAGGTTGCCGAGTACCCGTTCACGACCGTCGAGCCGGCGCTCGGCACGCTCGAGTCCGACGAGCGCCAGCTCGTCCTGGCCGACATCCCCGGCCTGATCGAGGGCGCGGCGCAGGGCGCCGGGCTGGGCCACGAGTTCCTCGCCCACGTGGAGCGCTGCGGCGTGCTGCTCCACCTGATCGACATCGCGGGCGAAGACCCCGCCGCGGCGCACGAGGCGGTGCGGGTGGAGCTGCGCGAGTACGACGCCGGGCTGGAGCTGCTGCCCGAGCTGATCGTGCTCTCGAAGCGGGATCTGGTGCCTGGCGAGCGAGCGGATGAGCTGGTCGCCGAGTGGAGCGATCGGCTTGGCGGCATGGCCCTCGACGTGCTCGCCGTCTCTTCGGTGGACGGCGCCGGGATCGACGAGCTTCGGCGAACGATTCTCGCGGCGGTGCCCGAGGGGGAGGAGAAGGTTGTCCTCGCGGCCCCGGATGCCGGGCCGGAGTTCGAGGCGGAGCACATCGTCTACCGGCCGGAGGGCGATCAGGGCTTCGACGTGGAGCGAGTCGACGACGGGGTGTTCGAGGTGCGGGGTCGCGGGATAGAGCTGCTCGTCGCGCGCCACGATCTCGAGAACCCGGAGGCGCTCGGCTATCTCGAGCAGCGCTTCGGCGAGATCGGCGTGCTCGCCGCTCTTCGCGCGGCGGGGTTCGAGGCCGGTGACGAGGTGCGGATCGGCGAGCAGGCCTTCGAGCTTCTTCCGGATCAGACGTCGGCCCGCATGCTAAGAAGGACGCGATGACGGTGGTCGCCAAGCTCGGGTCCTCGATCGTCGCCGGCGACGACGGCGCGCTGCGCTCCACGGTGCTCGACAGCGTCTGCTCCCAGGTTGCCGAGCTGCACAGGGGCGGCGAGAACGTGGTGCTCGTCACCTCGGGGGCGATCGCGCGGGGGATGCGCCTGCTGGAGCTGGATCAGCGCCCGAGCGCCATCGACGAGATGCAGGCTGCGTCGGCGGTCGGCCAGGGGTCGCTGTTTCGCGCCTACGAGGAGCGACTCGGCGCCCAGCAGGTCCATGCGGCCCAGGTGCTGCTGACCTCGTTCGACATGTCGGCGCGGATGCACTACTTGAATGCCCGCCAAACCCTCCGTCGGCTGCTCGACTGGCGGGTGGTGCCGGTGGTGAACGAGAACGACACCACGGCCACCGACGAGATCACCTTCGGTGACAACGACTTCCTCTCCGCGCAGGTTTCGATCCTGCTCGATGCGCGCCTGCTGGTCTTGCTCACCGACACGCCCGGACTCCATACGGCCGACCCGCGCGCAGACGCCGAGGCGAAGCTGATCGAGGAGGTGAATGACTTCTCGGAGCTGCGCGACTACCGGATCGGCGAGCGAACCTCGGCTTTCGGCTCGGGCGGCATGCGCAGCAAGGTAGCGGCAGCGGAGATGGCGAGCGCGGCCGGAATCCCGGTGGTGGTCTGCGACGGGACGGAGCCGGGGAGCTTCACGGCTGCGGCCCGGGGCGAGCCGGCCGGCACGCGGTTCGCGGCGCACCCGGAGCGCACCCCCAGCTTCAAGCTCTGGCTCCGTTACGCGAAGCCGAGCCAGGGCCAAATCGTGGTCGACGAGGGCGCGGCCCGGGTGCTGCGGGAGCGCGGCTCGAGCCTGCTCCCGGTCGGGATCACCGAGGTCGAGGGGGAGTTCGCCGCGGGCGACGCGGTCGAGGTCGTCTGCTGACGCGGAGGCGATCGGCAAGGGCATCGCCAACTACTCCGCCGCGGAACTGGGCAGGATCAAGGGGCTGAAATCGGCCCAGGTGCGGGAGCTGATTCCGAGCGGTTCCGAGGAGGCGGTTCACCGCGATTACTTCGTATTGACTTAGCAGGCGAGCGGGTGGCGTTTGCCCGGAGCGGTCGAGTGTGCAGTTGGGGACCGTATGTGTCCCCAATCGCCCACTCGACGTGGCCGTCCCCCGGATGAGGCACGTGCCCGCCGCGGCTGCGCGCGCCCGGATTGTGACCACCCGCAAGCTACCCTGTCCGCATGGCCACAGCGACCCGAACCGTCGCCGAACTCTGCGCCTCGGCCAAGCAAGCCTCGCGCGAGCTGGCGACCGCCTCGACCGAGGCCAAGGGGGCGGCCCTGGCGCGGCTCGCCGAGCTGCTCGGCGAGCGCTGCGGGGAGATCCTGGAGGCGAATGCAGCGGACCTCGCCGACGAGCGTGCCGCCGGTCTCACGGACGCGCTCCGGGATCGACTGACGCTCGACGAGCAGCGGGTGGGCGCGATGGCCGAGGGAGTGCGCGCGATCGCGGCGCTGCCGGACCCGATCGGCGAGCTGATCGAGGAGCGCCGCCTCGCGAGCGGCCTTCACATGGAGAAGGTGCGGGTGCCGCTGGGGGTGGTCGCGGTCGTCTACGAGGCTCGGCCGAACGTGACCGTGGATTGCGCCGCGCTGACCGTGAAGAGCGGCAACGCCATCGTGCTTCGGGGATCGAGCTACGCCGCCCGGTCCAACGGGGCGCTGGCGGCAGTCGTTCGCGAGGCCGTGGCCGAAACCGGCCTTCCCGAGGGGTCGGTTGAGCTGCTGGACGGCGCAGACCGAGCCGAGCTCACCGAGCTGGCGACGGCCGAGGGCCTGGTGGACCTGATCATTCCCCGGGGCGGCGAGGGTTTGAAGGAGGCGCTGAAGTCGGTCGCCACGGTGCCGGTGATGTACGCGGCGGCCGGGAACTGCCACGTCTACGTGCACGACGACGCCGACCTGGAGATGGCGCGCGCGGTTGCCTACAACTCCAAGGTCCAGCGCCCCGGGGTCTGCAACTCGGCCGAGACACTCTTGGTCAATGCCGAGGTCGCCGCGCGCTTCCTGCCCGGGGTACTGGCGGACCTGCACGATGCGGGGGTCGAGCTGGTGGGCGACGAGCGGGCGCGCGCCGCGGCGGGTGAGACGCCGGTCGGGGTGGCCACCGACGCCGACTGGGACACCGAGTACCTGGCCATGAAGATGGCCGTTGGCGTGGTCGATTCGCTTCAGGAGGCAATTGCGCACACCAACCGGCACGGCACCGGCCACTCGGAGGCGATCCTGACCTCGTCCGACGTGGCCGCTCAGGGATTCACCGACGCGGTGGACGCGGCGGTGGTCTACGTCAACGCATCGACCCGGTTCACCGACGGCTTCGAGTTCGGAATGGGAGCCGAGATCGGGAACTCGACCCAGAAGCTTCACGCCCGCGGCCCTATTGGCCTGCGCGAGTTGACCACCATCAAGTACGTCGTCCACGGCGACGGCCAGGTTCGGACTTGAGCCACCAGGCCCAAGGGGACTGAGCGGTCGCCGCGATCGGCGTTCTCGGGGGCGCGTTCAACCCGCCGCACATCGGGCACCTGGTGCTCGGCCAGGAGGCGACCTTCCAGCTCGGATTGGAAGAGGTGCTGCTGGTACCGGTCGGCGAGGCGCCGCACAAGCGGATCGATCCCGAGCCGGGACGCGACCTGCGTCTCCAGATGGCAGGGCTGGCGGCGGCAACCGACCCGACTCTGGAGGCCTCGGACGTCGAGACGAGCCGCGAGGGGCCCTCGTATGCGTTCCGCACGCTGGAGATGTTGAGTGACGCCCGGCCCGGGGCTGAGCTCGTCTTCCTGATGGGGGCCGACGTGGCGGCGGGCTTGGAGGGCTGGCGCGACCCGCCGCGCATTCTGGAGCTGGCTCGGCTGGGGATCGCCGCGCGGCCGGGAACCGTCCTGGACGAGGCCGAGGCCGCGGTCGAGCGGCTCGGGGGCGCCGGACGGGCGGAGATCGTGAGGATGCCGGAGATCGGCGTCTCTTCGACCGGCATCCGCCGCCGGGTGGCCGAGGGGCGGCCGATCCGCCACCTCGTCCCCGACGCTGTCGTGGGCCTGATCGCCGAGCGGGGCTTGTACCGCGCGTGACCACGGAATCCGGCACCGGCCGCGATGGGCTGGACTCCGAGGCGCTGGCGCGGCGCATCGCGGAGGTCGCCGACGCCAAGCAGGCCGAGGATGTGGTGGTGCTCGACATGCGGAGCCTGGTGGGCTACACGGACTTCCTGGTGATCTGCACGGCGCGGAACGAGCGCCTCGCAAAGGCGATCCACGAGGAGGTCCACCAGCGGCTGAAGCAGGACGAGGGCCTGCTGCCAGTCACGGTGGAAGGCGAGCGAGTAGCGCGCTGGGTGCTGATGGACTACCTCGATTGCGTGCTCCACGTGTTCGTGCCGGAGCTGCGGGAGCGCTACCGCTTGGAGGTGCTCTGGGGAGAGGCAGCGCGGTTGGAGCTGGGCGCCCAGACGGGTGCCGGCGGTCGCACCGCCGCTTCGAGCTGAGCGGTCGGGTGTCGTCCGGCTGGCCCCCTAGCGTTGACGTATCGAGGGCGCTCGACGCCGGAGCACGATGGGCACTGAGGCTCGTTTGAGGAGATCCCTGTTTGGCTACCGTCCGCGCGACGTGGACGATGCGATCGCCGACCGCGATGCGCAGCTCGAGGCTCGCCGGGCGGACGTCGAACGGGGCGCGGTACGGATCCGGGAGCTGGACTGGGTGTCCGCCAGGCTTGCGGACCGGATTGTGGAGCGCGAGCGGGAGCTGCGCGAGCTGCGGCTGGAGTTGGCGCAAGCACGCGCACGTCGCGACGAGAGCCTCAGGGCGCTGACGGCGCTGGCGGATGACCTGGAGGCGATACGGCGCCAGGCGCGCGGCCAGGCGACGAGGATGCGGTTGCGCGCCCTGCGCGAGGCCGCCGACGTGATGGGGCGCGTCGGCGAGCTAGGCGGTGATCCGGGCGAGGCGCGCGAGGCGCTGATCGAGTCGCTTCAAGAGGCGATCGAGCGCGTCGCCGCGGACGTGGAAGAGGAGGAGGGGGCTGACCAGTCGGGCTTGCCGGCCGGCAACGGTCACGCGCGGCGGGAGCCGGGCGAGCTGTTCGAGGGACTGGTCGAGGTAGAGGTGGGGCCGTTGAGCGACTTCTCGCAGCTGGTCGGGTTCGAGGACGCCGCGAGCGGGATCGGCGCGACGTCGGAGATCTCGGTGACGCGCTTCACGCGGGGACGGGCGACGCTGGCGATGAGGTTCAAGCAGCCGGTCGAGCTGCTGCACGAGCTCGAGGAACGGGCCCCATTCGCGTTCAAGGTCCGGGACACGGGCTCGGACCGGGTCGTCCTGGACGTCGGCGAGTAGTCGGGCCCCGACGAAGCCGGTGCCGTGAACCGGCGCCGCTAGGGTTGGCCGATGGAGCTGATCGCCCCGGCGAACGGGATCGAGCTCGCCTACGAGGCGTTCGGGGATCCCGCCGACCCGACGGTGCTTTTGATCATGGGCCTCGGGGTGCAGATGCTGGGCTGGGACGTGGAGTTCTGCGAGCTGCTGGCGGGGCGGGGGTTCCGCGTGGTGCGGTTCGACAACCGGGACGTGGGGAAGTCGACGAAGATCGAGGGCGGGGCGCGGCCGGACCTGATGGCGGTGACGATGGGCGACACGAGCTCGGCCAGCTACACGCTGGACGAGATGGCGGACGACTGCGCTGGTCTGCTGGACCATCTGGGCGTGGAGGCGGCGCACCTGGTGGGCGTCTCGCAGGGCGGGATGATCGCCCAGACGCTGGCCATCCGGCACCCGGAGCGCGTGCTGTCGCTGGTCTCGATCATGTCGAGCACGGGAGAGCGGGCGGTTGGGCAGCCGCATCCGGAGGCCCTGCCGGTGCTGCTGACCAGGCGGCCGGCGGATCGGGACGGGTTCGCGGAGTCTGCGGTGCAGGTGTTCCGGACGATCGGTTCGCCGGGCTTCGACGCCGACGAGGAGAAGCTCAGGGAGCGGGCGCGGGCGAGCTTCGATCGCGGGTATCACCCGGAGGGCACGGCGCGGCAGCTGGTGGCGATTCTGGCCTCGGGGGACCGGACCGAGGCGCTGCGGCAGTTGGACGTGCCCGCTGTGGTGATCCACGGGACGGATGACCCGCTGATCGATGTCTCGGGGGGGAGGGCCACAGCCGCGGCGATTCCGGGCGCCGAGCTGGAGTTGATCGAGGGGATGGGGCACGACCTCCCGCGTGAGCTGTGGCCGCGGTTCGTGGACCTGATCGTGGAGAACGCGAACCGGGCCCCCTCTCTCGACTCGATCCCGTAGCGCTTTCGGCACGAACTCCGCGCCCCGCGCGGCGCCAGATGCACGAACATGTGTTCGTGGAAAGAGTCAGCGGGAACCACAAGGGAGCGATAGCCGAGGCGAAGATCGCCGCGGCGGCGATTGAACTGGGCGTTCGTGTGCTCAAGCCCATGTCCGAGCACGGCCGCTACGACCTTGTCTTCGACCTTGGGCATCACCTGGTCAGGGTCCAATGCACGTGGGCAACCTGCAAAGGAGACGTCATTCGTGTTCACCTGGGCGGGAGCTACCTGAGTGCTCGTGGATATGTGCGCTCCACCTACGCATCTGACGAAGTCGATGCGATCGCGGCGTATTGCGCCGATTTGGACGAGTGTTACGTTCTTCCGATCGAGCTGGTCGCCGGCCACCACCAGGTTCATCTCCGACTGGTTCCGCCTAAAAACGGCCAGAGGGCAGCGCTAATATGGGCGGCGGATCATCGCTTGCCTGGGGCTGTAGCTCAGCTGGGAGAGCGTCGGAGTGGCACTCCGAAGGCCACGGGTTCGAGTCCCGTCAGCTCCACTCACTCCGCGCCCACGTCACATACTGTTGGCGCCCACGAGTTCCGCAACCACTTCGGCTGGTACATGGAGCGCACCGTGGCGGGCGAGGAGTTCGTCGTCACCCGCCGCGGCAAGCCCTGTGTGCGCCTGGTCCCCGCGCACGCCCAGCTCCCGATTGCCGGCTAGCTCGCGTCGGCGTCACCCGCAGCGTCGGTCCGCTCCGCCACCTCGAGCTCTCGCACCCGCAGCCGCCCCACCTCTAGCGCCTCGATCTGGAGCCGCTTGATCGCCCCGCGCCCCAGCGCCAGCCGCCCGATCGCCAGCCGCCCGATCGCCAGCGCCCCGACCGCTCCGGCGCCCACGGCCATCGCCCCCACGGCGAACGCGCCGATCGCGCCCGCCCCCAGCGCTCCCGCTCCGGCGCTGGCGGCGCCGGCCGACACCGTCTCGACCTGGACCTCGCTAAGCCGTCTGCTCGGAAGCCGTCGGGACCTCCGCCTGGCGAACCTTGCTCCTGGCTTCATGGGAACCTCCTTTGCGACTGAATGGACTGGCGGCCCATCCTGTCACGACGGCCGCGAGCGCTCGGATACGCTGCGCCGCGTGAAGCAGCTAGCCGACGGCGTCTGGCACCTCAACACGACGCCGGTGCCAAACACCGTCAACGCCTATCTGCTCCAGGACGTCCTGATCGACGCGGGCACCCGCCAATCGCGCAGGGGAATCCTCCGTCAGCTCCGCGGTCACGAGGTGAGCGCCCACGCCCTCACCCACGCCCACCCCGACCATCAAGGCTCGAGCCACGCGGTCTGCGAGGCGCTCGGCATCCCCTTCTGGGTCCCTGAGCGCGACGCCGACGTCGCCGAGGACCCCGACCTGATCCGCCAGCGCCAGCCCAGCCACCCGGTGGCCAGCTTCTTCATCCGGATCTTCACGGGCCCGGGGCATCCCGTCGACCGCAAGCTCCAGGAGGGCGACGAGGTGGCCGGATTCAAGGTCCTCGACACCCCCGGTCACTCCGCCGGCCACGTCGTCTTCTGGCGCGAGTCCGACGGCGTCTTGGTGCTCGGCGACGTGCTGACCAACATGGACCAACTGACCCTGATCCCCGGCCTGCGCGAGCCCAAGCCCTACCTGACCCCCAATCCCGCCGAGAACCGTCGCTCGGTGAAGAAGCTTCGCCCCCTGGAGCCGAAGCTCGTCCTCTTCGGCCACGGGGCACCCCTCCGCGACACTCGCAAGTTCGTCGACTTCGTCGAAGCCCTTCCGTCGTAAGCCGATCGAGCGCGCCGCGCCTGCGGCGGTCGTCAGCCGCGGCCGCGGGACGCAGTCCGTGCCGCGTCGAGTGCCGGACGCGAGCGCTCGGGCATCCCGCGCCGAACGCGCCACGCCGCACCGGAAAAGCCGAGGTTCGCCACCTTCGCGAAGCCGCGCTCATCCTCGCGGAGCGCCAGCAGAAGGTGGGCGACGCGGTCGCCGCCCGGCAACCCATCCTGATCGGTCACGCGAACGCACCAGCAGTCCACCCGACGGCCGCCGGGCCTGACCATCAGCGCCCCCCGCTCTCCGACCAACCATGTGCCCAGCTCGCCCCGCTCCAGGGCCAGCCCGGATCGCGCCAAGAGCTCGCGCTCCGCGTGACCGACCAGGTCGGCGAGCAGCCCGAGCGCCACGCCGTCCGCCTGCGATTGGGTGCCCCCAACCCGGCTCGCGCTTCGCTCGCTGCCAAGCGGGACAACCGAGCGCGCTCCCCGGCGCGCCTGAAGCCAGGGGACGACCCACGCGTGCGTGAAGCAGCCGAGCGCGACCGGGAGCGTGAGCGGGGACAGCAGGAGCAACACGATCCCGGGGGTCGTGAAAGCGATCACCACCCACGCCGTCCATGCCGTCCACCGCCGCCCGTCGCGGCGCAGCGTGGCCTGGTCCGTCTCCTCCCGCCACCAGAGGGCGGCCGCCTCCGCGAGGCGGCCGTCCATCGCCTCCGCCGTCATTTCCGGCGAAGCTGCGTGACGTGTCACTAGCCGCCCGCGATCGGGCGCCGCAGCACCACCAGCTCCGCGTCGAGCGGCAGCTCCCTGACGACCTCGGCGCTGCCGTCCGCGCGAGGGACGCTGGCCAGCATGCCGTCGTCGAGCTCGTGCCGGAAGGCCTGGACGGCGGCTTCCCGCGCGGCCGGGTCCCCGTCGGTCCACTCGGCGAGCGTGGTGTGTCCGGTGCGATCGAGCCTGATCAAGCGCGCCATTTGTCCTCCTCGCGGTTGCTTCCGCCTCAATATACGCCCGCCGGTGACTCGTAAACTCAGCGGCGATGGAGCGTTACGAGCCGCAGGAGATCGAGCGCCGCTGGCAGACGGTGTGGGAGGAGGAGGGCACCTGGGAGGTGCCCAACCCCGGGCAGCCGGCATTCGACGAGACGAAGCCGAAGAGCTACGTGCTCGTGATGCTCCCGTATCCCTCGGGAGAGCCGCACGTTGGCCATCTGAAGGTCTACTCGGTCGGCGACGCGATCGCGCACTACAAGCGCCGCAATGGCTATCGGGTCATGCAGCCGATGGGCTACGACGCCTTCGGGCTGCCGGCGGAGAACAACGCGATCAAGACCGGCGTCCACCCGCGCGATGCGACCAACAAGTCGATCGCCTCCTATCGGCACTGGTTTCGCCGCTGGGGCATCTCGATCGATTGGACGCGCGAGGTGTCGACCAGCGACCCGTCCTACTACCGCTGGACGCAGTGGATCTTCCTGAAGCTGTTGGAGCGAGGGCTCGCCTACCGCAAGGAGGCGGCGGTGAAGTGGTGCCCCAAGGACGCGACCGTGCTCGCCAACGAGCAGGTCATCGACGGCCGCTGCGAGCGTTGCGGCACCCCGGTCGAAGTGCGCCAGCTCGAGCAGTGGTTCTTCCGGATCACCGACTATGCCGACCGCCTGCTCGACGACCTCGAGGCAATCGACTGGCCCGAGCACGTGAAGACGATGCAGCGCAACTGGATCGGGCGATCGGAGGGCGCCGAGGTGACCTTCCGCTGCGAGGAGCTGGGGATCGACTACCCGGTGTTCACCACCCGCCCGGACACGTTGTTCGGCGCCACCTTCTTCGTCCTCGCCCCGGAGCACCCCGACGTCTTCCGCCTGGCATCCGGGACGCCAGACGAGGAACGCGTGCACGAGTACGTCAACCAGGCGATCGCCGAGTCCGCCGAGGACCGCAGCGCCGAGGAGCGACCGAAGACCGGGGTACCGCTCGGCCGCACGGTCACGAATCCCGTCAACGGCGAGCAGATCCCGATGTTCGTCGCCGACTACGTCCTGATGGAGTACGGCACCGGCGCGATCATGGCGGTGCCCGCACACGACCAGCGTGACCACGACTTCGCTCGCGCCTTCGGCCTCGAGATCCGGCGGGTCGTCGAGCCCACCGGCGGGGAGATTTCCCGGGACGCCGTTTTCATCGGCCATTCGGACGACGAGCGCCTTGTCGACTCCGGCGATTTCACGGGGATGTCCGCGCCCGAGGCCCAGCGCAGGATCACCGCCTGGCTCGCCGAGCGGGGCATGGGCAGGTCCGCTGTCAACTACCGCCTTCGCGATTGGCTGCTCTCCCGCCAGCGCTACTGGGGCTGCCCGATCCCTGTGGTGTACTGCGATGGCTGCGGGATCGTCCCCGTCCCGGAGGACCAGCTCCCAGTGCCGCTCCCCGACGTCGAGGACTACGCCCCGAAGGGCAAGAGCCCGCTCGCCAGCGCCGAGGATTGGGTCGCCACCGAGTGCCCGAGATGCGGCGGACCCGCGCGCCGGGAGACAGACACCATGGACACCTTCGTCGATTCCTCCTGGTACTTCCTGCGCTACTGCGACGCCCGCAACGACGAGGCCGCCTGGGATCGCGAAGTGGTGCGCAGCTGGATGCCTGTCGATCAGTACATCGGCGGGGTCGAGCACGCGATCCTGCATCTGATGTATGCGCGCTTCTTCACCAAGGCGCTCGCCGACATGAGCCTGTTGGACGTGCAGGAGCCCTTCAAGGCCCTGTTCACGATCGGGATGATCACCCGCGACGGGGCGAAGATGTCGAGCTCGAAGGGGAACGTGGTCGATCCCGCTGAGTACGTCGAGCGGTATGGCGCCGACACCGCTCGCAGCTACGCGCTCTTCATCGGCCCCCCGGACCAGGACGCCGACTGGACCGACAAGGGGGCCGAGGGTGTCCACCGCTTCCTGGCGCGGCTTTGGCGGCTGAAGGAGGAGGTCGTCGAGCGAACCGAACCCACGTCGAGCGAGAAGCGAGAAGCGAGGAGCCACGAGTCCGAAGAGGCCCGCGCGCTGCTTCAGAAATCCCACTGGGCGATCGACAAGGCGTCTCGGGACATCGAGCGGGGCTTTCAGTTCAACACTGCGATCGCCGCCATCATGGAGCTCGTCAACGAGGCCTACCGCCTCAAAGGCGGGCTCTATGGAGATCCCTCCGGCGAGGCCGCGCTGCGGTTCGCGACCGCCACGGCCGGCTCGTTGCTGTTCCCGTTCGCGCCCCATCTCGGTGCGGATGTCTACGAGGCGGTCGAGGGTCGGCGGGTTTGGGAGGATCCCTGGCCGAAGGCTGATCCCAGCCTCCTGGAGAGCGACACGTTCACGCTGGTGGTCCAGGTGAACGGCAAGCTCCGCGCCCGAGTCGAGGCCGCCGTAGACGCCCCCAAGGAGGAGCTTGTGCGGCTGGCGCTCAAAACGGATGCCGTGAAGCGCCACCTCGACGGCAAGGAGATCGTCAAGGAGGTCGTTGTCCCGGGCAAGCTCGTCAACCTCGTGATCCGATGAGCGGTAACACGCGCCCGCCGCTGGTCTGCTAGATCACGGCGGCAGGCACGGAATCATCCGCACGTGCGTGAGTACGCCGCTGGGGAACGCTGGGAACCGATGGGGCCGGGCGCTCACTGGCACATCGCTGGCACATCAGTGGCACTGACACGCTCCGTTCTCACGGAAACCCGCTTCCAGCGCCCCGATTGGGCATACACTCGGCGGGTGAAACCGATCCAGGGAGGTCTGCTTTCATCGGTGAGGCGTGTCGCGCGCCGACAACTGATCTCTCTGATTCTGGCCGCCTTGATCCTGTTGCTCATCACGGCGACCGCGCTCGCCGTGACCGGCGACCTCACTCAGCCCGCCGGGACGGCCGGCTGCATCAGCGAGACGGGGGCGGGGCCCTGCGCCGACGGCCACGGACTTAACAGCGCGAACGGGGTGGCGGTGAGCCCGGACGGGAAGAGCGTCTACGTCGCCTCGGGCAACCCTGCCAACGCCGTGGCGCGACTTGTCCGCAATCCGACCACCGGGGCGATCAGCCAGCCTGCGGGAGCCACCGGCTGCATCAGCAACACGGGGGCGGGGACCTGTGCCGACGGCCACGGTCTTTACGGGCCGACGGACGTGGCCGTGAGCCCGGACGGCAAGAGCGTCTATGTCGCCTCCAGCCTCGGTGACGCCGTGGTGCGCCTTGTCCGCAACACGACCACCGGGGCGATCACGCAGCCCGCCGGGGCAGCCGGGTGCATCAGCAACACGGGGGCGGGGCCCTGCGCCGACGGCCATGGGGTCGACGGCGCAAACGCAGTGACGGTAAGCCCGGACGGAAAGAGCGTCTACGTCGCCTCGAACGACAGCGATGCCGTGGCGCGCTTTTGGCGCAACACGACCAGCGGGGCGATCGCCCAGCCCGCCGGGACGGCCGGCTGCATCAGCGAGACGGGGGCGGGGCCCTGCGCCGACGGCCGTGGGCTCGACTACTCGAGCTCGGTGGCGGTGAGCCCGGACGGCAAGAGCGTCTACGTCGCCTCGTACCAAAGCGACGGCGTGGCGCGTCTTGTCCGCAACACGACCAGCGGGGCGCTAACCCAGCCCGCCGGGACCGCCGGATGCATCGGCGAACCGGGGTTTGGGGCGGAGCCGTGCGCCGATGGCCACGGGCTTTTCGGCGCGAGCGGGGTGGTGGTCAGCCCGGACGGCAAGAGCGTCTACGTCGCCTCGTCCTTCAGCAGAGCCGTGGCCCGTTTCAACCGCAACACCACCAGCGGGGCGATCACCCAGCCCGCCGGGACCGCCGGCTGCGTCAGCGAGACGGGGGAAGGGCCGTGCGCCGACGGCCACGCGTTCGTAGGCGCAACCGGGGTGGTGGTGAGCCCGGACGGGAAGAGCGTCTACGTCGGTGGCGACTCCGACCTCTTCGGCGCCGTGGCGCGCCTCAACCGCAACACCACCAGCGGGGCGATCGCCCAGCCCGCCGGCTCCGCCGGCTGCGTGAGCGAGCCCGATGGGGCGGAGCCCTGCGCAGACGTCCGTGGGCTCGAGGGTGCGCGGTCGGTGGCGGTCAGTGTCGACGGCAAGAGCGTCTACGCCGCCTCCTTCTACGGCGACGCCGTGGCGCGCTTCAACCGGGCGCCCTAGTTACTTCGTTCCAGAGTGGGTGATTGAGGCCAGTCTTTCTGACCCCGCCGGGTCTATCGCTGCCCCCCGCGACCCTGCGGCACTCGGAATCGAACTTGCCCCTTCCAGATATTTGAGGGTAGGTGTACCCAGTACCTAGCGGGCGCGGTTGATGGCCTGACTGGCGCAACCACTGGCGCAATCTCGGCCAAGTAGGCCCATTTCGTGCCTATGATGCCCGCGAAGCGCGTATCTGCCCCCGGTCTGCTAGAAAGGCGGCGCATGCTTGTCAGGCGGTTCTCGGACGCGGCCGTCACCGAATGGCACCGGCTTCGGCCCCACATCCTCATGGATGCGGGTGAGCTCGGAGCGCGGAACATGTCGGTCAACTGGCTGGAGGTCCCAGCGGGCGCCTCGGACGAGCTCCGCTCGCACGAGGAGGCCGAGCAGGTCTACGTCGTCGTCCACGGAAGCGGCACGATGTCGGCCACCGGTGACACCCAGCGCCTCGACGTCGGCGACCTGGTCCTGATCCCGCCCGCGACCGATCATGCCGTCGCCAACGACGGCGCCGAGACCTTGGCACTCGTCTCGGTGCAGTCGCCCGCCGTCTCAGCAGACGAGCTCTACAGCCGCCGCCTCGCCGCCCAGGCCGCCAACTACGACGATTACGACGAGGAGTAACTCCGGCGGAAGCCTCGGCTTCGCCTACCAGAATTACTCCGCCGGAAGCCTCGGCCTTCGGCCGACGTTTTCGGCGGGGTGAGGGCCCGTACCTGACCCGGCAGGCATCTCCGTATCTGCCGCGACTTCGTCGCTAGCCCGGGCGACCAGTTCGTTAGCTTCAGCGCCTGGTGATACGTAAGCGGGTAGTGGTCCATGGGCGGGTCCAGGGCGTGTTCTTTCGAGACACGGCCCGGCGGATGGCGCAGTCGCGCGGCGTCGGAGGCTGGGTGCGCAACGCGCCCGACGGCACCGTGCAGGCCGTGTTCGAGGGCGACGCCGAGGCGGTCGACTCGATGGTTCGCTGGTGCGGCCAGGGACCGCGCGGGGCTGTCGTCGAGCGGGTGGAGGTCAGCGACGAAGGCCCGGAGGATCTGACGGACTTTCGAATTCTCTAACACCGGCCCACGAGCACCACAGCGGATCGCTCGGTTAGAACGCCCGGGCCGAGTTCCGATTCATCCTGAATCGCAACTCGGCCATCGCGTCTGGACGGCCTCGCGGGGCGGCGAAGGTTGCCCAATCGGCACGATCTCGCCCGCCCTCGCTGACTGTGCGTGACCCACGCGTGGCCGGCGCGGGCCGACCATTCGCGCGATGGGCTCGCTGAGCCGCTCCCAGCTTCTCGTCTACGGCGCGGTCGCCGTCGCCCTGCTGCTGGTTGGAGCGCGCTGGATCCGCTCTGCCGATCAGTCGGGCTCCGCGGCCGGTGGGGTGAGCCTCTCGTCGGCATCCGACTCCTCCGGCTCTCCCGGCAGCTCGTTCGGCGTCGACGCCCAAGGCGGAGAGGACGTGGTCGTCCATGTGACGGGAGCCGTGTCCAAGCCAGATGTCTACAGGCTGCCGGCGGGGTCCCGTGTGAACGATGCCGTGCAGCGCGCCGGCGGACCCACGCCGGGAGCCGAGATCGAGGGGCTCAACCTCGCGGCGCGGCTCACCGACGGGCAGCAAATCGTCATGCCCGCCAGGGCCGCAGGCCCTGGCGGTGGCGTCGCGGGCTCGGGCGGCGTCGGGGCGATCGATGCACCCATCAGCCTCGGCACCGCCACGATTGAGGAGCTCGACACGATCGAGGGCATCGGGCCGGTAACCGCCCAGAAGATCATCGAGTTTCGTGATCAAAACGGCGGCACGTCGTCAGTCGACCAGCTCGACCAGATCGACGGCATCGGCCCGGCGACCATGGACGCCCTCCGGTCTCGCCTCCAGCCATAGCCGGGATCTGCACACGGGATCTATCGTGAATGCCGGCGGGATCGCCTGGCGTTTCGCCGTGCTCGGTGGCGCGACCGGCGGGCTGGCCCTGTCGCCGGCCCGGCTGGGAAGCGCGGGCATCGCCAGGCCGATGCTTGTGCTGGCGTTGTCCGCGGGCGCCGGTCTCATGGCTGTCCGCCCGGGCGACCGCGGTGTGGCGGGCGGCGCCTGGCTCGCGCTGCTCGCCCTGGCCGCCGCGACCGCCGGGCTGGCAGTGGGCACCCTTCGCCTGGCGGCCATCGACCACGGCGCCTTCCGGGGGCCGATCGGGCAGCCCACGACGGCGCGAGGGTTCGTGACCGCGGTGCCGCGCCGATCACCTGGTCAGGTAAGGGTCCGGATCCAGACCGCCGACGGCCGGCTCGCGGTGGAGTCCTCCGAGCTGCTTGGAGACCTACCGATTGGCCACCAGGTGAGGGCCACCGGCACGCTTCGAGATCCTCAGCCATGGGAAGCCGGCTACCTGGGGCGCTACGGCATCGGCCAGGTGCTGGTCGCCGACCAGCTGCGGCTCACCGGCCGGCGCCGCGGCGGGCCGGTGGCGCTGATAGATCGCATCCGCGACCGGGCCGAGGTCGCCCTCGAAAGCGGCACCCCGGAGGCCGAGGCGGCGCTCCTGCGAGGCTTCGTGCTGGGCGAAGACGACCGCATCGATGCGGCGACGGTCGACGATTTCAAGCGCTCTGGGCTCGCCCACCTACTCGCCGTGTCCGGGCAGAACGTGATCCTGCTCGCCCTGCTGGCGATGCCGCTGCTGGCGCTCCTCGGGGTCCCGGTCCGCGCCCGTCTGTTCTGCGTTCTGGTGTTGATCGCGGTCTACGTCCCGGTCACCGGTGCCGGCCCCTCGATTCAGCGTGCTGGTGTGATGGGCGCGGCGGGCATCGTGGCAATGCTCGCTGGACGGCCGCGTTCGCGCTGGTACGCGATCCTGCTGGCGGCCTTCGTCACGCTGGCGATCAATCCGCGCGCGAGCGGCGACCCCGGCTGGCAGCTCAGCTTTGCCGCCGTGATCGGGATTCTGCTCTGGGCGGGGCCGATTCGTGACCGCCTCCTCGGACCGCTTGGGCGGAGCGGCCACCGGGGGGACCTCGTCGACTGGCGGCGGGGCCTCGCCGAGGGCGCAGGGGTGACGATCGCCGCCACGCTCTCCACGGCCCCGCTGATGGCATACAGCTTCGGGGCGGTCTCGCTGGCCTCCCTGCCCGCGAACCTGCTCGCGCTGCCGGCTGTGGCGCCGCTCATGTGGCTGGGCATGCTGGCCGCGCTGGTTGGCCAGCTGCCGTGGCTTCCGGTGCAGCCGCTGACCGGTCTCGCGGGCCTGCTCGCCGCCTATGTCGCCCAGGTCGCCCACTGGCTCGCCGCGCCGCAATGGGCGACAGCCAGCGTGCCGCTTCCCGGCGCGGCAGTAGTCGTGGCCGCGTATGCCGTGCTCGCCTTGGCCCTCTGGGTCCTGCTCGGCTGGACGCGCCGCCGGGCGGGGCTGGGAGGACCCCCGGGCCGTCTCAAGCCTCTCGTCTTGGCGATCTGCCTGGGAGCCTGCGGGCTCGCCCTACCCGGGCTGCCCTCGTCGAGCGGGACCGCCGAGCCCCCGCCTGGGCTGCGCGTGACCGTGTTGGACGTCGGCCAGGGCGATGCGATTCTCCTCGACCCGGCCGACGGTGAGCCGGTGCTCGTCGACGGCGGGCCACCGGGCGCCGGCCTGCAGCGCCAACTCGAGGGCCAGGAAGTCTCGGGCCTCGCGGCAGCGGTCGTCACCCACGACCAGTCCGACCACGCCGGCGGGATCGGGGAGCTGCTCGGCTCCTTCCCGGTCCACCGGCTGCTCTACGGAAAGCGGCCCCCGAACTTGATGCGGGAGGCCCGCTCGGCCGGCGTCCGGACAATGCCGATCGCCGAGGGATCGGAGGTCGAATCGGGGAGCCTGCGGATCGAGGTGCTGTGGCCACCGCGGGCGATGCTGAAAGGGCGTGCGCCCGACGACCTCAACCGGGCCGCGTTGGTGCTCCTCGCTCGCTGGCGGCGCTTCGGCATGCTGCTCACTGCTGACGCCGAGGCCGAGGCGGTGCCGATCGACCCCGGTCCGATCGACGTGCTCAAGGTGGCGCATCACGGCTCGGACGACGCCGGCCTCGACCCGCTGCTCGACCGCAGCGTGCCACGGCTCGCGGTCATTTCCGTGGGCGGGGAGAACCCCTACGGCCATCCCAGCGCTGCCACCCTCGACACCCTCGCCGAGCACCAGGTCGCCACCCTCCGCACGGACGAGAAAGGGGTGGTCACGATCGACGTCGAACCGCGTGGTTGGCAGGTCGAGACCGAGGACGGATGAAGGGTGCCACGGCCGGACGTACGAGGGCCCCACGAGTCTTCGCTATCGTTAAAGCGTTGGAAGTCTCGTCATTGGGCCAAGGAAGGACCCGTGTGAGCTGGCGTGTGGCAGGGATATTGCTTGCGCCCGTGCTGGCGTTCGGCTGTGCCGTGATGATCGTCGCGATGGGCGACATCCGCGACACCCCCACCTGCCAGGATCTCGCCAGGGCGCCCTTCGCGTCCGGCGAGTGCTTCAACGGCTCCTCCTTTCAGAAAGCCGTAACGCTCGGCATCGGCTGGACGAGTGCCGTGATGGCGGGTGTCGCAGCCCTGATCGCCCTGCTGTTCGTGATCACTGGGCGCCATGCTCGGCTGGCCCTCCAGCTCGCCGCCGTGGCGGTGGTCCTCGGCGGGCTCAGCATCCTGACCGGCAGTCTCTAAGGCTCTAAGCGCCGAGCGCGGCTCCGCGCTGCCCCAGTCAGTCGCCGACCGAGAGGCGGCCGCGCCTGCGAATACACTCGACGGCCATGTCGAGTGAGCGCGCAAACGGCTCGAGCGCAATCAAGCCCGCCTACCTGATCGCCGGTACCGACGAAGGAAAGATCGATGCGGCGCTGTCCCGTCTGCGGGCGCGGGCCGAGCGCGAGGGCGGCCCCGGAGCGCTGGAGAGCTTCACGCCCGCCGCCGGCCCGCAGGCACCAGACGCCGACGCCCTGATTGCCGCGATCCCATCGATGTCGCTGATGGCATCTCGGCGCTACCTCCTGGCGGACGGTGTCGAGCGGTGGACGGCCAAGCAGGCCGAGGCGGTGGTGACCGCGCTCGGCACACTGCCGCCGGACCTCACGGTCGTCTTGGTCGCCCGGGAGCTGTCTCCGAAGACGAGGTTGCCCAAGGGCATCGCCGACGCCGTTAAGGCCGCCGGCGGCGACGTGCTCAGCTACCAAACGCCCAAGGCCCGCGAGCTTCCTGCCCGGCTCGTCGCCGAGGCGAGCAAGCGCGGTTACCGACTCGACCCCGCGGCGGCGCGGCTTCTGGTCGAACGCCTGGGAGAGAGCACGCTGCGGCTGGCCAACGAGCTCGAGCGGCTGGCTCTCTGGGCGGCGCCGAACGGAGAGGTCACGGTTGGCGACCTGGAGGCGATGGTGGCTGACACCTCCGAGGAGGCTGCCTGGACCCTCTCGGATGCGATCGTTGCCCGTGACCCCGATACCGCCCTCCGGTCGACGGAGCGCCTGGCCGCCCAGGGCGAAGCGGTCACGCCCCTCGTCTACCAAGCGGCGAGACGGCTGCGCGAAGCTCATGGCGCCCTTCTGGAGCTGGAGGCGGGGAACTCGCAGAAGGAGGTGGAGGCAAGGCTCAGGATGCACCCCTACGCGGCGAAGATGCTGGTGCGGCGCCTGCGGGGAGCTTCGCCCGCCGACGTTCGCGCCGCCTCCTGCGCGATCGCCGATCTCGAGTGGTGGACCCGTGGCGGCTCCGAGTACCCGGACGACGTGGCGCTGACGCTCGCGGTGCGGCGAGCGGCCGGCGTCGGCGCCGGTGCGGACTGAGCCCGCGGCGCGCCGCAGCGAGCCGGCGGCGGTCGCGACCGACTACCCGGCGGCGCGACTCAGTAGACGGGCGGCGCGAGTCTTCTTGCGGGCGCCGTTGTTCGAGTGCAGGGCGCCCTTCTGGACCGCCTTGTCGATCCGCGAGACGAGCTGGCGGTGCTCCTCCGTGACCGCCGAAGCGTCGCCTGAGTCCACCGCGCGCTCGAGGCGCCGGAAGTGCGTCTTCACGGCGCTCTGCAGGCGGCGGTTCTCGAGCCGCTCGCGGTGGGAGCGGTGGATGCGCTTTCGCTGTGAGGCGATGTTGGCCATCGGGCGACGGGCCACTATAGCTGGCACGACCTGGGCGCCTGAGGGGAGCCCCGCAGCCTGATGGAGGGCGGGGAGCTGGACAAACCCAGTCAGGACGAACGCCGAGTTCGCGAGCGCCTTTACGGCGAGCGCGGGCTGGACCCGGGGCCGGTGAACGTGGTCGCGGCCGAGGAACCAGGCACCGAGGCCCTGACCGTCGCCCGTGAGTCTTCGCAGGCGCGCGCCGGACGCCTGGCCCGCTCGACCGCCTTCTTCTCGTTCGCCACCAGCCTGTCGCGGATCGCCGGGCTGGTGCGGGAGATCGTCGCCGCCAGCTACTTCGGCGTCAAGGGGCCGATGTCGGCGTTCACGATCGCCTTCCAGGTACCCAACCTGGTCCGCAGCCTGTTTGCAGACGCGGCGATCCAGGCCGCTTTCGTGCCTGTCTTCACCGAGCAGCTCGAGCGTGGAAACAAGCGCGAGGCCTTCCGCCTCGCCTCGACCCTGATCTTCCTGGTCACCCTCGGCCTCGGCGCGATCACGGCGCTCTTCGTGCTCCTGGCGCCCGTCCTGATGCCGGTCTTTGCGCCGGGATACGAGGGGGCGGTGATCGATCTGACGGTTGCCCTGTCGCAGCTCCTGTTTCCGATCCTGGTGATGCTGGGCACCACCGGGATGGTGGTCGGCATCCTGAACAGCTACGACCGCTTCGGCGCCCTGGCGATCTCGCCCTTCTTCTGGAATGTCGCGATCGTCGCGGTCCTCGTGCTGCTGGCGCCCGTGTTCTCGGAGGACAAGGAGATCTACGCCTACGCGATCGGGGTGCTGGTGGGCACCGCGGTCCAGCTTGCGATCCCCGCCTGGGACCTGCGCAATACCCCCTTCCGGCTGTTGCGGGTCTTCGACTGGAGAAGCCCGGCGGTGCGGCGGGTGCTCCTGCTGATGCTCCCGGTGACGCTAAGCCTCGGGCTGATCAATTTCAACCTGCTGATCAACAGCCTTTTTGGGACGCTCACCTCGCAGCCGAACCGGGCACCGGCGGCGATCGACAAGGCGTTCCGAATCTACATGCTGCCCCAGGGGATCTTCTCGGTTGCCGTCACCACGGTTCTCTTCCCGACCCTGGCGCGGTTCGCCGCCCGGCGCGCCTACGACGACCTGCGCGCCACGATGGCCAACGGCATGCGCCAGATCACCCTGCTGCTCGTCCCGGCCGCGGTGGCGATCCTGGTCCTCTCGGAGCCCATGGTGAGGCTCGTCTACCAGCGTGGGGAGTTCGACGCCGGGCAGACCGATCTGGTGGCGACGGCGCTGTTCTGGTTCGCCTTCTCGCTGCCGTTCAACGGCCTCTTCCTGCTGCTCACCCGGACCTTCTTCAGCCTGCAGCGGCCGTGGGTCCCCACAGTCATCTCGGGCCTCAACCTCGCGATCACCGCGATCGCCGCGCTGGCGCTCTACGGGCCGTTCGATGTCGGCGGGATCGTCGCCGCGACCGTGATCGCGACCGCGGTGAGCGTGCTGGCACAGACGATCGTCCTGCGCCGCCAGCTCGGCCGTCTCGAGCTTGGGAGGCTCACCTGGACGACGATTCGCGTGGGCGCCGCTGCCGCGGCGCTCGCGGGTGCGTGCTACGGGATCTGGTACGTCCTCGACCAAGAGCTCGGTCGAGGCTTGGGCGGCCAGATCGTCTCGCTGAGCGCCGGCCTGCTGGCGGGGGCGGCGGTGTACGCCGCGGCGATCACTTTGCTCCGGATCCCGGAGGCGGAGCAGATCTGGCGGCTCTTCCGCCGCGGCGACGCCTGAGCGACCGGGCTGACGCCGCCCCGACACCGCTGCGGCCTCCGCCGCCATACTCAACCGCTCGCGCCATGGACCGGATCCGCAACTTCTCGATCATCGCCCACATCGACCACGGCAAGTCGACGCTCGCCGATCGGCTGCTCGAGTTGACAGGGACGGTGGGCGCCGAGCACCGGCCGCAGCTGCTCGACTCGATGGAGTTGGAGCGCGAGCGAGGGATCACGATCAAGGCGCAGGCGGTGCGGGTCTCGTACCGGGCTGCGGATGGTGAGACCTACCACCTCCACCTGATCGACACCCCCGGTCACGTGGACTTCTCCTACGAGGTCTCGCGCAGCCTCGCCGCCTGCGAGGGGGCGCTGCTTGTCGTCGATGCCGCCCAGGGGGTCGAGGCGCAGACGGTGGCCAACACGTACGCGGCGGTCGAGGCGGGGCTGGAGCTGATTCCGGTGCTCAACAAGGTCGATCTGCCAAGCGCCGAGCAGGAGCGGGTGGCCGCCGAGATCACCGATTTGGTCGGCGGCGATCCCGATGAGGTGCTGCGGATCTCCGCCAAGACGGGCGAGGGCGTCCAGCAGGTGCTGGACGCGATCGTCGCCCGCATCCCGCCGCCGCGGGGGAACCCGGAGGCCCCACCGCGCGCGCTGATCTTCGACTCCGAGTTCGACCCCTACCGGGGGGTGGTCGCGTACGTCCGCCTGGTGGATGGTGCCTTCGGCAAGGGGGAGCGAATCACGGCCATGCAGGCTGGGACCGAGGCCGAGATCGATGAGATCGGCTTCTTCGTACCGGAGATGCGGCCGGCGCTCCGGATGGGCGCGGGCGAGGTCGGCTACGTGATCACCGGGATCAAGGATGTCGCCCTGCTGCGAGTCGGCGACACGCTGACTTCCAGGCAGGAACCGGGGGCAGAGCCGCTGCCCGGCTACCGCGAGGTGAAGCCGGTGGTCTTCTGCGGCCTGTTCCCGATCGACACCGACCGCTACGAGGACCTGCGTGACGCGCTCGACCGCCTGGCGCTGAACGACGCCGCCCTGAGCTACGAGCCCGAGACCTCCCAGGCCCTGGGGTTTGGCTTTCGCTGCGGCTTCCTCGGCCTATTGCACATGGACATCGTCCGGGAGCGGTTGGAGCGTGAGTACGACCTGGAGCTGCTGGCGACCACACCCAACGTTCGCTACGAGGTGGTGCGGGGTGGGGAGCGGCTCGAGGTGCGAAGCCCGGCCGAGATGCCCGACCCGGCAGCGATCGAGCAGATTCTCGAGCCGTACATCCGCGCCACGGTGATCGCGCCCGCCGGCTACGTGGGAGCGGTGATGGAGCTCTGCCAGCGCCGGCGCGGCACCCACGTCGACATCCACTACCTGTCGCCCGAGCGCGTGCAGCTCCGCTACGACCTGCCGCTGGCCGAGATCGTGCTCGACTTCTACGACCAGCTGAAGTCGAGAACCGCCGGCTACGCCTCGCTCGACTACGAGCAGATCGGCAACCGCGCCTCGGATCTGGTCAAGCTCGACGTGCTGCTCGCCGGGGAGCGGGTGGACGCGCTGTCCGTGATCGTTCACTCCGACGACGCCTACCGGGCGGGCAAGGCGCTGGTTGAGCGGCTCCAGCGGACCATTCCGAGGCAGCTGTTCGACGTACCTGTACAGGCCGCCATAGGCACGCGCGTGCTGGCCCGGGAGACCGTCAAGGCCCTGCGCAAGGACGTGACCGCGAAGCTCTACGGTGGCGACGTGACCCGAAAGCGGAAGCTGCTGGAAAAGCAGAAGGCCGGCAAGAAGCGGATGAAGCAGGTGGGCAGGGTGGAGGTGCCACAGGAGGCATTCCTTTCCGTGCTGGAGCTCGATGACAACCAGTGACCAGCAGCGGAATGTCGGTCTGGCACGGCGTGGCATGGAGGCCTACAACCGCGGCGACATCGATGAGGTACTGGAGCTCTTCAGCCCCGAGGTGGAGGTCTATGCCCCTCAGGAGTTCATGAACGCTGGCGTGTTCCATGGCCGCGAGGGCTGGCTGAAGTGGATCGGCCAGTGGAACGAGGCGTGGGGATCGTTCGACATCCGGGTCGACAGGGTGGAGCCGCTCGGCGAACGGTTCGTGATCCTGGACGCCCATCAGGTCGGTCGCGGACGGGGAAGCGGGGTCTCGGTCGAGCAGGACGTCACGTATCTCTACGAGATCAGCGACGGGCGTTGCGTCTACTTCGCGATTCATCCCGACCGCCAGCGCGCCCTGGCCGACGCCCGTCGCCGCGAGGCAGGCTGAGGCCGAAGCTCAGGCGCCCTCCGGCGGCTCGACACGGGACGGGGCGCCGCCAATCCGATCCTGCCAGCGCCGGTATCGGTTTCGACTGCGCTCGGCGCGCGCCGTCGCCCGCGCCAGCTTGTCACTCCCCTCCGCGTAGCGACGCCGCGCCCAGGGAGATCCCGGTTTCGCCAGGCGGATCGCCGCCACCAATCCGATCAGCGTCACCAGGATCCCCACCACCGCCGAGGTGTATTTGCCCTTCAGCGCCACGATGGTTGAGATCGCCAGCACGACGACGACGCTGATGGCGGCCGCCAGCACCGAGCTTGCGTCATTGCTGTCCCATGGTGTGAAGCCGACCAGAAGCGCGCCGCCGAGCAGGGTCGCCATGATCACCGCGTCTACCGAGCGGCGTCCCTCCTCCGCCCAGTAGACGTCCTCGAGGTGGAGCCAGAGGGCGAACTCGTCCAGGGTCAGGCCCATCCCAACTCCGAAGCCCGCGGCCAGGATCTCGAGCCAGGGGCTGTCGGGCTGCAGCGCGAACCCGAGGAACCCCGCGAGCATCAGCAGCACGATCCCGAACACGAGATGGTGGACGTGGATGCCTCCGGTCTTGACGCTCCCCGGCCACCAGGGCACTTTGGGGCTGCGCATCAGCCGGGTGCTCATGCGAATGAACCCGAACGACAACAGGAACGCGACCAGCAGCACGAACCCGGCCAGGTGACCGCTCCCTCCTGGAAGGTCGAACGCCAGGGTGACCTCGGCTTCCGGCGCCACGCGGATATTCTGACCTCGAGGCGCCCCAGGAGGCATTCCAGTCGGGGCTGGAGATCGATGAATAGGCTCGAGGATCGCCAGGGTCAGAACGTCGAGGTCGTGCGCCAGGTAGTTGAGGCGTACCAGCGAGGCGACCTGGAAGGGATCTTCGCGGTCGCCCACGAGGACTTCGAGATCTTCCTCCCGCAGAACCTGCCCAACTCGGGCAGGTACGTGGGGCGCGACGCGTTCCTGACCTGGATGGGGCAATGGCTCGACGCTTGGGAGGACTTCACGGTCGAGATCACCGAGCTGGAGCCGACCGGGGACCGCCACGTGATCGCCAAGGTCCGCCAGTCGGGGCGCGGCAAGGGCAGCGGCATCCCGGTGGAGATGGACATTGCCTATATGTGGGAGGTACGGGACGGCAGGTTCGCCGTAATGCACCTCTACCCGAGCCGGGAAGAGGCGCTTCGCGTCGCCGAGGCGCGGGAGCGCGAGAGCCCCCATTAGAATCGCCGCCCGAAATGGCTCTCAACACCGAAGCGATCGGCAAGCAATGGCCGCCCGCCTCGTTCGAGGTCGAGGCGGCGAGGATCGACCAGTACGCGAGCGCCGTCGGCGAGGACAATCCCATCTACCACGATGCCGGGGCCGCGAAGGCCGCCGGCTTTCGCGATCTCGTGGCGCCGCCCATGTTCTGCGTCGTCTACAGCGCCCCGGCGCTGGGGCCGGCCATCCTCGACCCGGAGGTCGGGATCAACCTCCCGGTGATGGTCCACGGCGGCCAGGAGTTCGAGTGGGGAGAGCCGGTTTGCGCCGGCGACACGATCACCACCACCGCGACCTGCAAGGAAATCTACGAGCAGGACGGCAAGGGCTTCTACGTGTTCGAGTCGGTATCAACCAACCAGGAGGGCGAGGAGACGGTTCGCGGCACCTGGACCGACATCGTCCGCGGGGTCTGATCGGAGGACGCCGATGAGCGACTACAAGCAGGGCGACTCGCTGCCGGAGCTGAGGGTCACACCCGATGCCGGCTTGACCAAACGCTACGCGGAGGCGTCGGGCGACCCGAACCCGATCCACACGGATCCGGAGTTCGCGAAATCGGTCGGGCTCCCCGGGGTGATCCTGCACGGCCTGTACTCGATGGCGCAGGTCGCGCGCGCCCACACCGATGCTGCAGGTGGCGATCCCCGAGCCCTGAAGCGGCTCTCGGTCCAGTTCCGCGGCATGGGGTTCCCGGAGCAGGAGATCGTCGTCACGACCACGGTCAAGGGAGCCGAAGACGGCCGCGTGGTCACCGAAACCGTCGCCGCCCAGGGAGAAAACCGGATCATCCGTAACGCCGAGGCTGAGCTGCAGCTGGACTGAGGCCCGAGGCAGGGCGGCGGGCCGACCGAGCCCCGGGCCTAAAATCGATCTCGAGCATGCTCTCCGAGCGCCAGCAAGTGATCCTCAATCTCCTCGTCGATGCCTATCTCGAGTCGGGGAAACCGGTTGGGTCGAAGGCGATCGCCGAGCGCCCCGATATCGACTGGAGCCCCTCGACCGTGCGCGCCGAGCTCGCGGAGCTCGAGGGCGCGGGCTATCTGGTCCACCCGCATACCTCGGCTGGGCGTCTGCCCACGGACGCCGGCTATCGCTTCTACGCGGACTCGCTGCTGGCCTCAGGGCGCCGGCTTCAGGCGCCGCACGGGGCCGGCCTCGATCTCTCCCAGATGCGCCGCCAGGTCGACGAGGCGATGCGCGACACGACCTCCGAGCTGTCGCGGATCACCGACCTGCTCGCCGTCGCAACAGCTCCTCCCGCCGGCACCGCTCGCATCCACCGCGTCGAGGTGCTCCTGTTGCGGCCGCAGGTGGTGATGGTGGTCGCGATCGCCTCCAACGGCGCGGTCACGAAGCGCGTCTTCACCTTCGAGGCGCCGGTCGACCCCGGTGTCGTCGAGTGGGCTTCGAGCTACCTGAACGAGCGACTGGCCGGCTTGGGCCTCGGCGCGCGAATGATCGCCGACCGTCTCGCCGATCCCGAGCTTGGTGGGGCCGAGGCGGCGTTCATCGGCGAGATCGAGGATGCGTTCACGGGGCTCGAGGAGCGGGCCGAGGCGGACCTGTACGTCGAGGGGGCGGCGCGTCTGCTCTCCGAGGACCACGCCGGCGACCTGCCGCACGTGGACGCCCTGATGCGTGCCCTGGAGCGCCGCGCCGGCCTGCTCGGCATCCTGCGATCGGCGCTCGAGGAGCGCTCCGTGTTTCTCTGGATCGGGGATGAGAACCCTGCTCCGGAGCTGCGCTCGGTCAGCTTGGTGGGGGCCAACTACGGGCTCGGTTACCGAAACCTCGGCACGGTGGGCGTGGTGGGGCCGCTGCGCATGGATTACGCGACTGCGATCGCCTCGGTGCGCGACGCCGCGGGGCAGCTCTCCCGCTTCTTCGAAACGGTCTACGAGAGGTGAAGCGCGACTACTACGAGGTCCTCGGCGTGGACCGGGGAGCCGGCGACGGGGAAATTAAGAAGGCGTTCCGCAGGCTGGCTCGCGAGTTGCACCCCGACGTCAACAAGCACGACCCGGAGGCGGAGGAAAAGTTCAAGGAGGCCGCCGAGGCCTACGAGGTCCTCGCCGACCCGGATCGCCGCGGTACCTATGACGCCTTCGGCCACGAGGGCCTGCGCTCCGGTGGCTGGGCCCCGCGCACGGACGCCTTCGGCAGCTTCGAGGACGTGCTGTCGGCGTTCTTCGGGCGCGGCGACCCCTTGTTCAGCGAGCTGTTCGGGTTCGGGCCGCCAGGGCCGGCGAGCGGCGGCGACGTCGCAGCGCAAGTCGAGGTGAGCCTCTCCGAGGTGCTCACGGGAGCCTCTCGCGAGGTGTCGGTCGAGGCGGTGTCCACCTGCGAGCGCTGCCGGGGCAACGCCGCCGAGCCCGGAACGCCGATCCGGACCTGCGAGACCTGCGGTGGCAGCGGCGAGCTTCGCGAGGTGAGGAGGGTCGCGTTCGGTCAGGTGGTGCGAACCGGCGCCTGCCCCACGTGCGCAGGTCAGGGGCGGGTGCCCGAGACGCCCTGCAAGGATTGCGGAGGCCAGGGCCGGACGGTCCGCAAGCGCGCCTGGGAGGTCGAGGTCCCGCCGGGGATCGAGTCGGGCCAGCGAATCCGAATCTCCGGTGCCGGGCACGCGGGCGAGGTCCCGGGGAGATCAGGGGACCTGTATGTGCAGGTGCTGGTTGCCGAGGACGAGCGCTTCGAGCGCCACGGCCAGGAGCTGGTCACGGTCGCCGGGCTGCCCGCCACTCGAGCGATGCTCGGCGGCACGGTGACCGTCCCGACCCTCGACGGCGAACGCGAGGTCGAGGTCCCGGTGGGAGCTCAACCCGGCGAGCACATCGTGATGCGGGGCCTGGGGCTGCCGTCGCTTCGGCGCGCGGAGCGCGGCGACCAGCACGTGGTGCTCGACATCTACGTGCCCGCCGACCTGAGCAAGCAGCAGCGCGAGCTGGCGCAGCGGCTGGACGAGTCGCTGGGCTCGGCGAACTCGCGAGGCGACGGGAGAACGCGCTCGCGGCGCCGCGCCAGAGCCAGGCGCGGCAGGTGATCCGCCTCGCCGTTCGCTGCGACCCTGAGCTCGCGGAGCGGGTGCTCGCGGACCTGGTCGAGCTGGCACCGGGGGGGATTGAGGAGGAGCGGGGAAGGGGCTACGTCGAGTACGCGATCTACGGTGCCGCCGGCGAGCTGCCGGCGCTTCCGGACATCGAGGCGGTCGCCGGCGAGGGGCTGGTGGCCGTCACCTCGACCGAGATACCCGACGACTGGGCAGACCGCTGGCAGGACTTCCACCAGCCGTTCGAGGTTGGCGGGCGTCTCTGGATACGACCCTCGTGGGCCGAGGCCCGCGCTGGCGCGATCGACATCGTGGTCGACCCCGGCCAGGCATTCGGCACCGGCGCCCACCCGACCACCAGGATGTGCCTGGAGTTGCTTCTCGAGCTGGCCGACTCCGGTGAAGCTCATGGCCCCCTCGCCGACTGGGGCACGGGCTCGGGCGTGCTCGCGATCGCGGCGGCGAAGCTGGGCTTCGGCCCGGTCGTGGCCTGTGACCACGAGCGGGCGGCACTCGAGGCGGCCGGCGCGAACGCCCGCGCCAACGGGGTGGAGCTCGAGCTGCATCGCGCGAACCTGCGTCTCGAGCCGCCGCCGTGGGCGCCGACGGTCGTCGCCAACCTGACCGCGCCGATCCTGTCGGAGATCGCCGGCCGCCTGGACCGGGTGCCCGAGCGGCTGATCTGCTCCGGGCTCCTGGCGTCGGAAGCCGAGGAGGCTCGCGAGGCGTTCGCCATGCGCCGCCTGACCGAGCGGGCGAGCCGCGCCGACAGCGACTGGGCCGCGATTTCCTTCACGACCGCATAAAGCCGGAGTGGACGACTTACTGCCGCATACCGACAGGAAGCCGTCCAGGACCCGAAGGTGTTGCCGCTTTGACCCTAGGGTGGGTTGAAGACACAGCCGCCAAGTTCATACTGATGGCAATGAAATGCCGTCCAGCACTCGTTGCCTTCCTCGCGCCTTCGGTGCTCCTCGCGCTGACCGTGGCGCTGGCGGCGACCGCTCCGATCGAACCGGCCCGGGCGGCGTTTCCCGGCGACAACGGCCGGATCGCCTTCTCAACGGGCGCGATCAAGACGATCAGGCCCGACGGCTCGAAGGCGCGCCGCGTCACGCGCTCGGAGGAGTGGGCGGAGCGACCTCAGTCCCGCTTTCTCCCCGAACGGCAAGCGGATCGCTTTCGCTCGGGACTTCTTCCGGGGCCCTCGGCGCGACTGGAGGAGCCGGCTCTACGTCGTCCGAACCGACGGATCGCGCCTCCACAAGCTGAAGCCGCGCCGGCCCCCGCGCCTGCGCTACTACCAGAGCCCGGCCTTCTCCCCCGGCGGCAGGCGGATCGCCTTCGAGGGTTGCCGACGAGCCGAAGATCGGTCAGAGCCGAGGTGTGCCCTGTTCACGATCAAGACCGACGGCTCCGGCCAGCGCCGCCTCACGCCCTACACCTCCTATGACGGCCGCAACTCAGACCCCACCTTCTCTCCGAATGGCAGGATGATCGCCTTCGACAGCGCATGCGACATCTACCTGATGCGAGCAGACGGCTCTGACGTGCGCGCACTCACGGATAACAGCGAGCAGGTCTGCAACGGCCGCCCATCGTTCACCCCGGACGGCCGCGAGATCGCCTTCACGAGTCGTCAGTTCGCCTTCACGAGTGATCGCTGCAACGGTGATGACGCCGTCCAGCCCCAGATCTGCGTGATCAGGACCGATGGCACCGGCCTACGGCCGCTCACCGGTTCTGGCCACTTCGGTGCCCTCGATTTCTCCTTATCCCCGAACGGCAAGCGGATCGCCTTCGACTCCGTGGATTCTCTGGAGGACACGTACGGCCTCTGGGTGATGCGGGCAAATGGCACCAAGGAGCGCGAGCTGGTCAGCGGTGACGACCCGGACTGGGGCGTGCGGCGGTGAACGCATCCGCGCGTCTGACCGCACCCTGAGCTCGGCGCGACATGATGCAAGACTGAATCCGAGCATGAGCGAGCCGCGCGCGTCCCTGCCGATCGCCGTCTTCGACTCGGGGATCGGCGGGCTCACGGTCCTTCACGACCTGCTCGTCTCGCTGCCGCAGGAGAACTATCTCTATCTCGGCGACACCGCCGGATTCCCCTACGGCACGAAGTCCGTGGACTGGCTCCGTCCCCGGATCGCGCTCTCGGTGCGCTTCCTGCTCGGCCGAGGATCGAAGCTTCTGGTGGTGGCGTGCAACTCGGCGACCTCGGCGGGCGCGGACGTGGTTCGCGAGATCGCCTCTGAGCGCGGGGTGGAGGTCCTGACGGTGGTGGACCCCGAGGCCGAGATCGCGGCCGCGATCAGCGAGAACGGACGGATCGGGGTGCTCGCAACGCCGACCACGGTGCAGGGTGGCGCGTACCATCGCGCCCTCGACGCGCAAGGACGCGAGCTTCAGGTGACCGAGGTGGCCGCGCCCGACCTGGCCCCGATCATCCAGAACGGGTTCCCCTTCGATCAGCGGGTGATGGACACCGTGCGCTCCTACTGCGCGCCGCTGAAGCGTGCCGAGGTCGACACGCTGATCCTCGGCTGCACCCACTACCCGCTGGTCGCCCCGATGTTGCAGCGCATGCTCGGCCGCGACGTGCGGCTGGTCACCCCTGGCCACGCCGTCGCCGCCGCGGCTCAGCGAGCGCTGGAGGGGAGAGGCCTGGAGACGGAAGGCGAGCGGGAGGGCGAGTACCGCTTCCTCTGCACGGGCGACGCGGATGCGTTCCGGGAGCTGGGCACGCGCTTCCTGCAGATGCCGCTCGGCGAGATCGAGCTGGTGGAGCTGGGCCACTGACGGCACTACGCTTTACTCGATGAGCATTCTCGAGCGAATCCAAGCTGACACCCGGGCGGCGATGAAAGCCGGCGAGCGCGACCGGGTCGGCGCCCTGCGCATGCTCGCCAACGCGCTCCAGCAGGAGGCGAAGCTCGGCACCGACGACGAAGTCGCGGTGCTGCAGCGGGAGCGCAAGAAGCGGCTCGAGGCTGCGGAGGCGTTCCGCAAGGGTGGCAGCGAGGATCGAGCGGCCGCGGAGCAGGTGGAGTCCGAGCTGATCGAGGCCTACCTGCCGGAGCAGCTCTCCGACGGGGAGCTGGACGAGCTGGTCAGCGCGGCGATCGAGGAATCCGGTGCATCTGGGCCGGGCGAGATGGGCAAGGTGATGTCGCTCGTGATGCCGCGCGTCCAGGGGCGCGCCGACGGCAAGCGGGTCAGCGGGGCGGTTCGGGAGCGCCTCGACAGCAGCTCATAGTGGTCTAGCCCTTGGCGCGCAGGCAGCTCACGCTCGACAACACAGTGGCCGCCGAGTTGGCGGGATCCGAGGACTCCGTGCTGCGCGAGCTCGAAGGCAGGATCGGTTGCGACCTGCATCTGCGCGGGAACGTGCTGACGCTCGACGGGGACGAGGGCGAGGTTCGGGACGCTGCCGCGGTGGTCGAGGAGCTGGTGGAGCTGATCGAGCGTGGACACGAGCTGGCACCGGCCACGATCGACACCGTGGCCGGCGCGATGGACGCCAGCCAGCGGCCCTCGGAGATCCTCGACGACGTGATCTGGCGCCACCGGAGCATCAAGGTCGCTCCGAAGACGGTCAACCAGAAGCGCTACGTGGACTCCATTCGCGAGCACACGGTGACCTTCGGGATCGGCCCGGCGGGGACCGGGAAGACCTTTCTCGCGGTGGCGATGGCGGTCGCCGCCCTCGACGCGCGTGAGGTGAACCGGATCATCCTCACCCGCCCGGCGGTCGAGGCCGGAGAGCGCCTTGGCTTCCTGCCGGGCGACATCCAGGCCAAGGTGGATCCCTACCTGCGGCCGCTGTTCGACGCCCTCTACGACATGCTCGACCCCGAGCGGGTCAGCACCTACTTCGACCGCGGGATCATCGAGGTTGCGCCGCTGGCGTTCATGCGAGGCAGAACCCTTAACGACTCGTTCGTGATCCTGGACGAGGCTCAGAACACGAGCCCCGAGCAGATGAAGATGTTCCTGACCCGGCTGGGCTTCGGCTCCAAGATGGTGGTTACCGGTGACATCACCCAGATCGACCTGCCAAGCGACCAGCGCTCGGGGCTGGTGGTGATCGGGGAGATCCTCTCCCAGGTGACCGACATCTCCTTTGTGCGGTTCGGGAGCGAGGATGTCGTTCGCCATGAGCTGGTCCAGAGGATCGTTGCCGCCTACGGCGAGTACGAGCGAGAGACCCGCAAGGAGGGCTGACGCCGGTGCCCGTGGACCTCGCGGACGTTCCCGGGGAGCTGCGAGAAGCGGCGCGCTGCAGCCCTGCGGGCGGCAGGCGTTGTCGAGGGGCACCTCTCGGTGCAGCTGGTCCCGCCGAACCGGATCCGCGAGCTGAACCTCGAGCACCGCGGGCGCGACGAGGTGACGGACGTGCTCTCGTTTCCGATCGACGGGGCGGGCGAGGTCGCCGGTCCACGCGAGCTCGGTGACGTCGTCATCTGCCCCGAGCAAACCGCGGATCTGAATCGGGTGACGGTGCATGGCGTTCTCCACTTGTGCGGCTACGACCACGAAGCGGACCAAGGCGAGATGCTGGCCCGCGAGCGTGCCGCCATGCAGACGCTGCGGCCTGTCGACAATCGACGATGACGCGAGCCGGCTTCGTTGGCCTCGCCGGCCGCCCGAATGTCGGCAAGTCGACCCTGGTCAACGCGATCGTCGGCGCCAAGGTGGCGATCGTCTCCGACCGCCCGCAGACCACTCGCCGGGCGATTCGCGGCATCGCCACCGACGCCGGCGCCGGCGCCGGTTGGCAGATGGTCCTCGTTGATCTCCCCGGAGTGCAGCGGCCTCGTGACACGCTCACTCAGCGGATGCAGCGCCGTGTCGAGCGGGAGCTTGCCGACGCTGACGCTGCGTTGCTCGTCGTCGATGGGCACCAGGGAGTTGGTCCCGGTGACAGGTTCATCGCCAAGGCGCTGCTGCGCGCCAAGCAGGGGACGCCCGTCGTCTGCGTGGTCAACAAGTGCGACCGACTCCGCAGGCCGCAGACCGCCGCCGCGCTGGCCGCCGCCGCGGAGTTGGAGGCCGTGGACGAGTTGTTCCCGATCAGCGCGCGGACGGCGGAGGGGTTGGAGCCGCTGATCGCTCACCTCGCCTCGCTGCTCCCGGAGGGACCGTTCCCCTACCCGCCCGAGCACCGCTCCGACCTTCCCAGCGATGTCCATTTGGGCGAGCTGGTGCGCGAGCAGGTGCTGCGGCGCACGCGCGAGGAGATTCCACACGCGGTCGAGGTCGTGGTCGAGGAAGTGAAGCGGCGCCAAGGGGACGAAGGCGACAGCCTGGTCGAGGTCCACGCCCAGATCTGGGTCGAGACGCAATCCCAGAAGGGCATCCTGATCGGGAAGGGCGGGCGGATGGTGCGCGAAATCGGCACCGCGGCTCGGAAGGAACTGGAGGGCGACCTCGGAGCCCGGGTGTTTCTGGATCTCCAAGTCAAGGTTCGCGAGCACTGGCGTCGCGACGACGCCCTGCTCGACCGACTCGGCATCGAATAGCAACCGGAGAGCCCGGAATCGGCCGAGCGCCCACGTGGGCTCCCAGCCGCCCGCTCGTAAACTGCTCCAAATGGAGCACTCTTCGCCGCCGGGGGCGGTCCACTTCGACGAGAACGGCCTGGTGCCCTGCGTGATGCAGGACTGGCGCACGGGTGAGGTGCTGACGCTCGCCTACATGAATGACGAGGCGCTCGAACGCACCCGCCAGACGGGGGAGGTCCATTTCTACAGCCGCTCCCGGGGAGAGATCTGGCACAAGGGCCAGACCTCCGGAAATGTGCAGCGCGTGCGCCAGATCCGCTACGACTGCGACGGCGACGCGCTCGTCGCGCTGGTCGACCCGGAGGGCCCCGCCTGCCATACGGGCCAGCGGTCCTGCTTCTACCGCGATCTCGAGGGGAGCGCCGATCCGGCTCCCGATGCGCCGCCGGCCGATGGCGAGCCCGTCCCCGCCACCTACGAGGCGCTGCCCGCGCTCGAGCGCACCCTGCTCGACCGCCTGCAGCGCCGCCCCGATGGCTCGTACACGGTCGAGCTGCTGGACGACCTGCCACGGCTTGTGGACAAGGTCCGAGAGGAGGCCGACGAAGTGTCCCGGGCGGCTGGCTCGGAGTCGGCGGAGCGGGTTGCCGAGGAGGCCGCCGACGTCCTCTACCACCTGCACGTGCTCCTGGTCTCACGCGGGATCTCGATCGCGACCGCGCTGGAGATGCTGAATGACCGTCGCCGTTGAGCGTCTCGGAATTGGACACCGGGCCAATGGCCGTGAGCGCTGAGCCCGGGCTCGAGCTCGAGCCGAGTCTCGAGCGGGCGCGTGAGCTGGCCCGCGCCGGCAACGCGATCCCGGTTCGCTTGTCGTTCGTGGACGATTGCGAGACGCCGGTCTCCGCATTCCTCAAGCTGCGCACGCAGGGCCCTTGCTTCCTGCTCGAATCTGCCGAGCAGGGACGCCTTGGCCGCTACTCATTCCTCGGCTTCAGCCCCCGCGCGGTGCTGCGCTGGCAGGACGGCGTGCTCGGCGAGTGGGCGGGCGATGCGCCAGCCGGCGCCGAGCCGCGTGCCCGTCACCGGGCTCCCGACCCCTACGCGGGGCTCAGCGACTACCTCGACAGCTATCGGCTGCCCCCGGTCGACGACCTACCGCCGTTCGCGGGTGGCGCGGTGGGCTTCTTCGGCTACGACCTGGTTCGCACAGTTGAGCCGCTAGGCCAGCCGAACCCCGACCCGATCGGCCTTCCGGACATGGCGCTGATGGTGAGCGACGTGCTGGTCGTCTTCGACCACATGCGCCATGAGCTGACCCTGCTGGCGTACGCGTTCCTGGACTCCGGCACGGACGTGGACACGGCCTACGCGCGAGCGGCGGACACGCTTGTGGATCTGCGCGAGCGCCTCCGCGGGCCGGTTCCCCGCGCACCTTCCCCGCTGACGGATCACCGTAGCGTGCCGGAGTTCAGGTCGAACATGAGCCGCGAGCAGTTCGAGGCCAACGTGCGGCGGATCATCGAGTACGTCCACGCGGGTGATGCCTTCCAGGTGGTCCCGTCGCAGCGCTTCTCGGCTGCCGCGCCGGTTGAGCCCTTCTCGATCTACCGCGGTCTGCGCACGATCAACCCGTCGCCGTACATGTACTTCCTCGATTTCGGCGACTTTCAGCTCGCGGGCGCCTCGCCGGAGCCGCTGGTCAAGATCACCGGTCGCCGCGTGGAGACACGGCCGATCGCCGGCACGTACCCGCGCGGCGGGAGCGAGGAGGAGGACCGCCGCCGGGCGCAGGAGCTCCTGCGCGACCCGAAGGAGCGCGCCGAGCACGTGATGCTGGTCGACCTGGGGCGCAACGACCTCGGCCGCGTCTGCGAGTACGGGTCGGTGAAAGTGGACGAGCTGATGGCCGTCGAGGCGTACTCGCACGTGCTTCACATCGTCAGCCAGGTCTCCGGACGGCTTCGCCCCGACGTCACGCCGATGGACGCATTGCGCGCCGTGCTCCCGGCCGGGACCCTCTCCGGGGCGCCGAAGGTGAGGGCCATGCAGATCATCGACGAGCTCGAGCCCCACAAGCGCGGCTCCTACGGCGGTGCGATCGGGTATGTGGGCTTCAGCGGCGACCTGGACACCGCGATCCACATCCGCACAGTGGTCGTCAAGGACGGCGTGGTTCACGTGCAGGCTGGGGGAGGCACGGTGGCCGACGCGAAACCGGCCTACGAGTACGAGGAGTCGGTGACGAAGGCGAAGGCGGTGTTCCGTGCCGTGGAGCTGGCCGTGAGCCAGCCGGAGTGGCCATGAAGGTCCTCGTGATCGACAACTACGACAGCTTCACCTACAACCTGGTCCAGTACCTGGGCGAGCTGGGGGCGGACGCCGAGGTGGTCCGCAACGACAAGGCCACCGTCGCGGAGCTGTTGGATCGGCGTCCCGACCGGCTGGTGATCTCGCCGGGGCCGTGCACCCCCGGGGACGCCGGCATCTCGATCGAGGCGGCGGGGGCCTTCCCCAAGGCCGGCATTCCGACGCTGGGCGTCTGCCTTGGCCACCAGTCTCTGGTCGAGGCGTTTGGCGGACGCACGATTCGCGGCGACCCGATCCACGGGAAGGACGCCGAGATCGAGCACGACGGCAAGGGCGTCCTGCGCGGGCTTGACAGCCCGCTGCGTGCGGGCCGCTACCACTCGCTGGTGGCCGATCCCGAGCTTCCGGACCAGCTCGAGCTGACCGCGACGCTTGGTGATGTGGTGATGGGCGTGCGGCACAGTGAGCTGCCGGCGGAGGGCGTGCAGTTTCACCCCGAGTCCGTGCTGACCCCCCACGGAAGGGACATACTCCGCAACTTCCTCTCCTAGCGACCTGGGCACCGGTCACGAGCAACCAGCCACGCTTGATGCCAAACGATGTCTTGACACGCGCCATCGACGCCGTCTGCTCCGGCACCCACCTGACCGCCGACCACGCCTCAGCGGTGCTCGACGAGATCATGGAGGGCAGGGCCCCGGACGTGCAGACGGGTGCCTTCCTGGTCGCGCTGCGGACCAAGGGTGAGACGGTCGCCGAGCTGGTCGGGCTGGCCAGGACGATGCGGCGGCTGGCCGCCGAGGTCGAGGCTGGGCGCGACGATCTGATCGATACCGCTGGAACCGGCGGTGGCCCCTCGACCTTCAATATCTCGACGGCTGCCGCGCTGGTCGCCGCGGGGGCCGGATGCGCGGTCGCCAAGCACGGCAATCGCTCCAACACCAGTCGCTGCGGCTCCGCGGACCTGCTGGAGGCCCTTGGCGTGCGGATCGACCTCGGCCCCGCTGAGGTCGCCCGCTGCATCGACGAGATCGGCTTCGGGTTCATGTTCGCCCCCCGGCACCATGCGGCGATGAAGCACGTGGTGCCGGTGCGCAAGGAGCTGGCCGTGCGGACCATCTTCAATTTCCTCGGTCCGCTCACCAACCCGGCCGGGGCCTCCAGGCAGCTGCTCGGGGTCTCGGACCGCCGCTACCAGGAGACGATCGCCGAGGCGCTCGTCGGGCTGGGCTGTGAACGGGCGCTGGTGGTCTGTGCCGCCGATGACGTCGACGAGATCAGCGTCAGCGTGGAGACGCGCGTGGTCGAGGTGAAGGATGGCGGCACCGAGGAGTGGTTCGTGCGACCCGAGGAGCTCGGGATCGAGCGCGCCGAGATCGATCAGATCGCCGGCGGCGAGCCGGATGAGAACGCGGCAACGGTTAGAGGCGTGCTGGAGGGCAAGGACGGCCCACCGCGGGACGTCGTTGTGCTCAACGCCGGGGCGGCGATTCTCGTCGGCGGAGGAGCCGACGATCTTGCGCACGGGATGCGGCTCGCTGGCGAGGCGATCGACTCGGGGACGGCCCGGCAGGTGCTGGCCAAGCTGGTGGAGCTGACCGCCGAGCTGGGCCGGTCCTGACTGGTGGGGCGAGTGCACGCCCCGGCCAGCGCGCCCACGTGCACTAGCCTTCACGACGATGAGCTGGCTCGAGCAGTTGGTGGCTGGCGCGCGAGAGGACACCCGTCGCCGCAGCGAGGAGGTGCCGCCCGAGGACCTTCGAGCAAGGTTGGGCACCCGCGGTGGCGCCCGCCCATTCAACGAGGCCCTGGTGCGCCCCGGCCTCTCGTTGATCGCGGAGTACAAGCGGCGTTCGCCGAGCGCGGGCGAGATCCGGCCGGGCGCCGGGGTCGCCGAGACGGTCAGGGCCTACGAGCGAGGTGGCGCCGCCGCGCTCTCGATCCTGACCGAGGAGCGTCACTTCGGGGGCTCCTTGCACGACCTGCGCGCCGCCCGGGAGGCATCCGACCTCCCGATCCTGCGCAAGGACTTCGTCGTCGAGCCGTACCAGCTCTACGAGGCGGCAGCGAACGGTGCTGACGCGGTGCTGTTGATCGTCGCTGCGCTCGACGATCAGGAGCTCGCCGCCCTGTACGGGGAGGCCCGGGCGGTCGACCTGGACTGCCTGATCGAGGTTCACGACGAGAGCGACCTGGAGCGGGCGCTGATGATCGATGCCGACGTGATCGCGATCAACAATCGCGACCTCGAGGACTTCAGCGTCAACGTCGAGACGACGCTGAAGGTGCTCACGGACGTCCCGGCCGGCATGGCCGTCGTCTCCGAGTCCGGCTACGCGAGCCGCGAGCAGCTCGACGAGCTCGAGCGAATCGGTGTGGATGCCGTGCTGATCGGGGAGGCGTTGATGCGCGCCGAGGACCCCGAGGAGCTCGTCCGGGAGCTAATCCGCGACCAGGAAGCCACGCGCGAGCACTATCTGGAGCGTGCCTCCGAGGAGTGACCCACGAGCTCCTCGGACGCGATTCTTATCAACGCTGAAGGGTCTCGTTAGCCGGCGTTAAGCGTGATCGCCGAAGCTCGGGGCCATGAGCAAGGTGAGGCCCGCGATCGGCGCACTCGGACGATTCACCCAAACCTCATTCGGGGCTGCGCTTGCGGGTGGGCTCGTGGTCGCAATCGTAGGCTTGATCGCGATCTCCGCTGGCTGGGTCAATTCGTCGGACGGCGGCGATCAGAGCTCGGCGCTCGCCGCAACGCCGCTTCCCCAGCCGGCCCCGCGCGAGGTCAGCGAGGAGGGGCTCACGGTGAATCAGATCTACCAGCAGGATTCCCCCGGGGTCGTGTTCGTACGGGCGCAGTCCGCGCCGCGAGGCGCATCGCCGCTTGACCCATTCGGTGGTGGCGGCGGGGCCGCGACCGGGTCGGGCTTCGTGATCGACCGGGCCGGCCACATCCTCACCAACGCGCACGTGGTCGACGGAGCGCAGAGGATCGAGGTAACGCTCGGCGACGTAGACAGCTCGCAGCCGGTGAGCGCCCGGGTGGTTGGCGAGGATGCCTCCACCGACGTGGCACTGCTTGAGGTCGACGCGCCCTCTGACCAGCTGCACCCGCTGGCGCTGGCAGACTCGACCAAGCTTCAGGTGGGCGATTCCGTGGTCGCGATCGGCAATCCGTTCGGGCTGGATCGGACGGTTACCACGGGGATCGTTTCGGCCCTACAGCGCGAGATCAGGGCGCCAAACGGATTCACAATCAACGACGTGATCCAGACCGATGCCGCCATCAACCCCGGGAACTCCGGCGGACCGCTGCTCGACGCCGACGGCCGGGTGATCGGGATCAACTCCCAGATCGAGTCCGCCGGAGGGGGCGGCAACGTCGGCGTTGGCTTTGCGGTACCCATCAACACCGCCCGCGAGGTGGTCCAGCAGCTGCTCGACAGCGGCAAGGTGGAGCACGCCTTCCTTGGGATTACCGGTGCCGACGTCACGCCGCAGCTCGCCGACGTCCTCAACCTCCCCGTCAAGCAGGGCGCCCTGGTCCAAAGCGTCGTCTCCGGTGGGCCGGCGGACGAGGCGGAAGTTCAGGGAGGCCACGCCACCGCCTCGATCGACGGCCAACGAGTCCGCGCCGGCGGTGACGTGATCACGGCGATCGACGGCGAAGCCGTAACGGGCATGGACGATGTGATCAGCGTGGTCAACCAGAAGCAACCCGGCGACGACGTGCAGCTGGAGCTTGCGGACGGCAAGCAGAAGCGCACGGTCACGGTGACGCTGGGCAACCGCCCGGCGAACGCCACCGGCTGAGACTGGTCGGTTTACTACCGGATACCGGCAAGAACCCGTCCAGGGAGCGGGATAAGGGTAGGCTCCGAGCATCACCCAGCCAGTGTCTCCTGAAATCCTCGAGCGCCTGCGGGTAGAAGAGCGGTTCGAATGCTGGAACCGCGGCGAGTTTGACCTGATGCTCGAGCCGTACGCGGAGGACGCGGTGTTTGACATCTCCGCGGTCTTCACCGATACCGAGCCCGTGCAAGGCCATCCGAGCATGCGTCGCTCCTGGTACGAGCTGCGGGAAACCTGGGACGGCCTCCGGCTGGATCCAAACGAGGTGTTCGAGGTGGGCGACAGGCGCTACGTGGTCGATCTGCGCTTGTGGGGAAAGGGCAAACGAAGCGGCGTCGAGGTCGATCAGCGCTTCGCCATGCTCTACGCCATCCGGCCGGAAGACGGGAAGGTCGTCCGCGCCCAGCTCCTCCCGGACGTGGCAACGGCGATCTCCGCGGCGGAGTCGTCCGCACCTCAGCCTGCCTGATTCCCGCCTCCGCGATCCCAGGTCGCCGGTACCGTAGTGGGTGTGAGAGTCAAGTTCTGCGGCATCACGAATCTCGACGATGGGCGCGAAGCGGCGCGTCTGGGAGCCTGGGCGATCGGGCTGAATCATCATCCTGAGAGCCCGCGCTTCTGCGAGCCGCAGGTGGCGGCCGAGATCGGCGCTGCGCTCAAGCGCCAACTCGAGATCGTCGGCGTCTTCGTCAACCCGAGCCTCGACGAGCTCGCCACTGCGGCCGAGGACGAGTCGCTGACCATGATCCAGCTCCACGGCGACGAGGGGCCGGCCTTCTGCCAGGAGGCCGGCAGGCGGACGGGCTGCAAGGTGATCAAGGCGCTGCGGGTGCGCAGCGGCGCCGACATCCGGGTCGCCGAGACCTACCGCACCGATTTCCACCTGCTCGACGCTCACCGGCCGGGGACCTCCGGCGGCACCGGTGAGAGCTTCGACTGGGAGCTGCTGTCGGGCCGCCACTCCGAGGTGCCGTTGATCCTGGCTGGCGGCCTCACCCCCGAGAACGTTGCCGACGGGGTGGCTGCCGCCCGGCCGTTCGCCGTCGACGTGGCGACCGGGGTGGAGGCTGAGCCGGGCGTCAAGGACCATGCGCTGATGGCGAGGTTCCTGGAGAGGGCCCAGAGGGGGTCGGTCGACCCGCGGGTGGTCGCGTGAGCGCAGCGGCTATCCAGGAGCGCTTCGGCGTCTACGGCGGGCGCTACGTCCCGGAGGTTCTGATCGCTGCCCTGGACGAGTTGGCCGCCGCATGGGCGGCCGCCGGCGACGATGCGGAGTTCCGGAGGGAGCTCGACACCCTGCTGCGCGACTACGTGGGTCGGCCGACGCCGCTATATCGCGCGGACCGTCTCTCGGAGAGGATCGGGCGCCGGGTCTACCTGAAGCGCGAGGACCTCGCCCACACTGGCGCGCACAAGATCAACAACGCGATCGGCCAGGCGCTGCTTGCCCGCAAAATGGGGAAGCGCCGCGTGATCGCCGAGACCGGCGCCGGTCAACACGGCGTCGCCGCGGCCACCGCCTGCGCGCTGCTCGGCCTCGAGTGCGTCGTTTACATGGGCACCGAGGACATCCGGCGCCAGGCGCCGAACGTCGAGCGCATGCGCCTGCTCGGCGCCGAGGTCGTTCCGGTCGAGGCGGGTGCGCGGACGCTGAAAGAGGCGGTGAGCGCCGCGATCCGGGACTGGGTCGCCAATGTGCGCACCACGCACTACATCATCGGCTCCGTGGTCGGGCCGGCGCCGTACCCCGCGCTGGTGCGCGATCTGCAGCGGGTGATCGGCGACGAAGCGCGCGAGCAGGCCCAGGCCGCCGAAGGGCGCCTTCCGGCGAGGGTGATCGCCTGCGTCGGCGGAGGCTCGAACGCCATCGGGGTCTTCTACGCCTTCCTCGACGACCAGGACGTGGAGCTGATCGGAATCGAGGCTGGGGGGGACGGGCTCGAGGGCCGGCACGGTGCGTCGCTGGTCGCTGGGCGAAGCGGGGTCCTGCACGGAGCGCTGTCTTCGGTTCTCGCCGATGAGCAGGGCCAGATCCTCGAGGCACACTCGGTCTCCGCCGGGCTCGACTATCCGGGTGTCGGTCCGGAGCACGCCCACCTTCGCGACACCGGTCGGGCGCGCTACGAGGCGGTCACGGATGCCGAGGCGCTGCGTTCCTTCCGCGAGCTCGCTCGGCTGGAGGGGATCCTGCCCGCGCTCGAGCCCGCTCACGCAATCGCCTGGCTTCTTCGGTCGGCCGAATCCTCGGCTGGCGCTTCGGATTCGGCCGAGGGCTACGACCTCGTTTGTATGAGTGGGCGCGGCGACAAGGACTTGGCTGAAGCGGTCGTCCGCCTCGAGCAGTTGGGTGACTGAGACCACCGCCACAGGGGCTCAGCGGATTGCCGATGCGTTCGCTGCGGCACGCGATGACGACCGGGCGGCGCTGATGCCCTACCTGATGGGCGGCTTCCCGGATGTTGAGACCTCGCTGGCGGTCGCCGCGTCCTACGCCGACGCTGGCGCGGACGTGATCGAGCTCGGCGTCCCCTTCTCGGACCCGCTCGCCGATGGGCCGGTGATCCACGCGGCGGCCACCCGAGCGCTCGCGGCCGGGGCCACGCTCGAGCGCGTGCTGGCGATCTGCGAGCGCCTCGCCGCTCGCCTGCCGGTGGTGCCGATGGTGTACGCGAACATGGTGCTGGCGCGCGGCCCGAGCGAGCTTGCGCGCCTGCTCGCGGATGCAGGCGCCGCGGGCGTAATCGTGCCTGACCTGCCCCTGGACGAGGCAGGGGAGATCGGCGAGGAGCTGAGTGGTGCCGGCATCGCGCTGGTGCCGCTGGTCGCCCCGACCACGCCCGCCGAGCGCCGCCGCCGGATCTGCGAGCGCGCCGAGGGATTCCTCTACGTGGTCTCCGACACCAGGGTGACAGGCGAGCGCGACGGGCTCCCGGACGGCCTCTCCGAGCTCGTCGCTGCGGTCCGCGCCGACGCGTTCGTGCCGGCCGCCGTGGGATTCGGCATCGGCACACCGGAGCAAGCTGCAGCCGTGGGGCGGATCGCCGACGGGGTGATCATCGGCAGCCGGCTGGTGCGGGCGGTCTCCGAGGCTGATGGTGCCGGGCCGGCCGTCGAGGCGGTGAGCCAGTTCCTCCGCGCAGCCCGCGACGCGATCAGCGACCGCGGTCGCTCCGTCGAGTAGATTCCCGGCCGTGCAGCTGGTGGTGTTCACGGTCGTCGCCCTGAGCACGATGATCGTCGCCTACGCCTTTGGGCTCGGCGGTGCGGTCGGCTTCCTGATCTTCCTCGCGATCCTCTTCGTGGGCGTCTTGGCGCGCATGTCCGCGCCCCTCATCGATCGTCTGCGTCCCTGAGCCCGTGCGTGTTGGTGTGCTCACGGGAGGCGGCGACTGCCCCGGCCTCAACGCGGCCATCCGCGCCATCGTCCGCAAGGGCGTCGATCACTATGGGCATTCGATCGTCGGCTTTCGCGACGGCTGGCGGGGGCCGCTCGAGAGCCTGCACGAGGAGCTCACGGTCGAGAGCACCCGCGGCATCCTGCCTCGCGGCGGAACCATCCTCGGCACCTCCCGAACCAACCCGTTCAAGCGCGAGAACGGGCCCGAGCGCGTTCGCGAAACGATGGAGAACCTCCACCTCGACGGACTGATCGCGATCGGCGGCGAGGATACGCTCGGGGCTGCCGCGCGCCTCAACGGTGAACACGGGGTGCCCGTCCTCGGAGTCCCGAAGACGATCGACAACGACCTTGCGGCCACCGACATGACCTTCGGCTTCGACACCGCCCTCCAGGTGGCGACCGAGGCGATCGACCGCCTCCATACCACCGCCGAGTCGCACCACCGGGTGATGGTCGTCGAGGTGATGGGGCGACACGCGGGCTGGATCGCGCTCCACTCCGGGCTCGCGGGAGGTGGTGACGTCATCCTGATCCCCGAGCGGCCGTTCGACATCGACGACGTCTGCCGGCTGATCCGCCGCCGGCACGCCCGCGGGCGATTCTTCTCGATTGTCGTGGTCGCCGAAGGGGCGATGCCCGCGGAGGGCACGATGGAGGTTGCCGAAGGCGAGAAGGACGAGTTCGGGCACGTGCGTCTGGGCGGCATCGGCCAGCGACTCGAGCGGGAAATCGAGACGCGGACCGGCTTCGAGACGCGCGCGGTGGTCCTGGGGCACATTCAGCGCGGCGGCACGCCGACCGCGTTCGATCGCGTGCTCGCCACGCGACTCGGGGTCGCCGCGATCGACGCGGCGCACGAGGGCCAGTGGGGGACAATGCCGGCGCTGCGGGGTACGCGGGTGGAGCTCGTCCCGCTGAGCGAGGCAGTGGAGAAGCTGCGCACCGTCCCTCCGGAGGACTACGAGGTCGCTGCGCCGTTCTTCGGGTGATTCCGCGCGCTGCCCGGATCGCCCTGGCGGCGGTGGGGTTGATCGTCGTTGGCGGTACGACACAAGGTTGTGAGGCGCCAGGTTCCGGCATCCAGCCGGGCGAGCGGGTCACCATCTACGTAAGCATGCCCCTGCGCGGCCCCGAGGCGGTCGAGGGCCGCGACGTGATCCGGGGTGCCAGGCTCGCCCTTGCCGATGCGCAAGGAAGGGTGGGGGAGCTCGGGGTGCGTGCCGCCTATCTCGACGACACGAGTGGGGGCGGCGCCAGCGCTCGCTGGAGCCAGGCGGTTGCCGCCGCCAACGCCCGCGATGCGGCGGAGGACTCTTCGGCGATCGCCTTTATCGGCGACTTCGCCTCCGGCGCGACGCGGGCCTCGCTGCCGATCACCAACGAGGCCCGGATGCTCCAGGTCTCGCCGGCCAGCACCGCGGTCGACCTGGCCCAGCCGTTCCTCGGCGCCGGGGATCAGGTCCCCGAGGAGGTCCAGGCGACCGGGGAGCGCACCTTCGGTCGCGTGATCCCCAGCGACGCGGTGCAGGCTGAGGCGGCTGCGGGATGGACGATTCGGCTCGGTGCCCGGCGGGTGGGCACGGTCTCGGACGGCTCCGGGTTCGGCCAGACGATGGTCAGAGCGTTTCGCCAGAGCCTGCCCCGAGCCAGGTTGACGCTGAGCCGCCCAGACCTCCTCTACTACGGCGGTGGGCCGGAGCGGATGCCCGCTTCCTTGCAGAGCTTCACCGGTACGGTGATGGCGTCGGATGCCCTGTTGCCTCATGGCTCGGGTGAGTCCGGGCTCCTAGTCACCTCGGCCGCCCAGGATCCCTCGCAGCTGCCGCCGGCCGGGCGGCGGTTCATTCGCGCCTTCGCGGGACGCTATGGGCGCAAGCCAGGGCGCTACGCCGCCTACGGCTACGAGGGGATGGCGGTAGTGCTCGACTCGATCCGGCGCGCCGGCGATCAGGGCGACGACCGCGGCGCCGTCGTTGACGCCTTCTTCGAGACGGAGGGTCGCGACTCGGTGCTCGGCACCTACTCGATCGACGAGGTGGGGGATACGACGCTCGGCCGGCTGGCCGGATACCGGCTGGCAAACGGCCGTCCAGACTTCCAGACTCCGTTACGGGTGCCCTGACCCGGTCGTCAGCCCCGGAGAAGGTCTTTCAGCGCCGGCTCCAGCTCGGGGTGGCGGAACTCGAAGCCGGCATCCACGGCCCGTCTTGGAACGGCGCGCTGGCCCCCGGCCGCGACCTCGCCCAGCTCGTCGCCGAACCTCGCCTTCAGCGCGAGTTTCGGCACCGGAACGACTGCCGGGCGGCCCAGCGCCCGTCCGAGCGCCTTCGAGAACTCCCTGTTCGTGACCGGATTGGGTGCGGTCGCGTTGTAGGTGCCCGACGCGTTCTCTGTGTCCAATGCCCAGAGCAGCACGCGAACCTCGTCGGCGACGTGGATCCAGGGCATGTACTGACTGCCACCCGCCAGCGGACCGCCGAGCCCCAGCTTGAAAGGGAGCAGGAGCTCCTTCAGCAGTCCATGATCGGGATCGAGCACCAGCCCGCTGCGTACGACGACGACGCGCATCCCGACTTTTTCGGCCTCGCGCGCAGCCGCCTCCCAGGCGACGCAGACCTCTGCGTCGAAAGTCGACCCGGGCCCTGTGGACTCGTCCACCAGTGCCTCGCCACGATCGCCGTAATAGCCGACGCCTGACTGACTGACCAGCGTCTTTGGGCGCGGCTCGGCGGCGTTGATCGCGTCCACCAGGTTCTTGGTGGACCGCTCGCGGCTTTCCCGGATGCGCTGCTTCGCGGCGTCGGTCCAGCGCTGGTCGATCGGCTCGCCGATCAGGTTGACCACGCCGTCGACGCCTTCGAGGGCACTCGCAGGGGGACGCTCGACGGCAGGATTCCAGGCGTGCCAGGTGACGGTCGGATTCCCCTGCCGGGCCCGCTGGGGGTCGCGTGTCAACCCGACGGTCTCGTCGCCGCGCGCCAGCAGCGCATCGCAGACGGTCGAGCCTAGAAACCCGGTGGCACCGGTCACGAGCACGCGCATGGCTACCTCCCTGCGGTCAGGGTCTTTAGTCGACCGTTGCGAACGTTCCCGTCTCCTCGGAGACCCGCGCGATGCCCTCGCGACGCGCCTCCTTGATCACCGCGGCGGCGACCGCGGGCGCGACGTCGCGGTCGAAGACGCTGGGGATGATGTAGTCCTCGCTCAAGTCCTCGGGGTTGACCACCTCGGCGATGCCCTGGGCCGCCGCCAGCTTCATCTCCTCGGTGATTCGCGGCGCCCCGGCGTCCAGCGCGCCGCGGAAGATGCCCGGGAAGCACAGCACGTTGTTGATCTGGTTCGGGTAGTCCGAGCGGCCCGTCGCCATGATCCGCACGTATGGCTGGGCTTCCTCCGGCGTCACCTCGGGGTTGGGGTTGGCCATCGCGAACACGATCGCGTCCGCGGACATCTTTCCCAATGCTTCGGCAGGGATGAGCCCGGGCCCTGAGACGCCTATGAACAGATCGCAGCCCTCGATCACGTCGGCGGGCAGCCCCCGGAGCTTCTCGGGATTCGAGTTCTCGGCGTACCAGCGCTTGATCTCGCTCATCTCGCCGGCCTCGTAGTCCTCCCGCTCGGTGGACAGCGCTCCCCGGCGGTCGCAGCCGATCACGCGGCTGACCCCCGAGGCATGCATCATCTTGGTCACCGCCACGCCGGCGGCGCCCAGTCCGACGACCAGCACCCGCAGGTCCTCGAGGTTCTTGTTGACGATCTTCAGCGCGTTGAAGAGCGCCGCCATCACCACTACCGCGGTCCCATGCTGGTCGTCGTGAAACACGGGGATGTCGAGCTCGTCCTTGAGGCGCTCCTCGATCTCGAAGCAGCGCGGTGCCGAGATGTCCTCGAGGTTGATTCCGCCGAAGGTGGGCGAGATCAGCTTCACCGTGTCCACGATCTGGTCAGGGTCGCGGGTGCTGAGACAGATCGGGAAGGCGTCCACGTTGGCGAACTCCTTGAACAGCATCGCCTTGCCCTCCATCACGGGCATCGCCGCCTCGGGGCCGATGTCTCCGAGGCCGAGCACCGCGCTGCCGTCGGAGACCACGGCCACGGTGTTGCGCTTGATCGTGTACTCGAATGCCTTCGAGCGATCGGCGGCGATTGTCTGGCAGACGCGCGCGACTCCCGGCGTATACGCCATCGAGAGGTCGTCGCGGGTCTTCAGCGGGTACTTGTTCTGTTGCTCGATCTTGCCGCCGCGATGCATCTGGAGGGTGCGGTCCACGTAGTCGAGCACCCGAGCGCCGCGGGTGGAGCCGATCGCCCGCAGGATCTGCTCCCAGTGCGCCTGGTCGCGGGCGTCGATCGTGAACTCGCGGACGCGCTTTCCCTCGCTGCCGGCGCCCGGAACCAGGTCCACGCCCTGAAGCGCGCCACCCGTCTCGGCGATCTGCGCGGTGAGCTTGCCCAAGGGCTCCTGCCGCGCGTCGAGTTCGACTCGCACGGTGACGGAGAACTGCGCCTGGGCGGGTGGCGAGGCCATGGGGCGGCAATCATAGGCACCGGCCTCCGGTGGCCTGGCCCGGGGCGCAGCCATTGGTGGACGGGTTATTGCCGGTATGCGACAAGAACCCGTCCCCGATCGGGTCTGCGGGCGAATCGCGGCTGGACAGCACGGAGTCATCACCCTGAAACAGCTCCTTCGGAGCGGCATCACGCCAAACGGGATCTCTCGGCGCGTCGCGGCAGGGCGGCTTTATCGGATCCACCGAGGGGTTTACTCAGTTGGCCACCGAGGGTTGGCGCAGGAGGGCAAATGGATCGCGGCAGTGAAGGCGTGCGGCGAAGATGCGGTGCTGAGTCATGGCAGCGCGGCCGCACTCTGGCGAATAGCTCCGCGACCCGATGGGCCAATTGACGTGATGGTCCCGAGGCGCGGTGGCCGCGAGAGTAGGCCGGGAGTCAGACTTCACCGCTCGACCACCCTCTTACCCAGCCAGTGCACGCTCCGCGATGCCATCCCCGTGACGAGGCCGGCGCGCACGCTGGAAGACCTGCGCCGGACCCTCCCCGCCACGCAATTCACCGCCGCGCTCAGGGAGGCGGAGTTCCTCCGACTTCCCATTGGCGATGGCTTTCAGCCCGACGGCACCCGCACGGAGCTCGAGGCCAGTTTTCTCGCCCTCTGTCGCCGCCACCGCCTGCCGCGGCCCGAGGTGAACGTGCGTGTCGGGCCGTTCATGGTCGACTTTCTCTGGCGCGACCGTCGCCTGATCGTTGAGGTTGACGGCTGGGAGTCCCATCGCACACGCTCCGCTTTCGAGACGGACCGCGCCCGCGATGCCCGCCTCAACGTTCTCGGATTCGAGGTGATCAGGTTCACCTACAGGCAGGTGACAACCGAGCCGTCGCAGGTCGTGCTGACGGTTCGCCGCCTCCTCAAGTGACCGGGGGGCTGGCGCATCCTGGAACGCTGCAGTGAGGAACCAGCCAGCTGCGGGGTGGCCGGGCGCCGTCCTAGGATGGATGTGTGCCGGCCACGAAGACGAAGCCGAAGGGGGCCGCGAAGGCGCGCGAGGGCGACGGCGAGCTGTTCCTGATCGACGGCAACAGCCTCGCCTACAGGGCGTTCTTCGCGCTGCCGGAGTCGATCGCGACCGCCGATGGGCGCCCCACGAATGCGATCTACGGCTTCGCCTCGATGATGGCGAAGATTCTGGTCGACCATCGCCCGCGGGCGGTGATCGTGGCGTGGGACGCGGGGATGTCGGGTCGCGAGCTCGAGTACGCGGACTACAAGGCGCAGCGGCCACCGCGCCCCGACCTGCTGTCCGAGCAGTGGCCGCATCTGTGGCCGCTGGCGGAGGCGTTTGGCTTCCACAACGTCAAGGTCGAGGGCTGGGAGGCCGACGACGTGATCGCCACCCTGGTCCGCCACGCCCGCGAGGCGGAGATCCCGGTGATGGTCGTGTCCGGCGATCGCGACGTCTACCAGGTGGTCGGGGAGGGGGTTCGCGTGATGACCACCTCGCGGGGTGTCACCGAGACGACGATCTACGAACGAGAGGGGGTGATCGAGCGCTATGGCGTGCCGCCGGAGCTGGTCACCGACCTGATCGGCCTCAAGGGCGACACCTCCGACAACATCCCGGGCGTCCCCGGGATCGGCGACAAGACCGCCGCCCAGCTGCTGCAGGAGTTTGGCTCGCTCGATGCGGTGCTGGGGAGCGTCGATCAGATCTCGGGGCCGAAGCGGAAGCAGAATCTCACCGAACACGCCGATGATGCACGCGTCTCGAAGCAGCTCGCGACCCTGAAGGACGACGTCGAGGTGCCGATCGACGTCTCCGAGATCGTCCGCTCGACACCGGACCGCAGCCGCCTGCGCGAGTTTGCGGCCGAATTCGAGCTGCGCGCCGTGATGCAGCGGCTGGACGAGGAGTTCGGTGAGATCGTGCCCGAGCGCGAGGTTGAGGAGACGATCGAGGTCGAAGCGGAGGAGGGTCGTCCCGGCGATCTCGCTGCCAAGGAGATTGCGATCGCTGTCGCCGCGGGCCGCTGGGCGGCGAGCGATGGTGAGCGGGTGGTGGCGGGGGACGCGCCCGACCTCGTCGCGCTTGCCGAGGAGCTCCGTAGCCGGTCGGTCATCGCGCATGACGCGAAGTCGCTTGGCGGGGGCGGGCGCACCGGCCTGCTCGCGGTCGCCCCAACGGGCAGCCTCGAGCTCCAGCACGACACGATTGTCGCCGCCTACCTGATCGACCCGGCCAGGCGCACGTACGACCTCCACGAGCTCGCCGCCGATGCAGGCCTGGCAGCCGCCCCCGCGGGCGCCGAGCCCGGGCAGCTCTCGCTCGCGGCCGAAGAGGGGGAGGCCGCAGGCGATCCGGCAGTCGACGCTCGCCTGACCCACGAGCTGGCGACTCGCCAGCGGGAGCAGCTCGACGAGCTCGGGCTCGACCGCCTGCTGCGCGAGGTGGAGATGCCGCTGATCGAGGTTCTGGCCGCCATGGAACGCGCCGGCGTCAAGCTCGATGCCAAGCGGCTCGCCGAGATCGGTCAGGGGATGGCGGAGCGGATCGCCGAGCTGGAGCGTGAGATCTTCGAGCTCGCCGGTCACGAGTTCACGATCGGCTCACCCCAGCAGCTCGGGGTGGTGCTGTTCGACGAGCTCGAGCTGAGCAGGAAGCGTCGTGGCAAGACTGGTTTCTCGACCGACGCCCGCGTGCTGGCGCAGATTCGCGAAGAACACGAGATCATCGCCAAGGTCGAGAGCTGGCGCGAGTTGACCAAGCTCAAAAACACCTATCTCGACGCGCTGCCCGGCCTGATCGACCGCGAGACCGGCCGCATTCACACCACCTTCAACCAGGTTGCGACAACCACCGGGCGCCTGTCGAGCACCAATCCGAACCTCCAGAACATTCCGATCCGCTCCGAGCTCGGACGGCCAGTGCGGGGCTGCTTCGTCGCCGAGCGCGGCAAGCGGCTGCTGTCCGCGGACTACAACCAGGTGGAGCTGCGTGTGCTGGCTCACGTCGCGGACGAGGACGTGCTGCGCGAGATCTTCGCCTCGGGCGAGGACGTCCACCGGGAGACAGCCGCCGAGGTCCTCGCCATCTCGCCGGAGGAGGTCGGCCCAGCCGAGCGCTCCAAGGCGAAAATGGTCAACTACGGAATCGCTTACGGGTTGTCGGCGTTTGGGCTTGCCGATCGCCTCCAGATCTCCCGCGAGGAGGCGGCGGTCTACATCCAGCGCTACTTCGAGCGTTTCCCCGCCGTGAAGCGGTTCATCGACGAGACGATCGCCAGCGCGGAGCGTGATGGTTTCGTCAGCACGCTGCTCGGCCGCCGCCGGGCGATCCCCGAGTTGCGCTCAGAGCAGCGCCAACGGCGCTCGCTGGGTGAGCGGCTGGCCGTCAACACGGTGATCCAGGGAACGGCCGCGGACATCATCAAGCTGGCGATGGTGCGCAGTCACGCCGCACTTGCCGACGCGGCGATGGAGAGCCGGCTGGTGCTCCAGATCCACGACGAGTTGCTGTTCGAAGGGCCGGCGGCGGAGATGGACGCCGCCACCGAGCTTGTCCGCCACCAGATGTGCGCCGCCTTCGACCTCGACCCGCCGCTGGTGGTGGACATCGGCATCGGCAGGGACTGGCTGACGGCAAAGTAGAGGGGCGTCAGGCCGATCCGGGGCACTAGCATCCCGCGACGATGGATCGAGGCCTCGCCGTGCTGCTCACCGCCGTGGTGGGCGGCCTGATTGCGCTCCAGCCGCCGATCAACGCCGGCCTCGGCCGGGCGACCGGCAACCTCCCTGCCGCCCTGGTCTCATTTGCGATCGGGACCCTGCTTCTCGCCCTCATAGTCGCGCTGATCGGACAGACGGGCGGCCTCTCCTCGGCCTTCGACGTGCGCTGGTACTACCTGACCGGCGGTCTGCTCGGCGCCGCCTACGTGACCATGGCCCTGATCGCGGTGAGCTCGATTGGCGCCGGCGGCGTTGCGGCGGCCACCATCACGGGCCAGCTGACGATGGCGGTGGTCATCGACCGGATGGGGATCCTGGGGCTCGAGCAGACGCCGCTCAGCGCGACGCGGGTCGCCGGCGTCGTCCTGTTGCTGGCCGGAACGTACCTGGTGGTGCGCTGAATAATCACTCCGCCGGAAGCCTCGGCCTTATAACTCCGCCGAAAGCCTCGGCTTCGCCTACGTTTTCGGCGGGCTAGGGCGCAAACCTGGCCCGGCAGGCATGCACGCAGCGACCGCGACTTCGTCGCTAGCCCGGACCGCAGCCGCGCTAGGCAGCCAAGGCGGCCGCCCGGCGTGGCTCGGGCCTCGCCGCCAGCTCGCGAGCGTACGCGGGATGGGCGATGCGCAGGTAATGGCCGAACGACCACCGTACGAAGTCGTCGCGGCTCATGGCCCGGAGGGTGGGAGCGAGCAGCCGGGGCGGGACCCTCGGGACCAGCCGCTGCACGCGGAGCAGCCAGCGAAAGTGCCATTCGTGGCGGGCCGAGAAGGCGGCGTAACGTCGCAGCGCCGTCTCCCGCGTCGCCCGGCCACCGGTCACCCGGCGTAGCTCTCGCCCGCAGGCGATCCCGAAATAGAACGCCGTGCGGATTCCCTCGGCGGTGAGCGGCAGGCAGTGTCCGGCCGAGTCGCCGGCGAAGAAGACACCGTCCTCGGTCGCGTCCCGCAGCTTGTGGGGGATCCAGTTGCCCTGGTAGCGAATCGGGTCGCGGGTCAGGTCGTGCGCCAGCCTGACTGTCGAGTCCTTGACGCCCACGCGGGGGTCGAAGGAGCCGACCCCGATCCTGACCTCGTTGTCGGCGGGGAAGCTCCAGCTGTAGCCGGCGGGCACGTAGCCGCGATCGATCCAGATCTCGAGGTCGCTGGAGGCTCCACCCGGGTGCACCTCGAGACCACGCGAGAGCGGCGCGTCAACGGGCTGGTAGCCGTGGGCCCCGAGTACGCGGCGCCAGCCCAGGCAGTCGACGACCAGCGGCGCCCGCAGATCACCGCGATCCGTATGCACAGTCGTGCCCGTGCGCCCGTCCACCTTGGCGGTTTCGAACTGGGCGTCGCAGTGCTCGAACAGGAGCTCGCACAAGGTCGGGTAGTCGAAGGTCGAGAACGTCCACGGGAGGTGCATGCGGGTGGTGACGTGCGGGGTGTGGACGACGAGGTCGCCGAAGGTCTGCTTGATCGACGCGGCAGCGCCCATCGCATCGAGCCACGCGGTGGGGGCGGCGCAGGCCGAGGTCTGGCGCTCCCCGATCTCGTAGCGATCCACGATCAGAACGCGCGCCCCCGAACCCGCGAGCTCGCGCGCCACCGCGAGGCCGGCGAAGCTCGCCCCGCAGATCAGCACATCGCGGTCGGGCTTGAGCGGTGTTCGCTTCGAGCCGCGCTTCGTGCGCCGGGTTGGCATCGCAGGCGAGAGTACTTGAAGCCCACTTTTGCCATAGTTAACCGCCGTGTCAGCTACCGACACCACGACCGAGGCAGCCCCGGACAGCGCCCAGCAGGCGCCCGCGGATGGCTCCTACAACCTGCTGATCGAGGTCGACGGCAAGCTCGTTCCCAACTACGACGCGACCATCAAGCCGTTCGAGGAGGGCGACGTGGTCAGCGGCGAGGTGGTCAGGATCGACAAGGACGAGGTCCTGGTCGACATCGGTTACAAGTCCGAGGGAGTCATCCCCTCGACCGAGCTCTCGATCCGGCGCTCGGTAGATCCCGCCGAGGAGGTCTCGCTGGGCGAGCGTGTCGATGCGCTCGTGCTCACCAAGGAGGACCAGGAGGGACGGCTGCTGCTGTCCAAGAAGCGCGCCCGCTTCGAGAAGGCCTGGCGGAAGATCGAGGCGGCGGCCGAGTCCGGTGAGCCGGTTGAGGGAACCGTGATCGAGGTGGTCAAGGGCGGGCTGATCCTCGACCTCGGCGTGCGGGGGTTCCTGCCCGCGTCGCTGGTGGACATCCGTCGCGTGCACAACCTCGACGAGTTCAAGGGCCAGACGCTCGAGTGCAAGGTGATCGAGCTCAACCGCAGCCGCAACAACGTGGTGCTGTCGCGCCGTGCCGTGCTCGAGGAGGAGCGCAAGGAGGTTCGCGAGCAGATCCTCGGCCGCCTCCAGCCCGGCGTGGTCGTGGAGGGGACGATCTCGAACATTGTCGACTTCGGCGCCTTCGTGGACCTCGAAGGGATCGACGGGCTGATCCACATCTCCGAGCTTTCCTGGAGCCATGTCAACCACCCCTCCGAGGTGCTCTCGGTGGGCGAAACGGTCAGCGTGAAGGTGCTCGACATCGACCGCGACCGCCAGCGGATCTCGCTCGGCCTGAAGCAGACGCAGGAGGATCCCTGGCGCCGGGTGCTCGATGAATACCGCCCCGGCGACGTGCTGGAGGGCAAGGTCACGAAGGTGGTCGCGTTCGGCGCCTTCGTCGAGATCGTTCCCGGCGTCGAGGGGCTGGTCCACATCTCGGAGCTCGCCGAGCATCACGTGGAGAGCCCGAGCGAGGTCGTCACGCCCGGCGACCAGACCTGGGTGAGAATCCTCGAGATCGACGAGAACCGCCGGCGGATCTCGCTCAGCGTGAAGCGCGCCGAGCCCCAGAACCTGCCCCTTCGAGACCTGATGCCGCCGGAGCTGACCGGCGAGGCGGAGGCGACCCCGGAGGAAGTGCCGGACCTCGACGTATCAGAGGAGGTTTTTCCGGAGCCGCCACCCCAGCCTGAGGGAGGCGAGGAGGCCGCAGGGGGCGAAGAGACCGGCGAACCGCCCTCGGAGGACGAGGGCTCCTGATCGGCGGGCGGTGCCCCCACCGCCTGACATCGACCGGCACCAGCCTGTCACGTCGCCTGCCGGCTCCGCGCCCGCATTCATAGGCCTGACCGGCGCCGTCGCCTCGGGCAAGTCGGAGGCCCTGGCCGCGTTCGCACGGCTGGGCGCGGCGACGCTGTCCAGTGACGCCGTGGCTCACGAGCTTCTGGGCGACTCCCAGGTTCGGGAGCGGCTCGTCGAGCGCTGGGGCGGGGACGTGCTGGTCGACGGCCACGTGGAGCGCGCCCGGATTGGTGCGATCGTCTTCGGGCGGCCCGATGAGCTCGCCTGGCTCGAGTCCGTGCTCCACCCGCTGGTCGGCGAGCGGATCGTGGAATGGCGGCGATCGCTGTCTGCGGGGACGCCTCTCGCGGTGATCGAGGTACCGCTGCTGTTCGAGACCGGCATGGAGGGCTTCTTCGACGCCACGGTGTGCGTGGTTGCCGACGAGTCCACCCGAGCGGCGCGTGCAGGGGACCGCGGGACGGAGTTGCTGGAGGGCCGCAACAGCCGCCAGCTCTCTCAGGACGAAAAGGCCGCCCGCGCGACCCACGTGATCTCGAATGATGGCTCGCTGGCCGAGCTCCAGGACCAGGTGGCGCGACTGGTGCCGGCGCTGGCCGCGCTGGCCCCGGATGCGGCGTGAGCCCGGCGAGAACAGCCGCCTCCGGCCGCCGGTCGCGAGCCGGGGCAGGGACCCGCCCACGGTCCCGCCGGCGCCGGTGGCTGGCAGTCGCCGCCGCGGCCGCACTCGGGGCTGGGGCGGCGATCGGGATCAGCCGGATCGATCTGGGGGAGGCGATCCGCGAGGTGACGCTGCCGTTGCGGCACGACGACATCATTCGCCAGCAGGCCGCCGAGAAGGAGCTCGACCCCGCGCTGATCGCCGCCACCATCTACGCGGAGTCCAAGTTCCGCGACCGGGAGCGCTCCGAGGCTGGAGCCCGCGGCTTGATGCAGGTGACGCCGGGGACCGCCCTCGAGATCGCCGCGAAGAGCGAGGGAACCCAATTCGTGGTGGACGATCTCTTCGACCCCGACATCAACATCCGCTACGGAAGCTTTCACCTCCGCGAGCTGCTCGACCGGTACGGCGGCAACGAGGTCGCGGCCCTCGCCGCGTACAACGCCGGACCCTCACACGTCGACGAGTGGGGCGGCTCCAGCCTCGAGCTCGACGGAATCGGGTTCCCGGAGACCCGTGCCTACGTCGAGGAGGTCCTGAGCAAGCGTCAGGAGTACCGCGACAACTACGCGGATGACCTCGGGCTCCGTTGACCCCCGATTGACGCCCGCTATCTTGGCTCGATGACTGATTTCGTCCTCAACCCCGCCTACACGGCGACCGCCGACCAGCCGAAGGCGATCTCGGAGCTCGCCGAGGGCCTGGGAGCAGACGAGCGCTTCGCCTGCCTGCTCGGCGCCACCGGAACCGGGAAGACGTTCACGATGGCCGGGGTGATCGAGCGGGTGCAGCGGCCCGCGCTGGTGATCGCCCACAACAAGACCCTGGCGGCGCAGCTATGCAACGAGTTCCGCGAGTTCTTCGGCGACAACGCGGTCGAGTATTTCGTCAGCTACTACGACTACTACCAGCCCGAGGCCTACGTCCCCGCCCAGGACCTCTACATCGAGAAGGACTCCTCGATCAATGATGAGATCGATCGCCTCCGCCACTCGGCAACCGCGGCGCTGCTCGCCCGGCGCGACGTGGTGATCGTCGCCTCCGTGTCGTGCATCTACGGGATCGGGTCGCCGCAGCTCTACCGCGAGCAGATGCAGCTGTTCAAGGTTGGCGAGGAGGTCGAGCGTGACGAGCTCCTCAGGAAGCTGATCGGGATGCAGTACGGGCGCAACGACACCAACCTCACCCGGGGGACCTTTCGAGTCAAGGGTGAGATCCTGGAGATCTTTCCCGCCTACGCTGAGACCGCCTATCGGATCGCGCTGTTCGGCGACCAGGTCGAGGGGATCCAGCATTTCGATCCGCTGACCGGTGAGGTGCTCGACGAGATCGACCACGTCGCCGTGTGGCCGGCGACGCACTACGTGACCAAGGAGGAGACGGTCGAGCGGGCGGTGGTCGAGATCAAGGAGGAGATGGACCAGCGGCTCGCGTGGCTCGAGGAGCGCGGCAAGCTGCTCGAGGCACACCGGCTGCGGCAGCGCACCGAGTACGACGTCGAGCTCCTCAAGGAGCTCGGCTTCTGCCCCGGGATCGAGAACTACTCGCGGATCATCGACGGCCGGGCGGAGGGGAGCCCCCCGCACACCCTGATCGACTACTTCCCCGACGACTTCGTGGTCTTCGTCGACGAGTCGCATCAGACGATCCCGCAGCTCGGCGGCATGTACGAGGGCGATCGCTCCCGTAAGCAGACGCTGGTCGACCACGGCTTCCGGCTGCCCTCGGCGCTGGACAACCGGCCGTTGCGGTTCGAGGAGTTCCTCAGCCGGGTGGGGCAGATGGTCATGGTCTCGGCCACGCCGGGCGACTTCGAGCGCCGCTCCGCGGCGCGGATCGTGGAGCAGATCGTGCGGCCCACCGGGATCGTTGATCCCGAGGTGCGGGTGCGCGAGACCCGCAATCAGATCGACGACTTGATGAACGAGGTTCGCCGCCGGGCGGAGGCGGGGGAGAGGACGCTGGTCACCACCCTGACCAAGAAGATGGCCGAGGACCTGACCGCCTACCTGCTGGAGCACGGCTTCCGGGTGCGGTACCTGCATTCGGAGATCGACACCCTGGAGCGAATCCAGATCGTGCGCGACCTGCGGCTTGGCGAGTACGACGTCCTCGTCGGGGTCAACCTGCTCCGCGAGGGCCTCGACCTGCCCGAGGTCTCGCTGGTGGCGATCCTCGACGCCGACAAGGAGGGCTTTCTGCGGGGCGAGACCAGCCTGATCCAGACGATCGGGCGGGCGGCTCGTAACGTGCGTGGCACGGTGTTGATGTACGCCGACCGCGAGACTCAGGCGATGCGCACGGCGATCGAGGAGACCGATCGCCGCCGCGAGATCCAGCTCGCCTACAACCGCGAGCACGGCATCACACCCGAGACGGTCCAGAAGGGGATCTCCGAGATCAGCGAGTTCCTGGCGATGGAGTCACGCGCAGCGCCCGCTCGCCGGCGCCGCGCGCAGCGCGACGGGGAGGCGATTCGCAGCCCCGCCGAGCTCGAGAAGCTGATCGTGGAGCTGGAGGAGGAGATGCTTGCCGCGGCCGAGGACCTGCGGTTCGAGGAGGCGGCCAGGATTCGCGACGAGCTCAAGGAGCTGCGGCGCGACCTCGAGGCGCTGCGGGCCTAATTCGAGCTCACAGGGCGTACGCTGGCTTCGATGCGCTGGCTCATCGACGGCATGAACGTGATCGGAACGCGCCCTGACGCGTGGTGGAAGGACCGGCACGGGGCGATGGTCCGGCTGGTCGACCTGCTCGAGCGCTGGGTTGCCACCAGCGGCGAGGACGTCACCGTGGTGTTCGAGCGCCCGCCGTCGCCGCCGATCTCGTCGACTGTGATCGAGGTGGCGCACGCTCCCCGGCCGCGTCGCGACTCGGCTGACGACGAGATCGTCCGCCGCCTGGCTGCTGATCCCGAGCCCGGGACGATTCGCGTGGTCACCTCGGATCGCTGGCTCGCCGATCGCGTGCGAGTCACCGGCGCGACCGTGGAGCCCGCCGACCCATTTCGGGCGCGGCTCGAGGGCGACTAGGTCGAGCTGAGCTGGATGGGACCAGACGGCTGGCCTGCGATGAGCTGGGCAACCAAGGGCTCGTTGGAACCGAACACCGCATCCGCTTCCCCGCTCACGACGATGCGGCCTTCGTGTATCACCGCTGCGTAATCGGCGATCGTGCGCGCCGCCGTCATGTCGTGGGTTGTGACGAGGAACGTGGCCCCTGTGCGGTTCTGTGCGTCCTGGATCAGCTCGGTGAGCAGCGCCAGGCGGACCTTGTCGATGCCGCTGTCGAAGTCATCGATGATCACGATGCGCGCGTCGAGCGCCAGGGCGCGCGCAAGGGCCGCGCGCTTGCGCATCCCCGAGGAGAGCTCCTCGGGCACGTCGTTGGCGCGATCGCCAAGCCCGACCATCTCGAGGTGCTCGATCGTCACCTGGTGAACCCGATCCTCGGACCAGCGGGCCATCCGGTTGCGCAGGGGGAAGGCCACGTTCTCATAGACGCTGAGCGAGAAAAAGAGCCCGCAGGTGAACGGCTGGTTCCCCTGGAGCGCGACTCCCATCCCTCGCCGCAGCTCGTTCAGCTCGTCCTCCGTGATGGCGGCGAGGTCCCTGCCTTCCACCTTCACGCTCCCGGCCGAGGGCTGGAGCAGTCCGACGATGTGGTTGATCGTGACCGTCTTTCCCGCCCCGGACGGGCCAAGCAGCACGGTGATGGAGCCCGCCGGCACGGCGAGGCTCACCCCATCGAGGCCGCGCTCGGAGCCGAACGTCTTGACGACGTCCACCAACTCGATCGCGGGATCTGCCTGTTGGGCAGCGGGCACGCGTCCCAATCATAGGTCGCGTTGGGCGATCCCTCGGCGTCCGGTGCTCGAGCGGGCTGCCCGGTCGCCGCCTGTCACGCCAGCGACCGGCGCGGGGTACCCTCAGAAGCGCTGTGGACGCCGAGGACCTGATCAGGCAAACCAGCGACAGCGTGCGGGCTGCACTGGAGGCAGCGCAGCGGCGCGCGGACGAGATCGTGGGCGAGGCCGAGGCGGAGGCGCAGCGCATCCGCGGCCGGGCAGAGGCCGAGGCCCGCGAGCGGCTCGACCAGGTGCGCCAGGCACTGGAGCAGCTCGAGGCCGGGCTTGGCGCCAAGTCCGCGCCGCCGAAGTCCCAATCCGCAGAGCCACGGCCGGCCCCCGCGGAAGCGGCTTCCGGGAACGTCTCCACCGAAGAGCTGGTCCAGCGGCTGAAGGCAGGTGGAGAAGGGGCAAACTCCCAGCCGCAGCCACCGGCAGCGGCGCCCAACGAGACCTCCAGCGACGAAGCCGGCGCGGCGCGTCTGGTGGCGATGAAGCTTGCCCTGGACGGGACCTCGCGCGCCCAGGCCCGCGAGCAGCTTGCCGCCGACTATCAGGTCGCCGACCTGGACTCGCTGCTCGACGAGGTCTACGCGAAAGCCGGCAAGTAGCTAGCCAGGTCGGCTGAAGGTGCCCGGGCCGCCACCGGCGCGGGCGGCGGCGCAGTACTCGGCCATGTCCTGGGTCCAGAACTCGACCACGTTGCCGTCCGGGTCGGTGACGTAGATCGCCCGGTCGGCACCGAGCTGGATCGGTCCCTCGACCTCGACGCCGGCTGCGCGCAGGCGCTCGAGGATCGGATCGAGCGCCTCCCGCTGGAGCTGGAAGGCGAAGTGCACGTGTTCCCCGCCGCGGCCCCCGGCCAGGCCGACCTGCGGCGTCCAGAGGCCGAGGCGGGCGCTCGAGCCGATCAGGTACCAGTAGCGATCGTCCCGCCCCTCGCCGTACAGGGTCTCCTCGAAGCCGAGCAGGTCGCGGTAGAAGCGGCGGGCGGCCTCGAGGTCCGCGACCTCGAGCACCAGCTCGGAGATGCCGCTCACGGGGGGCGCTTGGGGCACGCGGTGAGATTACCCGCGCTCGAACAGGGACCAAGCGAGGCGACGGGAACGCCCGTTCGCCCCCGTAGAATCGACATACCGGATTTGTGATGCCGCCCTCCGACCGCATAGCCATCGCCGGCGCCCGAGCGCACAACCTCAAGGGCATCGACCTCGAGCTGCCGCGCGATGCGTTGATCGTGATCACGGGGCTTTCGGGCTCGGGCAAGTCGAGCCTTGCCTTCGACACGATCTACGCGGAGGGGCAGCGCCGCTACGTCGAGTCGCTGTCCGCCTACGCACGTCAGTTCCTGGGCCAGATGGAGAAGCCTGATGTGGACTCGATCGAGGGACTGAGCCCGGCGATCTCGATCGACCAGAAGACCACCTCGCGCAACCCGCGCTCCACGGTTGGGACGGTGACCGAGATCTACGACTATCTGCGTCTCCTGTGGGCCAGGATCGGAAAGCCCCACTGCTACAACTGCGGCGCCCCGATCTCGGGCCAGTCGCTGGAGCAGATCACCGACCGCGTGCTCACCCTGGACGATGGAACGCGGTTCATGGTCATGGCGCCGGTGGTCCGAGGGCGCAAGGGCGAGTACGGGCGGCTGTTCGACGAGATGCGGGCCCAGGGCTACGCGAGGGCGCGAGTGGACGGCGAGCTGCGCCGGCTCGACGAGCCGATCGAGCTGGACAAGAAGTACAAGCACGAGATCTCGATCGTGGTCGATCGCCTGGTGATGAAGGAGGGGGTGCGAAAGCGGCTCTCGGAATCGGTCGAGGCTGCCTCCCAGCTCGCCGACGGCTTGGTCGAGGTGGCGACGCTGGCCGATGGAGGCTCGGATGAGGCCATGCTGTTCTCCGAGCGTTTTGCTTGCCTGAAGTGCGGCACCTCGATGCCCGAGCTGGAGCCGCGGATCTTCTCCTTCAACTCGCCCCACGGCTGCTGTCAGCGCTGCCACGGGCTCGGCTTTCAGCGCGTCATCGACCCCGAGCTCATCGTCCCCGACCCGACCCTCTCGATCTCGGAGGGGGCGCTGGATCCCTGGACGAAGGCGGCCTCGGTCTACCACCGGCGACTGCTGGAGGCAGTGGCGGAGACGAACGGAGTCGACGTCGAGACCCCCTGGCAGGACCTCTCGGAGCGCGATCGTCAGCTCCTCCTGCAAGGAACCGGCGATGAGCGACATACGGTCTCCTATCGGAACCGCTTCGGGCGCCGCCGCGTCTACACGGTGCGCTTCGACGGCATGCTGGCAAGCCTCGAGCGACGCTACGAGAACACGGACTCGGAGAACACTCGCGATCGAATCGAGGGGCTGATGGCCCTCCAGGCGTGCCCGGCCTGCCGCGGTGCGCGCCTGCGGCCGGAGAGCCTTGCGGTCACCGTGGGCGGGCTCAATATCCACGAGTACACACGGTTCAGCGCCCGGGCCGCCCTGGAATGGATCCAGGCGCTCGCGCTGACCGACACCGAGCGGGCGATCGCACGCCTTGTGGTGCGCGAGATCGGCGAGCGCCTGCGGTTCCTGGACAGCGTCGGGATCGGCTACCTGTCGCTGGAGCGCGCAGCCGCCACGCTCTCCGGCGGCGAGGCACAGCGGATCCGGCTGGCGACGCAGATCGGCTCCTCGCTGGTCGGCGTCCTCTATATCCTCGACGAGCCCTCCATCGGCCTCCATCAGCGTGACAACGCGAAGCTGATCGACACCCTGCGGCGGCTGCGCGATCTCGGCAACACGGTGATCGTGGTCGAGCACGACGAGGGAACGATCCGCGCCGCCGACCACGTCGTCGACCTCGGCCCCGGGGCCGGCGAGCACGGGGGTGAGCTGGTCGCCCAGGGAACGCCTGCTCAGGTCGCTCGCGAGGCCGGCTCCCTGACCGGCCGCTACCTGAACGGGAAGCTCGGCATCCCGGTCCCCGAGCTTCGTCGCAGCCCCCGCGGCGAGCTGTTGGTCCGCGGTGCTCGTCAGCACAACCTGAAGGACGCCGACGTCAGCGTGCCGCTCGGGGTCTTCTGCTGCGTCACCGGGGTCTCCGGGTCGGGCAAGTCGACCTTGGTCAACGAGGTGCTCTATCGCGCGGTTGCCAACCGCTTGCACCGGGCGCGGCTACGGCCCGGCGCCCATGACCGGATCGAGGGGCTGGAGCAGATCGACAAGATCATCAGCATCGACCAGTCTCCGATCGGCCGCACCCCTCGCTCCAACCCGGCGACCTACACCGGGGTCTTCGACCACATCCGCGACCTCTTCTCGCGCACGAAGGAGGCCCGAGTGCGCGGCTACAAGCCGGGACGGTTCAGCTTCAACGTCAAGGGCGGGCGCTGCGAGGTCTGCCGCGGCGACGGCCAGATCAAGATCGAGATGCACTTCCTGCCGGACGTCTACGTCCCCTGCGAGCAGTGCCACGGGCGCCGCTACAACCGCGAGACGCTCGAGGTCCGTTTCAAGGGCAAGTCCATTGCCGACGTGCTGGAGATGTCCGTCGAGGAGGCGGTCGAGTTCTTCGCCCACATCCCGAAGATCAAGCGCCGTCTACAGACCCTCCACGACGTGGGCCTCGACTACATCCGACTAGGCCAGCCGGCGACCACGCTCTCGGGTGGCGAGGCTCAGCGCATCAAGCTGGCCACCGAGCTGTCGAAGGTGGCAACGGGCGACACCCTCTACATCCTGGACGAGCCGACCACCGGCCTGCACTTCGCCGACGTGCAGCGCCTGCTCGAGGTGCTCGGCCGGCTGGTCGAGGCCGGCAACACGGTGGTCGTGATCGAGCATAACCTCGACGTGATCAAGTCGGCCGACCGGATCATCGACCTGGGTCCGGAGGGCGGCGAGGCCGGCGGAGAGGTGGTGGCGACCGGAACGCCCGAGCAGATCGCCGCCAGCCCCGCCTCCTACACCGGTCAGTTCCTGCGCAGCCTGGTCGAGCCCGCGGAGCGTCCCGGGCGCCGCCGGCCTGCCAGGCGACGCCGCGAACCGGTCGCGGCGTAGGCCACCTAGGATGCACGGGCGAAAGAGCCTTGTCGAGGTCAGCTCCCATCGCCCTTCACTCACGCTTCAGGATCGCCCTTGCCCTCCTAGCCGGAGCGCTGGTGCTTGTCGGGGTGGCGTCGCCCGCGGGGGCGCGCAACTCAGACGGTCGTGAGTCGACGCCGATCCCCACGCGCTACGTCGCGATCAAGGGCGCGCGTGGCGCCGGGCCCGAGCTCTTCGACCGCGTCTTTGTCAACAAGATTGGGCCACCCCACGCGAGCCGGGTGGTTGTGCTGGTCCCTGGATTCATCGGCGGCGCCGGCGACTTCAGGCTGATTGCCCGCGACATCGTCTCGCGTGTGCCCGACCTTCAGGTCTGGGCGGTTGACCGGCGCGCGAACGCGCTGGAAGACACCTCCGTGTTCGCCACGGGCGACGCTGACGAGGCCTTCGACTACTACCTGAGGTTCCAAGCGGTCGACGGCAGGCGGTTTCGGCTACTCAACGGCCAGGACTTTCCGTTCACGCGCCAGTGGGGGCTCGACCTCGCCCTGCGTGACCTCAGACGGGTGATCCTGGCGGCTCGCGCGGGGGGCGCGCGCAAGGTGATCCTCGGCGGTCACTCGCTCGGTGCCTCGTCTGCGGTTGCCTACTCCACCTGGGACTTCGACGGCAGCCGCGGCTACGAGGACATCGACGGCCTGGTGCTGATCGACGGTGGCCTCAAGGGAACCTTCACAAACCCGACCTTCGATGAGGTGAGGCAGCGCTTCCAGGAGCTTCAGACCGCCGATCCGTGGGTCGACCTGGTAGGGATCGGCCTCCCTTGGGCGGCTGGCGTCTTCGCGGAGAGCGCGGCGCTCTACGCGCTGAAAAAGCCCAACGAAGCGTCAGTGCTTCAGCAATACCCGCCGATTCCTGCCGCGTTCAAGGCTCCGGTGCGGACCACGAACGAGGCGGCGCTGGGCTACGCCTTCGACGAGACCACATCTCCGGAGGGGTTCGAGCTGATTCGAGTGCGGGCTGGGCGGCTTGCGTCCAGCGGCGACCCGCGCCCCTGGCAGAACGGGGAGCTGACGCCCATCCAGCGGCTGGCCCGGACCTTCGGCACCGAGCCCGGCAACGGAATCGAGTGGTACTTCCCCAAGCGCCTGCCGCTGGATGTCGATGGCGCCAGCGCGCTCCAGCGAAACAGGATCACGGACTTCCTGGGGCTGCGCCCCTGGCATACAGCCAAGGTGGATCTGCCGCTTTATGCTTTCGAGACCGATCTCACGAATGGCAAGGTGCTGCGAGGCGCGAGGCGCTTCATGGATGCGTCGAAGATCAGGTGGGCAAGTCTGGTCGCCGACCACAACGCGTCCCACCTCGATCCACTCACGGCGGCTCCGGGCCGCAACACGTTCCTGAGCACGGTTCTTCCCTTCTTGAGAACCGCCCTCGGTCGACGCGGCTCAGACCGCTGATCGCCGCCGGTGCCGCCGGGCTGACGCCGATTGCGACGATCGCTCGTTGGCATCGGGTGGCGGCGCGGCGGAGGGGCCGCCGACCCCGTTGGGTCGCGGCTGCGCGCGCCTATCGGTCCGCAGATCGAGTGCCCTGAGCGCGGCGAGGATGCCTCGCGCCCAAAGGGAGCGCAGCGGCTCTGGCGGCATCGGCAGGCGGCGGCGTCCCAGCAGCTCGGGATGGCCGGGGTCCTCGCCGCTCGCCATCTTCGCCAGCAGCGTGCCGACGTAGCTCGCCTGGGCCACGCCGTGACCGTTGTAGCCGATCCCGAAGAGCAGATTGTCGTGCCGCCCGCTGCGGCCGATCGCGGGCAGGAAATCGAGTGTCATTGCGATCGGCCCGCTCCAACAGCGCTCCACGGCGACCCCGGCCAGCTCCGGGAAGCGAGCGCGGAACATCGCCTCGAGCGCGGCGAAGATCGCGGGATCCTCGTCGGGTAGGGCGCCACCCCCGTATGACCAGCGGACGTGGCGCGAGCCGCCGACGATTCGCCAGTCTGCGGTCAGCCGGTAGCTCTCCAGCACCTCGTGCGCGGTGTAGATCCCCTCGCCGCCCTCCCATCCCACCCGCTCGCGCTGCTCCGCGCTCAGCGGCTCGGTGGCGAACAGCGAAACGTGCAACGGCGCCACTGCCGAGCGGAGGCGGCCGAGCCGCGGCGTGTAGGCGTTGGTGGCGACCACGCAGACCGGGGCGCTCGCCGAGCCGCGCGGGGTCTCAAGCCGCATCCGGGCCCCGTCGGCGATCGCGTCCACCGGGGTCGACTCGTGGAGCCGTACCCCCGACTGGATTGCCTGCTCGCGCAGCGCGCGCACGTACTTGCCCGGATGCAGCACCCCGCCGCGCTCCTCAAGGTAGCCGCAGGCGACGCAGCGAGGCAGGCCGCGCTCGGCCAGCTCTGAGGGGCTGAGCATTCGCATCGCGCCACCGAGCTGCCGGGCGGCTCCAGCGACCTTCTCCAGTCGCGGATGCTGCCCGGGATGGACGCCGGTGAGCACGTTCCCGGCCGGGACGTACTCGCAGTCGATTCCGCGCTCCGCGATCGCCGACTCAACATGCTCGACTGCCGTCTCGGCGAAGCGCACCAGGGCGCCGCCGCGCTCGCGGCCATAGAGCCGAAGCAGTGTGGGGAGGTCTTTGCCGATGGTCGGAGTCAGGTGGCCGGCATTGCGGCCGCTGGCGCCGAAGCCGGCGTAGTCGCGCTCGAGAACGACCACGTCGGCGCCCCGCTCCCGCAGTGCGAGCGCGGTCCACAGTCCCGTGTAGCCAGCGCCGATCACCACCACGTCCGCGTCGACTGCGCCTTCCAGCGGAGGGCCCGACGCGGGCGCCGGGTCGAGCCAAAGGCTCGGGGGGCGTGCAGCCGTTGTGCCGCCGTTCACGGCACGCACCCTACTGCGCCCGGCGTCTCGTCAGCCACCCAGCTCCGCTCCGGACGGGGACGCCCCGTTTCGCCCATACATCAGCCAGGCGAACAGCCCGGCGGGAATGAACATGAAGCTTGCGTATACCGCGGCGGGGACGGTCAGCACGCTCGCGATCGTTGCCCCAACGGCGATCGCAAGGACGGCGTTGTGGATGCCGAGCTCGATCGCGATCGCGGTCGACTGCCGGCTGTCGAGCCGGACCAGGCGCGCGATCCAAAACGACATGGACATCGCGACGACGTTCAGCGTGACCGCCGCGACGGCCACGGCACCGAGGTTGTCGAGGACGCGGTCGTGCTCGGCCACGATCACGCCGGCGACCGCCGCGATGAAGACAAGCGCCGTTATCCGGCGCACCGTACCGCCGACTTCCGCGACCCGTTCAGGGTGCCGTGTGCGGAGCCACAATCCGATGGCCAGTGGAACCACGGTGATGAACAGAACGCGTGTGACCACGCCGAGCATGCTGACCTGCTCGTCGAGGTGGGTCGCTCCGAAGTGGGAGGTGGCCAGCCCGAGGTACAGGGGGACGGTGAGGACTGCCGCCAGGCTCGAGAACGCCGTCATCGTGATCGACAGGGCCGTGTCGCCGCGTGCGAAGTGAGTCAGCAGATTGGCCATGATGCCGCCCGGCGAGGCGCCGAGCAGGACCAATCCCACTGCGAGCGCGGGCTCGAGCGAGAATGCATGGGCGACCGCGAAGGCGAGCAGTGGGGAGAGCACCACGAGGTTGAGGAGGCCAATCGAGACGCCCCTTGGTTTGACGAGGACGCGCTTGAAGTCCTCGGGCGTCAGCGACATGCCGAGACTCACCATGATCACGGCCAATGCCAGCGGGAGCAGGACCGTTGCGAAGATCGAATCCTCCATAGCTCGCCGGCCACCTTAGGTGCTTCACGCGGACGGCCACGGTACGAGGATCACCGGCGAGTAGCCTGCGGGCCCATGACCATCCACTACGAGGCAGATGGGCCGGTCGCCATCGTCACGATCGACCGGCCCGACGTGGCGAACGCGATCGACCGCCCGACCGCAGAGGCGCTGGCCGGAGCTTTCCGCCGCTTCGAGGAGGACAGCGCGGCGGTCGCCGTGCTGACCGGGGCGAACGGGAAGTTCTGCGCGGGGGCGGATCTCAAGGCGATGCAGGAGCCGGACGCCCCCCGGGCGAGCCGGGTGGAGCCCGACGGCGACGGCCCTGTTGGCCCCACGCGAATGCTGCTGGAAAAGCCGGTGATTGCCGCCGTCGAGGGAAACGCCGTGGCCGGTGGCCTGGAGCTGGCGATCTGGTGCGACCTGCGGGTCGCTGCTCAAGACGCCGTCTTCGGCGTCTATTGCCGCCGCTGGGGCATCCCGCTGATGGATGGCGGCACCATTCGGCTCGCACGGCTGATCGGTCACAGCAACGCCCTCGACCTCATCCTGACCGGGCGCGGCGTGAGCGGCGACGAGGCCTTGCGAATGGGCCTGGCCAACCGGCTGGTCGCCCCCGGCCAGGCGCTGGCGGAGGCGTTGAAGCTGGCGCACAAGGTGGCGGCCCGTCCGCAGGCGGCGCTCCGTAGCGACCGGCTGTCGTCGTACCAGCAGTGGTCGCTGTCCCTGGACGACGCTCTCGCGAACGAATACCGCCACGGGATGGCGACACTTCAAACCGGCGAGATGCTGGAAGGACTCGCGCGCTACGCCTCCGGCGGGTGGCGGCAGGGAGCGCCGTAGTCCACCCGAAGGGGTCCCTCCGTGGCCCTTCGGGCGACCCGCTGACCGCTGCTACTTGACCAGTCCGATCACGCGACCCTCCGGGTCGCTGAACAGGGCGATCTCGATACCCGCCTCCGGAACCTTGTCCGGGCCCATCATCCGTGTCCCGCCGAGGCTCTCCGCCTTCGCGAGCGCGGCTTCGACGTCGGGAACCTCGACATAGAAGGTGACGTGACCGCCGTACCCCTCGGGGGCGGTTCCGATCCCGCCGCCGATTCCGACCCCGTCAGCGTTCGTGTTTCCGTCACGCTGGACCACCGCGTAGTTCGTCGGCCCGATCACGTCGCCGAACTCCCAGCCGAAGAGCTCAGAGTAGTAGCTGCGCAGCTTCTCGCCGTCCTTGCCGATGACCTCGAAGTGGACAACTGGCTGTCCCATCCCGTCTCCTTTCTTGTGCGCCGGCACGCCGGCACCTTTTTTAATTGCGACCTGCCCCTAAGACTGCCGCACGCTCTGTGAATCATCGCCGGATGTCGGGCACGTCCTTCGCCGCCGCCTTCCACGGCTACGCTCGCCACGGGCGTGCGTGGCAGGTAGATTGGCGACCGTGTTCGATGGCCAGCTGATCGGCGTCGACGTGGGCGGCACGAAGGTGGCCGTCGCGCCGCTGGAGGATGCCCGGCTCGGCGACTCGCTTGTTCGGCCCACCGACAATTCGAGCGCCAAGGGGCTGGTGGAGGAGATCGTCGCCGGCGTCGAAGAGGTGCGCAATGCTCGTGCGGCGGGAGTCGGGGTTGGGATGCCGTCGGTGATCGAGTTCGCCACCGGTCGGGTGCGCTCCAGCGTCAACCTCCACCTCGCCGACTTTGACCTCCGTGGCGCACTCCGGGATCGTCTGGGCCTGCCGGTGTTCGTCGACAACGACGCAACCGTGGCAGCGCTCGCCGAGGCTTTCGACGAATGGGGCCGACCGGTGGTCGAGAACCTGGTCATGTTCACGGTGGGGACCGGGATCGGCGGCGGGCTGGTACTGGGCGGGAAGGTCTATCGGGGGGCGACCGGGGCGGCCGGGGAGCTCGGCCACACTCTGGTGGGCGTCGATCTCAGCCAGGGCGTTCCACCATCGCTCGAGTTTCCGCAGCGGGGCACGCTCGAGTCGCTGGCCGCCGGCCGGATCCTGGACCACCTGGCGACGGAGATCGCAGCCGATCGTCCCTCCTCGGCGCTGGGGAAGCTGGAGGCTGGGGGCAAGAGGGTCGATGGGCGCGACGCCGTGGAGGCGGCTAAGGCCGGCGATCCCGAGGCGATCGAGGCGGTGCGCACGCTGGGGGAGCGTCTGGGGATCGGGATCGCCAACGCGCTCAACACCTTCGATCCCGACGTGATCGCGGTGGGGGGCGGCGTCTCGCGCGCCGGGGAGCTGCTGCTCGCTCCCGCCGTCGATGTCGCGCGGCGGTTTGCCCTCCCCGGCGTCGGCGAGCGCACCGAGATCCGTCTCGCCCGCCACGGGAGGGGGGCGGGCGTTCGGGGCGCTGCCCTCCTGGCCGGTCTGGAGCTGGCCGAGGGAGACGACACCCTTGTGCCACCCCGGCGGGAGACAGAGCCGGCGTGAGCATGGCCACGGCGCGCGCAGCGAACCCGTTCGCCCAGGACGTCGAGCAACGGCTCCCCGATCCCACTTCGCTGGTCATCTTCGGCGCCGGCGGGGACCTGGCGGCGCGAAAGCTGCTTCCTGCCGTCTACAACCTGTCGCTCACCGGGCTGCTTCCCAGCCACATGCGCGTGCTCGGCGTCGCGCGTCGCCACGACGTGCACTCGTTCCGCAAGACAGTCCGCGAGGCGATCGAGGCACACTCGCGCACAGGCTTCGACGAGGACGCATGGAAAGCGCTCGAGCCACAGCTCGAGATAGTCCAAGGAGATTTCTCCAAGCCGGACCTGTACAAGGCCCTGGCCGAGCGACTCGAGCGCGACGACACGCGCATGGGGCCTGCTCAGCGCGTGTTCTACCTAGCCGTCGACCCGCGCTTCTTCGCCCCCATCGCGAAGGCGCTGGCGGGCGTTGGCCTGGGCGCCGGCGCCAACCCGGCAACGCGCCTGATGATCGAGAAGCCATTCGGGCACGACCTGGATTCGGCGCTGAAGCTCAGCGCGGACGTAGCTTCCGCGTTCGACGAGTCGCAGGTGTTCCGGCTCGATCACTACCTCGGCAAGGAGACAGTGCAGAACCTCCAGGTGCTGCGGTTCGCGAACGGCATCCTCGAGCCGATCTGGAACCGCCGCTACGTCGAGCATGTCCAGATCACCGTCGCCGAGGACATTGGGATCGGCCACCGCGCGGCCTACTACGACTCGGCCGGCGCGATTCGGGACGTGATCCAGAACCACGTCATGCAGCTGCTCGCCTTGGTGGCGATGGAGGCGCCCGTGCGCTTCGATGCCGACACGATCCGCGACGAGAAGGTGAAGCTCCTGCGCTCGGTTCGCCGCTACAGGCCCGATCAGGTTTCGGACTACGTCGTGCGCGGCCAGTACGGCGCCGGCTGGATCGGGGGGAAGAGGTTCCGGCCTACGTGGACGAGGAGGATGTCGCCGACGACTCACGCACCGAGACGTATGTCGCGATGCGGGTCGAGGTCGACAACTGGCGCTGGGCGGGAACCCCGTTCTACGTTCGCACCGGCAAGCGGCTGCCGCGACGAATGACCGAGATCGCGGTTCGCTTCCGGCCCGCGCCGCACCTGCCCTTCGCGAACGCCGAGATCGGCGACGTGGAGCCCAACGAGATGGTGCTCTCGGTGCAGCCGGATGAGGGAGCCTCGCTACGGCTGGTTGCGAAGGTCCCCGGCCAGACGATGAGCGTCCGGCCCGTGCAGATGGAGTTCAAGTACGGGACCTCGTTCCTGGGCGACTCGCCCGAGGCGTACGAGCGGCTGCTGCACGACGCCCTGCTCGGCGACGCGACGCTGTTCACAAGGGCGGACGAGGTGGAGGCCGAGTGGCGGATTGTGGAACCGATCCTGGGGGCGTGGAAGTCCGGGCCGGGACCGTCGGTGTACGAGGCGGGCAGCCAGGGGCCGCCGGAGGCCGACGAGCTGCTCGCCGTCCGCGGACGAGCCTGGAGGCAGGTGTGACAGAAACGGCGGAGCGCAGCCGATGGAGGGGTGAGGACGTTCGCGTCGATGAGGTGGTCGTCGAGCTGGCTCGCCTGCACCGCGCCTACCAGGGCCACGGGCACGGGCACGCCATGGCCCGAACCCTGAACCTGGTCCTCGCACCCGCCTCGCGGGCGGCCGCGGTGGACCAGGCGCTCGCCGGGCTGGGTGCCCACACGCCGTCACGGACGCTTGCCCTCCGCCGGCACCGCGCCGACCGGCTGGACGCGGAGCTGTCCATCGAGAGCGAGCTGCCCGACGCTCCCGGTCGCGTGGGGGTGAGCCACGACCGGGTGACGCTGACCGCCGACGACTCCCGCTTGGAGCACGCGGCTTCGCTGCTCGCGCCGCTGCTGGTCGGCGATTTGCCGACCGTCCTCTGGCTCCCCGAGCCCGATTCGCTGATTCCGGACCGGCGCCTGCTGGACCGGGCCCAGCAGATCCTGGTCGATTCCACCGCCGGCGACGGCGCCGACTATCCCCGTCTCGGGGACCTGGCCCGGAGCGCCCGCGTCCACGATCTCGCCTGGGGCGGGCTGGACTTCTGGCGGGCCGCCACCGCCGCGGCCTTCGAATCCCCGGGGCGGCGGGAACTGCTGCCCCGAATCGCGCACCTCGACGTCCACTACGCGGGCGACGCTCTGTCCGCGGGGCTGCTGCTATCCGGATGGGTGGCGGCACGCGCAGGCTGGCGCCCGGGGGAGCTCGAGCGCGACAACGGGCGCGCACGGACGAAAGCCGTGCGAGACGACGGCGGCCCGGTGACGATGTCGGTGGCGCGCGACCGCGAAGGGCGTGGATGCGGCGGGATCGAAAGGCTGGTCTTCCGAACCGCTACGGACGAGGTCAGGATTGGCCGGGGGGCCGCCACCAGCCGGCTCCGCGACCTGTTCGCGGAGGCGCTACAGCCGACGCCCTCCTACGCGCGCGGCTATATCGAGGCGCTCGGGTCGGTCACAGCGATGCTCGCCCCCGCGGTTCAGCCCGGTGTGGGTCCTCCTTAGCGCTTCAGCTGCATCGCAGCGCCGATCGCCCCGCCGAGGTCGCCGAGCGTGGCCACCTCGACCACAGGTGGGTTGCCCTCATTGAAGAGGTGCTTGTCCATCGCCTTTGCGATCCGTTTCGCGTATGGCTCACCCAGTCGGGTACCAATGCCGCCGCCGATGATCACCGCCTGGACGTCGAGCAGGTTGATCACCGAGGCGATCCCGGCTCCGAGCGCGGCGACAGCGCGGTCGATCAGCTCGGTCGCGAGCTCGTCGTTGGCTTCCAGCGCCCGCTCCCAGATCCCGCTCGTCAACCGATCGCGTCCGTGCTTCTTCATGAGCTTGAACAGGTCGGTCTTGCGGCCGTCCTCGTGTTCCCGCCGCGCCCTTCCCTCCATCGCCGCCCGGCCTGCGTAGGCCTCGAGGCAGCCTCGCCGCCCGCAAGGGCAGTGCGCGCCGTCCTTCCTGACCACCATGTGGCCGATCTCACCCGCGTCGCCGCGCCCCAGCCAGGGCTTGCCGTCGAGGACCAGGCCGCCTCCCACCCCGGTGCCCCAGAACACCCCGACCATGGAGTCATACGGGCGACCCGCCCCGAGGTGGAACTCGGCCTCCGTGGCGACCTGCACGTCGTTGCCGATCCGAACCGGGGCACCGAGGGCGTCACGGAGCCACGCCCCCAGCTTGAACTCGCCCTCCCAGCCGGGCAGGTTTCGCGCCTGGGAGACGACTCCGGTGCGATCGTTCACGCTTCCCGGGGAGCCGACGCCGACTCCACTCAGCGTCCCCGGCTCGACTTCCGCCGCCTCCGCCGCCTCCCGCATGGCCTCCGCCATCTGCTCGGCGACGTCCTCAGGGCCCCCCGTCGTCGGGGTCGGCCGGCGCGCCTCACCAAGCACCTTCCACCGGCCGTTGACTACGACCGTCTGGATCTTGGTGCCACCGAGGTCGATGCCGCCGCGGGCGATCATGCCGCTCACCGATTCACGCTACCGCACTACCATCCAATGCATGACCCGCGATGATGCCGAACGCGAGTGCGCGCGGCTGGCCGCAGAGCATCCCGACCGCGCGACCAACACCTGGCGACCCCGCGAGGAAGCCGACGGGAGCTGGTCCGTGATCCGAATTGCGCTCGCGCCGCCGCAGGCCGGCCACGTGGTCACCGGCGTGGTCGCCGACGAGCGCCCGCCGACGGGCTCCGACCCCCGGCCGGATGTTCCGCCGTGGGTCGGCCCCGCCTGACCGGCGACCAGCGCTCAGTGACCGCTCGATCAGGTCTGTCGCATATCCCGGTAGCGCCGGATCAGCGCGTTGGTGGAGCTGTCGTGGGCCAGCTCGGGCTCGGCGTCGGCCTGGAGCTCGGGGACGATCCGCTTCGCCAGGGCCTTGCCGAGCTCCACTCCCCACTGGTCGAAGGAGTCGATGCCCCAAACCGCGCCCTGGGTGAAGACGCTGTGCTCGTAGAGCGCCACCAGCGAGCCCAGTGTGTGTGGGGATAGCCGCTCGGCGAGGATCGTGTTCGAGGGCCGGTTGCCCTCGAAGGTGCGGTGCGGGACGAGCTCCTCCAGGGTGTCCTCCGTCCGCACCTGATCCGCGGTCTTGCCGAACGCGAGCGCCTCGGCTTGGGCCAGGACGTTGGCCATCAGCAGATCGTGGTGCTCGCCAAGCGGGTTGAGCGAGCGGCCGAAGCCGATGAAGTCGCAGGGAATCAGCTTCGTCCCCTGGTGGATCAGCTGGTAGAAGGAGTGCTGGCCGTTGGTCCCGGGCTCGCCCCACCAAACGGCGCCGGTCTCGTAGTCCACCGCCCCGCCGTCCAGTGTCACGTGCTTTCCGTTCGACTCCATCGTCAGCTGTTGGAGATAGGCCGGGAAGCGGTGCAGGTACTGGTCGTAGGGCAGGACGGCGATCGTCTGAGCGCCGAAGAAGTCGCCGTACCAAACCGCGAGCAGCCCCAGCAATGCAGGCAGGTTGCGTTCGAGCGGCGTTTGGAGGAAGTGCTCGTCCACAGCGTGGAAGCCGGCCAGCAGCTCTTCGAACCGCTCGGGCCCGATTGCCAGCATGGTCGAGAGCCCGACCGCCGAGTCCATCGAGTAGCGGCCGCCGACCCAGTCCCAAAAGCCGAACATGTTGTCGGTGTCGATGCCGAACTCCGAGACCCCCTCCGCGTTGGTCGAGACGGCGACGAAATGCTTCGCGATTGCGGCCTCGTCCCCGAGCGCGGCCAGGAGCCACTCGCGCGCCGTGCGGGCATTGGTCATCGTCTCCAGGGTGGTGAAGGTCTTCGAGCAGACGATGAACAGCGTCTCCGCAGGTTCGAAGTCGCGGGTCGCCTCGACGAAGTCCGTGCCGTCGACGTTGGAGACGAAGCGAAACCGGATCTCGCGCGCCGAGTAGTTGCGCAGCGCCTCATATGCCATCACCGGCCCCAGGTCCGAGCCGCCGATCCCGATGTTGATCACGTTCCGGATCGGCCTCCCGCTGTGGCCACGCCACTCCCCGCCTCGGACCCGCTCGCAGAAGTCGCTCATCCGGTCGAGCACCCGGTGGATTTCCTTGACGACGTCCACGCCGTCGAGAAGGAGCGATCGACCGCGCGGCATTCGCAGCGCCACGTGAAGTACCGAGCGCCCCTCGGAGACGTTGATCCGCTCGCCGCGGAACATCGCCTCGCGGCGTTCGGGCACGCCGCACTCCTCCGCCAACGCGACGAGCAGTCGCAGCGTCTCCTCGGTGATGCGGTTCTTCGAGTAGTCGAGATACAGGCCGGCGCCCTCGGCTGTCATCCGCCCCCCGCGGGCCGGATCCTCGGCGAACAGCGTGCGCAGGTGGATCCCGCGGACGTCGTTCAGGTGGCGTTCCAGCGCGATCCAGGCGGCGCGCTGGGTGAGTGGGGCGGCGGTCGTGGCCACCGTCGGCTATGCCGTCCGGGCTGACTTCACGGGGATCTCGCTCGCGGCCGCTCGGTCAAGGATCAGCTCCAGCGCACCATCGGTGAGCAGGCTGGCGGGCACGCCCGGATCGGGGCCGGAGAGGGTCGCCGCCACCGCGGTCGCCTTGCTCTCGCCAACCGCCAGGATCACCGCCGAGCGGGCGGCTCGCAGCACGTCGAGCGTCAGGCTCACCCTGTCGGGGGGCGGCTTGGGCGCCTCATGCACCGCGACGCATATCTCACCCTGGGCGTCCAGTGCGGGAGCGTTGGGGAAGAGTGAGGCCACGTGACCGTCTTCGCCGAGGCCCAGCAGCGCGAGATCGAGCGCGGGGAGCCCGTCCGACGCCGCCGCGACGCACCGCTGGATCTCGCTCGCGTATGCGCTCGCCGCCTCCTCCGCCGAGCCACCAGTCGGGACCGCGTGGGCGATCGCCCCGGTGCCCCGGAGGAGGGTCTCGGCGATCATCCTGTAGTTGCTCTGCGGGTCGTCGGGTGGTACCAGGCGCTCGTCCCCAAGCCACAGCTCCACCCGCTCCCAGTCGTCCACCACGGCGGCCAACCGCTGATAAGCAGCGCGTGGCGTCGCGCCCCCGGCCAGGGACATGTGCGCGGTGCGGCCCTGCAGCCGTCCGGCGGCGATCGAGTCGGCCAGTCGCTCTGCCGCCAGGTCCGTAGCCTCGGACCCGCTTTCGGTGACCGTCACCTCCGCCATGTCTTGGTGGTCACCGATCCTTCTCGACGTGGCCACCGAACTGCTTGCGCATCGCCGAGAGCACCTTGTCGGCGAAGTCGTCCAGGCCCCGGGAGGCGAAGCGGGAGTAGAGAGCCGTGCTCAGCACCGGGGCCGGGACGCCCTCCTCGATCGCCGCGATGGACGTCCAGCGCCCCTCCCCGGAGTCCGAGACGCGCCCGGCGTAGTCGGAGAGATCCGGAGATTCATGTAGCGCCGTTGCAGTGAGGTCGAGAAGCCAGGAACCGATCACGCTGCCCCTTCGCCAAAGCTCCACGACCTCCGGGATTTCGACCTCGTACTGGTAGTACTCGGGGTGGTCCAGCGGGGCGGTCTCGGCGTCCGCCTCCCGCTCCGCCCTGCCGGCGTTGGCGTGACGTAGGATGTTCAGCCCCTCGGCGTACGCGGCCATCAAGCCGTACTCGATCCCGTTGTGGACCATCTTCACGAAATGGCCCGCGCCGCTGGGCCCGCAGTGGAGGTAGCCGTGCTCAGCCGGCGTCGGCTCGCCTTGGCGCCCCGGCGTGCGGGCGGCGGAGTCGACGCCTGGAGCGAGCGCGGCGAAGATCGGCTCCAGCCGGCTCACGGCCTCGTCGGGCCCGCCGATCATCAGGCAGTAGCCGCGCTCGAGCCCCCACACTCCGCCGCTGGTGCCGGCGTCCACGTAGTCCAGCTGGTGCTCGGCCAGGCGTGCCGAGCGGCGCAGGTCGTCCCGGTAGTAGGAGTTGCCGCCGTCGACCACGGCGTCGCCGGCGTCGAGCAGCGGGACGAGCGAGTCGAGCGTCCGGTCGACCACGGCGGCGGGCACCATCAGCCAGACTGCCCGCGGCGCCTCGAGCTTGGCGACCAGGTCCTCCACCGAGTCCGCGCCCACCGCACCCTCGCCCGTGAGCTGCTCCACGGCATCGGAATCCAAGTCGAAGACGACGCACTCGTGATTCGCGCGCATCAGGCGCCGCACCATGTTGGCCCCCATGCGGCCCAATCCGATCATTCCGAGTTGCATTGCCAGGCTCCTTTCTGGAGATCGGGCGGGTGCCCGTCAGCGCTCACCCGGTCGCGGCGAGCTTGCGGCTCTTGGCTTCGATCGACTGCATCAACTCGTTCCAGGACGCGTCGAACGCCTCGGCGCCCTCGCGCTGAAGCCGAGCCGCCAGCTCGGCCACCTCGACGCCGGCGGCCTCGAACTCGGCCAGCACCTGCTCGGCGTCGCCACCGTCGGCCGGCAGCTGCTCGCCGACCTGCCCGTGCTCGGCGAAGGCGAGCAGGGTCTTGTCGGGCATCGTGTTGACCGTGAAGGAGGCGGCGAGCGCTTCGACGTAGAGCACCTCGGAGGCCTCGGGGTCCTTGGTGCCGGTGCTTGCCCAGAGCAGGCGTTGCGGGCGGGCGCCCTCGTTGGCGAGGCGCTGCCAGCGCTCGGAGTCGAGCAGCTCCCGATAAGCGCGATAGGCGCGCTTGGCAACCGCGATCCCCAGCCGGTTCCGAAGCTCCCGCGGTACCTCATCCGCCACGGCCACGTCCCAGCGGCTGACGAAGATCGACGCGACCGAGGGGACGGCGGGGTCGAGCCCCGCCTCGATCCGGCGTTCGAGGCCGCGCATGTACGCCTCCGCCGCGCCCTGATATTGCTCCGTCGAGAACAGCAGCGTGACGTTGATCGGGATGCCGGCGAAGATCGACTCCTCGATCGCCTCACGCCCCGATTTGGTGCCGGGGATCTTGATGAAGACATTGCAGGCGGCGCGGGAGTGCAGGTCGGCGACCTGGGCGATGGTCGCCTTTGCGTCGTCGGCGAGCAGCGGCGAGACCTCGAGCGACACCCAGCCGTCCACGCCGTCGGTTCGCCGGTTGACTGGCTCGAGCATCCGCGCCGCATCGCGCAGGTCCGCCAGCGCCAGCTCGAAGAACCGCTGCTCGGGCTCCAGGCCCCGCTGGTGGAGCTCGCCGATCTGCTCGTCATAGGCGTCGCCGCCGGTGATCGCCTTGTCGAAGATGGTCGGGTTGGAGGTCAGCCCGGTGATCGAAAGCTCGTCGATGTAGCGCTGAAGCGTGCCGTCGCGCAGCATCGTGCGCGTGATGTTGTCCAACCACAGGCTCTGGCCCAGCTCGTGCAGCAGCTGCGTCGGCTTCATCCCAAAAGCTCCCGGGCAGCCTTGGCTACCCGCTCCGGCGTGAAGCCGAACTTCCGCTGCACCTCTTTCAGCGGCGCGGAGGCGCCGAAGGTGTGCATCCCCACGATTTGCCCACGCGGCCCGACGTAGCGGTCCCACCCCAGCGTCGATGCCTGCTCCACGGCGACCCTCGCCTGTACGGCCTTCGGCAGAACACTCTCGCGATACTCGGCCGCCTGAAGGTCGAACAGGTACCAGGAGGGCAAGCTGACGACGCGCGCCCGCACGCCGTCGGAGCGCAGCTCCTCATAGGCGTCGACCGCGAGTGAGACTTCGCTGCCCGTCGCGATCAGGATCAGCTCGGGATCGCCGTCGGAGTCGGCCAGCACGTAGCCGCCGCGGCGAAGGCCATCGGCCGAGGCGTATCTGGAGCGGTCGAGCACCGGCACGTTTTGGCGGGTCAACACCAGGGCGGTCGGTTGATGCTTCTGCTGCATGATCACTCGCCACGCCTCCGCGACCTCGTTGGCGTCGCAGGGGCGGATCACGTTCAGCCCGGGCATCGCGCGCAGGGAGGCGAGCTGCTCGACGGGCTGGTGGGTGGGGCCGTCCTCGCCGAGGCCGATCGAGTCGTGGCTGAACCAGTGGATCACGGGCAGCTCCATGAGCGCCGAGAGGCGGATCGCGGGGCGTGCGTAATCCGAGAAGATCAGGTAGGTGGACCAGACAGGGCGCAGCTTGCAGAGCGCCAGCCCGCTGGAGATCGCTGCCGCCTCGTGCTCGCGAATCCCGTAGTGCAGGATGCGGCCGGAGCGGTCCCCGGGTGAGAAGGTGCCGGCCCCGTCGAAGCTGAGGCCGCTGGCGGCCGAGCCGGTGAGGTCGGCCGAGCCGGTGAGGAGCCACGGGACCCGCGGGGCGATCGCGTTCAGCACCTCGTTGGATGCCTTGCGGGTTGCGATCCCGCCCGGATCGGCGTCGAAGCTGGGGATATCGGCGTCCCAGCCCTCGGGCAACTCCCGACGCTGCATCTGGTCAATTTGCGCGGCCAGCTTCGGGTCGCCGTTCGCGACGCGCCGCTCCCATTCGCCTCGCAGCTTTCGGCCGCGAGCTCCGATCCCATCCGCGAAATGCTCGTAGACGCCGTCCGGGACCAGGAACTCCGCGTCCTCGGGCCAGTCGTAGGCGCGCTTCGTGGCGCGCACCTCCTCTGCGCCGAGCGGCTCGCCATGGACCTCGGCGGTGTCCTGCTTGTGCGGCGAGCCGTAGCCGATATGGCTGTCGACGATGATCAGCGTCGGCCGTCCTTCTTCGCGCTTGAAGACCTCGAACGCCCGCGTGAGCAGCTCGAGGTCGTTGGCGTCGCCCACCCGGGTGACGTTCCAGCCGTAGCCGATGAAACGCGTCGCCACGTCGTCGCTGTAGGTGAGCTCGGTTCGGCCGTCGATCGAGATCCGGTTGTTGTCGTAGATCCAGCAGAGGTTGTCCAGGCGCTGGTGGCCGGCGATCGAGCCGGCCTCGCCCGAGACCCCCTCCATCAGGTCGCCGTCACCGCAGATCGCGTAGACGTCGAAGTCGAACAGGTCGGAGCCGAAGTGCGCGCCGAGCCACTGGCCGGCGATCGCCATCCCCACGGACGTCGCGATGCCCTGGCCGAGGGGGCCGGTGGTTGTCTCCACCCCCGAGGTGAGGTGGTACTCAGGATGCCCGGCCGCCTTGGAGCCGAGCTGGCGGAACGACTCGATGTCGTCAAGGCTGACCGACGGTTCCCCAAGCGTCTCGTAGTCCGGGTCGACCGCCTGTGCCCTGGTCAGGTGCAGGAGCGAGTAGAGCAGCATCGAGGCGTGCCCCGCAGAGAGCACGAAGCGGTCGCGGTTGGGCCAGACCGGATCCGCGGGGTCGAAGCGCAGGAAGCGCTGCCAGAGGGCGTACGCCACCGGGGCCATCGCCATCGGTGTGCCCGGGTGGCCGGAGTTGGCCTTTTGGATCGCGTCGATCGACAGGGTCCGAATCGTGTTGATGCAGAGCGTGTCGAGGTCGGTCGCCTTGGACTGAGCGATCGTCGCCATCTCAGCGGCCGATGCTAGTGGACGGGCGGCGTCGGCCGCCAAGGGAGGCGAGCGCGTAGATTCCCGGCCGTGCCACCGGGCCCCGAGGCCGAACGAGAGAAGCGAGTCGCCGCGGAGGCGGCGGCGGAGCTGGTCGAGGACGGGATGACTGTAGGGCTGGGTACGGGCTCCACGGTCGCGCATCTCCTGCCCGCACTGGCCGCGCGAGGGCTGGGCATCCGCTGTGTCGCCACCTCGCCCATGACCGAGCACACGGCGCGCGAGCTCGGGCTCCAGGTCGAGGCGTTCGATCGCCTCGACCGGCTGGACATCGCGATCGATGGCGCAGATCAGGTGGCATATGACGGCTGGCTGATCAAGGGCGGCGGCGGCGCCCACTACCGCGAGAAGATCGTCGCCGCGGCGGCTGAGCGGTTCGTCGTCGTCGTCGACTCGGGAAAGCCGGTGGACGAGCTCTCCCCACCGGTACCGCTTGAGCTCTCGTCCTTCGGGTTGCGAGCCACCCTGCGCGCGCTGGGGGCGGCGGAGTTGCGCGACGCGCCAGCCAGTCCTGACGGGGGGCTGATCGCCGACTACCTGGGGCCGGTCGGCGACCCGGCGGGGCTCGCCACCCGGCTGGCGGCGACGCCCGGCTTGGTCGAGCATGGCCTGTTTGGACCGGACCTGGTCACCGAGGTGCTGGTGGGACACGGCGAGCGGGTGCAGGCGCTCGTGCCTAGCGGACGGCCCACTGGGTAGCAAGCGTGGCCGAGCTCGGCGGTTGGCGGCTCTGGTGGGTGAAGCGGCGCTGGTACGAGCGCAACCGGCACCTGGTACGGCGCTGGCGGATCAACCGGCACATGGCCCGCGCCGGCGCCTACATCCGCTTCCCCGTCGAGGGGGAGCTGCTGGAGGCGCTGGACGAGGGTCGCCTGGTGGTCGGCGAGGGCACGCTGCTGGAGCCCGGATGCTGGCTGACGCTCTCGCCAAAGGCCCGGATCGAGATCGGCCAAGGCTGCTTTCTGAACCGCAACGTGATGCTCGCCGCGTCGGAGCGGATCGAGATCGGCGACCACGTGATGTTCGCCAACGGCTGTTTCGTCGGCGATGCCGCCCATCGCTTCGACGACCCCGACAAGCCGATCACCTGGCAGGGCTTCACCTCCAAGGGACCGGTCCGGATCGGGTCCAACTGCTGGTTCGGGGCCAACTGCGCCGTCACCAGCGGGGTGCAGATCGGCGAGCGCTGCGTGATCGGGGCGAACTCGGTGGTCACGGAAGACCTCCCGCCGCGGGTCATCGCTGCCGGGATCCCGGCGAAGGTGATCAAGGAAATCCAGTTCCGGCGCCAGGGCGGGGAGGAGGAATAGCGTGCACCGGCTGACGGTGGCTGCCGCGATCGTCATTGGAGCGCTCTGCGGGTGCGGAGGCGGCGACGAGGACAGTACGGGTTCGCCACCATCGAAAAGCACTACCGCGGCCCAAGGGCCAGCGACCAGCTCGACCAACACGACCATGGGAGCCGGCAGTACTCGAAAGCCTCCGCAGCTGACGGCCGAGGACCCACGCCTGCCAGTTGAAGCTGTCCTGACGTCAAGCGACCCCGCTGCTGCTTGCGGACGCTATGTCACGAAGCACTACCTGAGGGTTGCCTACGGCGGCCGGCAGGGTTGCGTCCAGGCCCAGGCGCCGGCGGCTGACCAGCTCGATCCCAAGGATTTCCGCGTGAACGGCGATCGGGCGACAGTCGTGGTCGTTCCAATCGGCGGCCCCTACAACGGTGAGCGAGTAACGGTTTCGCTCGTCCGCGACGGTCGGAGTTGGGCGGTTGACGAGCTCGATTCGAACGTCCCTGTCGGCCCGTAGCCGCTCGCTCAGTCAAGGTTGGACGGTTTCTTGTCGGTATCCGGCAGAAAGCCGGCCAGGGCAGAGATCGCAGGCGTTCACACCGAAGCTCGTGACCGCAGCTCCGCGAGCTTCTCGAGCATGACGAGCCTCAGCTTGGTGAGCGGGCGGATGCTCGACGGCGCCTTTCCCGAGCTGAAGACGTAGTTCTGGCTTCGCCAATCCGCCTGGCTCAGCGACACGCGTAGTACGGCGTCCAGGTCGCGTCCGTACTCGTGGAACACGAGGTAGTCCACGGTCGGGCGATCATGGTACGAGGGCTCGAGGAGGTGGCGGATCGCATCGCCGTCGGCCACCGCACGACGACGCGTCTTTCTACCCCAGATGACGGGAGCCGTGAACAGGACGAGGCCGTCGGGCTTGATGACGCGCCGGCACTCATCGGCCGCCCTGGCCGGGTCGTTCACGTGTTCGATCGTTTCGCTGTGCAGGAGGAGGTCGAACGTGTTGTTTCGATACGTCATCTTCTCGATGTTCTGTTGGGTTTTCGTGCCGTACTCCGCGTACGTCAGGTTGTCCAGGTCCGTCAGCGTGTGATGCAGCTCATGGCACTGGTTGAGTTCGCACACGGCGAGGCGATCCGCGTTCGCGGCTCGCACCCACGCCCTCAGCGACGGTGCGCCGAAGCCGTACCTGGATTCCAGAATTGCCTTCGCTAGGCCCTGACCCCGCAGGTTGACCCCGCAGTGGGAACAGATTGATCCCTCACGGCGGTTGAACAGATCGGTGAGCGTGCTCGACAAGCCCCAGGTACGCCGCAACGCCTCGTCGATCGGGTAGACACGACGGTACGGGGCACTCACGCCGCAGTTGGGGCAATCTGGCTTCGCTCCAGGGGCAGCGGGCAATCAGCTCGTCACCTGGACTACCACGGTCCGCTCGCGCGAATGATCGTCGAAGTCGACCAGCACGAGCTGCTGCCAGGTGCCGAGCGCCAGGCGGCCGCCTTGGACCGGAACCACCTCCGACGGGCCGATGATCGAGGCCCGCTGATGAGCGTGGGAGTTGGTGTCGTGGTTGAGCCGGTTGTGCTCGTAGTCGCCCTGGGCGGGTATCAGGCGGTCCAGGAGCGCCTGCAGGTCATGGATCCCGCCCGGCTCGTACTCCATGGTCGTGATCGCGGCGGTCGAGCCACGGACGAATGCTGTCGCCTGGCCCTCGGCGACGGCGGCCTCGGCCACAACGGCCTGCACCCGGTCGGTGATGTCGACGATCTCGCCGTCGCCGCTGGTGGAGAGCCGGAATTCGGCGGTGTGCACCGGCATGCCGGCAAACGTAACAACAAGAGCGAGCCGGGCGGGATGCCCGGCTCGCTCGGCACTGGCCCCTCGGCCTCCCCCGAGGGGACACCGCTGGGAGAGGGTGCGCTACGCGCCTCTCGGATGGGGGCCGCCGATGTGAAGCGCTTTCATCAATCTCGGGACGAACACCAAACCGGACACGCCCACGATCACGTAGACGACGTTCAGCAACGTGCCGCTCCCGAAGATCTCGGAGAGCACGTTCGTGTCGCCATCGGTAACTCCGAGGATGCCCCAGTTGAGGGCGCCCAGGAACACGATGACGAGCGCCAACGGCTCCAGTCTCTTCAAGGTCTCCAACTTGCCCTTACCTCCTAGGGAGGGATCCGACTCCTTCGTGCGGATCGTCACGAAAGGTACACCGCCGAAACCTTCGGGTTACCGTGGATTTCGCCGCTGAGCAGGAGCTTTCCCGGTTGGCGGCGCCGTTTGGCGCCTACCAGTCCCACGGGGCCGTGGCGAGGCTCTCCGCGTCGAGGAAGCGCTTCAACTCCTCGACCTGGGCCGGGTCGGTGGAGTACACGTGCTCGGCATCGGGGAAGCGGCGGGCGCGCACCTCCTCCGTGTAGGCACGCACCCCCTCGACCATCCGGTCATGGATCTCGGCATAGCGCTTCACGAAGCGCGGGCTGTGCGGGCCGGTGGTGATACCCAGTAGGTCGTGGAACACGAGTACCTGCCCGTCGGTGGCCAGGCCCGCTCCGATCCCGATCACCGGCACCTCGATGTGCGGCATCAGCGCGTCCGCCACCCCCGCGGGAACCGCCTCGAAGACAATCGCGAAGCAGCCGGCCGCCTGGAGCGCAGACGCGTCGCGCGCGATCTGCGCCGCCGACTCGGCAGTCCGTCCCTGCGTCTTGAAGCCTCCCAGCGCGCTGGCGGACTGCGGCGTCAGGCCAACGTGGCCCATCACCGGAATCCCCGAGCGGGCGATTGCCCGCGCCCGCTCCGCCGAGGCGCCACCCCGCTCGAGCTTGACGGCGTCGCAGCCGGCCTCTCTGACGAACCGCTGCGCGTTCTCGATCGCGTGCTCGTCGGAGCGCTCGTAGGAACCGAACGGCAGGTCCCCGATCAAGAGCGGCGTGCGCAGCCCCCGGCGTACCGCGGCCGCCATGGTCACCATCTCGTCCATCCCCACCGGCGTCGTGGCGTCGTATCCGAGTACGACCATCGCCGCAGTGTCGCCGACGAGCACGATGTCGACACCGGCCTCCTCGGCAACCTGAGCGGAGGGGAAGTCGTAGGCGGTGACCATCACGATCGGCTCGCCCTTGCGCTTCATCTCCGCCAGCCGGGGCACGGTCACGGGTGGGCGGCCGGCCGGGACATTCGGCTGGGCGTTCATGACGCCCCGGCCTTGGAGGCCAGCGGCGAGCCCAGCAGGACCTCGGGGTGGGAGTCGACCTCGATGATCGCGTTGCGGTCGTCGACATGCACGACCACCGGAGCGTATGCCTCGAGCTCGCGCTCGTCGTAGGCGCCGAACGAGGCGACAATCACCTTGTCACCCTGGCTCACCAGACGCGCGGCGGCCCCGTTCACCCGCACGGCCCCGGAGCCGGGCTCGCCCTCGATCGCGTAGGTGACGAAGCGGGCACCGTTATCGATGTCCCAGACATGCAGCTGCTCGTTGGCGATCAGGTCGGCGCTCCGCATCAGCTCCGGGTCCAGCGTCAGGCTCCCGACGTAGTCCGGGTCACAGTCGGTGACCGTGGCCCGGTGGATCTTCGATTTCAGCATCTGTCTCTGCATTCAGCCTCCGATCACGAGGTTGTCGATCAGGCGTGCCTGTCCCACTCGCGCGGCGACCGCCACCAGCACAGGGCGCCCGTTCAGGCTCTCCGCGGGGGCGAGGTCCTCGGCGTCCCGGGCCTCGAGGTACTCCGGCTCGATTCCAACCCGATCCAGCTCCGCCCTGGCGGCTTCGAGGGCGACCTGGGTGCGGGTCTCGCCAGACGCCGCGACCGCCTCGGCCGCCCGGAGGGCCCGGATCAGCGCCGCCGCACGCCGGCGCTCATCGGGATTCAGGTAGGCATTTCGGGAGCTCATCGCGAGCCCGTCCGGCTCGCGTACGGTCGGCAGGACCTCAATCTGAACCGGAAAGTCGAGATCGCGGACCATGCGTCTGATCACGATCGCCTGCTGGGCGTCCTTCTCGCCGAAAAAGGCGACGTGTGGAGCGACCGAGTTGAGCAGCTTCGCGACCACGGTGGTGACGCCGCGGAAGTGGCTGGTGCCTCGCCGGCTGGGAGCGCCGCAGAGCACCTCGGTCAGGCGCCCGCCCACCTCGACGCCGGTCGCGAAGCCCTCCGGGTAGACCTCCTCGAGCGGCGGAGCGTAGATCAGGTCGACACCCTCCTTTTCGGCGAGCCCGCGGTCGCGGGCCTCGTCGCGGGGATAGCCCTCGAGGTCCTCGCCGGGCCCGAACTGGGACGGGTTGACGAACAAGCTCATCACAACCACCTCGCAACGTCGGCGGGCAGCGCGCAGAAGCGACAGATGGCCCTCGTGCAGGTAGCCCATCGTCGGCACGAGGCCGATCTTGTGCTCCTGGCGGCGGGCGGGATCCAGCGCCTCGCGCAGCTCGGCCTTGCTGCGCGCCACCCTCATGCCGGTGCCTCCGTCTCCGACCTTGCCAGCTCATGGACTCGGGCGGCGAGCGCCTCGTACACAGGCAAAAGCTCGGGGGCGATCTCGTGAAGCGCCGCCCGGTGTCGCGCCACCGTTGCCGCGTCGCCACGCGCGATCGGGCCGGTGAGCGCCCGGGGGCCGCGCTCTGCCCAGTTCGCCGCCGTGCGGAGGACGAGCGGCGCAAGCAGCTCATGTGGATCCTCGATGCCGATCCGGTCGAGCAGCTCGACGGACGATTCCTCGAGGGCGACCAGCAGGTTCGAGGCGATCGAGGCCGCGGCGTGGTACGCGGCGCGCCGGTCCTCGGGCACCTCGAAGGGTCGCATTCCGAGGCGCCCGGCGAGCCGCTCCGCAACGCGAAGGGCGTCGGCGTTCGAGCCTGAAATGGCGCACGGCGCTCCGGTCAGGTCGGCGCCACCGTCGGGGATCGTCTGGAGCGGATGGAGGGAGAAGGCCTCGGCGCCACGCTCGCGTGCCGGCGCCAGGGCGTCGAGGGTTGTGGCGCCGCTCACGTGGCCGACGAAACGAAGCGGGGGCACCGCAACAGAGATCGTCGCGCTGGAGTCGGGGATCGCGGCGTCGGGCACGCACAGCAGGGCCACCTCCGCGCGCCGGCAGGCATCGAGGGTCCCTTCGCGACCGGCAAGCTCGATGGGTATTCCTGCGTCCTCGGCCGCCGTGGCGATGGCCCGCCCAGCCCTGCCGGCTCCGATGACGGCCAGTCGCAGCAGCGAATCGTCCGCATCGGCGGCGTCGGAGAGGTCTCGTTCCAGTTCTCGCATCGGAGATACCAGACGGCTTGCGCTGGTCCGGTTGCGGACGGCTCGATGGCCGTGGTCCACGCCCAACGGGTCGCGGCCACCACCAGTATAGGTTGGGGCGATGACCGCAGACGAACTGCGACGGCGGTGCCTGGAGCGACCAGGGGTGAAGGAAGAGTTCCCGTTCGGCGAGCAGCCGTCGGTATTCAAGGTGGGCGGCAGGATCTTCGCCCTGAGCGCGCTCGAGTCGCGCCCGCTGCGGGTCAGCCTCAAGTGCGAACCGGAGCTCGGGGAGGGACTGCGCGTCACCTATCCCGCGATCCGGCCCGGCTACCACCTCAACAAGCGCCATTGGCTCACGATCACCCTCGACGGGTCCGTCCCGGACGAGATGCTCTGTGAGCTGCTCGAGGACAGCTACGACCTCGTGGTCGCGGGTTTGCCGGCCAGGCAACGCGCACGCGTCGGTTCGGCCCGCTAGGGCTATCTGCGGCAGCTCCGCTGACTCCAGCGGCCGGCGTGGCTACCATCGGCCTGATGCCGATCCCCGCATCTCCAGGATGGGCGTGAGCGAGTCGCGCGAGCAACGCCGGGAGCGGCTGGTCGAGGTCTACGAGGAGGCCTCGGTGTGCACGAAGTGCCCGCTGGCCGAGACCCGCGCCAACGTCGTCTTCGGCAGCGGCAACGCTGACGCCGAGCTGATGTTCGTCGGCGAGGCGCCGGGGGCGGAGGAGGACCGCCAGGGACTGCCGTTCGTAGGTCGTGCCGGGGCGCTGCTGACGGAGCTGCTCGAGGAGATCGGCATGAGCCGGGAGCAGGTCTGGATCACGAACGTACTCAGGTGCAGACCGCCCGGCAACCGCGATCCGCAGCCGATCGAGATCGAATCCTGCCAGCCGTACACGCATCGCCAGGTGGAGCTGATCGAGCCGCGCGTGGTTGCGACGCTGGGCAACTTCGCCACCAAGCTGCTCACCGGGAGCAGGGTGGGGATCAGCCGTGTCCGGGGCACCCCGCAACTGCGCGAGATTGCCGGTCGCACGGTTTTCCTGATGCCGCTCTTCCATCCCGCGGCGGCGCTGCGGACTCCTTCGGTGGCCGACATTCTGCGCGAGGACTTCGGAAAGCTTTCCGAGTTGCTGGAGCGGCCCGTCCCCGAGGCCGCACTTTCCTCGCCCGCCCAGGAGCTCGCCGGAAGCACCGAGGCTCGCGCCGACCAGCTCGACCTGTTCGGTTGACGACAGAGATCAGCTCCAGTCCGCGGGAGACGGAGGCGCTCGGGGCTCGGCTGGCCGCCGGCCTTCGGCCCGGCGATCTGGTGCTCGTCGGCGGGGAGCTTGGCACCGGCAAGACGACCCTGGTTCGTGGCGCCTGCCGGGAGCTGGGCGTGGTCGAGCAGGTGACCTCGCCCACCTTCACGATCGGTCACCGCTACCGCGGGCGGGTGCCCGTCTCGCACCTGGACCTCTACCGCCTCGACAGCCTCGCCGGCGAGGACCCAGGTCTGCTGGACGACTATCTGACTCGCGATGCCGTCGCCTTCGTCGAGTGGCCGGCTGCGGTCGAGCCACTGCTCGGCGAGCGACCAATAGCCCGGCGGGTCGAGCTCCGCCACGCTGGCGGTGATCGGCGTGAGGTGATCGTTCGGTGACGCTCGTCGTCGGATTCGACACCGCCACCGACGATGTTTCGGTGGCGCTGGTCCGCTTCGGCGCCCCGAAGTCGAGCGCAGAGCTCGTCTCGGAGCGCTCGAGGGACGTCGCCGGCGACGAGCGCCCGCGGCACGCCACGGAACTGCTGACGGAGCTGGAGACGGCCGTCGAGCCGGCTGGTGGCTGGTCGGGCATCGACCTGTTTTGTGTCGGGGTCGGCCCCGGCTCCTTCACTGGGCTGCGCATCGGCGTGGCCACTGCGCGGGCGCTCGCCCAGGCGTGCGCCAGGCCGGTCGCGCCCGTGGGCACGCTGGCGGCGCTGGCGCGCGGGATCGGAGAGCAAGACGGGGCCGAGGCCCGCGCGCGGCTCGCCGTTCTCGACGCTCGCCGTGGCCAGGCGTTTGCCGCCCTGCACGGCCCCGGGGACGAGCAGCTTTGGCCGCCGCTTGTCGCCCAACCGGGCGAGCTGGCCGAGCGGGTTGCCGCGCTGCCGCAACCGCCCCTGGCCGCCGGTTCGGGGGCGATACGATTTCGCGATGAGTTGGAGGCTGCGGGCGCGGATGTGCTCCCGGACGCGGAGCTGGCGCACCGGGTTTCGGCGCGACACATCTGCTTGCTGGGCCAGGCAGGAAGTCCTGCGCAGCCCGAGTCGATCGAACCGATCTATCTGAGACCACCGGACGCGGAGCTTTGGCTTGAGCGAGATACGCGTTAGACGCCTCGTCTACAGCGACTTGCCGGCGGCGCTGGCGATCGAACGCCGCTCGTTTGATACGCCCTGGTCGCTGGCGATGTTCGTGCTCGAGCTCTCCAAGCCATCCGGGATCTGCCTCGCGGCCGCCAGCGACGAGGGGCTGGTCGGCTATCTGGTCTGCTCGCGTTACGCCGACGTCTGGCACCTGATGAACGTCGCCGTGCCGCCCGACAGGCGACGCCAGGGGATCGCCAGCGGGCTGCTGGAACACCTGTTCGAGGAAGCCGGCCCGGACGCTCGCTACACGCTGGAGGTGCGGACGTCCAACGACGGCGCGATCGCGATGTACCAGCGCTTCGGCTTCCAGCCCGCCGGACACCGCCGCCGCTACTACCACGACAACGGGGAGGACGCCCTGATCATGTGGCTGGAGTCACAAGCCGCGGTGGAGCCTGATCGTCCCGCCGCCAACCCGGTCGGCGCGGAGTCGCGAGCACAAGAAAGAATCCGCGGAGGCCGAAGGCCGACGCGGAAAGGGATTTTGGGCGGAAGACGAGCAGCCGACCGGAAGTTGATTCTCGGCATCGAGACCTCCTGCGACGACACCTGCGCCGCGGTCATCGACGGTGGCCGGATCCGTTCCAACGTCATCTCCTCGCAGGCGGCCGTGCACGAGCGCTACGGAGGAGTCGTCCCGGAGGTTGCCTCGCGGCACCACCTCGAGCTGGTCAATCCCGTGGTGGACGCGGCGCTGTCCGAGGCTGGCGCGGAGCTGGGGGATCTCGACGCGTTTGCGGTCACCCGGGGTCCTGGGCTGATCGGCGCGCTGCTGGTTGGCGTCACCACCGCCAAGGCCCTCGCCGCCGCGACGCGCAAGCCGCTGGTCGGCGTCGATCACCTGCACGGCCACGTGGCCGCCAACTTCCTCGAGCCCGAGCCGCTCGAGCCCCCGTTCCTCTGTCTGATCGCGAGCGGCGGCCACACGCTGCTGGCGGGGGTCGCGGCCCGCGACGGCTTCGAGGTGCTCGGACAGACGCTCGACGATGCGGCGGGGGAGGCGCTCGACAAGGGCGCGCGCCTGCTCGGTCTCGGCTACCCGGGCGGCCCAGCGATCGAGCGCCTGGCCACCGAGGGTGATCCCGACGCCTTCGAGCTGCCGGTGGGGATGGCGGGCGATCCTCGCCTGGACTTCAGCTTCAGCGGCCTGAAGACGGCGCTCCTCTATGCGGTCCGGAAGCTGGGCGAAAGCGAGCTCGAGGGACGCCGCGCGGATCTTGCGGCCAGCTACCAGAAGGCCGTCGTGGGCCAGCTGATCGCCAAGCTCGAGCGAGCGCTCGAGGCCGGCGAATGGCAATCGGTTGCTTTGGGCGGCGGGGTGGCGGCCAACACGCTGTTCAGAGAGCGGGCCGGCCAGCTCTGCGCGGAGCGCGGCCTGCGGCTCAAGCTCGTGCCCGCGGAGCTCTGCACCGACAACGCGGCGATGATCGCCGCCGCCGCCCGTTACCTGGAGCCGGCCCCGTATCCCGAGTACCTGCGCTGGGATGCCCTCGTATGACGGTCATAACGCTCTACACGAGGCGCGGATGCCACCTCTGCGACGAGGCCCGCGAGGCCATCCTGGCCCTGCGTCAGGAGCTGCCGCCCTTCGAGCTCACCGAGGTGGACATCGAGCAGGACGACCGTCTGCTCGCCCGCTATCTCGAGCGGATCCCGGTGGTGGAGGTGGCCGGCGAAGTCGTCTCCGAGCTGGAGCTCAACCTCGACCTGCTTCGCGCCAGTCTCGATACTGTCCGGCGATGATCAACTCACCCCGTTTCGAGACTCGATGAGCCAGGACACCGTGGCGGAGGAGACCGCAGCGGACCTGGCTCTGTCGGACGGTGACCGCCTCTCGCTTGGGGTGGCGGCGCGGCTGTCGCGCTACCTTCAGGTCCTGATCCAGGCTCGGAAGATGGGCAAGGAGACGATCTCCTCCCAGGAACTAGCCGAGTACACCCACATCAACTCGACCCAGATCCGCCGGGACCTGTCGGGTTTCGGCAAGTTCGGCAAGCGCGGTGTCGGCTACCAGGTCGACTCGCTGGTCGACCAGATCCGGAAGATCCTCCGCAGCTCCGGCCAGCACAACATCGTCCTGTTCGGGGCCGGGCACCTGGGCCAGGCGATCGCCAGCTCCGACATCTTCGCCGATCACGGTTTCCAGATCGTCGCCATCTTCGACGTCGACTCGAACCTGGTCGGCCAGCGGTTCGGCGACGTCCAGGTGCGCGGGGTCGCCGACCTGGAGCGGGTGGTCGAGGAGCAGGACGTGGTGGTCGGCGTGCTCGCGGTCCCATCCTCGGCGGCCCAGGAGGTGGCCGACCGGCTGGTCGCCGCCGGAGTCAAGATCGTCTTCAACTACTCGGAGCAGCTGCTCCAGGTGCCGCCGGACGTGACCGTCCACACCTCCAGCCCCGCCGTCGACCTACTGTATGCCCTGTACTTCTACCTGACCTGACGCCAAAGGCGGATGGGAGCGCCGAGCTCCGAGAAGGGATTTGATGCTGGGCGAGGTGCGAGCATCGTGATGGAGAGCAGAGGTCGCATGGATGCCGAGAATGCTGGCCACCTCGACCTCGAGCGGGTCAGGCAGCTGTTCGATGCCTCGACCGACTTCACGATCGGCCTCGAGGAGGAGTTCGCGATCGTCGATCCGGACAGCCTCGACCTGCGCCACCGCTTCGAGGACCTCTACGCCGCCTGTCTGCAGGACGAGCTGCTGGCCGAATCGGCCGCCGGCGAGCTGATCGCATCGGAGATCGAGATCCGCTCCGGGCGGGCGGAGAGCTTCGCCAGGGCGATGGAGCTTCAGCGCGAGCATCGGGCGCGGCTGTTCGCCCTCGCCGAGGGGATGGGGCTTGCCCTCGCCGCCATGGGCACGCATCCGTGGGCCAACTACCTGGATCAACGAATCATCGATACCCCCCACTACGCCCGGCTTCGCGACGAGCTCCGCTGGGTCGCGCAGCGAAACAACACCTGGAGCCTGCACGTCCACGTGGGCGTGCGGGGCGCCGATCGCGCAGTCGCCGTCTGCGACCACCTGCGGGGTGCCCTGCCGGCGCTGTTGGCGCTGTCCGCGAACTCCCCGTTCCTCGACGGGCGCGACACCGGGCTCAGCTCCGTGCGCACCGAGATCTTCACGCGCACCTTTCCGCGCTGCGGGATCCACGAGCCGTTCGGAAGCTGGAAGGCCTATCGGGACTTCATCGACCTCTTGGTCCGCACCCGGTCGATCGTCGAGGCGACCCAGCTCTGGTGGAGCGTCCGCCCTCACCACACCTTCGGAACGGTCGAGATGCGGATCTGCGATGCACAGACCGGAGGGCAGGAGTCGTTCGCGCTCGCGGCGCTGATGACCGCCTGTGTCGCACAGAGCGCGCTGGACTACGACGAGGGACGGCTCCCGAAGCCCCTGGGCCAGCGCGAGATCGAGGAGAACCTGTGGCGCGCGATTCGCCGTGGGATGGACGGCATGATGATCGACTTCGAGCGCGGCGAGGAAGTGCCAACCCCCGAGGCGGTCGAGCAGCTTGTCGACTGGACCGCGCCGGCCCGCCAGTTGCTGGGGCTCGACGTTGCGCTGCCGGAGATGAACGGTGCGCGGCGAGCGCGACGAGCGCTCGACGCGGGCGCCTCGCTTGAGGAGATCTATGGTGAGGCTGTCGCCGAGACGAAACGCACCTACGTACCAACCAGCGACGAAGCGGGGATGCCAGCCAAGGAGGTCTCGACTCAATGAACGTAGAGGGAACGCCGGGCGGGGGCGAGGGACGCGAGGCGCCGGAACCGGCTGAGGGCGCCCCCCAGCCGAGCCAGGAGGAGCTTCGGGCGCAGATCGAGGAGCAGCTGCGCAAGGTCCGGGTGCAGGACCTGCTGCTCGACAGCGTGGTAAGCGTGATCAACCTCTCGGCGCGCCGGATCGCCAAGGAAGACGAGCGCGACCTGGAGCAGGCCCGTGTGGGGATCGAGGCGGTGCGCGCTGTCGTGGGCCTGCTGGACGACGAGCCCGCAAAGCAGGTGCGAGGCGCACTCTCGGAGGTCCAGATGCTGTACGCGAGACACGCCGGCGAGGGCCCAGCTGAGCATGAGGGCGGTGGCCCGGTCCCACCGGCCGGGGGCGAAGAGCCGGCCGACCAACCCGCGCAGCCCGGCGCCTCGAGGCTCTGGACGCCGCCGGGGAGCACCCCGCCCCGCTAGACTGCGCGCGCTTCGCGGGCGGATTCCCCGGCCGGGGCCGGCTACTCGCAGCCCATGGAGGACCAGACTTGACCGACTTCCTGATCGATTATGGAGTGGTGATCGCGCTCGTCTGCGCGGGGGCGGCCGTGGTCTACGGTGCCGTCGTCACCCGGCGCCTGCTCCGGCAGCCGGCCGGCAACGATCGCATGCGCGAGATCTCGGGCGCGGTGCAGGAGGGGGCGCAGGCCTACCTTCGCCGCCAGTACACGATCATCGCCGTCGTCGCCTTGCCCTTGGCTGTGCTGCTGGCGTTCGTCCAGTCCGACGTCCTGCCAGCGATCGGATTCTTGATCGGTGGCGCACTCTCTGCCGCCGCCGGCTTCATCGGCATGAACCTCTCGGTCCGGGCGAACGCCCGCGTTGCCGAGGCCGCCCGCGGCGGGGTGCCGCCTGCGCTCGACGTCGCCTTCAAGGGCGGTTCGGTCACTGGGCTGCTAGTCGTCGGCCTGGCGCTGCTGGGCGTCGCCGGCTACTTCGGCGTCCTCATCCTTGCCGACAAGACGGACAAGGAGGCGGTGGACGCCCTGATCGGACTGGGCTTCGGCGGTTCGCTGATCTCGGTTTTCGCTCGGTTGGGCGGCGGCATCTTCACCAAGGCGGCCGACGTCGGCGCCGACCTGGTTGGCAAGGTTGAGGCCGGGATCCCTGAGGACGATCCGCGCAACCCGGCGACGATCGCGGACAACGTCGGCGACAACGTCGGCGACTGCGCCGGGATGGCCGCCGACCTGTTCGAGACCTACGCGGTCACCTCGGTGGCCGTGATGCTGCTCGGCGTCCTCACCTTCTCGGTCTCGGACGCGCGCGAGGTGGCGATCTACCCGCTGGTGATCGGGGCGGTTGCGATCATCGCCTCGATCGTTGGGGCGCTCTCGGTGCGGACACGGACCGGCAACGTCGAGGCGGCTCTTTACAGAGGCTTGGCCGTCTCCGGGCTGCTCTCCGTGGCCGCCTTCTACCCGGTGACCAAGTGGCTGATGGACGACATCAGCTTCCAGGAGGCGACCCTCAGCACAGTGCCGAGCGTCGGCGACCTGTGGCTCTGCAGCTTGATCGGGGTCGCGGTCACCGCGGGGCTGTTCGTGATCACCGACTACTACACCTCGACACGGTTCCGGCCGGTGAAGACGATCAGCCGAGCTTCGGTCACGGGCCACGCGACGAACATCATCCAGGGGCTCGCCCAGGGCCTCCAGTCGACGGCGGCGCCGGCACTCTTGCTGGCGCTCGCGATCCTCGCTGCTGACGAGCTGGCCGGTATCTATGGGATCGGGGTCGCCGTGATGGCCCAGCTATCGCTCACCGGCCTGATCGTCGCCCTCGACGCATTCGGCCCGATTACCGACAACGCCGGCGGGATCGCCGAGATGGCAGACCTCCCCGAGGACGTCCGCAAGGTCACCGACCCACTCGACGCGGTCGGCAACACGACCAAGGCCGTGACCAAGGGGTATGCGATCGGCTCCGCGGCGCTGGCAGCGCTGGTCCTGTTCAGCGCCTTCAAGCGCGAGCTTGAAGGCGAGGCGCCGACCGGCTTCGCCCTCGACTCGCTGTTCAATCTGGCGACCCCAGCGGTCCTCATCGGGCTGCTGATCGGCGGCCTGATGGTCTACCTGTTCACCGCCCTCGCGATCGAGGCGGTAGGCCGCGCCGGTGGCCAGGTGGTCGAGGAGGTCCGCCGCCAGTTCCGCGAGCACCCGGGGATCATGGAGGGCACCGAGAAGCCCGAGTACGGGCTCACGGTGGGCATCGTCACCGCTGCCGCCCAGCGCGAGATGATCGTGCCGTCATTGATCCCGATCCTGGTGCCGCTCGCGGTCGGTCTGATCAGCGTCGACGCGTTGGGCGGCCTCTTGATCGGGGTGATCGTGGTCGGCCTGTTCACCGCAATCTCGATGACCGCGGGCGGTGGCGCCTGGGACAACGCCAAGAAGCTGATCGAGGACGGCGCCTATGGAGGCAAGGGCTCCGAGGCCCACGCCGCCGCGGTCACCGGCGACACCGTCGGTGACCCCTACAAGGACACGGCCGGGCCAGCCATCAACCCGATGATCAAGGTCGCCAACATCGTCGCCATCCTGATCATCCCCATCGTTCACTTCTAGGGCTCGCTGGCGCTACGCGCCGAACCGCGCGGCAGCTCCGCCCGGGGTTAGGCCGGGCCCATTTCGATGATTTCGATCCTGTATCCGTCGGGGTCGCGCACGAAGCAGATCCGCGGGCCCTCGGTGCGCCCGCCGGGGCGGTAGGGGGGCTTCTCGGGCTCGATGCCGTTGGCAGCGAGGCGCTCAAGTGTGGCGTCGAGGTCGTCGGTGGTGATGGCGATGTGTCCGTAGCCGGTGCCGATCTCGTACGACTCGGTGACGCCATGGTTGTGGGTCAGCTCGAGGCGGGCACCGTCCCCGGGAAGGCCCATGAAGCAGTTGGTCGCCTCGTCGCCGATCGGCATCCGCCGCAGCTCCTCGAAACCGAGCTTCTCGTAGAACGCGACCGAGGAGTCGATGTCGAGGACCCGGTAGCAGGTGTGGATCAGCTCGCTCATCGGGGTCGAATCTAGCGGGTCGTCCGGCAACGATGCACCTAAAACGGCGGCACAACGTTTCCGGACGGCCCACTAGCGCGCAGCCTATAGTCGCGTCGTGGCCGCGACAGGAGAGCCGATCAGCGTCGCCGACTACGAGCGCCTGGCTGCGGAGGTGCTCGACCCGGGTGCGCACGGCTACTTCGCCGGCGGGGCGGGACGAGCGGACGCTGCGCGAGAACGTGGCCGCGTTCGCGCGCTGGCGTCTGCGCCCGCGGGTGCTCGTTGACGTCGCTGAGGTCACCACCCGCACAACGGTGTTGGGCGAGCCGGTGGCGACGCCGATCCTGGTCGCCCCGGTCGCCTTCCAGCGGCTCGCGCATCCGGATGGGGAGGTCGGAATGGCGCGGGCGGCGGCGGACGCGGGGACCGTGATGTGCCTGTTGACCCTGGCCACGGCCCGGCCGGGCGAGGTCGCTGCAGCGGCCCCCGATGCACGGCTTTGGTTCCAGCTCTACTGCTTCCGCGACCGGGGCGTGACCAGGGCGCTGCTCTCGGAGGCGGTCGAGGCGGGGTTCCGCGCCGTGGCGCTGACCGTGGATGCCCCTCGCCCGGGATCGCGGGAGCGGGACCTGCGAAGCGGCTTCCAGCTCCCGGCCGAGATCGGGGTGCCGGGCGTCGCCGAGGCGACCGGGTCCGAGGGGCCGATCAGCGTCGCTGACGTGCTCGGCCTGGTGGATCCGACGCTCGACTGGGCCGAGCTCGAGGCTTTGACCTCGGACTCGAGCCTGCCGGTACTGGTCAAGGGGGTGATGACGGCCGAGGACGCGGTGCTGGCCGCCGATCGGGGCGCGGCCGGAGTGATCGTCTCCAACCACGGCGGGCGTCAGCTGGACGGCGTCGCGTCCACCGTTGAGGCGGTCGGCGAGGTGGCCGAGGCGGTTGGAGACCGGGTCGAGGTGCTGATGGACGGCGGGGTGAGGCGGGGGACCGACGTGGTCACGGCGCTTGCCCTCGGCGCGAGGGCGGTGCTGGTCGGCAGGCCCGCGGTCTGGGGCCTGGCGGCGGGGGGGACCGACGGCGCCAAGCGAGTGCTCGGGCTGCTCCGCGACGAGCTCGAGCTGGCGCTGGCGCTCTGCGGCTGCTCTGCACCCGAGGCCGTCTCACGGGCCCACGTGCACCGCGCCTGAGGAGGGTGCCCGGGGCCGCTTGGGCGCCGCCTATAGTCGCGTCGAATGGCTAAGCGGATCCCGAGGGAAGAGTCGCTTCGCCGCGTGCACGGCGTCGGAGCGCTGTTCTCAGCCGCCTACGGGAACGTCGGCTCCTCGATCTACTACGCGCTCGGCGTGGTGGCGAGCTTCGCGCTGGGCCTGACCCCGGTCACGTTCATGATCGCCGGGCTCATCTTCGCCTTCACCGCCGCCACCTACATCGAGGCCACGGTGATGTACCCGGAGGCCGGAGGATCGGCGAGCTTCGCCCGCCACGCATTCAACGAGGTGGTCAGCTTCATCGCCGGCTGGGGCCAGATGCTCAACTACATCATCACGGCCGCGATCTCGGCCTTCTTCGTGCCGCACTATTTGGCGGTCTTCTGGCCGGCGTTGGGCCACGGTCCCGGCGACGTGATCGCCGGCATCGTCGTGGTCGCGCTGCTGGCGGCACTCAACGTCAAGGGGACCCAGGAGTCCTCGCGGCTCAACCTGGTGCTTGCGATCGGCGACCTGGCCACGCAGATCCTGCTGGTCGTGATCGGAATCGTGCTGGTGCTGGACCCGTCGACCCTGGTCGACAACGTACACCTCGGCGTTGCCCCCACCTGGGGCGACGCGGCGCTCGGGATCGCGGTGGGGATGATCGCCTACACGGGCATCGAGACGATCTCGAACATGGCGGAGGAGACGCGCGACGCGGAGCGAACCGTGCCCCAGGGCACCCAGCTGGTCGTGCTCGCGGTCCTCGGGCTCTATGTGCTGCTGCCTGTGATCGCCCTCTCGGCGATGCCGGTGACTCAGAATGCCGCCGGCGACTTCTCGACCGAGTTGGGGACCACGTTCGCCGACGACCCGGTGCTCGGAATCGTCGAGAACCTGGGGGTCGGCGCGGGCCTCACGGAGGCGCTGCGGATCTACGTCGGGGTCCTGGCGGCGGTGATCCTGTTGATCGCCACCAACGCGGCCCTGATCGGCGTCTCGCGGCTGACCTTCTCGATGGGTCACTATCGCCAGCTGCCCGAGAGGCTTCGCCAGGTTCATCCTCGCTTCAACACCCCGTACGTCGCGATCCTGGCCTTCTCGGGGGTTGCCGCACTGACCATGGTGCCGGGCCAGACCGACTTCCTGGCGACCATGTACTCGTTCGGCGCCATGCTCTCGTTCACGGTCGCCCACGTCTCGGTGCTGCGATTACGGCAGCGCTTTCCCGATCTGAGACGAGGCTGGAAACCTGCCTGGAACCTCCGGTTTCGCGGCGTGGAGCTGCCCCTGACGGCCATCCTGGGCGGCCTCGGCACGTTCTCGGCCTGGATCGTGGTGATGGCACTCAATCTGCGCACCCTGGTGGTCGGCGCGGGCTGGATGCTGCTCGGGATCGCGGTGTACTACTTCTACCGGCGCCGCTGCGAGCTGCCCTTGGTCGAGACAGTCAAGGTGGTGACGCCGGAGCCCCTCGGGGTCGAGGAGGTCGAGTACCAGAGCGTGCTGGTGGCCTTCGAGGGGGGTGAGCCGTTCTCGAAGGAGGCGGTGGCGACCGCCGTCCGGCTCGCCGGGCGGCGGCGGCGAGGGATCCACGTGCTGGCGATCGTCAACGTGCCCGTGCATCTGCCGCTGGACGCGCCGCTCGAGGAGCAGGAGTCGGAGGCGCAGAGCAAGATTGAGCAGGCCAAGCTGATCGGTGGCATGCGGGTGACCGGGAGCGTGCAGAGGGTGCGCCCAGGTCAGGCGGGCCAGGCGATCGTCGAGGAGGCTCGGGCGATCAATGCGGCTGCGATCGTGATGCAGCTGCGCTACCGAAACGGGACGCCGCTGTACGGGAAGACGCTTCAGACGGTGCTGGCGGAGCGACCCTGCCGCGTGATCGTCGCCGCCCAGCCGGGGGAGCGGGTTCGAGCGATGGCGTAGCCGGCCGAGCGGCCTTCGCTCGTCTCACGCATCTGAGCCGGCCTGGGTGAGGCCTAGAATCCGCCCCTCAATGGCGCCAGCCGACCAGCTCTACCGCGGCGTCACCCGGATCTTCTCGGTGGTGATCATCGGCTTTGGCGTCGCGATCCTGGTCGTTACGCTGGCCAATGGGGGCGGTCCGTTTTCCACCGGTTTCTTGATCGGCGTCCTGTTCACCGCGCTCGGGGTCGCCCGGCTGTATCTGGCTCTGCGGTCGGGCGGTTGAGCCAGAGACCGCCAACCGGGCAGCCGCCACAGGCAGGCGACGGAGGAGCGGGCCCGGACCCCGGGCGTCCCGGGCGGTGGCGGTTGCCTCTGGTGCGGCTGGGCCAGGGCCCGCTGACGAGGCGTGTCCTGGGGGTGCCGTGGCTGTTCGCGGTCGCCTACTCGGCGGTCGGCTTCTCCCTCTACTTCTCGATCGGGGTGGTCGCCGAGCGCGGGCTGGGGCTGACGCCACTCATCTTCCTGGCCGCGGGCCTCCTGTTCGTGCTCGCCACGCTCAGCTATCTCGAGGGCGGCGCGATGTTCCGCGAGCGGGGGGGTTCAGCGACGCTCGCACGTCACGCGTTCAACGAGCTGGTCAGCTTCATCGCCGGTTGGGCGATCCTGATCGACTACATCATCGTCATCGCTCTTGCGGCGATCTCGGTGCCTCATTACCTGAGCCCGATCTGGAACGGCTTCACACACGGGTGGGCGGAGGTCGCCGTGACGGCGGTGGTGATCGTGTTCACGGCGGGCGTCAACATCGCCGGCTTCACCGGGCAGGTCCGCCAACGCCCGCTGATCGTGCTGGCCCTGGCTGACCTGGTCGTGCAACTGGCCGTGATCGCGATCGGGACGATCGTCGTCTTTCATCCCGATCTGCTGACCGCGAACGTCCACCTGTTCACGAATCCCTCCGCCGGGCACATCTTCGAGGCGCTGGCGGTGGCGACCCTCGCCTTCGCGGGCATCGAGGCCGCCTCCGACCTGGCCCCCGATCTGAAGTGGGAGCCAAGGGACCTGCGCCGTATCGTCGGCTCCACGGCGGTACTGCTGCCCCTGATCTACGCTGGGATGGCGGCGGTCGCGCTGATGGCCGTGCCCGTCGTTCCCGGCCCCGACGGCCCCCAAACCGCGCTGGGCGATCGCTTCATCGAGGAGCCGTTGCTGGGGGTGGTGATGAGCTACGACCCGTCCTGGCTGTCGACCGTACTCCAGGTGGCCGTGGTGGCGGTCGCGCCCGCGGTCCTGGCCTGGGCGGCGAGCACCTCCATGCTCGGGCTGTCGCGGCACGTGTACGTGCTGGCCACGAACCGGCAGGTCCCGAGCTGGCTGGGCAAGCTCGGCCAACGCTCGACGCCGTATGTGGCGATCTCGGCTGCCGCGGTGATCGCATTCGCGATCGCCGTCCCCGGCGACATCCGCCTGCTGGCGGGGATCTACGCTTTCGGCGCGACGCTGGCGATCGCCATCGCCCACTTGTCGGTGGTCCGGTTGCGCTGGACGGACCCCGATCACGACCGTCCATTCCGGATGCCGTTCGACGTAGTGGTCCGGGGGCGCCATCTCCCGGCGCCCGCGATCGCGGGCGCCGTGCTGATGCTGATGCTGTGGGTCGCGGTGCTCGCCTTCCAGGGAAACGCTCGCTGGGTCGGGGGCGGCTGGATGCTGTTCGGCCTTGTCGCCTACGTGGTCTATCGGCGGTTCGTCGAGAGGACGTCGCTGACCAAGCGCGTCTCGGTGCCGGAGGAGGCCTTGCGCAAGGATGTTCGCGAGGCGGAGTACGGCGACATCCTGGTACCGGTTTTCGGGACCAAGCTCGACGACGACATCGTGAGTACCGCCGGCCGCCTGGCTGTCGCCGCCGACCAGTCGGGCGCGCGGAACCCGAGGCTGGAGGTGATCTACGTTTTGGACGTGCCGCTCACGGTGCCGCTGGACGCCCCGCCGCCGAAGGAGCGGCTGGCGGCAGCCCAGGTTGCCTTGCAGCGCGCCCGTGAGGTCGGCGAGGAGTACGAGACGGTCGAGGTCGATACGGATTTCGTGCGAGCGCGCAGCGTGGGCGCCGGGATCGTCGACGAGGCCCGACGGCGAAACGTCGAGGTGATCGTGATGGGCGAACCGCCGACTCGGGTGCGCGGCGGGGCGATCCTCGGCGGGATCGGAGGGTCGCGTCCCCGGGAGGTCGGCGAGGTGACCGAGTACGTGCTCAAGAAGGCGCCGTGCAGGGTGCTGCTCACCGCCCCGCCCGAGGACTAGGTGGCGGCCCGTCCCGACGCTAAGGCCGCGGCTCGGTCAGCCGGCCCAGAAGTCCTGCACCATCTCGGCGTCGCGCTCGTGGTGGGGCCCGAAGACCAGCAGTTCGAGGCCGTCAGGTCCTGCCTCGAACGCCCGCGTCACGCGCGGCGCGATGCGGATTGCGTCCAACGGGCCGATCTCGACCACCTCGTCATCGAGCTTGACCCGGCCGCTTCCTGACAGCACTATGTTGACTTCCTCCGCTTGGCCATGGTGATGGGCGAAGGGCTGGCGCTTGCCCGGGCGAACGACGTGATAGGCCAGGCCGGTTGTCTCGGCGCCCAGCTCTTCGCGCGGAAAACGCGCCTCCTGCGTCTCGGAGTAGCCCTGCTTGGCGGCCATGTCCTCGACCTCGCGCAGGTTCTTGATCTCGTAGTCGCTCACCGGCGCCATCCTAGTCAACCCCGTCGGGCCTGGCCCGGCCGGGGGCGATGGGTAGCATCCAGCCGATGTTCATCCTGATCGTCGGTGCGGGTCGGGTTGGCTCGTCGCTGGCGCGGGCGATGCTCCGGGACGGGCATCAGGTCTCGTGCCTGGACGAGGATTCGGAGTCGCACGCGCGGCTGGAGATCGGCCTGGAGAAGCCCTGGGAGGACATGGGTGGCCAGTTCACGGTGGGCACGGGCCTTGAGATCGAGGCGCTGGAGGAGGCGGGAATCGAGCACGCGGATGCCTTCGTCGCCGCCACCGACGGCGACAACACGAACATCGTGATCGCGCAGATCGCCAAACGGCGCTTCAACGTACCGACGGTGATCGCGCGAATCCTTGATCCCTACCGGGCCGAGTGGTACGAGCAGCAGGGGCTGCATACGATCTGCCCGACCCGGGTGGCGATCGAGATGCTGGAGGCCGAGGTCAAGGAAGCCGCCGCGAAGGTCGCGGGCGAAGCCTAGGGAGGCGCCGGATGTACGTGATCGTCGTGGGGGCGGGAAAGGTTGGATGGAACCTGGGACGTGAGCTGCTCGAGAAGGGCCATGAGGTGACCCTGATGGAGAAGGATCGCAATCGCTACCTGACGGTCGAGCAGGAGCTCGAGCACTCGGTCCAGTACGGAGACGCCACCGAGCTGTGGGTCCTCGAGCGAGCCGGGATCTCGCGCGCCGACATGGTGATCGCGGTCACCGGGGACGACGAGGACAACGTTCTCATCTGTCAGGTGGCCAAGGAGAAGTACATGGTCGAGCAGATCATCGCTCGGGTGAACAACCCCCGGAACAAGCAGTGGTTCGAGCTGCTCGGGATCAGTCCGGTGGTTTCGGCGACCGACCTGATCCTGCGCCTAATCGAGCACGAGGTGCCCGAGTACGGCCTGGTTCACCTTCTGGATCTGCCGCAGGAGCGTCTCGAGATCATCGAGTTGGAGCTCCGTGCGGGGTCGCCGGTCGCCGGTAAGAAGGTGGGGGACCTGGAGCTACCCGAGGGAAGCCTGCTGATCTCGGTGCTGCGGGAGGGGACCGGTTTCGTGCCCGGCCCCGACACCGTGCTGGAGGCGGGAGACGAGGTGCTCGCGGTGCTCGATCCCGGTTTGGAGGAGGAGCTGAAAGCGTTCTTTGACCCGGACGGCGGTTCGGCGGAGTGATCGCGGCACGCGGATGAGCGACCGCGGGGTCGACTTCCTCCTGATCGGCGGCGGCATGGCGTCCGCTCACTGCGCCGCGGAACTGCGAAGGCGCGAGGCCGAAGGGTCGATCCTGCTGGTGGGGCGAGAATCGGATCCTCCGTACGAGCGTCCGCCGCTCTCCAAGGAGTACATGCGTGGGGAGAGCAAGCGAGAGGACGCGTACGTGAACGGGCCGGACTGGTACGAGGACAACGACGTCGAGCTGTTGACGGGCACGAGCGTCAAGTCACTGGATGTGGGGGCGCGCACGGCGACGCTCCAGACGAACGAGGAGGTGGAGTTCAGCAAGGCGGTGATCGCCACTGGCGCGCGGGTCAACATCCTGCACCACCTGGAGGGCGCGCGACTGGAGGGGATCCACTACCTGCGTGTGCTGGGGAACTCGGAGGCGATCCGTGAGGAGGCGGAGAGCGCGGAGCACGTCGTGCTGATCGGCGGCAGCTACATCGCCAGCGAGGTGGCGGCGTCGCTGACCGCGACGGGAACCAAATGCACGATGGTGATGCTGGAGGACGTGGCGATGTCGCGGTCCTTCGGTGAGGAAGTGGGGCGCTACTTCCACGAGATCCTGGAGTCGCACGGGATCGAGCTGGTGCCGGGCGATGAGCTGGAGGCCTTCCTGGGGGAGGGGCGGGTGCGGGCGATTCGCACCAAGAGCGGGCGGGAGATCGAGGGCGATGTTGTGGTGGTGGGGGCGGGGGTGCACCCCGACACGATGCTGGCCGAGCGTGCCGGCCTCCAGGTGGAGAACGGGATCGTCTGTGACTCGACGCTTGAGACCTCCGTGAAGGGGATCTACGCGGCCGGGGACGTCTGCTCGTACGACAGCGTGGTGCATGGCCGGCGGCTCCGGATCGAGCACTGGGACGTCGCGTTGCAGCAGGGACAGCACGTGGCGGGCGGGCTGCTGGGCGAGGCCGAGCCCTACCGGGTGGTCCCCTACTTCTTCAGCGACCTGGCGGACTGGGTAAGCCTCGAGTACGTGGGGCCGGCGGAGAGGTGGGACGAGATCGTCTGGAGGGGCGACCGCGATGCGGGCGAGTTCAGCGCCTGGTACCTCGAGGGCGGCAAGGTGGTCGCGGCGCTCAGCGTCGAACGCTCGGAGGATCTGGCGCACGCGCGGCGGCTGTTGGAGTCCGGCGCCGACGTGTCGGGGCAGAAGGACGCGCTGGCGGACGCCGACTCGGATCTAGGGCAGCTCGGATCCGGCTAGTCTTCAGACGCTGGCAGATATCTCCGCTGCGAGCACATCATTAGAACCCAGCACAGTGCGGGCTGGTGTAATGGCAACACGTCCGCCTCTGGAGCGGAAATTCGGGGTTCAAGTCCCTGGCCCGCAGTTCTGACTGAGCCCCCAGTCGCTGGGGGCTATTCACCATCGGCTTTCGGGACTCGTGGCCCGGAAAAACGCACAGTCGTTCGCGGTCCCGCAACGAGTGTGCAGTTCGCCCTCTGATGCGGGGTAAAACGCACGCTCGCCCTGAAGATTGCTCGATTGTGCTGTTGTCGGGTGGGCCCGGATCGGCTGTCGAGCTCCGGCAGCACACCCGCACCTCACGGAGGATGCCGGGTCAAGCGCAGCGCGCCCAGTTGCTACCTTGCGGCTCAGTGCGGCGCAGGCGCGCATCCCTCCCGCTTGCAGGCGCCTTTGTGGCGGCCGCGCTCATTGCTGCCGGGTGCGGCGACGACGATTCGGCGCCGATCGAGCCCGTGCAGACCACCAGCGAGAACGATGGGCAAGCCGCCCTGAGCAAGGACGCCTTCATCACCCAGGCCGACTCGATCTGCGGCGAGGCCAACGCGGCCCTCTCCGCCCTCGAAGCGAGCACCGCGGAAAGCGACCCCGACCTCCAAGCCACGCAGGAGCTCCAGATCAAGAGCAGCGAGCTCGAATCCCTGCAGTCCCTGGCTCCGCCCAGCGAGAACCGCTCCACCCTCGGCCGCTTTTTCTCCGCGCTCCAGGACCAGGTGGACGCCCTGAGCCGCAAGGAGACCGCGCTCGACCAGGGGGACGATCCCGCCTCCGCCGAAGCCGAGGCGAGCAGCGCCGCCTCCAGCGCCCAGGCGGCGGCCCAGGACTATGGCTTCAAAGACTGCGCCAACGCCAGCGCGGCTCCAAGCACGGGCGGAACCACGACCGTGCCGACCGTGACCACGCCGGCGACCCCGACCACCACCACGATCCCGACCACGCCCGCCCCGCCGCCAACCGGCGGCACCGACGGCGCCGCCGGCGGCGGCACGGGTACTGGTGGCGGCACTGGAGGCGGAACGGGCGGCGGCGGAACGGGCGGCGGCACGGGAGGCACTGGAGGGGGAGGCGGCGTCTCCCCCTAGCTCTTACGCTGCCTGCTCGGCCCAGTCCCCGTAGAGGCGCGAGTACGCGCCGCCCGCCTCGATCAGTTCCTGGTGCGTCCCGGCCTCGACGATCTGGCCCCCTTCCAGCACCACGATGCGCCCCGCCCGCCTGATCGTGGACAGCCGGTGCGCGATCACGATCGCCGTTCGCCCCATCAGCAGCCGCTCCAGCCCGCGCTCGATGATCCGCTCCGTCCGCACGTCCACGTTCGAGGTGGCCTCGTCGAGGATCAGGATTCGCGGCTCCGCCAGCAGCGCTCGCGCGAAGGCGACGAGCTGCCGCTGGCCGGCGGAGAGGTGGACCCCCCGCTCGCCGACCTCGGTCTCGAGCCCGTCGGCGAGCCGGTCCACGAATACGTCGGCACCCACCACGGCCGCCGCGGAGCGGATCTCCTCCTCGGAGGCACCAGGACGGCCGAAGGCGATGTTGTCGCGAATCGTGCCCGAGAACAGGAACCCCTCCTGGGGCACGATCCCAAGCTGGCTGCGGAGCGACCCCGCACGCAGATCACGCAGGTCGCGACCGTCAACCAGCACCCGCCCGCGCTGCGGGTCGTAGAAGCGCGCCACCAGCTTCGCCAGCGTCGACTTTCCCGCTCCCGTCTCGCCCACCAGCGCGACGGTTTGTCCCGCCGGGATCTGGAGATCGATCCCCGCCAGGGCCCAGTCGCTGTCGGCATCCGGCGCGTCGCCGCCGCCCGCGTACGAGAACCAGACGTCGTCGAGCTGGACCTCGCCCCGCAGCCTTTCCGGGTCGACCGCGTCCGGCCTGTCGACCATGTCGGGACGAGTGTCGAGAAGGTCGAAGATCTTGTCCAGGGCCGCCATTCCCTGCTGGTAGGTGGTGTAGAGCTGCGAGATCTGCTGGATCGGGTCGAAGAACAGCTGGAGGTAGCCGATGAAGGCCACCACGACGCCGATCTCGACCTTGCCGTCGAGCGCCTGGTAGCCGCCGTAGAGGATGATCGCCGCTGATCCGATCGCCGACAGCAGCTCGACGGCCGGGAAGTAGGAGGCGTTGAGGTAGACCGTGCGCATGTTCGCGACCCGGTTCTCCTCGTTGAGCTCCGACATCCGCTCCAGATGCCGGTCCTCGCGGCCAAAGCTCCGCACTACCCGCACCCCGGAGAGCGTCTCCTGGAGGTAGGCCGTGATGTTGGCGATCTTCTCTCGCGTAAGCCGGTAGGCGCCAGCCGAGACGATGCGGAAGATCACGCTGCCGATTGCAAGCAGCGGGAAGGTGAGGAAGGTGACCAGCGCCAGCGGCACGTCGAGCGCGAGCAGGATCGCGATCACGCCCAGCAGCGTCAGCGTGCTCGAGAACAGCGTCACCACACCGTCGGTAACCAGGCTGTCGAGCGCCTGCACGTCGTTGGTCAATCGCGAGATCAACACCCCTGGCCTGTTGCGAGTGAAGAACCCGATCGACATCGACTGAAGGTGGGTGTAGATCCGCTCCCTCAGGTCCTGCAGCGCCCGCTGCCCCACCCAGCCGACCAGGAACGTCTGCGCATAGGTCGCCGCCCAGAGCACCACAACTGAGGCGAGGAAGATGACGACGATCAGGGTCAGCGCGCCGGCGTCGTCGGCGCGGATGCCGTCGTCGATCGCCTTTCCGGCCAGGTAGGGCGGCGCCAGCGCCGCCGCCGTGGCGATCACCAGCGCGACCATCATCAGCGCCACCTGGACCCGGTACGGACGGAGCAGGCCGAGTAGCCAGCGCAGCTTGCGCCCGCGCTGGTCCTCGCCCCTGATCAGGCGCCAAAGGTCGCGCAGCAGCAGCAGCGTGCCCGCGAATCGCCCTGGCTGATTCGCCTGGTCCTCGGTGTCCTCGGCGACGTCCGATCCCTGCGCCTCGGGATCGGAGGCCGCCAGATCCTCCTCGCGGCCCGCGCGCCTGCGGCGGTCGCCGCGGAACTCGGTGATCCGGCTCATAGTCGCGCCACCTCCTCGCGCTCCTCCAGGTCGCGCTGTAGGAAGAGCACGTCCTCGCAGCCGAACTCGGCGATCTCGGCGTACAGCGGCGAGCGCTCGAGCAGTTCGTCGTGCGTGCCCCGGTCGACGACTCGGCCGCCGTCCATGACCACGATCTCGTCGGCGAGCGAGATCGTCGACAGCCGGTGGGCGACCACGAGGGTCGTCCTGCCCTCCATCGCCTCCCCCAGGCCGCGCTTGATCTCGGCCTCGGTCGTGGCATCGACCGACGAGGTCGCATCGTCCAGGATCAGGATCCGCGGGTCCGCGAGCAGCGCCCGGGCGATCGCCAGCCGCTGCCGCTGTCCGCCCGAGAGCGTCAGGCCGCGCTCACCGACGAGGGTGTCGTAGCCGTCCGGCAGCCTCTCGATGAACCCGTGTGCCTGGGCCCGCCGCGCCGCCTGCTCGATCTGCTCCCGGCTGGCGTCAGGGCGGGCGTAGGCGATGTTCTCGCTTACCGAGGCCGAGAACAGGAAGCTGTCGTCTGCGACGAACGCGATCGCCCGCCGCAGCGAGCGGACGTCAACCGAGCGCACGTCCGCGCCGTCGACCAGCACCGCGCCCTCGCTGGGGTCGTACAGGCGCGCGATCAGCGCCACCAGGCTCGTCTTCCCCGACCCGGTTGGGCCGACCAGGGCGACGGTCCGGCCCGCCTCGAATTCGAGGCTCACGTCGGTGAGGGCGGGCTCGGAGCCGTTGTAGCGCAGGGTGACGCCGCGGAGCTCCACCCGCCCCGGTCCGGCCGGAAGGGGAGCTGCATCCGGCGGACTGGCGATCCTTGGCGAGCGGTCGAGGATCTCGAACATCCGGTTCCCGGAGGCGACCGCCCGCTGCGCCATCCCCAGCGCCATCCCCAGCATTCGCATCGGCCCCACCAGCATCACCAGGTAGGTGTAGAAGGCGGTGAACTCGCCCAGAGTCATCCCGCCCGCGATCACCTGGCGGCCCCCGATCAGCAGCACAACCGCGAGCCCGAGGCTGGGGATGAAGCCGAGCATCGGCGAGTAGAAGGCGCGCAGGCGGGTCGAGTAGACGTTCTGGTCGAACACCCGTGCCACCGAACGGCGGAAGCGCCCCAGCATGTGCTGCTCGCGCGCGAACGCCTTCACGATCCGGATTCCAGAGACGCTCTCCTCCGCCTCTGCGGTGAGCTCGGCGATCCGCTGTTGCACCTCCTGCACCGCTGGGCGGGAGAGGCGGTTGAAGCGGGCCGCCGTGAGGACGACGAATGGCACCGGCAGCAGCGCCAGTGCCGCCAGCCAGGGTTTGATCGCGAACATGACCGCGCCCGCCAGCAGGAGCGTGAGCGCGTTCTGGGTCAGGAAGATCAGTCCATAGCCGAGGAAGAAGCGGATCGATTGGAGGTCGACGGTCGCCCTCGACATCAGCTGCCCGGTCTGCTGCGAGTCGAAGAACCCCAGCTCGAGTGCCTGGAGGTGTGAGTAGATCCGCTCCCGCAGGTCGAACTCCACGGCAACCGAGACCCTGCCCGCGACCAGCCGCCGGATCACGGTCAACCCCAGCCGCAGTACGCCGGCGCCGACGATCGCCACAGCGAGCGGCAGCATGTCGGGGCGCCGCTGGTCGTCGATCGCGTCGATCGCGTTGCCCACCAGCCACGGGATCAGCACCGTCATCCCCATCGCCAGCCAGGCGAAGACGAGCGATCCGACCACCGCGCGACGGTAGGGGCGAAGGAAGCCGAGCAGCCGCCAGAAGGTCGTCACGGACCTTGACTATACAAAGTGAAGTACGGTCCGCGACGCGCGCAGCCGGCCAACGAAGGGCCGATCCCGGCGAAGCGCGCCTCAAGCACAGCCGCCGCAGGCCGATTGGATTGCAGACGCCATGCGCCGGAAGTCGACGATGCGCGCGGCCCTGGGCCGCTTGTGGCGTTCCGAGCGCGGCTTCGCCGTGCCCACGGTCCTGATGATCATCGTCGCCGGCCTCGGTCTCGGCGGGGCCGCGGTGGTGGCCTCGATCCACGCACAGAGCGGCAGCACCCGCGACCAGGACTCCAAAGACGCGCTGGCGGTCGCCGACGCCGGCGTCCAGGTCGCCCTCTACCGCCAGAACAAGATCGCCACTACCAGCGCTCAGCCGTGCGTCGTGCTCGGCAGCGGTGGCGACCTGCAGCCCGGCAGCACGGCCGCCGACGGTTGGTGCCCCGCCTGGACAGGCACGGTCGACAGCCGCAGCTACAGCTACCGGGTCAAGCCCTGGACCATCGTCGGGACCTCGCAGACCGGCATCAAGAGGCAGTTGTCGGTCGTCTCGGTTGGCAGCGCCGACAACGTCGACCGAAGGCTCGATGTCGTGGCGAGCGCAAAGGACGGCAGCGGCGTCTTCGGCGATTACAGCGCCGTGGGCCGCGATCAGGTGACGATCAACAGCAGCAGCAACATCGGCGACGCGACCACACCCACCAACGCGGCGAGCAACGGGGACGTCACGACAGCGGGCAGCGGTTACCTGTGTGGCGATGCGCAAGCACGGCCAGGGTCAAACGTTCAGCGGCAGCCAGTGCTCGGGCTACCAGGTCTTCGAGGAGGAGCTCTCGCTGCCGCCGGTCGATCCGGGGACCGCCTGGACCAACAACTCCAACAGCCGCTTCTTCGCCCAGGATCCGAAGCAGGGCAACGTGAGCTGGAACGCGACGACGCGGACGATGACCATGACCGGAGGCGGCAGGGTCACGCTCGGCGCCAGCGACAAGCCCTACAGCTTCTGCAAGCTCGACATGTCGGGCAACAGCCAGCTCATCGTCGCCCAGGGAGCCGTGGTCACGATCATCTTCCACTCGCCCGAGACCTGCGGCCAGACCGGGAATCCCGTGACGCAGATCAACATGGGCGGCAACACCGAGTTCGTCACCACGAGCGGCAACCCCTACGACCTCCGCGTCGTCATGGTGGGCTCGGAGTCGATCCCGACCAAGGCCCACTTCACCGGCAACTCGGGGAGCGAGATGACGATCTACGCGCCCGAGACGGACGTCGAGCTGTGGGGCAGCACCACGTATTACGGCGCGGTCGCCGGCAAGACGCTCACCGCTCGGAGGGAACGCGAAGTTCCTCAACGACGATCGCGCCGGCCAGGCGCAGCTTCCGATCAGCATCGTCTATCACCGGGACCGGTACGTCGAATGCACCGGCGGCACGATGCCCACCGGCGCCGGTACCCACCCGGACGACTACTGCTAGATCGCCACCCGCTGCGCCTTGGCGTCGTCGTCGGGCATCGCGATACTTGGGACATGCCGCGCCCGCCCGCCGGTCTCTGCGACTCTTGCGTCCACCAGCGAATCGTTCGCAACACGCGCGGCTCGAGCTTCTCGCTCTGCGAGCGCTCGCGCACCGACCCCGCCTATCCGCGCTACCCCCGGCTGCCGGTCACGAGTTGCCGCGGCCACGAGCCGCGACGAGGGCGAGAAGCGCTCTAGGCCTCGACGGGAGCCGGCGCCCGCGCCGCGCCGAGCGCACCCGCGCTTGCCGCCACCACCAGAACGATCGCGACCGTCTCGGTGGCGCTGAGGTCCTGGCCGAGCACCGCCAGGCCGACGAGCGCCGCGACGGCGGGCTCGAGGCTCATCAGAACCCCGAAGGTCCCCTTCTGGAGTCGTCGCAGCGCCTCCAGCTCGAGCGAGTACGGGATCGCGGAGCTGAGCACGGCGACCGCCAGGCCGACGGCGAGCAGCCCCGGGTCGCCCAGCGCGCCGCCGCCGCCGGCCACGCCGACCGGGATCAGCACCACCGCCGCCACCACCATCGCGAGCGCCAGGCCCCGGCCGCCGCTGAACCCCTGCCCGACGCGCGCCGCGAGCACGATGTAGGCGGCCCAGAAGCCGCCCGCGAGCAGCGCGAAGGCGACGCCCAGGCCGTCGAGCGAGCCGTGCAGGCCGGGGGAGAGGAGGGCGATCCCGCCCGCCGCCAGCACCACCCACAGCAGGTCGCTTCGCCCGGCGCGATCCGGCGACGGCGACCGCGAACGGGCCGGTGAACTCGAGCGTCACCGCGATCCCCAGCGGGATCCGGTCGAGCGCCGCGTAGAAGCTCAGGTTCATGCCGGCGAGCGCGATCCCCAGCAAGACCGCGTCGCGTAGCGGCCCGCTGGCGCCCCGTGGCACCTTCGGGCGCCAGATCGCGACCAGGATCACTGCCGCGAAGCCGGTGCGCAGCAGCACTGTTCCCGACGGACCCAGCTCGTCGAACAGCGTCGTCGCCACTGCGGCACCCACCTGCACGGACACCACCGCGCCCATGACGAGGCCGATCGATGTCGCTCGGTCCGCTCCGCTCAGGCGGCCGAGCCTATAGACGGGCGAGGGTCATCCACGGCCGTCACGGCGAGCCTGCTCCGACATCAGGTGCTCCTCAGGCTCGGCGCTGTTACTTGCGCTCCGCCTGAAGCGCCAGCGACGCAAACGCTTCCTCCGGGCGACCCGCAGCTTCAGGTCTCTCTGCTGCGCCATGCCCCACATCATTCGGGCCTTCTCGTCCGCATCCGCGAGCTCCCGCTGCATGCGCTCGCGGGACTCGAGCGCAGTCCGCAACTGGGCCTCCAGAGCCTCGACTCGCTCGCGCACAGACCTGTAACGGTCGCCCTCCACGAAGAGGTCGAGCCGCCGCAGCTCGGCGACGGGAATTCTGTGGCTGCCGTCGCGAAGGTCCGCCGACAAGTCGCCCCGCCGGATGCGGGCGCGAATCGCCTCCTTCGAGAGACCTGTGAGTTCCGCCGCCTGAGCTACGTCAACCGCTGGGGGTTCTGTGCCTGCCACGCTCCTCCATCAGTACGGCCCTGTCTTCTGGGTACGGCCCTGCGCACTTGAGCACGGCCCTGCACTACCCAATTTAGCCGGTCCCAGCTGCGCTCGAAGATCGAGACAGGGGCCTGATGTCCGTAACGAGTCGCCAGATGATCGGACCAAGCTCGTGTTACCGATGAGCCGGTTACTCGCCATCGCCGGAATCCTCGTGTCGCTCGCCCTTGCGGCCTGCGGCGGCGACCAGGGCTCGACCCCGACGACCGGCCCGGTCCCCGGGGCCGGGAACGACGCGAGCGCCGCCCAGGGCGCCGCTTCCGGGCACCGCAAGGCGTCCGGCGGCGGAGCCAAGGTGCAGACCGGGTCCGGCACCGAGGTCGTGGTGGCCGACAGCCAATACGGTTCGGTGCTCTTCGACTCCGAGCAGCAGGCGATCTACCTGTTCGACAGGGAGGCCTCGGATACGAGCGAGTGCTACGGAGCCTGCGCAGAAGCGTGGCCGCCGGTGCTCACCGAGGGCGAGCCGCGGGCAGGCGAAGGCGCCGACGCCAAGCTGCTCGGCACAACCCAGCGGGACGACGGATCGACCCAGGTGACGTACGGCGGCCATCCGCTCTACTACTACGTCCACGACCCGCCTGGAGAGATTCTCTGCCACGACGTCGAGGAGTTCGGCGGGCTGTGGCTGGTCGTCGATCCGAGCGGCAAGGCGGTCCAGTAGCCGAGCGCTTTTTCGACTAGACTCCTTGGCCGTGGGGAGGAGCCGGCATTACTCTTGCAGTAGTCGCCACGGTCGCGATCGCGGCTCTTCTGTTGCCGGCCACGGTGTTCGCCGCTCCAAAGCAGTTCACGAGCGGGGTGACCGCGGGCGAGATCACCGACGACGCAGCGATCATCTGGGGTCGCACCAACCAGCAGCGACAGGTGAGGGCGCAGGTCTCGCTGAGCAACTCCTTCCAGAACCCGGTCACCCAGCGGACCCTTCAGGCGGTCGTCGGCAACAACTTCACGTTCCAGACCAGGATCACCAGGCTCCAGCCCAACCGCACCTACTACTACCGCTTCTGCATTCCGGGCGGGGGCGGCCTGCAGCTCGGTGGGCAAGTTCCGGACCGCTCCGCCGCCCTACCTGCGGACGCCGATCAGGTTCGCGTACTCGGGTGACGAGACCGGCTACAAGCAACCGGGGGATACCACTCCCTTCTGGGGTACCTTCAAGGCCTTCAGCTCGATGGTGGCCGAGAACAACCACTTCAACATCGACTTCGGCGACACGATCTACTCCGATCCCGGAGGTTCCGGGAGCGCCCACAGCTCTCGGGGTGGGGGAGAAGTGGGCCTACTATCGGGACAAGCTCGCGGTCCTGAACATGCAGAGGATCCGCTCCGCGACCGGGCTCTACAACCACTGGGACGACCACGAGTTCATCAACGACTTCTCGATTCCCGAGAACGGGCGCCCGCTCTACAACCGGGGCGTGCGGGCATTCCGCAACTACATGCCTGTCACGTACAGCAACGAGCGCGGCATCTACCGGAGCTTCCGCTGGGGCAAGAACCTGGAGATGTTCTTCCTCGACGCGCGCTCGTTCCGGAACGCCAAGGCATCGGCAAACGGCACCTGTGACAACCCGGAGACGGGCTCGCCGGACCTGGCGCCGACGGCGCCGCAGAGCACCCGCAACGTGTTCTCGGCACTCGTTCCCTCCCTCGACCAGCCGGTGTCGCAGGCCTGCAAGAACAGGATCAACAGCTCGAACCGCACCTACCTCGGCAAGCCGCAGCTGAACCGGTTCCTAAACGCCGTCAAGACCTCGACGGCGACCTGGAAGGTGGTCATGAACGAGCTTCCGATTCAGCAGTTCTACGCCCTTCCCTACGACCGCTGGGAGGGCTACGCGTTCGAGCGGCTTCAGTTGCTGAACGCGTTGCAGAGCGCGAACATCGACCACCTCGTCTTCCTGACCACGGATGTCCACGCGGGCCTTGCGAACGTGGTCCGCGAGCGGACCCTGTCCGGGGACGTGGCGCCCTCGAATGCGCCCGCGACCGCCCCGGTCAATACCCCTTACCAGGACTTCGTGATCGGCCCCGTGGGGACGACGCCGTTCTGGGAGGAGATCGACGAGGTGACGGGCACCGACGGCAGCGGCCAGCTGATCTCGAACGCGTTCTTCAAGCCCCCGCCACCGAACGGCATGGGCATGGCGTGCGCTCAGGGCGGCGAGAACAGCTATGCCGAGGTGGTCGTCACGAGGGACAAACTCAGGGTCTTCTACAAGGACGAGGACGGCAACACGCTCCTCGATTCCGACGGCAGCACCCCCTGCGGTCCTTACACGCTCACGGACTGAGCGCAGGAAACCGCGTCAGCGCAGGCACCGTGAACCGGCGCATTGCACCCGGCGCCGTTGTACCTTGCGGGTGAACGGTCGCGCCGCCTTCCGGGTCAGGTGGGAAACGGGCGGAATGGCGGGGCGGCCGTTTTCATGCGCCATTTCCGCCCGAAACGGCGCGGTTCAACCCGATGTACACCCAGCCGGGGTAGGAGGTGAGCTACCTGCCGACGACGCGCAGCATCTCAGGCATTGATGTGATGCCCTTGCGCACCTTCTCGAGGCCGTCATCTCGCAGCCTGCGCATCCCCGCGGCAACCGCGGCGGCCGCGATCTCATCGCCCGACGCCTTGCGCAGGATCAACGAGCGGACCTCCTTCGTGAGCACCATCACCTCGTAGAGGCCGACGCGGCCGCGAAAGCCGAGTCCGCCGCAGCGCACGCAGCCCTCCGGCTCGTGGGCGTCGATTGCCTCCTGCGCCTTCTCGAAGCCGTTGCTCCTCAGCTCTTCAGCGGTGATTTTGACCGGTCGCCGGCAGTCTTCGCACAGCCGGCGCGCCAGCCGCTGGGCGACCACACACTCGAGTCCGGTGGCGACCAGGAACGGTTCGATCCCCATGTCGATCAGCCTGACCGGCGCCATCGGGGCGTCGTTCGTGTGCAGCGTGGAGAGAACGAGATGCCCGGTGAGCGCGGATTCGATAGCGGTCTGTGCCGTCTCACTGTCGCGGATCTCACCGACCATCAGCACGTCGGGGTCGTTGCGGAGCATCGAACGCAAGCCGCGGACGAATGTGACCCCGGCGGCCGGATTCACCTGCACCTGCTTGACACCCTCGAGCTCGTACTCGACGGGGTCTTCGATCGTGATCAGCGTCCTGTCGGGCGTGTTGATTTCGCCCAGGGCTGCATACAGGGTGGTCGTCTTGCCGGCACCGGTCGGGCCCGTGGCGAGCACCGCGCCGCGAAGCTTCTTGATCGACTGCTCCAGCAAGGTCCGGTCCGCCTGCTCCATCCCGAGCAGGTCGAGCTCCGTGACCACGCGCTGCTTGTCGAGGATGCGCATGACCACTGACTCCCCGCGCACCAGCGGCAGCGTCGCTACGCGGATGTCGATGTGATGTTCGTCGACCCTGAGGCCGACGCGGCCGTCCTGGGGCGCGCGGCGCTCGGCGATATCGAGCTCGGCCATGATCTTGATCCGGGACACCAGACCGAGGGCCAGGCGCCTGGGCACCGTGGCGGAGTCGACGACGACGCCGTCGACGCGGAAACGGACCCGCATGTCGCCGTCCCGAGGGTCGAAGTGGATGTCGGAGGCGCCGCGAGCGACCGCGTCGGCGATCACCGAGTGGACGAGCTTCACGACCGGCGCCTCCTCGGCCGATGCGCGCAGCTCGATCACCTGGGCGACGCCGTTTCCGTCTTGGGTCTCCTCATCCACCTCCTCGACGGACTCCTCGAGGCTGGAGAGCTGGCTGATCACGGCCTCGATGTCCTCAGGTGATGCCACCGCGAGCTGAGCCTTGTAGCCGGTGGTCATCGCGATGTCGTCGATGCCGAGCACGTTCGCCGGATTCGCCGTGGCGACCAGGATGGTCTCGGGGTCCAAGAAGGCCACCGGAACCGCCAGGAAGCGCCTGGCGTCGGTGGCGCTGACCAGATTGGCCGCCCCCTTGTCGACCTCGAAGACGTTGAGGTCAACGTAGTCGAGCCCGTTGCGCTCGGCCAGCGCCTGGGCCAGCTGGTCGGAGCTCACGGCGCCGCTTTCCAGCAGCACTTCGCCGACGGGGCGGCCGCCCTCGCGCGCTTGGAGCACTACCTTCTCGACTGTCTCACGATCGGCGAAGCCGAGCTCCACCACGACATCGCCGAGCCGCCGCCGCCCATTGGTGGTCGGCGGAGTGATTCCGGGCATCTCACGGATCGCCGGAGGGGCGCTGGTTCCGTCGCTCACCTTCCCCTTATCGGCGTCGAAGCCCCGGAAATGAAGCCGGGGCGAGCGAATTCACCCATGGGTTGCCACTCCTTGCAGGCTGCAACATCCCGTCGAGGCGCTAGAACTCCTTGACAGTGATGGACCGCATTCGGTTATGGGTCATACGGCACGAGATTCTCGCTGTGTGCGTCGCGGCGCTGGTCGGCGCGGCGATCGCCGGCGCTGCAGTCGCAATCCCGCTGACCTCGTCTCTCTCGAACAAGGACGATGATCTGAACAGCCTGCGGACTGAGCTGTCCGATAGTCGGAGCCAGCTCTCCGACACGGAAGGGCAGCCCACCGCACAATCGAGTGGTTCAGGGCCAGAGGCTGATTACGCCCTGGGCGAGGCGGCGATTGTCGGCGACTTCGTCTTCAAACCCACGGCATTCGATCAGACGGCATTCGAGCAGTCCGGGGCATCCGGAGGCGAAGCGACCTACGTCGCGACGATCGACGTCAAGAACGACACGTCTGAACCGCAGGACCCATTCTGCGGTGACGATGGCGCAGCGGTCGTTGATGAGCAGGGCCAGCGCCACGACGGCGACAGCGTGCGTGGCAGCGCGACCCCGAATTGCGGCGATTCCCTCCAGCCCGGCGTGACGGCTGACAACTACCAGATGGAGTTCACCCTTCCGGCGGATGCGAAGCCCGTGGTGCTGGAGCTGTGGGGCGCCCTCTCAGTCGTTGATGAGTCTGACGCCAAGGCGTGGTCCGTCGAATAGACCAAGCCCGATCCCCGTTCCCTTGCTCACGGCGATCCAGCCACTTTCCCCTCTGGCTCGAGCGAGCCCTTGACCGGCCGTAGGTTGAGGGTTCCCGCGAGGGCCACCAGCACCGCCAGGGCGAGGAAGACCTCCGTTCCGTGGCCGTCGTCGAGCAACGACCCGATCAGCGGGACCAGAGCGACCGGAATCGTTGTGCCCACCAGCGTCACGAGCGCGACGGGCTCGGTCGGCTCGCTGGGATAGAGGCGCTGCGCCTGCACGATCGCAAGTCCGTAGGGGAACGCGAAGCCGATCCCGGCCGCGAACACCGCGAACACCGCGAGTCCGAGCGAGTCGTCGAGCGCCAGGACCACGAGCCCCGCCGCGGCGAGAAAAGGCGCGCCGCCGACCAGCAGCGCAGGGCTCACGCCGCGTTGGGCAAGCCGGCCGCCCTCCTCGCGAGCAGCAGCTGAGACGCCGAACATGACGAAGCTGAGCGCGCCCGCGGTCGCCGCGGCGAGCCCGTTGTCGACGCTCAGATAGTGGACGAGCCATGAGCCGAGGATCAAGGGCACCGAAAAGACGGCTACGAAGAGCGCACCGAGGCGCCACACTCGAGAGCTGCGCAGGGCGAGCGTGACGAATCCGCCGCCCGCGTGACGCACGTAGCTGGGGCCCGTGCGCCGCATGAGGAGCGGAAGCGGCGACACGGCGACGCCGGCGGAGAGCAGGAACGTGAATCGCCAATCGACCTCCAGGTCGCTGAGGACCGCACCCACCCCCAGCCCGCCCGCGATCCCCAGTTGAATCGCGGCGCCGAAGAGGGCCACCCGACCGACGCCGCCCGTTGCGCTGGCAAAGACGGGGCCGGCCACGACCGCCAGGCCCAGCCCGAACCCCGCGATCGCGCGTCCAGCCACCAGGCCTGCGAAGACCGGCGTCACGGCGAAAACGAGGTTGCCGACCGCGCAGAGGAGGGCCGCGACGATCATCGTGCGCACGATCGTGAGACGCTCGGCGATCCACGGTGCCAGCAAGGTGCCCGGCACCGAGAAGCCGAGCAGCAGCGTTCCCGACAGCAACCCGACCGTCGGCAGGGAGATCTCGAATTCGCGCCCCAGCTCGCTGACCACTGCGCCGACGTTGCCCACGGTCCAGGCGGCGCCGAGCGCAACCAGGAAGACAGCCAGGCCCGCGCCGCGGTCGCCGCGTCTGTCAGTCTCGCCGTTCAAGTCCCTCAGGGCGGGTCGTACATCGCGTCCATTGCTCCACGCAGATCCTGCACGGAGAGCACGCCAGCGGGGACAGGCTCCGCTCGATAGTTGCCACCCATGCTCAAGGAGAAGGTCCTCTGGCCGCCGGGTCTGTAGCCGCCGATCAGATTCCTCGGGCCGCCCCCGCCCCAGTAGATCAGCCGATGCCCATTGGCGAGGCGGCGGGCGGAGCCGCAGCATTGTGAGCTGGAGACGGCGGGATCGGTGATCTCCTGCAGGAGGGTGGCCGTGCGGTCCTGTTCGTCGATCCTGAAACGCACAGCCCGTGGCCTCTGGTGGCCGAGATAGGTGCGATTGTCGAACACGGTGACGGTCCCGTCCGGGAGCAGGCGGGCGTCGTGTTGGGCGCCGAAGGTGTAGGCGCGGGGATCGTCCCTCACCGTCAGGCTCCTGGGCGTGCGCGTGCCACCCAGCTTCCAGACGATCTGGCCGGTGCTCTTGTCGATCTTGTAGACGGCGTCGAGGTGCCTGAAGGAAGCGATCACCGAGTTGCCCGCCCGCTCGATCGAGTTCCAGTGGAGGATGTCGTAGCCGTCCCGAGGGCCGGGCTGCTGGATGACTCGCGGCCAGTGGTGCCCCGTCTCGGCGCGAGCAATGTGGTGCTGGCTCTTCCAGCTCCAGACGAGTCCGCCTTGCGGGGCCACCTCCTGCAGCTCGGTGTTGATCACGGTGGCGTCCCGCGAACCGCCATAGGCACTCGTGTCGACGTGCTCCTGCTTGACGTAGCCGCCGACCAGGTGATTGCCGTTGCGCAATAGCTGCAGGTCGTGGGAATCGGGCCACCAACCAACGCCGTTCAGGGTGCGGATGCGGGCCCCATTGAGGCCGTGGGTGGCCCATCTGCTTGGGGAAACGGCACGCTCGAACCAGAGGACGTTCCCGTTTGGAAGCACCCTGGTGGCCCAGGTCCGACCGTGATACCACCAGATAGGCACCCCGTGGTTGTTGAAGATGATTCCGTAGCACCCAGTACCGCAGGCGAAGCCGCGGTCCACCGAGAAGTACTGCGGCGACACCGGCCGATAGCGGGTGAAGGTGTACGTGGGGAAGCTCTTCGGCAGGCAGCGCGCGTAGTAGCGATAGCGCTGCGGGCTCCCGACCGGTCGCACTGTGATCGTGATCGCCCGCCCGGCGCTGAGCGGCACCACCTCGCTGAAGTTGCCGCTGCGGAAGGCGCCCTCGTCGACCGCCATCTGCCAGCCTCCGGAGGTGCGGCCCCTGAGCGTCACCGGCCTGTTCTTGCAGCGAACGACGTAGTCATGGACATTGGGCCCGAACGTCGGAGAGAGCCTCGGGGTACTGCTGACACTCACCTGACCGGGCGGAGGCGCCGCCTCGGCGTGCGCACCGAACAGGGCGGCCATCGCGACCGCCGCCATCGCCACGAGGGCCAGACGACGCCGGCAGCTTCCTACCTGCCCAGGTGTCAACGCCACCGACCCTCCTTTAGCCATCACTGGCGGGCGAGCTTATTCCCCGTTCAGGCGGCTCCCTGGCTGTCGTAAACACGGGGCTCGTCCGGTTCGCGGCGTTCTCCCCGCTAGGAGCCGGTTTCGGCGCGCACGGGCGGACGTGATGCCATAGGATCGTTACCTAGGATCGTTACCCAGGATCCTTCCTAAGGAGGTGGTGTTCACGGACAGTCGAGCGACAGCCTCGGCGAGCACGACGGGTGGGCGCACCGCCGTCGAGCGGCTAGCAGTGCGCCGGCCGCGTCTAATGCAGCTGACAACCGCGTCCGAGGCCCCCGCATACTGCTCTAGCTGCGGGACAGAGCTCATGGCAGAGGCGAGGTACTGCTCGTCCTGTGGCGGGGAGGTACTCGCAATCGTGAAGCCGCCATCGCCACGCGACGCCACGGCTTCAAAGCCGGTTGGCACAGCCGAACCGCGCGCTGGTGACGCCGTCCGCAGGGTGCGCACGGTGATGGCCGCCGTCGGCGGGCTCGAAAACGTCCTCATGGAGCCGTTTGTGAAGTCCGGCGGAAGGAAGGGCAGAGTCGGCATCCGTCGCGTGAAGGCGCGAACGCAGGAGGCCGCGGAGGAACTGCGCGGACTTATCGAATCGGGAGAGGACGTGGAGCTTCTCGTCGCCGCGACGCTTGCCCGGCCTGGTCGAAAAGGCTCTGGGATGCTCTGCATCACCGATCGGCGAATGTTGCTGTTGGAGCACGGCAGGGAGCCGCAGGCGTGGGATCTTGACGCGATCACCAGCCCCACGATGCAAGCCAGCGGGCTGATGTCATTTCAGGTCGGCGGCAGGCCGTTCAGGCTGAGCAAGCTCACGCCTGCGACTGAGGCCTATCGGGCGTTGTCGCTCCTGCGGGGCGCCCCTGATGCATCGGGCTCACAGGTCGTTAGCGTGAACGGGAAGACCCGCGTCACCGTGCACTGGATGAGCGGGGAGGAGCCCGACGCTGCCCGAGTGCGGATCGAGGGCGATTTCCTGGGCCATGCCGCCGCGATCCTTGACCGGGAGCTCCCCGGCGCGCTCCAGCAGATCGCGAAGCCCGGGGGCGGTTCCTGGACCGTCGATGTCGAGGGCGGGCGGGAGCCCCCCGGCGACGGCTACATGGCCGAACCGGGCCGGATCACTATTACCGCTCAGCAGCTGAGTGAGACTTTCGACGTGCGCGAGCTACGGCGGTGCGTACAGGGGTGCATGAACGCGGCGGTGGAGGAAGGCGAGCGTCGCGCAGCGGAGGATAAGACTCGGGCGAGGCGGTTCCTTTTTCGAACCTAGGGCTGCGTCGGGATCTGCAGGCGCTGAGTGCTGAGCGTGGCCCGGCGGACCTCAGGCCCGCAGAAGGGGACCTGGTGCCAGCGCTTGCGCGAGTAGGCGAGGGTGTAGTCATTCGCGTGGGGGGAGCGCGGGTTCTCGCTCTGCGAATAGGTGACGAACGTCGCGGCGCGCACGGGGCACTCCCCGTCCTGGAACGTCGCCGCCATCACGAAGCTCGATCCGTGGTTCACGTCGGGGTAGCCGCCCCGGTCCGGCTGCCAGGGCGCGGTGATCACGTTGAACACGCCCAATTGGCCGGGGCCGCCGTGGATCGGGATCGTTCTGCCGGCGATCGTCTCCGTCTGCACCCCCCGCAGCGAAGCGTCGAGCGGCAGGTCGGCCGCTCGCATAGTCGGTGACCGCGTCGGCCAGAGCGGTTCCCACCAGCGGATTCCCGATGTTGAGCCCGCCACCCGGCGTATTCACCGGGTCGGAGTTCGAGTAGACCGGGTTCGAGTAGAGCGTCTCCGAGCCCGGGCAGACCCCACCCTGAAGCCCGGACGGCACACACTGGAAGTTGGCCAGCGCGTTCGCCGCGAACCGCCGGAACAGGATCGCTCCGCCCGAATCGAGGTCGTCGCGCAGGTTCCAGCTCGCCAGCGGCTGGCAGGCGCCGGAGACGTTCACCGGTCCGTTCGATCCCTGCAGGAAGCCACCAGGCGCCGCCTCGCAGAGCGTGACCAGGTCGTCGCGCCACAGCTCGCCGAGGTACTGGCGGTTTCCGAGCGCGACGCGCTCGAGCAGCGGCAGGTTGAACCGCCTTCCCGGCAGCCCGTCGGTGCCGGCCAGGCGCTCTGCGACCTGGATCAGGCCGAGCCGGGTCCGGGTCGAGCGTTCCGCGTTCTCGATGCCGATGATCCGATCGAACCCGGTCAGCGGCGCCTCGGGGTTCGTCAGCCAGTGGCTGTCGTTGCCGTTGTGGACGTAGTCGGCTCGGAACTGGGTCGGGACCTCGTTGCGCGGGAACGTGCCGGGCGCCACAGCTCCCGGGCTCGAGTCCCAGTTGCACGCCGAGCGCGAGCCGTCCAGGATCGGTAGCCCGAGTAGCTCGTTGACCGGTGCCACGCCACAGGTCTCGGCCTGCGTCGTCGGTGACGTACGGGATCGCCCCCTGCATCGTGTAATAGGCCTCGCCGCGCGAGTCGGCGGCGATCGAGTTCACCCAGGGGAGCCCCTGGTAGTGGCGCTGGATCTGGTCGTACTCGCGCACCGACTGGGCGCGGTCGTTGTCGAGGAAGTGGTTCAGGTAGCGGAAGTTCGTCGTGTTGACGTCGCCGAGCGCGAATGCGGTCGTCCCGCCCCACGGGAACGGGATCCCGAGCAGGCCGGTGAAGACGGGGCCGTACTCGGTGGTCCAGATCGTCTGCGTCCGCGGCATGAGCCCGCCGCCACTGGTCTTCGCCATCACCGTCACGTTGTGGCGCTCCATCGGCCTGACCTCGCCGTCGACGATGTACGAGTGCGGGTCGTTGGGAGGAAGTGTGAGCCGGAACGGGGTGAAGCGCCAGGCAGTGGCGACGGTGTGCGACCAGGCGAGATTGCTGGTGTGGCCGATCACGATCAGCGGCGCTCCGTAGAGCGAGGCGCCGGAGACGTTCATGCTGCCGGGGATCGTCAGGTGCGCCTGGTAGAGGCGCTCCGAGCCCTGCCAGGGAAAGTGGGGGTTGCCGAGCACCATCCCCTTGCCGTTAGTGGTCGCCTCGCGCCCGAAGCCGTAGGCGTTCGAGCCCACCTTGGGCTGCAGGCGCTGGAGCGCCGTACCGTCGCGGAGCATCAGCTCCATGCGCTCGCGCTGCTCGGCCGCCGCCGCCGGCGTCGCCGGCGCCGCGTTCACGATGTCGCCGATCACGAGGCCCGAGCTGACCAGGATCCCCAGTTGAAAGGCGCGCCGGTAGACGTCGATCGGCTTGATCGGCCGGACCCAATCCGCGCCGCGGCAGCGCGGGTCCGGCAGGTTCTCGACGCCTGTTCGCCGTAGATAGGCGTTGTAGCCGGCGACGTACCCGGCGACCCCTTCCCGGATCCCCTGCTTCGGTCCCAGCGGCGGCTCCTGGCGAACGAGTCTCTCGACCAGGCGTTCGTTCTTCACCCACTGGAAGTAGGCGTCGGACTTGAGGTTCGGGTATTGAAGCTGGGTCCCGGACACGGTCCAGGTCCTGTTCGGGCCGAAGTAGCGGGAGCGCTGCCCGGCGACGGTGACGTACTCGTTTGCGATCGTGCAGAGGTTGTCCTTGGCGAATGCGTACGCATAGCCGGCGGCGACGCTCTGCAGGTTCGGCGCGGTGATGTGGGGAATCCCGAACTTCGTGCGGCGGATCGTCGCCGTGAGAGCCGTGGACTCCCCGGCCTGCAGCCGCTCTGCCTTGCGCCGCTCGGCCGCTGGCTGCGCGCTCGCCGGCAGCGCCGCGAGCACCACGAAAGCGAGCGCCGCACAGGCGATTGCCTTCCGCAATCCCACGGCGCGCGAGTCTACAGTCCCCGTGACCCGCGGCGCGCGGGTTGCGGCCGCCTGATCACCGCAACAGTTTCGCACGCAGACTACGAGTGCGCGGGACCCGCTTCCGAGGAAAGGCCGAGATCGGCGAAGGCGCGTTCGCGGTCGAAGTAAAGAACGAGCCTCGTGACCTCGCCGCCGTGGATGTGGAACAGGTTCGCACCCTTCGGCCCCATCTCTTTGAGATCCACCCCGCTCGTTTTGCCACGTCCGATGCGATGGTCGTCAAGGACGAGAAGACGCTCGTCGTCGAGCTCGCGGAATTCGTCTGCCTTGACGCGATACTCCTCCCATGAGCGCAGGAAGTCGCGCCAGGCCGCTGCCATGCCGTCCCGCCCCGTCCAGCTACCTGGTGTGGGCCCGTCGGTGATCACGTACTCGATCTCAGGGTGCGCCCAGCCGGCGGAGCTGAAGTCACCACGCTCCCACGTCAGCGTAGATTGACTTAACCAGGTCGACGTTCGCCGATGCGATGAGCTGAGTATCTCGGTTTCTAGCGGCCAGGGTTGATGGGCGCCTGTTGGGTCGGCCGCTAGGTACCGGTGCGCTCGCGGTGCTTGCATCCAGGCCAGCAGCAGGGGCGACGCTGGCCTTCCTCGAGCTCCTCCTGTGTCCGGCGAATGCGGCGCTTTCGGGTCGTCTCCTGCTTGGCATCCTCGACCCAGCAGATGAACTCGTTGCGGGCCAAGGGTGTGATGTCCTTCCATGCGTCGAGCGCCGTTGTGTTGGCGATCAGCGCCTTGCGTAGGTCTGCAGGCAACTTGTGCACGACCCCACCGGGCACTCGCTGGCTACTCATATGCCGACACGGTAGCGAGCCGTGAGGAGGCGTCCCCGCTTCACCATTTACACGCGTCCCGGGCCAGCCGAGGCCGGTCTCGAGCCCTGGCGATCGGCGGCTGCCTACCGCCGAACTGATCTAAGACTCTCCTACTCCCGCAGCCCGGCGGCTTCGAGGGTTTCGCCGCTAAGACCGAGTGCGCGAAGGGCACCCTTCAGCGTCAAGTGGTCCTCCCAGCGGAAGAACCGCCCGTGACGAAGCCACACGCACTGGTAGAGGTCTCCGTCCAGCTTGACACCACTCTCGCGCCCCTCCGCCCGGATCGCCAAGTCAACGAGGACGCGATCATCGCCGACGGGGATCAACTCCTTGACGGCGACCTCGTAGCGGTCCCACGCGTCCCGGTAGTCGGCCAGGAAGCGGGCAAACTCCTCGACGCCGTGACATGGCCGGGCCTCGGGAAACTTCTGCACCGGGTAGTAGTCGGCATCAGGGTCAAAGAAGTCGGCGGCGAACCGACTCCAGTCGCTCGGAGCCAGTTCAGCCGAGTTGAGCGCCTCCACGTACCTCCAAACGATCTCCACGTTCTCCTGCGACATCGCCTACTCCGAGAGTCCCAGGATTTCAAGGGCCTCCGCGTGGTCCCAGAAGAACTCGATCGCGACGATCCTGCCCTTGCGGACGGTGTAGATGCCCGTCGCCTCGATGTTCGACTCAGGGCCCTGGCCTGCGGTCTGCCAGATGAACCTGACAGCAACCCGGTCCCCGACGTCGATGAAGTCGCTGATCAGTTGCATCTGCTCGCTGTCCCAGGTCTCGTGCAGTTGCTCCACCTGGCGCATGACCGCCTCCCGACCCGCGTACGGCCCCGGCTCCGGCCAACCTTCCGGTCCCCGCCAGATGATGCCCGGGTCGTAAACCTGCTCTCGGAGCGCATCCAGGTCCCCCGCGTTCCATATCTCAAAGCCGCGACGGACGACCTCCACGGTTTCCTCCGACATCGCCCGCGCAGTATCTCGCGCGAGGGGGAGGAGGCGCGTCCGTGGTGCGTGCTCCGCCGACCGCCGAGCGGCAGACCGCGCGGGCACTGGTTTGCTAGTGTCGCCAGACTTCTAGGCAGGGAGGAGTGATCATGAAGCGCCTGTCGGTGCCGGTGGCGCTCGCCGCCGCCTTCGCCGTCCTCATTGCATCGGGAAGCGCCCTGGCGGCGACTGCACAGCGCCTCTCGTCGTCCTCGCTCGCCTCTCCCGCGGCATTCACGGTGACCCCGAATGGCAGCTTCATCTTCTATGGCGAGCGTTTCACGGGCCGCATCATGCGACTCAACCCGGCCACCGGCGCGCGCACCCTCTTTTTCCGGATTCCGAACGTGACGAGCACCGGCGAGCAGGGATTGCTTGGACTTTCCCTCCGTCCGAGCTACCCACGAGACCGTCGCGTGTGGGCCTTCGTCACCCGGACCGTGTCGGGGACGGCGACCAACCAGCTCCTGCGCATCCGCGCCGACGGCAGCGGCTTCGACGTGCTGCGCAGCTTCCCGACCGGCGAGAACCACAATGGTGGCCGGATCATGTTCGGGTCCGACGCCAAGCTCTACATCGTCACTGGCGAGAACGGCAATCCGTCCCGCGCTCAGAGCCTGGCCACGGTGGCCGGGAAGATGCTGCGGGTGAACCCGGACGGCACGGTGCCCTCCGACAATCCGCGCGCGGGGAGTCCCATCATCGGCTACGGCATTCGTAACTCCTTCGGGTTCACCTTCGATCCGCAGACGGGACGCCTGTGGGAGACGGAGAACGGCCCGCAGTGCAACGACGAGGTCAATCTCATCGCACGCCTGACTCTCAGGAACTACGGCTGGGGGCCGTCCCAAACCTGTAGCTCGCCGCCCCCCGCGCCGCGCAACACCAACCGGGACGGTCCCAGCCCGGTGCTGCCGAAGCGGTTCTTCATCACGCCGCCCGCGTTGACGGGGGCCGCCTTCTGCCATCTTTGCGGACTCTCCAGCAGCGGCCAGCTCTTCTTCGGCGACTACAACACCGGCACAATCCGCCGCGCGAGCCTGAACTCCGCGCGTACCGCCATTGCCTCGCAGATGCCGGTTTACGACCATCATGGCGGCGTGCTCGGGCTTGAGACACCGGCCGACGGCGGCCCGATCTATTTCAGTACGTCCTCGAACATCTTCCGGCTGAAGCCCTGAGTCGTGGCCGAGGGGTAGGCGCGAAGCAGAGCGCTCCCTGCGCTGGACCGCACTTCCGAGGCACGAGATACTGCGCGGGCGATGTCGCAGGAGAACGCCTTTCCATTCAGTTCGAACCCCCTGGTAGGGGAGGAGCGTAGGATGGGATTGATGGTCACTAGCTCGCCGAGATCGCCCGGCGGCGATGCGGCCCGGAAGGAGGATCGTGTTCAGGCTTTTCGCGCGTAGAGGCAGCGGCGGGCGACTGCCCGTGTCGCTTGGCCTCGCGACGACCGCCGTCCTCCTCGCGTGGGCGGCGCCAGCTCAGTCCGCGCCGTTCGTCTACGTCACACATGTCGGCAGCGACAACGTCTCCCAGTACAGGGCTGGCGCCGGCGGGCTCCTGGCGCCGTTGTCGCCGCCCACGGTCGCCGCCGGCAATGCGTTGAAGGTGGCGGTGAGTCCAGACGGCAGGAGCGTTTACGTCGTGAACAACAGCTTCGCCGGCACCATTTCTCAGTACACCGTGGGCCCGGGCGGGGCCCTCTCCCAAAGAGCCCGGCCAGGGTGGCCGCCCGCACCAACCCGAACGGGGTGGCGGTAAGCCCGGACGGCAAGAGCGTCTATGCCACCTTTTTCAACAGCGAGAACGGCCAAGGCGGCGTCTCGCAATACGACGCCGGCCCTGGCGGCGCGCTCTCGCCCAAGAGCCCTGCCACCGTGGCCTCGGCTGGCCTTGGCCCGACCGCCGTGGCGGTGAACCCGGACGGCAAGAGCGTCTACGTAACCAACTACGCCAGCTTCAACGTTTCCCAGTACAACGTTGGCGCGGACGGGAAGCTCGCGCCGAAGACCCCGGCCACGGTGGCCGCTGGCCACACCCCGGTCGGGGTCGCGGTGAGCCCGAACGGCCAGAGCGTCTACGTCACCAACCACTTCAGCAACAACCTCTCCCAGTACGGCGTCGGCGCCGGCGGGGCGCTGTCGCCGAAGAGCCCGGCCACGGTGGGCGCCGGGGATGGCCCGCAAGCGGTGGCGGTGAGCCACAACGGAGACAGCGTCTACGTCGCCAATCTCTACAGCACCAACGTCTCCCAGTACGACGTCGGCGGGGGCGGCGCGCTCTCCCCGAAGAGCCCGCCTACGGTGGCTGCGCGCACCAACCCGCACGGGGTGGCGGTGACGCCCGACAGCCGAAGCGTCTACGTCACGAACGAGGGCAGCGACAACGTCTCCCAGTACGACGTCGGCCCGGGCGGGAAGCTCTCGCCGAAGATCCCGGCCACGGTGTCCGCCGGCGACGCCCCCACGGGAATTGCGATCACCCCGCCCGCGGCGCCAGGCTGGGAGGGCCGGGTCACCAACCGGGCGTCTGGTTGCACTGCACAGGTCCAGGCGCCGTATCTCGATGGGAACCAACAGGTCACCGCGTACACCAAGGTGACCTGCCCCAACGCGACTCAGCTGACGGTCAAGTCACGTCTCCGTGCTGCTTATCCGGGCTTCAATGACCAGACCGTGGCAGCCAACGGATGCTTGGGAGGAAGCGGCTGCGTCAGAACCCTGCCCAAGGGAACCATGTACTTCCGCCTGAGCTGTCCGAAGAGCCAGACCAGGCGCAACAACCAGCCGTACTACACGCACATCACCTTTTACCCAGGCACCAACAGCAACGCAAAGTCGTCGGCGAGGTCGAGGAACAAGACACTCTCGCCCTTCTGCGCCGATTGTTCAACCGACTCAGTGGAACGGAGAGCGGCCCTCGGAGCTCCCGGGGTGGTCGAGAGCTTTGGGAACGTAGTAGAGCCCTCGAAAGCCGCCGGGCTCTCGGAGTACGCGATGTCGCAGGAGAACGTGGGGGTGGCGCAGGAGTCGAACTGCCAGTCGCTTGCCTGTTTGGCTCGTCCAGTTAAGGGTAATGGCCCAACAGCGCAAGGCAGGGCCAAACAACCGGCGGCTGGTCTGCCCATCCCGTACCTCCCCCAGCCGCCGGTTTCTGCGTGCGGGGTGCTTAGCGCAGGGGCCGCGAGCCAGTGGAAACCAGACCCGCTGCTCACAAGTGTTCGCACCCCGCGCGATACTGCGCGGCGATGTCCCAGGAGAACGTGGAGGCCGTGCGCCAGGCGGCGGAGATTTGGAACCGAGGTGATCTCTCCGCATATTTCGAGTACCTCGACGACGACGTGGTCGTCCGAGCTGCCGAAGGTTGGCCAGAGACCGCCTATCACGGAAAGCGCGCGGTGCAGTCCTTCTACGAGGGCTACGCGGAAACCGTCGGAACGACACGGTGATCGAGGATCTGCGCGATGCAGGTGAGGCCGTGGTCTGTCGAGCACGAGCGCACGTCACCGGCGAGCGGTCGGGAGTCGAAGGAGATTTCCAATTCAGTCAAGTGCTGACCTTCAGAAAGGGCAAGGTCGTACTGATCGAGTTCTTCTGGGATCACCAGGAGGCCCTCGAAGCCGCCGGGCTGCGGGAGTAGGCGATGCCGGGGGCAAAGGACTGAGCGGTGGTCGTGAAGCCAAAGCCGTCCTGCCAGCATTGCGGTGTCACCCTGACGCGCTCTTGGACACGCTGTCCGCACTGCGGCAAGCGTTCTTGGACCTGGCTCCTGGCTGGATGGGGTCGCCGTCACTGATCGCTTACCCCTCCCTAGGAGGAGTCCCCAGACATCGCAGCTCCTCGGCGACAATCCGGCGCCCATGACCTTCGACGAGGCCCTCGCAGCACTGCTCGCGTTGGTCGGTGAGCGCGTGGAGGTCCACGTTATGGATGCCGGGCAGACCCGCACCTCGTGGCGACCT
>CAVRIF010000003.1:0-75922 GCA_963721215.1 uncultured Actinomycetes bacterium
CGCCGACGTCAGGCAGATCGAGCCGTCCGTGCGAGCGGGAGACCGGCAGGCGCACGGCCGCCGAGCGGTCGGTCGCGGATGCCCGCGCCGCGGATCTCGCCGCCGTCGCGCCCGCCGCCCACAGCTTCGGCAGGCGCGGACGGTGAGGCGCTCAGGCACGGAAATGCAAGTTCCGTTGCAGGGGCGAACGTACGTCCGCCCCCATCCCTAGCCTCGCACCCATGTTCGACAGGCGACAAGCGCTCGGCCACCGCCTGCTCAGCGCAGCCGATCTCGCGATCGACTTCGCGACGCTGGGCGAGTACGGCCTCGAGCCAATCCCCGCGGACGGGCCTCGTGAACGGCCCGGCCACGCGCCACCCTCTCGTCGCGCGGCCGGATGGGAGGCGTTCGCCTCGGCCCGCCGCGGCGCCTGCCGGGCACGGCGCTCAACGAGCGCCCGCGCCTGAGTCGGCGAGCCACGATCTGCTCCGCCGCCGAGCAGCTGCTCGCCGCCATCCCTATCGGTGCAGAAGAAGCCGCCCTCAAGGGCGGCTTCGTGAAGTCAAGGACCGGCGGCGACCTACTCTCCCAGGCAGTTGCCCACCAAGTACCATCGGCGCGGAGGGGCTTAACGGCTCTGTTCGGAATGGGAAGAGGTGTTTCCCCCTCGCTATGGCCACCGAAATCGCTCGGGACCGCGACGGCCCCGGCGGGGCTTGAAAACTGCACGCAGGCCAAAAGGGTAATAAAAACCGTCAAGCCCTCGACGCATTAGTACCGGTCTGCTGAGCGCGTTGCCGCGCTTGCACAGCCGGCCTATCAACCTGGTCATCTACCAGGCGTCTTACTCCCTCAAGGGGATGGGAGAGCTCATCTCGAGGTTGGCTTCCCGCTTAGATGCTTTCAGCGGTTATCCAATCCGCACGTAGCTAACCTGCACTGCCCTTGGCAGGACAACAGATACACCAGAGGTGCGTTCATCCCGGTCCTCTCGTACTAAGGATGACTCCTCTCAACTCTCCAACGCCCGTGGCAGATAGGGACCGAACTGTCTCACGACGTTCTGAACCCAGCTCGCGTGCCGCTTTAATGGGCGAACAGCCCAACCCTTGGGACCTACTCCAGCCCCAGGATGCGACGAGCCGACATCGAGGTGCCAAACCGCTTCGTCGATATGGACTCTTGGAAGCGATAAGCCTGTTATCCCCGGAGTACCTTTTATCCGTTGAGCGACGGCGCTTCCACTTGCAACCGCCGGATCACTAAGCCCAACTTTCGTTCCTGCTCGACCCGTCGGTCTCGCAGTCAAGCTCCCTTGTGCCTTTACACTCTGCGCACGATTTCCAACCGTGCTGAGGGAACCTTTGGGCGCCTCCGTTACTCTTTGGGAGGCGACCGCCCCAGTCAAACTGCCCGCCTGACACTGTCCGCATCCCGGTTCACGGCGATGCGTTAGAAACCCAGAACACCAAGGGTGGTATCTCAAGGGTGGCTTCCCGGCAGCCGAAGCCGCCGGTTCATAGCCTCCCACCTATCCTGAGCGAGATGTCCCAAACTCCAATATCAGGTTGCAGTAAAGGTTCACGGGGTCTTTCCGTCTTGCCACGGGTACTCGGCATCTTCACCGAGACTTTAATTTCACCGAGCCCCTCGTTGAGACAGCGTCCAAGTCGTTACGCCATTCGTGCAGGTCGGAACTTACCCGACAAGGAATTTCGCTACCTTAGGACCGTTATAGTTACGGCCGCCGTTTACCGGGGCTTAGCTTCGCTGCTTTGCGCCGAAGCGCTAACAACTCCGCGTAACCTTCCGGCACCGGGCAGGCGTCAGCCCCTATACGTCGTCTTTCGACTTAGCAGAGGCCTGTGTTTTTGGTAAACAGTCGCTTGGACCTATTCACTGCGGCCCCCTCGGGCTCCGCCAGCAAGTGGCTTCACCCTACCGGGGCGTCCCTTCTCCCGAAGTTACGGGACGATTTTGCCGAGTTCCTTAACGAGGGTTAGCTCGCTCACCTGAGTATTCTCTACTTGTCCACCTGTGTTGGTTCTCGGTACGGGCACGAGCGTCCTGCCTAGAGGTTTTTCTCGGAGGCATGGGTGCGGGGACTCGCCGGCGGTCAAGCCAGCTGGCATCGCGCCTCGCGTCAAACGCCGCGGCGGATTTCCCTACCGCGACTAGCTACGCGCTTGCCCCAGGACGACCATCGCCTGGGATCCCTTGCCCTTCCTCGTCACCCCATCGGTCATAGCGGACGCGACGTGGTACGGGAATATCAACCCGTTGGCCATCGGCTACGCCTTTCGGCCTCGCCTTAGGTCCCGACTAACCCTGAGCAGACGAACTTTACTCAGGAAACCTTGGACAATTGGTGGAGGGGATTCTCACCCCTCTTGCGTTACTCATGCCGGCATTCTCGCTTCCTGCCGCTCCACGACCGCTCATGCGCCCGCTTCACTGCGAACAGGAACGCTCTCCTACCGATTGAGCCATCCGCAGACGGCTCCATCCCACAGCTTCGGAGGCTGGCTTGAGCCCCGTTGAATTCTCCGCGCCCGAACACTTGACCAGTGAGCTGTTACGCACTCTTTCAAGGATGGCTGCTTCTAAGCCAACCTCTTGGTTGTCTCGGCATTCGGACATCGTTCTCCACTTAGCCAGCACTTAGGGTCCTTAGCTGGTGGTCTGGGTTGTTCCCCTCTCGCGTACGAAGTTTATCCCCCGCACGCTGACTCCCGGGGTGAACATAATGGTCTTCGGAGTTTGCCTGAAGTCGGTAACCTGGTAGGGCCCCTAGTCCAAGCAGTGCTCTACGGCCATCACGTACATTCCCGAGGCTATACCTAAATATATTTCGGAGAGAACCAGATATCTCTGGGCTTGTTTAGCCTTTCACTCCTATCCACAGGTCATCCGCCCAGTTTTCAACCTAGGTCGGTTCGGTCCTCCACGAGGTCTTACCCCCGCTTCAACCTGCCCATGGATAGCTCGCCCAGTTTCGGGTCTACCGCCAGTGACTGAATCGCCCTGTTCGGACTCGCTTTCGCTGCGGCTCCGCTCATCGCTTAACCTCGCCACTGACGAGTAACTCGCCGGCCCGTTATGCAAAAAGTACGCCGTCACACCCGAAGGTGCTCCGACCACTTGTAGGCACGCGGTTTCAGGTGCTATTTCACTCCCCTTCTGGGGTGCTTTTCACCTTTCCCTCACGGTACTAGTTCACTATCGGTCACCAGGGAGTACTTAGCCTTGGAGGGTGGTCCCCCCGGGTTCAGACCGCGTTTCACGGCAGCGGTCCTACTCAGGGACGTCGATCGACAGGTCAGACTCTTTCGCGTACGGGACGATTGCCCTCTGTGGTGCGAGGTTCCACTCGACTTCGGCTAGAGACTGACTTGGTAACTGCCGCCGGATCGGGCACGATCCGGACACAACGCCCTACAACCCCCGCCAGGCAACGCGTGCCCGCTTTCACCTGGCAGGTTTAGGCTGATCCCCTTTCGCTCGCCACTACTCAGGGAGTCTCAGTTGATTTCCTTTCCTCGGGGTACTGAGATGTGTCAGTTCCCCCGCTTTCCTTCCATCGCCTATGTATTCAGCGATGGATGACGCCGCATTACCGGCGCCGGGTTTCCCCATTCGGAGATCCGCGGGTCAAAGGCTGTTCAGCGCCTCACCGCGGCTTATCGCAGCCGTCCACGTCCTTCTTCGGCTCCTGGTGCCAAGGCATCCACCGTGTGCCCTTAGCATCTTGACGGTGAGCTACCGCCGCGCCCGGAGGCGCGGTCGGTGCAAATTACCCTTTATATTTGGCCTTTGTGCAGTTTTCAAGCTCCGCCGAGGCCGGCAGACGGACTACTCCGCCCGCGGTCCCTCAAAACTGAGCAGCGACACGCCCGGTCGACGTTTCGGGATTGCTCCCTAGAAAGGAGGTGATCCAGCCGCAGCTTCCGCTACGGCTACCTTGTTACGACTTCACCCCAATCACGAGCCCCACCTTCGACGGCTGCCTCCCCAAGGGGTTAGCTCACCGGCTTCGGGTGTTGCCCGCTTTCGTGGTGTGACGGGCGGTGTGTACAAGGCCCGGGAACGTATTCACCGCGGCATTGCTGATCCGCGATTACTAGCAACTCCACCTTCATGGAGGCGAGTTTCAGCCTCCAATCCGAACCGAGACGCGCTTTTTGGGATTCGCTCCACCTCACGGTATTGCATCCCTTTGTACGCGCCAATGTAGCACGTGTGTAGCCCTGAACATAAGGGGCATGATGACTTGACGTCGTCCCCACCTTCCTCCGGTTTGTCACCGGCAGTCTCCCATGAGTCCCCAACTAAATGCTGGCAACATGGGACAGGGGTTGCGCTCGTTGCGGGACTTAACCCAACATCTCACGACACGAGCTGACGACAGCCATGCACCACCTGTGTAAGTGTCCCGAAGGAAGACCGTGTTTCCACGGCTGTCACCTACATGTCAAGCCCAGGTAAGGTTCTTCGCGTTGCGTCGAATTAAACCACATGCTCCGCTGCTTGTGCGGGCCCCCGTCAATTCCTTTGAGTTTTAGCCTTGCGGCCGTACTCCCCAGGCGGGGCACTTAATGCGTTAGCGCCGGCACGGGAGGAGTCGACACCTCCCACACCTAGTGCCCATCGTTTACGGCGTGGACTACCAGGGTATCTAATCCTGTTCGCTCCCCACGCTTTCGCGCCTTAGCGTCAGTACCGTCCCAGCGAGCTGCCTTCGCTATTGGTGTTCCTCCTGATATCTGCGCATTCCACCGCTACACCAGGAATTCCACTCGCCTCTTCCGGACTCGAGCCCGACAGTATCCACCGGCTTTCCAGGGTTGAGCCCTGGACTTTTACAGCGGACTTACCGGGCCGCCTACGCGCGCTTTACGCCCAATGATTCCGGACAACGCTTGCCCCCTACGTATTACCGCGGCTGCTGGCACGTAGTTAGCCGGGGCTTCTTCTGGAGGTACCGTCAGTACGGACGGCTGTTCGCCGCCGTACCTTCGTCCCTCCTGAAAGGGGTTTACAACCCGAAGGCCTTCTTCCCCCACGCGGCGTTGCTGCGTCACGCTTTCGCGCATTGCGCAAGATTCCCTACTGCTGCCTCCCGTAGGAGTCTGGGCCGTGTCTCAGTCCCAGTGTGGCTGATCGTCCTCTTAGACCAGCTACCCATCGCAGCCTTGGTGAGCCGTTACCTCACCAACAAGCTAATGGGCCACGGGCCCCTCCCAAAGCGGAGGCCGAAGCTTCCTTTACTCGCCGCGCTTGTGCGCGGAGAGCACATCCGGTATTAGCCCGAGTTTCCTCGGGTTGTCCCGGTCTTCGGGGCAGGTTACCCACGTGTTACTCACCCGTTCGCGGCTTAGCCCCAGGGCAAAGCCCTGGTTCGTCGCTCCACTTGCATGTATGAGGCACACCGCCAGCGTTCGTCCTGAGCCAGGATCAAACTCTCCATGAAAAGTGACTCGAGGGTTTCAATCCGGCGCCCCAGTCACGGGGTGCCGGCTCCTCTGTCTCAGAGAGTTGTCATGCCTGGCTGGCCGCCGAGTACACAATCCGGCGACCGACATGACAGGGTTGTTGGCCCGCCGCGCATGGCCGAAGCCACCACGACGGGTCGGACGTGGTTACACGAGCCTCGGAACTTCATCCTCGGCTCGCGCGCTGCTCAGTTTTCAAGGACCGCTTCGCGCCAGCACGGAGAGATTCTCCGGGCAGACGCGATCCGCCTCGAAGGCGACCAGCCAGTATATCGGGCGACGCTTGCCGGGCGTTGGCCGTCAGCGGCTGCCCGCCACCCGCAGGCGCTTGTGGCGGCGCTTACCCACCTGGAGCACCTGGCCATCGAGCTCCGCGGCTGGCACGTCGAGCCGCCCGGCGTCCAGCACCCTCCCGCCGATCCGCACCCCTCCCTGGTCGATGAGCCGCCGGGCCTCGCTTCGGCTGAGGCCGAACTGCTCCGCCAGGAGCGCCGGCAGGTGGACCGTCCCGTTCGGGCCGCTCGCTTCCACCGCCGCCTCGGCGACCTCGTCGGGGACCTCTCTGCGCACGTGCAACTGGTCGAACCGCTCCTCGGAGGCGGCAGCCGCATCGGTGCCGTGAAAGCGCTCCACGAGCCGCCGGGCGAGCTCCCGCTTGGCCTCGCCCGGGTGCCGGGCGGAATCGAGCTCCGCCCCGAGCAACAACCGGTAGTAGTCCTCCATCGCTGCGTCGGGAACGCTCATCAGCTTCCCGAACATTTCCTCCGGCGCATCCGTGACGCCCACGTAGTTGCCCAACGACTTGCTCATGCGTCGCACCCCGTCCGTGCCGGGCAGGATCGGCATCGTGAGAATCGACTGCGCCGGCTTGCCGAACGCCTCCTGCACGTCGCGGCCGAACAGCAGGTTGAACGTCTGGTCGGTCCCGCCCACCTCCACGTCGGCCTCGACGGCCACCGAGTCGTAGCCCTGGAGCACCGGGTAGAGCAGCTCCAGGATCGAGATCGCCTCCCCCGCCTCCATCCGTCGACTGAACTCCTCCCGCTCGAGAAGGCGGGCCACCGTGAACCGCCGTACCAACCGGAAGAGCTCGTCGCTGCCCATCGCCAGCCACTCGCTGTTTCGGCGGACCTCGGTGCGCTCCGTGTCGAGCACCTTGAACGCCTGCTCCTGGAAGGTCTGGGCGTTGGCCGCGATCTGTTCCTCGGTCAGCAGCGGTCGTTCCGCCGCGCGCCCGCTGGGATCGCCGACGCGCGCCGTGTAGTCGCCGATGATCAGGACCACCACATGACCCGCGTCCTGGAAGGCGCGAAGCTTGTCCAGCACCACCACGTGCCCGAGGTGGATGTCGGGGGCGGTGGGGTCGATCCCCAGCTTCACCCGCAGCACCCCCCCGGCCTCGAGCTGCTCCGCGAGCCGGCCCTCCGGCAGGGCTTCGACGGCGCTCTCGAGTAGGCGCCGCGCCTGCGTGGCGGCCGCGGAATCCGTCACGGGCCCAATGCTAGACTGACGCGCCGGCGCTGCGGGACCCGTCCTGCGCGCCCCCCTTGGGTGATCGTCAAGCCTTGGGCGGATACGTCCGCCGGGTTTGCTCGCCGCCGAGCGGCTTCCCCGAGATGGCCACCACCGCAGCGAGACCAGATGCCTCTTAGGATCAGACGGCCGCGACGGCGCTCCACCGGCGGGGAGACCCGCGAGGTGCCCCCTTCGCATCCGGACGTGCGCCCACCGCTCGCCGGCGTCAACGGAGAGGGACCTGGCAGCGAAAGCCTCGACGATGGCGAGCCGCCATCCCCCACACCCCCCGCGCCACCCGCCGCCCAGCCTTCCAGCCCACGCCCGAAGCTCAAGAAGCTGCGCTTCGCGCTGGTCTTCCTGGGCCTCTCGGTGCTCGCCTTGGTCTCCTGGATCTTCGGGATCATGATGGCGGTCGCGGGCGACCTGCCTCAGCTCGAGAGCCGCGCCCAGTTCGAGAACGCCGAGAACTCGATCGTCTACGACATCAACGGCGAGAAGATCGCCACCCTGACCAACAACCAGGGGCGGATCCTGGTCGAGTCGGCGGACATCGCCCCGGTGATGAAGGAGGCAACGGTCGCGATCGAGGACCAGCGCTTCTACGAGCACCGGGGAATCGACTACGAGGGCATCGGTCGCGCCGTGTTCCAGGACATCCTCGCCATGGGCGCCACGCAGGGCGGGTCGACGATCACCCAGCAGTTCGTCAAGAACGCGCTTCGGGCTCAGCGCAGCCGCACGGTGTTCGAGAAGCTGCGTGAGGCCGCCCTCGCCTACCAGCTCGAGCGCAACTGGGACAAGGACAAGATCCTGACCGAGTACCTGAACGTGATCTACTTCGGCCAGGGCGCCTACGGGATCGAGGCGGCGGCGAAAACCTACTTCGGCTGGAACCATCCCGGTTGCGGGCCGGCCGGGAACCGCTGTGCGTCGGAGCTCCTGCCGTGGGAGGCGGCGATGCTCGCGGGCCTGATCTCGAACCCCAGCGGCTTCGACCCAAAGATCGCGCCCGAGGCCGCGACCGCACGACGGAACCTGGTGCTCCAGAACATGGCCGACCAGGGGTACGTCACCCAGGAGGAGGCGGACCAGTACTCACGGGAGCAACCGCCCGCTGCCTCCCAGATCAGGACGCCGGAGGAGGATTCGCTGGCCCCCTACTTCACCTCCTGGCTACGCCCGCAGCTGGTCGACAAGTACGGCGCCGGAGAGGCGTTCGGCGGCGGGCTCGACGTGATCTCCACCCTCGACCTCTCGCTCCAGGAGGAGGCGCAACAGATCGCCTACGGCCGCACCGCCGGGGTCGGCCTGAGCTCGGCCGTGGTGGTGCTGGACAACGAGACTGGCGGGGTGCGGGCGATGGTCGGCGGCTACGACTACCGGGAGCAGCCCTTCAACCTCGCCACCCAAGGCCAGCGACAGCCGGGCTCCGCGTTCAAGCCGTTCACGCTGGTGACGGCGCTGGAGCAGGGCATTTCGCCCGACGCCGTCTACTCCTCGCAGGCCAAGGCCCTCCCCTTCGAGGTGCCGGGCGTCAAGGCGCCCCAGCTGTTCGAGGTGAACAACTACAACGACAGCTACCTGGGAAGCGCCTCGATCGCGACCGCAACGACCTACTCCGACAACTCCGTGTACGCGGAGCTGGGCCTGCAGGTCGGCACCGAGAACATCGCCAAGACCGCCCACGAGATGGGCATCGAGACGCCGATCTCGACCAATCCCGCGATGATCCTCGGCGGGCTCGAGCAGGGCGTAAGCCCGCTCGACATGGCCCACGCCTTTCAGACCCTGGCCCACGACGGCCAGCGGGTCAGCGGCACGATGGCCACGTCGGGCGGCGCCCCGATCGCCATCCAGAAGGTCAGCGACGAGCCCCCCGGCGTGGACGGCAACCTGGTCGAGACCACTGACGGCGAGGAGGGCCAGGACAGGGTCGAGACCGAGCAGGTCGTTTCCCCCGACGTCGCCGCCACCGTCCGGTCGATCCTCGAGACGGTGGTTTCCGAGGGAACCGGCACCCTTGCCGCGACCGGCGCCTCCACCGAGTGGGGCAAGACCGGCACCACCGAGAACAACGGCGACGCCTGGTTCGTCGGCGCCACCCAGGACATCACGGTCGCCGTGTGGGTCGGCCACGCCAACTCGGTGAAGCCCATGGAGACCGAGTACGGCGGCGCGCCGGTGGACGGCGGCACGATCCCCGCCCTGATCTTCCACGACGTCGTGCTCGCATTCGAGGAGGTGAGCCCCGACAAGGACACCGATGAGGAATCGAGCAGCGGGATCCCCACCACCCCGGCTCCCGCGCCCGCGCCGGGTTCTCCGGCACCGTCCGGCACCCAACCGGACGCCCAGCAACAACCGCAGCAGCAACAGCAGCAACAGCAGCAACAGCAGCAGCCGGCGGCACCGCCGCCCAGCGGCGGCGGCGTCTCAGGCGGCACGGGCGGCGCTACAGCCGGCTAGCCGCTAGCGCAGCGGCCGCGAGAGGTACTCGCTGCCGGCGGCGCCGAAGCGCCAGGGACGCTCGACGCCACGGGTGATGCCGATTCGGGGGCCGGTCGCGACCGCGACCTCCCGCCAGCCGTGGTCGCGGGCACGCAGCTCGAAGGGGGGCTCGTCGAGGGGCGCCCGGTCCATCTCGAGCCCGATCCCCAGCGCCTGGGTCAGCTTGCCGGGTCCGGAGCAGAGGTCGCGCATCTGATCGCGACTGCGACGCCGACGCATCCCCTCGACCCCCCAGCGCGGCTCGAGCGCCCGGATCAGTACCGCGGCCGCCGCGCCCTCCGGCTCGCAGACGAAGTTGAGGCAGGAGTGGACTCCGTAGGAGAGGTAAACGTAGGCGCGCCCAGGCGGCCCGAACAGGGGCTCGGTTCGCGGCGTCAGCCCCACGAACGCGTGGCAGGCGGGATCGTCGCGCTCGTAGCTCTCGCACTCCACGATCACCCCACCCACCCCGTCGAAGAGCAGCGCGCAGCCGATCAGCTCGCGAGCGACCTCGTGCACCGAGCGCTCGAAGAACCCGGCCTCGAGCCCCCTTGGGGCGAGCAGTCGCGTGCTCATCGCCGGATCTCGTCGAGGGCGCTCCTGGCAGCCTCGAGCTGCTCGGCCAGCCGCGTCGACGCGGTGCCGCCAAGCGAGGTCTTCGACTCCAGCCAGCTCTCCGACCGCAGCGCCTCGTAATAGGAGTCGTCGAGCAGGTCCGAGTGACGGTCGAGCTCCTCCGGCGTCAGCTCGGACAGCGTTTTTCCCTGCTCGAGGGCCTCGCGGACCAGTCCCCCCACCACGCCGTGCGCCTCTCGGAACGGCATCCCCTTACGGACCAGGACATCGGCGATGTCGGTCGCCGCCCCGAACTCGTCCGCGGCCGCTTGCGCGAGCCGCTCGCGATTGAAGCTCAGGCCCGCGAGCATCCGCTCCGCCGCTTCCAGGCACAGCTCGAGGTTGTCGGCGGCGTCGAACAGGGCCTCCTTATCCTCCTGAAGGTCCTTCGAGTAGGCAAGCGGAAGCCCATGCATGACGCCGGCCAGGGTCAGAAAGCCCGAGGCGATCCGCGGCGCCTTTGCTCGCAGCAGCTCCGCCGCGTCGGGATTCTTCTTCTGCGGCATGATGCTCGAGCCCGACGAGAAGCCCTCGGCCAGCTCGCAGAAGGAGAACTCGTCGCTCGACCAGAGCACGATCTCACCCCCGAGGCGTGAGAGGTGCATGGCGCAAATCGATGCCGCGGCGAGATAGTCGAGGACGAAGTCGCGGTTGGACACCGCGTCGATCGAGTTGGGTGCCACCGAGTCGAAACCCAGCTCACGGGCAACCGCCCCCCGGTCGAGGTCCCAGTTCAGGCCCGCCAGCGCCCCTGAGCCGAGCGGCAGCTCATCGGCGGACTGGCGAACCTGCGCGAACCGCACCGCGTCGCGCCTCAACATCCAGAAGTAGGCGAGCAGGTGGTGTCCTAGGTAGACGGGTTGGGCGCGCTGGAGGTGCGTGTAGCCGGGCATCGGCCAGCCCACGTGGCGCTCGGCCAGCTCCAACAGACGCCCCATCAGCGAGCCGGCGAGGTCATTCGCCAGCCCGGCGTGCTCCCGGACGTAGAGGGCGACGTCGGTCGCCACCTGGTCGTTACGCGAGCGGCCGGTGTGGAGCTTGCCTCCAAGTGGTCCGATGACCTCGGTCAAGCGCCGCTCGATCGCCATGTGAATGTCCTCCGCGTTCTCAAACGGAAAGGAGCCGGCTTGGAGCTCTTCCGCGACCGTCTCGAGGCCCTGGTCCATGCGGGCCAACTCGTCGGCATCCAGGATCCCGGCCGCGTGCAGGGCGCGCGCGTGCGCTCTCGACTGCTGGACGTCATACGGCGCCAGGCGCCGGTCGAAGCCGATCGAGGCGTTGAGGCGCTCGAAAAGGGGGTCGGGCGGGTCGCGGAAGCGGGCCATGCGGGCCAGTGTATGAACCGGGTAGGCTGGCGCGCCGATGAGGTTCCTGATCACGGGCGCCACCGGCAAGGTCGGCAACGCTGTCGCCCGGCGGCTGGCCGGCCGTGAGGACGAGGTCGTGGCACTGGTTCGCGACCCGGCGAAGGCACGCGAGCTGCTTCCGCCCGGAGTGGGGCTCGTCCGCGGCGACGTTACGGACCCGGACTCGGTCCGCAAAGCGGTCGAGGGCGCAGACGGCGTCTTCAACTGCATGGGGCTGTTCGAGCAGTGGTTCGCGGACCCGGGCATCTTCGAGCGGGTGAACGCGGAGGGCGCGCGCAACGTCGCCGCCGCGGCCCGCGAGGCGGGCGCCAAGCGCCTGGTTCACACCTCCACCTTCGACGTCTTCCACGCCGAGACGGGTGGCACCGTGTCGGAGAGCAGGGTCGCCGACTACCCGAAGGGCACCGCGTATGAGCGCTCGAAGCAGCGCGCCGAAGAGCTGGTGATCGAACAGGCGGAGCGGGGAATCGAGCTGGTGATTGCCAATCCTGCGAGCGTCTATGGCCCCGGCCCGTGGCAGGGAGCCGGGCTCGACCGGGCGATCCGCGACGCGATTCGCCGCCGCCTCCCCGCCGTTCCGCCTGGAGGCATGACGCTTGTCCACGTGGACGACGTGGCCGCGGGACACCTGGCGGCCTTCGACCGGGGCACGCCTGGCGAGCGCTACCTGCTGACCGACGGCTATGCGTCCATGCGCGAACTGCTCTCCGTGGCGGTCGAAGAGGCCGGGCGAGGCTGGGTTCCGCCCACTCTCCCGGTGCCACTTGCGAAGGCGATGGCGACCACGGGCGAAGCCGTCTCGAGGCTGATCCGCCGGCCGCCGCTGCTGGGCGCCGGCCAGCTCCACTTCCTGCTCTGGCAGGCGCGTGCCGACAGCTCCAAGGCGCAAGCCGAGCTCGGCGTCGAGTTCACACCCTGGGAGGAGGGCATCCGCAGCACGGTGCGCTGGATGATCCAGGAGGGCAAGGTCTGAGCTACGAGACCCTGCAATACGAGCTCATCGAGCAGGTGGCCGTCCTAACGCTTGATCGTCCGGAGCAGCGAAACGCTGTCAATCGACAGATGAACAGTGAGCTCCACGACGCCTGGCGTCGCTTTCGCGACGACGACAACGCGTTCGTCCTCGTGCTCACCGGAGCGGGCAGCGCCTTCTGCGCAGGGTGGGACCTGGCCGACGCGGCCGAGTGGCCCATCCCGGAGTGGGACGAGTTTCGCCGCAGCGTCCATGAGTCCCCCGGGGCATGCGGCTACACACGCAAGGTCGACGTGTTCAAACCCGTGATCGCGGCCGTCAATGGCTGGGCCGTGGCGGCCGGCCTCGAAACGGCGTTGCTGGCCGACATCCGCATCGTCGCTGAGAATGCGGTGTTCGGTGCGCTGGAGCGACGCTGGAACATCGTCGCGGGTGACGGGATGACCGTCCGCCTGCCGCTGGCGGTCGGCTACGCGAGGGCGATGGAACTGATCATCACCGGCCGCCCGGTCGATGCCCAGGAGGCGCTGCGGATCGGGCTTGCGAACGAGGTCGTCCCCGAGGGCCAAGCGCTCGAGCGGGCGCTCGAGCTCGCCCACGAGATCGCCGCGCTCCCCCAGGGAGCGATCCGCACCGACAAGGAGACGATGGTCCGGAACGTCGGCCGGACGCTCGAGGAGCAGCTCCGAGGCGAGGCCGAAGCGACGATCTCGATGTGGCTTCGCCGCGATTCGCACGCAATCGGCGCGCGAGCGTTCAAGGAGGGCCGAGACCCCGAGTGGCCGCATCACGGGCTGTAGCGAACGGCGGTCAGGCGGGCGCGCGAAGTCCCAGCGCGGTGGCCAGCGCGGCGGTCACTCGTTCCACCTCCGCCTCCCCCATCCCCGTGAAGAACGGCAGCGCCAGCGAGCGCTCTGACACCCCCTCGGCAACCGGGAACTGCCCCTCCCGCAGCCCGAACCGCTCCCGGTAGTGCGGCATCAGGTGGATGCAGGGCAGATAGGCCTTGGCGGTCATGCCGCGCTCGGCCAGCGCCGCGATCGCCGCCTCGCGGTCGGTGTTCGCGGGTAGCTGGACGACGTACACGAACCAACTCCGCCGCTCCGCCCCGCGATCCGCGCAGGGCAGCACGAGACCGTCGGGATCTCCCTCGCCCGCGGGGCTGCCGCCAATCGTGCCCAGGCGCTGGCGGTAGACCTCTGCGACGCGGGCACGCTCGACGAGCAGCGCATCCGCCCGCTCGAGCTGTGCGATGCCCAACGCCGCTTGAAGCTCGGTCAGCCGGTAGTTGAACCCCAGCCGATCGTGCGAGAGCCAGCCCATGTCCTCGGCTCGCCCTTGGTTGCGCTCGCTGCGCAGGCGCGCCGCGATCTGGGGCCCCGACGGGACGATCACACCGCCCTCGCCCATCGTCAGCTGCTTGTTGGCGTAGAAGGCAAAGGTGGCGAGATGGCCGCGACCGCCGACCCGAACGCCCTCGGAGTCGAGAGCGCCGATCGCCTCGCAGGCATCCTCGAGCATGCCCAGGCCCGATTCGGACGCCAGGCGCTCCAGCTCCGGCAGCGCCGCCGGATAGCCGAAGATGTGGACCGGCAGCAGCCCGGCTGTGTCTTTGGTCACCGCGGACCGCGCAGCCGAGGGGTCGAGGTTGAGGGTCAGCGGGTCGATGTCGCAGAAGACAGGGGTGACGCCCTCGTACAACAGGCAGTTGGCGGAGGCGACGAAGCTGAACGGCGTCGTGATCACCCGGTCGCCCGGCCCCCAGCCGAGCGCCCGGACACCGAGGTGGAGCGCGGCGGTGCCCGAGGAGACGGCCACGGCATCCTCCACTCCCAGCCAGGTCGCGAAGTCTCGCTCGAAGCGCTCCAGGACCGGGCCCAGCGACAGCCGTCCGGAGCGCAGCACCTCGAGTGCCAGCGTCTCCTCACGGGCCCCCAGCTCGGGGCGCGCGAGGGGAATCGGCGCGTCGTCGCCGCTCACGAAGGCGTTGGAGCCCGCTGGGCAGCACGCTCGGCTGCCCGCTCCGGACTCTCCGCTGTCTTCCGCGGCTGGAACGCGTACTCGAGCGAGTCGACCAGCGCCTCCCACGACGCCTCGATGATGTTCTCGGAGACGCCGATCGAGCCCCAGGACTCCTGCCCGTCGGAGGAGTCGAGGAGGACACGCGTCACCGCCCCGGTGCCGTGGTGGGCATCGAGGATCCTGACCTTGTAGTTGACCAGCTCGATCTCGGCCAGGTGCGGATGGAGTTCGGTGATGGCGTCGCGCAGGGCTCGGTCGAGCGCGTTCACCGGCCCGTTGCCCTCGGCCGTGCGCACGTGGCGCCTGCCGTCAACCCAGATCTTGATCGTCGCCTCCGTCTCCACCTCGCCGTCGGCGCGCTTCTCCGTGATCACCCGGAAGCCCTCCAGCCGGAACAGGGGCTCGTAGGAGCCCGTCTCCCGTCGCAGCAACAGTTCGAATGAGGCGCCGGCCGCCTCGTACTGGTAGCCGCGGTGCTCGCGTTCCTTGAGCCGCTCCACGGCCCGCTTCGCCGCGTCAGCGTCGAGCTCGATGCCGGCGCCCTCGGCGCGGCTCATGACAGAGCCCTTCCCGGAAAGCTCGGAGATCAGGACGTCGCGGCTGTTGCCCACCAGCCCCGGCTCGGTGTGCTCGAAGGTACGGGCATCGGCCTTCACGCCCGCGGCGTGCATGCCGCCCTTGTGGGCGAAGGCATTCCTACCCACGTACGGCCGATCGGGGTCGGGGGCCAGGTTGCAGAGCTCGTCGACGAAGTGAGAGGTCTCCGTCAGCCGCCGAAGGCGGTCTGGCGCGACGCAGTCGTAGCCCATCTTGAGCTGAAGCGCGGGGAGAATCGAGACCAGGTTCGCGTTGCCGCAGCGCTCCCCGTAGCCGTTCATCGTTCCCTGCACCAGGCGCGCGCCCGCCTCCACCGCGGCAAGCGAGTTGGCCACCGCGCACTCGGCGTCGTTGTGAGTGTGGATGCCCACCTCCGTCCGGTCACCCAGCGCCTCGACCACGGCGGCCGTCGCGTCGGCGACCTGGACGGGCAGGCTGGAGCCGTTGGTGTCGCAGAGGGTGACGTTCTCGGCGCCAGCTGCGACCGCGGCTCGCAGGCAGTCGAGCGCATAGGCGGAATTCTCGCGCCAGGCGTCGAAGAAGTGCTCGGCGTCGTAGACGACCCGCTTTCCGTGCGCCACGAGGAAACAGACCGAGTCGGTGATCATGCCGAGGTTCTCGTCGGGCGTTGCCTTGGTCACCTTGTCCAGGTGGAGTGCCCACGTCTTGCCGACCAGAGTGCACACCGGCGCCGGGCATCCGACCAGCTCCTGCAGCGCCGGATCGTCCTCAGCGGCGAGCCCGCGCCTGCGGGTCATGCCGAAGGCACAGATCTGCGCCGTCTCGAGCTCGACCCCCGCGAGCAGCCGGAAGAGCTCCGCCTCCTTGGGGTTCGAGCTGGGAAAGCCGGCTTCGATGTAGTGGACGCCGAGGCGGTCCAGCGTTTCGACCACGCGTGCCCTCTCGGCGGCCGACAGCGACATCCCCTGCCCCTGCATGCCATCACGCAAGGTCGTGTCGTAGAGCTTCACCTGTGTCAATTCGATGCCTTTCTGGCTCGGGGGACGGACGAGGCCCGGGGGCGGGAGTGGGCGCGGCATACGCCGCGCAAGCCGCGAGCCGCTAGACGGCTGCGGCGCCGCTAATTCGTCCGATCGCCTCGAGCAGAGGGCGCATCAGGAGGTGACTCTACTCGGTTGCTCGACGATGTCCAGCCATTCGAGGTACTCCTGCGCGCGCCCGTGCAGCGCATCCTCGAACTTCGACTGCACCACGCGGGTGATCTCGCCGGGCTCGCCCAGTTCGTGGTCGTCGATCTCTCGCACCGGGACCAGCTCGGCGGCGGTGCCTGTGAGGAAGACCTCCTCCGCCAGGTAGAGCTCGGCGCGCGCGATGTCTCGCTCGACCACCGTGTAGCCGAGGTCGCCGGCGATCTGGACCACGGATTTGCGGTTGATTCCGTCCAGGATCGAGGCGCCGTGCGGGGGGGTCAGGATCTGACCGTCGCGGACAACGAAGATGTTCTCGCCCGAGCCCTCGCAGACGAAGCCCCGCTGGTCGAGCAGGATCGCTTCCTCGTAGCCGGCATTGGCCGACTCGGTCTTGGCGAGGATCGAGTTCAGGTACTGGCCGCTCGCCTTGGCGTGCGGGATCAGGCCGTCGGGGGAGATTCGCCGCCACGAGGACACCTTGGCCCGCACCCCGTTGCGCTTGCCCTCCTCCCCGAGGTAAGCCCCCCAGGGCCAGACGGCGATCGCCACGTCGACCGACGCAGCCGGTGCGTACAGCCCCATCTCACCGTAGCCACGGAAGGCAATCGGGCGGATGTAGCAGCTCACCAGGCCGTTGCGCCGGATCAGCTCATGGGTGGCGTCGCGCAGCTCCTCGAGCGCATAGGGCAGCTCCAGGTAGTAGAGCGCCGCCGACCTGCCAAGGCGCTCGAGGTGCTCCCTGTGCCGGAAGACCGCTGGCCCCTGCTCGGTCTCGTAGCATCGGATGCCCTCGAACACCCCGCTGCCGTAGTGGAGGCCGTGGCTGAGCACGTGGACCTTGGCGTCCTCCCAGCGAACGAGATCGCCGTTCATCCAGATCCACTCCGACTTCTCCACGTTGCCCTCCGTCTCGGGTTGCAGCTGAGCGCCAAGTATGCCCGATCAAATGGGGGCCAAAGGAGAGGGCGGCTGCGTCAGGCTCGCAACTCCTGGAGCACGGCCTCCGTGATCTCTTCGGTCCCAACCTCGCGCTCGCCCGAGGAGCCTCCTCGCTGAGCGAGGTCCGGGGTCCGGAGGCCGCGCTGGAGCACCGCCTCCACGGCCGCCTCGACCGCTGCCGCGTCGGCGGGCCTGTCGAGCCCGTGGCGAAGCAGCATCGCCACCGAGAGAAAGGTGGCCAGCGGGTTGGCGATCCCCCTGCCCGCGATGTCGGGCGCCGAGCCGTGCACGGGCTCGAAGAGGCCCGGCCCGTCAGCGCCGAGGCTCGCCGACGGCAGCATCCCAAGCGAGCCGGTGAGCATCGCTGCCTCGTCCGAGAGGATGTCGCCGAACAGGTTCTCGGTCAGGATGACGTCGAACCGGGACGGGCCGGAGACCAGCTGCATGGCCGCGTTGTCGACCAGCATGTGCTCGAGCTCGACCTCGGGGTAGCCGCCCGCCACGCTCTCAACCGTCTCGCGCCACAGGCGCGAAGTCTCGAGCACGTTTGCCTTGTCGACCGAGGTCACGCGCGGCGCCCTCGAGCTGCCTTCCGCCCGACGGCGCGCAGCCTCAAAGGCCACGCCGGCGATGCGCTCGATCTCCCCGGCCGAGTATTCGCAGGTGTCGTGCGCGCGATCTCCATCGCGCCCGCTGTCTCCGAAGTAGATGCCGCCGGTCAGCTCGCGGACCACAAGCAGATCGGTGCTCGCGATCCGATCCTCACGCAAGGGACTGGAGTGGGCGAGCGCGGGGCTGGGACGCACCGGGCGGAGGTTCGCGTAGAGGCCAAGGCCCTTGCGCAGGCCGAGCAGGCCCTGCTCCGGCCGCGGCGCGTCCGGGTCGGTGGTGTCCCATTTCGGCCCGCCGACGGCGCCAAGCAACACGGCGTCGGACTGCCCGCAGGCCGCCAGGACCTCGTCGGTCAGCGCGGTCCCGTGGGCGTCGATGGAGGCGCCGCCGACCGCCTGCTCGACAAGGTCGAATTCATCGATCGCCCCCAGGAGGCGGCGCGCAGCGCCGACGATCTCCGGGCCGATCCCGTCGCCGGGGAGAAGCGCTATCTGGGGCCGGAGGCCAGCCGCCGTCACGACCGACGCGCCGAGATGTTGAGTCGCACGTAGTCGAGCACCAGCGGGCGCGGCATCGAGCCGGTCACCGCGTCGACGAAAGGCTCGTGCAGGTCCTCGGGAAGGCGGTCGAGATGGAATGCGAGGCCCGAGGCGCGCAGGTAAGCACGCGGATCGCGAGGCTGATAACGCTTTCGCTCCAGCCACAGGCGGACGGCCACGAAGCCGGCACGCTGGAGCCGCACCTCGGTCTCCCCGACCCCGGCGAACTTCCAGGGCAGCACGGTCCCGCGCAGATAGGGGGCGAAGCGCTCGTCGCCGCTGAGCGCGTCGATCGCCCGCTCGAACTCGGCCACGTTTCCCTCGCCGCCGCATTGCGCCTCGAGGCGCCCGCCGGGGCGCAGGACCGCGTGTAGTCGCTGAAACAGCCGGTCGTGGTCGAGCACCCAATGGAAGGTGGCATTGGAGAAGATCGCGTCGACGGGCTCGTCAAGCTCGAGCTCGGTGAGATTGGCGAGCAGCACCTGGTCGGAGGGCCGCAACACGTCGCGCGCGGTATCCACCATCGACGGGGAGCCGTCCACGGCAATCACCCTCCCCTTGGGGAGGCGCTCGATCAAAAGCCGCGTCACCCGGCCGCTTCCGCAGCCCGCGTCCAGCACGGTCTCGTCGCCGCGCAAGTCGAGCCGCTCCAGCACCTCGCGGCCCCATTCCTCCTGGGGATCGGCGAGACTGTCATAGCTGGCCGCGTCCCAGTCCACGGGGCCACGGGGGGTGGGTTGCTCCTCGCTCACAGCGCGGTGGTCACGGGGCCGCGGTCGGCGGCCCCGGAGGACTCGAACTCGGCGATCGCGTCTTCCCGCCGGAGGGTCAGCGCGACGTCGTCGAGTCCATGAAGCAGGCGGTGCTTGACGTCGGGGTCGATTGCGAACTCGACTACTCCGCCGGCGAAGGTGACCGTCTGGTCATCGACGTCGATCCGTGCCTCGCCGGCCTCGGCGAGTTCCCGGCAGAGGGCCTCGTCGAGGATCACCGGCAGCAGGCCGTTCTTGGTGCAGTTGACGTAGAAGATGTCCGCGAACGAGGGCGCGGCGACCGCCTCGAAGCCGAAGTCCTGGAGCGCCCAGACCGCGTGCTCACGGGACGAGCCAGAGCCGAAGTTGCGTCCCGTGAGCAGGATCGGGTTGGGCTCCAGATCGATCTCGCCCGAGCGGATCCAGTCGTAGAACACGAACTCGCCGAAGCCGGTCCGCTCCACGCGCTTCAGGAACTGCTTCGGGATGATCTGATCCGTGTCGACGTTGGCCCGGTCGAGCACCGACACGCCGCCTTCGATCACGTCTATCGGACGCATTGAAGCCTCCACGGCCCGGCGACACCGGACGAATCCGAGCAAGCTCGGATCACCAGTCGCCTTCGGCTCCCTCGGAGGATGTCGCCGGAGTTATTCAGGTCCACTCCCGGATGTCGACGAAACGGCCCTCCACCGCGGCCGCCGCGGCCATCCGCGGCGAAACCAGGTGGGTGCGCCCCCCTTTGCCCTGGCGACCCTCGAAGTTGCGGTTCGAGGTCGAGGCGCAGCGTTCGCCCTCGGCCAGGATGTCGGGGTTCATCCCCAGGCACATCGAGCACCCTGCGGTGCGCCACTCGAAGCCGGCCGCGCGGAAGATCTCGTCGAGCCCCTCCTGCTCAGCCTCTGACTTGACCTGTTGCGAACCGGGGACGACCATCGCCCGCAACGACCCGGCAACCCGCCTTCCGGCGACCACCTCCGCCGCCTCGCGCAGATCCTGGATCCGTGAGTTGGTGCAGGAGCCGATGAACACGCGATCAAGTGGGATGTCCTGCATCGGAGTCCCGGGCTCCAGCGCCATGTAGGCCAAGGCGCGCTCCGCCGCCTCGCGATCGGCGGGCCCGTCGCCCCACTCGGCCGGGTCCGGCACCGCATCGGTCACCTGCGTCACCATGCCGGGCGTCGTCCCCCAGGTGATCATCGGCGAGACCGCCGCCGCGTCGACCTCTATCTCGGTGTCGAACCGAGCTCCCTCATCGGTGGGCAGCTGCCGCCACCGCGCAACGGCGGCCTCGAAGTCCGCGGGCGCGCCGGGACGACCGGCCACCCACTCGAAGGTCGTCTGGTCGGGAGCGATCATGCCCGCCCTGCCGCCACCCTCGATCGTCATGTTGCAGATCGTCATGCGGTTCTCCATCGAGAGCTCGTGGATCGTCTCGCCGGCGTACTCGACGGCGTGCCCGGCCATGCCGCCCACGCCCAAGCGCCCGATCGTCGCCAGGATCAGGTCCTTCGCCGCCACGCCCAGGCCCAGGCTGCCCGAGTAGTTGATCCGCATCGCCTTCGGCCGCTTTTGGACCAGGCACTGGGTGGCCAGCACGTGCTCGACCTCGGAGGTCCCGATGGGGATCGCGAGCGCCCCGAAGGCGCCGTGAGTGGAGGTGTGGCTGTCGCCGCAGACGATCGTCAGGCCCGGCTGGGTCAACCCCAGCTCGGGACCGATCACGTGCACGATCCCCTGGCGATCGGAGCCCAGCGAGTAGATCGGGATGCCGAACTCGGCGCAGTTGCGCTCCAGGGTCTCGACCTGGACCCGCGAGAGCTGGTCGGCGATCAGGCGGGCGGCCGGGGTGCCGTCGGTGGGCACGTTGTGATCCGCGGTGGCCACCGTCTTGTCGGGGCGGCGCACCTTCCGGCTCTCGAGCCGCAGCCCGTCGAAGGCCTGCGGAGAGGTGACCTCGTGGACCAGGTGCAGATCGATGTAGATCAGGCCGTCGGCGACCTCGTGGGCGTCCCAGATCTTGTCGAACATGGTCTTCGGCATCGTCAGCTTCGGCGAAGGCCCGCCGCCACGACGGCCAGGAGCTCTGCCGGTTGCTCCCCGTTGTTCTCGAAGTGATGCGGGAGGTCCGCGTCGAACGTCACGCTGTCGCCGGCCCGGAGCTCGTGACGCTGGCCGTCGACTGCGAGCGTCGCCGATCCCTCCAGGACCACGGCGGTCTCGCGACTTCCGGGCTCGTGAATCGGCGGGTCGTCCGCGCCCCCCGTGACCACCCCGGGCCCGAGCCGGTGAAGGGAGACGTCGGCGCGCTGGCCGGGAAGCGGTGGAGTCAGCTCCTCGACCTGATGCCCGCCGCGCCTACGCTTGCGGCGCTGGCCGCAGCGGACGACCACCACGTGGCCATCCTCGTCCAGGCGCAGAAGCTGCGACAGGCTCAGGTCGAGGCCGGCGGCGATCCGTGCCGCGATGGCCAGCGTGGGACTGGTCGCCCCACGCTCGACCTGCGACAGCATCGGTGCGCTGACCCCGCTTCGCTCCGCCAAGTCGCGCAGCGAGAGGTCCATAGCCTCGCGAAGCGCGCGAATCCTGGAGCCGACGACCGGGAGATCGCTACTAGGGGTGTCCGCCAGCGTCGCGGCCGCACTCACGTTTCGTACGTTATCACGTACAAACGTATAGCGTTGTGATCCTACGAAGCAGCGAAGCCGCTCAGCGTGCCTGGCCCGACGGGCGCACGAGCACCTCGTTGACGCTCACGTGCTTGGGCTGCGAGACGGCGTAGACGACCGCGTTCGCGATGTCAGCGGCCTCGAGCACCTTGCCAGTCGCCTCGCGCATCTTCTCGATCTGTTCAACCACCATCGGGTGCTCGTTGTGCCCCTGAAGCTCGGTATCGACGAAGCCGGGCTCGACGCAGGTCACCCGGACGCCGATGTGGGCGCCCTCCTGCCGCAGCGACTCCGAGAACCCGACCACCCCCCACTTGGTCATGTTGTAGACGCCCGAGCCAAGCGCGGCCATCCGCCCGGCGACCGAGGAGACATTGACCACGTCCCCTCCCCCACCGTCGCGTATCAAGGGCAGGGCGTAATGGGTGCAGTAGAGGAGCCCGAGACAGTTGACCTCGATCATCGTTCGCCACTCGGCCGGGTCGGCGCCCTGGAGCGGTCCGAGCAGCATCACGCCGGCATTGTTGACCAGGGTGTCCAGGCCGCCGAGCTCGGTGTGGGCGGTCTCGACCAGCGACTGGGCCTGGGCCTCGTCGGCGATGTCGGCCTCGATCGCCACCGCCTCGCCACCGCCGGCCTCGATCCGCGAGGCGAGCTCGTCGAGGCGATCCTTGCGCCGCGCGCCGAGCGCCACCGCGGCGCCTTCGGCGACCATCGCCTCCGCGGTCGCCATGCCGATCCCAGACGAGGCGCCGGTGATCAGCGCCTTGCGTCCCTCCAGCGACCCGGTCATCGCGCCGCACTATATGGCGGCTACGGCCCGGGCGTCGCCGGCTCCGCGGCCGCCTCGGCGACCACTTCCTCAGCCTCGCGCACCGCGGCGCCCTCGAGCGCGTTCGACAGCGCCCGGACGTAGGCGCGCGCCGAGGCCTCGAGGATGTCGGTGGCGACCCCCTGCCCGCTGGCGAGGCGGCCGTGGGCGCGAAGGGTCACGGTGACCTCGCCCAGCGCATCCTCGCCTTCGGTGACCGCCGAGACCGTGTAGGAGCGAAGCTCCGAGTCCACCCCGGTCGCCTGCCGGATGGCGACGAAGATCGCATCCACGGGGCCATCGCCAGTGGCCTCACCTGCCACCTCCTCGCCCGAGGGGACCCTGACGGTTACCTTGGCGCTGGGTGAGCGGTGAGAACCGGCCGCGACCTCGAACGACTCGAGCGTGTAGCGCTCGCCCGACTCCCGCAGCTCCTCGGAGACGATCGCCTCGAGGTCGAGCGCGGTGACCTGCTTCTTCTTGTCGGCCACCTCCTTGAATCGGGTGAACGCCTGATTGAGCGCGTTGCCCTCGACCTTGAAGCCAAGCTCGGCGAGCGCATCGCGCAGCGCGTGTCGCCCGGAGTGCTTGCCGAGCACGATGGAGTTCGACTCCAGGCCGACCTCGCGCGCGTCCATGATCTCGTAGGTGGTGCGCTCCTTCAGCACACCGTCCTGGTGGATGCCGGACTCGTGGGCGAAGGCGTTGCGCCCGACCACGGCCTTGTTCGGCTGCACCGGGTATCCGGTGAAGCGCGAGACCATGCGGCTGGTCCTCGCCAGCTCGTGCGAGTTGACCCCGGTGTCGAGTCCGTGGACGTCGCGACGGGTCCGAAGCAGCATCACGATCTCCTCCAGCGAGCAGTTTCCGGCCCGTTCGCCGATTCCGTTCACGGCGCACTCCACCTGGCGGGCGCCGGCCAGCACGCCAACGTAGGAGTTGGCCACCGCCATCCCCAGGTCGTCGTGACAATGAACGGAGAGGCGCACGTCGCGCAGCTCGGGCGCAAGCTCGTAAAGGCGCTCGAAGTAGCGCCGGTACTCCTCGGGCGTCGTGTAGCCGACGGTGTCCGGGATGTTGACCACGGTTGCGCCCTCCGCGACCGCGATCGCGCACACCTCCGCCGTGAACTCGACCTCGGCGCGAGTGGCATCCATGGGCGAGAACTCGACGTCCTCCGTGTAGGACTTGGCGAGCGACACCGCCGCCTTGGCCTGGCCCTTCACATCCTCACGCGTGGTCTGGAGCTGGTGCTCGATGTGGATGTCGGACGTGGAGATGAAGGTGTGGATCCGCGGGCGCGCGGAATCCTTGATCGCCCCCCAGGCAGCGTCGATGTCGGCCTTGTGGGTGCGAGCCAGGCCGCAGATCACCGGTCCCTCCACCTCGCGAGCGATCGCCTCCACGGCCTCCGCATCGCCGGGGGAGGTAATCGGGAAGCCGGCCTCGATCACGTCGACGCCCAGCCGGGCGAGCTGGTGCGCGATCTCCACCTTCTCCTGGGTATTGAGCGAGATGCCCGGCGACTGCTCGCCGTCCCTCAGCGTGGTGTCGAAGATGTGGACCCGATCCTGCTCGGGTACCGATCCGGGGCCGCTCATTGGCCTGTCCTCCTTCTCCTTGAGACTCCGATGACCTTCTGAACTCGCGGCTGCGCGCCGCCCAGCGCTACTCCCCCCGCGGGGGGAGGAGAAGGAGAAGCGCCAGGCTGTGAAGGCTCAGGGTCACGAAGGGCAGGGACTTTAGCGCACGCGGGGAACCTTTCTCCTCAGGAGCGCATGCCGTGGAGGCTGCCCGGATCCAGGCCCGAGCCGTTGTCAAGGTAGTCGCGATCTCGCTCGCCGTGATCGCGGTGGCAGTGCTGCTCGCGATCGTCGTGCTCCACGTGCGCACCGAGATCAGATGGGTGTTCGCCTCCTTGTTCATGGCCCTGGCACTGCTCCCGGCGGTTGACCGGGTGGAGAGCCTTCGAATCCGCGGCCGCAAGGTACTCCCGCGCTGGCTGGCGATCCTGCTCGTCTACGTCGTCCTGTTCGGCTTCTTCGTCTTCTTGGTGCTCCAGGTGGTGCCGCCGATCATTCGCGAGTTCGAGAGCCTCGGCTCGAAGGCGCCGGGCTACGTCCAGGACTTCCGCCAGTGGGCTAACCAGAACCAGGAGTTCCAGGACCTGAATCGCAAGTACGACATCACGCAGACCCTGACCCAGCAGGCATCCACCATCCCCGCCAAGCTGGGCGGCGCCGCGAGCGAGGTCCGTAGCGTGACCGTGAGCATCCTCGAGCACCTGTTGGCCGCGATCACGATTCTCGCCCTGAGCTACTTCCTGCTCCTCGACGGGCGCCATCAGGGAGAGCGCCTCTTGTCCCGGATGCAGCCCGACACGGCTACTCGCATGCGCAGGATCGCGACTCGGATCGCCGGCGTGGTCAAGTCCTACGTCTCGGTCAACCTGCTGCTGGCCGTCGGCGCCGGGGTTTTCACCTGGCTCGTGCTCGAGCTGCTCGGCGTGGAACTGGCGGTGACCATGGGGGTGATCGTCGGCTTCCTCGACCTGGTGCCGTTGATCGGCTTCACCGTGGGCGGTTTCCTGGTGGCCATCGTCGCCGCCTTTCACGGGTTCCCCGGGGCGATGATCGCCTGGCTGGTCTTCTTCCTCCTCTATCAGCAGGTCCAGGACCGGGTGCTCCAGCCGCTCCTGTACAAGAACGCCGTGCGGATCCATCCGGCCGTCGCCATCGTCGCGATCCTGGTCGGCGGCCAGCTGGCAGGCATCCTCGGCGCGCTGCTGGCGATCCCCACGGCTGCCACGATCGGAGTCCTGATCGACGAGGCCCTGCTCTGGCGCCGCGAGACGTCGCTTCCCGAGGCTCAGCCAGAGCCGGCGACCGACTGACTCGGGGCGGGCCGGGGTGCCGAGGGAGGTGCCGGATCGTCGAACCGCGCCCGCGCCCGCGCCCGCTTGCGCTCGCGGTAGAAGCGGGCCCACAGGGAGCGCGGCTTGGCGAGCCGGAGGGCTCCGACAAGCCCGACTGGCAGCAGGAAGAGGCCGATCAGCGCCATGCCGAACTTCTCCTTGGCGAGGTTGACAACGGCGACCAGGATCGTGAACAGGCCGAAAGCGCCCACGAACGCAAACACCGCGTCCTCCACCTCCGTCGCCACGTCGAGCCAGGCGGTGAAGCCGACCAGCACCATCCCGGTCACCGTGGCGGCGACGATCACGGCGTCGATCGAGCGCCTCCCCTGCTGCGACCAGTAGACGTCCTCGAGGTTGAGCCACAGGGCGAACTCGTCGAGGGCCAGCCCGGTGCCAACCCCAAACAGGACCGTGACGATCTCGTGCCAGGGCGAGGGCGGTGCGACCACGACGCCCACGTAGCCCGCGATCAAGAGCAGCAGGATTCCCCAGACGAGGTGGTGGATGTGGGTACCGCCGACCTCGACGTTGCCCGGCCACCAGCTCACCTGGGCTCGGATCAGGTGAGCGCTGGTACGGATGAAGCCGAAGGTGACCAGGAAGGCGACGAAGAACAGGAACTCCGGCTGGCGACCTGTCTCGACGATCGCGCGGTCATACAGGCTGCCGATGCTGGCGAGGACAAGCACGAGGCGGAGCGTAGCGGCGCCGGCCGGCGGCTCAGGAGGCTCGGCGAGCGGTCACGGAACGAGCACCACCTTGCCCACGTTGCGCCGCTCCTCGATGAAGCGGTGCGCGTCCGGGGCGCGGTCGAATGGGAACGCTTCGGCCACCACCGGCTTCAGGTCGCCCTTGGTGAGGCCCTCGACCAGCGGCTCGAGCGCCCGGTCGAAGCCGCCCTCCCGATCCCACCAGGTGAGCATGTTGAGCCCGAAGACCCCCTTGTTCTCGTTCATGACCGCGAGACTCTTCCACCAGGGCATGGTCGCCAGCGGCATCCGGGCGAGGCTTCGCAGGGTGGCCGGGATGTCGCGCTTGCCGGTGCCGCTCTGCACCTCGGAGAGCCCGTACATGATCAGCCGCCCACCGGAACGCAGCAGCCTGTAGTCCTTGCGGAACGAGGTCGGGCCGAGGGCGTCCATGATCACGTCCAGCCCCTCCCCGCTGGTGATCCTCCGCACCTCCTGCTCGAAGTCCAGGTTTCGGTAGTCGATCGCGTGCTCGACTCCCTGCTCTCGAATCGCATCGTGCTTGGAGGCCGAGGTCGTGCCGAAGATCTCCGCCCCGATTCCCTTGGCGATCTGGGTCGCGGCGGTTCCCACGCCGCCAGCCGCGGCGTGGATCAACACTCGCTCGCCCTGCTTGAGGCCGCCCATGATCACCAGCGCCGCGTAGGCGGTCGCGTAGTTGACGGGAAACGCGGCACCCTCCTCGAACGACATCTTCTCGGGCAGCGGGAACGCCTGGTCCGCAGCCACCGTGACCAGCTCGGCCTGGCCGTTGAAGCGGGTGCCCGCGATCACGCGGTCGCCGACTTGGTGGGAGTCGGTCCCCTCCCCCACCGACTCGATCTCGCCCGCGACTTCATAGCCGACCACACAGGGCAGCTTGGGGGCGTCGGGATAGAGGCCGATGCGGGCCAGGGTGTCGGCGAAGTTGATCCCGGCGGCCTTGACCGCGACCCGCACCTCACCTGGCCCGACAGCCGGGTCGGGCCTCTCCTGGACCTGCAAGGTCTCGGGGGGCCCGTGCCGGGTGATCACAACCGCGCGCACGCAGCCGACCCTATAAGTCCACTGCTCGGCCCGCGTGAAAGCCGTCCAGTCGCAGGATCTCGTCGAGCACCCCGTCGGGGGCCGGCGCGTCCGTGGTCAGTGCCAGGACCGCCTGGTCGCCGGACTCCTCGGCCCCGACCGCCGCCGAGGCGATGTTGACGCTGTGCTGGCCGAAGATTGTTCCGATGCGGCCGATCATCCCCGGCTGGTCCTTGTAGCGAAACACGACCAGGTGGTCGGCAAATGGCATGTAGAAGCTCTCGCCCCAAACCCTGACCAGGTGAGGGAGGTTCCTCGGCCCGACCGCGGTGCCCGCCACCTCCACCGCGTCGTCCCCGGACTCGATCCGCACCGTGACCAGCTCGGTGAACTCATCCGAGACGGTGTCCTTGAGCTCGGTCAGCTCGATACCGCGCTCCTCGGCGAGGGCGGGGGCGTTGACGAGGTTGACCTGCTCCTCGGTGTGGCCGGAGAGGATCCCCACCAGCACCGCGATGCCCAGCAGCCGGGTGTCGTGCTCGGCGATCCGGCCCCGGAACTCCGCCACGATCCGGTCGATCGAGCCGTTGCCAAGGCCCTGTGCCAGCCGGCCCAGCTTCTCGCATAGGGGCACGAACGGAGCCAGCGCCTCCATCTCCTCGGGACGGACAGCGGCGATGTTCACCGCGTTCGTGACCACGCCACCAGACAGCGCCCTGCGCACCTGATCGGCGGTGATCGTCCCAGCGCGGTCCTGCGCCTCTGCCGTGGCCGCTCCCAGGTGCGGGGTGACGACGACGTTGTCACGCGCGAACAGCGGGTGCTCGGTCACCGGCTCTGAGGGGAAGACGTCGATTGCCGCCCCGGCGACCTTGCCCGAGTCGAGCGCCGCCTCAAGGGCCTCGAGGTCGACCAGCTCGCCTCGGGCGCAGTTGACGATCCGTACCCCGTCCTTCATCTTCGCGATCGCCTCGGCATCGATCCAGTTGACGGTGTCGGGTGTCTTCGGCAGATGGATCGTGACGATGTCGGCCTTCGCGTATAGGTGGTCGCTGGTCTCGGCACGCTCGACGCCCAGCTCGCGGAAGCGCTCCGCGGCGACGAACTTGTCGTAGGCGACCACCTCCATCGCAAACGCCTGAGCCCGGTGGGCGACGAGCTGGCCGATCCGTCCGAAGCCGATCACCCCGAGCGTCTTGCCGTAAAGCTCGTTGCCGGCGAATCGCGCCCGCGCCCAATCCCCCCCGACCAGCGAGGAGTGTGCCTGGGGGACGTTGCGGCACAGGGCGAGCGCCAGGGCGAGCGTGTGCTCGGCCGCGGCGACCGAGTTCGATTCGGGGGCGTTGACGACCACGATGCCTCGCTTGGTGGCCGCGTTCACGTCGACGTTGTCGACTCCAGTCCCGGCGCGGCCGATCACTTTCAGCCTCGAGCCGCGCTCGATCAGATCCGCGGTCAGCAAGGTCTGTGAGCGGACCACGATCCCGTCGAACTCGCCGATTCGCTCGTTCAGCTCATCGTCGGACATCTCGAGGCCGAGCTCGACGTCGAAATCACCGCGCAACAGCTCGACGCCGGACTCGGCGATCTTCTCCTTGACGAGGACCTTCGGCTTGCCGTCGGTCACCAGCGGGCCTTGCCGTCCGTCACTAGCCGACCGGTGTCGGGACGGTGCCAGCCGCGGCGAACACACGCTGGGCCGCGGCGGCACCCGCACCGGGCTCAGCGTCGTGACCCAGGTCGCGCAGCGCCATCTCGAGCGCGGTGAGGGCGACCACGATGTCGAACGCCCCGTAGTAGCCGCAGTGAGCGATGCGCGCGATCTTGCCCTTGAGGTGACCCTGGCCGCCGGCGATGGTGACCCCGTAACGGTCGCGCATCAGCTTCGGCACCTTGGCGCCGTCGATCTCCTCCGGAAGCCCGGCCACGGTGACCACGTTCGCATTCTCGTCGTCGGGGCCGAACCGCTCCAGCCCCAACCCCTCGACCCCGGCCCGCGCGGCGCGGGCGAGCAGCGCGTGGCGGGCGAAGCACTCCTCGAGACCCTCCTCGAGCAGCAGGTCGAGCGCCACGTCGAGGGCCCGAAACAGGGTCACCGCCGGCGTGAACGCCGAGTTCGGTGGATCCTCCTTCTGACCGGAGGCCGTGCGCCTCCAGTCGAGGTAGTAGCGACGGCCTGGGTTCTCATCGGCGAGCGCCATCGCGTGCTCGGAGACGGAGGCGAATCCCAGTCCGGGCGGGCACATCAACGACTTCTGGGAGCCTGCCACGACGACGTCCACCCCCCACTGGTCCTGTGGCAGATTCACCGCGCCGAGCCCGGACACGGCGTCGACACATAGCACCGAGCCGTGCGCCTTCGTCAGCTCATTGAGCGCCCGGATGTCATTCATGACGCCAGTCGAGGTCTCCGACTGGGTGGTGAACACAGCCCGCGCCGGGCGCCCCAGGCCGGCCAGAGCCTGATCCAGCCGCGCCGGGTCCACCTTCTCGCCCCACTCGAACTCCAGGTGGAGGGTGTCGGCGCCGTACGCATCGCAGAGCTCTGCCCAGCGCTGGCCGAACTTGCCGCAGGAAGCAACAACAGCGGGATCGCCGGGCGCAACGAGGTTGGCAACCGCCGACTCCATCGCACCGGTTCCCGTAGCCGCAAAGCAGAGCACCGCGTTTCGCGTCTGGAAGACCAGGGGCAGACGCTCGAGCACCCGTGCGTAGATCTCGACGAACGCCGGGGCGCGGTGATAGAGGATCGGCTCCGCCATCACCTGCGACACGCGGGGCGGTAGCGGCGTCGGTCCCGCGGTCAACATGTACTGCTTGGCGAAGATGTCAGGTGCCTCGGCCATTCGCTCAGGATACGGAGACATGCGGACCAAGAGCCAAACCGCGACTTCGTCGCTGGCCCGAGCCGCGTAGGATCGGCAGCATGAGCGAGGGCATGATCGAGGGCGACGGCTACGCCGTTGGGCATATCGACCAGATGGGCGAGCGCTACGGCTTCCGGAAGATCCGCCGGGAGCTCGGGGTGAGCGGCTTCGGGGTCAACGCCATCGTGCTGCCGCCCGGATACGACACCGGGCGGCACTTCCACGACGAGCAGGAGGAACTCTACTTCTGCCATCGCGGCCAGATCGAGATCGAGTTCGGCGATGGCACCGCCCATCCGCTCGAGCCCGGCGCCGCCGCCCGGGTTGACGCCGCGACCGTGCGCAAGGTGCGCAACGTCGGCGACGAGGACGCCGTATACGTGGTCGTCGGCGGCAAGGACGGCTACGTGGGCCGCGACGGGCGGCTCCCGGAGGGCGAAGAGAGCCCCAGGGGCCCAGGTTTCACCGGCCCGCCGGGAGCCGGCCAGCCGCTTCCGAGCGCCTGACGTTCACGATTGCCGCGTCACGGACCTGGTCCGAGATGAAGTCACACACCGTCTACAAGACTTTCCAGATCGACGAGCGCCGGAGGTTCGTGCGGATCACCGATGACGTCCAGGCAGCGGTCGACGAAGCCGGGATCGCCGAGGGGATGGCGCTCGTCTCCGCAATGCACATCACCGCCGGCGTGTGGGTGAACGACGACGAGCCGGGCCTCCACGCTGACACGCTGGAATGGCTCGACAAGCTGGCTCCCCCAAGCTGGCAGGAACCGGCGAACGAGGTGGCGCGGGAGCTCTCACCAGACCCGGGCGACTACCGCCACCACCGTGGCGGCGAGGACAACGGCGACGCCCATCTGAAGAATCTGCTCGTCCACCACCAGGCGATCGTGCCGGTCACCGACGGACGACTCGACCTCGGGCCCTGGCAGCAGGTCTTCTACACCGAGTTCGATGGCCGCCGTGCGAAGCGGTTGGTCATCAAGATTCTGGGCGAGTAGAAGCCGAATCCCTCTCGGCAAAGCCGAATAGTCGCCCTGATCGCCAACCGCTCGACCCGTCCTGGACAGCGGGTCGAGGCCGCTTGGGGCCGCTAGAGGCTGGCGCCCACTGGCGCATCAGTGGCGCATGGGGGGGCAGGCGGGATCGCGCGAGCTGCGAGAGCAAGGAGGTACTGCCGACCGACCCAGCGGCCACGTCGGGAGCCTTCACCTGGGCGCCGGGCCCGAGGTCGTCCGACTGCACGGTGTTCGCGCCGCCCAGAGCGACGGCGGTGCCACCGCTGATGGCGATGAAGACGGCGATGGTCGCCATCACGTTCGCGTAGCTGAGATGGGGCCGGATGCGGCGCATGGTGCCTCCCTTGGTCGGTTGGACTGGGCCGACCCTAACCCGAGCGGGAGGCCCGCGTCCAGTGGACCCAGGCTCCGCACCTACTCCCGCAGCCCGGCGGCTTCGAGGGCATCAGATTGGCTCATGTAGACCTTCGATTGGACCATCAGCCCGTCCCTGAACGTGGAGACCCACGCGTGCTTCCCCAAGGACACCTCGACGCCCGAGGAGCGCCCGCGCATCCGCAGGTCGAGCAGCATGACCGCGCGGTCCCCGGCATCGATCAGCTCGTACTCGAATTGGAGCGTCTCCCAGGCTGCAAACCACTCTCGCCACCACTGCTTAACGGCGTCGATTCCCCGGTAGACCCCACTGAGGCCCACCCCAGGAACCTCGGAAGCATCGAGTTCGATTTCCGGGTCCCAGGGTTCGGCCATCTTGGAGATGACGGCCTCCTTGTCGAATTGCCCACTCGCACCAGCGCGCAACGCCTCGATCTGCGCCCGCCACACCTCCACGTTCTCCTCCGACATCGCCCGCGCAGTATCTCGCGCTTGCGGGGGGAGGAGGGTTGCCTCAAGCGCGCTGAGATCGCAGGACGCCCCAGGTAGCTCCGCACAAAGAAAACCGAAAATAACGGGGGCGGAATGCTGGCCAACCTGCGCCCTACACCGCTCGGTTGTAGCGCCCACCTGTGAGCGTCCTACACTGGTTCCGTGAAGCCGATTAGGGGAGGTCTGCTTTCGGTAGTCGGGGCCGTCCTCGCTCTGCTCGCGACCGCAGGGACCTCCTGGGGGGCCTTCCCGGGGGCCAACGGGCTGATCGCCTACTCAACTGGGGGAATCTTCTCGAGACCTTCAGTTGGAGAGATCTTCACGATCCCGCCCGCTGGCGGCGACCCGACCCGGCTGACGGACAACGCGATCGGCGATACCCAACCCTCCTGGTCGGCTGACGGACGAAGGGTCACCTTCATCCGGGGATCGGCGTACTACGGCCAAAACCAGAACGTCTGGACGATGCGCGCGGACGGGACCCATCAGCGCCAGGTCACCCACGGGATCACCCCCGAATCGTCGCCCTCCTTCTCCCCTGGCGGCGCTCGCATCGTCATGACGCGTGGCTGGGATATACAGGGCAACATCGTCATCGTCCGCACCGACGGGACCGACCCCGTGCGGTTGACCTATGACCGGGAGGCCAGAGATCCCGCGTTCTCGCCCAACGGCAGGCGGATCGTCTTCGCCGGAGCGCCGCGAGAGGAAGCATCGCGAGGGGTCTGGGTCATGCGCCGAGACGGCACCCACAAGCGCCTGCTCGCCGTCAACCCGAATCTCGATCACCCTGACTTTGACCCTGACGGGTCCCACATCGTCTTTCACCGCGTGAGCAACTGCCAGTCGCATACCTGCGACGACGACGTCATTCTCATGCGCTCCAACGGACGCCGAAAGCGAGTCATGACCAATACCGCCCAAGCGCCCGTCTTCTCGCCGAACGGACACCGGATCGCCGCGGCGTGGTTTAGCTGCGACGCCTTGACCATGACCTGCCATAGCAAGCTCATCACCTTCGACCGTCACCGGACTGGTGGGCGGGTCGTCACAGATTCGATTGCCAGCCCGAGTTGGCAGCCGATCCCCCAGCCCTGACAGTTACATCGCCCGCGCAGTATCTCGCGAGCTTGCCTGTCTGCGTCAAATCGCTTAGGCTCGGCAGAACGATTCAAAAGAGGAGGTGGTAGCCCGTGCAAGTCGCAGTACAGCACCGGATCAGCGATCCGGAACGATTCTTCTCGACGGACGCTCAGGAGGTCGCCGAGAACGCGCCATCTGGGGTGCAGGCACGACAGTTCTTCCCGAGCAGCGACCGCTCGGCAGCCGTGTGCCTGTGGGACGGCGACTCGGTTGACGCAGTCCGCAGCTATGTCGATTCGGTCACTGGCGACTCAAGCGAAAACACCTATTTCGAGGTGGACGCCGAACTCGCGATGGGTCTTCCGGAGGCTGCTTCAGCGTCCGCATAGCAAAGCATCACCCTGTTGGTCGGAGCGTCCCCAGAATCGGGGGCGCTCCTTCGTTCGGGGCGCAAGAGCACCGCGCCCGCTCCTTCTCCTGCGACATGGCCTACTCCCGCAGCCCGGCGGCTTCCCTCGCCTCGGCGCGATGGCCCGAAAGAGCGATCAGTGACGGAGACCCCACCCAGCCAGGAGCCAGGTCCACGAACGCTTGCCGCAGCGCGGACAGCGCGTCCAGGAGCGTGTCCGGGCGGCACCGCAATGCTGGCAGGACGGCTTTGGCTTCACGACCATGGCTCAACCCTTCGCTCTCGACATCGCCTACTCCGAAGGCCCGGCGGCTTCGAGGGCTGGCTATGCGCTCGCCGAGCGCAACGCCTCGGCCCGTACCTTTGCGCCCGCCCGGACTTTGTCGAGCGGCAGTCCGGTCTGCTCGCAAAGAGTGGCCAGATCGAAGTAGATGCTCTCGCCCACCATCCGCCCGTTGCGGAACGGAGTGACATTCGCAAACGGAACAGAAAATCTGCGTCCCGACGGAGGCACACCCATCCACTCTCCGCCGCTGCTGCCTTCGAGCGTGCCCCAGACGACCATGAAGTCGTCTCCGAAGGCACTCGCCTCGTCGTCAGGTGCAAGGTCGGGAAAGGCGGTGAAGTAGCCCTCGTAAGCTCTCCTCACCGCCTCGCGTCCCTCGCTGCGCAGACCGAGAGGATGCGTGTCGAGAAAGCAGTCCTCCACGAACGTGGCAAGGATCGCGTCATAGTCGCGAGCAGCTTCCGCGTCGCGATGCTGTTCGAAGAGACGCTTCATTTCCTGCGGGTTCATCGTGCAGGAACGTTAGTGCCCTGCGACATCGCCTACTCCCGCAGCCCGGCGGCTTCGAGGGCCTGATCTTGGGTCGCATGGACTCCCATTCGTACGACCTTCCCATCTCGCAACGTGTGGAGGAACCAGTAGCGACCTTCGACCGGAACGCCGCTTTGGTCGCCTTTTCCGCGTTGATAGACCTGGGCGATGACATGGTCCCCCGCCTCGATGTACTCCTCCGCGTGCTGGACGTAGTCCTCGAAGCCTTCGGTCCAGCGCCCAAACCACTGGAGAAACCCTTCCGTGCCGTGGTACTCCTCCGGGTCCGGAAGCGGAGCAGCCGTGTAGCAGGTCACTTCGGGGTCGAACGCCTCGAGCGCAGTCGTCAGGTCGCCTCGCTCAAAGGCCTCGTGGCCGCGCCGCACGATCTCCACGTTCTCCTGCGACATCGCCTACTCCGAGAGCCCGGCGGCTTCGAGGGCTCGCTCGCGGTCCAGATAGACCTCAGTTCTCACTATTCGGCCCTCGGCCACAGTGATGATCTGGGCGTATTCGAGTTCTGCAACGGCTCCGCTGGCCGAGCCGTGGCCGTGCTGCCGAGTCAGCGCGACGACCTGGTCGCCGCAGTCATCACCTCCTCCAGCTCCTGCTCCCATTCCTCGAATGGGAATGTGCCGAACCAATCCTCGAAGAACGTCCTGAGTTCGTCGTAGCCCTGATAGGTGCCAAGACCTGGGATTCCCGTGGGAGTCATGTCCCAGACGACGTCTGGCGGCCAGTAGGTGCCCATCAGCGGCTCCCAGCCCCCGCGCGAGAACTCCTCGAAGGCGCGCCGGACCGTGTCCACGTTCTCCTCCGACATCGCCCGCGCAGTATCTCGCGCCAGCACGCAACCGGGACCGATGTCGTGGACCAGCGCGGTGTAGCTGGTCTATTCGACCGTGAACTTCTGGCGGGCTGCGGCTTGGGGATTGATCAACTCATACGTCGCCCCCGACTCAAACTCCGTGCTGAAGAACACGGACTCGTCCTGAGCGAAGCCGGCACCGCCGTAGAGGGTAGCCGGAGCCTCTCCCTGCAAGCCTTCCTCGAACCACTTCTCGACATCGGCGACGTCCTGGCCGGGATTGAAGCGCACCAGCGCGAAGTCAAACGGGTCGGCACCGTCGTTTCGGACTTCCAAGGTCGGCTCACCGGCGGGCACTTCCGGGACCTCGAACCCGTCCTTCGTCGCGGTGACCACGCCATCGGAATCCGGCGCCGCGCCACTGTCACCACTGACCGTGAAACCCCGCCGCATGCCGAGCTCGAGATGGTTCTCGTTGTTCCCAGGGCCAGGGATGAAACAGACGAAGGCGTAGTTTCCGGGCTCGAACTCGCGCGTCACCGAGCTGCTCACGCCCGTCGTCTGCACGCCGTAGCTTCCGACATCCTCGACCCACTTCGGTGGCTCGCCTCCACGCCTCACCGTCTCGTCAATAGCGGCAGTCAGCTCATCAGCGCTGTGTTGAGCGTCGCTTTGAACGAGGGCATATTCGTGCGGTTCAGCGCCTTCGTTGACCAGGTTCATCGTCACAAGGCCACCGGTGATCTCTTCCGGCATTTCGTAGGCGAAGTCGGTCGCAGTGACGTCGACAGTCGAGCTATCGTCCGAGTTATCGCCGCCACATCCGACACCCAAGGTTCCGGCGGCGAAGAGGCAGATGGAGGCAATCGGGATCGAAAGACGGCGAAGGATGCGGTGCATGGCTTCTCCCTAGATAGACCGAGTTGGGGCGAGCCTATTCGGTGCCAGCTAGCCAGATCTGTGCAGGTTCGCACACTCGACCGGGGGTGCCGGGGGACCCGCATCGGCGCTCTGTGGACCGTCGAGGTGGCCTTTCGCGCACGCGGTGATTGCCCGCAGGGGGGCGGGCGGAGTCCTAGGGGCGGGCCTTGAGCTCCTAGGCGTCGAGCTCCTGGGCGAGCTCCGCCTTCTCGGGCCTACCCTGGAGCCCGGCCTCCTGGAAGATCGCCGGCATGTCAGGGTCGGACAGCAAGTTCCCATAGCCCTCCTCGTCCCAGTCGAAGACCACCCAGACGCGGCTGCCGTCATTCGGATCGCGGAAAACGCGCGAGCCCTTGCTGCCGTACTGCCTTCGCTTCTCAGCGCCCTTGGTCGAGAACGCGTTCCAGAAGCGGTCGAAATCCTCGATCTTGACCGTGGACAGGATCAACTCTTTCCTCCTTCGTTGAAAGTGTCGTCGCGCTCCTGCGACCTCGCCAACGCAGTATCCATCACTCGCGTCGGCGATCACGAACTCCACGCCGCCCAGCTGGAGCGTGATCGCTCCGTCCTCATGAGCGATCCCGTTCTCGAAGACCTCGCGGTAGTCTGATCGCCGCCGTCTCCTCGCCCGCGTCGAAGCGGACGGAGATAGCTTCCGTGTCGCTCGGCTCGCCCTCGGTCATCGAGTAGCCGGCGTGGAGGCCTGCCGCCGAACGTCGCCACGAGATGTGGGGTCTCCCCGGCGTCCATGACGTGGACCTCCACGCGCTCACCCACCAGCGCGAGCAGTGCGGCGAGAGCCTCGTCGAAGGTCATGGGCGCTGGATTGTCCGAGATCATCCGAAGGGAGGGGTAGGCGGATTTGGAGGCGCCGCCCGAGTGGAGTCACATGCTGGATCGCGATTCGCGAACTAGGAGCGTCTAGCGAAACGGCTAGCGAAAGTCATTTGAGTAGCTCTCGCAACTGAGAGATAGGCAGGTCATCCGGGATGAGACCCCTACCGCGGCAGGTACGGCACTTCTTCGTCTTGTCGGCGACGACATGGCCCGCTTTTACCCTCTGGATGTAGCCCAGACCCCCGCACTCTTGGCACGGCACCTTGACTGAGACCGTTAGTTCTCTTGAAGAATGCTCCGCGCCCTCCATCTCGGGACAAAGGTAGTCGCTTTACGAGCGCTCCGCGGAACGTTTAGGCCATTACCGGGCCAGGTGCGGTGAGCATCCCCCTCATGACGCGGCTTATACAGCCGAAGAGCCAGTGTCGGGGCATGGCTGGGTACGCGCAGCGACCTCGGCCTCAGCGTGTTGGACGGATTCCGGCAAGAACTCTCTCAGGCGATCGTCGTACCAGATCTCATCAAGGCGCGGCCGATCCTCGCTCTCCACGGCTACGACGACCGGGGCGCGTACCAACCCGCGACGGGGTTGTGCCTGGTCAAGCTCAGCGGCGCGTCTAAATACCCCCTGCCTGCGGAGGGTGTCGCGCTTCACGCGGAGGCGAGCCGCAATCTGATGGTCGGTGAGCCCCCAGCGTTTCATGAGCACGCCCACCAGAAATACGCCTCCCAGCGGCTCACTGGTCCGACTGCTTTCGGCCACAATCTGAGGCCCCCCTGCCTCACGCTGTTCCAGAACACCAAGCTGCGAGGCGGCGGGGAGTGGTGAGCGCCCTACTCCCGCAGCCCGGCGGCTTCGAGGGCTTCCGAGCGATCAGTGAAGTCCTTCTGCCAGACCACGAGACCCCGTTGCAGCCTGAAGAGCTGAAACAGGGGGATGTTCACCGGCACGCCGCTGCCCGACCCGTGTCCCTGGTACTCGATCGTGGCGAGGAGCTGGTCACCCAGGTCGATGACCTCCTGTGGCTCCCCGTGGAAGTCCTCGAAGGAGTCGATCATCTGTCGCCACACCCTCTCGTAGCCGTCGTGGCCATGAGAAACATCATCCATGCCTGGGGGCAATACGTCAGCGGCAGGGTGGTGCTCGATCTCGGGATCAATGGCGAGGAACAGAACCTCGAAGTCGCGGCGATTGACAGCCGCCAGGCCACGCTGGAATATCCGCCTGAGGATCAACCGCCGAAACCGAGCCTCGGGCGCAAGCCGCATCCACGCCTTCGCGATGAGGCGGTACGGGGCGGGAAAACGTACGAAGAATCGCTCGTCAGGACTTCGGCGCTGGGCCGCTCCCCCGCTCGGAAGCGAGAGGGGGTATCGGACTCCGCGCATGACGTTCTCCTGCGACATCGCCTACTCCGAAAGCCCGGCGGCTTGGAGGGCTTGTGCCCGGGTCGGGAACCACGTCGCCCGGATGATTCGGCCATCACAGATGGTCCAGATGGTCGCGAGGCGATCCGCGACCTCGACTCCGCTCCCGCGTCCGCTTCCGTGCTGAGTCATTACGGAAATGACCTCATGGTCAGCATCGATCAGTTCTTCAAGCTCGTCTTGGATGTTCTCCCAAGCTCCGTACCACTCGCGGAGCCACTTCTGAAGAGCCGCATGCCCACGGACAATTCGACCGGCCATCCCGCCTCGCTCGGTACGGGACGCGTCCCACACGATGTCGGGGCCATAGAGCGCATAGACCGCCTCGTTATCCCGTCGGGCCGCAGCCGCGTAAAGCCGCCGCACGATCTCCACGTTCTCCTGCGACATCGTCTACTCCGAGAGCCCGGCGGCTTCGAGGGCCTGTTCCTCGCGCATGAAGATCTTCAACTCGACGATCTTCCCGTCCCGGACGCTGAAGACATACGAGAAGTCCATCTGCGACCTCGACCCCGCTCTGCTTTCCACGCCCGCTCGTTCGGGAGGTGACGAGAACTTGGTCGCCGTGGTCGGTTATCCGGAGGATGTCGATGCGGTAGTCGTCCCACTGCTCTGGCCAAATCTCGAAGGCCTTCAGAACCCCGCTATGGCCGCGCTGCTGGGGCGAGGCACCCGGCAACTCCGGCGGCTGCGTGATGACGATGCTCTCGTCGCAGAACCGCAGCACGCCCTCTATGTCGTCCCGGCTGAAGGCATCGAATGCGTCGCGAACAATCTCCACGTTCTCCTGCGACATCGCCGCGCAGTATCTCGCGCTGGGCGCGGGTACTGACCCTTGCGTCTTCCCTGGGAAGCACAAAAGTGAGAGGCGGTCCATCGCCCGGCGATCCAAGCGAGTTCCTCGTCCACGCCCACTCAGATCGGCCAGGAGAGCCGCCTCTCCGGTGGGGCGGTTTCCCGAGAGCGCCCTCTTGAAACGGGCGCGTCAGAAGCCGGACATGTTTAGAGCCCACTCCCGCAGCCCGGCGGCTTCGAGGGCGTCGGCGTGTGTGAGCCAGACCCGCGCTTCGACGCACTTTCCATTGCGCCATGTGCCGATGGCCGCAGCCTCCTGATCCTGCTCAACACCGCTGGCGAACCTGAGCCAAACGCGGCCCAGGACGAGCACTTGGTCGCCGAGGTCGTAAACCTCGGGGAACTCGGCGTGGCTCTCTTCGGAGAACTCCGCCAAGCCTTCCATAGCCTGACGTATCTCGGCGTGGCCGCGAAATGTGCGTCCCTCCGTGATCCTTTCGAACGCGGGAGACCACACGCCTTCGGGGTCGAAGAGCGCGATGAAGGCTTCCAAGTCGCGCCGGTTCCACGCATCAATCATGAGCAGGAACAACTCCACGTTCTTCTGCGACATCGCCTACTCCCGCAGCCCGGCGGCTTCGAGGGCTTCGGCGTGATCCCAGAAGAACTCGACGTCGAAGATTTTGCCCTTCCGGAACGTGGCCACGTAGGTCAACTCCAGATTCGCGTCAGGGCCGTGGCCGACGCCATGCCAGATGTACCTCGCCGCAACTCGGTCGCCAGCATCAACGAAGCTGGTCACTTCCACGGCATCGGCATCCCAGGTCCCGCGCAGCTGCTCGAACTGTCGCATCACCGCCTCCCGCCCTATGAACGGCCCCGGTTCCGGCCAACCCTTCGGGGCCCGCATGATGACGTCGGGGTCGTACGTCTCACGCAAGGCATCCATGTCGCCCGCGTTCCACGCTGCGAGTGCCCGCCGCGTTATCTCCGCGTTCTCCTCGGACATCGCCTACTCCGAAAGCCCGGCGGCTTCGAGGGCTTCGTCGCTCCTGGTAGAGGCAGATCCGCACGACCAACCCGTCGCGGAACGTGCAGAGCCAGGTGCCGCGAGCCTGCACCTCGATTCCGTCCCGGCCCCGCAGGCGGCTCGTCCAGGGCACCACCACAAGCTCCCCGGCATCGATGAGTTCATCCGCCACAAGCCGATTGGACTCCCAGAGCTCAGCCAAGCTCTCGTTGAGGCGTCGGAACTGGGCGAGGTTGTAGGTGCCTCGGTCTATACCGATGGCCCGCGTGAAGTCGAGCTCGAAATCTGGCGCAAAGTCTTCGAACGCAGCGTCAAGGTCGCCGCGGTTGAACGCCTCGAACGATCGGCGAACCGCCTCCAAGTTCTCCTGCGACATCGCCTACTCCGAAAGCCCGGCGGCTTCGAGGGCCTCACCGCGATCGGCGAACTCGTTCTGCTCTACCACCAATCCCCGCCGCAAGGTGATTACCTGGAAAAGTCGCTGATCAACGGGAATCCCGCTCTGTCTCCCGTGCCCCGTGATGCGGCTGGTCACGAGCAGTCGGTCGCCGAAGTCGATGGCCTCCTCAGGTTCGGACTTGAGATCCGCCCACGCCTCAAACACTCCCTGCCAATAGCGCAAGTAGCCCTCCCGGCCGCGTTGGACCCCGCGCAGGTCGGGAAGCACGTAGCCGCCAACGAGGCTTTCCGGCAATTGGAACTCGGCTTCCGAGTCCATGAGCAGAAAGACGGAGTCGAAGTCCCTGCGATTCCAGGCTCTCGTTCCCTGGCGCACGACGCGCGAGAGTACGGCCCTGCGCAGCCGGGAGCGCGGAGACAGCCGCGACCAACCGGCAGCCAAACTGCGGGCAATACCTGGAAACCGGACGAGGATCCGTTCACCGAGGGTTCGCTGCTTGGCCTCGCTCGAAACGGCGATCTGTGTTCGCACTCCCGGCAGGACCTCCACTTTCTCCTGCGACATCGCCTACTCCGAAAGCCCGGCGGCTTCGAGGGCCTCTGCATGGTCAAAGAAGAATTCGATCTTGCTGATCTGCCCATCTCGGACGGTGAAGATCACACTAAGGCTGGAACGCAGGTCGATACCGCTGGTCCGCCCTGTGCCCCCCCAGTCGAGCCGAGCCACGACCCGGTCGCCCGCCGGGAGAACTTCCTTGATCTCTGCCCTAGCGCCGCCCTCCCAGTCCTGGTCGATGTCGGCGTTGAACCGCCTGTACTCCTCCCGGCCGCGAAACGGCTTTGCCCCGGGCCAGCGGGAAACATCAGGGCGGATTTCGATGTCTTCGGCCATGAAGTCGAAGAACGCTTCGCGGTCGCCGATGTAGGCCTCAAGCGTCCTGCGCACGATCTCCACGTTCTCCTGCGACATCGCCTACTCCCGCAGCCCGGCGGCTTCGAGGGCTTCCGAGCGATCAGTGAAGTCTTCGATCTTGATCACCAAGCCGCTCCGGGTTTCGAGCAGCTGAAACACCCTCTGGCTCACCGGCACGCCGCTGCCAGAGCCGTGCCCCGTGTACTGAACCGTGACGAGGAGGAAGTTGTCTCCCAAATCGAGGACCTCCTCGGGCACGAGCCGGAGGTCATCGAACACATCGAGCGTCCTTTCCCATGCCTCGCGATACCCATCATGCCCGTGGAGAACGCTGTCAAGGTCGGCGGACCAAAGCCCGCCGTTGGGGCGGAATTCGATCTCGGGATCAAGGCTTTGGAGGAGAAACTCGAAGTCTCGGCGGCTACCTGCCGCATATCCCCGCCGTATGACGCGTGGGAGCAGGGCCTGGCGAACCCGAGACTCGGGCGACAGTCGGTTCAACCGCTCGACGACCAGCCGGTAGAGGGCTGGAACGCGGGCGAACAAGCGCTCATCGACGGTGCGGCGCTGGATTGCGCTCTCACTGAGTGGAGGGAGACTGATTGGGACTCCGCGCGCCATCTTGAGGCCCTCCTGCGACATCGCCTACTCCGAGAGACCAGCGGCTTCGAGGGCCTCGGCACGATCCATGTAGCCCTGGATGCGTACCACGCGTCCATCGCGCACCTCAAAGACGACGGCCGTATCGGCCTGGAGTTCGACTCCGCTGCCCCTGCCGCGACGGAACTCGCGCACGAGCACGACCACGCGGTCGCCTGCGTCCATGAACTCTTCCGCCTCCAGTCGGCGCTCATCCCAGGCCTCGGCGTCCTCTTGCTCGAAGGACTGCCTGAACTGCGTGACGCCACGCACGACCGTCCCTTCGGAGAGCCCGCCGACTGTGCCATGACCCTCCGCGTCAGGATCGAGCAGCTGCGCTGCCTGCTCCCACTCCCCTCGCAGAATGGCCTCAACGGTGCGGCGCACGATTTCGACGTTCTCTTGCGACATCGTCTACTCCGAAAGCCCGGCGGCTTCGAGGGCTTCCTTGTGGTCGAAGTAGTCCCTGTACCTGATGCACTTGCCGTCCTTGAACTCGGCCAGACCCGCGTAGGGCGAGTCGAACTCAATTCCGCTCACTCTGCCTCGGCCCAGGACATGGCCCAGTGCGACGATCTGGTCACCAAGGTCGCGAAACTCCGACCACTGAACGTCGCGTACGGCGAACCCCTCATCCAGGTCTCGGACGTATCCGAGCAGGCCCTCGTGGCCTCTGACCACGGTGGCCTCTTTGCCGAACATCAGCCCGAAGATTCCGTGCCACTCGACATCGGGGTCGAACTCCTCCAAGAGGGCTTCGTAGTCTCGGCGGTTGTTCGCGTCGACTGCGCGTTTGAGCGCTTCGATGTTCTCCTGCGACATCGCCTACTCCGAAAGCCCGACGGCTTCGAGGGCATCGGCGCGGTCGGTGAAGTTCCTCCAACGTGTGACCTTCCTGTCGCTGAACCAAAAGACGTGGGCATCGGTCTCGTCCATCTCGATCCCGCTGCCCGAGCCTCGCCCGATCAGGTGGAGGATCGCCACGATGCTGTGCTCTGCCTCGATCAACTCCACGACCTCCGCCCGATGAGACTCCCACGCTGCGAGGAACCCCTCGGCCCATTCTCGAAGCTCGGCATGGCCGTGGAAAGGCCCCGGCTCCGGTACCTCGGGCGGGAAGATGACCTCGCACTCGGGGTCAAAGAGGGCAAGCATCGCCTCAACGTTCGCTTGATTCCAGGCGTCCACGAGCCTCGCAATGACCTCGACGTTCTCCTGCGACATCGCCCGCGCAGTATCTCGCGCCAGGGGGAGGGTGGCGAGTCCGTGGCGCGTGTTCCTCGAGCTCCTCAGCGGCCGAGCACGCGAGGGTCCGATCAGCGCCGCGATCGCGCTCGAACGAGCCTTGCGTTAGGTCACTCTGACGAGGGAAGTAAGCGGTAGCCGGAGATGGCCATCTAGTGCCGGGTCACCGCCTCACAGCCGCTCACTGGGGAATCCTGCGGCAGCAGATCGAGGTCGGCCTTGTCGGCGGTGCCCGAGGCGCTGCCGCCGTCGCAGTCGATCGTCGTGTCGTCGCCGAGGTCACGGGCACGAAGCTCGTCGTTTCCGTTCATTCCCTTGAGCTGATCGGCGCCCGTTGACCCGATCAGGGTGTCGGCTGCGGGGCCGCCCGTCAGCAGGTCATTCGCGCCCCCGCCGTTGAGCAGGCTCTTGAGCGGGGCGAAGTTGGTCACCTGGTCCGTCTGGTCGGCGGAGCTGACCTGGATCAAGGTGATCCCCGATGCAGAGCACTCGGCGGCGTTGGAGCCGACTCGCGTGCAGCCTGCCCCGGCGTGGACGCCGGAGCCCGTGTAGGCGCCACTCGGGAAGTCGGTCACCCTCAGGGTCGAAGGCGAGGGCCTTCTGATCGCCAGGTTGTCCTTTGCCCCCAGCGCCGCTGTGACCACCAGGGTCGAGCCCGAGAGCTTGACCTCGGCGGTGCGGACCGTGAAGCCGCGGGTGGCCGGCGTTGCGTCGATGTTGCCGGCCGCATCGATGGCGCGCACGTAGAAGGTGTGCGAGCCGTCGGCGAGGTTCGCGGTCGTGTGCGGCGAGCTGCAGGCTCCGTAGGAGCCCGAGTCGAGCTTGCACTCAAAGCTGCCTCCCTCCGATGAGGTAAAGCTGAAGCTCGGTGTCGGGTCGTTGGTCGCACCCGCCGGGCCGGAGGTGATCGTCGTCTCCGGGGGCACCGCCTCCAAGAACATCTCGTACAGGAGGCCGTCGTTTTCGTCCGGGAAAGCGTTGTTATCCAGGTGCCGGTCCACGATCCAGTAGTTCATGTTGGCCGGATCGTCATTCGGATTGGACGAAGGAGCCAAGGTCACGTCCGCCACCACCGCGCGACTGGTCGGGATCGCCGCCATGCTCAAGACGCGAAACAGGGCGCCAGTCTTTCCGACCTCGTAGATGTTGTCGGGCGTTGAGGGATCCACACAGAGGAGCCTGCCGAGGGCCGGATTGATTCCCAGGCCCTCACAGTCGCCGGCTCCGTACTGGGCGAGATCGAAGTGGGTGACGATGTCGTTTGCATCGCCGAACACGCTGTTGACCGGATTGACGTCGTAGATCTCGACCCCGAGGCCATCGCTGACGAACACGTGGTTCGTCGTCGGGTCATAGGCAACCCCTTCGGGATCGTCGCTCCCAAAGGTCGACGTGCGGAAGTTGGTCCTGGTGTCGTCGGCTGTCCCGTAGACGCCGTCGGACCCCACGGAAACGATGAAGACCCTGTCCTTGTCGTCATCCGCGATGAAGAGCCTGCCGTTGGCTGTGTCGATCCCCAGGTCGGAGGGCTCCTGGGAGTAGGCATTTACGTTCCCACTGCCGATGCCGGAGCCCGTGCGGGTTCCCGTGAACAGATTGAAGCCCTGAAAAAGCGGCATCTCGTTGACCTCGGAGTCGCTGATCAGCAGCCTGTCCTGGGCCGGCAGGTAGGCAATCCCCGCGGGGTCGGGGCTTGGAGGACTGTAAGCGGAGGTGGCGATCGTCCGAACGAGGCTCGGAGTCACATTAATGGCGGCCGAAGCCGAGGACGCCGACCAAATCAGCGTCCCGCATGCCGCCAGCACGACGACCGACGCCCTTCCTGTCCTCCCCATCATCCGCACTCCCCCTTGTGTTGTGGCACCCCGGAAGCCGCTGGCCAGCGGCCCGTATGGGACGAAGTTTACTGGGCCTCAGCGGAGTTCGAGCCGGAACCCGTCAATGTAGAAATCGACGGTCTGATCGCCGTAGCTGCCTTGGCGGAACTTGACTCCGGTCGAGTCGCCTGTCTGGACGTCTGCGGTGGTCGGGGCGAGGCGCTGTGCGTATGGATCGGGGCCGGGTCCGTCTGGATCGAGCCAGAACGCGACCTGGCCCTGGTTCCCCATCCTGAACGCGACCCTGATCGCGAACCAGCGGCCACGCGGGTAGGTGCCCACCGGATATCTCACGTTGTCGGCCGAGCACGAGGCCCGCACGGTGACCTCCAGTTCGGAGCCCGAGCGGTTCGAGATGCCGCCGTTCGCGCAGCCTCCCGCGCTGCCGTCCTGCTTGTGCTGGTTCATGAAGCCCAGATGGCCGGAGGCCGCTGGCACGTAGAACAGCTCCTCGTAGACCACGTCGGGGTTCGGGATCTGCGAGAACGCGACCTCGGTGCGGTGCTCGCCCGAGGCCCAGAGATGCGCCGCGCAGGCGCCCTGGCCGACGAGGCTACGCACGATCTCGCCGTTGCCCGGCCGGTCGGAGCCGATGTTGTCGGTGTGCCATCCGCTTTCGCCGCCGAACAACTGGCAGCCGGCGTCGAAGTCGCCGTCCCGGTCGGCCTGCGCGTCGGCTATCGAGGGATAGCCGCCGGCGTGACCCCCTCCATGGCCACCCCCGCCGCCGTTTCCGCCTCCGCCCGTGTCGCCGCTCCGGAACGGCCTCGTCCGCTCACAGCCCACGGTCGTGTCGCGCCGGTCGACTATGGCGACGTCATCCCCCGGGCCGCAGCGCACCTTGTCGCGCCGGCCTTCCCACGACACGAGCCGGTCGGGCCCGGGGCCACCGCTGAGGTGATCCGGGCCCGCGCCGCCCCTGACGGTGTCGCCGCCGCCGCCTCCGTGCAGAACATCGTGGCTGCCACCGCCCCTGACGGTGTCGCCGCCCGTGCCTCCCCCGACGTCGTCGCGATCTGCGCCGCCCCTGACGGTGTCGCCGCCACCCCCGCCGCGGAGGCAGTCGCCGCCGGACTTGCCCTTGACCAGGTCGCCGCCGCCCCCCGCCTGGATCCGGTCCTGGCCCCGCGTGCCCTCCAGGGTCTCGCTCGCGGCGGTGCCCTGCTTGCCGAGCCCGCAGCCGGTGACCGTGGCGGCCGCCGTGGACCAGGGAAGCACGGACTGGCCACCGATCGTGAGCGTGATCAGCATGGCCAAACAGGCGACGGTTGTCAGGATCAGGAACTTGAACACAGGCACCACCCCACCCGTCCCTGGCATGCGCTGCCGCCACTGCCCTGTGGCGGCTGGCTGTCAGGTCCTGTTTTACCGTAGACGCCCCGTCGGACACAGTCCGGCCCCCTGGCCAGCCAGCGCCTCACCCTGGCAGACTGGCGTGCACCTACTGGCCCAACAGGGTTTCGCGTGACCCCGCTCGAGGCCTCCTGCCAGCTAGCATCGACGCCCGGTGCCCGCAATCGTCGAGTTGACCCCACTCACTCTGCGGGGCCGGGATCTGCTCGACCAGTTCGAGGGCAAGACCGGCCAGCTCCCGTTCAAGATCATCGAACCGTCGGGGGCTAAGGCCTACTACCTGGACGGGGCGGCGAACGTGGGTCGGTTCAAGGCTGCGCTCGACCGCGTAGACGCGAGCTGGGAGCGGCATCTGGCGTTCAGGGACGTGACGCCAACCCAGTAGCCGACGGGCGCCGCCCGAAGCGGCTGGCCATCAAGGTGTTGGCCGAGTAGCTGCGGGCTCGTCCCACTCGAACGGCGGGTACCTGGTGACCATGAACAGCGCGTAGGCGCTGGCCCGGTACTGCCACCGGTATGGGATCAGGATCAGCTTGAACATGCCCTCGGGGAGCTTCTTGGTGAAGAGGATCACGAAGACCCCAATAAAGGCGACGATTCCGGCCAGGTAGGTGAGCACACCGGCGACGATCGCGTAGGGAATGATCAGCAGCCAGTGCACGAGCGGTCGCCAGCGGTTGACGCCCTCGGACGGATACGCAATCTCGAGCAGCGCCGGGTACGCCGGATCTTGGTCGAGCGCGAACGGCGGGTACCTGTCGGTGAGCAGGTAGACGTAGGCGGTGACGTTCCATGACCAGCGCAGCACGCCGCAGACGAAGTTGAAGATGCCCTCGGGATAGCGACCGGTGATCAGGACCGCGAAGAACGCGACGATCTTCGCGAAGAAGAGGCCGATGAACAGGAAGAAGAGAACGAAGTAGTGCGGGATGGCGAGGAGCCACTTGACCAGTGGCAGGAATCGGTTGTACTCCTCTTGGCGCTCAGCGTCGACTTCGACCGGGTAGCGCTCCACAGGGCCCACCGATGCCGGAGGCGGGGGCGGTGCAGGCGGCTGAGTCCCCCCAGGCGGGCCCGTCGGCGCCTCCGGTGTCCCAGACGGCTCTGGCGTTTCGGTCATAGCCTCTCCCTTCGGTTACGAAGCGGGCGCATGATCCCACGCGGTCCGGCGGTATCCGAGATGGCGGCCGGCCACCGGTGCGTCACGCGACGCCGCATCACCTACTGCGTGGGCGGCGGCGTCTCTTGCGGCGGTGGCGACGCCTGTGGAGCGGCCGCCGCGGGCTGCTGCCCAGCGGCGATCGCGCTCGCGCCGCCTTGCGCCTCCCAGACCTTGTTGAGGCCACTCTGGAGGTAGGCAGGGAAAGCGATCCCGATGACCAGGTAAAGAAGCAGCGCGATCCAACCGTTCAGGGGCTCGACGCCAGTCAGTCGGGCGGCCGCCTGAGTCCGCTGGAACGTGTGGTAGATCGAGATCACAGCCGGAACGATGATCAAGGCTCCGAGCGTGACCGCGAGCAGCGACGTTCCGGGGCTGTCGCCGAGCTCGTCGGTCCCTTTTGCGCGACCGAGGTCGCACATCTCGCGGTTGACCTTGTAGTACCAAACGAAGTAGTAGATGCCGAGTGTGATCAGCGTGAGGACGGCGACCCCGAGCGGGTTTCGCACCTTCGCCGTTGCATCGGTGCCGGTGATTTGGAGTTCCTCGGCCATTTCGGCTTCCTTTCCTCTGGCGTAGACGAGCCGCGCGACCCTACCCGACGCAGCGGTCGCCACCAAGAAACCGTGCGACTGACGCTCAGTCGCGCTCGATCCAGGGCATCATCTTGCGAAGCTCCTTGCCGACCTGCTCCACCTGATGGCCGGCCGCCTCGTCGCGCAGCCGCTGGAAGTTCTCGGCGCCGGCACGGTTCTCGGCGATCCACTCCTTCGCGAACTCGCCCGATTGGATGTCGGCCAGAAGCTTGCGCATCGCCTCTCGCGTCTGCGGGGTGATCACCTTCTTGCCGCGGGTCATGTCGCCGTACTCGGCCGTATTGGAGATCGAGTCGCGCATGCCCTGGATGCCGTTTTCGTACATCAGGTCGACGATCAGCTTCAGCTCGTGCAGGCACTCGAAGTAGGCGAGGCGCGGGTCGTAGCCGGCCTCGACCAGGGTCTCGAAGCCTGCGCGGACAAGCTCGGTCGCGCCACCGCAAAGGACCGCCTGCTCCCCGAACAAGTCCGTCTCGCACTCGTCCTTGAAGGTGGTCTCGATCACGCCGGCGCGGCCACCGCCGATGCCGCTGGCGTAGGCGAGGACCAGGTCCCTGGCGTTGCCGGTCTCGTCCTGGTGTACAGCCATGAGGCAGGGGACGCCACGGCCCTCGGTGAACTGGCGTCGCACCAGGTGGCCCGGGCCCTTGGGGGCGACCATGCCGACGTCGACTCCGGCCGGCGGCTCGATCTGGCCGAAGTGGATCGAGAATCCGTGGGCGAACATCAGCAGGTTCCCGGGCGCGATCCCGTCGCGGATCTCCGCCTCCCAGGCCTCGGCCTGCTTCTCATCGGGGAGCAGGATCATCACCACGTCACCCCGGCTTGCCGCATCGCCCACGTCGAGCACGGTGAGCCCCTCGCCTTCAGCCTTTGCCCGACTCGCCGAGCCGGGGCGAAGGCCGACCAGCACCTCGCAGCCCGAGTCCCTCAGGTTGAGCGCGTGCGCGTGCCCCTGCGACCCGTAGCCGAGGACCGCGGTCGTCTTGCCCCGGAGGTGCTCCAGGTTGGCGTCGGCGTCGTAGTAGATCCCGTCGTCAGCGCTCATCACCGGGACTTTATGCGTCGGGCCGTTTCATGAACCACTCGGTGAACTCCCGGCAGCGGCCGTCGTCATCGAAACGAATCACGAAGCAGTTGTCGTACACGATGTCGACGGGCCCGCCGGGCTCCTTCACATACGTGCTGGTGCCGGTTGCCACCGCGACGTCGCCCGCCACTGCGACCGGCTCGTAGGAGGCCTCATACGGTCCCAGGCGCATCGCGGGCCGACGCATCCTCGTGCTCGCCCTCGCCCAGCCAGGACTCGACCACGGCCTGACGGCCCACCACGGGTTCGTCGTACGGGTGGTAGCGATACTTCACGTCGTCTGAGAAAAGGGCGCCGATCGCCTCCCGGTCGTACGACTTCCAGGCGTCCACGTAGGCCGCAAGCCAGGCAGCGACGGTGACGGCGTCCATGGGACTCACCGCAGCGCCTGGCGCAGCAACTTGCCCGAGTCGGTGCGCGGCAGCTCCGAGACGAACTCGAAGCGCTTGGGGACCTTGTATCCGGCCAGGGACTGGGCACAGTGCTGGCGGAGCTCGACGGCGTCGACCGCCGCGCCGTCCCGAAGCACCACCACCGCCTCCACGGCCTCCTGCCAATCGGCGTCGGCGCGGCCGACCGCGGCGGCGTCGGCCACGCCGGGGTGGCTGAGCAGGACTTCCTCGACCTCGGCGGGCAGCACGCTCTCGCCGCCGCTTACGATCACGTCGCCGAGGCGGTCCTCGACGTACAGGAAGCCCTCGTCGTCGATTCGACCCAGGTCACCGGTGTGGAACCAGCCATCCTCGTCCGCGCACCCTGGCGCGACCACGGGCCCCTGGACCAGGATCTCGCCGTCCTGGATCCGCAGGTGCGTGGTGAGCAGGGGCCGCCCGGCCGAGCCGAGCTTGCGTCGCGCCTCCTGCGGGGCGAGCGTCGTCACCTGCGAGGCGGTCTCGGTGAGGCCGTATGTCTGAACAATGGCGGCGTCGCGGCCGATCGCCTCCTCCAGAACGTCGAGCGGCACCGGTCCGCCGCCGACAAGGATGCGCACGCGGCCCGGAGAGGTCCACCCCGGCCTCGAGCAGGCGGGTGAGCTGCGTGGTGACGACCGACATCAGCGTCACCCCGTCACGCTCGAGGGCCTCAGCAACGCTCTCGACCGCGAAGCCGTCGTGCACCACCGCGGCGGTCCCGTAGATCACGGAGCGCAGCACGATCTCCAGCCCGGCCACGTGATAGAGCGGCAGGCAGCAGAGCCAGCGGTCGGACGGGTCGACACCGAGGTTGAAGGCCGAGCCGACCGCGCTCCACAGGTGGTTTCCGTAGGTGAGGCCGATCGGGCGGGGCTGCCCCAGACGTGCCGCTGGTCAGGACTCGGCAGTGGACGGCGTCGAGATCGTGCTCGCCGAGCAGCGGCAGGTCCGCCTCGGGACCACCCACATCGCCGGCCTCAGAGACGACGAGCACCGGACTGGCGCGCTCGAGCTCGGCTTCCCGCTCTGGGGGCGCCAGCCGCGTGTTCAGCGGCTGGGCGATCGCGCCCAGCTTCATCAGCGCGTGAAGGAAGACCACGTAGTCGACGCCCACGGGGAGCTCCAGGGTCACAGTGGCCCCGAGCCGGACGCCGTGAGCGGCCAGCCGCCGGGCAGCCGCGGTGGCCTCGGCCTCCAGCTCCTCGTAGGTGAGATGGCGCCCTTCGACGACCAGTGCCACGCGGTCGGGACATGTCTGGGCGCGCTGGGCGAGCCAGTTGTCCAGGATCATCCCCAGGGATAATCCCTCACGTGCCGATTCCCCACAAGGACGCCCCGTCAAGCGATGAGCTCTACGCGCCGATCGAGTGGCGCGCGGCGGCCGAGTTCGAGGACATCCTCTACGAGAAGGCGGAGGGGATCGCCAAGGTCTCCATCAACCGGCCCGAAGTGCGAAACGCCTTCCGTCCGCAGACGCTCGCCGAGCTGCGAGATGCGTTCGCGCGTGCTCGCGACGATCTCGAGGTCGGTGCGATCATCTTCACCGGCGCCGGCCAGGACGCCTTCTGCTCGGGCGGGGACCAGCGGATCCGCGGCGACGACGGCTATATCGGGGACGACGAGGTCGCCCAGCACGGCGTCGGTCGCCTCGACGTCGGCGACCTGCACGTCCAGATCCGGCGCACACCGAAGCCGGTGGTGGCAATGGTTGCCGGCTTCGCGGTCGGCGGGGGCCACATCCTGCACCTGGTCTGCGACCTGACGATCGCCGCGGACAATGCCCGCTTCGGCCAAACCGGTCCCCGCGTGGGCAGCTTCGACGGCGGCTTCGGAGCTGCCCTGCTGGCGCGCAATGTCGGCGTCAAGCGCGCCAAGGAGATCTGGTTTCTCTGCCGCCTGTACACGGCCGAGGAGGCCCTTCAGATGGGGCTCGTCAACACCGTCGTCCCGCTGGCGGAGCTGGAGCGCGAGACCGTCGCCTGGTGCCGCGAAATGTCAGCCCTCTCCCCGCTTGCCCTGCGGCTGCTGAAGGCGAGCTTCAACGCCGCCGAGGACGGACTGACCGGCCTCCAGCAGCTCTCGCACGACGCGACCCTCCTCTTCTACATGTCCGAGGAGGGGCAAGAGGGGCGAAACGCCTACGTCGAGGGCCGCCGCCCCGACTTCTCGAAGTTCCCGAAGCGTCCGTAAGCGGGTGGGCAATTTTCGGATCTGGGTGATGGCGGCTCGGCCGCGCACGCTGCCGGCAGCGATCGCTCCGGTGCTGGTGGGAACGGCGGCCGCGGTCGAGGTCAGCGACGGGATCCGGGTCGGCGCCTTCATCGCGGCGCTGGTGGGGAGCGTCTTCATCCAGATTGGGACCAACCTGGCCAACGACTACTCCGACGCCAGGCGAGGGGCCGACACGGCCGACCGGCTGGGGCCCGTTCGGGTCACCTCCTCGGGGCTGGTCGCGCCGCGGCGGGTGCTCGTCGCGACCTGGGTCGCCTTCGCGGTCGCGGTGGCGGCGGGCATCTACCTGGCCACGGTCGCCGGCGTGGTGATCCTGATCGTCGGCGCCGCCTCGATCCTCGCGGGAGTCCTGTACACGGGCGGGCCCCGTCCGTACGGCTACGCGGGCCTCGGGGAGCTGTTTGTGTTCCTGTTCTTCGGCCTGGTCGCCGTCAACGGTTCCTACTACGTCCAGCTCGAGCGGCTCGACTGGCTTCCCTTCGGCCTCTCGCTCGCCGTCGGCTTCCTCGCGACAGCGATCCTCGTCGTCAACAACGTGCGCGACATCGAGACCGACGGGCGAGCGGGAAAGATGACCCTCGCTGTTCGGCTGGGCCGGGAGCGAACCCGCGGTCTGTACGCGCTGCTGATCGCCGCCGCCTTCGTGGCGGTGCCGATCACGTTGCTGGCGACGGACGGGCCCGCCTGGGGGCTCTTGATGCTCCTCTCGGCGCCGCTGGCCCCCCGCCCGCTCGCCGCCGTGATGACGCGGACAGACGGGCCGTCGCTCAACGGTGCCCTCGCGGGCACCGGCGCCCTGCTCGCAGCCTTCAGCGCCCTGCTCGCCGCCGGCCTGGTGATCGCTGCCTGACGAGATGCGGATCGCAGCCGTCGAGGTGATTCCCTACGCGCTCCCTTTCGAGCGCCCGTACGTGACCGCCAGCGGAACGCTCGAGCGTCGGGATATGGTCCTCCTGCGACTGCGAACCGAGGCGGGCGTCGTCGGTCTCGGCGAGGCGGTGCCACTCTCGCTCCGCGGCGGCGCAACGCCCGGGCGGGTCGAGCGGTCGCTGGTGCGCCTCACCAGACGTCTAGCCAAGCTCGACGTGAGGGCGATGGCCTCGGAGCAGCCGCTCGGCGCCGCGGTGGACGCGATGATCGACGTCGCTGCCGGGCGGCGGCTGCCTCCGCCAGCCAAGGCGGCGGTGGAGACGGCCCTCTTCGACCTCGCCGGCCGGATCTCGGGGACGCCGCTGTGGCGGATGCTTAGGGGCGAGACCTCTGCCCCGGTCCGCTGCAACGCGACCCTCGCCGGCGACTTGCCGCACGATGTGGCCACCGAGGCGGACGCCTGGAGAGAGCGCGGCTTCGAGACCTTCAAGCTCAAGCTAGGGCTGGGCGACGACGGCGAGCGGGCGCGGGCTGTGCGCGAGGCGGTGGGCACGGATGCGCGCCTTCGGGTGGACGCCAACGGCGCCTGGAGCGCGGACCAGGCAGTGGCCGTGTTGAGCGAGATCGAGCCGCTCGAAATCGAGCTCGTCGAGCAGCCCACCGCGACGCTGCGGGAGATGGCCGCAGTGGCCGCGGCAACGCCGATCCCGATCGCCGCCGACGAGAGCGTGACCAGCGCCAAGGAGGCGGAGAGGGCGGCAAAGGCGGACGCCTGCCGTTTCGCCACCGTGAAGCTGGCGAAGGTGGGCGGGATCGGCCCGGCGGCCGCGATCGCCGCCGAGCTGCCGGTCTACCTATCCAGTGCTCTCGACGGACCGGTCGGGATCGCGGCCGCGGCACACGCCGCCCAGGCGCTCTACCGCGATCGCGAGGACCCCGGGCTCGCGCACGGCCTCGCCACGCAGGAGCTCTTCGCCGGCACGATCGCCTCGGTCGCGTGCGAGCTGCGCGACGGCTTCCTGCACCTGCCCGAGGGACCGGGCCTGGGGGTCGAGATCGACGAGCAGGCTTTGGAGCGCCACCGGCTCTAGCGCGCGAGTACCGTTCGCGGCGGTGGACCCCACCAACCGCAACACGGCGCTCGCCTCGGCGCTGGTCGAGGAGCTGGCCCGCTGCGGGGTGCGCGGGGCGGCGCTGGCCCCAGGGTCCCGGTCCACCCCCCTGGCCCTCGCCCTGTGGCGCCAGCCGGCGATCGAGGTGGCCGTGATCGTCGACGAGCGCTCCGCCGGCTACTTCGCGCTCGGCGCCGCCCAGGCGACCGGCCGGCCGGTCGCCGTCCTGTGCACCTCGGGCACCGCTGCGGCCAACCTGCATCCCGCGGTCTGCGAGGCCGACGAGGCAGGCATCCCGCTAATCGTCCTCACCGCCGACCGCCCAGCGGAGCTGCGCGGGATCGGCGCCGGTCAGACGATCGACCAGTTGAAGCTCTATGGATCCGCGGTGCGGTGGTTCTGCGAGGTCGGCAACCACGAGGCCGACGACGCAGGCCTGCTCCACTTCCGCTCCGTTGCCTGCCGCGCCTACGCTGCAGCGCGGGGGGAGCCGCGCCCAGGGCCGGTCCACCTGAACGTAGCCTGGCGCGACCCGCTGGGACCGGAGCCCCACCCCGGGGACGTGACGGCGACCTCGCCGCTGGCGCTGGAGGGTCGCGGCGAGCGGCCGCTGACCGCGGTCGCCTCGACCCCGCCGCGGGCCGACGAGGCACTGATCGACGAGCTCGCCGAGCGGGTGTCGGCGTCGCCACGGGGCCTGGTGGTCGTGGGCCGTCAGCTCGACCCCAGGCTCGCCGAGCCGGTGGTCGCCTTGGCGGAGCGAGCCGGGTATCCCGTGCTCGCCGAGCCCACCTCCCAGCTTCGCCTCGGGGACCACGACCGCCGCCTCGTCGTTTGGCCCTACGAGGCGATCGCCCGCCTGCGGCCCTCCGAGCTGGCGCCGGAGCTGGTGATCCGGTTCGGCGACCTGCCCACGAGCAAGGCGCTTCGCCAGTGGCTCGGCTCGCTTTCCGAGCTGCGGCAGGTCGTCGTCGATCCGGCGTTCGGCTGGAGCGAGCCCTCCAACCAGGCGGAGACGATCGTGCGGGCCGAGGCGCGATCCTTGGCCAGCGGACTGGCCGAGCGTCTCACGGATGCCGCGGAGCCCTGGCAAGCTGCCTGGGTGGAGGCCGGGCGGCAGGCCGCGGCGGCCATCGAGGCCGAAGTGGACACGCTGGAGGAGCCGACGGAGCCGGGAGCGCACGCTGCGCTCGCGCGCCTGTACGCCGACGGGGATCTCGTCTACACGGCCTCCTCGATGCCGATCCGCGACCAGGAGGCGTTCGTGCCATCAGCCGCGACGCAGGTGAGATTCCTCTGCAACCGGGGCGCGAACGGGATCGACGGGCTGATCTCCTCGGGAATCGGGGCCGCCGCCGCCAGCGGCCGGCCCACCTGGATCGTCACGGGCGACCTCGGCCTCCACCACGATATGAACGGCCTCGCGGCAGCTCGCCATGCGAGCTCCCCGGTGCGGATCGTGGTGCTCAACAACGACGGCGGCGGGATCTTCGAGTTCCTGCCGCAGGCCGCACAACTCGATCGCGACGAGTTCGAGGCGCTGCTCGGGACGCCGATGGGGCTCGACCCGGCGCGGATCGCCGCGGTGTACGGCCTGCCTCACGCGCGCGTGGAGCGGCTGGATGGACTGGCGGACGCCGCTGGCCAGGGGACCGCGATTGATCGAGGTCACGGTCGACCGGCGGCGAAACGTGGAGCTTGCACAGGCGAATCGCGGAGCGGGTGGGCGACGCGCTTGGCGCCCGCCACGGCGCCTGACCTGCTGACCGCTAGCCGGAGAGGAGCGGCAGCAGGGCCTCCAGCTTCACCTCTGTTTCCGCCAGCTCGGCTGTGGGATCGGAGTCGGTGACTATCCCGTTTCCCGCGAACAGGTGGGCCACGCGGTCACGCAGGAGCGCGGAGCGAATCGCAACGCAGAACTCGCCGTCCTCGGCGGCGTCCATCCAGCCGACTGGCCCGGCGTACCATCCGCGGTCGAGCCGCTCGAGCTCAGCGATCGTGGCGAGCGCTCGTTGGCGAGGTTCGCCGCCCACGGCCGGCGTCGGGTGCAGCAGCCCCGCCAGCTCGACCGCGGACCGCGGCTCAGAGAGCTGGGCGCGGAGCGGCGTCGCCAGGTGCTGGATGTTGGCCACCTTGACCAAGCCCGGCTCGGGCGCGGCCTCGACCCACACCGACCGGTTGCGCAGCGTGCGCTCGATCCGCCGGACGACGATCCCGTGTTCGCGACGCTCCTTGGCGGAGCGCAGGAGCTGCTCGCCGAGGTGATCGTCTACCGCGGGGTCGGCGCTGCGGCGGGTGGACCCAGCCAGCGCGACCGTCGCCGCCCCCGCCCCGGCACGGCGCACAAGCAGCTCCGGACTGGCGCCGAGGAAGGCGGCCTCGGGCGAGCCGCAGCAGAAGCAGAAGCAGGACGCAAACAGCTCCCGGAGCGCACCGTAGATGCCCGCCGGCTCGTGTGCCTGGGGCGCCTCGACCACCACCTCCCGCGCGAGCACCACTTTCTCCAGCTCCCCAGCGCGGATCCGCCCCAGCGCCTGCGCCACCGATTCCTCGAACCGTCCCGGCGGGAGCACGCTCGCGATTCGGGCCTCGCTCGTCGGATGGGGATCGACCAGCGGCAGGGTCGCCTCGCTCAGCGCGGCCAGCCTGGCGCTCAGCCTCCGCGTAACGGCCGCCGGATCGACGCCGGGATCGGCCAGCGCAGACAGAGTCAGATGGGTGCGGCCGCCGATCCGGTGGAGCGCCAGCTCGGGCATGATCATGAGCGCCGGTGGGAACGAGGACCAGTGAGCAGCCCGCCCGCCGTCGGGGGCGAACGCGAACCCGCCCACCCAAACCGGCCCGACCCCCGCCGGCAGACGATCCGGCTCGTCGCTGAGACGCCCGCGCGTTACCTCGGCGCAGGCGGCTACCAGGTCGCCGAAGCGCTCGGGGCCGCGGGAGACGACCTCGTGCGCGCTGCCCAACGCGCCGAGCGCAAACCCGTCGCGATCGGGCTGTTCCCAGCAGAACCAGCGGTCGCCCGCGAGCCGCGAGGCGAACACCGCCCCACTGGGGTCCTCAAGCTCAACCGGCACCGTAACGCTGACCAATCGCCGCCTCCCCCCCGCCTCGGCGAGCAGCGCCTCCAGCGACTCGAGGGCGGCGGTCGCCGCGATCACGGCGAGGCTACTGGTCCGGCCTGGAGCGCGTGATTGCGACTTCGCCGGTGCGTGCCATCTCGATTAAGCCGTGAGGCCTCACCATGCGCTCGAAAGCGTCGATCTTCTCGTTCGATCCCGTGACCTCGATGGTCAAGGCGCGGCGCGAAACGTCAACGACCTTGGCCCTGAAGATGTTCGCGAACTGGATGATCTCGGCGCGGCTCTCGACCGCCGCCGAAACGCGGAACAGCGCCATCTCCCTGGAGACCGCCTGATCCGGCTCCATGTCCCGGATCTTGATCACGTTCACCAGCTTGTGCAGCTGCTTGGTGACCTGATCGATCGGGTGCACGGCGCCGTCGAGGGTCAGCGTGATCCGCGAGACGTCGGGGTCCTCGGTGGGGCCGACGGCGAGGGTGTCGATGTTGAATCCGCGACGCGCGAACAGCCCGGCGATCCGTGCGAGCACACCCGGCTTGTTCTCGACCAGCAGCGAGAGGATGTGCTTGCGCCCGGTGAGGCCGCTGCCGACCTCGAGGTCCTCGAGCTTGATCAGGTCCGGTGTTCCCGCTTCCATGACTACCCCACCATGTCCCGCGCGGCCGCGCCGGCGGGGATCATCGGGAAGCAGTTCTCCGTCTTCGTCACCTGCACGTCGAGCAGCACGGGGCCGTCCTTCTCCAGCGCCGTCTGCATCGCGTCCTCGACGTCGTTCTTGTCCGTGCAACGAATCCCGGTCCAGCCGAATGCCTCGGCCAGCTTCACCCAGTCGGGGCTGTCGCCCATCTCGACCGACTTGTAGCGACCGTCCCAAAACAGCTCCTGCCACTGGCGGACCATCCCCATGTAGCCGTTGTTCATCAGGAAGACCTTGACCGGGATGTCGTGGACGGCGGCGGTGGCGAACTCCTGGCAGACCATCACCAGGCTGCCATCCCCTGCCAGGCAGACCACCGTCTCGTCCGGCTTCGCCACCTTGGCGCCGATCGCCGCGGGCAGGCCGAAGCCCATCGTGCCCAGGCCGCCCGAGTTGATCCAGTGACGCGGCTTCGAGAAGTCGTAGTACTGCGCACACCACATCTGGTGCTGACCGACGTCGGAGGTGATGATCGCGTCGCCCTCCGTGACCTTGTAGAGGGCCTCGATCATCCGCTGCGGCTTGATCTCCGAGTCCTCCGAGTCGTCGTAGCCAAGCGGGTGCTCCTCCTGCCAGGCACCGATCTGCTTCCACCACGCGTCGAGCCGCTCGGGGTCCGGTTGCAAGCGCTCGTACTCCCTGGTCAACTTCGGCAGCACGTCGGCGGCGTCGCCGACGATCGGGATGTGGGCAGGGACGTTTTTGGAGATCTCGGCAGGGTCGATGTCGATGTGAATGAACTTGGCCCGCGGGGCGAACTCGGCGAGCTTGCCGGTGATCCGGTCATCGAAGCGGGCGCCGACGGCGACGATCAGGTCGGCGCTGTCCATGGCGTAGTTCGCGGTCCGGGTGCCGTGCATGCCGAGCATCCCAAGCCACTGCTCGTGCGGCGCCGGGAAGGCGCCCAGGCCCATCACGGTGAGTGTCACCGGGAGCCGGTCGGAGAGGCAGAAGGCGCGAAACTCCTCGGAGGCGTTCGCGTTGACGATCCCGCCACCGCCGTAGATCACCGGCCGACGGGCATTGGCGAGCGCCTTGGCCGCGAGCCGAATCTGCTTGATGTTGCCCTCGGTCGGCGGCTTGTAGCCGGGCAGGTCGGGCGCTCCCTGCGCCGGCTCGTACTCGATGTCGGCGCGCGATAGGTCTTGCGGGACGTCGACGAGCACCGGGCCGGGGCGCCCGGTGGAAGCGATGTGAAATGCCTGGTGGATGTACTGGGGGATCTGGCGCGGATCGGTGACCAGGAAGGAGTGCTTGACGACCGGCAGCGTGATCCCGGTGACGTCGGCCTCCTGGAAACCGTCGGTGCCGATCAGATCCGTGCGCACCTGACCGGTGATGAATACGGTCGGCACCGAGTCCATCATCGCGTCAGCGATCGCGGTGACCAGGTTTGTCGCTCCAGGCCCGGAGGTGGCGAACGCGACGCCGACCCGGCCGGAGGCCTTCGCGTAGCCCTCCGCAGCGTGCCCGGCTCCCTGCTCGTGGCGCGACTGGATGTGGATCAGCTCGGCGTCGTAGAGGGCGTCGTAGGTGGGCAGGTTGGCGCCGCCGGGGATGCCGAAGACGTGCTCGACCCCCTCGGCCTTGAGCGCCTCACACAGTGCGTCCGCCGCCCTCATGGCATTGAACAGTAGAACAACGCGGCTGGTTGCCTACACGAGCAGGTGTGGGTAGTCGCGTTCCAACATCTCGCGGTACATCGCGAACACGGGCTTTGTGATCGGAATCAGCTTCAGCGCCGACTTGATGTCACCGGAGCTCTTTATCCGGCGCCTTGCGAGGGCCAGCGGCACGTTCTCCTTGCCCTGGAAGTACCTGTTGGCGACCTCCGAGCTCATCGTCATCACCACCTTGGGCTCCCACGCGACGTCGTCCGACCACTCCCAGCGCAGGTTGTGCCCGCCCCTCCTCGTCGTGGGTGATGTTCACCACGGCGTCCTGGTCGGGGAACTCGAACCGCTGCGGCACCTGAGCGTCGCGGAGCTTCGGCCCCATGTGGGGGTCGGTGCTCATCAGGGTGAAGGCCCTGTCCATGACCTCGCGAAACTCGCTCGCGGACTGGAATTCCGCCATCGTTCTCAGGAAGGCCGCTCGGCGGCCTCTACCTCGCCCATCAGCTCGCCGGGCTTCCAGCGGGTGGTGGGCAGGATCGCGCGCTCGATCACGCGGTCCTTGTGCCGCTCGATGATCCGCAGCATCGAACGGACCAGCTCCTCGCCGAGGTGATGGGGCTTAAGCCCGAGGTCGATCAGCTTCGTGTTGGTGGCGTTGTAGTAGTGGCGCTCGGCCTCGATCCGCGGGTTGGGGAAGCTGCGCACTTCCACCCCGTAGCCGAGCTCCTCGCCGCTCCGCTTCACGAGCTCGGCCAGCTCGGAGACCGAGAACTGCTCCGTGAACTGGTTGAAGACGCGGAACTCGCCGAGCTCGGCGGGATGGGTGACCGCCAGCTCGACGCACTGGAGCGTGTCGCGGATGTTCAGGAAGCCACGCGTCTGTCCGCCCTCGCCGTACACGGTGAGCGGGTGACCGATCACCGCCTGCACGCAGAACCGGTTGAGCACGGTGCCGAAGTACTCGTCGTAGTCGAAGCGGGTGATCAGGCGCTCGTCTCGGGCGGATTCCTCGGTCTCGATCCCGTAGACGACTCCCTGATTCAGGTCGGTGGCGCGCAGGCCCCAGACCCGGCAGGCGAAGTGGATGTTGTGGGAGTCGTGGACCTTCGACAGGTGGTAGAGCGAGCCCGGCATCTTCGGGAACGGAAGCGTGTCCCGGCGACCCTTGTGCTGGATCTCGATGAACCCCTCCTCGATGTCGATGTTCGGCGTCCCGTACTCGCCCATGGTGCCGAGCTTGACCAGGTGACAGTCGGGCACCCGGTCGCGAATAGAGAACAGCAGCTCGAGAGTCCCGATCACGTTCGTGTACTGGGTCTCCACGGCGGTCGCGCGGGACTTCATCGAATAGGGAGCTGAAGGCTGCTCGCCGTAGTGCACGATCGTCTCGGGCAGAACCTCGGCGATCACCCGGTCGAGGAAGTCGCCGTCCTCGATCGATCCCACGTAGGTGCCGATTTCCTGGCCGCTCACCTGGTGCCAGGCCTCGACCCGATCGGCCAGCGAGCGAATCGGGGTCAGCGAGCCGGTTGAGTGCTGCACGTGCCAGCGCCGGCGCGAGAAGTTGTCGACGACGGAAACCTCGTGGCCGCGTGCCGCGAGGCGCATCGCCGTCGGCCACCCGAGGTACCCGTCACCGCCCAGGATCAGGACTCGCATGTCGCGCGAGGGTAGCGGACCGCTCAGGCGGCTTCGTCCGCGCGTTTGACCGCGGAGCGCGCTCCTATCCTGTAGCGGCCCATGACGCCCGCAGCGGATGTCCTTCCCCCCGAGCTCACGGCGCTGCGCGCCGCAGGGTTAGTGATCGCCGCGCTTGTGGGCGGGTTCGCCATCTGGCGGCGCCGCTCGCTGCGCAACGTCGATGTCTTGATCCTGCTGGCGGTGGCGCTCGGCCTGGCGCTCGTCGCGGGCACGCAGCTTCTCGACGCGATCCTCGGCGCTTTCTCGTTCAAGCGCGAAAACGGGACGCGGATCGTGGGTGTCGCGGTGATCGCCATCCTGATCCTGTTCGCGCTCGTGGTGCGTGCCCTGTCTCAGGGATCGCGTATCACCCGCGAGCTCTCCGCGGTGCTCGAGGGGCTCGCCTGGGAGCAGTTCGTGGCCGGCAGTCATCCGCAGCGCTTCAGGGACAAGGTCGGGGTGCTTGTCCCGGCCTACAACGAGGCCGACAGCATCGGCTACGTCCTCGACCGGATTCCGGAGCAGGTCTGCGGACTCGAAACAGCGGTGCTGGTCGTCGACGACGGCTCCCGGGACGGTACCGGGGAGATCGCCGCTGAGCATGGCGCCGCGGTTGCGCGCCACGTGATCAACCGCGGAGGCGGCGCAGCGCTGCGAACGGGCTATCGGCTGCTGGCCGACTCCGGCGCCACCATCGTCGTCACCCTGGATGCCGACGGCCAGCACCTGCCATCCGAGATGGAGCGCCTCGTGCAGCCAGTCGTTTCCGGCGAGGTGGCCGTGGCGCACGGCTCACGCGTGCTCGGCAAGGCAGAGCCCAACCACTACGCGCGTGAGCTGGGGATCGTGTTCTTCAACCGGATGGTTTCGCTGATCACCCGCACCAGGGTGAGCGATTGCTCCAACGGCTACCGCGCGGTGCGCTCAGACGTCCTCCCCCAGCTCGTCCTGCGCCAGGAGCAGTTCCACACCTCCGAGTTCTTGATCGAGGCGCTCAGGCGAGGCATTCCCGCCAAGGAGGTGCCGGTGACCGTCGCCCGCCGCATGCACGGCCATTCGAAGAAGCCCGCCGTCGTCCGCTACGGGCTCGGCTTCGCGAACGCGATTGTTCGAACGTGGCTGCGGTAGGCACATACCCGCCGAAAGCCTCGCCTCCGGCTACGGCGGACGAGGGCTCCCACCTGACCCGGCAGGCCCGCACGCAGCTACCGCGACTTCGTCGCTAGCCCGGGCCAAGCTCGGGTTTCTCGGATGGGTCCGGCAGGTAGAGGTCGGCGCCGCAGCGGGTGCAGACCTGGACGTAGAGCTTTAGGACCTTGCCGCAGCGTGGGCAGCGGCGCTCGGGCTCCTCGGTCTCCGGCCGGTAGAGGATCACGGCGACCAGGCCGAGTACAGGCAGCACCGAGCCGACGATCAGCCAGATGAAGAACGAGCTGCCCTTGGCGCGCCCGATGACCCCGGTGGCGATGCCGAACGACAGGGCGATGATCAGGTACGGCGCGGCCATACCTGGATTCTGGCCCAACCTTCTGCGTGTCGGGGACGACTTGGGACTTTTCGATCCATGTGATCGAAAACCCCCATCTCGCAGGTCAAAGCGAACTAGGTGACGCAGGTCACAGTGAACTAGGAGACGGGGCGGTGACTTCCGCCGCGCTCGTACTCCTCGGCCCGCAGCGGCCGCGGATGTCCGATCGAGCCGACCTCGGCGACGTCGCGGCGGAAGGGCAGGCCGACGGTCCAGTCGACGACCGCCCGAATCTTGCGTGCAGTGCCCGGGATCTGGCTCATGTGGTAGGTGCGCGCCATCCACCAGGCCGGGAATCCCGAGAATGTGAACCGGCCCAGCCGGCCGACCGCCTTGTAGCGACCCAGGTTGACGAAGGCCCCCTTGTTTCGATACCCGAACGGCTCAGCCTTGCCGACCCCGAGCTCGGCGGCTACGTTTCGGGCCACCGTCCGCCCCTGGCGGATGGCATGTTGGGCCGTCGGCGGAGACGGCCTGGCCAGGCCAGCCGAGGGATCGGGGACGGCGGCGCAATCGCCGATCGCCCACACGCCGTCCATGCCCTCGACCCGCATGTACCGGTCGACCACAACCCGGCCGTTCGCGTCCAGCGGCACGCTGAGCTCTGCGAGGCTGGGGTGCGGCGCGACGCCGGTTGTCCAGACCACCGTCCGGGTGGGAATCCGCTCGCCGGTGCTGAGGGTCACCGCGCCGGGCTCGGCCGATTCGAGGCGCGTGCCGAGACGGATGTCGATCCCGCGGCCCCGAAGCTCCCGCGCGGCGTACTCGGCCAGCTTCAGGTCGATCTCTGGCAGGACTCGGTCGGTGGCCTCGACCAGGATCCAACGCATTCCTTGAAGGCGTGCCCGCGGGTAGGAGTCCATCGCGTCGGCGGCGAAGTCCTGAAGCTCGGCCAGAGCCTCGAGCCCCGCGTAGCCGCCCCCCACGAAGACGTAGGTCAGCAGCTCCTCGCGGCGCTCGGGGTCCTCGCTCGCGTTTGCTGCCTCGAGCGTCTCGATCACATGGTTTCGGAGCCAGATCGCGTCAGCGAGGCTCTTGAATCCGATTGCGTTCTCCAGGCCGGGAACGGGCAGCAGCCGCGACACGGAGCCCAGCGCGAGGACGAGCTGGTCGTAGCGCTGCTCCTCTGTCTCGCCGTCGTGGGTACGGATCTGAACCGTGCGCGCCGCCGGATCGTGCGCGGTCACGGCGCCGAGCCGCAGGAAGGCGCGCTTCAGCATCTCCCGAAGCGGCGTCACCACGTGACGCGGCTCCAGGGTGCCGGCGGCCGCTTCCGGAAGAAACGGGGTGTAGAGCAGGAAGTTGACGTCGTTGACCAGCATCAGCCGGGCGGATTGCTTCGGCAGCAGGCGCTCCAGCTGGCGGGCGGCGTGCGCGCCCCCGAATCCACCCCCGGCGATGACGACGTTCCAGGCCACGCACCGAGCCTACCACTTTGTAACAAGTTGTTACAAGTGCTGATCGGCGCTAACCGGCGGCCAGCTTCTCGCGGATCAAGCGTGTCACCTCTCCCCCGTCGGCCCGGCCCTTGGTCTCCCGCATGACGGCGCCGACGATCGGGCCGATCGCCTTCGGGTTGCCGGCCCTGACCTTCTCGGCGGCCCCCGGCTCCGCCTCGATCGCGCGCTCGACGATCGCCTCCAGCTCGCCGGAGTCCGACATCTGCACGAGGCCCTCGCGCTCCACGATCTGGGCCGGATCGCCGCCCTCGGCGACGAGGGTCGCCAGGACCTGCCGCGCAGCGCCGGTCGTGACCTGCTTGGACTCCACCATGCCGGCGAGCGCAGCCAGGGCTTCCGGCGAGACCTTGGAGCTGGCGGGGTCCACCTCACCGTCCCCGGCCTCCCGCAACCGGCCCACGAGCTCTCCGGTGACCCAGTTGGCGATCGTCGTGGGCCTCTGGGGCGCGGAGCCCTCCGCAGCCGCGCTCTTGCGCGAAGCGTCAAGAGCGCGTTCGAAGTAATCGGCGAGCTCGGCGTCGAAGGCCAGCTGGCGCGCGGTCACCTCGGGCAGGCCAAGTTCGGCGTGGTAGCGCTCGCGCCGCTCGGCCGGCAGCTCGGGGAGCGCCTCGCTGGCCGCGCGCAGCATCTCCTCGGTGGGCGCGAGCGGCACCAGGTCGGGCTCGGGGAAGTAGCGGTAGTCGTGCGCGTACTCCTTCGAGCGCAGCGGGGTCAGCGCCGCCGTCCTGGGGTCGAAGTGGAAGGTCTCCTGCTCGACCTGCTCGCCCGCATCCAGCAGCGCCACCTGGCGCTCCAGCTCGGCCGCGATTCCCCGCTCGAGGAAGCGAAAGCTGTTCATGTTCTTGAGCTCGCTCTTCGTGCCCAGCTCCTCGGCGCCGGCGCGCCGCACCGAGACGTTGGCATCGCAGCGCAGGCTTCCCTCCTCCATGTTCACGTCGGAGACACCGAGTTGCTTGACCGTCGTTCGCAGGAGTTGCGCCCACTCCCGCGCCTCGGCCGGGCCGCGAAGGTCGGGCTCGGTGACGATCTCGACCAGGGGCGTGCCGCCGCGATTGAAATCGACCAGCGAAGTCGCGGAGCCGTGAATGCGCCCGGACTCGCCGAGGTGAATCAGCTTGGCGGCGTCCTCCTCCAGGTGGACACGGTGGATGCGCACGTCGCCCAGTCTGCCGCCGCTCGCCAGCGGGATGTCGTACTGGCTGATCTGGTAGCCCTTCGGCAGGTCGGGATAGAAGTAGTTCTTGCGGTGGAATATCGAGTGCCGCGCCGGTTCGCAGCCCAGCGCGAGGCCGATCTGCAGCCCGTACCGGACCGCCTGCTCGTTGACCACCGGCAAGGTGCCTGGGTGCCCGAGGCAAACCGGGCAGGTGTGCGTGTTCGGTTCGTCGCCGAAGGAGAGCTCGCAGCCGCAGAACATCTTCGTCCGCGTCGAAAGCTGCACGTGGATCTCGAGCCCGATCACGGCCTCGTATCCCTCCGTCACGCTCATCCGAGGCCCAGCTCCTCCCTGGTCACGACCCAACCCCGGGCGGCCTGGCGTCGAAACCGATCGCTCGCTCCAGCGCGTAAGCGGCATCGAGCAGGCCCGACTCGCCGAACGCGGGGGCGGCGATCTGGAAGCCAACCGGCAACTCCGGGCCGCCGCCGTCCGGCTGCGCGAGGCCGGCTGGAATCGAGATAGCCGGGATGCCGGCCAGCGACATCGGCACCGTGCAGAAGTCCGACATGTACATCGCCAGCGGGTTTGCGGTCCGCTCCCCGAGCCTGAAGGCCACCGTCGGGGAGGTCGGCGTGACCAGGTAGTCGAAGCGTTCGAACGCGGCGCGGAAGTCGTCAGCGATCTTCGTGCGAACGCGCTGTGCGCGCCCGTAGTAGGCCTCGTAGTAGCCCGACGAGAGCGCGTACGTGCCGAGCATGATCCGCCGCTTCACCTCGGCTCCGAACCCCTGCGCGCGGGTGCGCTCATACATCGCCGTCAGGTCTCCGTCCGCCTCCACGCGCGGACCGAACCGCACCCCGTCATAGCGGGCCAGGTTGGCCGAGGCCTCGGCGGGCGCCAGGACGTAGTAGGCGGCAAGACCTTGGGGCGCGTGAGGAAGCGCGCACTCGTCCACCTCGCCGCCCAACTCCCCGATCACGCCGAGCGTGCGCTCGAAGACCTCCGAAACGCCAGCCTCGATCCCTTCGGCCTCCGCGGCCAGCTCCCGTGGCACTCCGAAGCGAAGCCCCTCGAGGCCCTCGCGCGACGGCAGCTCCACCCCACCGTCGATCCCGACCGAGGTCGAGTCGCACGCGTCGCGCCCTTCGGTTGCCCGCAGCAGGAGCGCGGCGTCGGTGACGTCGCGGGTCAGCGGGCCGCACTGGTCGAGCGACGACGCGAAGGCGATCATCCCGTACCGGGAAACGGCGCCGTAGGTGGGCTTCAGCCCCACGATCCCGCAGAGCGAGGCCGGCTGGCGAATCGAGCCGCCCGTGTCGGTGCCGATCGCCCACGGCGCCGTCCGGCCGGCGACGGCTGCCGCCGAGCCTCCCGACGATCCTCCGGGCACCCGCTCGCGATCCCACGGGTTGAGCACCGGGCCGTAGCCGGAGTTCTCGCTCGAGGAGCCCATCGCGAACTCGTCCATGTTCGTCTTCCCAAGCAGGCGGGCGCCGGCGTCGGCCAGCCTTCGCACGGCGGTGGCCGTGTAGGGGGGCCGGTAGCCCTCCAGGATCCGCGACCCCGCGGTGGTCTCGATCCCCTCGGTGCAGAAGATGTCCTTGACGGCGATGGGCGCGCCTCGCAATGGCGCGTCGTCGTTGGTCGATCGTCGATCGTCGATCGGGCCTTGCACCCATAGGTACGCGTTGAGCTCGTCCTCGGCGGCCGCCTCCGCGTAGGCGCCGAAGTATTCGCCAGCGGAGAGCTCGTCGGCCTCCATCCGCCGCAGCGCCTCGGCGACGCTCAACTCGAGGACGTCGGAGCTCACGCCTGCGGCGAGGGCACGCGGAAGGCGCCCTCGGCGGGGTCGGGCGCCGACTCCAGTACCTGTTCGCGCGGCCAACTCGGTCGCGGTTCGTCGGCGCGCAGGACGTTCTCCAGCGCGACCACGTGCGAGGTCGGCTCCACCCGATCCAGGTCGAGCTCGTTCATCCGCTCGACGTGATCGAGGATCGTGGTCAGCTCGCCCGACATCCGGTCGACCTCCTCGTCGGTCAGCTCGAGCCGAGCCAGCCGGGCCACGTGCAGGACCTGTTCCGATCGATCATGGTGCGGATTCTAGGCCGGGTAAGGATGCCCCGCCTGTGAGGGCCGAGCCCCCACAAAGGAGACTGACTGTGGGCGAGGCGCGAACCAAGTCGTCATGAGCGGCGAGCGGGCCGAGAGGTTCGTAGTCCTCAACCTCCGCCTGCTGGCGGCGAGCTTCGCGATCGTCGGGGTCCTGTTCATCGTCACGCCCGACGGCGTCCTGGAAGTGATCACCGACCTCGGCGACTGGCTGCCGCTCGGGCAGTTCACCCCGGCGCCGGAGACCACCGAGCAGTTCTGGCTGGCGCTGGGCTTCGCGTACATGGTCGTGATCACCGGCATCTGCCTCGTGGTCCAGGCCGACGTGTTTCGCTACCGCCCGCTGCTCTTGGTGCTCGCAGCGGGCAAAGCGGCTTCCTCTCTCGCCGCACTCGGCTTCTACCTCTTCGACCAGGACGTGTTCATCTACCTGCTCAACTTCCTCGTCGACGGCTTCCTGGCCGCGGTGGCGCTGCTGCTGTGGTCGGTGGCCGGCCGGATCGGAGAGCCCGCCGCTCCCTCCTGAAGGCGTCTGCCGGGGCCGGGGCCGCCGAGCCGCAGGTCCAACGCGCCCGGGGCTGAGCCCGAGCGAGCTGCGGACCCTGCGGGCCTTCGCGGAGGCCATGGCGCCTGGCTTTGGGGCGCTTCCCCCGGCCGCCAGCCCGGGCGGGCTGCCGCACTCGCATCGCATGGACGCGATCGAGGTCGCGGAGCCCGTCAATCGTTACCTTGCGAGCCTGCCCAGGCGCGGTCTGAGGCAGGTCAAGCTCGCCCTCCGGGTCCTCGAATGGCTCCCCTTCCCGTGGCGGTTCAGCCGTGCCAGCCTCGACGCGCGTCAGGACTTCCTGCGCCATCTCGAGGGCTCGAGCCTGCCGCGCGCCGGCGACCTGCTGCTGTTCCTCAAGGTGCTCGCGGGGCTCGGCTACGGCAACGACCCTCGGGTGCAGAGGGCGATTGGCTACGAGATGCGCTGCGAGGTCGCCGGTGGCGCACCCGACGCCGACTCCGATCGGGCCTCGGCGAGCTGAGCCCGGCCGCCGGCGGCGAGGAGTGCGACGTCGGCGATCGTGGGCTCGGGCGCCGGTGGCGCGGTCGACCGCGACGATTCTCGCCGAGGCCGGGCTCGAAGTCGTTGTGCTGGAAGCCGGCCAATACATGGATCGGCGCACCTATCCGGATCGAGCCGCTCGCCGCGCTCGCCGCGCTCTACCGCGACGGCGGCCTGACGATCGCCGAGGGACGCCCGGCGATCCCAACGCCCGTCGGCCGGGCCGTCGGCGGAACGACCGTGATCAACTCGGGAACCTGCTTCCGTGCGCCGGATCAGGTGCTCGCCGGCTGGGCCGCCGAGCACGGGATCGAATGGGCCGCCGATCTGGCCCCCGAATACGAAGCGGCGGAGGAGATGCTCCACGTGCAACCCGTCGACCCGGAGCGGATGGGCCGAAACGGCCAGCTCTTGCGCGAGGGCGCCGAGGCCCTGGGGGTCCGCCACGAGCCCTTGCGGCGCAACGCCGGCGCCTGCTACGTGTGCAGCTCCTGCCCGGCCGGGTGCCGCCTCGACGCCAAGCAGGCGATGCACGTGTCATACCTGCCGCGCGCGGTCGCTGCGGGGCGCGGGTGCGGGCCCAGGTCGAGGCTCGGCGCGTGGTCTTCGAGCGTGGCCAGGCCACAGGCATCGACTGCGTGGCACACGCCAACGGGAGAGCGCGCCCGTTCAAGCTTCGCGCCCGGCGGGCGGTCGTGCTGGCGGGCGGCGCCTTCGGGACCCCAGAGCTCTTGCTGCGATCGGGGTTCCGCTCGCCGAGCGGGCAGCTGGGTCGCAACCTGCGCATCCATCCCGCCTGCTGGGTGGGCGCCCGCTTCGCCGAGGAGGTGCGGGGCTGGGAGGGAGTGATGCAGAGCTACGCGGTGAACGAGTGGGAGGACCGCGGCGTCCTGCTCGAGGCCACCTTCACGCCGCTCGCCTTCGGCGCCCAATGGCTGCCGGGCACGGGGGTGGAGCACTCCGAGCGAGTGCTCACCTACGACCGCATCGCCTCGACCGGCGTCCATCTCTCGGATCGCTCGGCAGGACGGGTGGGACTGGCGGGCGACGGGTCGTTGCGCATCACCTACCGCCTTACGGAGGATGACGCCTCTCGGCTGACTTTCGGGATCGCCCGCGCGGCTGAGCTCTTTTACGCTGCCGGCGCCCGGGAGGTCTACCCGCAGATCGCCGGCGTTCCGACCATCCCGAGGAACCGGATCGGCGACCTAGAGGCCTCGCCGCCGGCTGCCGGCGCGCTGCGCCTGGAGGCGTTTCACCCCATGGGCACGGCGCGAATGGACGCCGACCACCGGGTTGGGGTCGTTTCCACCGACGGGGCCGTCCACGGGGCCGATGCCCTGTATGTGGCCGATGGCAGCCTGCTGCCGAGCTCGATCGGCGTCAACCCGATGATGACCATCATCGCGATGGCCTCGCGCGTCAGCCGCCAGCTCGCCGATCGCCTGAGCTAGGCACAAGCGACGGCCGCCCGAAGGCGGCCGTCGCCGTACAACCTGTCCTTCCGGGATGCGCGCGTCCCGAAACTGCGACTAGGGAGTCCCGCCCGGCGGAGGGGACGAAGGCGGAGGAGACGAAGTGGGAGGCGGCGGTGCCGCGCCCGCACCCTCGTCCGGCCGGCGGAAGCGATCCGGCTCCTCGCCGAATGACGTTCCCTCTTCCTGCATCGCGCGCCAGCCGCCGTATGCGACGCCAATGGCGGCGATCAGCCCGAGCCAGACGCCGATCTTGCGAGTCTGATCGACGCCGGTGCCCGATAGGTCCAGACCGAAATCGGGCGGGCTGATGATGCTGATGATGATCAGAACGACCGAGAGCACCCCCAGGCCGGTGACCACCGCGCTGGCGGCGACCGGGAGGCCCACTTCGGTCTCCGACGCGCTGATCAGCGCCAGCCCGATCGCGGCCGCAACCGTCACGAACAAGACGATGTCTATGAAGCCGTACGACCCCCAAGCGTTGCGTGAGCCTTCAGCGGTGAAGCCGCCAATGCCGGCCTTCAGGCCGAACCACTTGAAGATGAACATGATCAGGATCAGGGCAATGCCCGATAAACCGGCGATCTTCTCGCCCTGGGTAAGTCTGGTGAAGTCCATTCAGGCTCCTCTGGTGGGTGACTCTGCTTCATTCAACCCGACGGGGTTTGATCCTCCCGGGCCTGAGCGGCCAAGACCGTGTTCCGGAGCAGCATCGCGATGGTCATGGGGCCGACACCGCCCGGTACGGGCGTGATCGCGCCGGCCACCTCGCCGGCCGCCTCGAAGTCGACGTCGCCGACCAGACCGTCATCGGTGCGGTTTACGCCGACGTCGATCACGGTGGCGCCCGGCTTCACCCAGTCCGCCTTCACCAGACGGGGCGAGCCGACCGCGGCGACCAGGATGTCGGCGCGTCGGCAGACGCCCGCCAGGTCCTGGGTTCGCGAGTGGCAGACGGTGACCGTAGCGTTCGCGTTCAGCAGCAGGCTGGCGAGTGGCCTGCCGACCAGGATCGAGCGTCCGACGACCACCGCATCGGCCCCCTCCGGCTCGATCCCCGCATGCCGGAGGAGCTCCATGACGCCCTGCGCCGTGCACGGCACGAGGCCAGGACGGCCTTGGGCGAGCAGTCCGGCGCTCGCGGCGGTGAGCCCGTCGACGTCCTTTGCCGGCTCGATCGCGGCAAGCACGGCGTCCTGGTCGATCTGGTCGGGGAGTGGTACCTGGACCAGGATCCCGTCCACCTCGTGTTCGGCGTTCAGCTCGTCGATCAGAGCGAGCAGGCTGTCCTGGGAGACCGAGGCCTCCAGCCCGTGGTGGACCGAACGCATCCCCGCCTCCTCGGTTTGCTCGCGCTTGTTGGTGACGTAGACGTGCGAGGCGGGGTCATCGCCCACGAGCACGGTGGCGAGGCCGGGGACGCGGCCGTTCGCTGCCGCGAACTCCCTCGCCGCCGCCGCCACCTGAGCGCGGACCTCCGCCGCGACGGCCTTGCCGTCTATCACCGTCGCGGTCACGCCTGGCTCCAGACCCGCGACCTCAGACCTCAGACCTTCTTCAGCGGCGCGTAGTCCGCCATCAGCTTGCGCTCGGTCGCGTCGCCCACGAAGCGAACCACGATCACCGGTCCAGGCTCCACCGCGGTGACCACGCCCTCGCCGAGGGTGGCGTGCACGATGTCGTCGCCGACGCTGAACTCAAGCGAGGTTGGCTGCGGTTGCGGTCGCCCACGTGCGCCAAGCCCGGCGCCCGTGTCGGCCCAGCCGGTCGGCGATGCCGCACCTTGGCGCTCGACCAGCTCCTCCGGGATCTCGCGCAGGAACCGAGAGGGCAGGTTGTACCCCCGGCCACCATGCAGGCTTCGCCGGCGGGCAAAGGTCATGCACAGCCGCTGCTTCGCCCGCGTCACTCCCACGTAGCACAGGCGGCGCTCCTCCTCGAGGTTGCCTTCCTCGAGCGAGCGCATGTGCGGAAAGACCCCCTCCTCGCAGCCGATCATGAACACCGCCTCGTACTCGAGGCCCTTGGCGTTGTGAAGCGTCATCAGCGTGCAGAGGCTCTCCTCCGCCTTCAGCGAGTCCTGGTCCGTGTAGAGGGCGATCTGGGCCAGAAATTCCTCCAACGGACCCACCTCGCTCTCCCCCTCCAGCTCGCGATTGGCGTCGAACTCTCCGGCGACGCCGACCAGCTCCTGGAGGTTCTCGGCCCGCCCCTCCGCCTCGATCGTCCGTTCCGCCTGGAGGGCGTCGAGGTAGCCGCTATCCGTGAGCACGGCCTCGAGCAGCTCCGCCACCGATCCGCCCCCCCGGGGGGTGGCGCCGAGGGGCGCCGGCCCCCCCATGTCGCGCTCGCGGAGGCCGCGCATGACCTCGGCGAAGCGGCGCACCGCCTTCAACGCCGCCGCACCCAGGCCGGGCGCCTGCTCCGGCTGGGAAAAAACGTCCCAGATGTCCTGGCCGGTGGTGTTGGCGTGCGACAGCAGCCGCCCCTGGGTCGTCTGGCCGATCCCGCGGCGTGGGGAGTTGACGATCCGCGCGAACGAGACCGCATCGGCCGGATTTGCGATCAGGCTCAGGTAGGCGATCGCGTCCTTGATCTCCGCCCGCTCGTAGAACTTCGTGCCCCCGATCACCTGGTAGGGGATCTCGAAACGCACCAGCGTGTCCTCGAGGACGCGGCTCTGGGCGTTGACGCGGTAAAAGACCGCGATCTCGTCGCGTGGCACGCCCTCGTCCGCCGCCAGCCGCTCCACCTCCGAGGCCACGTAGCGCGCCTCGGCGTGCTCGTCGTCGAGCTCCACGATCGTCACGGGCTCGCCGCGTCCTGCGTCGGTCCAAAGGTGCTTGGGCTTCTGGCCGCGGTTGTTGGCGATGACCCCGTTGGCAGCGTCGAGGATCGTCTGGGTGGAGCGATAGTTCTGCTCCAGCTTGACCACGGTTGTGTCCGGGAAGTCGCGCTCGAACTCGAGGATGTTGCGAATGTCGGCGTGCCGGAAGCCATAGATCGACTGAAAATCGTCGCCCACCACGAAGAGGTTTCCGTGCTCTTCGCCCAGCAGCTGAAGAAGCCGGTACTGAACCCGGTTCGTGTCCTGATACTCGTCGACGAGCACCCAGCGAAAGGCACGGTGGTAGCGCTCGCGGACGTCCTCGAACAGCTCCAGCAGGTTGACGGTCCGCACCAGGAGGTCGTCGAAGTCCATCGCGTTCGCCTCCAGCATCCGCCGCTCGTACAGCCGGTAGACGTCGGCCGCGGTGCGCTCGAAGTACGACCCTTGGGCGTCACTGAAGGCATCTGCGTCGATCAGCTGGCTCTTGGCCGCCGAGATCTGGGCGCGGACGGCGCGAGGCGGAAAGCGCTTGGGATCGATGTCCAGCTCCCCCAGGCACCGCTTCACCATCCGCAGCGAGTCGGCCTCGTCGTAGATCGTGAAGGCGCGCCTATAGCCCAGGCGCTGGGCGTCGGCGCGGAGGATCCGTGCGCAGGCCGAGTGGAAGGTCATCACCCACATGAGCCGCGAGACGCGGCCGACCAATTGCTCGACGCGCTCCCGCATCTCCCCGGCGGCCTTGTTCGTGAAGGTGATCGCGAGGATCTCCGAAGGCTGCGCCTGCCCGGTGGCCAGCAGGAAGGCAATCCGGTAGGTGAGTACCCGCGTCTTTCCGGAGCCGGCGCCGGCGAGGACCAGGAGGGGCCCTTCGCCGTGGGTGACCGCTTCGCGCTGCGGCGGGTTCAGCTCGGCGAGCAGGCGCTCGGCCTGGCTCGCGCCCGGCTCGATCGGCCTCAGCTCGGTCTCGGTGGCCACCAAGCGAGCATAGCTACGGTCGCGGCGCGCTCTGAGCGCGTCAGGTGCCCCTAACCGCCCGCTGTGGAGGGCCCATGCTTGGGATTCAGCTCGCGCACCTCGCCTTCGGCCGGCTTTCCGTCGAGCTCGCCCATCCGTCGCTCCAGCTCGCCGATCCGCTCCGCGAGGCCCTTGATCGCGTCGGCGACCGGGTCCGGCAGGTGGATCCAGTCGGCGTCGGGTCCCTCGACCTTGCGACCCTCGACCCGGACCGGGTGGCCGGGATTGCCGACCACTGTGGAGTTGGGCGGCACGTCCTGGATCACAACGGTGTTGGCGCCGACCTTCGCGCAATGACCAATCGTGATCGGGCCCAGCAGCTTGGCGCCGGAGCCGATCGAGACGTCGTCCTCCACGGTCGGGTGACGCTTCCCGCGGGCGAACCCGGTGCCGCCCAGGGTCACGCCCTGATACAGCGTCACCCGGTCGCCGATCTCAGCCGTCTCGCCGATCACGACGCCCGACCCATGATCGATGAACAGATCGGCCCCGATTCTCGCGGCCGGATGGATCTCGACGCCGGTCACCGCACGGCTCGTGTAGGAGAGGGCCAGCGGCACCAGCGGCACCCCGGACTCGTGCAGCGCGTGGGCGGCGCGGTGGACGAGGATCGCCTGCACCCCGGCCCAGTTCATCAGGATCTCGGCCGTGCCGACGCTGCGGGCCGCGGGGTCGCGATCGCGGGCCGAGGCGACGTCGGCCCTGATTTCCTTCGCCACCCGCTGAAGCGTGCCGAGCCCGAACACAGCTAAAGCGTACGGACTAGCGACGAAGTCGCGGTAGATGCGGACGTGCCTGCCGGGTAAGGTCCGCGCCCTCGCCCGCGGAAACGTAGCCGGAGGCGAGGCTTCCGGCGGAGTTATTCGGCGACTTGTGACCGACGACATGGATGTCCAAAGGGCCAAGTCGCCGGGGTTATTCCGGGGCGAAGAAGGGCAGTGACATGTAGCGCTCGCCGCCGTCGGGGACGATGACCACGATTCGCTTTCCCGACAGCACAGGACGCGCAGCAAGCTCGAGCGCTGCGTCGATCGCAGCCCCGGCAGAGATCCCGACCAGGAGGCCCTCCTGCCGGGCCGCCTCCCTTGCCCGCCGAAGCGCGCTTTCGTCGTCGACTGGGATCACCTCGTCGATCACCGACCGGTCGAGCACCTCGGGCACGAAGCCGGCGCCGATCCCCTGGATCTTGTGTGGACCTGGAAGCCCGCCCGAGAGCACCGCCGAGGTGGCGGGCTCGACGGCGACCACCTGAACCGAGGGGCGCCGCTGTTTGAGCACCTGCCCGACCCCCGTGATCGTGCCTCCGGTGCCGACACCGCAGACGATCGCGTCGACCTCGCCTTTCAGATCGCGCCAGATCTCCTCGGCGGTCGTGCGCCGATGGATCTCGGGGTTGGCGGGGTTTCGGAACTGCTGGGGCATGAATGCGCCGCGCTCGCTCGCGATGCGCTCCGCGAGCTCCACCGCCTCGTTCATGCCACCCAGCGACGGGGTCTCATGGACCTCGGCGCCGTAGGTGCGGAGCATCGCGGTCCGCTCCCGGGTCATGCCCTCGGGCAGGGTCAGCACCAGCTCGTAGCCGCGGGCTGCGCAGACCATCGCCAGCGCGATCCCGGTGTTGCCGCTGGTTGGCTCGACGATCACCGCACGTCCCGGCTCGATCAGCCCCTCGCGCTCGGCGGCGTCGATCATCGCCACCCCGATCCGGTCCTTGACCGACCCGCCCGGGTTCAGGTATTCGACCTTGGCGACCACCTCGGCCCCGAGTCCATCCGCCATTCGCCGCAGGACGACGAGGGGCGTGTTGCCCACCGTGCTCGACGCCTGGTCCGCGATCGCGCCATGCCCCTCTGCTGTGCGCGGCTCTCCACCCACGATTGCAGCCAAAGTACCCGGAAATGCGGGGTCGGGCCGCGTCGCGACCGATCGCGGTTGGGCCACTGCACCGTCCGCGCAGCTTTTCGTAGAGGATTCAGGAAGTGGCCACCCCGATTCGTGATCTAAGCGCTCACGCCATGGGCCTGTTCCGGCGTGACAAAACGGGGTGGCTGCCCGTAGAGGGCCGAGACGACTTGGTCAGCGTCCCCGAGGACGAAGCGGAAGAGATGGTGGACCTCCTCGCCAAGGAGACCTACAAGTATGTGGACAAGGGGGAGATCGGGGCCGAGGTAGCCCGGGCACTGACGATGGGCTTCGTCTTGGTCACCGAGCGGGAACCGGCGACCCAGGAGACCCTGGTTGC
>CAVRIF010000004.1:0-78519 GCA_963721215.1 uncultured Actinomycetes bacterium
TGCGCTGTTGTATCCGCTCGCCTTCCCCCCCGAGGGACCGATGGTGCCGTCGCCGGCAGGCTATGAGAGCTTCCGCGCCCCGCTGGCGGAGCGCCCCGGCTGCCGCTGGGTAGAGGAGATGTTCCGGCGCCACCGCAGGCCCGTTCTGGCCAGCGACGAAGTCGCGGTGCATGGCCACCGGTAGCAGGCCGGTCCTCTGCCAATACAACTTCTCGAACTTCAACGAGAAGGCTCGCTGGGCGCTCGACTACAAGCGGGTTCCCCACGTGCGTCACTCGATGCGCCCGGGCAGCCCTCGGGCGTTGTGGTTCTCGATGCGCGGGACGGTGCCGGTGCTGGACCTGGACGGAGAGCGAATCGTGGACTCGACCAGGATCATCGCGGCCCTGGAGCGCCGTTGGCCGGATCCCCCACTGTATCCGTCCGAGGAGGTAGAGCGCCGCCGCGCGCTCGAGCTCGAGGAGTTCTTCGACGAAGAAGCTGGTCATGAACTGCGTCGCGCCGCCTTCCACGAGCTTCGCAACGATCCCGACTACGTGAGCGCCTTGCTGATGACGGAGCAGGGCCGCTCGCCCGCCGCCTGATGCGCGCGCTGCTTCCGGTGGCGATGGTGTACCCGAAGCGCCGCTACCGGATCAATCCCGCCGACGCCGAGGCGGGCCGCCGCACGGTGTCGCTTGCCCTGGACCGGATCCAGGCGGAGGTCGGTCCTGGCGGATACCTGGTGGGCGACGGATTTACCGTTGCCGACCTGGCGGCGGCGGCCCTGCTCTTTCCAGTCGCCTGGCCGGCCGAGCTCCAGTACGACTACCCGGAACCGCCACGCTCGGCGTGGTGGGAGTCGCTCAGCCGCCACCCCGCCGCCGAATGGGTCAGGGAGATGTACGGCCGACATCGCGGCGTCTCGGCCGAGATCACCGCCTGAGCGGCCGTTGGCTAAGGTCTGACCGGATTCAAGGTCAGAAAGGGGGAGCCGTGACGGCCACCAACCTGGAGCCACTTCAGGCTCGGTTCGAGGGACAGCTCGTTGGCCCCGATGATCAGGGCTACGACGAGTTGCGCCAGGTGTTCAACGGGATGATCGACCGCCGTCCCGCGGTCATCGCCCGCTGCGGCAGCGCCGACGACGTCGCCGCCGCGGTCGATTTCGCGCGCTCCGAGGGGTTGCCCCTGTCCGTGTATTCCGGCGGCCACAGCGTCACCGGCCACGCGGTCTGCGAGGGGGGCGTCTGCATCGATCTTCGCCCCATGAACCGGGTCGAGGTCGATCCCGACGCGCGCCTTGCCCGGGTCCAGGGCGGAGCGCTCTGGCGCGACATCGACGCCGCCACCCAGCAGCACGGGTTGGCGATGACGGGCGGGCGGAACTCGACGACCGGGGTGGGTGGCCTCGCCCTCGGAAGTGGCTCGGGCTGGCTGGAGCGAAAGCTGGGACTCACCTGCGACAGCCTGCGCTCGGTGGAGATCGTGACCGCGGACGGCGCCACGCTGACGGCCTCGGAGTCCGAGAACGCCGACCTGTTCTGGGGAACCCGTGGCGGGGGCGGCAACTTCGGCGTGGTCACCGAGTTCGAGTTCGACCTCCAGCCGATCGGGCCCACGCTGCTGGGCGGGATGCTGATGTACCCGGCGCCGATGGCGGGATCGGTGCTTCGCAACTTCCGCGACCTGATCGCCGAGGCGCCCGACGAGGTCTGTGGGGGCTGCGCCCTGATCTCGGCTCCGCCGGAGGAGTTCGTCCCCGAACCGGCGCGCGGCCAGCCGGTGCTCGGCATGGTGCTCTGCCACGCGGGCCCGGTGGAGGAGGCAGAGGAGGCGCTTCGGCCCCTGCGCGAGTTCGGGCCACCCGCCATGGACATGGTCCAGCCGATGCCCTACGTGGGAGTTCAGCAGCTCATCGACCCTCCCAATCAGCCAGGCCGTCGCAACTACTGGACCGCAGACTTCCTCGCGGAGCTTCCCGACGAGGCAATCGACGTGATCTGCGAGCTGCATCTCTCGAGGCCTTCGCCGCTCAGCCAGATCCTCGTGCTGCCCGGAGGCGGCGCGATCTCACGGGTGCCGGACGACGCGATGGCCTTCGGCCAGCGGCATGCTCCATTCAACCTCCACATCATCTCGATGTGGCTCGATCCGGCAGACGACGACGCCAACATCGCCTGGACGCGTGAGGCCGGCACCCGCATGAAGCCCTACACGACGGGCCGCGCCTACCTCAACTTCATCGGGGAGGAGGGCGAGGATCGGGTTCGCGCCGCCTTCGGTCCCGAGACCTACGCGCGGCTTCAGGCGCTCAAGGATCGCTACGACCCGACCAACCTGTTCCGCCTCAACCAGAACATCAAGCCGACCGGGCAGGTCAGCGACACCGAGCTGGCCACTGCGCGAGCTTGAGCAGCGCCAGGTGAGCGAGCCGGGTTCCGGCCTCGTCCCGCCGTAGCCTTGGCGTGATGAGCAGGGCGGCGGCGCCTCCTCGTGAGTCCGAGAGCCCGGCGGAGGCCGCGGCTCCTGCCGCCTTCGCCACGAATGAGCGGCAGAGCCGCAAGCGCCTTCGCTCGGCAGCGCTTCGCTCGGCGCCCCGTCCGAGCGTGCTCGGCGCTTCGCTGACCACCCTTCGGGGCGCCGGCCCCCGGCTCGCGGCCGCGGCGGCCGAGATCGGGATCGAAACCCTCGGCGAGCTGCTGCTGCACGTCCCGCACAACTACCGGGACCTCTCAGCGCCGCGCCGGTTGTCTGAGCTTCGGATCGGCGAGCAGGCGACCGTCGAGGTGGAGGTGCGCTCAGTGCGCCTGCGACGGACTCGCCGCCGCGGCCTGGTGATCGTCGAGGCGACCGTGGCCGACGAGTCAGGCCCGGCGAAGGCGGTTTGGTTCAACCAGGCCTGGCTGGTTGAGCGCCTGCAAGCCGGAACGCGGCTGCTTGCGTACGGAAAGCTCGACCGCTCCGGCTTTCGGGTCGAGGCGCACGAGTTCCTGCCGGCGGGCAACGGCACCCCGCGGAACGCTCCCGCGGGCGGGCAAACGCCCCCTCCGGGTCTCCACACGACGGGCATCGTCCCGGTCCATCCCGCCTCGGAGGGGCTGCGCGCCCAGCGGCTGCGGGAGTGGGCGTGGCAGGTCCGGTCCCTGGCGCGCCACGCCCTCGAGCCGTTGCCGGCGGAGCTTCGCGCCCGCCGGCACCTGGCGGACGCCGGCGATGCGCTGGCCGTCGCTCACTTTCCGGACAGTTTCGGCGAGGCCGAGCGGGCCCGGGATCGACTCGCCTTCGAGGAGCTGTTTCTGCACCAGGCGGCGCTCGCCGCACGCCGCCAGGGCCGCCAGGCGAGCCGGCCCGCAATCCCCCTGGCCGCCCCTGGCGAGCTGGTCGCCCGCTGGCTCGAGTCGCTGCCCTTCGAGCTCACCGGCGATCAACGGCGCGCGATCGACCAGATCGACGCCGACCTCGCGTCGGAGCGGCCAATGCAGCGCCTGCTGATGGGGGAGGTGGGATCCGGGAAGACCGTGGTCGCGGCGTGCGCGATGCTTCGCGCGGTCGAGGCAGGTTTCCAGGCGGCGCTGATGGCGCCTACGGAGACGCTCGCGGAGCAGCATGCCGCGACCCTGGATCGGCTCCTGGCCGATCAACCGGTCCAGTTCAGCCTGGTGACCAGTGCGACGCCGGCGGCGCGGCGTCGTGAGACGCTTGGCCGGCTCGCCTCTGGCGAGCTCGGGATGGTGGTCGGGACGCACGCGCTGATCGAGCCCGACGTCGACTTCGACCGGCTCGCGGTCTGCGTCGTCGACGAGCAGCACCGGTTTGGCGTCCGCCAGCGTGCTGCGCTCGACGCGAAGGGGCCCCGCGAGGCGGCGCCGCACGCCCTCCACATGACCGCGACGCCGATCCCGCGAACCCTGTCGCTGACCGCCTACGGCGATCTCGATACCACCATCCTTCGCGAGCTGCCGGCGGGGCGAAAACCGGTCGAGACCTGGGTGGTGGGGGAGGAGAAGCGGGCCGGCGCGTACGAATTCATCCGCGAGCGGCTGCGAGAGGGCCGCCAGGCGTACGTCGTCTGTCCCCTCGTGGAGGGCTCTCAGAAGCTCGAGGCCAAGGCCGCGGCGGAGGAGGCCGACCGCCTGCGGGCTGGCGAGTTCGCCGACTTCGAGGTCGGCCTGCTCCACGGGCAGATGCCGCCACGCGCCAAGCAGGCCGCCATGGAGCGGTTTGCCGCCGGGCAGACTGCCGTGCTGGTGGCGACGAGCGTGATCGAGGTGGGGATCGACGTCGCCAACGCGACCGTGATCCTGGTGGAGGGAGCGGAGCGCTACGGCCTCTCCCAGCTCCATCAGCTCCGCGGCCGGGTGGGGCGCGGAGAGCATGCCTCGCACTGCATCCTGTTCGCAGACGCGGGCTCGGAGCTCGCCCGCCGGCGTCTGGCAGCGATCGAGACCGAGCGGGATGGCTTCAAGCTGGCGGAGGTCGACCTGGCGCTGCGCGGCGAGGGCGAGATCCTCGGCACCCGGCAGCACGGCCTGCCGCGGTTTGTGGTTGCTGAGCTTCCCGAGGACGTGGCGCTCCTCACCGAGGCGCGGCGCGAGCTGATCGGGCTGCTGGACCGGTACGGGTCACTCGACGCCCCCGAGCTGGGGCCGTTGCTCCTGGCCGCCCGGGAGCGCTTCGGCGACGAGCGGGCCGAGGGCATCCCGGCATGACCATGGCGCCGCCGACGAAGTCTCGGGTCGCTTGAGGGTCGTCGGCGGGGAGCTCAAGGGACGCCGCCTCGCGGCGCCGCCGCGCCGCTCGGCGGCGGTCCGGCCGACCGCGGACCGGGTTCGCGAGGCGCTGTTCGCGATCCTGGAAGAGGTCGGCGGGGCGAGCGCCCTGGACCTGTTCTGCGGCACCGGAGCGCTCGGCATCGAGGCCCTCTCCCGGGGGGCCGCCCGGTTGACGTTGGTCGACACGGAGGTCTCTCTTGCCCGGCGCAACGTGCGCGAGCTCCGTTTGGAGCGGCGTGCGGAGATCGTCCGCTCTGACGCCCTCCGCTATCTGCGACGGTCCCGGCGGCGCTTCGACCTGATCTTCTGCGATCCGCCCTATAGACTCGCCGACCGTCTTGAGGGGGAACTCGACTCGCTCATACCAGCCCGGCTCGCGGAGGGCGCGCGCTTGATCTGCGAGAGCGCCGCGCGACACCCGCTCGACCTGTCCCTGCCGCTCGACGACGAGCGACGCTACGGCGACACCCTGATCCGGATCTACCGCCTGGGTGCGGGACGATGACTGACGGGCGCGTGGCGATCTGCCCGGGCACCTACGACCCGGTCACCTACGGGCACCTCGACATCATCACCAGGGCCGCGAACGTGTTCGACCGCGTCGTCGTCGGGGTGGTCAACCAGCCGACCCGCAAGCAGCAGACGGTGTTCAGTGCGCAGGAGCGGATGGAGTTCCTCCAGCAGGCGGTCACGGCCCAAGCCAACGTCGAGGTCGAGGTCTTCTCCATCCTCCTGGTCGAGTTCGCCCGAGAGCATGGGGCACGCGCCATCGTCAAGGGTCTGCGAGCGATCTCCGACTTCGAGTACGAGTTCGAGATGAACCAGCTCAACCGCAAGCTGGCTCCGGAGATCGAGTCCGTCTACATCATCGCCTCGACCGACTACAGCTTCCTGTCCTCGACCGGCGTCAAGGAGATGGCCACCTTCGGCGGCGACGTCTCCGACCTGGTCCCGCAGCCCGTTGCGCAGGCGCTGGTCGAGCGCCTGGGACGCTAGAGTGACTCCGCGCGCGGCGGGCGGGAGCTTGCAATTCGACGCCGAAATCACGACTGTCGGCCCGCGTTTCCGCCGCTCCGCGTAAGCTTTCACGATTCTCATGGACGTACTGGTTCTCATCGACAAGCTCGATGACCTGATTCACAACGCGCGGCCGGTCCCGCTCACCGATCAGGTGCGCGTGGATCGTGAGGAGATCTACGACCTGCTCGACCAGATGCGGGCGACGATCCCCGAGGAGATCAAGCAGGCGCGCTGGATCGTCAAGGAGCGGCAGGAGATGCTCGCCGAGGCGAAGCGGGAGGCGGAGCGCGTGGTCAAGGAGGCGCGCGACCAGCAGTCGCGCCTGATCTCCGACGAGGAGGTCTACAAACAGGCCGAGCGCGCTGCCGAGGAGATCGTCGAGGACGCCCGCGAGACCGAGCGCTCGATTCGCCTGGGCGCCGAGGACTACGCCGACGAGATCCTGTCCACGCTCGAGGTCAACCTCGAGAAGTTCCTCGCCGCGGTGCGCCGTGGCCGCGATCGCCTCGCCGGACGCGAGGAAGAGCCGGCCGAGGTCGGCTAACGGTCCGCAAGGCGCAAGCCGCGGACGTTCCGCGCCTCGCCCACTCTCTCGCCCGCGCTTTCCAGGACGATCCCGGCTGGTCACATCTGCTGCCGCAGGCGAGCGACCGGCCGCCACGGCTGAGGCGGTTCTACGAAACCGAGCTGCGCGCGGTCGCCCTCTCGCACGGGCTCGTCTGGACCACCGACGAGTTGGTCGGCGGGGCGGTCTGGGCGCCGTCGGAAGCCTGGCGCGTGCCGCTGATGGTGACCGTACGACAGGCGCCCTCGATGGTCCGGGTGTTCGGCCGACGGCTGGCGCTGGCGCTGCGCGCGCGGCTGCGGATGGAGGGAAGGCACCCGCCCGAGCCTCCTCACTGGTACCTGGCGATCATGGGCGTCGACCCGCAGTGGCAGGGGAGGGGCCTGGGCTCCAAGCTGATGCGACCGGCCCTCGAGACCCTCGACGCGCAGGGCATGCCCGCCTACCTGGAGGCGAGCACCCCGCGCAGCCGCGCGCTGTATGAGCGCCACGGTTTCACGGTCACCGGCGAGTTCAACCTTCCCTCCGGCGGGCCGACGCTGTGGCAGATGTGGCGGGAGCCGAGTCCTGAGCGAAAGCGGATGGGATAAGGTCGGCTGAGGATGGGCATGCGGAGGAGGCACTGGATGGTTGCGATGGTCATCGTGGGCGCCCTCGCGGCGCCCTCGCCGGCGCTCGGCGATACCTTCACCGTCACGCGCTTCGGCGACCCGGCGCCCGACGGATGCGGCGCCGGCGACTGCTCGCTGCGCGAGGCGATCATCGCCGCCAACGCGAACACGGGCTCCGACCGGATCCCGCTGCGGGCGGGGACCTACCAGCTCAGCATTCTCGGCACCGCCGAGGATGCCGCGGCCAACGGCGATCTCGACGTCACCGGGAGCCTCAGGATCACGGGCGCGGGGCTGGGGGCAACGGCAATCGACGGCGGTGGCGACGTCACCGGCGAGCGGGTGCTCCATCTCGATCCCACCACCGGCGGCTTGACAGTCGCCGTCCGGCTCTCCCGCCTCACCGTGACCGGAGGCGGCAATGCGACGTCCAGCTTCGGCGGCGGGATCCGGGCCGACAACGAATCCAACCTCTCGCTGACGCGGGCCGCGGTCTCAGGCAACACCGGCTCGAGCTTTGGCGGGGGGTTGTACATCGACGGCGCGACGGCGACTTTCTCCCACAGCGTGCTCAGCCGCAACACGCTGACGAGCGCGTTCGGCGGAGCGATCTTTAACAGCGGCGACGCCAGGACGACGATCGTGGACTCCATCGTCAACCGCAACGAGTCAGACGGCTTCTCGGCCGGCATCTACAACAACAACGACACTCGGCTCGTGATCCGGCGCAGCACGCTCAGCGGCAACACCTCGGGTGGCTACGCCGGCGCGATCTACAACCAGAATGACTCGGTGATGACAATCAGGGACTCGACGCTGAACGGCAACCGGGCCGACCTCCACGGTGGAGCTCTCTATCTCCAAAACGACTCCGTCACCAATCTCATCAACACCACCGTGAGCGGGAACGTCGCGGGCCAGAACGGCGGCGGCGTGCACATCCAGAATGACCCGACGGTGCGGTTCAGGAGCACCACGATCACCAAGAATTCTGCCGCCCTCGTGGGCGGTGGGGTGCACGTCCTGACGGGAGGTTTCGGGGGCACATTCGCGATTCACAGCACGCTTCTGGCCGGCAACACCGCCGGCGACGCCGGACCCGATTGCGGCGGCGAGCCAGGCGCCGTGGATTCGCTGGGCTTCAACCTGATCGGCAACGCGAGCGGCTGCGCCTACTCCGGGGCCGGAAGCGACCTGGTGGGCTCTGCCGGCGCGCCGATCAACGCGAGGCTGAAACCGCTTCGCAACAACGGTGGCCCGACGACGACGCACTCCTTCAAACGGTCGCCGGCGAAGAACAAGGTTCCCAAGGCTCAGAAGCAGAGCAACGACCAGCGTGGCGCGCCGCGCAGGGGCAGGGGGGACATCGGCGCCTATGAATTGGCCAGGTGTGGCGGGGTGATCGTCAACCGCATCGGCACGGACGGCCGGGACACGCTCGGTGGAGGAGGGGGCAAGGACGGCATCCTCGGCCTCGGCGGCAGGGACACGCTGAAGGGAAAGAGGGGCAAGGACGGTCTGTGCGGCGGTGACGGCAGGGACACGCTGCGCGGCGGGCCCGGGAACGACAGGCTCAACGGCGATTCCGGTAGGGACAAGTGCAGGGGCGGGCCCGGGAACAACAAGCTCAGGAGCTGCGAGAGGTAGGACGAGCGCACGCGGCCGGGACCCAACCGGCTGCGACCGAGCTTCGCGGTGCCGATAGGCTCGCCTCCGGCGAACGGAGGTGAGAGATGGGCGAGCGGTGGTTCTCGGACGAGGAGCTGCGCGAGATGGCGCGGCCGACGATGGTGAGGGCGATCGAGGCGCTCGAGCGCGGCGACGCAGAGGAGGCGAAACGGCTCTGCGAGGAGATGCGGCACGAGTCGCAGTTCATGCACGACCTGCTCGTTGACGGCGTCGCCGGGCTGATCTCGTTTGTAAAGGAGAAGCTCGGTGACGACGGGGTGGAGGAGGCCTGGCGGTGGAGCCTCCAGCGGAGCTGGCGACGCCCCGTCGAGACGATCGCGAAGACCGATCGTCGCCAGGTGGCGGCGGCGCTCGCGGCCACCTGGCGCGCGCACTCGACCAGCGGCGTCGGCCCGAAGCCGGGTGCCTTCGAAATTGCCGAGGACGACGAGAAGCTGACCTTCACGATGAATCCATGCGGCTCCGGCCAGCGCCTGTGGCGAAACCGCCGCTACGGGCCGGAGGGCTTCGGAGTGACCGACGACGCGCACGACTGGAGCTATGGGCGGGCCGGCTTCCCCCTCTACTGCACGCACTGCGCGTTCATGAATGAGGTCCTGCCGATCCGCTGGATCGGTTACCCCGTATATCCATCCGACCCGCCGGAGGACTTCGACCGCGATCCCTGCACCTGGTACTGGTACAAGAACCCAGCCGACATCCCGGCCCGCCACTTCGAGCGGTACGGGGACTCGAGCCCGGCTCGAGCCTAGCGCTGCTCGCGGGTCAGCGAGAAGGTGTTGAGCGCGGCGCCGCCGTCGACCGCGATCGCTTCTCCGGTGATGTAGCCGGCCTCCTCGGAGGCGAGAAAGGCGACCAGGGCGGCGACCTCTTCGGGCGCGGCCATGCGGCGCGAGGGAAGCATCTCGATCAGTCGCTCGACGATCTCGGGGGGCATGGCCTTCACCTTCTGGGTTCCGACCAAGCCGGGGAGGACCGCGTTCGCGGTGATTCCCCGGCGCACGTTCTCCGCCGCGACCGTCTTCATCATCCCGATCAGCCCCGCCTTCGAGGCGGAGTAGGCAGCTTGACCGGGAAGTCCGGCGCGGGCGGCGCCGCTGGAGATCACCACGATCCGCCCCCAGCTTCGCTCGCGCATCCCGGGCAGGCAGGCCTGAACCACCCGGAAGGCGCCGGTCAGGTTGACCTCGATGTCCCGCGCCCACTGCTCGGGCGTCATCTGGTGGGCGGGCGCGACCGTGTCGGTGATCGCCGCGTTGGATACACAGACGTCGACCTCGCCGAAATCGGGCAGTGGATCGGTGGCAAGGTCGAGCCTGTGGTCGCACCCCTCTTCGCGGTCCAGGGTGACGACCTCGATCCCGTCGGCACGCAGGCGCTCGGTGATCGCGGCACCGATCCCCCGCGCCCCGCCAGTCACCAGCGCGCGCCTCATAGCTCGGTCCGGTGCGTCCCGGCCCGGCCGGCATCGGTCTTCTCGTAGAAGCGCTCCAGAAGCACCTTGGTCTCCTCCGGGTCCGCGCAGGTGTAGGCGTTCCAGGCTTCGGTGCGGAGCTGGAAGTCGAGCGGCTGGCCGATCACGTCGAGGATCGTCTGCTTCGCCGAGCGAACGGCGGCCTGTGAGTTGCGGAGGATCTGTTGGGCGACCAGCTCTGCCTCTTCGATCAGCTTCTCGTGCGGGACGACCTTGGTGACCATGTTGCACGCCAGGGCGCGCTGGGCGTCGATCGGCTCGGCCGTCAGCAGCATCTGCATGGCGACGCCAACCCCGCAGGTGTTGACCAGCCGCACCAAGCCGCCGTCACCGTGGTGAAAGCCACGCCGCGCCTCGAAGGAGCCGAACATGGCGCGCTCAGAGGCGATCCGAATGTCACAGGCCATCGCCGTCTCGAGGCCGCCGGCCAGCGCCCAGCCGTTGATCGCGCCGATGATCGGCTTGTGAATCCGGTGCATGCCGCGGGTGAAGCCGTTCAGGCCCAGCTCGACGATCTCGCGCAGCCGACTGGGGCTGCCCGCCTCGATGATCGGTGGGATATAGGTCTTCAGGTCGGCGCCGGCGCAGAACGCCTCGCCCTCTCCGGTGAGGATCGCGACGTCGAGCGAGTCGTCGTCGCGAAAGTCGGCCCAGGCCTCCACCATCAGCCGGTGGACATCGGGGTCGATCGCGTTACGGGCCTCCGGCCTGTTGATCGTCAGGCGGGCGATCCGGTCGCGCTTCTCGTACAGCAGCTTGGACATGGGCGCATCCTCTCGGTCGCGGGCGGGCGGATCGTAAGGTGCGGCGGTAGGCTTCAGGCAACAGGCGAGTGCCGCCATCGTCGAGGCGGCCTCGAAAGAGCCCGTCTCAGCGCGGGCTCTTTTGTTCGTAAAAGGCGCGGATCACCGCCAGGTCGCCGGCCTCCCAGACGATCTCGCCTCCGCACCACTCGACCAGGTCCCCGGTGCGCGAAGGCAGGTCGACCCCCTCCTCGAGCGGGGTCACCTGCGGTTCGGCGATCACCACGTCTCCCACGACCAGCGCGCGGGATTGCTCGCGCACGCGACGAAACAGGTCGCGCTTCTGCTCGTCGGTGAGGTGATGGACGGAGAGCACCGAGATCACCAGGTCCCACGGACCGTCGGGCAGCGGGTCCTCCATTCGTGCCAGGCGCACCTCGATCCCAAGCTCGCGCGCCTTGAACACCATCTCCGGCTGTGAGTCGAGGCCGGTCAGCTCGGCGTCCGGGTAGCGCGCCCGAAGCCGACGGGCGGTCTCGCCGGTGCCCACCCCGAGCTCGAGCACCCGGCGGGGAGTGAACGGGATCGCCTCGATTGTCTCGTCCTGGAGCTCGTCGTAGCGCGGCATCTCGGCCCGGATCTCGTCCAGGTAGGTCTCGGGATTCATGTGGAATTGCGTGCTCACACTGAGGGCCTTCCGTTCCGGCGCTCGACCGCTAAGCTCGATTTCGGGGAATGGCGGCGGCATATCACAGCATCGATCTGGGGCGTTTCGCCCTGCGGCCCGGCGATGGCCGACGCCTCGACCTCGAAGCCGACCCTGGGCATCTCGAGCTTGGCGGCCAGCGCTACGCGGTGGCGGGCGACTCCGTCCCAACCCGCCTCGACCTGTCGCGGACAGCGGCGGGTTACGCGGTCCGGATGCGGTTCACGGCCCACGTGTCGGGTCCGTGCATGCGCTGCCTCGAGGATGCCGATGTCGCGGTCCAGGTTGACGCCCGCGAGGTCGATCAACCGGGGACCGAGGACGAGGAGCTTCGCAGCCCCTACGTTGAGGAGGAGGAGCTCGATCTGGGCTCATGGGCCCACGACGCGCTGGCCCTCGCGGTTCCCCTCCAGCTCCTCTGCCGGCTCGACTGCAGGGGGCTGTGCCCGGTCTGCGGCGCCTCGCTCAACGACGCCGATCCGGAGCGGCACCGCCACGAAGCGGCCCCCGACCCGCGCTGGGCGAAGTTGCGGGAGCTGCAATAGCTCAAAAAAGGGTCAGGTAGGGGGCCGCCGGCACGATCTGCTTTTTGCCCTCTATCGCGGGATCAACTGCAGTTTCGTCCACGTGGACGCTTCCCGCTGGGCACATTCCCTCGGTGCTGACGTTTTTGGGGATCGCCGCTACGCGGCAGCCGGCTCTGCGGCGACCAGCGGCACCCCGATCACTTTGAGGCGCCTGGTCAAGGCCGTGAAGGCGAACTTGTTCACCTGCTCGGACGTGTAGCCGAGCAGCTCCCAGTCGTTGGGGTCCTGGCCGGGTGGCACCAGCACGCCGCTGGCGATCGGCAGCAACTCGTGGAGCGTGGCGCGCACGCGGTCCGACAGCGCCCCGTTCTCCGCGCACGCCTGCTTCAGGTACCAGGTTCCGTAGGCGACGTGGCGATGCTCGTCGCGGGCGACGTTCTTGAAGCCCTCCAGGAAGCCGGACATCCTGCCGGTCTTCTCCCAGTAGTCGGTGATGGTCCACTGGCCGGTCAGCGCCAGCGTTCCCTCGATCACCATGTGGTAGGCGGTAATGAAGTCGACCTTCGCCTCGACGTTGGTGGGGTCGGCAACCAGCCGCTTCTCCGCCTCGACCAGCGCCTCGTCGAACAGCTTCACGAAGGCGTCGTTGACGTTCTCGCGCACCCTCGCCAGGCGCTCGGAGATGTCCGCGTCGGCCATTCCCACGACCTCGCGGTAGAACCGGTCGAAGAACTGCATATGCCGCGCCTCGTCGACCTGCTGGGTGGTCAGAAACGCTTCCTCCTGCTCGTCCTCGTAGGCCATCACCAGCCCGGAGAACTGGGTGGTGACCCGCTCCTCGCCGAGGAAGAACGCCGACATCCCCCACACGAACCACTCCCGCTCCTCGTCGGTGAGGTTCGCCCAGTCATTTCTGTCCTGGGAGAAGTCGATCTCCTGCGAGAGCCACTGCTGGCGCTCCCATAGCTCATAGAGCTGCTGTGGGCTGAGCAGCTGCACCCGGTCGAGCTTCGATTCGTCGCTGATCGTGGCGACGTCTCCCTGCTGGGTGAGGTCGAGGAGGGTGGCTGCCATCGCTGCTCCTTTCGGTTGACCGCGGGGCGCCGCCGGGAACGTGGGTGCCCGGCAGGTGACGCCTGGCAGGCTACCGAGGTCTGGGAGCTCGGCGTCGGCGGCCGGACTGACCCCCGCCGCTACCATCCCCGCTTCACATGGCGGTTCCGAAGAAGAGAACCTCGCGCACGCGCCGCGACAAGCGCCGCGCCACGCACAAGGTGAGCGCGCCGCGGCTGAACGAGTGCCCGCGCTGCCACAGCCCCCGCCTGCCGCATCGAGTTTGCCCGGTGTGCGGGACCTATGCGGGACGCGAGGTGATCGCGCACGAGATCGCCGAAGCGGCACCGACGGAGGCTGCGGAGGCCCAGGAGTAGCTCGGTGCCGACGGTTGCCCTCGACGGTCGCGGTGCCGAGCGAGGGCCCGAGGCAATCGTCGCCGGCGCCCGAGCCGCCGCGGCCGACGGGATCCGGCTGCGCGTGTTCGGCGATCCCACCACCCTGGCCGGTGTGGAGCGGATCGACGGCGCGGAGCTCGTGCCCGCCGTCGAAGAGATAACCAACGCCGAGGAGCCGGTTGCCGCGGTGCGCTCCAGGCCGCGGGCCTCGGTCGTCCTCGCCGCCCAGGACGTCGCCGAGGGACGCTCCGACGCGATGGCGAGCGCCGGCTCCACCGGAGCGACGATGACCGCCGCTCTGTTTGCACTGCGGCGCCTGCACGGCGTGCGCCGGCCCGGGCTCGCTGTCCAGCTCGTCGTCCCGGGCCGCCCCGGGCCGCCGGCATTGCTGCTGGACGTGGGTGCGAACGATGCTGCCAGGGCCAATGACCTGGTGCAGTTCTCCTACCTGGGAGCCGCCTTCAGCCAGGCAGTGCTCGGCGTCGCGCAGCCGCGGGTTGCGCTGCTTTCAGTTGGCGAGGAGGCGACCAAGGGCTCGGCGGAGGTGGTAGAGGCACACGCCAGGCTCGCCAGTGCCGAGGGGCTCGACTTCAGGGGAAACCTCGAGGGCCGCGACTTGCTCGCCGGGAAGGCCGAGGTGATCGTCACCGACGGATTCACAGGCAACGTCGTCCTGAAGACGATCGAGGGAACGGCGAAGGCGGTTGCCGAAGCGGTGCGCGGCGCGGCGCGCTCGGGACCCGCGGCGGCCGCCGGCGGGCTTCTGCTTCGCCCCTCTCTACGGGGCTTGCGCCGCCAGCTCGATCCCGACACGACCGGCGGCGCCGTTTTGCTCGGCCTGCGAGGGGTTGCCGTGATTGGACACGGCAGCTCCGGGCCAGAGGGCATTGCCAACGCGGTACGGCTTGCCGCGCGCACGGTGGATGAGAGCGCGGTGGAGCGCACGGCCGAGCTTCTGGGGCGAACCGGCATGACCCGCGGCGGGCTGCGGGGCGAGCCATCGCGGACAGTGAAGCGTGATAGGAAGCAGGCATGAGCAACGATGGGCTCACCCGCCAGGACGTCCTGGCCAAGGTGCGGGAGCACCTGGCGACCGAGCTCGAGGTGTCTCTTGATGGGATCGACGAGTCCACCCAGCTTCGCGACGACCTCGACGCGGACTCGCTCGACCTCTACGAGCTGGTGATGGAGCTGGAGGACACCTACGGCGTCAGCGTTTCCGAGGAGGAGGCGGCGAGGATCGAGACCGTCGGCCAAGCCGTGGACTTCGTGGCCCAGCGGCTGGGCGCCGGCTAGCACAAGGCGGCTGCGTCGGTGGGGATTCGCGAGCTTGGTCGTGGGCGCCGGCGGCGCAAGGTCGAGGGCTCGGAACGGCTGGCGGCGCTGATCGAGTCGTTGCCGGACGATCTGCGACGCAAGGCCATCACTCACTCCTCCTGGGTCGACCATCGAGCCGACTCCTACGGTCGCCTTGGCTTCCTTGGCGACGGTGTTCTCGGCCTGGCGGTGGCCGAGCACCTGTATCGACGCTTCGAGCGCGCGGACGTCGGCAGGCTGACCAAGGTTCATGGCCAGGCGGTGAGCGGTCGCGCCTGCGTCGAGGTCGCGGAGGCGCTCGGCCTGCCGGCGAAGGTTCGCGAAGCGGCACCGTCGGACCCCGAAGGCGGGATCGACCCGGAGGCGCTGCTGGTGTCGGAGCGTGCCCTGGCCTCGGTATGCGAGGCGCTGATCGGTGCCTGCTACCTGCACCATGGTTTCGAGGCGACCGCCGAGGCGACCGCGGCGGCCTTCGCTCCGCAGATCGAGCTGGCGTCCGAGACCCTGCTGGACTTCAAGTCCGCCCTCCAGGAGCTTCTCGCCCGCGAAGGAGCCCGCGTAACCTACGAGGTCGTCCAGGAGGCGGGCCCTCCCCACGACCGCCGCTTCGAGGTCGCGGCAATGCGCGACGCCGAGGTGATCGGGAGGGGCGAGGGGCGGAGCAAGAAGACCGCCGAGCAAGCCGCCGCGGCGGAGGCACTGGAGCGTCGAGGGCAGTAGGAAGCAAGCCCGAGGCGACGAAACAGAACACCGTCCGATCCGACAGCGAGCCTTCTAGGGCCGCGCAGCCGATCCCATGCACCTGAGCTCGATCACGATCAAGGGCTTCAAGTCCTTCCCCGAGCGCACCCGGCTCGTGTTCTCGCCCGGCGTCAGCGTGGTGGTGGGCCCGAACGGCTGCGGCAAGTCGAACATCACCGACGCCGTGCTCTGGGCCCTCGGCGAGCAGAGCCCGCTCGCTGTCCGCGGTCAGACCATGCAGGACATGATCTTCGCGGGCGGCGAGGAGCAGTCGCCGCGCCGCTACGCCGAGGTTGAGGTCGTGCTCGAAAACTCATCAAAGCCGGCCGCCTCCTCGTCTGCGCCTCCGGGGGCGGCCGGGTCTGAGGCGGGATTGGAGTTCTCGGAGATTTCGATCAGCCGGCGGTTGGAACGAAACGGCGACGGCGAGTACCGGCTGAACGGCGCGCGCTGCCGGCTCGTCGACGTGATCGAGGTGCTCGCCGACGCGAACCTCGGCCGCGAGATGCACTCCGTGATCAGTCAGGGCAGGGTGGACGAGATAGTCCACTCAAAGCCCCGCGATCGCCGGCTGCTGGTGGAGGAGGCGGCCGGGCTGGGCAAGCACCGCAAGCGTCGCCGGCGTGCCCAGCTGAAGCTCGAGCGCACCCAGGAGAACCTCGACCGGGCGCTCGACGTGGAGCGCGAGGCACGCAGCCGGCTCAGACCGCTGAAGCGCCAGGCGCATGCGGCGGACATACAGGCCCGGCTCGAGCGGGAGACCGGCGAGCTCCGCGCGAGGCTGCTGGCGGACGAGCTCCGCGCGCACTCGAGCGAGCTCGATGGCGCCGAGCGCGATGCCGCCAAGGCCCGCGAGGCGCGCCAGAGCGTCGCGGCGGAGCAGGCGAAGGTCAATCGTCGCCGTACGGAGATCGAGGAGCGTCTCGCAGAGCGCGATCGAGAGCGGACCGAGCTCTGGGGTCGGCTGACAGCCCTCCGGGCCGCCCACGAAAGGCTCAGCGTCCGCGCCGAGGCGCTGTCCGTCCGGCACGCTGAGCTCGCGAGCGAGCTGGGGCGGCATCGGGCCGCGCTGGGCGCGCTCGCCGACGAGCCCCAGCCAAGCGACGGCGATGCGGGCGACGACCCCGTGGCCTCCGGGCTGGAGCGGATCTCCTCGGCGCTGAAGACGGCCGACGAGGCCCTGGAGCGGGCTCGGGGGGCGGACAGCGGGAGTGTGCGAGGAGCCGAGGTGGCGCGGGTCCGGGAGGCATCCGAGCGCGCGGCGCGCGCCGCACGCCGGGTCGAGGAGCTGCTGGGGCGGCGCCGACAGGACTCGCTGGAGAGCCGCATCTCGGCGGCGACCGGGCTCTTGGAACGGCTCGACAGGCTCCTCGAGGCGATGGCCGAGGCGCGGTCCGCGGTCGGCGAACGCGCCGAAGGACTCGAGCGCCACATGCTCGACCAGCACGACGCCGACGATGTGACGGCGCAGCTCCGGGCCTGCTCTCAGGCGGAGGCGGAGCTCCAGTCCAGGTTGCACGCGATGGGTGAGTCGGTGACCGAGTCCGAGGTCCGCGCGACGCACCTGCGCGATCGGCGGGACGAAGCGGCGGCTGAGCTTCAGCGGATCGCCCAGGCCCTCGGTCACGAGATCGAGCCCGGCGGCGATGCCCTGAGCGAAGAGGAGCGCGATCAGATCGAGCGAAAGCTCGAGCGCCTGGTGCGGCGCCGCGAGGCGCTGGGCCCGGTGAACCCGCTCGCCGAGCAGGAGTACGCCGACGCCCTCGCCCACGTCGGCGAGCTCGAGGAGCAGCGGGAGGACCTGGAATCGGCGCTGGCCGAGCTCCAGGGCCTGATCCGCGACACCGACCGCAAGATCCGGGCGGCTTTCGAGGAGACCTTCGAGGCGACCGAGCGTAACTTCGAGGAGCTGATCGAGCACCTATTCCCAGGCGGCCGCGGCCGCCTACGCCTGGTCGGCGAGCCCGGCCCCCGCCTGGTGTTTGGCGGTGAGGGTGACACGGACAGTGAGCAAGGTGGCAGCGACCCCGCAGCGCCCGGAGTCGCAGACGAGGACGCTGCGGGCATTGATGACGCCGCAGGCAGTGGTGATGGCGTTGAGATCGAGGTCACGCCGGCCGGCAAGGCCACCCGCCGCCTCTCGCTGCTCTCCGGCGGCGAGAAGGCGCTGGTCGCGCTCGCGTTCGTGTTCGCCGTCTTCCTCGCCCGCCCCTCGCCGTTCTACATCCTGGACGAGGTCGAGGCGGCGCTGGACGATGCGAACATCGACCGCTTCCTTCAGCTCGTGCGACGCTTCTCGGGCCGCGCCCAGTTCGTGATCGTCACCCACCAGAAGCGGACCATGGACGCCGCCGACGTGCTCTATGGGGTCAGCATGGGCAAGGGCGGCGCCACCAAGGTCATCTCCCGCCGTCTCTCGCACACGGAAGAAGAGGCCGAGGGCGTGGCCACCGAGGCAGCCGAAGCCGCCTGACGCGTAAGGTGGCGCGCCATGGCCAGCTCCTGGCGCCGCCTCCGCGAAAGCCTGTCGAAGAGCCGCCGGGCGCTTCAGGCGGAGCTCAGCTCGAGCCTCTTCGAGCGGCTGGATGACGAGGCCTGGGAGCGGCTCGAGGAGGCGCTGATCCTCGCCGACGTGGGGGCGCGAACCACCGCCGAGGTCATCCGGCGGCTGGAGGCCGAGGTCGACGCCGGCAGCGTCGCGGGCGCCGAGGCGGTACGCGAGCGGCTGATCGAGTTGCTCGCCGAGGTCGCCGGCCCAGGCGACGCTCGGATCGATTTGTCAAGCCGCCCCGCCGTGGTCATGGTGGTCGGCGTCAACGGCACCGGCAAGACAACGACGGTCGGCAAGCTCGCCTGGCATCTGCGAAACGAGCTCGGCCTGTCGGTGATCGTCGCCGCGGCGGACACCTACCGCGCTGCCGCCATCGAGCAGCTCGAGGCCTGGGCCAAGCGCGCCGGGGCCGAGATCGTCCGCGGCGTTCCGGGCGGCGATCCGGGCGCCGTCCTCTTTGACGCGATCGCCGCGGCGCAGTCGCGCGGCGCCGACGTCGTGGTCGCGGACACCGCCGGCCGGCTGCACACGCACGCGAACCTGATGGCGGAGCTGGCCAAGGTCCGTCGCGTGGCGGCGAAGCGGCTCGATGGCGCCCCTCACGAGTCGCTGATCGTGATCGACGCCACCACCGGCCAGAACGGCCTGCGACAGGCGCAGGTCTTTGCCCAGGCCGTCGACCTGACCGGCGTCGTCCTGACCAAGCTCGACGGCACCGCGAAGGGCGGCATCGCCCTGGCGATCGCCTCCGAGCTCGGTCTCCCGGTGAAGCTGATCGGGATCGGCGAAGGGCTCGAGGACCTGCGACCGTTCGATGGCCGCGAGTTCGCCGCCGCGCTGCTCGGCGAGTAGCGCCGAGGAACGGCCGTCGGCCGCGTAAGCTGGCCCTATGTTCGATCAGCTATCCGATCGTCTCCAGGAGACCCTTTCCGGCGTTCGCTCGCGAGGCAAGCTGACCGAGACGGACGTCGACCGGGCGATGCGCGAGATCCGCCTCGCGCTGCTCGAGGCCGACGTCAACTTCAAGGTCGTGAAGCAGTTCACCTCCCAGGTCAAGGAGCGTTGCCTCGGGGCCGGAGTCCTCGACAGCCTCAACCCCGGCCAGCAGGTCGTGAAGATCGTCAACGAGGAACTGGCGGCGCTGATGGGCGGCGCCAGCCGCGATCTGGCCCTGGCCAGCTCGGGCCCGACCGTGATCCTGATGGCGGGGCTCCAGGGCTCGGGCAAGACCACCGCCTGCGCGAAGCTCGCCAAGCATTTCGTCAAGGATGGAAAGCGGGCCGCGCTGGTGGCGTGCGACACGCAACGCCCGGCGGCGGTGGAGCAGTTGGTCACGGTGGGCCAGCGAGCCGGAGCCAAGGTCTATGAGCAGGGCACCGAACGCGATCCGGTCGAGATCGCCGATTGGGCACTGGGCCAGGCCCGCACCGCCGGTGAGGACGTCGTGATCGTCGACACGGCGGGACGCCTGCACATCGACGAGGAGCTGATGGATGAGCTGGCGGCGATCCGCAAGCGCACCAAGCCCCACGACATCCTCCTGGTGCTCGACGCGATGACCGGCCAGGACGCGGTCAACGTGGCAGAGGCATTCGCGGAACGGGTCGACTTCGACGGCGTGCTGCTGACGAAGCTCGATGGGGACGCCCGCGGCGGTGCGGCGTTGTCCGTGAAGGCGGTGACCGGCAAGCCGATTCTCTACGCGTCGGTCGGCGAGAAGCTCGATGAGCTGGAGCGCTTCCACCCGGAACGGATGGCCAGCCGGATTCTCGGCATGGGCGACGTGCTGTCACTGATCGAGAAGGCCGAGGAGGTCTCCGACGTCGACCAGGCCGAGGAGCTGGAGCGCAAGATTCGGCGCCAGCAGTTCACCCTGGAGGACTTCCTTCAGCAGATGCGCCAGGTGCGGCGCATGGGACCGCTCTCGAACGTGCTCGGGCTGATGCCCGGCATGGGCAAGGCGATGAAGCAGATGCGCCAGGCGAACATGGACGAGCGCGAGCTGGATCGGATCGAGGCGATCATCCTTTCGATGACGCCCACCGAGCGGGCGCGGCCGGATCTGATCGACGGCTCGCGGCGCAAGCGGATCGCGCGAGGATCGGGGACGACCGTCCAGGCCGTGAACCAGCTGGTCAAACAGTTCGGGCAGATGCGCAAGCTGATGGCTCAGCTCGCCAAGGGCAAGATGCCCGACCCGCAGCAGCTGATGCGTGGCATGTAACCTGGTCCGCCGCGAATGGCCGTACGAATCAGACTCAGAAGGGTGGGGGCGAGGAAGGACCCGATCTGGCGCATCGTCGTTGCTGACCGCCGCTCGCCGCGCGACGGCCGGACCATCGAGACGATCGGTCACTACAACCCGCAGACCGACCCGTCGACAATCGTGGTCGATGAGGAGCGCGCCCGGCACTGGCTCACCCACGGCGCCCAGCCGACCCGCACGGTCGCGGGGCTGCTGCGGGCCAAGGGCATCGAGGCCGCGGGCTCATAACGACATGCGTGAGCTGGTCGAGTTCCTCGCCCGGGCGCTGGTCGAGGATCCGGACTCCGTGCAGGTCGAGGAAGTGGAGGAGAACGGAGACCTGGTGCTCGAGGTAACCGTGAGCGGCGACGACCTGGGCAGGCTGATCGGCAAGGGAGGTCGGGTCGCCAACGCGATCCGCACGGTGGCCAAGGCCGCCTCGGCCCGCGCCGAGCGGCGGGTCCTGGTCGAGTTCCTTGAAGCTTGACGTCTTCACGCTCTTCCCCGAGTGGTTCGAGTGGTTCGGAGGGCAGCGGCACGTGCGCAACGCGCTCCAGCGCGGGGCTGAGATCCGCTTCTTCAACTACCGCGACACGACCCCGCTCGGAGGCGGACAGGTGGATGACTCGCCCTACGGCGGCGGGGCCGGCATGGTGCTGCGGGTCGACGCCGTCGACGCGGCTCTGAACGCCGCCTACGGGGAAGGCCGCGAGGGCAGGCGCATCGTTCTGCTTGCCCCCTCCGGCCGCCAGCTCGACGACGCGCTCGCGGGCGATCTGGCGGCCGAGCCGCGGCTCGCCCTGCTGTGCGGACGCTACGAGGGGGTCGATGAGCGCGTCAGGGAGCACCTGGCCACCGATGCCGTTTCCGTCGGGCCCTACGTGCTCTCCGGCGGTGAGCTGGCGGCGATGGTTGTCGCCGACGCGGTGCTCCGGAAGCTCCCCGGCGCCCTGGGCCACGCCGACAGCGCGGTCGAGGAGTCGTTCTCGGAGGCGCTCGGGGGGGCGCCCGAGTACCCGCACTACACGCGTCCCGCTTCGTATCGCGGGTGGCAGGTGCCCGACGTTCTGCTCTCGGGCGACCACGCTCGGGTGCGGGAGTGGCGGCTCGAAGAGAGCCGCCGGCGGGGCGGCAGTTCGGTCTGACAGCGCGGAGCTCTCCGCTACTATTCTGCAGCCGCGCGGGCCTTCGCTGATCGGAGGCCCGTCGTGCGCAAACGGTCAGGCGTCGTCTCCGGCCTCACTCGGGCGGCAAGAGCCCCGGCGCCGCCCTCGAGCAGCCCATGAGCACGATCATCGAGAGCATCGAGCAGCGTCAGCTGAGGCGGATACCTCGGTTCGCGCCAGGAGACCGCGTGCGAGTTCACTTTCAGGTGGTCGAGGGCAGCCGCCGCAGAACCCAGGTGTTCGAGGGCGTCGTCATCGCTCGGCGTGGCGGCGGCGCGAGGGAGACGTTCACGGTGCGCAAGCAATCGTTCGGCGTCGGAGTCGAGCGCACCTTTCCGGTCCATTCGCCGAAGGTCGAGCGGCTCGAGGTGGTGGCGAGGGGTGACGTGCGGCGAGCCAAGCTCTACTACCTGAGGGGCCGGGTGGGCAAGCGCGCTCGCGTGGCCGAGCGGCGCTGGGGGATCGAGGACGACCTCGTGATCACGGCCGACGAAGGCGAGGCTGTCGACTCGGAGGGCGTCGCACAGAGCGAGGCGGGCTCGATTGGGGCCGCCGAAGAGGGCGAGGAGGGGGAGGCCGAGAGCGCCGAGGGGGAAGCAGCGGAGGCGGAGTCTGATCAGCCCGAGAGCGGCAATGAGGAGGGCGCCACGCCTGAGTCTCAGTCCTCCGAGGAATCCGAGCCGCAAGGCGAGGATTCCGAGGGTTCAAGGTCCGAGGCGAACGCCGAGGATTCCGAGGAAGCAGAATCCGAGGCGGGTGCCGAGGATTCCGAGGATGCAAAAAACTGATCCCGAGGCCGACAACGGGGCGCGGCGCCCTGCTCGAGCTGGTGGTGATCGTCGCCCTGGCGATCGGTCTGGCTCTGCTGATCCAGGCCTTCGTGGTGAAGCCCTACCAGATCCCGTCGCCGTCGATGGAGCCCACGCTCGACGTCGGCCAGCGAGTGCTCGTCAACCGGGTTGGCTACCACCTCGGCGATCCTGAGGTTGGCGACATCGTCGTCTTCCATCCGCCGGCGGGGGCGGAGGACGGGCGGGAGTGCGGCGTCCAGCAGGCCGCCGGAGAGCCGTGCCCGGAGCCGACGCCCGACAAGTCGGACACGAACTTCATCAAGAGGATTGTCGCCGGGCCTGGCGACACGCTCAGGGTCCACAACGGGCATCCGGTGGTCGACGGGGTCGAGGCCGAAGAGGACTTCATCAGGCCCTGCAGGGGCGGAAACGGGTGCAATTTGCCGCGTGAGATCACCATTCCACCCGATCACTACTTCATGATGGGCGACAACCGTGGGTCGAGCGACGACAGCCGCTTCTGGGGCCCCGTCCCCCGGGACTGGATCATCGGCGAGGCCTTCTTCACCTACTGGCCACCCAGGCGGATCGGGATCCTCTAACGGCAACGCCAGCCGGTCCCAGGTGCGTCGCCGCCGCCGGGCGGCACGCCTATTCCGATTCGACCGCTCGCTCGGGGCGCGCTACGTGGCCGGGGCCGACGAGGCGGGACGGGGTTCACTGGCGGGGCCGCTGGTCGCTGCGGGGGTGCTGATCGATTACGGCACCCTGAGCCGCCGCGACCGGCGCGCTCTTTCCGAGCTCGACGACTCGAAGCTGCGCAGCCCGGAGGAGCGCGAGGAGCTCTACCCGCGGGTGGTGCGTGCCGCGACGCGGGTCGCGGTAACGGTCCGCTGCGCCCCCGGGATCGACGCACGGGGACTGCACGTCACCAACCTGGCGGCGCTCGCCCGCAGCCTGGAGCGCGTCGCCGTGCCCGGAGCCGCCTGCCTCGTCGACGGGTTCTCTGTGCCTGGTTGCTCGGTCTCCCACCGCGCGGTGGTCGACGGCGACGCACGCAGCGCGGCGATCGCAGCAGCCTCGGTGGTCGCCAAGGTGACCAGGGACCGCTACATGTGCAGCGTCCATGCCTCCTATCCGGAGTTCGGCTTTGCGGGCAACGTCGGCTACTCGACCCCCGAGCATCGAGCCGCGATCATCGAGCACGGGCCCTCGGCCCTCCACCGCCGCTCCTTCCAGTCGATCGCCTACAGCCAGCTCGAGCTCTGAGGCCTAGAACGCCCCGCGCAGGTGCTCCCATTCGGTGGCGCGGCCGCGTGCGTCGAGGCGGAGCCCGACCACATCGAAGCGAAGCGTGCCGTGCGGCGGGACCCCGCCGTCGTGGTCCCTGAGCCAGGCGAGCGCGAGCCAGCGAAGCTTGTGCCGCTTGCGGTGACCGACCGCCATGGCGGGACGCTCCGGCCCGCCCAGCGAGGTCTCACGCAGCGCCTTGACCTCGACGAACACGAGCGTGCACCCGTCGAGGGCGATCAGGTCGATCTCGCCGCGCACCGAGGAGGTCCGCGCGTTGCGAGCGACGATCCGCATCCCTCGACTCTCGAGCGAATCGGCCACCAGCGCCTCGGCGGCGCGCCCCAATCGCTGGCGCGCGTCTGACATCGACGCCCACGGTAGGCGGGTCGCCCGCGCACAGGGCGCGCAAGATGTGCCAAATCTTGTTTCCCGTGCCTAGCTCGGCATTTCGTGCCTGAACTGTGACCCGCTAGAACCCGCTGGACCCCGCTTGGGGCTGGCGCTTACTGGCGCATTACTGGCGCATTTCGGGGAGCGGATCCGTTCACACGGCACGCGACAATTGCTACATGTGCTATTCGACCCGGTTGGCGTCATCGGGGTGCTGTTTCAACTCACCGTCGTGTAGGGCCGGAAGCACATCGCCCGCGCAGCACTCACGCCGAAGGGGAGGGTGGCGAGTCCGTGGCGCGTGTCCGCTGACCGCCGATCAACCCGCCGCGCGCGCCTGTGAGATCGGATTAGGTGACACCTCATGAGCCCTAGGCGCGACCACGGCCATCAAGGTCTTTTTCACCGACGAGGAGCTTGCCCGCTTGGACAGGCTCCGACCCCCGGGGATGTCGCGCCAGGCCTACCTACGTGCGCTCGTTGGTTCGGGAACTCCCCAAGGACCCCGACGTCGCCTCGCGTGCCGAGGCTCTCAGCATCCTCAGTGGGTTTGCGCGGGAGGGTCGCGTAGCGGCTGCCATCGCCTTGGTGCGCGAGCTGCCGCCCGACGACGGAGAGAGCTTCGACGATGAGCTTGAGCGCATCCTCCGCGACTGACCTCCTCGAGGCGCTGCCGCCCTTGATAGTCGGGGTTTCCGGCCGCTAGACCGGCTACTCGTTCGCATGGAAGCGGGATCGCTTCTCTCCAACGATTACGAGCGTCAAGCCCTCGTAAAGCTTCATCGTCGCCCGCGTTAAGAAGGCGTCAAGTTCCGAGGTCGGCCTCGAGTCCGGCGCTACAAGGGCGACATGGCTACCGCCGCCGGTGCCGTATCTCGGCTGCTCGTCGGGCGGCCGATGCGCAGCGACCGGCTCGAGCGAGACGCTGCTCCCGAAGCGGCTGGCGCTGCCGGTCTTCTGCTCGGACCCGCTCTCCTCGGTGGCCTACGCGACCGAGCAGATCCTGCTCGTTCTCGGGCTCGGCGGGCTGGCGCTTCTGCACCTGACCCCCTGGGTCGCCGCCGCGGTGGTCGCGCTGCTGGTGATCGTGGTCGCCTCCTACCGCCAGACCTGCCACGCCTACCCGAATGGGGGAGGCGCCTACGCGGTCAGCCGCGCGAACCTGGGCGAGAACGCGTCGCTCACCGCGGCCTCGGCGCTGCTGATCGACTACGTGCTCACCGTCGCGGTCTCGGTCGTCGCCGGCGTCGCCGCGATCACCAGCGCCGTCCCCGAGCTCGCGCCGGACGCGGTCGAGCTCTCGATCGGGTTCGTCGTGCTGCTGACGGTCATGAACCTGCGCGGCGTCAAGGAATCCGGACGCGCATTCGCGATCCCGACCTACGGCTTCGTCGCATCTCGATCCTGCTGCTGCTCGCGGTCGGCTTCGTCCGCGTCCTCTTCGGCGACGGCATCACCGCGGAGAGCGCCGGCTACCACCTCGAGCAGAGCGCCGAGACCGGCGGGCTGCTCGCGGTCTTCCTGGTGCTGCGCGCGTTCGCCTCCGGCTGCACCGCCCTGACCGGGGTCGAGGCGGTGTCCAACGGGGTCCCGGCGTTCGAGCCACCGAAGAGCCGCAACGCCGCGACGACGCTGCTGATCATGGGCGTCCTCGCGATCGCGATGTTCGCCGGGATCACCGGCCTGGCGATCGCCGCGGACGTCCACATGGCCGAGGATCCGGCCAACCTGATCGGCCTGCCGCGCCGGCGAGGAGCAGAGGACGGCCATCAGCCAGATCGCCCTCGCCACCTTCGGCGAGGGGGTCCTCTTCTACCTGCGTCCAGGGGTTCACGGCGGCGATCCTGATCCTGGCCGCGAACACCGCTTTCAACGGCTTCCCGGTCCTCTCCTCGCTGCTCGGCCGCGACAACTACCTGCCGCACCAGCTCTCCAACCGCGGCGACCGGCTGGTCTTCTCCAACGGGATCGTGCTGCTGGCGCTGGTCGCCGGCCTGCTGATCGTCGCCTTCGACGCCAACGTCACCCGCCTGATCCAGCTCTACATCCTCGGCGTCTTCCTCTCCTTCACCCTGAGCCAGGCCGGGATGGTCCGCCACTGGTCCCGGAGATCGCCCAGGCGGACGCCGGCGGAGCGCCGAGACGCTGCGGCGAAAGCAGGCGATCAACGGGCTCGGTGCCGTGGCGACCGCGCTCGTCTTCGTGATCGTCCTGGTGACGAAGTTCGCGCAGGGCGCCTGGATCGTGGTCCTCGCCGCTCCGATCCTCTTCCTGGCGATGAAGGGAGTGTCGCGGCACTACAGCGAGCTCGACTCGCAGCTGCAGCCGTCGGCGGCCGGCCCGCCCCTGCCCGGGCGCATCCACACCGTCGTCCTGGTCTCCAACCTGCTGGCGCCGACGCTCCAGGCGCTGGCCTTCGCGCAGGCCAGCAACCCGGCGAGCCTGCGGGCCGTCCAGGTGGCGGTCGAGCACGACCGACGACGAGCTGCCCGCGGCAGTGGCGCGAGCGCGGACGTCCCGGTCCCCCTGGTCGTGATCGAGTCGCCCTTCCGCGAGACGGTCCGGCCGGTGCTCCGCTACGTGCGCCAGCTCCAGCGCGAGAACCCGGGCGACGTCGTCTCGGTCGTCATCCCCGAGTACGTGGTGGAACACTGGTGGCAGAACCTGCTCCACAACCAGACTGCGCTGCGGTTGAAGGGGAGACTGCTGTTCGAGCCATCGGTCACCGTCACGAGCGTCCCATGGGTGCTCCGGTGAGCGCCGAGATCACCTACGTGCGCAGCGAGGACCTGCTCGACGACACGGTGCCGAGCCGGGTCGCCCGCAAGCTCGGCCTGAGCCGCCGCCGGCAGCTGAGCGGCACTCGGCCTCGCCCTGGTCGCGCTGCCGCTGCTGACCCTGCTCCTCGACGCGCTCGACGACCAGCTCGCGCTCGACGGCCAGGTCCTGCTCTACCTGCTGGTGGTCGTCGTGGTGGCGCTCGTCGGGCGGCGCCGTCGCGGCGGTGATCTCGGCGGTCGCGGCGGCGCTGCTGATCAACTACTTCTTCGTCGATCCGCTCCACACGCTGACGATCGCCGACCCCGACCAGGCGGTCGCGCTGGTGGTCTTCGTCGCCGTGGCCGCCCTCGTCAGCGGGGCGGTCGAGATCGCGGTCAGGCGCGCCCAGGCGGCCGAGCGGGCTCGGGCCGAGGCCGAGACGCTGTCGGCCCTGACGGGGCCCGACCTGGACGGGGAGGAGTCCCTGCACGAGGTGCTCCGGCACGCGCTGAAGACCTTCCGGATGGAGACGGTCGCGCTCAAGGTCCGCGAGCCCGGCAGCAGCGAGTGGGTCGACGCCGATCAGGTCGGCTGGGGCCCGCCGGGGACGAGGCGCCGCTGCGCTTCGACCTGCCGGCCGGGCCCTCGCCTGCGGCTGGTCGGCCGCGGCCCGGCGCTGTTCGCCGAGGACGAGCGCGTGCTCGAGACCTTCGCCGCCGCCGCCCGGACCGCGTACGAGGGGCAGCGGCTCAGCGGCGAGGCCGAGGAGGCGCGCAACCTCGCCACCGTCGACGAGCAGCGGACCGCGCTGCTCGCCGCGGTCGGCCACGACCTGCGCACCCCCCTGGCCGGGATCAAGGCGAGCGTCAGCACGCTGCGCCAGACCGACGTCGAATGGTCGCCGGAGGAGCGCGAGGAGCTGCTGGCGACGATCGAGGACTCGACCGACCGGCTCGACGCCGTCGTCCGCAACCTGCTCGACGCCAGCCGGCTCCAGGCCGGCTCGCTCGCGGTCCGGACCGAGGCGGTCGCTCTCGACGAGATCGTCTCCGCGGCGGCGCTCGACCTGCCCGAGGCAGCCGGCCAGCTCGAGCTCGACGTCCCGGAGGACCTTCCCCTGGTCAAGGCGGATCCCGGGACTGCTCCAGCGCGTCTTCGTCAACGTCCTCGACAACGCCGTCCGCCACGGCGGCGGCGATCAGCCGATCACGGTCAAGGCCCACGCCGGAGCGAACAGCGCCAAGATCGAGATCGTCGACCACGGCCCCGGCGTGCCCGAGGACGCCGGGACGGACTCTTCGAGCCGTTCCAGCGGGCGGGGGATCACGGGCAGCAGGGGCTCGGGCTCGGCCTCTCGGTCGCGCGCGGCTTCGTCGAGGCGATGGGCGGCGCGATGGTCGCGGACACCACGCCCGGCGGCGGAATGACGATGCGGATCCGGCTCGAGCTGGCGAGGACGGAAGGCAACGCTCCCAAGGAGGCGGGCCGAGCTCCCGGAGGACCCGAGGAGCGACGTGACGCGGGTGCTCGTGGTCGACGACGAGCGCGGGCTGCGCCGGGCGCTCGGGATCAACCTCAAGGCACGCGGCTACGAGGTGACCCTGGCGGCGGACGGCACGCTCGGCGCTGGAGGCCGCCTCCAGGAGCCGCCGGACGTGGTCGTACTCGACCTCGGCCTGCCGGACCTCGACGGCGTCGAGCGTGATCGAGGGCCTGCGCGGCTGGTCGAAGGCACCGATCCTCGTCCTCTCGGCTCGCACCGGCGAGCCGGACAAGGTCGTCGCGCTCGACGCCGGCGCCGACGACTACGTGACCAAGCCGTTCGGCATGGACGAGCTGCTCGCTCGGCTGCGGGCCGCGCTGCGCCGCACGCCGACAGCGCGAGGACGCCCCCAGCGTCGAGACGGCCGACTTCACGGTCGACCTCGCCGCCAAGGAGGTCCGCGGAATGGCGACGGGCGAGCCGATCCGGCTGACTCCGACCGAGTGGCACCTGCTCGAGGTGCTCGCCCGAAGATGTGCCAAGTCGGTGGCGCTCGCTTGACGTTCGGTGCGCCCTGCGCGATCCGGTGGCACGTAGCTTCGGCCTGTGCTCGCCAGCGTCCGCACGTTCGCTCTTGTCGGGATCGAGGCGCGGGAGGTTCAGGTCGAGGCGGATGTCGAGAGCGGCGGGCTGCCTAGCTTCTCGCTGGTCGGGCTTCCGGATCCGGCGGTCAGGGAATCGCGCGAACGGGTGCGTTCGGCGCTCGCCAACTCGGGCTTCAAGTTCCCGATGCACCGGATCACGGCCAACCTGGCGCCCGCCGACCTGCGCAAGGCAGGGCCCAGCTTCGACCTGGCGATTGCGGCGGCGCTCTTGGCCGCGTCGAGCCAGCTCGAGCCCGAGCGGCTGTCCCGGATCGCGCTCGCCGGGGAGCTGGCGCTGGATGGCTCGATCAGGCCCGTGCCCGGCATCCTGGCGATGGCGGAAGCCGCGAGGAAGCTGGATGCGGAAGCGATCGCGGTCCCGGCGTCGAACGCGCCGGAGGCTGCCCTCGCCGGCAAGCCGAGGGTCGTGCCGCTTGCCAGGCTCGAGCAACTCGCGCTACTGGGCACCGAAGAGGAACCGCTGGCTCCCCCGCGTCCGGTTTGGAGCGCGAACGGTTCCGTGCCCGCGGCGCCAGACCTCGCCGACCTCCGGGGACAGCCATACCTCCGGTCCGCCCTCGAGGTGGCGGCTGCCGGCGGTCACAGCCTGTTGATCATTGGTCCGCCTGGCGCGGGCAAGTCGCTCGCCGCCCGGCGCCTGCCCTCGATCATGCCTCCGCTCAGCCGCTCCGAGGCAATGGAGGTGCTGCGGGTCGCGAGCGCCTGCGGCCGCACTCTGGGTCCGGACACTCCACCAACGCGACCTTTCCGGGCGCCGCACCACACCGTCTCCACCGCCGGGTTGGTCGGCGGCGGCTCGCCGCCCCGGCCCGGGGAGGTGACGCTGTCCCACCGCGGGGTGCTGTTCCTCGACGAGCTGGGGGAGTTCTCTCGGGAGGCGCTAGAGGCGCTGCGACAGCCCCTGGAGGAGGGCCGGGTGACGATCGTGCGCGCCCGTCAGGCGATCGAGCTTCCGTGTCGCTTCATGCTCGTCGCTGCATCCAATCCGTGTCCCTGCAGCCGGGGTGAGGAGTCGGGCGAGTGCGAGTGCCCGCCTGCCTCCGTGCGCCGTTATCGCGCCAAGCTCAGCGGAGCGCTTGCCGACCGGATCGACATCGCGATCTCGGTCGAGCCCCCGAGCGCGGAGGAGATGGGGGCGGCGCCCACCTCCAACTCGGCGACCGTCAGGGAGCGGGTGATCGCGGCCCGCGAGCGCCAGGAGCGCAGACTTGGATATGGACGCTGCAACGCGGAGATGAGCCTCGCGGAGCTGCGCGGCTCTGCCGCGATGACACCGGAGGCAACGGCGACGCTGGCCGCCGGCCACGCCCAGCTCGGCCTCAGCGGCAGGGGACACGACAGGGTCTTGCGGCTCTCGCGCACGATCGCGGACCTGGAGGGGTGTGGGGAGGTCTCGGGGAACCACGTGGCCCATGCCCTGACCCTGAGACGGCGAGGCCTCGAGTGAGCGCGACAAGCGACACGGTCTGGGCCATCCGCGGGGGCGACCCCGGCTACCCTGCCGCCCTTCGCGACCTCGGCTCCATGGCACCGGAGCTGCTCTTCGGCTGCGGCGACCGGGAGGCGATCGAGGAGCACCGGCTCGAGCACACCGTGACGATCGTAGGGTCGCGCCGCGCGAGCTCGTACGGACTGGGGATCGCGGAGGAGCTCGGACGGTTGCTCGCGGCGGCCGGACTGGTGGTGGTCAGCGGAATGGCGCGAGGGATCGACGCTGCCGCCCATCGCGGCGCGCTGGCCGCTGGTGGAACCACCCTGGCGGTACTGGGGGGCGGGGCGGACGTCGTCTATCCCGCCAGCGAGCGGCGCCTCTATCGCGAGATCCTCGCGAGCGGGGCCGCGATCTCCGAGGCGCCGCCGGGCCAGCGCCCCGAGCCGGGGGCATTCCCGAAGCGCAACCGGATCATGGCCGCCCTCGGGAAAATTACGGTGGTGGTCGAGGCCGCGCAGCCATCCGGCTCCCTGATCACCGCCCGGCAGGCGCTGGATCTGGGTCGCCACGTCGGGGCCATCCCCGGCCCGGTCACCTCGAGGGTGTCGGAGGGAACCAACGACCTGATCGTCGACGGGGCGGGACTGATTCGCGGGGCCCAGGACGTTCTGGATCGGCTCCTCGGCGTCGGGGTCGAGGCGGTGCAGCGCTGCGGGCCTCCGCTCGAGCCCGACCTGGCGCGGGTCGCGGAGGCGGTCGAGCTCGGGAGCAGCACCTGTGACGCCGTGGCCCTGGCCCTGAGCGCTTCCCCCCAGTACACGGCGGTCGCCCTCGCCCGGCTTGAATTGCTCGGCTATCTACGGGCGGACGCCACCGGACGCTACTCGAGGAGCGCGCTGACCCTTCCGGGCGGCGGGGCAGCGCCGTAATACGCTGATTTGATGAGCCATGGTGGACGTGTCCGGACCTGCCTCGCGATCGCCGGCTCGGATTCCGGCGGCGGGGCGGGCATCCAGGCGGATCTGAAGGCGTTTGCGCGCTGCGGCGTGCACGGAATGACCGCCATCACCGCGCTCACGGCCCAGAACACCGTGGGGGTTGAGCTGGTGACCCCGGTGCCGCCGGAGATGATCGTCGCCCAGGTGCAGGCGGTCGCCGACGACATCGGGGTCGACGGGGTCAAGGTCGGCATGCTCGGCGACGAGACCACGATCGACGCCGTGGTCGACGCGCTCGACCTGGTCCGTGGCGCCCCGACCGTCGTCGACCCGGTGATGGTCGCACAGAGCGGCGCCGTGCTGCTCGACGCGAACGCGAAGGCTGCCCTGATCGAGCGCGTGCTGCCGCGAGCCACGGTGGCGACGCCCAACCTGCCCGAGGCGCGCCAGCTCGCCGGGCTCGGCGAGGGGGCGAGCCCCGAGCAGCTCGCCGAGGCGATCCATTCGTTGGGGCCGGAGGCGGTGATCGTCACCGGGGGTCACTCGGGCGACGGCGCCGACGTGCTCTTCGACGGCGCGGGCACTTTGCGCATCGAGGGCCCGCGGTACCCGGACGGCGCCTCGCACGGATCGGGTTGCACGCATTCTTCGGCGCTGACCGCCTTTCTCGCTCGCGGCACGGAGCTTGCCGACGCGGCACGCTGGGCGCGGGAGATCGCCGCCGAGGCGGTTGGAAGCGGCCTTGAGGACCTCGGTTCGGGCGCCGGACCCGTGGACGTGTTCGGACTGAGCCACTCCTGACCGCTGCCATAATCCACTGCGGATGAAGCTCGTGCGCATGAAGACCGGGCAGGGCGATGTACTGCTCGCCGAGGGCGACCCCGCGGTCGCCGAGGACGAGGAGCGCCTGATCGAGGAGTTTCGCCGCCAGCTCGACCTCGGGATGTGGGCGGCGGTCCCGACCTCCGACGGACCGCGGCACGAGGCGACCATGGTGCGTGATTTCGCTGAGATTCCCGAGGACACCGAGCGGGTCGTGTTCTTCCCGCCGGCTGCCGGCGGTTGACGCTCGTAGTCGCAACCTCGCTGATCGTGCTCGGCGGGCTGGCGGTGGTCGGCTTCGGGCCCGCTCTGGCCGACCGCTGGCAGCGACGTCGGGCGCGCCGACCCGCCGAGCCGCCCCCGCCGGCATACGACCCCGGTCGCGAGCGCCGTGCCGAGGTGCGGGCGCGCGAGCTCCTGGGCTCGGTCGTCTCGGCGGATGAGTATGCGATGTACGCGGAGCTCGGCTTCATCGCGGTCGCCGGCGGTAACGGCGATCAGGGCTACGGGTACCTGCTCTACCCGCACCGCCCGATCGTCGCCTACGACACGCACTCCGGCGAGCTCCTGAGCGAGTACTGCGTGGGCTTCCCCGATCGCTCCGAGCCCTCCCACGGCCAGCGGCTCCCCGACGCCGACGACGTGCTCGCCAAGTGGATGTCGCTGCGGGCGGGAGAGCGGGAGCTGATCTCGGTGGCCAACATGCACGTGCCGGGGCGCCAGCTCGACCCCGGCCAGGTCGGGCGCGATCTGATCCGGCTGCGCGAGTGGTGGGCGCGGCGGGCCGCCGCCGCATGACGCTTCCGCGCCCACGCTCGAGCGCGGTGTTCGACGGTCCCGACCGGGCCGCCGCCCGCGCCTACATGAAGGGGATCGGGTACGACGACGAGGCGCTCGCCAGGCCGACGATCGGGATCGCCAACACCTGGACCGACGCGATGCCGTGCAACTTCCACCTCGCGCGGCCTCGCTGAGCACGTCAAGGAGGGAGTGCGCGCCGGCGGCGGCACCCCAATGGAGTTCAACACGGTCGCGATCTCCGACGGGATCACCATGGGCACCAGGGGAATGAAAACGTCATTGGTCAGCCGCGAGGTAATCGCCGACTCGATCGAGCTTGCCGCGCGCGGCTATCAGTTCGACGCGCTGGTCGCGCTCTCGGCGTGCGACAAGACGATCCCCGGTTGCGTCATGGCGCTTGCGCGCCTCGACATCCCCTCGCTGATGCTGTATGGCGGCTCGATCGCGCCTGGGCGTTTCAGGGGCAGGGACGTGACGATCGGTGACGTCTTCGAGGCGATCGGCGCCAGGGCTGCAGGCGAGATCTCCGCGGAGGAGCTGAAGGAGCTCGAGGACTGCGCGAGCCCCGGCCCAGGCGCCTGCGCGGGGCAGTTCACCGCCAACACGATGGCCTGTGCCTTCGAGGCTCTGGGGATTTCGCCTGCCGGCTCGGCGATGGTCCCGGCCGCGGACTCGACCAAGGACGACGTCGCGAAGCGGATCGGCGAGTTGGTGATGCGGGTGCTCGCCGACGACCTGCGCCCGAGTCGGGTGATCACACGCGAGTCGCTGGAGAACGCAATCGCCTGCGTCTGCGCCTCCGGCGGGTCGACCAACGGTGTCCTTCACCTGCTCGCGGTCGCCCGCGAAGCAGGGATCGAGCTCGCGATCGACGACTTCGAGGAGATCTCCCGGCGAACGCCGCTCCTGGCTGACCTCAAGCCCGGCGGGCGCTTCGTCGCCACCGACCTATACCGCGCCGGCGGCGTCCCGCTGATCCTCAGCCGCCTCGCCGAGGCGGGCTCACTGCACGCCGACGTGCCCACGGTCAGCGGTCGGACGATCGGCGAGGAGGCGCGCCGCGCCGCGGAGGCAGACGGTCAGGAGGTGGTGCGAGCTCTGTCCAACCCGCTGAAGCCCGAGGGAGGCCTGGCGATCCTCCGGGGCAACCTCGCGCCCGAGGGAGCTGTGGTCAAGCTTGCCGGTACCGAGCGCCGCGGCCAGACCGGCGCGGCGCGTGTGTTCGAGTCTGAGGAGGATTGCTTCCGCGTCGTCAAGGAGCAGGGAATTCAACCCGGTGACGTGGTCGTGATCCGCAACGAGGGGCCCGCTGGAGGGCCGGGGATGCGCGAAATGCTCCAGGTGACCGCGGCGATTGTCGGCGAGGGGCTTGGGGAGGAGGTCGCGTTGATCACCGACGGGCGCTTCTCGGGAGCGACCCGCGGGTTGATGGTTGGCCACGTCGCGCCCGAGGCGGTCAAGGGCGGGCCGATCGCGGCGCTTCGCGACGGCGACGAGGTGACGATCGACATCGAGGGCCGCCGGCTCGACGTCGCCCTGCCGGACGATGAGATCGCCAAGCGAATCGCCGACTTCCGGCCACCGCCGCCCCCCTACACGAACGGCGTGATGGCCAAGTACGCGCGAAGCGTCTCCTCGGCTTCCGAGGGCGCCGTCACCAGCTAGCCGTCTGACAAGAAGGTCTCCAGCACACGGTTGAAGCGGGTCGGCCGCTCGAGCTGGGGCAGGTGGCCGGTGTCGTCGAAGATCACTGTTTGCGAGTTCCGCAGGCGCTCGGCGAAGCCGACCGCGTCCTGCGGAGGAACCACGTGATCGTTTCGGCCCCAGACGATCAGCGTCGGGACCTCGACCTCGGTCAGCTGGTCGAGGATGTCGTAGCCCAACAGACCCCGGAGGGCGGGCAGAAAGCCGGGTCTGCCGGCGCCGTTTTGGAACTGCTCCAGAAGCAGCTCGCCGCGAAGCGACTCGGGGTGCTGGAACAGCCCCTTGAAGGTCGCCCAGCGGACGCGAGGTCTCCGCAGGCCCCGCTCCTGGAGCTTGAGCAGGACCGGCGCCGCGGCGGTAGCCATCCGGGCCAGCGTCTCGGCGGGCTGGCGATGCAGCCGTACGTGAGAGACGCCGGCGGCAGAAACGAGAACCAGCTTCTCGAACCGGCCTGGCTCGGCGGACGCGGCCTCGGCCGATATGAAGCCGCCCATCGAGTTTCCGACCACGGCGCAGTCGCGTACCTCCAACGCCTCGCAGAAGCCATGCAGCAGGCGCCCGTAGCCCTCAATCGAGATCTCCCATTCCGGCATCGGCGAATGGCCGAACCCCGGCAGGTCGAGCGCCAGCACCCGATGCTCCCGCGCGAAGTGGGGGATGTTCTCGAGCCAGTTCTGCCATGAGCCCGAGAGGCCGTGGACGAACACGATTGGCAACCGGGATCCCGAGCCGAGCTCGACATAGTTGACGCGGGCGCCGTCGAGGTCCACCTGTCGCAAGTGTGCCCGCCAGTCGATCTGAAGCCACTCCGGGTCCGGGTTGCCATAGGGGTCCGGGCCTTCGGCCGGCGTCGGGTCGGGAAGCGGGCCGCTGGGGGCCGCGAAAGGGAAATACTCGTCCAGGAGCTGCCCGACCAGGGTGGTGCTCGGCGCCTCTTGGCCCTGGGCGCTCATGCGGTCTAGGGGGGGAAGCTCACCGAGCCGGCTTCCCCTGCCTCCTCCCAGTAGGCGACCGTCGCAGGGTTGATCCAGACCTTGCCGGAGTTCAGGGTCTCGGTGAGGACGAATGGCTTGCCACCGGCTGCATTCCAGCTCTCGAAGATGCTGTCGCCGTCTTCCTCGACGCTGATGCTCAGGGCGTGCTCACCCCGACCTGCCGCAAAGATGATTCTCGTTGCCAACGGAGAGAGCCTAGTCCCCCGCTCGGAACTCCGTCAGCAGTTGTCTATGCAGTCCATGTGGAACCCGTCGATGTACACGGTTCGCGGTTCCGGCCCCGTGCTGTAGGTGCCGATCCGGAACTTGACCCGGGCTCCGCTCGTGTTCCCGCTCTCGTTGTCGACGTTCGTGCGAGGCAGCCGCTCGGCGTAGTCGTTCGGCCCCGGCCCGTCGGTATCGATCCACGCTTGGACGAAGCCCACCGAGGGGTCATTGGAGAAGCGCTCGTGGACCTTGACGGCGAACCAGCGATCGCGCGGGATGTACCCGAGGCCGAAGCGCTCCTGGCCGTCCGACTGGGAGCTTGTGCAACGAGGCACCGCGACCAACTGGAGCTGGTCTGGATCATCGTCGCGGTTGGAGAGGCCGCCGTTGAAGCAGTCCCCTCCGAACTCCGTCGGGAGCTTGTGCTGGGTGATCGCGCCCGCGTGACTGGTCGAGCTTGGGAGGTAGACCAGCGTCTCATAGACCACATGGGGATCGGGTCCAATCGGGTCCCTGGCCAACTCGGAGCGTCCCTTGCCGGCTGGGTTCGTGAATCGTGCCGAGCACAGACCCTCCCCCACTATCGTGCGCTCGATCGTGACCGAACCCGGACGATCGGAGTCTGTGACGTTGTTGTCCCAGCCGCCTATCCCGCCAATCAGACTGCAACCGTCAAAGCCACCGTCGAAGTCGATCGCCGCGCGGCTGAGCGACGGGTAGCCGCCGCCTCCTGGGGGCGGTGGCGGGGGGGTGGTGGTGGGAACGGCTCTGGTCCTGAAGCGGGCGCGATGCTTAGCCCAAGCCGCAGCCTCGGCGCCCTTGGCGGTGTCGGCGCTCACCTTGTAAACGGCATGCCCCCCTTTGGGGCCGACGATCGTGACTCGCCAGGTCGTTTCGCCCACGGCGGACATGGCGGCAGCGGCCAAAACGAGCGCAGCGACCAGTACGGCGAAAGCCGTGCCCCGTCGCTTGACGCCCCGCCCGAGCAAGTCTCGGTCCCTATTCCCCCTGGACCGAGCCTCAATCTCGACTTTCCTCGGAGCCTCTACTTCCGTGTAGTGGGTGCGGGTAGAACCTCCGTCGGCCGAGCGCCGGCCCGCGACTGGCCCGCGGTAGACGTACACTCGGCTTGTGAAGCCGATCCGGGGAGGTCTGCTTTCAGCAGTCGGGGGCGCGTTGTTGGTGCTGCTGCTCATCACGGCAACCGCGCTCGCCGTGACCGGCGACCTCACCCAGCCAGCCGGGACCGCCGGCTGTATCAGCCAGACGGGGGCGGGGCCGTGCGCCGACGGCCATGGGCTCGACGGCGCGGGGGCGGTGGCGGTGAGCCGGGACGGAAAGAGCGTCTACGTCGTCTCCAGCCCTAGCACCGTGGCGCGCCTCAACCGCAACACGACCACCGGGGCGATCACCCAGCCCGCGGGGACCGCCGGGTGCATCAGCGAGACGGGGGCGGGGCCGTGTGCCGACGGCCACGGGCTCTACGGCGCGGGGGCAGTGGCGGTAAGTCCGGACGGGAAGAGCGTCTACGTCGCCGCCGGCGCCGTGGTGCGCCTCGACCGCAACACGACCACCGGCGCGATCACCCAGCCCGCCGGGGCCGCCGGCTGTGTGAGCGAAACGGGGGCGGGACCCTGCGCCGATGGCCATGCGCTCCACGGCGCCGACTCGGTCGCGGTCAGCTCGAACGGCAAGAGCGTCTACGTCGCCTCCTACAACAGCAACGCCGTGGCGCGCTTCGACCGCAACACCACCACCGGCGCGATCACCCAGCCCGCCGGGGCAGCCGGGTGCATCAGCGAGACGGGGGCGGGGCCGTGCGCCGACGGCCACGGGCTCCGCCTGCCCCAGTACGTGGCGGTGAGCCCGGACGGCAAGAGTGTCTACGTCGCCTCCTTGTACGACACCGTGGCGCGCCTCAACCGCAGCACCGCCACCGGGGCGATCACCCAGCCCCCCGGGGCCGCCGGCTGCATCAGCGAGACCGGGGCGGGGCCCTGCGCCGACGGCCACGCGCTCGAATTCCCGGACTCGGTGGCGGTCAGCCCGGGCGGGACGAGCGTCTACGTCGCCTCCCTAAGCAGCAACGCCGTGGTGCGCCTCAGCCGCAACACGACCACCGGGGCGATCACCCAGCCCGCCGGGACCGCCGGGTGCATCAGCGAGGGCGGTGGGGGGCCGTGCGCCGACGGCCACGCGCTCTACAGCCCGTATGGGGTGGCCGTTAGCCCGGACGGGAAGAGCGTCTACGTCGGCTCGTCCGGACACTCCGGCAGCACGCCAGCAGACGACGCCGTGGCGCGCATCAACCGCAGCACCACCGGGGCGATCACCCAGCCCACCGGGACCGCCGGGTGCATCAGCGAGACGGGGGCGGGGCCCTGCGCCGACGGCCATGCGCTCTACGGCGCGGGGGCGGCGGCGGTAAGCGCCGACGGCAAGAGCGTCTACGTCGCCTCCTACAGAAGCGACGCCGTGGCGCGCTTCAACAGGGCGCCCTAGGCAGTCCGGCCGAGCCCTGGCCCCGGGCGTCCCCTAGAAACCCCATAGATAAGCCGTTAGGCGTACCCAGCCCGCTCGAGGATCGGGATCTCGTGGATCTGTGGCGGCTGGAGGTGATCCCAGAGGATGCCGCGGGGGCGTTCGTAAATCCGCTCGACCTCGATCACGGCGCGAGGCGTCGCGATCAGGTCGACGGGCAGGTCGTGTTCGGTGGCCATCAGGTGCTCGCGAAGGATCTGGATCGGGTGCACCGTGGTCGCGATGAAGGTGTTGTCATCGATCTTGCCGGCATCGATCAACAGCCCGTACTCGAGGTCGGAGAAGCCGCCTCCCTTGCCGATCCGCGCACCGCTCAGGTTGACGGCCACCGAACCGCAGAGCACGAAGTTGACCTTCGGCACCTCTTCCAGCGCGACGACGCGCCCGTGGCGCAGCGCTCCCTTGATCGTCGCCGCCTCGCGTATCTGCGCCTTGGTGAGCCGTTTCGGATCGAGGAGGCGGAACGGGTGCTTGTCCCGCAGCCTGGGTACCGCCATCAGCAGCTGCTTTCCCTCCTCGAGAGCGAGGCGCCGGGCGTGGGTCTGGGGAGAGTCAGGGTTCGCCTTGATCACCTTGGCGCGCTTCCACAGCCGGTGCGCCGCCAGCTTCTGGGCGGCCAGCTTGGCGCCGGCGAAGTTTGGGATCCGCCCCTCGGCGCCTGGAAACCGCGAGACGCCCTCGCGGTCCATCGCCCGCCATACGGCGCGTCGCACTTGGTCCTTGGAGCGCATCGAAGGAAACATATTCGCCGCCCCTGGGGCCCGCGCCGCGAGGGTGACAGAATGACGCGCCGTGGCCGACGAGCACCGCACATCGCTGGGGGCCCCGATCCCCGCTTCGGGGGAGGAATCGGAGGAACAGGGCGACACGACCGCGTTGCCGGCGCCGGTTCGTGAGCGCGGCGCTACCGAGACCATGCGGGCGCTGCTGCCGGCGATCGAGCCGGAGCGGCGACTCAACGATTGGGGTCGCTCGGAGCGAATCGAGGGCCTCTTCGACCGCACGTTGCTCGAGTTCTTCTACCGCTACTGGTTCAGGGTCGAGGTGGAGGGGATCGAGAACGTCCCCTCCGACAGCGGCGCGCTCCTGGTCTCCAACCACGCCGGGGCGCTGCCGCCGGACGCGGCGATGATCGCCAAGGCGATCCGCGAGGAGCATCCCAACCCCCGGGCGCTGTACCTCACGGTCGAGCACTTCTTCAAGGGCTTCCCGGGCTTCTCGATGTTGATCCCCAAGATCGGCGGTGTCGCGGCGCACCCCGCGAACGTGCACCGGCTGCTCTGCGACGAGCGCCAGCTCGTGCTGGTCTTCCCAGAAGGTCGCAAGGGCACCGAGAAGCTCTACCGCGATCGCTACCGGTTGCGGCGCTTCGGCCGCGGTGGTTTCGTCGAGGCTGCGATGCGCGCCGAGGCGCAGCTGGTCCCGACTTGCGTGGTGGGGGCGGAGGAGGCGATGCCCGTCTTCGGCCAGGTGGACGCGCTGCGGCGGCTCACGGGGCTGATCTACTTCCCGATCACCCCGACCTTCCCCTGGCTCGGCCCCTTGGGGATGCTCGGCTATCTGCCGGCGAAGTTCAGGATCCGCTTCCTGGAGCCGATCGACACCGTCGAGCTGGGTGGCGCGGAGGCGGCCGAGGACAAGGCGCTGGTGCAGACCCTGGCCCAGGAGATCCGTGCCCAGATCCAGGAGAGCCTCCACGAGATGCTCGCGAGGAGGAAATCGGTATGGCTCGGCTGAGCGCCGGCCGGGACCTGAGCGGGGCGCTCGCCAGGTTGGCGGCGCCGGCGGACGAGCAGACCCGCCGCGTGCTCGTCACCGGGCTCTCCACCTACTGGGGTAGCCGCCTGGCGCAGGCCCTGGAGAGCTTCGAGCACATCGAGGCGATCATCGGCGTCGACAGTCAGGCTCCGACGCGCGAGCTCGAGCGCACCGAGTTCGTGAAGGTCTCCAACCAGCACTCCCTGCTGCTGCGCATCGTGCGCGCGGCGGAGATCGACACCGTGATCGACACCCGCCTGGTCGTCAACTCGCTCATGGCCTCACCCCGGGATGCCCACGAGAACAACGTGATCGGCACGATGAACATCCTGGCGGCATGCACCGGTGCGGATTCGCCAGTGCGAAAGTTCGTCTTCAAGAGCTCCACCCACTACTACGGGTCCGAGCAGGACGATCCGGCGTTCTTCAGCGAGGAGATGCGCCGGCCGCATGCGCCGCACTCTGCCCTCGAGCGCGACATCGTCGAGGCCGAGCAGGCGGTGAGCGAGTTCGCCGAGCGGAATCGAGACGTCACGGTGACCGTGCTGCGCTGCGCCAACGTCCTCGGGCCCGACGTGGATACCGCGTTCACGCGCATGTTTCGCTTCCCCCTGGTGCCGATGGTGCTCGGCTTCGACCCCCGGCTGCAGTTCGTGCACGAGGACGACGTCGTGCACGCGCTCGAGCACGCCGCCTTCCACGTCACGCCCGGCGTCTACAACGTGGCCGCCGACGGGGTGCTGGCGCTGTCGGAGACCATCGGCCTGCTCAGCAAGCGGCCCTTGCCGGTGCTTCCGCCCTGGGGCACGGGCCTGGTCGCGGGCCCGCTGCGCCGGCTCGGCTTCCGGATCCCCGACGAGGTCGTCAACCAGCTTCGCTTCGGGCGCGGCGTCGACAACCGGTTGCTCAAGGCCACCGGCTTCCGCTACGGCTACACGACTCGCGAGACCGTGCTCAAGCTGGCCGAGCACCTTCGGCTGGCTCCGGTGATCAGGGGTGTCGAGCAGACCTACACGTACGAACGCGAGGTCGAGGAGTTCCTGCGCTGGAGCCCTTACGTGCGGCGCGAGCATTCCGGGGAGCGCCGCGGCGTGGCCGCGGATCGCGAGCCGCTGGGCATCTAGCACGCAGTCGGGGCGCAAGCGGAGTTGCGCTCCCAGGATCCGGCCGAGTCCGGGTGACCCTCGCCCTACTCTTCACTTCATGGGACGCAAGGTCCAGATAGCCCTGGCTGCCGCGGTCGGCGTGCTGCTCCTGCTCGCGGTGGGCGCCTACGCCCTGGACCGCGCCAAGTCGGACGAGATCGCCGACGGGGTGAGGGTCGGCGATGTGGAGGTCGGCGGACTGTCGACCGACCAGGCACGCAGGCGGCTCCAGGCGCGGCTGGCGAAGCCGCTCGAAAGGCCCGTCACGGTGAACTTCGAGGGAACCAAGTACAGGCTCAGCCCGGAGCGCCTTGAGCTGCACGCAGATGTCGAGGGCATGGTCGACGCGGCGCTCGACGCGAGCCGCTCGGGTGGCATTCCGACGCGGGTCTGGCGCTACGCGACCGGCGGCTCGGTCGATCGCGAGATCGCCCCTCAGCTCGCCTACTCGGCGGATGCCCTGGACAGCTTCCTCGACGACGTTGCAGAGCAGATCAATCGTCCGGCGACGCGACGCGACCGTCAGCCCCACGCCCTCCTCGCTCAACGCGGTGCCCGCCCAGGACGGGGTGACCGTTCGCGCCGACGACCTGCGCTCACGCCTGCGGTCGGCGATCGAGAGCCCCGGCCAAGGCACCGTCTCGGCCCCGGTCGAACGGGTCGAGCCGGAGGTGACTACCGACGAGCTCGCCCAGCAGTATCCGACTTACATCACCATCGATCGCGCCGCCTTCCAGCTTCGGCTGTGGAAGAACCTGAAGCTGGCCAGCACCTACACGATCGCGGTGGGCGCGGCCGGCTATGAGACGTCGACCGGCGTCTACAACATCGAGAGCAAGCAGGTGAACCCGACCTGGTACGTGCCCGATTCGGACTGGGCGGGCGATCTGGCGGGCGAGGTGGTTCCACCCGGGCCCGACAACCCCCTTCAGGCGCGGTGGATGGGGTTCTTCGCAGGTGCCGGAATCCACGGCACCAACGACGTCGGCTCGCTCGGCAGCGCGGCCTCCCACGGGTGTATCCGGATGGCCGTCTCCGACGTGATCGCGTTGTATGACCAGGTCCCCCTCGGCACCCCCATCTACATCGGCAACTAGAGGGCGGCTGCAAACCGTCGCCTGGCTTTGTCCTCGGTCGGCCGGCTCGGTCATGCACGCTTTCAGTGAAAGACAGTTTCGTCCTGGTGTTTTCCCAACACGCGGGCTGCGCTGCGTCGCCGCGCCTGCAAATCGGCCCTCTTGGGGAGGCTTGCAGGCGTGGCCGCCGAATCAACCAGCCGTGGCAGCGGAATCCCTGGAGGAGGAGATCAGCCCTGCCTGGGAGGCGGCGCTTCACCGGTTCCAGCGCGAGCTGAGGACTCGCGGCTCCTCGCCGCACACGCTGCGGGCATACGGCGCCGACCTTGCCGAGCTGGCGGAGTGGGCGACGGGGCTGGGCATCTCGCCCGGCGGCCTCGCGTATCGCGACCTGCGCGCCTACGCCGCGGCGCTGTCGGAGCGCGGCCTGGCGCGGTCCAGCGTGGCCCGCAAGCTCGCTGCGGTTCGCAGCCTCCACGACCACCTGGTCCGGACGGGTGGCGCGGCGCAGAATCCCGCAGAGCTCCTGCCGAGCCCCAAGCGTCGCTCTCGCCTTCCCCGCGTCCTCGGGCCGGACGAGATCGCGGCGCTCTTGGACCGCATTCCCGCCTCGGGGCCGTTGGAGGTCCGCGACCGGGCCCTGTTCGAGCTGGCCTACGCCTGCGGGTTGCGCGCCGAGGAGCTCGTCAAGCTCGACCTCGACGGGCCCGACTTCGAGTCCGAAGCCCTCCGCGTGACCGGCAAGGGCGCCAAGACCCGCATCGTCCCGATGGGCGAGCCCGCCCAGCGAGCGCTGGAGCGCTACTTGGAGGCTGCACGCCCCGCGCTTGCCGCCGGGAGCGCGGAGAGTGCCTTGTTTCTGTCGCGACGCGGACGCAGGCTGTCGCCTTCCGATGTGCGCCGCCGCCTGGAGCGGTGGGTGCGCGAGGCGGCGGTCGCCGGTCATGTGTCCCCGCACACCCTGCGGCACTCTTTCGCCACCCATCTGCTCGAGGGGGGCGCCGACCTGCGCTCGATCCAGGAGCTCCTGGGCCACTCGAGCGTCTCGACCACGCAGGTGTACACGCGCGTCGAGCCGCAGCGGTTGCGGTCAGAATACGCACGGTCTCACCCGCGAGCGTGACCGCCGAAGGCTAAGTTTTCGATTTCGGGGGGCCAGTTATGGAAACGAACGTCAAAGCCGTCGAGCTCAAGGACCTGTGGCGGCGCTACAAGCAAGACAACGACGAACGCGCCCGAGAGCGGCTTGTGGTCGCCTACTCGCCCCTGGTCAAGTTCATCGCCGGGCGGATGGCTTCCGGGCTCCCCTCACACGTGGAGGAGGCCGACCTGATCTCCTACGGGCTGCTCGGCTTGATTGGAGCGATCGAGCGCTTCGACCCGGATCGGGAGATCAAGTTCGAGACCTTCGCGGTGGCTCGGGTCAAGGGGGCGATCATCGACGAGCTGCGCTCCCTCGACTGGGTGCCTCGCTCGGTGCGCGCCCGGGCGCGCGACGTCGAGAAGGCCCACGCCAAGCTCGAGGGCGAGTTGCAGCGAGCACCGACCGACGAGGAGATGGCGGCGAAGCTGGAGATGAGCGTCGACGAGTTCCAGGACTCGCTGCTGGCGATCGCCAACTCCTCCGTGCTGGCGCTCGATGACCTGTGGACGTTCGCGGACCCCGAGGGTGGTGGGGGCCAGGTCTCCGTTCTCGACACCCTTCAGGACCCCGGCGGTGTCGACCCGGAGGCCGAGATCCAGGCGTCCGAGCTCAAGGATCGCCTCGCCGATGCGATCGAGTCGCTGCCGGAGCGCGAGCGACTCGTGATCGCCCTCTATTACTACGAGAATCTGACCCTGCGCGAGATCGGCGAGGTCCTGGGAGTGACCGAGTCGCGGGTGTCGCAGCTCCACACGAAAGCCGTGCTGGCGCTTCGCCCGCGCTTTGCCGGCCGATCTGACCAGATCTGACGTAAGCGGTGGCATATATTGCGTCGGGATGGCGCGTAGGCCAGCCGACCGGATCCGCAACGTCGCCCTGATCGGCCACCGGGGAAGCGGGAAGACCAGCCTCTGTGAGGCGCTGCTGTTCGAGGCCGGGGTGATCAACCGGCTGGGCCGAGTCGAGGACGGCACCACCGTCTCTGACTTCGAGCCCGACGAGCAGGAGCGGGAGATGTCGATCGGCGCCAGCGTGGCCTCGTTCGAGTACGGCGATCGCAAGATCAACCTGATCGATACCCCCGGGGAGACAAGCTTCGTCGCCGACACGCTCGCCGCGCTGCGCGTGGTCGATGCCGCGGTGGTGGTGGTGAACGCGGTGATGGGGGTCGAGGTCCACACCGAGCGCCTGTGGAACCGCATCGACGCCGATCGTCTGGCCCGCCTGTTGTTCGTCAACATGCTCGACCGCGAGCGCGCCGACTTCTTCCGCGCGCTCGACTCCCTCAAAGAGGCATTCGGCCCCCACGTGGTGGCCACCGAGATCCCGATCGGCTCCGAGCACGAGGTACGCGGGGTGATCGACCTGATCGACATGAAGGCGTTCGAGTACGCGGGAGAGGAGAGGGGCAATGCGACCGAGTCCGAGATCCCCGACGACCTGCGAGCCCAGGCCGAGGAGTACCGAGAGAAGCTGATGGACGAGGTGGCGGAAAACTCGGATGAGCTGATGGAGCGGTACTTGGAGGGCGAGGAGATCTCCCACGAGGAGATCGTCACCACGCTCAAGAAGGGCGTCACGGAGGGGCACCTTTTCCCTGTCACCTGCGGGGTGGCGACCAACAACCTCGGCACCAACCGCTTGTTGGAGGCTCTCGTCGAGGACGTCCCCTCGCCGGCGATGCGGGGCGCGATCAAGGCGCTCGACGCCGACGGCGAGGAGATCGAGATCGAGCCGGACGCGGACGGTGAGCCGGTCGCTTATGTGTTCAAGACCACCGCCGACCCCTACACGGGGCGGATCAACCTGCTGCGCGTCTACTCCGGCGTCTTGCGCTCCGACTCGCAGGCCTTCAACGTGACCCGCCAGGAGAAGGAGCGGATCGGTCAGCTTGCCGCGCCGTGCGGCAAGGAGACCTCCACCGTGGACGAGCTCGGCGCCGGAGACATCGGCGCGGTCGCCAAGCTGCGCGAGACCCGTGCCGGGGACGTGCTGGCCGCCAAGGACGCGAGCGTCTCGTTTCCGCCGCTCGAGCTTCCGGCACCCGTGATGGCGTTCGCCTTCGAGCCCAAGTCGAAGGGCGACGAAGAGAAGGCGGTGGCCGCCCTCCGGCGGCTCACCGAGGAGGACCCGACGTTGGACGTGCACCGCGACCCGGAGACCGGCGAGCAGATCATTGCCGGGCTCACCCAGATCCACGTCGAGGTGATCGTCGAGCGTATGAAGCGGCGTTATGGCGCCGAGATCACGCTGAAGCCGCCGAAGGTGCCGTACCTTGAGACGATCCGCAAGCCGGCTAAGGCGCACGGTCGCTACAAGAAGCAGACGGGTGGACGGGGACAGTTCGGCGACTGCCATATCGAGATCGAGCCGGCGGAGGTGGGGGCCGGCTTCGAGTTCGTCAACGCGATCAAGGGCGGCGTGATCCCCTCAGGGTTCATCCCCGCGGTGGAGAAGGGGATCTCGGAGGCGATGCAGCGCGGGGTGCTGGCCGGTTACCCGATGAAGGATCTGCGGGTACGCCTGTACGACGGCCAGCACCACTCCGTGGACTCCTCCGAGATGGCCTTCAAGATCGCGGGCTCCATGGCCTTCAAGCAGGCCACCGCCGAAGCGGAGCCATATCTGCTCGAGCCGATCGTGAAGATGACGATCGCGGTCCCCGAGGACAGCGTCGGCGACGTGGTCGGCGACCTCAACTCCCGGCGCGGCCGCCCGCTGGGCATGGAGCCCAAGGGCTCGGTCACCGAGATTCAGGCCGAAGTGCCGATGGCCGAGGTGCTCGACTACGCGCCTGACTTGCGCGCAATCACGGGAGGCCGCGGCGACTACACGATGGAATTCGAGCGCTACGAGGAGGTTCCGGCGCACCTCGCCCAGAAGGTGATCGCCGAGGCGCAGGCCGCCGAAGAGGAGCAGGTCAAGGCCTGAACAACTCCGTCGGGCGTGGCAAGGCGTTGCCCGCGTCGCTCCCCGCGCGTTGCTACGTTGAGCGCGTGCCGGATCAGGACGACCCGTTCCCCAACTGCGCCGTCTGCGGGCGGACCATCCTCAAGGGCGAGCAGGCACACGAGTACGTGAACCCGCAGGGCCAGCGCTTGGGCGTCTGCGTGCTGTGCCGCTCGCGAGCCGAGGCGTCCGGCTGGATCCCCGCCGACCAGGTCGGCGCTGGCGCCCACGTGCCGCCCAGCCGGGCCAGGCGCGGGGATGCGCTGCGAAAGCGGCTCGAACGAGCGGCGTCACGGGCCCGCCCGGGCGGGCGAGGGCGCCGAGACGCCTCGCCCGAGGATGCGGGCGCCGGGAAGACCGCCACAGCGGATCCGCCCGCCAAGCAGCAACGGGCGAAGCCGAAGCGCCAGCCGACGCCGCCCACGCGCCAGCCGACCCGTGAGCCTGCCGGGGAGGCGGCGCCACAAGAGCCCCGCCCGCGACGCGGCCCCGAGGCACTCATGCGTCGCGCCGTCGAGCGGTTCAACGGCAGCGATGAACGGCGCAAGGTCGCCGGCCTGATCCGTTCGCTTGGTGAGCCGCGGGCCGCCGTGCGCCCCGACGCGGGCCGCCAGATGGCGCTGGTCACCGTCGCGTGGGAGATCTCCTGGTATCAGTGGGAGGTGAGCTGTGATGGCCACAGCGAGCCCGTGCGGGAGGTCGCCAAGGGCGACGAGGTCTCCGAGCTCGCCGAGGACGCGCAGGCCTGGAACGCTGCCGTCACCGACGACGGCGAGCTGCGCCTGCAATCGACGTCTCCGCGTCGCACGCCGTCACACAAAGAGGCTTGAGCGCTCCCCGCTTGGTCGTCAACGTCGACGGGGGGTCGCGTGGCAACCCCGGCCCTGCGGCGATCGCCGCCGTGGTCGCCACGCCCGAGGGCGAGATCCTGGAGGAGGGCTCCGAGACGATCGGCCCGGCGACCAACAACGTCGCCGAGTACCGGGCGCTGCTGCTGGGGATCGAGCGAGCTCTTGCGTTCGGAGCCGGCGAGATCGAGCTGGTCGGTGACTCCGAGCTGATCGTTCGCCAGGTGCGGGGGGAGTATCGGGTCAAGGATGCCGCCCTGCGCGACCTGCACGCCCGGGTCCGCGAGGCGCTCGACAGCTTCGAGCGCTGGTCGATCCGCCACGTGCGGCGGGAGGAGAACGAGCACGCCGATCGCCTCGTCAACGAGGCCCTCGACGCGCCGTCCTCCGGCGATTCCGGCGCCTCCGGCTAGCACAGCGCCGGCTAGAATCCCTGCTCGCGCGGCTGTAGCTCAGTTGGCTAGAGCGTCTGCTTGCCATGCAGAAGGTCGTGGGTTCGAATCCCATCAGCCGCTTTCTTCAGCGCCCGTCCTAGCGCCGGCCACTCGTTCTACTTGATGAAGTTGTGCAAGGGAAAGACCTGTGGCTCGCCGCCGAAGCCGGCCTCCTCGAGCAGCGGAGCAAGGACCTCACCGAAGTGCTGGAACGCCTCCTCGGACTCCCACACGTCTACTACTCGCCAGCCGTTCTCAGTCGGGCCAGCCGAGTGGAACAGAATCCCCTCCACCGGCCAATCGCCAAGCGAGTTGAGACCTCGGCCATCGGTGAGCCGGCTGGCCACCTGCTCGTATTGCTCCCGCGTTCCCCCTGGCGCCTCGTGCAGCACTCCGATTGCCATGGTGCCTCCGTTTCGGTTGACGGCCTACTTGGCCGCGAAGCAAAGCATGAACTCGGGGCCATCGGTCGGCGCCGCGGAGACTGCAGGGTCGCCCGCCGCTAAAGGCCGGTAGGGTGGGCCTAACGCACCGATCAACCGAGGAGATGGATACATGTCCGCTGACGTAGCCACTCTGGAGGGAACCTCCACGACCCTGTCTGACGACGCCCTCGAAGGTCTCGAGGCCCAGCTTCGCGGCAGCGCGTCCGCCAATGGCGACGCTGGGCGGGAGGTTTTCAACGCCATGCACAACCCCCAGCCCGGCCTTACCGTGAAGGCCTCGGGTACGGCCGACGTGGTCGACGCCATCAACTTCGCAAGGCAGCAGGGCCTGGTGATGGCGATTCGTGGCGGGGGCCATTCGCTCGCCGGGCTCTCCACGGTTGACGGTGGCATGCTCCTCGACCTCTCGGCGATGCGGAGCGTCCAGGTCGACCCCGAACGGAAACTGGCCTATGTACAAGGCGGCGCGCTGTGGGCCGACGTGGATCGCGAGACGCAGGCGTTTGGCCTGGCTGCCCCGGGCGGTGTCGTCTCGGATACCGGCGTGGCCGGGTTGACGCTCGGTGGCGGCTATGGCTGGCTGCGACGCAAGTACGGCCTCTCGATCGACTGCCTTGTCGAGGCGCAGGTCGCTTGCGCCGATGGCGAGATTCGCACGGCTTCCGAGGATTCCAATCCGGACCTCTTCTGGGCGATCCGCGGCGGGGGCGGCAACTTCGGCGTCGTCACCTCGTTCACCTTCGAGCTTCACCCGGTGGGGCCGGAGGTGGCGTTCTCGGCGACGTTCTACCCGCTCGAGGAGTACGCCGACATCCTGCGCGGGTGGCGCCCGTACGTCGAGGAGGCCCCAAACGAGGTGACGGCCGTGTGCGTAGCGCTCACCTTCCCCGCCAATCCCGAGATGCCGGATGCGGTCCATGACCGACCGTGCACGATCGTCGGTGGCGTGTTCGCCGGGGATGCCGAAGAGGGAATGGAGGCCACCAAGCCCTTGCGCGAACTCGGTACCCCGCTGTTCGATATGTCTGGTCCCACCCCGTACGTGGATGTCCAGGCCGGGTTCGATCCGCTGTTTCCGCGCAACACGCTGAGCGCCTACTGGAAGTCGCAATACCTCGACGAGCTCAGCGACGGCGCGATCGAGGCGATCACGTCCAATGCCGCGAACCGGCCTGCGCCGCTCACCTTGGTCAACACCTTCGCCATGGGAGGCGCAATCGCCGACGTCGACCCCGAGGAGACTGCCTTCGCGACGCGCGAGGCTCCGTACATGGTCTCGATCGACGGCATGTGGACCGACGAGGTGAGCGATGAGGACGGGATTGCGTGGGTGCGCTCGGCGTGGTCGGACGTGAAGGAGCACGGGACCGGCGACGTGTACCTCAACTTCACAGGGCTCGGTGAGGATGAGGCGCCCAGCGCTGGCGTCGACACCGCGTTCGGACGCAACCTGAAGCGCCTCGCCGAGGTGAAGGCGGAGTACGACCCGACCAACTTCTTCCGGGTCAACAACAACATCGTGCCCGCCTCCTAGGCACCGTCACGCCACGGTCTCACTCGCCCCGAGGCGGCGGCTGTAGCGAGATACTGCGCGAGCGATGTCGCAGGAGAACGTGGAGACCTTGCGACGCAACCTCGAGGCTGCTGCGGTCGCCGGGATGAGAGTCGATGGGCTGGACGACCAGGCTGTCGACCGCGTCATTCAAGTCTTTCACCCCGAGGTCGAGTTTCGCGAGGACCCGAAGTTTCCAGAGGGAAGCGTCTACCACGGTCGCGACGCCCTTCGCGCCTACTTCAAGCGGTTCAGCAGCGAGTTCGATCCATTCTGGTGGGAGGCGGAAGACATCCTGGACACGGACGATGACCAGGTTCTGCTTCTCATCCGTGTGCGCGGTCGCGGCAAAGGCAGCGGCGCGGAGTTCGATACGCGAGGGGGCTGGCTCTTCACCATGAGAGACGGAAGGGCCGTCCGAGTGGATGCGTATCTGGACCGGCGTGAAGCCCTCGAAGCCGCCGGGCTGCGGGAATAGGGCTAGCGAGTACCGTGTAGGGCATGGCCCGAAGGCCTCTGGGAACCGGTGCCGCCCTCGTCACCGCCGCCGTGGTGGGCCTCCTCGTCTCGGCAGCAGGGGCGCAAGCCGCCCCAGGCGACCTCGACCCGACGTTCTCGGGCGATGGCAAGCAAAGGACGGATTTCGGCTTCGGTAGCGGCGCCACAGAGGGGGCGAGTGGGGTGGCGCTCCAGCCGGATGGCAAGATCGTCGCGGTGGGTAAAACCCCCGGGGCCTTCGCGCTCGCCCGCTACAACCCCAACGGCTCCCTCGACCCGAGCTTCTCCGGCGACGGCAAGCAGACGACGAGCTTCGGAGAAGGTTGTTGCGAGAGGGCGAATGGGGTGGCGCTCCAGCCGGATGGCAAGATCGTCGCCGTGGGCCGCGACGAATACGGCGGCTGGGCGCTCGCCCGCTACAACCCGGGCGGCTCGCTCGACCCGAGCTTCTCCGGCGACGGCAAGCAGACGGTCGACCTATGCTGCGGTGAGGCGAACGGGGTCGCGCTTCAGGCCAACGGCAAGATCGTCGTCGTCGGCGGCGTCGAGGACGACGTGGAACCGGGTAGCAGGGCCTTCGTGGTCGCGCGTTTCAGCCCGAACGGCTCGCTCGACCCGAGCTTTGCCGGCGACGGCATCCAGAGCACGGACTTCGGGAGCTCCCGCAGCGAGGCGAATGGGGTGGCGGCCCGAGGCGACGGCAAGATCGTCGCCGTCGGCTTCGCCGGTTTGCCTGGGGACTTCGCCATCGCCCGCTACAACCCCAACGGCTCCCTCGACGCGAAGTTCTCCGGCGACGGCAAGCAGAGGACCGACTTCGGAGTTGCTGTCGGTGCGAATGCGGTGGCGCTCCAGCCAGACGGCAAGGTTGTCGCGGTCGGCTCCGGCGGTGGCGACTTCGCGCTCGCCCGCTACAACGCGAACGGATCGCTCGACACGAGCTTCTCCGGCGACGGCAGGCAGAGGACGACCTTCGGCCCCCCCGGCGACCGCGCCGGGGCGCGCGGGGTGGCCCTCCAAGGCGACGGCAAGATCGTCGTAGTCGGTGGCCGCAGCATCAACAACGAGCCGGGTAGTCGTGACTTCGCGCTCGCCCGCTACAACCCCAACGGCTCCCTCGACACGAGCTTCTCCGGCAACGGCAGGCAGACGACGAACTTCGGCCCCGGCGACGACGAGGGTAACGGGGTGGCCCTCCAGGGCGACGGCAAGATCGTCGCGGTCGGCATCGGCCTCGGTACCGACGACAGCACCGACTTCGTGCTCGCCCGCTATTCAGGGGGTTGAGCAATCCATAGCGGCACCGATTCCCCCTTAGGATCGGGGCCGTGGAAGAGCCGAGACGCACCTATGGGGGCGTGACGAAGACCGAGCATCAATGCGCCCACTGCGGCAAATGGTCGAAGCTGGAGCGCGACGTGGACGATCGGACCGTCGAACGCGAGCAGGTCGACGGCGGCGTGATCATCTCGGAGCGCGCCACGCCACCCGACCTCAACCCGCCACCCCTGCCGACGACATACCGATGCCCGCACTGCGGGCACGTTCACGGCACGCTCCCCGCCATGGACTGAGACCGGGGCTCGAGCGCGAGATACTGCGCGTTGGTGTCACTGGAGAACGTGGAGATTGTGCGCAGCGCCTTCGAGGCCTTCAACCGTGGCGACCTCGATGCGGCGGTTGCGAACGCCGCGCCGGACATCGAATACCTCGCCTCGGGCGCAATCCCAGGCGCCACCGGCGTCTATCGGGGGCCTGAGGAATTCAAGCGATTCGCTGGCTGGCTGCGGGAGGAGTTCGATGACGCTCGTATAGAGGTCCACGATCTGGTCGAGGCGCACGACCAGGTGCTGGTCTCGGTGACTAACCGGGGCCGCGGGAAGCGGAGCGGCGCGGAGACCAGCTGGAGGCTCTGGACCCTATGGGTGCTTCTGGACGGGAAGATAGTGCGCGGCCAGGGATTCACCAGCCGCGACGAAGCCCTCAAAGCCGCCGGACTTAAGGAATAGGTCTTGTCGCAGGAGAACGTAGAGATCTTCCGCAAGGGCATGGACGCCTTCCTCCGGCACGACATCGAGCCGCTCCTGGAGACCTCTCATCCCGAGATCGAGTGGTATCCGTTCTCGGCGCAGGTCGAAGGCGACGTGGCATACCAGGGACACGAGGGGGTCAGGCGATGGTGGGCGAATCTGAACGCCACGTTCGACGAGTTCGAGGCGAGTATCGATGAGGTTCGAGACGAGGGCGACATCGTCATGGCGCTCGGCCGGCTTCGCGCCCGGTTCAGGAGCGGCATCACCCTGGATACCGAGGTCGGCTGGGTGGTCCACTTCCGCGATGGCCTGGCCACTTGGGGCCGTGCCTACCAAAGCCATGCCGAAGCCCTCGAATCCGCGGGACTCAAGGAGTAGCGATGCCGCAGGAGAACGTGGAGCTCGTGCGGCGAACCATCGATGCGCTCAACAGGAGAGAGATCGATCAGGCGGTTGAGGCCGCCCACGAGGACTTCGAGGCAGATTGGTCGAACTCGATCGCTCCCCATGGCGGGGTCCATCGAGGGCGCGAGCGGGCGCGAGAGCTCTTCGAGGCGTTTCTCGACGCGTGGGACGAGTTCCATTGGGAGCCTCAGGAGATCATCGAGGTGGACGAGTCTCGGATAGTGGTCGCCAACCGGGTCCGGGGGCGCGGTCGCGGCAGCGGGGTGGAAGTGGATGCGACAGGCGCTCAGCTGTGGACGATCAATTGCGGCAAGGTGCGTAGCGTCAAGCTCTACCAGTCGAAAGGCGACGCGCTCAAAGCTGTCGGCGTTGTGGAGTAAGGCGAGCCTAGGGCCGTCCCTCCGCCGCGCCCACCGCGACCCGCTCGACGTCCAGCCGCGGCAGGATCCGCTCCAGCCAGTTCGGGATCCACCAGTTGCGCTTGCCGAGCAGTTGCATCACCGCCGGCACGAGCACCATGCGAACCACCGTGGCATCGAGGAAGACCGCCGTGGCGAGGCCAATCCCGAATAGCTTCAGGAACGTGTCCTGCGCCGTCACGAAGGCGAGGAAGACGACCACCATGATCGCCGCGGCGGCGGTGATCACGCGCGCGGTTTTCGCCAGGCCGTCGGCGACCGCGCGCCGCGTGTCCCCGTGCTTCAGGTACTCCTCGCGGATCCGCGAGATCAGGAATACCTCGTAGTCCATCGAGAGGCCGAAGAGGATCGCGAACATCATCACCGGCATGAACGGCGCGATCGGCACCTCCTGATCGATTCCGATCAGCTCGGCGACCGCGCCGCCGTCCGCCACCAGCGTCATCACCCCATAGGCGGCGCCGACCGAGAGCAGGTTCATCACCGCGGCCTTGAGCGAGATCAGGGGTGAGTGGAAGGCGACCAACAGGAGTAGAAAGGAGAGGCCGACGACCCCGGCAATGAACACCGGCATCCGGTCGGTGATGTAGTCGCTCTGGTCCTCGAGCGCCGCGGTCACGCCTCCGACCTCGGCGGTGATTCCGGTGCCGCCGAGCTCCTGCGGGATGACCTCGTTCCGCAGCTGTTTGACCAAATCCGCGGTCTCCTCGTCTTGGGGGGAGCCCTCCGGGATCACGTTGACGATCGCCGCGTCGCCCTCCGGATTGATCACCGCCGGCGGGACGAAGGCCACCCCGGGCTCGCTGCGAAGCCGCTTTGCGAAGGAGTTGACCTCGGCCTTGGCGCTCGGATCGGCGGGCAGGTCGGCGGCGATCACCAGCGGCCCGTTGGTGCCGGGCCCGAACCCCTCGGCGTTAAGGTCGTAGGACTTGCGGGTCATGGTGTCCGGCGGGTCGTTACCGGCGTCGGGAAAGCCGAGGCGCATCCCGAGCGCCGGGGCCGCGAGAGCGAGCAACACCGCAGTGGCGGCGATCGCGAACGGCCAGGGCCGCCGCTGGACGATGTGGCTCCAGCGCGCCGCGGGCGACTCGCCGTCTCCCTCCGCCTTCAGCTGGCGGCCGAGGAATGGGATCCGAAGGCGGTCGACCTTCGGGCCGAGGTAGGAGAGGAGCGCCGGGAGCAGCGTTACTGCGGCGACCATCACGACCAGAACGGCGAGCGAGGCCGAGAGCGCGACCCCGTACATGTAGGGCAGGCCGGTCAGGGCGAGGCCGAGGACCGCGATCACCACCGTGGCGCCGGCGATGATCACGCTGCGCCCGGCTGTGGTGACCGCCTCGACCACGGCGTCGTGGCGGTCCTTGCCCTCATTCATGGCCGCACGGAAGCGGGTGAGGACGAGGAGCGAGTAGTCGACGCCCACTCCGATCCCGATCAGCCCTGACACTGCCGTGGTCCAGTCGGGGACGTCGACCACGTTGGCGAGCAGCACGATCAGGCCTCCCGAGGAGATGCCGAGGCCGACGAGCGCGATCGCCAGCGGCAGGCCGGCGGCGACCACCGACCCGAAGGCGATCAGCAGCACGATCGCGGCGCCCAAAAGGCCGACCCCCTCCGGGCTGCCCGACTCCTGCGCCTGATAGATCGGATCCCCGCCGAGCTCGATTTCGAGGCCGTCGCCGCTGTTCTCCTCGGCGGCGGCGACCAGCTTCTCGCCGTCCTCCTTGGGGACCTCCCAGCCGTTGACCGTCAATGGCAGCGTGGTCGATCCGATCGTGCCGTCCTCCGAGAATCGGATCGGGGCGTGCTCGGCGACGTGATCGACCTGCTCGGCCTCAGCGAAGAAGGCATTGACGCGCTCCCGGGCGCCGGGGCTGTTGGCGCCGGCCTCGTCCTTCCAAACGACGTTGATCTCCTGGCCGGAGTAGCCCTCGAACCGCTCCTGGGTGAGCTCGCTCGCCGCCTTCGACTCGGACCCCGGTGTGTGGTAGTCGGCCTCGTACTCCCCGGCCAGCGAGGAGCCCACGCCGATGATCACGACCATCGCCACGATCCAGGCAAGGATCACGCGACCGCGACGGCGGTAGGCGATGTCGGCGAGGCGGGCTAGAAGCTGCGTCACTCAGGACTCCCTTCTGGGCTGATAGCTCGTTTGCTAGGCGTAACGATTTATCAGAGATCGCAGGTCGGCATCTAACGCCTCGAGAAATCGTTCGCGCCTCTCAAGCCCCGCTCTCGGCGAGGAACTCGACCATCTCCCGCGCGCTGCGCTGCGGCTCGTCCGCGTACACGAAGTGGCCGGCACCCTCGATCACGACCAGCTTGGCGCCGGGGATCTCGCGCTTGAAGCGGTGAGCGCCGGCGACGGGCGCGAAGACGTCGTTCTCGCCCCAGAGGAGCAGGGTCGGGACATCGAAATCGGCCAGCTTTCCCTCGTACGGCGCCAGTTTCGCGAAGTCGCCGGACCGGTACAGCTCGAGGACCCCCCGCCTGCCATCCTCGCTCTCGAACGTCTTCCAGTACTCGCTTGCGACCGTCGTGTCGATCCCGCGCGAGACCGCACCGAGCATCTGTGCGAAACCCTCCCGGTCCATCGCTTCCACCAGGTCCTCGCCCTCGCCCTCGGTGCGCAGCGCGCGGGCCATCCCGTGCCACTTTCCGTCTTGGAAGAATCCGGTGTTGCTGAGCACCAGCGCCGCCACCGCCTCGGGGTGATCGCAGGCCCAGCGAAGGCCGATCAGGCCGCCCCAGTCGTGGAGGACCAGCACGGCGCGGTCGAGGCCGAGCGCCGTGCGGAATCGTTCCAACGACTCGACGTGGCGCTCCCAGGTGCCCGGCGGATCTGGCGTCGAGTCCCCAAAGCCCGGCAGGTCAGGTGCCACGGCGCGGCGTCCGGCGGCGGCGAGGGTCGGCAGCACGTGCCGCCACATGTAGGAGGTCTCGGGGAAGCCGTGCACACACAGCGCCGGGGCAAGATCGGAGGGTTGGGCGGGAACGGCCTCGCGATATGCGATCTCGCCCACGCGCTGCGGCCCCAGCTCGGCCATGAAGAGGCACCCTATCCGGAAGCGTCGCAAGCCCGTCCGGTTCGCTTCGGCGCTCGCTACGCTAGCCCCACCCGGCGCCTTGGCGGAGTGGCTACGCAGCGGCCTGCAAAGCCGTTTACGCGGGTTCGATTCCCGCAGGCGCCTCTCGGTGAAGCCCCTGCTAACGCAGGGGTTTTGCATACCCGGAGCGGGGATCGCGGTCCTCATGCGGGCATCAATCGGGCATCAATCCGAGGGGCGCCATGAGCCCCGGCGCCCCTCAACCCCTGAGCAAAGGCGATCTCGACCTGATCGCCAACACCTTGCAGATGTCGGTCCACTTCCAGCGGATGCGCCACACCCCCGGTGGTCCGGCTCGGCCGCTACAACGGCTATCAAGCCGAGGACGTCGAGTGATTTCGGGGGAGGGGGAGGGTGGCGAGTCCGTGGCGCGTGTTCCTATCACCGCCGAGCGACCCGCCGCGCGCGCCTGTGGGAAATCACGAAAGGAGAAAGATGAGCGGTGAAGATCAAATCCTCAGCCGCACCGAGGTGCTGGCGCTGCTCAGCATCAAGGCACGCGAGGGCTCAACCAGCGCGATGATTGCCTTGGAGCGAGCCCTGCGTGCCAAGAATCGGGACGAGAATGAGACCGGGACGCTGCTCGACCAGATCCTGGAGGAAGCAGAGGGCGAGTGATGGGCGGCCCGATGGCCTGCCGAGCGCTACTCCCGCAGCCCGGCGGCTTCGAGGGCCTTGCTGCGGTCGCGATATCTCTCGCCTCGCACGACAGCGCCGTCACGCAATGTCCACAGGTGCCCGATTCGAAGGTCGAATCCTGCTCCACTGGCCTTGCCATGTCCCGTCACCCGAACGAAGACGAGGACTTTGTCGTCTGCCTCCCAGAAACGCTCCGTTTCCCAGCGAAGCTCATCGAACATCTCAGCCTTCTGCGTGAAGGACTGAATGACGTTCTCGCGACCTCGGACCGGTCCCCCTCCGACCCAGCTGTCGGGGATCCATTCCAGATCGAGGTGGGCGACTTCTGCAACGGCTTCCAAGTCGCGGGCGTGCATCGCTCTGTAGAGCCGCCGCACGATCTCCACGTTCTCGACCGCCTCAGAGGTGGCGTGGAAGACGGATGCGCTGGTCCCTAGCAATGCTCGTTTCATCGTCGTCTCCTTCCCTGGGCCACTCATTCAGGGCGCCATTGGTGGCACCCTTGTGCCGCGTCTTACCCCTGTGATTGGCCAGGAAACAGGGGGCTGCCAGTTCAATGCCAGCCGCCACAGATCCCCGCGTCCGTGGGCAGGGAGCCCGCCCTCGGCGCTACTGGGCGCTCAGGGAGACAGTGGGTCGAGTGAGCGCCTTACTCCCGCAGCCCGGCGGCTTCGAGGGCCTCCGACCGGTCCCTTACGGCGGCTGTTACGCCAATTTCTCGGCCACGTCCCCTGCCTCACCGCGCTTCTCGATGATCCAGAAGTGCGGATACTCCGCAACCACCTCTTCGAGCTCGGCGGCGACGTGACCGGGCGCCACCGCAAAGCGGTTCGGTCGGGAGCGGACCTCCCGCCAGTCCCTCCCAGACAGCGCCATGCGCTCAGCGCAGTCCGGCTGCCAGCACTCACATCGGAAACCGGCTACCGGGTTGCCGCTCTCAATCCACTCTGCCTTCGCCTTGCGTTCGTTGAGGTCTCGGCACCAGTCCTCGTTGTAGGCGAGGCGCTTCTCGCGCGAGCCGAACAGTGGCTCGGGGGGATCGGTCACGGGCCAAACAGTAGCCCCCTGGGGTGTTTGGGCGGTGAGGGGAAGGTCGGCCAGAGCGGGGCTCCCGCGACATCGCCGCGCAGTGTCTCGCGCTGGGGGCCGAGCGTGAACGCGGTCCTAATCCGAGAACCGGTAGCCACAGTACCTGCAGGTACGAGCGGTGATGGCCAGCCGCCTACCGCACTGATGGCACGGCCTCGTCGGCGGGCTATAGGCGATCGCCACGCCAATGCCGAGGACGAGCGCGACGGCCAATGCCACGAAGTAGACAACTGGGTCCAAGGCACCGTTGCGGGTCCTGGCCTACTCCCGCAGCCCAGCGGCTTCGAGGGCTTCGGTCGGGTCGAGGTAAATCCGCATGCGAACGATTCGTCCTCCCTCCAGTTCGTAGATGGTGGCGAGGCGCACTTCGACCGGCACGCCGCTCTCCTTGCCGGTGCCGGATTGACGGAAGACCCCGACGACCCGGTCGCTGCCAGCGTCGATCAATCGCTCAATCTGATTCGACCACCCCTCGAAGTCCTCGGTCCAGTTGCGCATGAACTCGATGAATCCTTCGCGCCCCCGATAGCTCCGAGGTCCAGGGAAACCACGCCCAGGTATCCACTCAGCGTTGGCGGCAACCAACGTGGTATCGAAGGCTGCACCGAGATCGCCGCGCTCCAGCCCTTCCTGGAAGGCGTCCAATACCTGTCGCACGATCTCAATGTTCTCCTGCGACATCGCCTACTCCGAAAGCCCGGCGGCTTCGAGGGCTACGGCACGGTCCTCGAACCACTCGTCGCGAAGCATCTTCTCGTCGCGGAAGGTAACGACGGTCCAGTAATCGACTTCAACGTCCACACCGCTTGCCCGTCCGCGTGCCTCATGCCGCTGGTGGGCCAGAACCTTGTCGGTCCCAGCGTCAACGAGGTCGGCATAGGCAGCCCGCGTCGAGAGTGTGTCGACGATGTCGCGGTAGAAGTCCCAGCCAGCCTCTCGCCCGCGAATCATTCGGGCGTCTGGCCAGTCACTGATCGGAATGATCTCGAAGTCCTGGTGCCGCAGCGCGAGCCAGGTATTCCGGTCGCCTCGGTTGAAGGCCTCCAACGATCGACGTACTGCCTCGACGTTCTCCTGCGACATCGCCTACTCCGAACGCCGTGTTCGTCCGCGCACCAATTGCCCCACTTTGAGCGGACCGAGAACCGCCCGCCACGCGGCCGCGGTCCACCCGGGTCCCTGTCCAAGCAAGGTCAGCGTGACTGCGTCCACCGTCTCATCGTTAGCTCGGGTGAGCGCCAGCGACCCCGAGATCGGGACGAGTGTGCCGTTCTTGTGCACCGCTGGAACCCTGAGCGTCTTCCCGGGACGTTTCAGTTGCCCGCTACTCACTGCCTTGTCGAAGCCCCGCCAATGCCTTGCATGAAGCACGGGCGGAATGATCAGATCGACCTTGCGGCCGAGCGCTTCCTCCGAGGTGAAGCCGAAGACGTTCTCCGCCTCCCGTCCCCAGTGACGAATCACGCCGTCCCTGTCCGCAGTGATTGCTCGCTCGTTCTCCTGCGACATCGCCTACTCCGGCAGGCCGGCGGCTTCGAGGGCGTCCTGCTTCGTCTGGTAGAGCGTGAGCGAGGTCTGCTCGCCGTTCCGAAACGTATGCAGCCACGCGCTTCGAGCCTGAACCTCGATGCCGTCGCGTCCTCGGAAGTCTGTGACGTTCTCTGTGACCAAGAGGCCGTCCTCGACCTCAACTGGGCCATCGACGATCTCGATCCGAACTTCGCCCCAAGCCGCGAGGAACCCTTCCATGAACGCCCTGATCTCGCCGTGCCCCCGATAGACGCCTGCATCGAAGGAGCGAGCCCTCGACCAGTCCAGCACCGCATCCTGCGCCCAGTTCTCCAACATCCCGTGGAGGTCCCGGCGGTTGTACGCATCCGTAGACCGGCGCACGATCTCAACGTTCTCCTGCGACATCGCCCGCGCAGTATCTCGCGGCGGACAGCGAATCATCCGGGACGTGAGGCGAGCGGGCCTAGAATGGCCTCATGTCGGCCTACCGTGCCCAGGCCCACCTCGATGCGCCGCTGGAGGACGTTTGGGCGCTGGTCGGCAACCCCGCCACCTATCCGGACTGGTGGCCGGTTGCGGTGGAGATCCGGGGCGACACGTTCGAGGTTGGAGACGTCTACACCCAGGTCGTCGGAGTCGCTGGGCGGCCGGAGTACAACCGGATCATTGACCGTCGCGACGAGCTCAGGGAGCTGAGGTGGCATTGCCCGACGACGGGTGGGTATCAGCACTGGCTGCTGACCGACGCCCAGGGCGGGACGTTCGTGGACATGGAGATGGGGATCAAGGACCCGGAGTCATCCCGCTTTGCGCTCTTCGACAAGACGGTCGGGCGCTGGTTCATCAAGCACTGGGCGGAGCAAGCCATAGACGGATTGCGCCGAACGCTCACTTCGAGTCCAGCGTCCTAGTTCGGCTCATCCAGCGCGTCCACGTTCTCCTGCGACATCGCCTACACCTGGAGCCCGGCGGCTTCGAGGGGTTCGGCCCGGCCTACGCCAGCTTCAGATGTAGATCTTGGTGATGATGTGCCCGACCGCCCCGCCCGGGTAGGTATACGGCACGCCGATTTCAAACCCGCATTTCTTCCAGAACTTTTCGGAGTCCTGCACCGCGACGGCCGTTATCTTCGTGAATTTTTCTGATTCCAGATGGGCGTTCAGCGCATCGAACAGCAGGCGGCCGATGCCCTTGTTCCTGTGCGCGGTGCTAACGCACATGTCGTGCAGGTAAAGCGCGGTTTCGGAGCCCGAGAGCGGCGGCGGGCCCTTGCCGAAATTCTTGAAATCATCGGGGATGGGGTGCGCCAGCAGATACCCGGCCATGACGCCCTCATATTCAGCCGCAAGACAGGTGTCGGGCGACGCGCCGATGATTCTTTCGAACAGCGATGCTGGTTCCTGCAGGGAAGCCCCGTAGGACTGCAGCTGAAGTCGCATGATGCCGGGAAGGTCTTCGGTTCCGGCGCGCCGGATCTTTACGGTTTCAGGTCCCATGCCTGATTGCGGCAAGGTGGCTTAGTGGCATCCGCGACACATCGAGGACCGCATCGCGGATGGATGGCCTCCGCGACAGCCGAGCAATCACGATCCCGCCAGAATCCGGCAAGCCCGCCGCACGATCTCGACGTTCTCCTGCGACATCGCCCGCGCAGTATCTCGCCAGCGGCGAGAGATTGCGTGCGGTTCGCCCGTCGTCTGCGACACGCTTCACCGCTAGCCGGCAAACGAAGCGGGCCGTCAAGGGAGGGAGACGGCCCGCCAGAGTCCTGAAGTTGCGGGAAGTCGAGGACTCACTCATGCGGATACCGCATCCCCCATAGCGAAACCGGACGACCCCTTCCGCACCGAGAGGCTGAAGTGAGCGCCTTACTTCCGCAGCCCGGTGGCTTCGAGGGCCTCGTCCCTACTGATCGGGGCTGTGAGGCGTGTCGGTTGCACCCGGGGCGTGAAGGCCAGGCCATGTCGATTGGGCTGATGACAGGTAGTCACTTGGACCGCTGGTCGGGACGGCGAATCTTGTCGAGCAGTTCGACGACGCGATTCTGCTCTTTCTTGGTGAGGTTGGATCGCCGTCCTTTCGATTTCCACATCAGGTCCAACAGTTCCTTGCGCTCATCGGAGGTAAGGCGATCCCAGTACTCGCGACCAACTGTGGCGAGCCATACGACGGCTGCCACCACCCGCCGCCACGGGATACGCCGGGCTGCGATAAGTGCACGTAGAACCCAAAGTGGCACGTATGCCTCCTGCCCGCCCCTGGTCGGAGTAAACCGAGCGGGCGGCCTACTCCCGCAGCCCGGCAGCTTCGAGGGCCTTCGAGCGATCCAAGAAGAGCTCCATCCGTACGAGCCTTCCATCCTCGAACGTAGAGAGGTTGGCGCTTTCAATCGGCATCTCGACGTGATGCGTCTTGGAGCGTGCGCGGACATCTACAAAGACAAGCACTCGTCGCTCGTCCACTTCGACGAAGCCCGTCGCCCTAGATACCCAGCTCTCCCATGCGCTGAGCCACTCTCGGAAAGCAGTCACGAATCCCTCGAAGCCGTAAAAGGTCGGTTGGGAGGAGTTCTCGGAATCAGCTGCGCTCAGCGGTATTTGGCCTGGCGCTGAGACCAACTCGAAGTCGGGGCTCACGAGCTGCTCATAAACCCCACGCCACGCCTCGGCCCGATCGGCGAAGACAGCGACGAGATCAACGGGCTCCTCGGGATTCAGCTGGCGTGCCAGTTCCATGTTGCCGTGCGACATCGCTCGCGCAGTATCTCGCGCGAAGGACAGCGCGGGGAGCTACCGACTGCCTTCTATGAGTCGACCAGCACCGTTCGACGGCTCTCGCCGTCTGGCTCGGGACGTCGGCATGACCACGCCCAAAGCCACATAGGGAGATTCGCTCTTCGAGACGACGGCGCGATCGGGCTCCGATGACTATCGGCTGGCGCACGACCTCCACGTTCTCCTGCGACATCGCCCGCGCAGTATCTCGCGCCATGAGGGGGAGGGTTGGCCACCGGCATCGGCCAGGTGTCGGACGCCACGGTTGGCTCGCTGTGAGAAAAACCCGAAAAATCTGGGGCTGAAATCTCGGAATGAGCAGTCCAAGCACGCCCTGGAATCAGGCGGGCCGGGGCTTCGTTTCCCGGCCTGATTCTCTGGGTAGTCGAAACGAGAACACGCTTCAACGTTCTGAAGGAAGGGAAGCCTAAATGCCCCAGCAGACCAAGAATTCGTCGACGACAAGGCGATCGGGCTCGAGCTCCTCACGTCGGTCGGGCTCGACCCGGTCCAGCAACGGAGGCTCGGGCGCCGCTCGGACAAGCTCCCGCGCGACAAGCAGACGCGGGAACGGAGCAGGTCCGAGCGCGAGTAAGCGTGCCGCATCGTCCCGCTCGTCCGGCTCGCGCGCATCGAGCCGGCAAAGCTCGAGCCCTAGTTCGAAGCGTGCAAGTTCCAACAAGACTCCAGTCGCCAGCGCCGCGGACGCCGCGACGGAGCAGGTCAAGAATGCTGGTGGCGCCGTAGGCGACGTGGCTAAGAAGGCGAAGGGCCCAGCGCTCGCCGCCGGCGTCGGGCTCGCAGGCCTCGCCGGAGGCGCGGTGCTCGCGGGTCGGAACTCGCGAAAGCGGGTCCTCGGCGTGCCGATGCCGACCAAGAGTGGCACGCAGGTCGTGAGCAAGAACCTGGCTGAAGCGGCCAAGAATGTTGGCAGCTTCGGTGAAAACGTGGGATCACTCGCCGCGGAGGTTCGGCGGGTGCGCGAAGGCGTCGCGGTGCGCGAAGGCGTCGCGGCGGGCGACGCGGAGAAACGCCGCTCGCCGATCCGGCGGGTCCCGTGGATGAAGGTATGGGCTGCGGTCATATGGCTGAACACGGTGGGCCGTGAGTATTGGGACCGACTTACGCCCAAGGAGCGCAGGGAGCTTTTGGACCTGATGGTCAAGTCCAAGGGCAGCCGATCCAATCTCACGAACAAGGAGAAGGGCCGCCTAATCGATCTGTTCAACAAGATCCGTCGGGGAGGCGAGTGAGCCGGGAGGCTCCACGTTCTCCTGCGACATCGCCTACTCCTTGAGCCCGGCGGCTTCGAGGGCCTCGTCGTACTCCCAGAAGTACCGCGCGTGGACGATCCTTCCGCCTCGCAAGAGGAATACGGCTGCCATCGGCGTGTCGAAGGACATTCCGGTGTCCTTGCCCCGAGTTACGTAGCGAAACCGGGCCAGCACCTGGTCGTCGCCGACCGGACGAATTTCGTCCACCTCGACATGAACCTCCTCCCAGGAGTCGTGCAAGCGCTCAGCCTGCCGCCTCCACGCCTCGATCCCCTGCGGCTCCTCTCCCTCGGGCCAGCCTTTCGGCGGCGTCACGACGACCTCAGGGTCCCAATGCTCGGCCCATCGATCCAGGTCTCCCTTCGAGAAAGAGCTCGTTCTGGCGGCGGACGACCTCCACGTTCTCCTGCAACATCGCCCGCGCAGTATCGCGGGCGGCCCTGCTGGCCGCCAGCGCCACGGCCCCCATGAGTTAGGCGGGTTTCCCTTAGGGCTGACGCTGCCGCCCATCAGCATCAGGATTTCCCACTAGGACCGGTTTCGGAAGTGGGATTGCCCACGCTTCCGATTTCACGCGAAAGCAGGAGCGGCCCGCAAACGCCTCGCAGAGTGTCCTCTGTATGGCGGGAGGGCGCGTAGGCTCGATAGGTGCGCATCGTGTGCTGGAACGTGGCTCGACGCAGCTCGCGGCTGGCCGAGCAGGCCGCCGCGCTCGCCGGGCGCGAGCCCGACGTGGTCGCGCTCCAGGAGGTCACCGACCGCACCGTGCCGTTGTGGAGGGCGGCGCTCGAGGTGATCGGGCTGGCTCATGCGCGGGCGTCCCTGGATGGCGCTGACCCGGCACGGGTGCCGGCGGGGCGGCGCCGCACGGGCGTGCTCCTGAGCTCGCGTTCGTCGCTCGCGGACGCCTCGGCGGTCCTGCCGGTGCCCTGGCCGGAGACCGCTATCGCAGCAGTCGCCTCGTCCGTGGCCACCGGCCCCGTGGAGCTCCATTGTGTCCATGTCCCGAACGCCGCCAACGGCTGGGTCAAGGTTCGAACGCTGGAGGCGATCCGCGGCGGCCTGGCGGCCGCGCCGCGGGGTCCGCGGGTGCTCTGCGGAGACCTCAACACCCCCCGCCGCGAGCTTCCCGACGGCGAGGTGATCTCGTTCGCGCGCGATTCCCGAGGTCGCCTACGGCCCGAGCGCGGGACCGAGTGGGATGACGCCGAGCTGGGCGTCGTCCCACGGTTGCGAGAGCTCGGCTACCGCGACGCGTTCCGAGCGCTGCACGGCTACGCGATGCGCGAGCCGAGCTGGACCTGGCAGCGTATTGCCGGCCACGACGGTGGTTGGCGCCTGGATCACCTTTTCGCATCGGAGGAGCTTCGCCCCACCGCAGCCACCTACCACCACGCATGGAGGGACCAGGGGCTTAGCGACCACTCGGCGCTCGAAGTCGACCTGCAAAGTCGCCGCTCGTGACTGCAGCCTTCGAGCGAGAAGGCGTTGAGTCCCTGTGCTTGCCTTCAAGATGCACCTGCTCTTCGCACCAAGGGCCGCAATAACGCTGATCAGGCTGCTCGGGCGTGAAGTTGCACCCGCAATAGGGGCAGTGGCGGTCGTCCAGCCGAGCTTGGCTCACATCGCCAGTCTGACGGGTTCTCCGCCGTGCGCGAGAAGCGGAAGCCTCCAAAGTGCTCGGCTGCCATGGGTAGTGTCGTATTCGTTCCCGAGCGCCGCGGGAAGCGATCAGGGCCGATTGTCCGAGCTGAGTCGACGCGCGTCAGATGGCGCTGCTCGAGGGCGGGCGCTCCTGTGGCGCCGAGACTGCTCTGGGCCAGCTGAAAAGGTCCCAGTCTTTTGCGTGACCGTCTCGGGGCCGAGACATATAGCGGCCTTCGGGCATTCCACCGTTCTTCTGCTCCAAGGCGCTAAAGGCGGCATCCCGGGTGGACCCCTTGCAGTGCCCGCTCGCCTTCCACTTGCCCTCGACGTTCTTGTGCCTGAAGTCGAAGACCATCACCGCCTACGGTAATCGATCTCGGCACAGCCAGAGCAGCCGACCCAGGACGCTCCGCCGCTTCGACGTACCGGCGTTGGAGGTGCCGGTTGTGCCTGAGACCGTTCCTGGCCTCGACGTTCTCCTGCGACCTCGCCTCTCCCGCAACCGGCGCCTTCGGAGACCTCGATGGCTAGCCTGCCCGGCACAACTAAGCGGGCCGCCGGAGTAAGGGAGACGACCCGCTTGAGTCCCAGCCCCGGTCAGGGCGGACTCGGCTCATCGCCTACCCCCGTCGCCGAGTGGCGAAACAGATGGAGGGAAGGGGCGACGCCTCTCCGCAGGACTCTCATCACGAATCCATCCCGATCACGGAGTCTCGTCGCCCCCACCAGCAAGGATAGGAGGACCGATCGGGTTGAGGTGAGCGCCCTACTCCCGCAGCCCGGCGGCTTCGAGGGCCTCGGCCTCGGTCTGGACCTCGAGCCCGAACAGCGGACCGTCTCGATACTCAAGAGCTATGGCTATGTGATTTCAAGCCACACGCTCGATCTCTCGGGCCCGCGTCGGAGACCCCAGCGACTGCTCAATCGCCCTACCAAGTAAATCCCCCAGCCCGCTTCGCCCGGCTCGGGGCGCCGTGAAGGGAGCCGAAACGTCCCACCATCCCCCGCTACTTCGGCCCGAACTCGACCCTCACGAAGCTCAGCGCGCAACTCGACTCTTGCATCAGGAGTCTTTGATTCGGTGCTAAGCACCTCCACTATGAGCTCGCTGACCAGCAACCGCAGGTCGAAGAACCTGATCTCGTCCAACGCCTCGCGAAAGGGCTCCAACTGCTCACGGGCCCGCCGGGCACTCGCAGGCTCCAACGGCAGCTCGATGGCGACTGCATCGCTCATGGTGCTTCATTTCCCCGTTACCCATCGGGCGATCCCCGAAAGCACGGGGCCGGGTCATGGTCATTACTATCGCCGAGGCGGACTGGGGGCTTCCTCTGGCCCTGCTCTATCGCCCACGCAGTATCTCGCGAGCGTGGAGGTTTCAGTCGGCCAGCGGCAGCAAGTTCTCCACGCCGCCCGTCTCGACCGCTCGGTCGACCGGGTCAGATCCGCGCAGGAGGCAGAGCCGGCCTCCGTTTCGCGACGAGTGCTTCGCCATCAAGACCAGGACTCGCAGCCCTGCTGAGTCAATGAAGGTCACCCCGCTGAGGTCGAGGACGACCCCGGGGGCGTCGCCGCCAATCGCCCGTCGCAACTCCCCTTCGAGCGTCTTGGTGTTTGAGAGATCGAGTTCCCCAAATGCGCGGACAAGGAGTTCCTCGCCATCCTGCTCCACGCGGACGGTGAGCCGCCCGTCCTCGCGGATTCGGGTCCGCTTCCCCATCGAGCCGTCTCCCTCTCACTCCTCTCGATCGGATGCCACCTTTCGCTAGAAGGAAGAGAGAAATGGAGAGCGCCCTCGGTGGCCTGAGTCCACCCTACTCCGATAGCGCCTGGGCGCCGGGCGATCCCCGCAAAGAGGGTGTTAAAACGTCAGAAGAATGGGACGAATGAAGCGCCGCAACCAACCCGCGACACGCCCGCAGTATCTCGCTCCGGCAGGCGGGCCGCCAGCCATGGCTCCCAAGTGTCCACGGAGGATGAGGAGTACTGCCTGGCCATCCTGGGCCGGGCTCCCAGGGCCGCCAGAGACGACCGCGGCAGCCCCAGCCTGTTAGGTTCGCGCGCGGACTGAGACCAGCGAACGGGAGGAAACGATGGGACCAGACGAGAACGCAGCGATCATGCGGCGCGCCTACGAAGCCTTCAACTCGGGCGACCTGGACACGCTCACCGAACTCTTCGACGAGAGCGCTGTGTGGCACACGCCGGGGCGGAGCTGGCCGGGCAACGACTACCAGGGCCGCGAGGCGACTCTTGCCTACTTCGGCCGGCTGGGAGAGGAGACGGGAGGGACTTTCCAAGCCGAGCTGCAGCAGCTGCTTGCAGATGATGACGGCCGCGTGGTCGGCATCCATCGCAGCAAAGCGGAGCGAGACGGCAAGCAGTTGGATGTTGGCGACTGCATCGTCTTCGAGCTCAAGGACGGCCGGATTACTGATGGTCGGGAGCACTTTCACGACCTCTACGCTTGGGACGAGTTCTGGTCTTAGCCGCGGCGCGAGCCCGACAGGTCGTGCGATTCTCGGCCTCGATATAGATCGACGCGAGGCGCAGCTGGGTTCCGAACGCGGGCTGTCCTAGCAGCGGCTTCAGGGTGCCCAGGCCTCCATGAGTACGGCAGGTTCCTATATCAGCCTGCCCGCATTGGAGGTGCCGGTCGCTGTCTGATCGTCGGGCGGGCTCGCGGTAAGGCCGGCGCTGCCGCCCCTCACCGTCTCGGTGCCGTAGCTCACTGGAGTTTCGCTAGTCCCTCCTAGTCGCCCCGCTGAAGAAGGCGAGCAGGGGTAGTCTGGATCCAGGTAGCAGTGATCGACGACGCCTCACAGTTCGCATCGAAGGCCGGTTCCGTTTCGAACCGGCCCGTGTGGCGTGACTCGATGGCCCCATACGAGCGCCCGTCCTGGGGCCGGAGCCTGCTCGACCTCGCGACCTCGGCGGTGCCCTACGTAGCGCTTTCGGTGCTCATGTACGTCAGCCTCGGCGAGGTCACCTACTGGGCCACCTTCGCCCTCGCGGTCCCGACCGCCGGTTTCCTGCTTCGAACCTTCATCGTCTTCCACGACTGCACCCACGGCTCGTTTCTGCCCTCGCGGCGGGCCAACCTCTGGGTCGGCCGGCTGAGCGGGCTGCTCGTCTTCCAGCCGTTCGCGAACTGGCGCCACACCCACGCCGTCCATCATGGCACCGCCGGCGATCTGGACCGGCGCGGCACCGGCGACATCCCGACGCTGACCTTCGATGAGTACGTCGCTAGCCCGTGGAGGAAGCGGCTCGGCTACCGCCTTTTCCGCAACCCGCTCGTCATGTTCGGGATCGGGCCGCTGTGGTCGCTGATCTTCGGGCCTCGTCTGTGGTCGCGCTCGATGCGCCCGCGCCAGCGGCGGAGCGTGGTCATCACCAACCTCTTCCTCGCAGTGCTGGTGGGCGCGATCTGCTGGCTCGTCGGCTGGCAGGAGTGGCTGCTCGTCCAGATGCCGAGCGCGATCCTCGCCGGCACGGCAGGCGTGTGGCTGTTCTACGTCCAGCACCAGTTCGAGGACGTCTACTGGGAGAGTGGCCAGAGCTGGGGCTACGCGGACGCGGCGCTGCGCGGAAGCTCCTACCTGAAGCTGCCGCAGCCCTTCCAGTTCTTCACCGGCAACATCGGCCTCCACCACGTCCACCACCTGAGCGCCAAGGTCCCGAACTACAACCTGCAGCGCGCACACGACGAAAATCCGATCTTCCGGCACGTCCCGGTGCTGACCGCACGGGACGGCGTCGGCGCGGTCCGGCTCAAGGTGATCGACCCGGATGCCGGTCGCCTCCTTACCTGGTCCGAGGTGCGCGCGCGCCGCGCCGCGGTTCCCGCTGCATCGCCGGCGGCGCTTTAGCTCGCGCGGCCAACGTTCGCTGCGAGTTCCGAGCTGGCGAGTCGGGGCGTTCCAGGTCCTCGAAGACTGAGCGCTTCGAGCGCTTCCTTCGCTGACCCGCGGTCTGATGGTGGCCTGCGTGGATGGGCACCGACCAGCTCGGCGCCGCCGCCGAGGTTCTTTACCGCTGGAACTCGAACCGCACTACACGGGCTCAACCGGATCCCACGGAGGCCTACGGTGAAACCCCAGCACAAGCATCAGGTGGGGGGCGCGCCTATCCTCGGGGCCGAGCTGGTATGCGTGCTGTCCGCCAGGCGCACTCCTGCGTTCGAGCACCGGGTAGGTGTGCCCCATTGTGCATCGCACCGTGTCCGGCAACTCTTCCCGCTGAGGATCGAGCCCGCCTTGGTCCAGCGACGCTTCGCAGTCAGGCCGGTTGCAAATGGTCGTGAACCTCTCTTTGTGCATGCCGTGCCTTTTCAAGGCACGAACGCCCGGGCGTGAGACCAGGGCGTACGTGCGTCAGTCGAAGGCTACGAACGTACCGAACGGTGCGAATGGATGCGCCAGTTCCAGCGACCCTGCGCCTGCGCCCCGCAGAGCGTCGTCATCCGCCTGGTCGCTCACGGAGATCCAAGAAAGGCTCATCACCCGGTTCCAAACCTCGTGCGTGGCTTGCCGTTTGATGACCCCTGGCTTACTCCCGCAGCCCGGCGGCTTCGAGGGCCTGATGTGGGTCGGAGAAGCCCTGCCGGCGCACGATCTTGCCGTCTTTGAGGGTGTAGAGCTCAGCGTGGCGTTCATCCATCGCCAGCCCGCTATGGCTCCGCCCCCGTTCCCGCATGAAGAGGACGACCTGATCGCTCCCGGCCTCAACGACGCGCTCGAGTTCGACGGTCCAGTCATCCCAGGCGTCAGCCCAGCGCGTGACGTGGTCGAGGATCGCCTCGTGGCCTCGGCCAATCTGTCCATCGGGAAGGTTGGTCCCGTCCCATTCCACATCTGGGGCATAGAAAGACAAAGCGGTCTGGAAGTCCGCGACGAGAAACGCATCCCACATCCGGCGCACGATCTCCACGTTCTCCTGCGACATCGCCCGCGCAGTATCTCGCCAACGTCGATGTCTTAGTCGGCTAGCGGCAGTGCGCGGTCCAGGCCAGTGAGCTCGAACGTTTTCCGGACGTGGTCGGTGACCCGGACGATCTTCAACCCGTTGCCATTCATGGCCGATTGCTTGGCGGCAAGGACCAAAACTTTTAGGCCCGCCGAGTCGATGAGGTTGACTTCGCCCAGGTCGAGGACGACAGGTGAAGGCTCGACGATTGCCCTTCGGAGCTCGTCATCCAGTGCCTGGGCAGAGGCGCGGTCGAGCTCCCCGGAGAGGTGCAACACCAGGTCCGTTCCTCGTTGCTCTGCGCGAACTTCAAGAACGCCACGGAACGTGGACGCAACTTTGATGACCCCGCCCTCGCGAACTGAAGAGATCATTGGGGCTCCTCTCTCCTCGGGAGTTACCCCGAACTGCGTACGTCAAACGCGGTACGTCCCCTGCTACCCACCCGGGTGACCCCGGTGTGCCTAACAGGGACCGTCGACGTGCAGAATCTTCGTTCCGCCTCGGGAGGGGAGAGGCCCCGTATCGGCGCTTACGACCGCGCGGGTGGGGAAACAGCACGCGCCAACGGAGGCCTTTGATGGCTGATTGTGAGCGATGCGGGACCGCCTTCAAGGTGACGCACCCGCTGAAGCGCTTTTGTTCGGAGCGATGCCAGCGGAGAGCCGAGAATGAGCGCTATCGAGCGCGGCACATTGAGAGCGCCATCTGTCCCCGTTGCGGGACGACCTTTGAACGCACCACGACGACCAAGCGCCTCGAGGTCTACTGCTCGCTCGAGTGCCAGTACGAGGCGAGGTCGGCTGAGTACCGGGGCCGCGCCGACATCAACGCGAACCTCAAGTGGGCCGAGCTGGTTCGCAGGCGAAAGGCGAAGGGCCAGCCCGCCGAGAGCGTGCTGGTCTTGTTGTGAGCGCCCTACTCCCGCAGCCCGGCGGCTTTGAGGGCTTCCACCTGGCTCGCGAACCATGCCACGCCCAGGATCAGGCGTTCCCGGAAGCTGCCCTAACTAACCCGCCAGGACTCGACCGTCAGCTGCCAGTCGTCAAGCCAGAACCCGGCGTTGGGGTTGTTCACGGCCCAATCCACCCGGACTGTGTGGGTCCCGGCGGACACGACCCTGGAGGTGCGATCCATCGCAAGACTCTCGTAGCTGTCTTGGTCCCCGTCAAAATTACCACCCGAGTCGAAGGCGAAGTTGTTGCCTGATGCTGGCAGCATCTGGACGCCGTCGACCATGATGCGCAGCGAGCAGCCCGCCGGTGCCCAGCAGTCCGACTCACCGGAGAAGCGGGCGACGAGTCGTGCGGTTTGCCCACTGGGGACCGCGATCGTCGCACTTGCACCTGGAAGCGGAGTAAAGGCATTGGCACACTCTGCTGAGGTCACGCACACCTTCTCGTGGGCCGCGCCCTCGGTCACGGTGACCAGCCGCTGGGCGCCTAGATTCGCCGTATTTGTGGACAGGACGGCGATTGCCTGCGGAACAGCAAGCGTCAGAACAGCGACGGCAGCCACCGCCAAGACAAGCTTAATTCCGACGGGCTTAGTTCCCTTCACCTTTGCCTCCTTGTCGATATGGCGGCGAATGCGGCGCATGGTTCCTCCTCAAGTTGGACGGCGTTGGGGCGAGCCTATTCGGTGCGAGCTAGCCAGGTCTGTGCAGGTCCGCACACTCGACCAGGGAGGGTGCCTACTCCCGCAGCCCGGCGGCTTCGAGGGCGTCCTGCTTATCTTGATAAAGGCAGATGCGGACGATTGCCCCGTCGCGGATTGTCCAGACCAGGGTGATACGGGCTGTCGTCTCGATTCCGTCGCGTCCCCTTGTGTATCCCGTCTGCGGCACGATCACGTCGTCATCGACCTCGATGAACTCTTTCGGCTCGATGCGGATCGACTCGAAGATGTCGCCGAAGTCGTCAAAGAACGGCCGCGCCTGATCGAGCTGGTAAACGCCCCGTTGCGGGCCGACCCCCCGCGACCAGTCGAGTTCGAAGTCCGGGGCGGCGTAGCTCAGCACGGCATCCAGGTCCCCCCGGTTGTAGGCGTCATATGCGGCCCGCACGACCTCGACGTTCTCCTGCGACACGGCCCGAACCTACTCGTCCCGCCCGGACTCAAGCAGCTCCTTGAGGCGCTGTGTGTCGGCCGTTCGCTGCTTGCGAAGCCAGCGTCTCAGGATGGGGCGCATGAGGGCCATGGTGCCGGTCAACTCCGGTTGGTAACGGCTTACGAAGCGGGTGCGGCGCTCGCCGGTGGCGGTCAGCTCGAAGGAGCCACGCGGTCGCGCCCCGCCACCGCGCGACCGAAGCGGGGGGCCATCCCAGGCGAACCGACTCCCGGGTTGCCAATCGACGACCTCAACTGTGGCCGACCGGTGTCCTGGCGAAAGCGTGTAGCGAAAGATGGTCCCCTTGCCAACCGGCCCATCCGATTCCTTCACTACCGCCTCAAACTCCTCAAGCCACTCTGGCAAGCGTTCGGCGTTCGACACGAACGCCCACACCTCCTCGGAAGGCCGCTCGATCTCGACGGCGATCTCCACGTCCAACGATGTCTTGAAGATGTGTCGGACAGTTTCCACGTTCTCCCGCGACATCGCCCGCGCAGTATCTCGCGTCACGACGAGACGAACCCACCACCGCTCTGCTCGCCCCACCACAAGGCCATCGCGGCCAGCAAGGGCAGCCAGGTGGATGGGCAGCCCGGTGAAAGTGGCCCTAGCGGGTTGCCGTGGACGAGATCTGCTCTACATACGCGACGCGCTCGGCGGCGACGTAGACATCTCGGCCGCCTTGCGCCTCAAAGTACGTGAACGGGGCGTCGCTTTGCTTGTCCTTCCCGAGTGTCGTTTTGACTTCCTCGGCGTCAGCGCTAACCGTGACCGAGGGGCCCTCGGAGAACACGATCCTCGTCGACATCGCGGCGATTCTAGACCGTGGGCGCTGGCAGATCGTCGGCGAGTAGCTCGCAAACTGCCGCGAGGTCGATGAGCGCCTGACGCAGCACGTAGACGCCCGCGTATTCCACCCGACCCCTAGGGGAAGGGGGAGCGAATGCAGCGGCTATGCGTGAGCGCAGGACGCGGCCACTAGCTCGGCGCAAGGAAAACGCTTTTTCTGGGGCTACTCCCGCAGCCCGGCGGCTTCGAGGGCCTTTTGCCGGTCGCCGTAATCGGTGAAATGGGTCACGAGGCCATTCCTGACCGTGGCCAAGACCGTGTAGGGCATCTCCACCTCAACCCCGCTCGCCTTCCCAACCGCTCGGACCGTGCCGAGCGCCAGCACCCGGTCGCCCAGATCACGGACGTCGTCGCAGTCGATCGTCCAACGGTCGAAGTGTTGAGTGGCGTCTACGAGCCAATCCCGGTACGCGTCGATTCCGGTCACGTCCGCCGCGAGCTCCGCGAGCCGGTGCTCGAACCGGATCTGCGGGTCAAACAACTGAAGCAAGCCAGCGACGTCACCGCCGTTGAATCGCTCGATGCCCTCCTTGAACAGATCGACGTTCTCCTGCGACATCGCTTACTCCTGAAGCCCGGCGGCTTCGAGGGCTTCCTGAACCTCTTGATAGAGGCCGATCCGCACGATCAACCCGTCGCGGATCGTGCAGAGCCAGGTCCCGCGAGCCTGCACCTCGATCCCGTCCCGGCCCCGGAAGCGGTTTGTGAACGGCATGACCACGTGCTCCCCGCCATCGATGTAATCCGCCTCAAGCCGAACGATTTCCAAGGTGTCAGCGAAGCTCTCGGCGAGGCGTCGGGTCTGGGCGAGGTTGTAGGTGCCTCGGTCTATGCCGATCGCTCGCGACGAGTCGAGCTCGAAATCCGGCGCACAGTCTTCGAACGCAGCGTCAAAGTCGCCGCGGCTCAAGGCCTCATAGCAGCGGCGGGCAATCTCCACGTTCTCCTGCGACATCGCCTACTCCGACAGCCCGGCGGCTTCGAGGGCTTTCGCTCGACTCTCAAACCCGGTCATACGCACGACCTTGCCGTCGCGAAGCGTCCAGACCTCTGCATTCCGATGTTCGACGTCAGGTCCACCTCGCTTCGACCGACCACGACCGCGGCTGACAACGATCACCGAGTCACCGACGTCGATGAACTCCTCTGCCTGCAGCGTGTACTGCTCCCACGCCTCGAAAAACTCCCTGGTCGCCGCTTCGACCCCACCGGGACCATGGAAGACCTTTTCGCCGACTATCCCTTGGAACTTGGGCGGCCAGATCCACTCGACCTCCGGATCGAGGAAAGGGCCAAGAGCCCAGAAGTTGCCCCGAGTCATTTCGCTGTAGATCTCCCGCATGATCTCCACGTTCTCCTGCGACATCGCCTACTCCCGCAGCCCGGCGGCTTCGAGGGCCTTCTTAGTGTCGAGGTAGGTCCGAACCATGATCACCTTGCCGTTCCTGAACTCCACGACGTAGCCGAAAGGGGACTCGACTTCGGCTCCGCTGGCCCTGCCCCGGTTGCGAAAGCGCCCGATCGCTACGACTCGGTCGCCCAGGTCCCGGATCTCGTCGAACTCCATGTGGTTTTCGGCGAACGCCTCCTGAAAGTCGCTGAGAAACGCGCGAACTCCGTCGTGCCCCCGATACACGGCGTCACCCCCAAGCATCGCGAGCGCCGCGTGCCACTCCACCTCCGGGTCGAGTTCGTCCAACAGCGCTTCAACGTCTCGGCGGTTGCCCGCCTCCACCCCGCGGAGGAAAGCATCCACGTTCTCCTGCGACATCGCCTACTCCGACAGCCCGGCGGCTTCGAGGGCTTCGGGGTGATCAAAGTACTCCTGCGCTCGGGTGACTCGGCCCTCCTCCAACTCTGCCAGGCTCGCGAATGGGTCGGAGGGAGGCGCATCGCTGGGCTTGGGACGGGCGGGGGCGTCCGCCAGAATCAGAAGCCGCGCACCGAAATCAATCAGTTCGACCCTCCTCAGGTACAGCTTTCCGCCCGCGATCCTGTCCGCAGCCTCGGCGTATCGGCGGAAGCCATCCACACCGCGATAGGAGGGTTCCACGAGCCCATCCTCCACCCACTCGCGACCCGGACGAAGCTCAAACTCGCGGTCCCAGCCGACAAAAGCAGCCTCCAGATCGCGGCGGTTATAGGCCTCGAGTCCGAGGCGCACCCCTCGCCCTATGGCTGCCTGGCGCAGACGGGAGCTTGGGGACAGCCTTCCGATGAGGCGAACGTACGCGGCGGTCAATCGAGGAAAGCGCAACAGGAGCCGCTGATCGAGCGTCCGATTGGACACTTCCCGGACTGCGAGAGGTCGGCGGACGATCTCCACGTTCTCCTGCGACATCGTCTACTCCGAAAGCCCGGCAGCTTCGAGGGCTGGACCCTTTTGATTCTCGTTGAAGCTCAAGTCGAACGATCTTGGCGTCGCGCAGGGTGTAGACGATCGCGTCCCGGCGCTTCAACTCAAGCCCACTCCCGCGGCCTCTCGCACGCACCGTGAGCTGCACGACGACTCGCTTGTCCCCCGCCGAATGAAATCGCACATCCTCAACCTCCCAGGTTTCCCAGGCGGCGTCCCATTGGGCGATCCAGTCGAAGAAAGCATTAGGTCCCTGGTAGACCCCCGCGTCCGGGATATCGAAGTCGTGTATCTCAACGTCAGGAGCAAAGAATCCCTGGACAGCAACCCAGTCACGGGCAACGGCTGCAAAGACCTCCTTCATGGTTTCCACGTTCTCCTGCGACATCGGCTACTCCTTGAGCCCGGCGGCTTCGAGGGCTTCAGCCGGGTCGAGATACGTCCGCACGCGAACGAACTTCCCATCTCGGAAATCAGCCACGTATCCAACGGGCGCTTCGGTGTCGACCCCACTCGCCTTTCCGCGCGTCTTGATCCGGCCTACCGCGAGCACTCGATCCCCGAGGTCGTGAAACTCCGAAAACTCGACGTGAATTACGGCAAGCGTCTCGTCGATGTCGTTCATCAACTGTCGGACGCCCTCGTGCCCGCGATAGACGGTCTCCTTGCCGCTGAGCATCACGAGGATTGCCGGATGCCACTCGACGTCAGGGTGAGCCTCCGCGACCAGCGCCTCGACATCGCGGCGGTTGTAGGCCTCGAGGGCGCGTTGGACGGCCTCCACGTTCTCCTGCGACATCGCCTACGGCGAACGCTCCAACGCGCGCTTGAGCGCGGACAACTGATTCTCGATGTCGCGGCTCACCATCCGACGCGCGATCGGACGCTGGAACTTCGGGATCTTCCACTCGATCAGCGTCGCGCTGGGTCAGCCGAGTTGCCTCGCCAGCGAGCTCAAGGTCATAGGTGACGTTGAAGACGCCGTCATCGTCCTCCTCGCGGATCCGCATCCGGCGCGGCGGCTCGAACTCCTGAACCGTGACCGCCAACTCCTTGGGCTTCTTCAGCCGCACCGGGCGGTGGACCACACGGTAGCTGGCATTCGGCCCCGGACCATCTCCCGCCACCTGATCGACGGAGACGACCTTGTCGCACCACTGCGGATCGTTTCGCCCGTCAGCGATGTACTCCCAGACCTTCTCGACGGGGCAGTCGATCACGATCGTCTTCCCGATCTCCACGTTCTCCTGCGACATCGCCCGCGCAGTATGTCGTGTGGGCGAAAACCCCTGGGGACTACCCAGCCGCCTCCATGTTCTTTGTCACGACCTCGATTGCTTGCTGAAGCTTGTCCGTGGGGCTGAACTCAACGATCTCGGTACCCGCATGAAAAACCGGTGTGTGGCCCGGCGGCGAAAAGTACGCGTCGCCAGCGTCATAGGTCTCGTCACGATCCCCGAACTTAAGGGTCACCTTGCCCTTGATCACGTACCCCCAATGCTCACACTGACAGCGGTCGTCGGGCAGTCCTTTGAACAATGCAGCCATGTCAGCGTCCTGGGTATAGGTCTCAAAGCCGACGGTGTAGCCGCCGTCCAAGTTCTCGAAGCGCCCCTCGTAGCCCTCGAGGTTCACGGTCTCCGACGCGGTCGCTTTGGATGCCTGCGGCATCGATCCTCCTCTCGGTTTGCGTTCGGGCGGAACCTATCGCGACTCTCCCGGAGGGGGGCGACCCGGCGACGGGATTGTGTGTCCAGGCCCGCCGAGGTAGCTCGGCTCAAGGAAAACCGAATATCTCAGCGGGCACCCGTCATTTGAGACAGGCCCAGCATCCTCAGCCGCCGGGTAGCGCGCTCCGCAAAAACGACTTCGAAAAGCGCATTGCAATGCGGATTTGGACCTCGAAGGGGGGCGCCTGAGCGTCCGGAATCAAGCGAATTGAAGTGACTCGCGGTGTTTGGCCCGCCGACGCAGCGGGTAACTGTCAGGCACCCACGACCCCCCTTTGCTTTGTGGGTATATGGAGGAAACGGAACGCGGACCCATGGCACCTCGGGTCCGCGTTCACGTTTATCAGCGCATCCCGAGGGGCCAGGAGCGCTCGGAGACGACTACGCGGTGGGTGTCGGCAGTTCCTCGGCGACAGGTCGCAAACCGCCGCGAGGTCGACGAGCGCCTGACGCAGCACGTAGACGCCCGCGTATTCCACCCGACCCCTAGGGGGAAGGGGAGGGAATCAAGCGGCTATGCGTGAGCGCAGGACGGCGCCGGGTAGCCCGGCGCAAGGAAAACGCTTTTTCTGCCGCTACTCCCGCAGCCCGGCGGCTTCGAGGGCGTCGCTGGGTTCCAGGTATGCCTTCGCGTGAATCGCCTTACCGTTCTTGAACTCCACCACCCAGGCGACGGGCGACTCGGTGTCGGCCCCGCTCGCTTTGCCACGTGCGTGGAGCCGCCCGATTCCAACGACTCGCTCGCCAAAGTCGCGGAACTCCGAGTAATCGAGACGGACCTCGTCGAAAGCCTCCTCTTGGTCTCGAAACCACTCGCGAACGCCCTCATGCCCACGATACGTCGTTGCTTCCCCTCCCAGCAACGCAGCAGCTATCGCCGGATGCCACTCCACGTCAGGGTGGACTTCCGCGAGCAGCCTTTCGATGTCTCGGCGGTTGCTCGCATCAAATGCGCGCCTGAGAGCTTCCACGTTCTCCTGCGACATCGTCTACTCCGAAAGCCCGGCGGCTTCGAGGGCTTGGGCGTGATCCCAGAAGAACTCGACACTGCGGATCTGGCCCTCCCGCACGCTCAAGACGAGTGTGGACTCCAGATTCGCCGGAGGCCCGCGCCCGACACTGTCCATGACCAACCTGGACGACCACGCGATCACCGATGTGCAGGTAGTCGCTGGTCTCCCGAAGCCGATCCTCGTCGAAGGCAGCACGAAGGCCTCGGTAGAAGGCCATGGCCGCGTCCCGTCCCACGTGCGGCCCGGGCTCTGGCCAGTTTCCGACGGTCCGAACGATGACGTGGGGATCAAGCAGCTCCCGGAAGGCGTCCATGTCGCCGTCGTTCCAGGCTTGGTTCGAGGCGCGCACGATCTCCACG
>CAVRIF010000005.1:0-56386 GCA_963721215.1 uncultured Actinomycetes bacterium
ATTATCGGTCGTTGCCTGGGCCAAGGCCCGAGGACGGCGATCCTAGGTCTCGGTCGTTGCCTCGATTACTACCTCGAGGTCGTGGAGCGAGATCTCCAGCCCACGATCCAACTCGACCGCGTCGTGCAAGTGCTGTTCGTGCACGAGCAGCGTGAAGATGGTTGCTCCGTCTCCACCGCTGAAGGTGAGTCCAACTCCATCCCCCGCGAGGCCCGTCTCGTCCTCTGGCATCGGGTCGACGCGCTGTAGGACTGACTGAGGAACCGTCGCGATGTGCTGGGCAGATGCATGGTGCGTGAAGTCCACTCGAACCTCGCGTCCTTGCCAGCGCCTCAGGACCGACTCGATCTCGGGAAACACCAGCCTTGTCGTCGCCATGACGGGTCACTTGACCTCCTTTATGGGCAGAAGTTCACCTGTCTGCCCGGGTTGACTGTTCTTACGGGGCCGCCTTTGCGGCTTGTCTGCTTGAGATTCAGGTCCCCAAGACCTCTCGCTTGCTGAGCGGGAGGTCAGCGCTTTGGCGACCGGTTCGGGGTAGAAGCGGAGCCGAGCCTTCGGCCCCTCCCCAGGCGGATCCCACCCAAGGCAGCAGCGTTGCTGTAGACCGAGCTGCGGGAGACGCCATAGTGCCGCCAGGAAGCCGTGATCGCGTCCAACTGCGGTCTCGGTCGGGCGGCTGCCGCGGATCGGCTCGGTCATCGCACCCCCACCTCCGAACGCAGCGGCGCGGCCCCAGGGGGAGTTGCAAGACAACCCAAGGGAACCGCGCCGTCCGAGCACGTTAGCTGCCCTTCCGTGGGGTCACGTTTGGGGTCAAGTTGCGACCCGACACAAATGGAAATGACGTCTAGCGGGGCCTTTCTAGTGGGCCGGGGAGGATTCGAACCTCCGACCGACGGATTATGAGTCCGCTGCTCTGACCAACTGAGCTACCGGCCCGCGTGTCTGATTATCGCGTTAGCTATGCGGTTTCCTCCCCTACCACCGATTCCCTGGAAGGTGCTTCAGGGAGTGAAGTAACGGCCCCGCTGCCCATTGCTGCCCAATCGAGCGCTCGATCGAACGCTTCGAGGTAGGCCCCGGTCAGCCGCTCCCGCCGTTTCGCGGCCTTCTGATAGACGCGGAACACGAACGCTGGATCGGTCCAGCCCCCCTGCTCGGTGATGTAAACCGGGTCGTCGCGCAGGGCCGCTCTCATGCTGGCGTAGGTCCGCCGAAGTGAATGCGGCGAGACGCGATCTGAAATCGGCTCGATGCCGACCTCGGCGAGCTGGCGGTTTGCCGCCTTGATCGCTCCCTTCAGCCGGTGGTCCACGTTCGTCACCGTCTGCCGCCGCCCCAAGCGCGACACGAACACTGGATCGTCGGGTTTCGGGGTTCCGAGCCTGCTTCCACTCGCTGAGCGCGTCCACGAGGCCACCGGGTGGATCAACCTCGCGATCAGTGCCTCCGTCCGTCTTGGCCCGCCCGACGCGCAGGGTGCCAGTCGCGAGATTCACGTCCCGCCAGTCGAGTGCCAGGGCCTCGCTCGCCCCGCCACACCTGGAAGTCGAGGTCAACGCAGAATCGGCCTCTACTCCTTATATCGGGAGGGCCGAACGCGAACCGTGTCATCCGCGCAAAACGCGCGAAACTCCCGGGGTAAGGCACCTCGGCGGTCCCCAGATGAGCGACAGGGGTCGTCCCCCACCGCTTATCCTCCGACGCGTGGCGAGGAGGGCCCGGTGGTGCGAGTACTGCGAGGCCGTCGTTCCTTCGGAGAAGGACCGGGACTGGAGGTGCCTCAGGTGCGAGAGCCTCACGTACCCGCTCTTGGCCGTCAAGACGGCGGGGCATGCGGGAGCCGCGCTGGGATGGACAGCGACCAGGCCAGCCCTTGGCTTCATCGTGCTCGGCTTGGCCCTCGGCACCCTCGTCAGCGTGACCACTGACATTCCTCTGGCGCCGGAGGGCGGGCTGGTGCTCGGTGGGTTGGTGGCTTGGCTGTGGCGCCTCGGCGAGCCTAGATAGGAGCCTGGCCGAAATGGTTCCCCGACACCCTGGGGGGATCGCATACTCGGAACCACTACTCGATGTAGCTACACCTAAAAATGCACTGATGCGCGGCGCGTGTCCTGGGTATATGTTCGCAATCGAGCCTCTATCGGATCTCAGGGAGGTTCGGATGCACACACACAAAAGCGCCAGGCAGGGATTCCTGGCATGACGAGGAGGAAGAAAATGCCTAGGCTGAAGAGCAGGTTCACGATGTTGGTGGCCACGACGGCGATAGGGTTCGGCGGGCTCGCCGCACCCGTGGCGCTCGCCACTGATAACGAGCCTCCGGCGAACAAGAAGTGCAACGCCGGTCGCGGCAACGGCAGTGAGGGCTGTGATCCCGGCAAGTCGTCCACCAGCAGCGGCGGTGGCACTGGCCAGAACCAGGGCGGCGACGAGGGCGGCCCGATCCAAGGCGGTACGGGCGCACCGTAACCATCGGTTCGTAGCCGCAACTGAGAAGGGCCCGCTTCCGGCGGGCCTTTCTTCTTTCCTCGGCGATTCCGGATGAGATGCGCTTCGCCGGATCGCCCCCCTTCCCCCCAGGGCGAGATACTGCGCCGGGCGATGTCGCAGGAGAACGTGGAGAACCCCGCTGGCCAGCAGCGGGGTTCTCAGGTCAGCGGGACTTGAACCGTGCGCCCGTCTACTGAGCGCGAAGTGCCCTGAGTCCCAGGATGAGCGTCTTCGTTGAGGACACGCACCTACCGAACGCCTCGCCCGACACCGGTGGGGTCGCCTGCCTGCAGATAACGCGAGCGGCGTCATCGGCAGTCACCGAGCCTCGGGTGCCCTTTGCGAACGCAACCACGCATCTGCGGAACGCTTCTGTGCCCGGTTGGGCCGAGGTCGGCGGCCTCCGGGCGTGCTCGGCTTGCGCTCGCAGGTCCTCTAGGTCGCCCAGCTTCCTCAGCTCCCGGTCGATGCCAGCAACCTCGTTGCTCTTGCTCGTCGGCTCGCCGGTGTGAGTAACTAGCTCGGGCTGGTGGTGAACAAGTTGGCGCCGCTGGTCGATGAGCGCTTGCGCCTCCTTCAGCTTGCCCCCCAACTCGCGGGCCAGCCTGTCAGCCGCGGCGCTGGCTTCGCTGAGCTTCTGTTCGCGCTCGGACAGCCCGTCCTCGATGTTCGGCTTGGCCTTAGTTGCTATTGCCATTTACTTCCTTTCGTTCAAGTAGGTGGCGCTTTGGGGCGACGACCCCACTGCCGGGAGAGAAGCCGCCGCCCCCGCCGCGCGTTTGCGCGATCACGCTTCCCCGCACGGTTTGGCGCGGGGATGCCGTGAGCGGAAAAGGAGACAAAGCCGCTCGCGGCCTTCGCCTCTCCTTGTGGCGAAGCTATTCCCGCTCTACCCGGTGAGCCAGCTCGCGCAGGTGTTGCCAGCGGGCCTCCCACAGAAAGGGCAGAAGTTCAAGCCGGAGCCGCTTGTAGAGGGCCGGGTAGGCGCGGCTCTTCCAGTCGAAGAGGGTCGAAGCGGGCACGCTGCGCCCAGGTCTGTCAGGACCCGCGACGCTCGACGCACGTTGCCATTAGCGACCGCCACAGCCGCTAGTCCGCGCTCGACCTCAAACGGCGTGTAGCTGCGTCGGCGCGGCTCCGTCCGCTCATCCGTTCGGTGCTGTTCAAGTCCCATGCTTCTATATCGGGACGGGCGAACGCCATTGGGCAGCGAGACCATTCCGCTGCCCAAATCGGATCGGATCGTGCGTGATCCGCCCATATCCTGCGACCGGTTGGACAGCAAGCTATCCGCGCTAGCAAGCCACAAGCGCCGATTTCTGCCGGACGATTATGAGTCCGCTGCTCTGACCAACTGAGCTACCGGCCCCTTATTGGCTCCGAGCGTAGCGCGACCAAGTGGGTCCGGCTCGGGGTCGCCCTCCCTACGGCCCCATCGCCGCATCGCCAGCCGCGAGAGCAGCGCCGCGGCCGGCTATCCGGCAACCTGGCGGACGGCGCTCTCGAGCTCGCTGACGCTGAAGGCGCCCTGGAGGCGGCTGCGAACGATGCCCTTGCGGTCAATGACGAAGAGCCACGGCTCGGTTCGCAGGCCGAACTCCAGCAGCTGCGGACGGTAGCCGTCGCTGGCGTTGTTGTTGTTGAAGACCTCCATGTGGATGAAGTTGACGCCGGTGCCCGCCTCGTGCGCGACCTCTTGGGCGACGTCGACCACCGGGCCGCAGACGCGACTTTCGCAGAGGGCGGGAGTCGCGAACAGCAGAACGACCGGCTCCTTGCCGAACACGTCGGCGAAGTCCACCTTGTGCATATCGTCGGGCGGGGAGCGCGTGTCGATCTTTCCCACGTCGCCACCGACCTCGGACACGGTCGGGGTATGGATCCGGGGCGGGCGCTCACCGACCACCGGGATGTCCTCGGAGCCGCCCACCTTGACCGTGGGGCTGAAGGTGCCTGTGTAACCACCGCCCTCGCGGAACAGCGCCAGCAGGTCCCAGTTGCCCTCGCGGTCGAAATCGATGCTGGTGACGTAGACGACTTTCGCCGAGTCGGGGTCCAGGTCGGTCGTCTGTGACTCGAACTGGGGCTTGACCGCAAGGCTCTCGATCCGGGCCGGGAACGGGCCGATGGCCTTGCCCCCGCCGCTGGGCGCCGCGTAGATCGCGACCTGAGCATCTCCCACCTGCTCGCGAGAAACGGTGAAGACGCCAAAGCCGAAGCGGTTCTCGCCCCGCTCGTAGACGGCGGCCGTGGGGCTCACCACCAGGTTCGCCGGCTGGGCGTTGGCGCGGGCGACCTGGGTGAGGGTCCTGCCGTTCGCCGAGGGGAACTCCGACGCCGGAGGAGCCGGGCTCTCGCCCAGCTCACCGCCGCCGTTGTCTCCGCCCCCGCAGCCGGCGCCCAGCGAGACCGCGGCGACCGCGGTCGCCATGGCCAGGCGGGGCCCAGCCATCCTCCTGATGCGGGATGGGAGGGGTCGAGCGATGGCGCACGCTGCGCTTCGGTCACGACCCTCGGCCACGCGCCAATCCTATGGATGTGAGCTAATCCCCAGGTAAGCGACCGGGCGGTAGGGTCTCGCCCCCGAGGGCGACGAGAGGAGATTGGCTTTGGCGGAGCGAGCGGCGTTGGTGACGGGTGGATCGAGCGGGATCGGGCTGGCAATCGCCCGCGCGTTGGGTGAGGACGGCTACGGGGTGACGGTCTCCGCGCGACGCCCGGACAAGCTCGAGGCTGCCGCGGAGGAGCTCCGCAGCGCCGGGATCGATGTGCACTCGGTGCCCGCCAACATGACCGACGAGGAGGCCGTCGCGAGTGTGGTTCGAGCCCACCGTGAGCGGTTCGAGCGCCTAGATGTCCTGGTCAACAACGCGGGTGTGGGGATCGGTGAGCCGATGGCCGAGATCAGCACCAAGTTCCTCGACATGCAACTCGGGGTGAACCTGCGGGCGGTCATCGTCGCCACTCGCGAGGCGCTGCCGATGCTGCGCGACGCCGGCGCCGAGCATGGCAAGGCGTTGATCGTCAACACGGCGTCGATCGCGGGTAAGTCGGGCCAGGCGTGGCTGTCGGTCTACTCGGCCACCAAGGCGGGAGTGGTGGGCTTCAGCCAGGCGACGCAGAAAGAGGTCGCCAGCCAGGGAATTCAGGTGACGGCGTTCTGTCCGGGGTTCGTTGACACGCCCATGACCGAGTTCGTCAAGGAGCGGGTGAAGCCGGAGGAGATGATCCGGCCAGAGGACATCGCCGAGTCGGTCCGGTTCCTGCTCAAGACGTCGCCGGCGTGCCTGGTGCCGGAGATCGTCTTCACCCGGCCCGACGAGCAGCTGGGCGGCTGAGCGCAGCGGAGCGTTGCTCGTTGAGCTGCTCCTCGGCCGCGGCAACCAGGTCGCGGTACTCCTCGTAGCGCCGAGTGGGCCGCATCCAAGACCAGCGCAGGCGGTTGCGGAGCTCGTGCGCCCGGTGACGCTCGCCAGTGTCGCGGCGGCGATGGACGCGAAGGGGGGTTTCAGCCCGCTCGGTGTCCATGGCGGGCTCGGTCGCATCAATCGCGAGCGCCTCGCGCTCGGCAATCGCGGCCCGCTCGGCGCGGATCTCTTCAGCCACCTTGGCAATCGAGCCGGGCGACGCGAGGTGGTCGGCAGAGAGGCTCGCCTCCAGCAGGGAGCGGAGCGTCCGCAACTCGCGGCGGGTCGCGCGGCGGGGGCGCTTAGCCTCCGTGTAGCGGTCCCAGGAACGGGCGAAGCTGGCGAGGCTGGTGCGTCCGCCGTTTCGGTGCGCGGCAAGCATCGGACAAACGCCGCCGTCGCGATCCACGTAGGCGCCAACGACGATTGGGTTGGAGTCGATTCCCCTCAGCATTGCCTCCTTGGTGCGGGTCGGCAGGGCCTCGACAGCGAAGCGGAGACGTTCGGCGGGGTTTCGGTCTCGGCGGCGCATCCACCAAGGGATACCGCGCGGGGACGCTTTGGGCGGGCGCGGCGGGCGGGCGCGCAACGGGGGTTGCATTGAGCTCGCGGAGGTTTCTGGTTGCGGCGTTCGGGGACGTGGGGCACGCGTTTCCGGCGATTGCCCTGGCCCGGGCGTTGCGGCGACGTGGGCACGAGGTGCTCGTGGAGACATGGGAGCACTGGCGGGAGGCAGTCGAGGCCGACGGCCTGGCGTTCACTGCGGCGGAGGAGTACAAGACATTCCCGCCGCCGGCGCCGGGATCGGCAGACGGCGCCTCGGCGGCGGACGCAGCGCGGGCGCTGGTGCCGCTGATGAAGGAGTTTCGGCCGGATGTGGTCGTCAGCGACGTGCTCACGGTGGCACCGGCGCTGGCGGCGGAGAAGGCGGGACGGCGGCGGGCGACGCTGATCCCACACGTCTATCCCGTGAACGACCCGGGGATGCCGTTCTTCGCCTTCGGTGCCCAGCCCCCGCGAACGCCCCTGGGGAGGGCGGTTTGGCGGGCGTGGACGCCGGTGCTGACGGCGGGGTTGAAACGCGGCAGGCGTGAGATGAACGAGCTGCGGGCTGCGGTCGGGCTGGCGCCGGTCGAGCGACTTCATGGAGGGATCAGCGCCGAGCTGGCGCTGGTCGCGACCTTCCCGCAACTCGAGTATCCTCGGCGCTGGCCCACGGGGGTGCACGTGACGGGGCCGATGGAGTTCGAGATCCCCCACCCGGACGTCGAGCTGCCCGACGGGGACGAGCCCCTGGTGCTCGTGGCGCCAAGCACGGCGCAGGACCCGGAGCTGCGGCTGCTGCGGCGATCGTTGGAGGCGCTGGCGGAGGAGCCCGTGCGCGTGGTCGCGACGGCAAACCGGCGGCAGGCGGGAGTGCCGCTGCCGGAGGCGCCGGCGAACGCGATGGTGGTGGACTGGCTGTCGTACTCGCAGGTGATGCCGCAGGCGGGGCTCGTCGTCTGCCACGGTGGGCACGGGACGGTGGCGCGGGCGCTGGGTGCGGGAGCGCCGGTGCTCTGCTGCCCGGCCGTCGGGGACATGGCGGAAAACTCGGCACGGGTGGCCTGGGCGGGGGCAGGGTTGATGTTGCCCTGGCGGCTGACGGGGGCGGCGCCCCTGCGGTGGGCGGTACGGCGGATTCTTGGCGACCACCGATTCAGGGGGCAGTCCGCGCAGATCGCGGACTGGGCGAAAGCGCACGACGGGTCGGAGCAGGGCGCTGCGCTGGTCGAGCGGCTGGCCGCCTGATCACACAGGCGGCCGGCCCGGAGGCCGGCCTCGAGCTCCGGGGGCGGGATTCGAACCCGCAACCCTTCGGTTAACAGCCGAATGCTCTGCCAGTTGAGCTACCCCGGACCGGTGTGAGCCGCTGCGCTACCTCGTATGGCTCCGCGCTGCTTGGCGGACGAACTCTAGCGGGGCGATGGCGCGTTTCTCGCGCTATCCGCGAGGACGACGCCAACGCGGCCGATCCTGGCCACCGGGCTCAGCCCGCGCCCGCGGTCTCCCAATGGGCGATTCGCTCAGCGAGCTCGGCGCGACGGCGCTGGAGCTCCACCGGCGGGTCCCCTCCCCCCTTCTGCGCCACCTGAATCCGGCCCTCGATCAGCGTCTGCTCGAGCTGTAGCAGGTTGAGCTCCATCGCTTCGCGGCCTGCGGGCTCGCGCTCCGCGCGCATCACGAGCTGGGTGACCAGCGACACCAGCTCCTGATCGTCGCGCGGCAGGCCGCGCATCGGGTCGTCCAGATGCTCCGCCAGCCAATCCCTGGCCCGCATCACGCCCGGCGACGAAAGGTGCTCCGCCGTCAAGCGCTCCAGGAGCTCCCGCCCGTCCCCCGGCGAGGCGATGCACATCGCCAAGAGCGCCTGCTCGCGCCGCTCGCGCGCGCTCAGCGGCCGCGGCGGCGCAGCCGGCGCGGCCGCCGGCTTACTCGCATCGGGCTTCGTCGCGACGCCTGTCCCGGGCGCCGGGCCGCGCCGGGCCTCCCCCACTACGCGTCTCATCACCAGCTCCGGATCCGCGTCCAGCCGATCGCCCACCAGCCGCGCCAGCTCGTCACGGCTGATCGACTCACGCATGGCCGCCAGCACCGGCACCACCTCGTCCAGCGCCCGGTCCCGGCCCGCCGGCGACGACAAGTCGGCCTCGTCCAGCGCCAGCCGGACATGGAACTCCGGCAGCTCCACCGCCTCCTCGATCAACTCTCGAACCCGTCCCGCCTCTCCCGCCTGCAACAGGTCCGCTGGGTCCTCGCCGGCGGGCATCGAGGCCACGCGCAGCCGCAGCTTGCGACTCCCCGCCACACGCTGGGCGCGCAGCATCGCGGCGCGCCCCGCCCGGTCCGCGTCAAGCGCCAGCACCGCCTCCTCCGCGTGCCCCGAGAGCTGCTGGAGCTGCTCCGGCGTGATCGCCGTCCCCATCACCGCCACCACCTCCTCGAGCTCCGCCTGATGGGCCGCGAGCACGTCCATGTACCCCTCTACGACAACCACCCGCGCAGCCTTGGCGATCGCCGCTCGGGCCCGCTCGATCCCGTACAGCGTGCGGCTCTTCCGATATAGCTCGCCCTCCGGCGAGTTCAGGTACTTCGGCTTCGAGTCGGGGCGAAGCGCCCGAGCGCCGAACCCCTGCACGCGCCCGCGCCCGTCGCGAACCGGAAACATGATCCGGGCCCGGAAGCGGTCGTAATGGCCACCCTGCTTCCCTTTCTGAACCAGGCCCGCCGCCGCCAGCTCGGGGACGCTGAAACCGGCCCGTTGCCCGCGCGTCAGCACCTGGTCCCAGGCGCTCGGCGCGTAGCCGACCCCGAACGCCCGGAGCACCTCTTCGCCGATGTGGCGCGAGGCCAGGTACTCGCGCGCCTTGCCGGCCTCGCGAGACTCCCACAGGTAGTGGGCGTAGAACTGCGCCGTCCGCTCGAGCACCTCTCCCAGCCTCGCCCGGCGCTTTCGCGCCTCCTCCGCCCGCGGGTCCTCACGCTCTCGCTCCATCTCCACGGCGTAGCGGTCGCCAAGCGCCTCCACCGCCTCGCCGAACCCCAGCCCCTCCTTCTCCTGCACGAAGCGGAACACGTCGCCCCCCGCCTCGCAGCCGAAGCAGTAGTAGAGCTTCTCCCGGGAATCGACCGAGAACGACGGCGTGCGCTCCTCGTGGAACGGGCACAAGCCCGTGTAACGCTCGCCAGTGCGCCGCAGGTCGGTGTACGCGGAGACGATCTCGACGATGTCGGCGGCGTCCTTCACCCGCTCGACCGTCTCCGTCGTGAACCTGCCGCCGGTCATAGCCGCGACTCCTCGGGCAGGGCGAGGCGCTTGAAGGTCGCGATGCAGAAGCGATCTGTCATCCCGGCGATGTAGTCCGTTATTCGCTGGATCTGATCAGCGCCCGCCGCGCCCTCTGGGACCTCCTCGGGATGCTCGTTGTAGTAGTCGAACAGGCCACGCAACGTGCGGTGCACACGCTCGTGCTCGCTGCGCGCCGCGGTCCCCAAATACACCCGCTCGAACATGAACTTCCGCAGCGCCAGCATCGCTTCCCCGACCTCCTCGCCCTGGACGATGTCCCCGGCCTCGCGCGAGCGCTCGACGATGTCGGTCGCCAGCCTGTCTATCCGCCTCGATCCTGTCGGCCCCAGGAGCTCGATCTCCGCCACCGGCAGGTCGTCGGAGACGATGATCCCCGCCCGCAGCGCATCGTCGATGTCGTGGTTGATGTAGGCGATCCGGTCGACCAGCCGCATCAGTCGCCCCTCGAGCGTCGCCGGTTCCTCGGACCCGGTGTGGTTGAGGATCCCGTCGCGAACTGCCTCGGTCAGATTCAGCCCCCGTCCGTCCCGTTCCAGCACGTCCACCACTCGAAGGGACTGGCGGTTGTGGCGAAAGCTCCGGCCGGCGCGCTCCCGCAGCGCCTGGTCGAGCGCCTCCTCGCCGATGTGGCCGAAGGGCGGGTGCCCCAGGTCGTGACCGAGACCGATCGCCTCGGTGAGGTCCTCGTTCAAGCCCAGGGCCCGCGCGACCGTACGGGCGATGCCGCAAGTCTCCAAGGTGTGAGTGAGCCGGGTCCGGTAGTGATCTCCCTCCGGGGCGATGAACACCTGGGTCTTGTGCTTGAGCCGCCGGAACGCCTTCGAATGGACCACCCGGTCGCGGTCGCGCTGGAACGGGGTCCGGATGGCGCTGTCCGCCTCCGGCTCGCGGCGGATCGCCGGGTAGGAGGGTGTCGCCCTCTCCCACAGGTACTCGCTCTCCCAGGCACGTACCCGGTCCTCGAGCGATCTCGCGGACACTGCTGACGACTGGCTCGCTGCGCTGGACACTCGGAGAGAGAATAGGGTCAGGCGATGCGCGAAACAGCCCTAGTCACAGGCGCCTCTTCGGGAATTGGCGAGCAGTTTGCGCACCAGCTCGCGGCACGCGGGCACACCCTGATGCTGGTCGCCCGCCGGACCGAGCGCCTGGAGCGCCTCGCCGCTCAGCTTCCAACGGATGCCCACGTGATCCCCTGCGACCTCGCGACCGACGCCGGATCCCTGCCGGAGCGCGTCGCCGAGCTCGGAGTCGAGATCGAGTTGCTGGTCAATAACGCCGGCTTCGGCACCTCGGGCCCGTTCCTGGAGCACGATCCCGGACGCGACGCGGAGCAGGTGCGGGTCAACTGCGAGGCGATCGTCACCCTGACCCGCGCGTTCCTCCCCGGCATGGTCGAGCGCGGGCGCGGCGGGGTCATCAACGTCGCCTCTACCGCCGGCATGCAGCCGATCCCCTACGAGGCCGTCTACGCGGCCACGAAGGCGTTCGTGATCAGCTTCACCGACGCCGTCCACACCGAGCTGCGGGGAACCGGTGTCCGCGTCATGGCCGTGAACCCGGGGCCGGTCCCTACCGAGTGGCAGCAGGTCGCCGGCTACGAGTCGGGGCGTGTGGGCGTTGTCCCCGGCCGGATCGAGGCGGAGCAGGTCGTGCGAGAGTCGCTCGCCGCCTACGACCGCGGCCGCCGCTCCGTGATCCCCGGCCGCACCATGCGCTGGGTCATACGCGCGACTCGCGCGCCACGGGCGATCCAACTCCGGGTGACGGAGCGCCTCTACCGGCCGCGCTGAGCTACGCCGCCGCGCGCAGACGCACGTGGGCGTGGTGCTCGAGCGTCTCCGAGACCGCGCGCTCGGCCTGGCGCAGGGCACGTCCCGAGGCGCTCGGGGCCGAGGCCAGCGGGCTGCCCAGCGCCTCAACCATGAACCGGTGCGCCTCCGGTGAGAGCTCGAAGGCGCCTCGCTCGCACGCTGTGCAGACGACGCCCCCGGCGGCGCCCGAGAAGCCCACCAGCCCGTCCGCCTCGCCGCAGCGCGCGCAGGAGGCGAGCTCCGGGGAGAAACCCGCGGCCAGGGCGAGCTTGAGGCGGAAGGCGAGCGCCGTGGAGAGCCCTGCCGCCCCATCGCCCGCTCCGTCACCGCGCATCGACTCCTCGCCGTCGAGCAACGCCAGGTAGCGGCAGAGCAGGTTGTAGGCGGGTGTGTTGGCCTCGGCGGAGTCGAGCAGGCGCAACACCGCGTCGCAGCCGCGCGCCGCTGCCATCAGCGCCGAGCCACTCGCGCGCAGGCCGGGGTGGGCGGCGACGGTCGACGCCGAGGTCACGGTGGCCAGCTCGCCCCGTCCCTCGTGGAGGACGAGGTCGACCCGGAAGAAGGGCTCCAGCCGGCCCCCGAAGCGCGAGCGCGGCCGTCGCGATCCCTTGGCGATCGCCCCCACCCGCCCGCGGGTGGCGCTGTAGAGGTGCAGGACGCGATCCGCCTCGCCATAGCGGATCGACCGCAGGACGATCGCCTCGGTCTTGTAGGTGCCGGGCATGGGGACGGGAGCTTGCACGTCAGCCCGGACGTGCCACCGAGTCGCGGATCGCCGCGGCGGTGACGGTGGCCGCGATGGTGCCGATGGAGATCGGCGTGAAGCGGTCGGTGGCACCGCTGCCCGACGAGAGGCAGAAGGCGACGTCGCCGTCCACGTCCGAGTAAACGGGGTTCACCGCACGAGCGACGCCCCCGCTCGCCATCCGCGCCACCCGCGCGCAGGCCGCCTTGTCGAGCGTCGCGTCGGTCATCACGCAGACGAGCGTCGTGTTGCGCTCCTCGAGCTTCGTCCAGTCGGGCGGCCCCTTCATCGCCGCGATCACCTCGGCGGTCGACAGAACCTCCCCCTCCTCCCCCTTCGGCCCGGCCAGCACCCGCCCGTCCTCGCCGATCACGTCGCCGAACGCGTTGACGACCGCGAGCGCCGCCACCGTCTCGCCGCTGCCGCTTCGCGCCGCGGCATAGCCGATCCCCGCCGGCACTGAGCGCACCCGCCCGCGGATCTTCCCGACCGCTGCCCCGGTGCCCGCGCCCACCCTGCCTCGGTCGGGGAGGCCGGCCGCCGCGGACGCACAGGCCGTGTAGCCGGCATCCGGGCCGGGGCGTGCCCGCGGGTCGCCCTCCGCGAGGTCATAGACAACGGCCGCGGGGACGATCGGCACCAGTCCCGCCGGGGTCACATACCCTCGCTCGTTCTCCTCCAGCCAGCGCATCACCCCGTCGGCCGCCGCCAGCCCGAAGGCGCTACCGCCGGTGAGCAGTACCGCGGTCACCTCGCTGGTGCCGGCAAGGGGGCCGATCACGTCGGTCTCCCGCGTGCCTGGCCCGCCGCCGCGAACGTCGACCCCGCCCCGGCTCCCGTCCGGCGGGATCACCACGCTGCAGCCGGTCGCGCCCTCGAGGTCTGTCCAGTGGCCGACCGCGAAGCCCTCGGGTGGGCGAATCGCCTCGCTCACGTGGTTTCCCTGCGACCCTCGCGCCGCCGGGCCCGCTTGCGCGGCCGGCGGCGAAGACGGCGCTGGCATGAGGGGCAGAAGTAGGTCGAGCGGCCGGCGACCACGATCCGCCGGATCTCGGCCCCGCAGCGAGGACACGGCTCGCCCTCGCGCGTGTGAACCAGGAACTCGTCCTGCATCGTGCCCCGCTCGCCGCGGGCGTCCAGGTAGTCGTCCATCGAGGCGCCTCCGCCCTTCAACCCCGCCTCGAGTGTCTCGACAATCCCCTCCCGCAGCCGCTCGCAGTGCTCGGGCTTCATCGACCCCGCCGGCGACAGCGGGTGGAGCTCGGCACGGTGAAGTGCCTCGTCGGCATAGATGTTCCCGATCCCGGCGATCCCGAGCTGGTTCAGCAGGAACGACTTCAACGGCGCCCGGCGCCCGGACGCCAGCCGGCAAAGCTCCTCCGCGGTGAGCGCCTCCGACAGCGGTTCGATCCCCAGCCGGGTCGCGAAGTACTCATCCAGCGCTCCCTCGTCGAGCACCACTGCCTGGCCGAACCGCCGTACGTCGGTGAACATCAACCGACCGCCGCCCTTCAGCCGGATCACGGCCCGCAGGTGGCTTGGCTCGGGCCCTGCCTGCTCCTCGGCGAGCAGGAGGTTGCCGGTCATCCGCAGGTGCATCGCCAGCGCCCCGCCGCCCTCCAGTCGCAGGAGCAGGTACTTGCCGCGCCGTTCCACCTCCTCGATCGTGCGACCGGCCAGCGCCCGCTCGACCTCGACTGGGGGCCGAGGCCGCGTCCACCGCTCATCGAGGACCTCGGCCGACTCGATCCGCCGCCCGCGAAGCGCCGGCTCGAGCTGGCGACGGATCGTCTCCACCTCGGGCAACTCGGGCATGCCCTGGTTCTACTAGATGCGCTTGGACTCCGAAATGCGAGCAGTGGGTCCGCGTGGACTTCCGGCCTGGGCGAGTGTTGAACCGAGATACTGCGCACCGGCGATGTCGCAGGAGCGCGGAATCCGAACGGCGCTGGATCCCTCGGGCGAAAAGGCCGCTCAACGTCGGACCCTGTACGAGAGCTTGGGAGTTCGGCTCCCCGGCCTCCTCCAATTGTCGGGAAGGGCGCTGTTTCGTCTTCCGCCACGATCTCGGCTTCGCCAGGCGATCCTCGCGCGGCTCATGACCCGCACCTACGCGGCGGCAAACCGCCGCGACTTCGAACTCGTCCTCACCGCCAACGATCCCGGTCGCTACGAGTATCACCCGAGCGCCGATTACCTGCCACCTGACATGGATACCGTCTACTACGGCCACGACGGCTACCGCCGGTTTTGGCGACAGTGGCTCGATGCGTTTGAGGACATTCGCTGGGACCCCGAGGAGATGATCGACTTCGGAGCCAAGGCTTTGGTTACGGCCCGGCAGAGCGGCCACGGATCGGGCAGCGGTGTGGGCGTCAGCCAGCCGGTGTTTCAGGTCTTCACGTTCAGGGGCGGCTTGGTGATCCGGCAGGAGGATTTCTCGGATCGTTCGAAGGCCCTCGAAGCCGCCGAGCCGAAGGAATAGGCGATGTCGGAGGAGAACGTGGAGGTCGTGCGACGCATCTATCAGGATGGGTTGTTCGACCACCGGCCGGAGCAGGTTCTCGCGCTCGCCACGCCCGACATCGAGTACGTGAATCCCCCAGAGGCAGTCGACCCAGGTGTTCGGCGGGGCACCGCCGAGGTTGCTCGCGCCTTCCAAAACCTCTCCGAGTCGTTCGACGCCTATCGACACGAGCTTCACGAACTGTTCGATGCCGGCGATTCCGTAGTCGCCTGGGTCAGCTTCTGCACGCGCAGCGGCGGAAGCGAAACCGAGGTCGTTCAGCAGGAGGCGCATACCTGGACCCTGCGCGGCGGGAAGGTCGTTCGATTCGAATGGGGGCGCGACCTGAAAGCGGCCCTCGAAGCCGCCCGGCAATAGGTCACCTTCAAGCCTCGAACTGACCCACCCACAGCACTGCGACGGTTGGTGTGGGCGGGCTCTTGCCGGTATCCGACAGGAACCCGTCCCCGATGATGCTGCGCTGCCCCCCTACCGGGCCGTGGCGCGCGGATGGGCCTTGAAGTAGACCTCCTTGATTCGCTCACCGGAGAGGTGGGTGTAGAGCTGGGTGGTGGCCACGTCCGAGTGCCCGAGCATCTCCTGCACCGAGCGCAGGTCGCAGCCGCCCGACAGCAGGTGGGTGGCGAACGAGTGCCGCAGGGTGTGCGGGCTCATCTTGCCCTCCAGGCCCACCTCCTTGGCGTGGCGCCGGATGATCTTGTAGAGGCCCTGGCGCGTCAGCGGGCCGCCGCGGAAATTGACGAACAGCTTCGACCGCGGCCGCGAGCCGATCAACTCCTGGCGGCCGCCGCGCAGGTACCGCTTCACGGCTGAGGCAGCCTCGCGGCCCAGCGGCACCGTGCGCTCCTTGTTGCCTTTGCCGTGCGGGCGCACGAAGCCGCGCCGCAGGTCTACGTCGTTGACGTCCAGCCCCACCGCCTCCGATGCCCGTAGGCCGCACCCATACATGACCTCGAGCAGGGCGCGGTCGCGCAGCGCGATCGCATCGCCGGCTCCGACGCTCTCCAGTAAGCGCTTCACCTCGGCGTAGGTGAGCACCCGGGGAAGCTTCCGACTCTTGCTCGGTGGCGACAGCGCTGCCGTGGGGTCATCATCAACCAGCTCCTCGCGCCGTAGGTGGCGATAGAAGGACCGCAGGCAGGCAGCCTTGCGGTTGATCGTCGCAGGCGAGCAAACGGGGTGACCGTTGCCGGTCGCCAGGTCGGCGAGGAAGTCGGCGACATCGGCCCGCTCGGCTTCCGTGGCGCCACGATGGCGCTTGGCCAGGAAGGTGCCGTACTGGAGCAGATCGGTCCGATAGGCCGCGAGCGTGTTGTGCGACAGGCCCCGCTCGAATTCCAGGTGCGCGAGGAAGTCCAGCACCAGCGCCTCGAAGCGCGCCTCGACCGCGCTGCCGCGCTCCTCGCCGCTACCGACTGCAACCGCCATGCCCGCTTGTTCTTCCCGCCCCGAACCATCCCCTGCCGGTGCAACCGCGCGTGCGAGCCGATAAGGCGCTCAGGTTTAGGCCGAACGCAGCTCCTTGAACAGCAGCAGGCCGATCAGCGACTTCGCGTCGGCGCACTCCTCGATCGCCCCGTCGAGGTCCTCCAGCGGCCAGGTCACGACCTCCAGGCGCTCCTCGGGGTCTGGCTCCGTGTCGACGTTGTCGAGCCCGGTCGCCAGATAGACGATCACTTGCTCTTCGGCGAATCCCGGGCTGGTGTAGAAGCGCTTCAGCTCGCGCCACTCCGAGGCCGCCTTGCCGACCTCTTCCGCCAGCTCTCGCCGGGCGCACTCGATTGGGCTTTCGCCCGGCACGTCGAGCTTTCCCGCCGGCAGCTCCAGCAGCGCGCCCTCTCCCACCGCCTCGCGCGGCTGGCGAACCAGATACAGGAAGCGCTCGTCGTGGGCGACCATCGCCACCGCTCCAGGGTGGCCGATGACCTCCCGCCTGGCGGTCGAGCCGTCGGGATAGCGGAACTCATCGATGCGAACGCGGGCGACCTCGCCCTCCCAGATCATCTTCGAGCGGATCCGCTCCATCGCTCAGCTTCTCACCCGAACGGCGCCCGCCAGCGCCGCGCCGGCGGCGAGCGGAGCGGCGAAGAACAGCGGATCCTCGGCAATCGTCCGGCCCATCGTCCGCGCCGGAAGCCCGCTGGCCGCGTAGCTCTCGAGGTCCACAGGCTCGACCGCCAGATCGTGGCGGTCGTTGCAGACCTCGTGCAGGGCATCGAGGACGCTGGGCAGGTCGACCCTGTCCACCCCTTCGCCGCCGGTCGGCCATCCCTCGAGCTCGATCTCGGGCACTGGGATCCGCACCGAGGCCAGCAACAGCTCGAGCACCGAGGCCGTGTGATGGCTGAGCCCGCGGTGACGAGGACGCTGGTCGGCACCGGACAGGCGCGGGGAGAGCAAGGTCGGCAGGCCGAGGGCGAGCGCCGCGTGAGCGCTGTCGAGCGCCGCCAGCCCGCCGTGCCCGTACAGGGTCTCCGAGCCGAGGATCCCCGGCCCGGGGCCGCAGACGATCGCCTGCCACCCCAGCCGTCGCGCGGCGTCCAGCGCCCCCACCACGCTGATTGCCTCGTGCTCGCCTCCGTACGCGGGCCCGGCGGTGATGTGCCCAGTCAACAGTCCGCGCTGTCGGAGCTCGGCGACGTCCCGCGACAGCGCACCAGGAAGCGCGCCGCCTCCGCTCTGCACGTAGCCGACGCGGAGCCCGGGACTCGCCTGCGCCGCGGCCCAGCACGACGGGGCGAGGTGTCCGTGGAGTGGCAGGACGAGTGCGGGCGGTGAAGTTGCTTCCTCGCCACGTCCCGCCTCTGCCGGCACCTCGACCGGCTCGACCGCGTGCTGGAGCGATGTGTAGTTGAGCTTCATCACCCCCCCGTCGCCCATGCCGCCGCCGCCAAGGCCTCGGGTCAGGTTCACGTGCACGACGTCGAACCCGCCCGAGCCCAGGCCGAGGTCGAGGGCCTCGGTGTTGACGATCACCTCATCGCCTTCGGCGGCCTCGCCAACCAGCGACCGGTCCGCCCAAGCCGCGCGCTCCTCGCCGTCCACCTCGACGACCAGTGGATCGCTGCTGGTCACGACCCCCAGGCGAAGCCTCAGCATCGCTCCGCCATCTCCTCAACGATCGCCTCGCAGATCGCGAGCATCTGAACGATCCGCTCAGCAGCGACGCTCTCCTCCGGCGTGTGGTTCGCCTCGGTCCCGTTGGCGAGCAGCACGCACTCGAATCCAGCGGCGTTGAGCGCATTCGCGTCGCTGCCGCCGCCCGTCGAGACCTCGCGCGGCTCCACCCCGCAGCGCTCCAGCGCCGCCCGCGCGACCCGCACGGATGCGGCGCTCGACGGCAGCCGGTAGCCGCGGAAGATCTCTCCCAGCTCGATGTCGACATCGCACTCGTGCTCGCTCGCCGCCCAGGTGCACGCATCCACCATTGCGCCAATCGTCTTGCTCGCCTGCTCGTCGTCGAGGCTTCGCGCTTCGCCGTCGACGCGGCAGCGGCCCGGGACCACGTTCGAGGCCGTGCCGCCGGAGATCACGCCGACGTTCGCGGTCGTTTCGGGGTCCAGACGCCCCAGCCGCATCGCCGCGATCGCCGCCGCGGCCGCCGCGATAGCGCTGCGTCCGTCCTCGGGACGGATGCCGGAGTGGGCCTCCGTTCCCTGGAAGTCGGCCACCAGCCGCTTGTAGGTGGGGGCGGCGCCGATCACCTCGCCGATCGGGCTCGCGTGGTCGAGCACGAAGCCGAACGACGAGCGCAGCGACCCGAGGTCGAGCTCCTTCGCCCCTCGCAGACCATCCTCTTCCGCGACGGTGAACAGGAGCTCGAGCCCAATCCGCGGCGGGCTGTTGGCGTGCCGTGAGGCGAGCTCCATCAGCACCGTCACCGCCGCCTTGTTGTCGGCACCGAGGATGGTCTCGCCGCCGCTACGAAAGACGCCCTGGTCGAAGACGGCTTCGATCGGGCCATCGTGCGGGACCGTGTCCAGGTGACACCCGAACAGCACCCATGCGTCGCGCTCGCCGGGGATCCGGGCGACCAGGTTGCCGGCGGCAGCCCGCGCCGGCGCGGCCGCCGAGTCCTCGGCCGCCTCGACACCGAGATCGCGCAGCTCCGCGAGCACCGCGTCGGCGACGGCGCGCTCCTCCCCGGTCGGACTCGGGATCTCACACAGCCGTACGAAGCGATCGAGCATTCGCTGGTCGTCCGCCACGCCTCAAGGCTATGCGCTTGACGCAACCATCGGGCGGTCCTAGGCTGCCCGAACAGGCCATGGAGTCCGCGACGCTACGCCGGCCGCCCGCATTATCCGCGTCTATCCAGCTCGGCCTGATCGGGTTGCTGGTCGCCCTTGCCGGGGTTGCATGGGCGATGACCGATGACCGGATGAGCGGGATGGATGCCGGGCCCGGCACCGACCCCGGGGGGCTGGGATTCTTCATCGGCGTCTGGGTGGTGATGATGGCCGCGATGATGTTCCCGTCGATCGCGCCGATGGTCCTGATGCACGTTCGCATCGAGGACGGAAAGCGCGAGCAGGGCCAGCCGGTGCCGGCCGGAACGACGCCACTATTCGTCGGCGGCTACCTGATCGCCTGGGCGGCGGCAGGGCTCCTGGGCTACGCGGTCTTCCAGCTCGGAGCGGCGATCGCGGGCGACGCCTTTTCCTGGGACAACGGAGGCCGCTACCTAGCAGGCGGGATGATCGTCGCGGCGGCCGCCTACCAGCTCACCCCGCTGAAGGATGCCTGCCTGCGCCACTGCCGGAGCCCGTTCATGTTCATCACGCGTCGCTGGTCGCCGGGGCGGCTGGGCGCCCTGCGCCTGGGCGTGCTTCACGGCGGCTGGTGCGTTGGCTGTTGCTGGATGCTGATGGCTGCACTGTTCGCGCTCGGCGTGATGAGCCTGGGTTGGATGGCATTCATCGCCGCCCTGATCGCGCTCGAGAAGCTCCTGCCTTGGAAGGCGCTCGCCAATCGCGGCATCGCCGTTGTCCTGCTCGCGCTCGGCCTCGGAGTCGCCTTCACGCCCAGCGACGTACCCGGCTTGACGCTTCCCGACTCACCCGAGGCCCGTCAGACGATGATGTCCTAGGCCCGCCCGGAAGCCAGGAGGACCAGATTCGGGAGCCTCACCGCGCCGTCATCGGCGGCCTCCTGCCGGATTGCGTCGGTAATCGCCTCCCACGTCTCCTCCTGCACGTCCGGCGGGTGCGGGTCGATGATCGCCCGGATTGGCGGGGCGATCTCTTTGACGAAGGTGGTGAAGTCTTCGGGGGATTGCCACTCGAAGGTGACCTCGGTCTCCTCCACCTCCACGTCTGAGAACCCGCCCGCGCCCAACAGGCCACCGAGCGCATCAGCGGTCGGGCGGGAGAGCGGCCCCGGTGTACCCGGCGGAGGCGGCGGCACGTCGAGTCGCTGCATCGCGGTTCGCATTGGGATCGCCAGGAACGGCACCTGCTCCGGCGTACCCCAGGAACTGATCGCCATCCGCCCACCCGGCTTCAGGAAGCTGCGCACCTGCGCTGCCGCAGCCTCGCCGTCGGGCTCGAAGATGATCCCAAAGCGCGAAAGTGCGGCGTCAAAGCTCTGCTCCGGGAAGTCCAGGCCCATCGCATCCGACTCGACGAACTCGACGTTCTCGAGTCCGGCGGCGGCGGCGCGCTCGCGGCCATAGGCCAGCATGCCGGCGGAGATGTCGGTGGCCGCGACGCTGCCCTCGGACCCGGCCACGCGGGCGGCAGTCAGCGACGGCTCACCGTACCCGGCGGCCACGTCGAGGACCCGGCTCCCAGGCTTAACGCCCGCCAATTCGACCATGCGCTCGCTGATTCGGCTTAGGGACTGGTCGATCAAGTCCGACCACTTGCGCCAGCCGGTGGCCGCCTGATTCCACTGCTGGCGTTGGCCGTCGCGGAACCCGACCGGATCAACCTGCTTCGCTTCCATGTCGCTCCTTCGTTCGACGCCCTGGGCTGCCCAAAACTATGCGATCCGCGCCGACGAGTAAAGGAGCTCTTCTCGACGGGTCACGCGTCGCCGTGGACAGTAACCTCGCCCCGCTCGCCCGCCTGCTCGGCACTCGACTCCACGGACCGAGACCGGGCGCGCTCCGCTGCGGCACCGACGAACTCACGGAACAGCGGCTCGGGTCTGGTGGGGCGGGATTTGAACTCGGGGTGGAACTGGGAGGCGATGAAGAACGGATGATCGGGCAACTCGATCACCTCGACCAGGCGCTCGTCGGGTGAGGTGCCACTCGATACCAGGCCCTCGTCCTCGAGCCGCCTGCGCAGCATGTTGTTGACCTCGTAGCGGTGGCGATGGCGCTGGTAGATGACCGCCTCGCCGTAGATCTCGCGCGCCCGGGTGTCCTCGTGAAGCTTGATCGGGTCGGCCCCCAATCGCATCGTCCCGCCCATGTCGGTGACCTCCTTCTGCTCCGGCAGCAGGTCGATGACCGGATACGGCGTCTCGGGATCGAATTCGGCGGAGTTCGCTCCGTCCATGCCGGTGACGTGGCGCGCGAACTCAACCACGGCCATCTGCATGCCCAGGCAGATCCCGAGGAATGGAATCTGCTGCTCGCGCGCCGCCTGGGCGGCGCGGATCTTGCCCTCGATTCCTCGCTCGCCGAATCCGCCCGGGATCAGGATCCCATCGGTCTTCTCCAGCGCCGCCTGATCGAGGTCCTCCGAGTTGACCAGCTCCACCTCGACGTCGACCCCGTGGTGATAACCGCCGTGGTTGAGCGCCTCGACCACGGACTTGTAGGCGTCGGCGAGCTGCACGTACTTGCCCACCAGCGCGATCCGGACCGTTCGCTCGCAGGCGTCCGCGCGCCGCACCAGCTCCTCCCATTGCTCCAGCTCCGGCGGCCCCGCTTCGAGGTCGAAATGGTCCAGCACCAGGTCGTCCATCCCCTCAGCGCGCAGCACCAGGGGCACCTTGTAGATGTTGTCCACGTCGCGGGCGGAGATCACCGCCTCCTCCGGCACGCTGCCGAAGAGCGCGATCTTGCGGCGGATTTCACGCTCCAACCCGCGCTCCGACCGGCAGACCACCGCCTGTGGCTGGATCCCGATCCGTCGAAGCTCGTTGACCGAATGCTGGGTGGGCTTGGTCTTCAGCTCCCCGGCATGGCCGACGTAGGGCACCAGGGTCAGGTGCACGAACATGCAGCGCTTTGGCCCGAGGTCCGTGTAGAGCTGGCGGATCGCCTCCAGGAAGGGAAGCGACTCGATGTCCCCCACCGTGCCGCCGATCTCCGAGATGACGAAATCGACGGCCTGAGACTCGGCCAGGATCAGGATCCGCTGCTTGATCTCGTCGGTGATGTGGGGGATCACCTGGACGGTCGCGCCGAGGTAGTCGCCGCGGCGCTCGCGTCTGATCACCGAGTTGTAGACGGCGCCCGCGGTGACGTTCGAGGCCCGCGAGGTGTTCTCGTCTGTGAACCGCTCGTAGTGCCCGAGATCGAGGTCCGTCTCTGCCCCATCCTCCGTGACGAACACCTCGCCGTGCTGGAACGGGCTCATGGTCCCCGGATCGACGTTGATGTAGGGGTCGAACTTCTGTAGCTGGACCTGGAAGCCACGGCTGACCAGCAACCGCCCGATCGAAGCGGCGGCGATCCCCTTGCCCAGCGAGGAGACGACGCCGCCGGTGACGAAGATGAACCTGGTCTCGCCGGGCTTCATCCTCCGGGATCTGCCTTCTGGCCCTCGGTCAACCTGCCAAGCGAGTCTAGAGAGCGAAGCAGCGGAACCCCCTCGATGGTGCGCGAGATGGAGCGAAACTCGCCGTAGATGTTGAGCGCGGCGACGATCGCCAAGGCCACCAAGCGGGCGTCGTCCGAGAGCACCACCAGCAGCGAGATCCCCGCCATCGCGCCCACCAGGTTCGAGCCCGTATCGCCGAGCATGGCGCGCTCGCGCAAGGTGAACACCGAGCCGATCAGGACGGGCCCGATGAAGATCCCCAAGAGGTCGAGCGGCTCGACCGTCCAGGCCCCCAGGCAAAGTCCGGCGAGCAGCGCCGCGAAAACCTTCTCCACCCGCCCCGGCCGTAGGTCGAGGAGGTTGAACAGGTTGGTCGTCAACAGAAGCAGCGCCAGGTCGGCGAGGTAGTCGAAGCTCTCGCGGCCCCGCCCAGAAACCGCGTAGGCGGCAAGCGCCAGAGCTCCAACGCCCTTGATCGCTCCGGTGGAGAAGCGTCCCGCGATCAACGCCTCGGTATGGCCTCGCCAGCCGCGCGGGGTGCGGACTGCCGTGCCTCGGCCGAGTGCGTCGTCGAGCAATCCGAGCAGCGCCACCCCAAGCACGTAGACCGCCCATCGCCGCAGCTCCGGGTCGAGCAGGTCGAGATCCGCCCGATCGTCAAGCAGCGCGAGCGGCGCCAGGGCCACCAGCGAGCAGGCGACGAGGACCGCCCCGGCAGGGAAGGCGAGTGATCGACCCCGGTAGTTCTCCCGGGTGAGCCCGGTTCGCTTCATGTCGCGCAGCCACGGGCCGGCGAAAGCCAGCGCGACCGCGGCGGAGAGCGCCAGCCCGGCGAGCCTCACCGGACGCCGGGACCAGCAACCGGCGCGGTCGGCCTGCGCCGGAGGGCGGGTAGCAGGCGGTCGGCCGAGGCCTTGACCCCGTAGTCGCCCTCGACTCCGTTCAGCGCGAAGGCCAGCGCCACTCGCCCCGACATCAGGTCGATGCTGTCGACGGTCGCCGAAAGGCCCTGGGAGCTGTAGAAGCCGACCTGCGAGGCGTCCGAATCGGAGCGCTCGACACCTACGACTGGAATCTCTCGCGCGCTACGGATCCCGTCCACAAGCCCCTCCTCCAGGCTGTCGGTGGCGTCGGACTGGGCCGCACCGAGGTCACTGGGGCGGTCGCGGACGAGGATCACGGCATCGATCCCTCCGGGACGCCCACTGACGTCCACAAGCAGCGCGTCCCCGAGGCGGTCGAATGGAGGGCCCCCGCTGACCAGCGCCCGCCCCGCGCGCCGGGCGAGGGCCGACAGCGCGTCCGCGTCGCGTCCCACCTTGCGTGCGGGGCTTCCGGCCGGGGCCGCGGCCGCAAGCGCCCGCAGGTCGGGGGGCTCCCGCACAACGGCGAACTCGCTCAGCCTTGCCCCTGTGGGGCTGTCGCCGCCGACCACGAACTCGATGTCGCCCTTCATCTCCTGGGGCAGCGAGCCAAGCGCGACGACCGCGATCCGGTCGCCGAGCAGCAGGTCGTCGACCAGCGCCGGGAAGATCTGGGTCGAGAACTCCCGCTCCTGATTCAGCTGGCTCTGGAGGTCCTCAGCGCTGGAGCGGGCGTCGGAGAGGTCGCTGGTGAGGCTGCTCTCCAATTGCTTCGTCGTCTCGGAGACGAGGTTGTCGCCGAGACCGACTCCGATCAGAATCCCGATCGCCAACGCCAGGAAGACGGCGGCCAGCGAGGCGGCGTGGTAGCGCGCCGAGTATCCCATCTAGCTGATGCCGAGGATGATCTTGGTTCCGCGCATGTCGGTCGCTCCAGGCACGAAATCAGCCTAGCGTCGAAGGGATCGCTTGGTCGGCGGGTGAGGTCTATGCGCCCGTGACCGCGCAGTGCCTAGCGGACGAACGCCGTCAGCGCCTTGCTGACCTCGGCCGCGCTCAGCGGGCCGAACCGGATCGTCCACGCTCCGCCGAGCTGTTGATGGAATGAATGCTTCACGCCGGCTTCGCGGAGAGCGTCCTGGTGCCAATCGGCCCGCTCGTAGCCGCTAGCGCCTTGAAACGTCGCGTCCAGGCCGTAACTCCCATCATCCAGGGGCCAGATCGAAATGCGATCCGGGACGGGCCCCGCCTGGGTTGGCAGTGGTCGAGCCTCCACGCCCAAAGCATCGGATTCCGACAGCGATTGCTTGAAACGCGCTGGGTCGGCGGTCCATGACTACAGGTCGAAAATGATCTTGAGCTTCAGCCAGATCAGGTCCACGAGGTCGCTGAGGGCCGGCGTCATCACCACCACGATCGCCAGCAGGACCAGCAGCGCGCCGAGCAGAAGCGCCATCTCACGGCCGCTGACGCCCGGGTTGTAGAGCCTGCTCACCCCCTTCGCGTCGACCAACAGCTCGCCTACCCGCAGCCGCGTCAGGAAGGTCGAGGACATCCCCCCGCGCGCCTTGTCGAGGAACTCGACCAGGTTGAAGTGGGCGCCAACGCTGACGATCAGCCCGGCGCCCTTCTCCGAGGCGAGCAGCATCGCGACGTCCTCGCTGGTCCCCACGGCTCGGATGGTCCTGTGCTCCAGCCCGAGGTGCTCCAGGCGCGCGCGACCCGGCGCGTGCCCGTCCGGATAGGCGTGGACCACCAGCTCGGCGCCGCAGCGCAGCGCCTCGTCGCTCGCCGAGTCCATGTCGCCGAGCACCAGGTCCGGCGTCAGCCCGACCTCGAGGATCGCGTCGGCGCCCCCATCCACCCCAACCAGGACCGGGCGAACGTCGCGGATGTAGGCGCGAAGAGCCCGCAGGTCCTTGCGATAGGTGGTTCCCCTGACCACGATCAGCACGTGACGGTCGCGGAACGACGTACGGGTGCGGGGCAGCTCGATCCGCCCCGCCAGCAGCTCTCCCTCCTCGCGAAGGTGGGTGATCGTGTTCTCGGCGAACGCGGCAAGCGCCTCGTCGATCCGCTGGCGGTGCTGGGAGAGCTGCTCGGCGAGCTCTGCCGGGGTGAGGACGCGGCCAGCCGCCAGCACGGTCCCGTTGCGGCGTACCTCGCCGCCGACGATCGCGACGGGATCGCCGTCCTGAAGCTCCTCGAACAGCGGCGCGGCGGGCGCATCGATCAAGCGCACGCCGGCGCGCGCCATGAGCAGTGGCCCAGTGTTGGGATAGCGGCCGGTGGAGAAGGGCGAAACGTTGACAACCGCCCGCACCCCGGTAGCGACGAGGTCCTCGGCGGCGATCCGGTCGAGGTCGGCGTGGTCGATGATCGCCACGTCGCCGGCGTCGAGGCGCTTGACGAGCTGCTTGGTCCTCCGGCCCAGCCTGGCGCTGCCGTGGATGGCGGCGACGGGACCAGAGGCGGCGGGGCCGCTGCCCCTGAGCCAGCGCCGCGCACGGGTTCGGACGGGCGTCGCCATCGGACGCCCTGATTATCCGGAAAACGGAACCTCCTCGGTATCGGGCTCGCCCAGCCGGCCGGGTAGCTGCTCGCCGGGATCATCCTCCAGCGGCAACTCCTCCGGCAGCTCGTCGGGCTCCGGCGCCTCGGTGTCCGGGTCGTCGGGCAGCTCCTCTATCTCCGGTGCCTCGGGGGCCTCGGTCTCCATCTCCCTCCTTTCGCCGTGTGAGCCCCGCCTACCCGCTGCGGGAACCAGGAAACCCGGTGGGTTTCTTCACGCCGCGGCCAGCAGCTCGCGGGCGTGGCGGCTGGCCGCCTCGTCGTTTCGCTCGGCGCCGAGCATGCGAACGATCTCGGCCACCAACTCGTCGCCGTCCACCCGGTCGACCGTCGCGCTGGCCTGGCCGGCGTGGGCCCGCTTCTCGATTCGAAAGTGCGCGCCGGCCTGCGAGGCGACCTGCGGCAGGTGGGTGATGCAGATCACCTGGCGCTCGGCGCCCAGCCGCCTCAACTTCTCCCCCGCCGCTCGGGCGGCGTTGCCGCCGATCCCGGCGTCGATCTCGTCGAAGACCAGCGTTCCTGCCCCGGCCCCCGGGCCCAGGCCGGTGAGCGCAAGCATGATTCGCGACAACTCCCCGCCCGAGGCGGCGTCGCGAAGCGGTGATGCGGGGATTCCCGGGTTGGTCGCCACGGACAGCTCGACCGACTCCGAGCCGTTCGGGCCGAAGCCGTCGGGGTGGGGATGGAGCGACACCTCGAGCGATGCCCCTTCCATGGCCAGCTCCGCGAGCTCGGATGCGACCCGTTTGGAGAGCCCGCGCGGCGGCCTTTCCCCTCGCCTCGCGGAGCTGGCCGGCGAGTTGCGTGCGGCGCTCGCTCGCCTGGTCGATTCGGCCCTCCAGCTCGCCGGTCAGTCGCTCGGCGTTCTCCAGCCGATGGATCTCAGCCCGGCAGCGCTCCCGATGGGAGAGCACCGTCTCGACCGAGCCCCCGTGCTTGCGCTTCAGCCGGTCGACCACGTGCAAACGCTCCTGCACCAACTCGAGGCGACCGGGCTCGGCCTCGATTCCGTCGAGGTAGGAGCGCAGGGCGCTCGCCGCGTCGTCGAGCTCGACCGTGGCCGCGCGGACTCGCGCGGTGATCGCGTCGAGCGAGGAATCGACTCCGTCCACGGCCCCCAGGTCCGCCTCGGCCCCTCCCAGCAGGCCGCGTGCGCCTCCCAGGTCGTCCTCGGGGCCTGCGATCGCCGCCAACGCAGCCGACGCGGCCGCGCGCAAGCCCTCGGCATGGCGCAGGCGATCACGCTCGGCTTCCAGCTCACGCTCCTCGCCGGGATCAGGGGCGGCCGACTCGATCTCCGCCAACTCGAAGCGAAGCAGGTCGAGGTCCCGCTCCCTTGCTCCTTCGCGCTCGCGCAGCTCGGCCAGCTCACGCGACAGCGCCACCACCTCGGCGTGGGCGTCGCGGTAGCGGCGCCGGCGCTCAAGCTGCTCGGCGCCGGCGAAGCCGTCGAGGATCTCGAGCTGCGCCGAGGACAGCATCAGCCTGCGGTGCTCGTGCTGCCCGTAGAAGGCCAGCAGCCGGGAGCCGAGCGCCCGCAGGTCGCTCGCCGACGCGGAGCGCCTCTGCACGAAGGCGCTGGTCCGCCCCGAGACACCGACGCGCCGTCCGAGGACGATCTCGTCGGCGTCCGCGGGAAGGCGCCCGCGCAGCTCGGCCAGCTCGGGCTCGGCGAGCAGCTCCCCTCGAAGCGCGAAGACACCCTCCACGTAGGCCTCATCGGCCCCGGGACGGACGATCTGGGGGCGCGCCTTGCCGCCCATCAGCAGGTCGAGCGAGTGGGCGAGGATCGTCTTCCCCGCCCCGGTCTCGCCGGTGATCGCGTTCAACCCGCCTGCGAAGCGGAGCTCGGCACGCTCGATCAACAGCAGGTTCTCGATCCGCAGCTCGTGCAGCACCTTGTGCTTAGTAGCAGCGAGGAGGGACGGATCAGCTACGCGGCGGCGGCCTCGGCAGCGGGCTCATCGTTGTGCTGGGCAACGAAGTCGCGGGATCGCACCAGCGCGAAGCCGAGGACCGCGCCCGCGATCGCGACAGCTGCGGCGACGATCAGGATCTCGTTGAGCCCGCTGATGAACGCTTGATTGGCCGCAGTGGCGAGCTCCGCGCGGCTCTCCGGCGGCGCGGCCTCGACCGCGGCTTGAGCTCCTCCCGACGAAACGGCATCTGCGAACCCGGGCGGCGCGGCGGGCGCCAACTCCGACAGCTTGGAGGAGATCTGAGACTGAAAGATCGCGCCGAGCGCCGCCACCCCGGTCGCGATTCCCACCTGACGGAAGGTGTTGTTGATCCCCGACGCCATCCCGGCCTTTACACGGTGCGACCACCCCGATCGCGGTCGAGGCAATTCCAGGGTTGACCATGCCGATCCCGGCGCCCGCCATCAGGAAGCCCGCCAGCAGAGTGGTCCAGTCGTCGCCGAGGTCGATGCCGTGCATCAGCGCCAAGCCGGCGCCGACCAGCGCCAAGCCCACCCCGAGCAACACGCGCACTGGTATCCGGGCCGAGAGCTTGCCGGCGATCGGGGCGACGAGGAACGAGAGCACGGTGATCGGCAGGAAGCGCACCCCCGCCTCGAGCGGCGAGTAACCGAGCACGTCCTGGATGTAGAGGGTGATGTAGAGAAACATCGAGAACATGCTCGCCGAGAGCGCGAAGGCGACCGCCGAGACGCCGGCGAAGGCGGGCTTTCGGAACAGCGAAAGGTCGAGCATCGCGTGATCCTGCGCGATGCTCGACGACGAAGAAGGCGACCAGCAGCGCGGCCGACGCGGCCAGCGAGCCGGCGATCTGCGGACTCGACCAGCCCTCCGGGTTGCCGCGGATGAGCCCGAAGATCAGCGCGAACAGGCCGAGCGAGAAGGTCGCCAGGCCGGCCCAATCGATCGGCTCTGGGTCGGGCGCCTTCAGGTTGGCGAGCTTCGTGGCCGTGAGGACGATGGCGCCGATCCCGATCGGCACGTTGACGAAGAAGATCCACTCCCAGCCGAGGGTTTCGGTCAGTGCACCGCCGACCAGTGGACCGACGGCGACGGCGCCCCCAATCGTCGCTGCCCAGGCGCCGATCGCAGTGCCTCGCTCGCGGCCCTCGAACTCCTGCGCGATCAGGGCCAGCGAGGTCGCGAACATGGCAGCCCCACCGACACCCTGTAGCCCGCGGGCGAGGTTGAGCAGCGTCGCGTCGCCTGAGATCCCGCACAGGAAGGAGGCGAAGGTGAAAACGGCGAAGCCAACGCTGAAGATCCGGCGGCGCCCGATCCGGTCGGCAAAGGAGCCTGCCGTGAGCAGGAAGGCCGCCAGGGTCAGCGAGTAGGCATCGACTACCCACTGGAGGCTGGAGAGGCTCGCGTCGAGGTCCTTCTGGATGTCCGGGAGGGCGACGTTGACGACCGTGATGTCGAGCAGCAACATGAAGGTCGCAACGCAGACGGCTACCAGCGTCCACCACTTCCGATCCACCTCGCAGTCTCCTTTGTGTCCTAGTTGGGCCCGCCTGCCGCTCAGTGGGCGAGGCGCCCGAACTTGTCGCGGATGCGGCGGTAGAAGTTGGCCCCGGGGAGCTGCGCCAACCGCCCGACGCGCTCGCGAAAGCCGACCTCGATCTCCTCCCCGCTCCGAAGCTCGCCGACGTGTTCGCCATCCAGGACCACGTCCACGGCCTCCCGGCCCGCGGCGTTGCTCACCTGCAGGACGTCGTCAGGCGCCACCACCAGCGCTCGGGCCGTCAGCGTGTGCGGCGCGATGAAGCTGACCACGTAGCCCTCGACACCCCAGGCCAGAATCGGGCCCTGGTTGGCGAGGTTGTAGCCCGTGGAGCCGGCCGGGGTGGCAGCGACCAGACCGTCACAGCGCACGTGGCCGACCTCCTGTCCACCGAGCCGGTAGGAGAGCTCGGCGACCCGGCCGCGAGGGCGGCGGATGAACGAAACGTCGTTGAGGGCGATCGGCCGCGCGGTATCGATCTCCGGCCTCAGTCCGGGAAGGTGCATGACCTCGAAGTCGCCGCCGAAGGCACGCGACAGCCCATCGGCGAGCTGCTCTCGTTCGACCGCGGCCAGAAATCCGACGGTGCCGAAGTTGATCCCGAACACCGGTACGCCGGTGCCGCGCGTAGTGGCGGAGCGCGCTGAGTATCGTGCCGTCCCCGCCGAGCACCAGGCAGAGGTCGGGTCGCTCCGGGAGGTCTTCGCTGACCTCGATCCCACCGGCGGCCTCGCCGTGCTTCTCGAGCTCGGCGGGAGTCGCCGCCAGCGCGCATGAGACGCGCTCGGCGGCAGCGATCGCATCGCGCAGCGCGGCTGAGGTCTGCTCCGGATGGGTGTGCGTGAGGACGACCGCGGTGCGCACCGCGGCGGCGGCCTCGGCCCGCGCGCTCATGGCTCGACCTCGCGCGCCGCGGCCTCCAGGTCCTCGATGCCGCGACCCTCGGTGCCGCACCAGATGAAGGTCTCGCAGGTTGCCCTTCGGCCCCGGAAGCCCGGACGAGGCAAAACCCCGGACCGTGAGGCCGAGCCCCAGAGCGGCCTCGGCGACGGACATCAGCGCCTCGCGCCGGTCATCCGCCGAGCGCACCACCCCGCCCCTGGCCCGGCCCCGCCCCAGCTCGAACTGCGGCTTGACCAGGGCGAGGAGCTCGCCGCCGGGGGCCAGGCAGCCGGCAACCGCGGGCAGCACCTTGGCGAGCGAGATGAACGAGACGTCGATCGTCGCCAAGCTGGGCTCGTACGGGAGGTCGGCCGGCGACAGCTCGCGCGCGTTCTTCCGCTCCATCACCATCACCCGGGGGTCGTTGCGAAGGCGCCACTCGAGCTGCCCGTAGCCGACGTCGAGGGCGATCACGCGCGCCGCGCCGCGCTGGAGCAGGCAGTCGGTGAAGCCGCCGACGGAGGCGCCGACGTCGAGGCAGGAGCGACCCTCCACCTCGACTCCGAGGACGTCGAGGGCGCGCTCGAGCTTGAGGCCGCCGCGGGAGACGTACCGGGGAGGGGCCTCGACCTCGAGCTCCGCGTCGTCGGGCACGAGCTGGCCGGGCTTCGTCGCCCGCCTACCGCCGCTCCCCACCCGCACCCTTCCGGCGCGCACCGAGGCCGCTGCGCTGGTGCGCGATGCGGCCAGGCCGCGCTCGGCCAGCAGGGTGTCGATCCTGCGCCGCTCCATGGCGCCAACGGTACATGGCAGCACCCGGATCGGGCGGGATTTCGGTTGTTACATCACTCCTGGCGGCGACGCCACAGCCCCGCTGCCAAGAAACCAACGGCGGGGAGCAGCACTACCAAACGGACCCACACCGAAACGTCTGCGAGGGCGAGGCCGACGTTTACCGCCCACAGCGCGGCGGAGAGCAAGAAGAAAGTGCGTGCCTCTGGCACGCCCGGAATGTAGCGATGCCCTCAAAGTTCCAGTTCAAGCATCTGGAGCGAAGTGTGATCCCGATCACACACAGATCGCACATACGTTCGTATCTTGGAATACGTCATGGCAACCTCCCGAGCAATCCCGCTGTCCGCCCACGCCGCGATCGAGCTGGTCGCTGCACCCGCGATCATGGCCGCCCCCTTGCTGCTGGGGTTCGGCCCGACGGCTGTCGTCGTCGGCTTCGCGATCGGTGCGCTTCTCCTCGGCCTGGCCGTGCAGGCGGCGGGTCCCGGGCGCACGATCCCACTCTCGGCCCACGCGGGATTCGACTACGTGCTGGCAGCGGTCGCCGCGATCTCCGGCCTGGCGATCGGGATCGCCACCGGCGAGTGGGCCCAAGGAATCTTTTTGGTCGGCGTTGGCGTCGCCCTGGTGGCGCTGACCGCATCAACGCGGTTCAGCGTCCCAGCGGGCGCCTGAGCAGTCGGCCTACCCCCCAAAAACACAACACATATATCTCTCCTCCCTGTACCCCGAGGCGCCCCGCAAAGTGCGGGGCGTCTTGTTTTTGGTCTGGGCATCCACGCTCGTTTGAGCTAGGCTCGCGGCGTGCCCGGGACACGCACCGACGGACTGCGTCGCAGCATCGAGCGCGCGCTTCCGGATCGTCCCTTCACGATCGAGTTCTGGGACGGGTCTCGCGTTCCGTCGACGCGCCACGGCCCGACCCTGACGATTCGTTCCCCGCGCGCCATCGGTCACGTTCTGCGCGCCCCCGGCGAGCTCGGGCTCGGTCGCGCCTACGTTTGCGGGGAAATCGATGTCGACGACCTGGACGGGGTGATCGCGCTGCTCGGCCGCTGGCACGCGCCCGCGCTCAGCCTCCCGCAGCGACTGCGATTCGGAGCGGCGGCGCTGCGGGCCGCGGGCCTCCATCGCCGGCCTCAGCCTCCCGCCGCCGAGCTTCGCCCGCGCAGGCGGGGCCGGCACACGAAGCGCCGCGACGCGGAGGCCGTCCGCCACCACTACGACGTCTCGAACGAGTTCTTCGCCCTGTTCCTGGACGAGACGATGACCTACAGCTGTGCGCTGTTCGAGCCAGGGACGGAGACCCTGGAGGACGCCCAGCGCGCCAAGCTGGAGCTGATCTGCCGCAAGCTCGAGCTGGAGCCCGGCCAGCGCATGCTCGACATCGGCTGCGGCTGGGGAAGCCTGGCGATCCACGCCGCGCGCGAGCACGGCGCCTCGGTCTGGGGCATCACGCTCTCGGAGCCGCAGGCGGAGCTGGCGAAGGAGCTGGCGCGCGAGGCCGGAGTGGACGACCGGGTCGAGTTCAGGGTGATGGATTACCGCGACCTGGGCGAGGAACGCTTCGATGCGGTCGCCAGCATCGGCATGGTCGAGCACGTCGGCGAGGCGCAGATCGACGAGTACGCGCGCCAGATCGCCCGCGTGCTGGAGCCCGGCGGCCGAGTCCTCAACCACGGCATCGTCGCGGTCCCGCCCCAGGAGCGGCGGCGCCCACATCGGCGGCGAGTTCTCGAACCGCTACGTGTTCCCCGACGGCGAGCTGCTCAACCTGTCGCGGATGATGCTCGCCTTCGAGCGGGCCGGCTTCGAGGCGCTCAACATCGAGAACCTGCACACCGACTACGCCGAGACGCTGCGGCACTGGACGACCCGCTTCGAGGAGCGCCTCGACGAGGCCGAGCGCCTGGCGGGCACCGGAGCGCCTGCGCGTCTGGCGCCTCTACCTGCGCGCCGCCCGCAACTCCTTCGAGACCGGCCAGAACGCCGTCTACCAGCTGCTCTGCAGCCGGCCGCTCACCGAGGGGTCCAGCTCCGCGCCCACCGGCGCCCGTCACGAGCCGGCGCGCCGGCGAGTTCCCCCGGAGCGCGTCCCGGCCTGAGACCCGGTTGAGCAAGCCGGTCCACATCGGCTGCTCGGGCTGGAACTACCGCGACTGGCGCGGGGTCATCTACCCGGAGGGCCTGCCGGCCCGGCGCTGGCTGGAGCGCTACGCGGAGCTCTTCGACACGGTCGAGGTCAACGCGACCTTCTACCGGCTGCCCTCGAGAGAGCGCCGTCAAGACCTGGGCCGAGCAGACGCCGCGGCGCTTCGTCTTCGCCGTCAAGGCCAGCCGGTACCTGACCCACGTCAAGCGCCTGAAGGCGATCGGCGCCGGCGCGAAGCGATTCCTCGATCCGCTCGAGCCGCTGGCGAAGGCACGCAAGCTGGGCCCCGTGCTGTGGCAGCTTCCGGAGAACTTCCAGCGCGACGACGATCGCCTCGGCGCGACGCTCGAGGGGCTGCCGAGGGGCCGCCACTGCTTCGAGTTCCGCCACCCGAGCTGGTTCACCGAGGAGGTCTACGCCCTGCTTCGACGCCATCGCGCGGCGCTGGTGATCGGCGATCACCCCGAGCGCCCCTTCCAGACCCACGAGATCACCGCGGACTGGACCTACATTCGCTTCCACTACGGGCGTCGCGGCCGCCGCGGCAACTACTCGGAGCGCGAGCTCGAGAGGTGGAGAGCGCCGGATCGCCTCCTGGCGCTCCGAGTTCGAGGTCTTCCTCTACTTCAACAACGACTGGGAGGCCTTCGCCCCCCGCGACGCCCGCTGGCTCGCCGATCGGCTTTCAGCTAACCGGATATCGCGTGCGAAGCGCGAAGCGCCGCTCAGCACCCGCTCGGCGACCGCCTCGCCGGTGAAGCCGACCTCCTCGCGCAGGAGCGCCGGCTTGCCGTGGGTGACGTAGCGGTCGGGCAGGCCGACTCGCATCACGCGCGCCCGGGACTGCGGCGAGACGAACGCGTCCTCGAGGTGCTCGAGCACCGCGGCGCCGAAGCCGCCGGGAAGCACGTTCTCCTCGATCGTCACCACCAGCTCGTGCTCGCGGGCGAGGCGCTGGACGAGCTCCGCGTCGAGCGGCTTCGCGAAGCGGCCGTCGGCGACCGTGACCCGGTGGTCGTGCTCGCCGAGGATGCCCGCGGCGCGCAGCGCCACCTGGACGCCGTAGCCGTAGCCGAGCAGCGCCACCCGCTCGCCCTCGGCGAGCAGCTCGCCGGTGCCGATCGGGATCTCCTGCGGCCGCTCCGGCAGGGAGACGCCCTCGGCGGCCCCGCGCGGATAGCGGAAGGCGATCGGGCCGTCGTCGTGGACCAGCGCGGTGCGCAGCATGTGGACCAGCATCGCCTCGTCCCGCGGCGCCATCAGGACGACGTTGGGGAGCGGGCGGAAGTAGGAGACGTCGAAGGCGCCGTGGTGGGTGGGGCCGTCGTCGCCCACCAGACCGGCCCGGTCCATGGCGAAGACGACGTTGAGCTCCTGGAGGCAGACGTCGTGGACGATCTGGTCGAAGCCGCGCTGGAGGAAGGTCGAGTAGATCGCGCACACCGGCTTCGCCCCCTGGAGCGAGAGGCCGGCGGCGAACAGCACCGCGTCCTGCTCGGCTATCCCGACGTCGTAGTACTGCTCCGGGAGCTCCTTGCAGAGCTTGTCGAGCCCGGTCCCCCCCGCCATCGCCGCCGTGATCCCGATCACCCGGCGATCGCGCTTCGCCTCGTCCACCAGCGCGTCGGCGAACACGGCCGTGTACTGGGGCGGCGACGGAGGCGCCGGCTTCTCGAGCTTCTCGATCGCCTCCGGCGAATCGGTCTCCTTGACGGGGGCCGGCTTCGAGGCCTGAGCCGACCCGGCCGCGCCCGAAGTCGAGACGAGGACGCGGCCGGCATTCTGTTGACGATCGATTTCGGCTTCGCCGCGTGCCACTTCTCCATCCCCTCGAGGCCGCCCTCCTCGGCGGCGGCGAAGCCCTTGCCCTTGACGGTGTGGATGTGGACGACGACCGGCCGCTGGGCGCCCAGGGCGTCGCCGATCGCCCGGCGCAGCGCTCCCACGTCGTGGCCGTCGATCACCCCGACGTAGGCCAGGTCGAGCTCCTCGAACAGGAGCCCCGGCGCCGCGTAGGCCTTGATCGCCGCCTTGATCTCCGGCCCCAGTCGCTCGATCGTCTCCCCCAGGCCGAGCGGCAGCCGGGTGAGGCGCTCCTCGACCCCCTCGCGAGCGTGGTAGAGCGTGGGGTTGAGGCGGAAGCGCTGGAAGTAGCGGGCGAGGGCGCCGACGTTCGGCGAGATCGACATCCCGTTGTCGTTGAGGACGATCACGATCGGGGTCTCGAGCCCGCCGGCGTTGTGGAGCGCCTCGTAGGCGACGCCGCCGGTCAGCGCCCCGTCGCCGATCACGGCGATCACGTGGCCCTCGGTGCCGATCCCCTTGCGCATCGCCTCCTTCAGCCCCACCGCATAGCCGATCGAGGTCGAGGCATGGCCGGCGCCCATGATGTCGTGCTCGGACTCGAACACCGAGCAGAACGGGCGCCAGCCCGCCGTACTGGCGGATCGTGTCGAGCCGCTCGCGCCGCCCGGTCAGCACCTTGTGCGGATAGGCCTGGTGGCCGACGTCCCAGATGATCTTGTCGCGCGGGGAGTCGAGCAGGCTGTGGAGCGCGACGGCGAGCTCGCAGGCGCCCAGGTTGGCGCCGAAGTGGCCGCCGATCTCGCCGATCACGTCGATGATCAGCTCGCGGACCTCCTGGGCCACGGCCTGAAGCTCGCCGTCGTTCAGGGCCTTGAGGTCCCCGGGGCCGTTGATCCGGTCCAGCAGCTTTGGTTGCTCGTCGCTCATCCGTGTCGGGTGTAGATGAAGTCGGTGATCCGGCTCAGGTCTCGGGGGTCGTCGCCCACCGCGGAGAGGGCGTCCTGCGCCTTTCGATGCGACTCGGCGGCCAGCTCGCGGGCGCGCTCGAGCCCGAACAGGCTGACGTAGGTGAGCTTGCCATGTCGCTCGTCGCTGCCATGCGGCTTTCCGAGCTCCTCGTCGCTTCCGGTGACGTCGAGGATGTCGTCGACGATCTGGAACAGGACACCGAGCTCCTCGGCGAAGCGGCGGTAGGGAATTGTGTCAGGTTCACTCGGGCCGGCCAGGACCAGCACGACGCCGACGCTGGCGGCGATCAGCCCGCCCGTCTTCAGGGCGTGGAGGGCCCGCAGCTCGATCGCCGCCTGAGACCTCGCCGCCGCGCGGCGCGAGGCGTCGGCGGATGACGTCGTCACGTCCACGTACTGCCCGCCGACCATGCCGTCGACGCCGATCGCCCCCAGGAGCTCGCGAAGCGCCGCCAGCACCGAGGCCGGCTCGCCGCCCTGGTGCTCGGTGAACAGGCGAAGCGCCTCCGCGAACAGCCCGTCGCCGGCGAGGATGGCGACGTTCTCGCCGAAGACGACGTGCGAGGTCGGCCGGCCGCGGCGCAGCTCGTCGTCGTCCATCGCCGGCAGGTCGTCGTGGATCAGCGAGTAGGTGTGGATCAGCTCGATCGCCGCCGCCGCGGGCAGCATGGACTCCGGCTCGACCCCGAGCGAGCGGGCGGTGGCAAGCGCCAGCACCGGCCTGATCCGCTTGCCGCCGGCGAGCAGCGAGTACCGCATCGCCTCGTCCAGCCCCTCGGTCTCGGGGATCGCCGAGAAGCGCAGCCCGGTGAGGTAGTTCTCGACCAGCTCGCGAAGGTCGTCCGGATAGTCGCTCACGGACCCTCGCGCGCCGCGATCTCGCGCAGGGCGCTCTCGATCTCGGCGCCGGCCTTGCTGACCAGCTCGGCCGCCTCGCGAGCGAGGCCCTCGGCCTCCCCCTCGGGAAGCTCGGGGTCGCGAAGTCGCGCCGCGATCTCGCGCAGCCGTTCGGCGTGCTGCTCGGTGGAGCTCATACCGCGAACGCTAGCCGGATTGGGCCTTCGCGGCGGTCCCCAGGACGCCGTTGACGAACCCGGGCGCGTCGGCGCCGCAGTAGCGCCCGGCGAGGGAAACGGCCTCGTCGATCGCCACCTCGGTCGGCACGTCCTCGCGGTGATGAAGCTCGTACAGGGCGACCCTCATGATGCTCTTCTCGAGCGCCGCGATTCGATCCAGGCCCCACCCGCGAGCCAGCCGGGCGATCTCGGCGTCGAGCTCGGCCCGGTGCTCCTCCACCCCCTCGACCAGCTCTCTGGTGAACGGCTTCGCGTCGTCGAGCGCCTCGGCGGGCGGACGACCGGTCACCTCCCCCTGGTAGAGGGCGAAGACGGCGGCGCGGCGCTGGTCGGAGCGGCGCATTCCTCGCTCGCCCCTGACCGCTCAGGCGCGCGAGACGTACTCGCCGCTTCGGGTGTCGACCCGGACCCGGTCGCCCTCGTTTACGAACAGCGGCACGTCCACCCGCACGCCGGACTCCAGGGTGGCGGGCTTGGTGCCCCCACCCGAAGCGGTGTCGCCCTTGACCCCCGGCTGCGTGTCGGTGACCGCCATCTCGACGGCGCTCGGCACCTGCACGCCGGTGGGGCGCTCGTCGACGAACAGCACCTCCACCTCGGAGTTGGGAAGCATCCAGCGCATCGACTCGCCGGCGAGCTCCCGGGCGATCTCGAGCTGCGAGTAGTCGGAGTTGTCCATGAACACGGCGGCCTCACCGGAGTCGTAGAGGTACTGCATCCTCCGCGCCTCGGTCCGCACCGGCCGGAACTTCTCCCCGGCGCGGAAGGTCTTGTCCTGGACGCTGCCGTCGTCGAGCTTGCGCAGCTTCGTGCGCACGAAGGCGCCGCCCTTGCCCGGCTTCACGTGCTGGAACTCGAGGATCCGGTAGACGGCCCCGTCCACCTCGATGTGCGTGCCGTTCTTGAACTGGTTGGTGGAGATCACCGTCGGCTCGAGCGTAGCGACTGCGGCGCCGTGCTAAGGATGATGCGCGCTCATGGCCAGCCGCGAGGGACACGCGCACTCCCCGGTTCAGCGCCGCCATGCGCGAAGGGGAGCGGGTGCTGCCGCTCGAGCTCTTCTTCGACCTGGTCTTCGTGCTCGCGCTCACGCAGTGCACCGCGCTGATGGCCGACAAGCCGACCTGGTCGGGGTTGGCGGAGGGCATGCTGGTGCTCGCGGTGCTGTGGTGGTCGTGGACGGGTTACACCTGGCTGACGAGCGTGGTCGATCCCGAGGAGGGCGCGGTTCGGATCGCGATCTTCGCCGCCATGGCGGCCTTTCTGATCGTCGCCATCTGCGTCCCGGAGGCCTTCGACAGCCTGGCGCTCGAGTTCGCCCTGGCCTACGGAGCCGTCCGCGCCGGGCAGATCGCCCTGTTCGTGCTGGCCAGCCGGGACGACGCGGCGCTTCGCAAGTCGGTGGCGGGCCTGGCGCTGAGCACGGCGATCGGCGTCGGGCTCTTGATCGGCGCCTCGTTCCTCGACGGGCTCGCGCAGGGCGCGCTGTGGGCGCTCGCTCTGCTGCTCGACATGGGCGGGCCCGTACCTGTTCGGGTCCGAGGGCTGGAAGCTCGTCCCCGGCCACTTCGCCGAGCGCCACGGCCTGATCATCATCATCGCCCTGGGCGAATCGATCGTGGCGATCGGCGCCGGAGCCGACACCAGCCTCACCGCCGGGCATCGCCGCGGCCGCGGTGGTGGGCATCCTGCTGTCGGCGGCGCTGTGGTGGATCTACTTCGACGTGGTCGCGCTGGTCTCCGCGCGACGGCTGGTCCGGGCGACCGAGGGCCGCGAGCGAAACGAGCTGGCCCGCGACTCCTACTCCTACCTGCACTTCCCGATGGTCGCCGGGATCGTGCTGGTGGCGGTGAGCCTGAAGAAGACGCTGGCCGACGTCGACGACCCGCTGGCCACCGTGCCCGCCTTCGCGCTTCTGGGCGGCGCTCGCCTTCTACCTGCTGGGGCTGGTCGGCTTTCGCTACCGCCACGTTCACACGATCAACCGGCAGCGTCTCCTCCTCGCCCTGGCGCTGTTCGCGCTGCTCCCCGCGGCCGTCGAGCTGCCCGCGCTGGCGACCCTGGCGATCGTCACCGTGCTTCTGTCCGCGATGATCACCTACGAGACGATCAGCTACGGGGAGGGCCGCGCCCGCGTGCGCCACGACCAGGACCTGCCGCCCGAGGCCACCTTGGCCAGCCAGCGGTGAGCGGCTGACGTTGACCCTCCGCAGATTTGTTGCTTCGTCAAGCATTTGCTAGAATTGACTCCGTAGTCAACTGACCGAGAAGGAAGGCTTCATGACGCGGATTCCGCCCACCGCGCGTGATGGAGCCCGCTCGCGTCGCAGCCGCGGTCAGCATGCGGCCACCTCGACACCCCAGCGTGTCGAGCGACGCGCAAGGACCCATCGCGCCGAGACCACCGAGACAACCGACAGCTTCCAGCTGTTCCTGAACCAGGCTGCCCGCTATCCCCTGCTCACCGCCGAGGAGGAGATCGAGCTGGCGCAGCGGATCGAGCGCGGCGACCTGGAGGCCAAGGAGCGGCTGATCAACTCCAACGTGCGGCTCGTGCTCTCGAACGCCCGCCGCTACCAGGGCCTGGGACTGTCGATGCAGGACCTGGTCCAGGAGGCGATGCTTGGCCTGATCCGGGCGGCCGAGAAGTTCGACTGGCGCCGCGGCTACAAGTTCTCCACCTACGCCACGCTGTGGATTCGCCAGGCGATCCAGCGCGGCCTGGACAACACCGGCCGCCCCGTTCGGCTGCCCGCGCACGTCGCCCAGAGGCAGCGAACCGTGAACCGGATCGCCGCCGAGCTGACCGGCAAGCTCGACCGCGAGCCCAGCGACGAGGAGATCGCCGCCGAGGCCGAGCTGCCCCTCGACGAGGTCACGGCGATGCGAGACCTCGCCCGGGTCACGACCAGCCTCGACGCGCCGGTCACCGAGGACGGCGACGCCACCCTCGGCGAGCTGCGCGCCGACGAGGCGCCCGCCGTCGAGGAGGAGATCGCCGATCGCCAGCGCGAGCACACCGTCAAGTCGGCGCTCTCGAAGCTGCCGGAGAACGAGAGGCGGGTCATCGAGCTGCGCTTCGGCACGGGCGACGAGCCGGTTGCGAGCCTCCGCGAGGTGGGACGGGAGCTCGGCGTCACCCAGCAGCGGGTGCGCCAGCTCGAGGAGAAGGCGCTCAGGCGCCTCGCCGCCGACCGCTCCCTGGCCGCCTGGCGCGAGGCTGCCTGAGCCGACCCGCCTCGGCTGCCGCTCCCCGGCATACTGGCGCCCGTGGGGGCGACGCCGAAACTGCTCGAGGACCTGCTGCGCGCGCCCGCTCCCTCGGGCTACGAGGGCCCCGCGAGCGAGGTCTGGCGGCATGCGGCCTCGTTCGCCTCGCTGAGCACCGACGCCCTGGGCTCCTCGGTCGCTCGGATCGGCGCCGAGGGCGCCGCTCCGCTTTTGGCCGTGGTCGGGCACATCGACGAGATCGGGCTCGTGATCACCCACGTCGACGAGAAGGGCTTTCTGTACTTCGCGCCGATCGGCGGCTGGGACGCCCAGATCCTGATCGGCCAGCGGGTCCAGGTGCAGACCCGGGCCGGCGCGGTCCCCGGCGTCGTCGGGCGCAAGCCCATCCACCTGCTGAAGGAGGAGCAGCGCAAGAAGGTGGTCGAGCTTCGCGAGATGCACATCGACATCGGCGCCGCCGACGAGGAGGAGGCGCTGGGCAAGGTGCGGGTCGGGGACCCGGTGGTGATCGCCGCCGACCCGGTGCGACTCGCCGGGGGGCGGCTGGTCTCCCGATCGCTCGACAATCGCCTCGGCGCCTACGTCGCCCTGGAGGCGCTGCGCCGAGTCCACGAGCGCGGCGGCTTCGCGGGGCAGATGGCGGCCGTGGCGGCGGTGCAGGAGGAGATCGGCTCCAAGGGCGCGGCCACGACGGCCTTCTCGCTCGAGCCCGACCTCGCCCTGGCCGTCGACGTGCACCCATGCCACCGACGCCCCGGGGGTCGAGGAGAAGGAGCTCGGCCGCCACCCGCTCGGCTCCGGGCCGGTGATCGGCCGCGGCTCGACGCTCTCGCCGCGGATCTTCGAGCTTCTCTCCGAGACCGCCGAGCGGCTCGACGCCCCGTACAGCGTCGAGGCGTCGGGCCGCGCCACCTGGACCGACGCGGACGCGATCCAGATCGCGCGCGCCGGCATCCCGGCCGGGCTGATCTCGATCCCCCTGCGCTACATGCACTCGCCGGTGGAGATGGTCGACCTGGCCGACGTCGAGGCGACGATCGAGCTGGTCGCCGCCTTCGCCTCGGCGCTCGAGCCCGGGCTCGACCTCAGCCGCTAGCCGAGCGACCGTCGTCAGCTCCTTCGGTGAAGCTGCTCAGGTTGCGGCAGCCGTCGTCGGTGACGGTCACCAGGTCCTCGATCCGGACGCCGAAGCGGCCCGGCAGGTAGATGCCCGGCTCGACCGTGACCACGTCGCCGACCTCGAGCGCCTGATCCGACCTCTGCGACACGCGCGGCGCCTCGTGGACCTCGAGCCCCACCCCGTGCCCGAGCCCGTGGCCGAAGTGCTCGCCGTGGCCCGCCTGGGCGATTGGATCGCGGGCGGCGGAGTCGGCGTCGCGCGCATCCACGCCCGCTCGGATCGCCTCCAGCGCCAGTCGCCTGGGCCGATCGCACCAGCTCGTAGACCTCGCGCGCCTCGTCGTCGATCTCGCCGACGGCGACCGTGCGCGTGCAGTCGGAGCAGTAGCCGTCGACGATCGCGCCCATGTCGATCAGCAACAGCTCGCCGGCGGCGCACCTCCCGCTCCGACGAGCTGTGGTGCGGCAGGGCGCTGTTCTCGCCGGCGGCGACGATCGCCGGAAACGAGGGGTCGTCGGCGCCGAGCTCGCGCATCCGCTGATGGGCGTCGAGCATGATCTCGCGCTCCGTCCTCCCCACCACGCCCCGATCGAAGATCCACCCGTAGACCTGATCGGCGAGCCGGGCGGCCTCGGCGATCGCCCGCAGCTCGCCGGCGTCCTTGCGGCGGCGAAGGCGCTCCACCAGGCCCCCGGCCGCCACCAGCTCCACGCCCTCGGGGACGAGCTGCTCCAGCTTGCGCAGGCTCTTGACGCTCGTCTGGGCGTCGTCGTAGCCGACCCGGCCGCGCAGCCGCTTGGCGGCGGCGTCGAGCAACTCGCGCTCCGCCGTGGCGCGCTCGAACTCCGCCGCCACCTCGCGCTGGGCGCGCTCCAGGTAGCGAAAGTCGGTCCAGAACAGCCGATCCTCTGCGCCCACGATCGCCAGGCCGCTGGTGCCGCTGAACCCGGTCAGCCAGCGCAGGTTCGAGATCGCGTCGGGGGCGGAGTCTCCGGGGCGCACGAGGTCGCCGACCAGGAGCTGGTCGAGTCTCCCGCTCCGCGAGCAGGGCCGCGAGTCGCTCGGCGCGGCTCGAGGAGCTCACTCCCAAGCGCCCGCTTCAGCATCTCGAGCGCCTCGCGGTAGCCGTCGGGCCCCTTTCCCGACACGGTCGCCGATCACGAGGCCCTCGAGTACGGAGTGGCGCCGCCACTCCTCGCGCGAGCTGGACGTCGGAGAGGTGGACCTCGACCGCCGGCAGCCCCGCGATCTCGAGCGCGTCGCGGATCGCGTAGCTGTAGTGGGTCCAGGCGCCGGGGTTGAGCAGCGCCGCATCGGCGACCTCGGGCAGGCGATGGAGGTGCTCGACGAACTCGCCCTCGTGGTTGGTCTGGAAGAACCTCACCTCGAGCTCGAGGCCCTGGGCGAAGCGCTTGATCTCTCGCTCCAGCTCCGGGAGCGTGATCGTCCCGTAGTGCTCGGGGTCGCGGCGGCCGAGGGTGTCCAGGTTGACCCCGTGCATCACCTCGACCCGATTCCTCATCTCAGCTCCTCCACGGCGGCGCGGACGCTATCCGGGTCGACGCGCTGGCCGATCGCCGGCTCGCCGGCTCGCTCGAGGAGCACGAAGCCCACCCCGTCGGCGGTGCGCTTCTTGTCGAGCTCGACCGCCGCAAGGACGGCGTCGACGTCGATCGCGGGGTCGAGCCGGGTCGGCAGGCCGTGGCGATCGAGCAGGCCGACGGACCTCGTCGCGGAGCTCGTCCGCGCCCGAGAGCCGCAGCGTGGCCAGCAGGCCGAGCCCCACCGCCTCGCCGTGGCGGTAGCGCTCATACCCGCTCGCCGCCTCGATCGCGTGACCCACCGTGTGGCCCAGGTTGAGCACCGCCCGGCGGCCGCTGTCGCGCTCGTCGGCGGCGACGATCTCGAGCTTGGTGCGCGCGCAGGCGAAGATCACGTCGCCGAGCTTCGCCGGATCGAGCTGCCTCGAGCGCCCGCACCCGCTCCCACAGCTCCCCGCCGGCGATCAGGGCCGTCTTCACCACCTCCACGAAGCCCGCCGCCATCTCCTCGGCGGGCAGGGTGACGAGCGTCTCCGTGTCGGCGATCACGGCGCTGGGCAGGTGATAGGCGCCGACGTAGTTCTTGGCCTCGGGCAGGTCGACCCCCGTCTTGCCCCCGTAGGCCGAGTCGACCTGGGCGACCAGGGTGGTGGGCACCTGCACGACCTCGACTCCGCGCTGGTAGGTCGCCGCGCAGAAGCCCGCCAGGTCGCCGACCACGCCGCCGCCCAGCGCCACCAGGTGGTCGGCGCGCGACATCGCCGAGCCGAGCCAGCTCGCGCAGGACGCGCTCGGCCTCGGCGAGCGTCTTCGCGCGCTCGCCCGGCTCCACCTCCACCAGCCCGGCGAGCGGCTGCACCGCCTCCGCGTAGAGCCCGGCGACCGTGGAGTCGGTGACGCAGAATCGCCGGCCCTCGAGCGGCCAGTAGCCCGCCGCCAGCAGGCCCTCGCCGACGTAGGCCGGGTACTCGCCCGAGTCGCTCGACGCCCAGGCCATCCGCGTTCCGCGAGGGAGCTCGCGGAGCCCGATCAGCGAGGGCAGCGCCCGCGCCACCATCTCCTGGTCGCCCGGGGGAAGGATCGCGTCGGCGAGCTCCGCGTAGACCGGCTGGCGCTCGGCGTGCAGGGCCTCGAAGTGGCCGCGGTCCTGGGCCAGAGGCCGGTCGCTCCCCTCCACCCGCCGCCAGGCCTCCTCGGCCGACACCTGAAGCCAGACGACGACGTGGCGGGCGAGCGCCTGCGCGAACCCGCTCCGAGCACACCGCCCCGCCGCCGAGCGCGATCACGCCGCCGTCGGCCTCGTAGAGCAACTTGCTCACCTGGGCGGACTCGAGGCTCCGGAACTCCTCCTCACCGCGACGACCGAAGAACCGGGCGATCGGCATCCCGAGCTCGCCCTCGAGCAGCTCGTCGGCCTCGATCGCCTCCAGGCCGGCGACTCGCGCGGCGTTGGCGGCGGCCGTCTTGCCGGCGCCCATGAAGCCGATGAAGACGATCGCCGGCCGCCGGGCCGCCGGCCGCGGTTGAGCCCGCTTCCTGGCCTTCTAGCGCCGCCACCCGATCCGCTCCCTGTAGGCGGCCAGGGCGCCCAAGCGCGTCGTCGATGTGGTCGCCTCCGAACTTCTCGCGGTAGCAGCGCGCCAGCACCAGGGCGGTCATCGCCTCGCCCACCACGGCGGCCGCCGGGACCACGGTCGAGTCGGTGCGCTCGCGAAGCGCCTCGGCCGGCTCCTTGGTCTCGGTGTCAACCGAGCGCAGCGGCTTGGTCAGGGTCGAGATCGGCTTCAGCGCCGCGCGCACGAACAGCGGCTCTCCGTTCGACATCCCGCCCTCGACGCCGCCGGCGCGATTGGTCTCCCGGTGCCAGCCGCGCTCCTCGGACCAGAGGATCTCGTCGTGCGACTCGGATCCGGGCTTGCCCGCCACCTCCCAGGCCTCCCCCACCGAGACCCCCTTGACGGCCTGGATCGAGACCAGCGCCTGGGCCAGGCGGGCGTCCAGGCGCTCCTCCCAGCCGGTGTGGGAGCCCAGCCCCGGCACGAGGCCGAAGGCCCGCACCTCGAAGATCCCGCCGAGGCTCTCGTTCGCCTTTCGCAGGCGGTCGATCTCGGCCACCATCGCCTCGCTCGCGTCCGGGTCGAGGCAGCGAACGGGCGAGGAGTCCACGTCGGCGAAGTCCGCGGCGCCGAGGTCGTCGCGCTCAGGAGCGCTCCACCGAGCCGATCTGCACCACGTGGCTGTGCACGCTGACGCCGAAGGCCCGCAGGAGCTCCTTGGCGAGCGCCCCGGCGGCCACCCGCGCCGCCGTCTCGCGGGCGCTGGCGCGCTCCAAGCACGTTGCGAACGTCGGAGTGGCCGAACTTGAGCAGGCCGGCCAGGTCGGCGTGGCCCGGGTCGCGGCGTGTGGACCTCCTCGACCTCGGCGTCCACCGGCCAGGGGCTCATCCGCTCCTCCCAGTTGGCGTAGTCGCGGTTCGCGACCAGGACGGCGACCGGAGCTGCCGAGCGTTCGGCCGTGACGCACGCCCGGACCGGATCTCGACCGAGTCGCTCTCGATCTTCATCCGGCCGCCGCGCCCGTGGCCGAGCTGGCGGCGAGCCATCTCGCGGTCCAGGCGCTCGCGATCGAGCTCGAGGCCGGCGGGAAGGCCCTCGACGATCGCGACCAGGCCGGGTCCGTGCGACTCGCCGGCGGTTGTGAAGCGGAACGACATCGCCCGCCAACCCTAGCGGCGAGGAGCGACGTTCCGCGGCGTCGCGGCTGGATCGGCTGGCCGCTCGCAAGCCGCGCCACCCGCGAGGGCGGCTAGCCGCGCGTCTCTGCTTGACGACGCACTCGCATCGCGGGCCGATCGATCCAGCAGCTTGAGCTTGTACGTGAGCGGTGCCCTCGGGTGCGTAGTCGAAGCTCGCTTCGTCGCCGACCTTCAGGCTGAGGAGCTGGCAGTGTGGGCGTCGTGGCGACGCAGCGACCGTCGCCGCTGACCGCGGAGCTGACGTCGTCGAGACCAGGAAGAAGCGCGTCCTCCGCTCTCGCTTGTTCCCGGCGAAGACGACGATCGGGGTGGCCTCGGCTCGGGCAGGAATTGCGCAGCTCGACGCTGCCTTCGTCGGCTCAGGTCTCCCGGCGGCCCAACCTCGACGTCGATCCGGTGCGGATCAGCTCCGCGGTCGGCTTCTGGGCGCCGTCCGAAGGCTCGGAGGAGGGAGGATTGGACGTCGGTGGTCCCGGGCGAGGTGCTCGATGTGGACGTCGGTTGGGCCGTCGAGGATGTCGAGGTCGATCCGCTGCCGGACGTCGTGACCCCGCTCGCCGAGCTGGACGGCTCAGTCAGCGAGGACTGCTGCGACCTTCGAGGTCACCTCGGGCAGCGTGAACTGCTGGCGGAACGGGTTCTTGCTCTGGAGCCGCTCCAGGCGCCTCCGGTAGTCGGTCACCCCGAGCTGCCTCGGTCAGCACCGCCGGCTCGGTGGCGGCTCCCCCTGCCGGATCCGTCTGCCGTCGCCGCGGGCGCGGGCGCGGCGCCGTCGTCGCGGAGCGAGCTCGAGAGGGCCACCGGGACGGCGATCAGAGCCGACCGCGAGCGCCAGCGCCGGCAGCAGCAGCCGACGGTCGCGCAGGTCGCGGTAGAGGTCGGTGAGAAGTTGCGGCGCTCGCACGCTCTTCATGGCGTCGGAGCCGGCGCGCTCGCGGTCGGGACCGTTGATGGGGTCGTCGTCGTGCTCGACGCGGGAGTCGGGACGACCGGTGTCGGGGTAGCGGGCGCCGGACCGCTCGAGGGTCGCGCCCGCCGTGATCCCCTGGTCAGCGGGGGTGAGGTAGGTGGTGACCGAGAGATCGGCGGAAAGGGTCGGGGTCGCGCTGAGGCTTGCTCCCGCCGCGCTCTGCTCGGGGGCGAGCGCGAACCCGTCCACGGTCAGCAGGCGACCGGTGACGTCGACCTCACCGTGCGGCATGTGAACCAGTTCGTCGAGGCTCTCCAGGAAGTTCGCGATCTGGAAGAAGTCGCCGGTGAACTTGAGGCTGTAGGGCATCACCGGCAGGCCGGCCGGGCCCACCGAGGCGCCGATGGGCAGCGTCGCGGCCGCCGCTTCGGTGCGGCGCGGCGGTCGAAATGGAGGCGGTCGGGCGGCAGCGTCCTCGGCGGTGTCGGCCGAGGGCGTGACCGGCGGTGTCGGCGACTCCGACGAGCCAGCGCCGGACGAAGGAGTCGTTGCCGCGGAGGCGCTCTGTGCGTTGGATGTGAGATCGATCGACTGGAACTCGACGCCCGAGCGGTCGGCGAGCCGCTGGAGCTGGACCAGGAGGCCCGCCTGGTCGCCGTCCGCCGGCACCGCCTTGCCGAGCACCACCAGCCTGCGGTAGTTGACCGTGAAGTCCTCGCGGGCCTGCTCGCCGGCGGCGGCCGCCTGCTGCGCCTCCTCCAGCGACGAGCTGGAGCCCGTCTACGTCCTGCTTCAGGCTTGCGGCCTCGTCGCGCTTGGGGCTGATCACGACCAGCCAGAAGGCAGCGATCATGCCGAGCGACGACCAGCGAGAGGATGATGGTCAGCTCGGTCCGCCTCATGGCGCGTCGTCGCCGTACCTGTCGGCGACCTGACCTCTCGCTCCGCGGCCGCCGTCGATGCCGAGCTGCTGCTGCTCGCGATGGCCTGATCGGCTGCGGAGTCGGATCGCGCGGTGGCGGGTTCCGCGCTCGGTGCTCGCTCCGATCTGCACCGCGTCGAAGGCCGCCACGATGCTCGAACTTGGAGATGAAGTCGCGCGTGGCACAGTCTCCCGAGGCACCGCCGCCCGGCGCGGCCGATGAGCCTCGGTGGCGGTGGAGGAGTCCGGCCGATCCGAGCTCAGCACCGAGACGCGAGTCACGCCGTCGATGTCCCTGAGCGCGGCGAGAAACGTGGCCACGGCCTCGTGACCGTCGCCGCAGCCCTCGATCTGGAGCGACGGGCCCTGCACGCTGTCCAAGCCCGAGACACCGGAGCCGGAACTGGAGCTCGAGCCGGAGTCGCTGAGCTGCACCGCGGGACTCACGGTGGCAGTCAGGTTGGTGAGCCAGACGTCCTCCGGAATCACGATCGCCAGCTCGCGAAGGACGCGCTCCCAGTCGAAGCGGCTCTGGGCCAGGCTCGCGACCGTCTGCTCCCGGGCCTGCTGGAGAGAGGCGAAGTCGGCAAAGGAGCTGACGCGCTCTGCCTGGGCCTCTGCCTCCGCGAGCTGGCTCTCGAGGCTCGGACTTCTCGGCCTTGCGGTCGGAGATCTGGTTGTTCGTGAGCACGACGCCGGTGACCCCGAGCAGGGCGACGGCCAGCACCGCGACGATCACGTAGGAGAGGGCGCCGGTGCGCATCGGCGCCTTCTCGCCACGGCGCTCCTCGGGGGGGATCAGGTTGACGGGACGCACGCGCTACTCCTCCAGGGCGAGGCCGAAGGAAAGGGTCAGCCGGGCCGCCGTGCCGTCGTCGAGGTGAGCAAGGGCTCGCGGCGTGCCGATCTCGAATCGCTGGCCGAGGTCGCGCTGGAGGCGCTCGGTGAGTCCCGGGATGGTGGTTCCCGGGCCGCAGGCGACGACGCCCTCGATCGGCACCGCGCCCTCCTGCGCCGCGTAGTACTCGAGCGACAGGCGAAGCTCGTCGACGAGCCGCGCGGCCCCCTCGGCGAGCGCGTCGCGCGCGCGGCGAATCGTCTCGCGCGTCGCCCTCGACGCCCTCGAGCGGCTGCTCGATACCCACGTGGACAAGCCACTGGCGGGCGTGCTCGAGGGTGAGCTGTCGCCGCTCGGCGAGCTTCTGGGCGATCCCCTCGACGCCGAACGGCGAGACGCGAGTGAACAGGCAGGTCGAGCCGCGGGCCACCGCGAGGTTGGTGACGTCGCCGAGGTTGCAGTAGAGCTTCGCCGGGACCGCCTCCGGCGCCGCGCGGCTGCCGACGCCTCGTCTTTGAACCTGCCCGGCCATCCGTCCTCGTCGGAGCCGGCGGGGGTATCCGGGCGCATCGACGTAGTCGCCCGGCTCGACCGGGGAATAGGACTCGCGGGCGAGGGCGCGGATCATCCCGAACGCGGAGAGGTCGACCCCAACCGGCCGCAGGCCTGCGCGGCTCAGCGCCTGCATCAGCCCGCCGAGCATGTCGCGGCGCGCAGCCACCGCCACCACGTCGACCTGGCGCTCACCGTTCTCGCCGGTCGCATGTCCGACCACCTGCCAGTCGAGCACCGCCTGCTCGAGCGGCATCGGGATGTGGTCCTGGGCCTGGAAGCGGATCGCCGTCTCGAGCTCGCGCGTGGTCCTCGATCAGCGGCAGGCGAAGCGTCCGCACCGCCACCCGCTGGCTGGCGAGTCCCACCCGAACGGTCTTCGAGAGCTTGTGGCTGGAGAACAGCTCCTTGAGCGCGTCCCCCAGCGCCTCGGGGTCGGACACCTCGCCCTCGCCGAAGACGCCGGCGCCAAGCGGGGCCATGCCGAACTTCGCGACCGCCGACGTCGCCGTTGGAGACCACCTCGGTGGCCGCCACGCTGCCGGCCTCCACGTCGAGGCCCACCACTGCCTTGTTCTTGGTCGTCGAAAGCATCTTACTTCAGCCTGCAGACCCGAGCGCCACAGGCACTAAATCGACCGAAACATGCGATCCCTTGAACATGCGATCCTCGGCCGAGACGGACCTGGTCGCTAACCGTCCGAAGAAGGTGTTCAGGTACCAGTCGACGATCGCGTCGCCGTACCAGAGGCCGATCGATGCCCACCAAGCGCCAGGAAGGGCCCGAAGGGGATCGCCTGCTTGCGCGCCGCGGCGCCCCGGCGGGCGATCAGCACGAGCCCGACGAGGGCTCCGGCGGCGAAGGCGATCAGCAGCGCCGGCGCGACCGCCCGCCCCAGATAGAGGCCCATCACCGCGACCAGCTTCACGTCGCCCATCCCCATCCCGCGGGGATAGGCGAGCGCGACACAGAACAGGAAGCCGCCCGCCCCGGCGGCCGCGATGCCGCGCTCGGCGAGGCTGCCCGGGTCGGTGGCGGCGGCGATCGCCACCCCGATCACGGCCCCGACCAGCAGCACCGCGTTGGGAATCACGCGCCGCTCGAGGTCGGTGAGGGTGATCGTCACCAGCAGGGCGCAGAGCGCGAGGCCCAGGGCGAGCTCGCCGACGTCGTCCGTGCCGAGGATCAGGACCGTGGCCGCGAACAGCGCGGCCATCGCCAGCTCGGTGAGGGGGTAGCGCACGGAGATCCGCTCGCCGCAGCGGCGGCAGCGGCCGCGCAGGAGCAGCCAGGAGAGCACTGGCACGTTGTCGTAGGCGGCGATCGTCGCGCCGCAGCCCGGGCAGCGGGAGCGGCCGCTGACGATCGACTCCCCCCTCGGCACCCGGTGGGCGACGACCGTCGCGAAGCTGCCGAGCGCCAGGCCGGCGCAGGAGAGGAGTGGGAGGAGCGGGCGTCATGGTCGCGGGCTAGCGATGGTCGCCCCTCGAATCGGACGAGACGGAGGCGACCTTTAGGGCAGCGGCGTGGAGGTCTCGACCTCGAGCCGCGAGGGATAGTCCGGGTGGTCGTACATGAACTGGAGCACGTCGCCGGTGGTGCCGTTGCGGCGCACGGCGATCTCCACCCCCACCCGCTGTCCCGTCGCCACCGTGGTCGACGAGAAGCTCATCGGGACGCGCCGCCGCGTCCAGACGCCGGCCGGCCATGGATTCTTCGAGTAGACGAAGAAGGCGTTCGGCGGGTTCGTGATGTCGATCAGCTGCGTGTCGCAGGGAGCGGGCAGCGGGTTGCACTCCGCCGCCGTCTCCTTGCGGATGAACACGAACACGCAGATCGTCCCCTGCGCGTTCACGTCGTTGATCGTCCGCGTGTAGAACTCGAGCGTCGCCTTCCCGCTCATCTGGAAGCTCTGCGCCAGGGGCTGGCTCACCCAGCGATGGATCTTGTACTGGGGGCTGGCGCCGCCGCTGAAGCTGCAGCCGTTGACGTCCTGGCGCAGGAGCTGGAGGCCCTTGTCCTGGTCGGGATTCAGGCTCGGCTCGACGTCGTTCGCATAGTCGTAGAGCAGCGGGATGCCCGGGTCGTTCGGGTCCGGGTCCGGTGGGGCGTCCGGGTAGAGGCCGTCCGGCTTCTGCGGATTCGGGTCCTCGCAGGTTCCCCAGGTCTGGTGCTCGGCGTGGTCTGCTGTGACGTCCTGTCGAGCCGAGTTGTTGCAGGTCGTATCGGAGAGGAAGAACTGCTGGGCGGTCAGCGAAGGGCCGCCCGCGCCCGGGTCGTTGCTGGTTTCGGTCGTAGCGTCCGGGTCGCTGAAGTTCGACTGGACCTCGGTGTACGCGCGGGTGAACGAGATCGGGGCGTCGTCGAGCTTCACGATCACGACCACCCGCCTGTAGTCCTGCGGGCCCGGGCAGGCGTCGATGGTGCTGTTCGGGACCAGCTGGCAGCTCGGATCGTTCCTCCAGACGACGTAGCGGTAGACCTTGCCTCCGACGTCGCCGCTGCTGAACGAGGTCGGCCCCGGGCTGACCGATCCATCGGTAACTCCGCCGATGTTCTTGACGACCATCTGCTCGTAGTCGGACGGCGTCGCGCCGTCCCAACCGACCGCGAAGTCGCTGCCGTTGATCCGGTAACCGGGGTGCTCGGGATCGCTGGATGCGGCCGGGGTGGTCGTCAGCGCGACGTCCTCGTAGGCCAGGTGCCGAATCTGCTCGAGCTCCCGCTGAGCCCGGTTGATCGCCACCTGCGTCTGCTCGGCGCGGAAGGTGTTCCGGGTCGAGGCATCGACGACGCCCAGCACTGCGATCGCCCCGGCCGCCAGGACCAGGACCGCCACCAGGGTCTCGACCAATGCGAATCCCTGCTCGCGTCTCATCGGTTCCTCAGATCCACGCCGTCCTCCAGGGTGACGGCGTCGTCGCCGCCCTCCGCTGGGAAGACGAGCCTCATGGTCACGTACTCCGGGCTCGTGGTGTCGGGCGAGTAGCCGAACACCGCACTGCTCGACAGCCCACTGACGAGCCGCGCGGTGGTGGCCGTTCCCGGCTGCCCGTCCAGCGGCGCCTCCGTCCGGTCGCAGGCGCCCGCGGCGCAGCTGTAGGTGACCTTGCAGCCGATCGCGGGCGTGGTCGGGTCGGTCTCGAGCGCGCCACCGCATTGGGTGCGCCGCACAAAGGTGCGGAAGGTGATCGCCGAGGAAGTGGGCGCCGGTGTCTGCTCCACGGCAGAGCTCTGGCGGAGCTCTCGAGCGAAGCGCTCCTGTGCCACTCGCCCGTGCTGAATCGCAAAGTCGCGATCGCTGATTCGCGGCTGGCTCTTGACCGCAACGATGAGCAGCGCCATTCCGGCGCCGAGCACGACGAGGAGCATCATCGTGAACACCAGGAGCTCAACCATCGAGACGCCCCGCTCGCACTTCAGCGCCTGCACCGTGCTTCTCTCCCTTGCTTCGTCCATGGCCGCCCGCCGGCGCTCTGCCCCGTCGACCTATTGATCGACAGGCGAGGGCCAAGGCTGAACTCCGGATGCCCGACGCTCAACGAACCGCCTGGGGCTTCACGCATGCGAAGGGCGGGCCCAAGGCCCGCCCTTCGCTTCCAGATCCGGCCCTGCCGGGTCCAAGCTAGGCGCTAGTCCCAGTTTCCCCCGTTCGGGCAGCCGGCATCCCCGCCAGTTGTACAGGTGAGCGAGGTGGTGCCGTTCGCGGCGCGGCTGATACTGAAGGTGTTCCCAGTATCGGACGTCGCCGTAACCGTGTAGGTGTCGGCAGCCACGCCCGACACGGAGAGCGTCGCACCGTTGAGCGTCGACTCGACGTTCTGTAGGTTCGGGACCGTGACCCCGCCGGCACCGTTGTAGGCGCCGTTGTTGTCAGTCGCGATCGTCTCCGCGGCCGTCTCGGCCGTCCGCGCGTAGGTCTTGGCCTGCGCGTCGCGAGCCTTGTCCCTCTGGTTGAAGAACGCCGGAATCGCGATCGCGGCCAAGAGTCCCAGAATGAGCATGACGACCAGGAGCTCGACCAGCGTGAAGCCGGACTCGTCCTTCGCCATCCTCTGTCGGAGCTTGAGGAGCATCTACTCCCTACCTTTCAACTGGTTGCTTCCCGCCTAGCCCCGACTTGTCCCTGGGGCTGGCCTTTCCGTTCTCCCTACTCGGTTTCTGGTAGCTGGACCTTGAGTTTCGTAGGGGGTACATCCGTCCAGCTGGGGGCCGGCCCTCAGGCCGCACCGGAGGAGGTGGCTAGCGGATCTTGTCGTAGAGGCTGAAGATCGGCAGGTACATCGAGATCACGATGAACCCGACCACGCCGCCGACCATGATGATCATCAGCGGCTCGATCAGCGCGGTGAGGGCCTTGATCTTGGCGTCCACCTCGGTCTCGTAGAAATCCGCGATCTTGCTCAACATCGTCTCCAGCTGCCCCGACTCCTCCCCGACGGAGACCATGTGCTCGATCATCGGCGGGAAGACGTCGTGTGCGCCGATCGGCGCGGCGATGGTCCCGCCGCCCTTCACCGAGGCGTAGACGTCGTCCATTGCCTCGGTGATCACGGCGTTGCCGCAGGTCTGGCCGGAGATCTCGATCGCCTGCAGGATCGGGACACCGGAGGCGATCATCCCCGAGAAGGTGCGGGACCAGCGCGCCAGGGCAACCTTCTGGACCACGTCGCCGATCCGCGGGATGCGCAGCTTGAAGCGGTCCCACTGGCGCCGCCCGCGATCGGTCTTCTTCCAGCGCAGGAAGCCGTAGATGGCCGCAGCGAGCAGCGCGATCAGCAGGTACCACTTGCCGGTGACGAAGCCTGATACACCCACCGTCAGCTGGGTCATCAGCGGCAGGCTGGTGTCCTCGGCTGGGTTGTCGGCTGCGATCTCGTCGAAGATCCCGACGAACACCGGCACGATCACCGCAACCATGACGATCATCACGATCAACGCCAGGCTGAAGACGACCGCCGGGTAGGTCATCGCCGCGCGCACCTGCCGGCGCAGGGCGTCGAGCCGCTCGAGCTGGTAGGCGATCCGGTCCAGGGCCTCGGCGAGGCGTCCCGAATCCTCGCCGGCACGCACGACGGCGCGGTAGAGCGGGTCGAACACCCCCGGCTGGGACTCCATCGCCTGGGCCACGGAGCTTCCCGCCTCGACGTCCTCCCGAACACCGACGATCGCCTTCTTCAGCATCTCGTCCTCGGTCTGCGCCTCCAGCGTGTACAGCGAGCGCAGCATCGGCATGCCGGAGACGATCAGGGTGGCGAACTGGCGTGAGAAGACCACGACAGCACGCAGGTTGACGCTCTTGAAGCGCTGGAAGATGCTCTCGAGCTTCAGCGCCTCGCGCTTCTCGGAGACGTCGAGGACGATCAGGCCGCGCTGACGGAGCTGCTCCGAGACCACCGTCTTCGAAGAGGCCTCCATCTCGCCCCGGGCGGGAACGCCCGCAAGATCGACGGCACGGAAGGCGAAGGTGCTCATCCCTGCCAGCCCCTGATCATGCTGCAGTCACCGGCACCTGGCTGACACCGGCTCCGGACAGCAGTCGCTTCAGCTCCTCCGGGACGGAGGCGCGCTGCTCGGCCAGCGAACGCGTGATCTTGCCGGCCCTGACGAGCTGCGCCAGGTGGGAATCCATGGTCTGCATCCCGATCGCGCCCGAGGTCTGAAGCGCGGAGTAGATCTGGTGGGTCTTGCCCTCGCGGATCAGGTTACGGATCGCCGGGTTGGGCACGAGCACCTCGCAGGCGACGATCCTGGCCGAGCCGTCAGCCGTCGGCAGAAGCTGCTGGGTGACGATCCCCTGCAGGGCGATCGAGAGCTGCATCCGCACCTGGTGCTGCTGCGCACCGGGGAAGACATCGATGATCCGGTCCACCGTCTGCGCCGTGGATTGGGTGTGGAGGGTGGCGAAAACGAGGTGGCCCGTCTCGGCGGCGGTCAGGGCGGTCGAGATCGTCTCCAGGTCGCGCATCTCGCCGACCAGGATCACGTCGGGGTCCTCGCGCAGGGCCGACTTCAGGGCGATCGAGAAGTCCTCGGCATCCGCGCCGATCTCGCGCTGGTTGACGATGCACTTCTTGTGCGTGTGGAGGAACTCGATCGGGTCCTCGATCGTCAGGATGTGCTCCTCGCGCTCCTCGTTGATCAAGTCGACCATCGACGCGAGGGTGGTCGACTTCCCGGAGCCGGTCGGGCCCGTGACCAGCACGAAGCCGCGCGGCTTGTGCGTGAACTCCTCGAGCACCAGCGGCAGGTTGAGCGAGTCGAGGCTCTGAATGTCGTGCGGGATGTGACGAAAAGCGGCCGAGATCGCCCCGCGCTGGAAGAAGCAGTTGACGCGGAACCGAGCCACTCCCGGGATCGAGTACGCGAATCGAGCTGTTTCTGGTTCTCGAATCGCTTCCGCTGGGAATCGTTGAGGATCGAGTAGACGATCTCCCGGCTGTCCTGTGGGCTGAGCGGCGGGTAGCCGTCGATCGGCAGGATGCGCCCGCGGACGCGCATCGCAGGCGGGAACCCGGGCGTCAGATGGACGTCTGAGGCCCGCACCTCCACCATCTTGGTGAGCACGGCAGCGAAATCAAGGCTCATCGAACCACTAGATCGTCGGCAGAGGCGGGAAGCTTGAGAGCCTAGGTCGAGACCCGGGCGACTTCCTCGATCGAGGTGACCCCGTCGCGGACCTTTTGCAGGCCGTCCTCGCGAAGGGTCAGCATGCCCTGCTCGCGAGCGGCGGCGGCGATCTCCGCCTCGGCCACGGCGGCGACCGTGAGCTCCTTGATCTCCTCGCTCATCGGCGCACCGAGTACAGGCCGATCGGCCCGGTAGCCCGGTGGCTGCAACGGGCGCAGCCGACGGGCTCGTATGCCTCGAGGTCGGCGCCGACCCGGAAGCCCGCCGCGGTCAGCCCCTCTTGGGGAATCACGGTGCGCCGCTTGCACTGGGCGCAAAGCTCGCGCGCAAGGCGTTGCGCGACCACGACTTGATCTGCGGACGCGGTGAGGAAGCCCTCGATCCCCATCTTGGTCAGGCGCGCGACCGCGCCCGGGGCATCGTTGGTGTGCAGGGTCGTCAGCACCATGTGGCCGGTCAGCGCGGCCTCGATCGCGATCCGGGCCGTCTCCTCGTCGCGGATCTCGCCGACCATGATCACATCGGGGTCGGCGCGCAGGATCGAGCGCAGGCCGCCGGCGAAGTCGCTAGCCGCTGCCTTGCGGTTGACGTTGAGCTGGCTGATGCCCGAGATCCGGTACTCGACCGGGTCCTCGATCGTGATGATGTGGCGTTCTACGGCGTTCAGCTCCTGCAGCGCCGCGTACAGCGTGGTCGACTTCCCGGAGCCTGTCGGCCCGGTCACCAGGACC
>CAVRIF010000006.1:0-533453 GCA_963721215.1 uncultured Actinomycetes bacterium
CCGGGAGGGTTTCGAGCAAGGGAATCGAGCTTGGAATGCGGGGACGTCACAGCCGCCTACGCCGCGCTTCCCGATCAACTCGAGTATCAACTGGCGCCGACCTGGCCCGAGGCGCGGGTGCTGCGGAGCCGGGACGAAGTGATCGAGTTCTTCGAAGACTTTGCAGGAGACCTTCCCGGATGCGCGTACCGCGTCGCATGAGTACCTAGAGGGCGCTCACGGATCAGTGGTCGCCAGGTTCCGGGTCGCTGGGACGGACCGAAGAGTCGGGTGCGGAAAGCGAGATGGAGATTTGGCAGGTCTGGGAGATCCCGGATCAGGACAATTTGACCGTGACGCGCGTCAGGGAATTCACAGATCGACGCGAAGCCCTCGAAGCCGCCGGGCTGCGGGAGTAGGGGATCTCGCAGCAGAACGTCGAGGTCGTACGGGAAGAGGTGGATGCCATGAACCGACGCGACCCGGATGAGCTTCATAGCCTGTCTTCACCCGGAAGTCGGATGGGAATCGAGCGGCGATGTGTTACCGGGGCTTCGCGGCGTCTACCGAGGGCGAGTGGAGGCGCAGAGATGGTTCGAGGAAGCGTTCCTGGAGGTGTGGGAGAGCTTCCAGATCAAGGTCGACGAGATCACCGAGGCGAGTGATGATCGAGTCTTCGTCGAGGCGGTTTTTACCGCACGCGGTAGGGGCAGCGGCGTGGAGACGGAGCTCCGCTTCTGGACGGTCCTTTGGTTCGCGGACGGCAAGATCGCAAGACGTGACGTCTTTTCACCAGGAACGAGGCCGTGGAAGCCGCCGGGCTGCGGGAGTAGGCGATCTCGCGGGAGAACGTCGAGATGGTGCGGCGCGGCTACGGCCATTGGATCGCCACCGGTGAGTTCACCCCAGAGGTAGTCCATCCCGACTTCGTCGGACATGTCGACCTTCCGAGGCTGGCCCGAGCGGCAGACCTACGTCGGCCTCGAAGGCATCGCGGAGTTCATCGCCGCGTGAGCGAGGCGTGGGATGACTGGGAACTTGAGGTCGAGGACTACATCGACGCCGGGGAAGCAGGGTAGTCACCATCGTTCGCCAGCGCGGGCGCTCGAAGACCACCGGAGTCCCGGTCGAAATGCGCTTTGGGCAGGTGTGGACGATCCGTGACGAACAGCAGATTCGTATGCAGATGTATGCCAACCCGGAGGAGGCCCTCAAAGCCGCCGGGCTTAGGAGTAAGCGATGTCGCAGGAGAACGTCGTGCGCGGAGTTCGGTATCCCATCTCGCTCCCGAGTGAGAGAGCGGCTCGACGCCCATGGACGGGGCTCTGGCGGGCGTCTGGCAGGGGGAGCTTGGCGGCTCGCCGCGGCGGGCCGTCTGAGCTAGCGGCGGGCGGCCCGCTTCGTCTGCTGGCTCGACGCGGACCCGGTTCACGTCCCGCCTTTCCGCCAGCCGGCGGTCGTCGGGATTGCAGCCTGGTCATCTCGACCCCCCTCCGGGATCGGAGTAAACTTGGACCACGGTCGTCTGGGGATCTCTGTTCCTCTCTTCCTCCCAGCGACACACGGCGGCGTAGCTTCGAGAGGGATGAGAGAGAGGAGATGCCCCAATGGGCAACTCAGATACAGGCCGCGAGAACCGTGAACCGCCGTTGGTCGGCTCAGCAGCTTCAGATCCATGGGGGAGCGCCTCGGTTTGTTCGCGTACAGCCGGGGGCGTAATGCTTGTCGAGGTTGAGGGGGAACTGGATGCTCCCGCCCTGAGGAACTGGAGGGAGTTACTCGACGTCGCAGTCACAGGAGGCGCGGACCGGAGTCACTGTCGACCTTCGCGGCTGCCGGGTCATCGATATCGGTTGCCTTTCCACACTGGTGGCGGCCTCCGGCAGACTGAAAGGACGCGGCGACGCGGGTATCAACCTGGTGATGACCCCCGAGTCGCCCATGGAACACCGGGTCGGGGCGTCTGCCGCCAAGGAGCTGCCCGGGTACTCCTCCGCTGGGGAAGCGCTGCGCTCGCTCCGCGAAGCTGCGTAGACCCCCCCCCCCCCCCCCCCCCGGAACACCGGTCTCCCTCTTGCGGCGCGAGATACTGCGCGGGCGATGTCGCAGGCAGCTTGGTAACGAGGCCGAACGGCTGTCCTCATAGACGGGCGCGGTTTGTCCGGGGGAGCGTGACGCGCTCTAGCAGTCCTGGCTTTACGGCCGAAGGGAGCGCCGAGCTCGCTCGAGCTCGGCTTGCGCCTGCTCGCGATCCAGTGCCGCTTGGTGGCGATCCTGCGCTGCGCGCGCCCGGTCCTCCGCTGCGCGGGCACGGTCGGCTGCGGCTTCAGTCCGGGTGTGAACGAGATCCGCATGCTCCCTGCTCATGGCGTTCTCCAGCGCCGCCGCGGCGCTGTCGCGAGCCTCCGCGGCGAAGTCACGCGCCTGCGCCGTGGCATCCCTCAGGGCAGCGTTGTCATCGCGTCGGCTGGCGTTTTCGGCGCGCTGGGACATGGTCTGCGCTCGAAGCTCGCTAGTTGTCTCGCGCTCGGCGCTGCCCTCCTCGCGCTGCGTTCGGGATGCTTCGTGTACCCGCCGAAACGCCACGTCGGTCCGACTGTGCGCGGCCAGGTCTCGGTCCGAGGCTGTCTGATCCCGGTCCGAAGCAGTTTGATCCGCCTCGGCGGTCCTCTGATCGCGCTCTGACGTCGTCTCGTCGGCATCCGACGCCGTCTGGTCGGCATCGGAGTGCGTCTGATCCGTATCTGAGGTCGTCTGATCAGGCTCCAGGACCGACCAGCTCTGGGTCACTCTCTGGGGGGCCCTCCCCTGGGACGCTCTCCGGCCGCTCCTTATTGTCCGACATTGCACCTTCCCCGGGGCGTCGCCGCTCTGCTTCGCCGCCACCGTTGACCCGCTCACTGTAGCGCGGCGCGCAGCAGGTGACCGGCGGTCATCGGCTTCTGCCATCTGGCAGGCCAACCCTCCCCCGCCGGCTGCCCGGCTTTCGAGTCGCGCTAACGTCTGTAGTTCGCCGTAGTCCGGCACGAGGAAGGGGCACGACCGGGGCGCGGACTTAGTTCCGACCCAGGAGGTGCCTCTCATGCCAGACATGCGAGACAAGATCACGCGTTGGACTCGCGAGGGCGCGTCCCTCGAGCTGATCGAGGGGCGCATTGGTGAGCTGCCTGCATCAGACGAAGAGCAGTCAGCTCTGTGGCTTTGGGCGTGGTCATGCCGACGTCCCGAGCCAGAGGGCGAGAGCCGTCGAAGGGTGCTGGTCGACTCATAGAAGGCACTCGGTAGCTCCCTGCCTGTTCTTCGCACGAGATACTGCGCGGGCTATGTCGCAGGAGAACGTCGAGATCGTTCGTGGGGCCTACAAGGCAATGTCGCGCGACGATTGGGATGCGGTGCTTGAAGCAGCGGACCCGGACTTCGAGCTCGTTCCGCCCGACCAATCCCCGAGGAGCGCACCGGTGAGAGGCGCGGAGGAAGTCCGCGCCTGGTACACGGACCAGCGGGAGACGGTCGGTGATTTGTCGGTTGAGGTGGAGGAGCTCATCGAGGCCGGCGGGTTCATCGTCGCCCTAATTCGGCTCCGGATTCGTCCCCACGGTGCGGATGCCGACTTCGAGCTGCGGATTGCTCACCTGTGGACGCTGCGCGATGGCAAGCTGACCCGCTGTGAGGTCTTCCCCGAGCGCGAGAACGCCCTCGAAGCCGCCGGGCTTTCGCAGTAGGCGATGTCGCGGGAGAACGTGGAGATGGCGCGCCGAGCCTACGAGGCGTTCAACCGGGGTGACCGGGAGGGCATGGTCGCCGACTTCGCGCCGAACTTCGAATACGTCACCACAGGGACGATCCCTGGCGCGCGGGGCGCGTACCGGGGGCCGGGGGCCGGAGGCGTGGATCGGGTTTGCAGGATGGCTCTGGAGCGAGTTTGAGAGTCCGCGCGTTGAAATCCGCGAGCTGATCGAGTCGGGAGACCAAGTGTTGGCCGCGGTCACCGTGCGGGGCCGGGGCAAGCAGAGCGGCGTCGAGACCACATGGGACCTCTGGCACCTTTGGACCGTGCAGGACGGAAAGGTGGTACACGGCCAAGGATTCGTGAGCAGGGAGGAAGCCCTCGAAGCCGCCGGGCTGCGGGAGTAGGCCCCCTCAGCGTTTGCCAGCTCTAGAGCAACTTCGGAGCAACCAAAGCGTTGGCAAGGTTGGGGGGCGGTCCTTCGGACGACCGATCGCCCCCCATTATCTCGCTCTCCACGGTTCTGGGGCGCTTGCTCACGAGAGGATCATCACTCTTTCGGCTGGGTAGCCCTTCGCCTTTCCTCTACGAACCAGCTCGGCCCGCTTGAGGTTCGCGTTGCTGTCGGCGCGGCCCCGGTACTGGGCTGACCTCGCCTCGTACTGGCACTCGAGCGAGCAGTAGACCTTGAGGTGCTTGGTCGTCGTCGTTCGCTCGAAAGTCGTCCCGTCCTTGCGCGCGCGACTCCGCTCCCTCGCGCTAGGGACTCCGCTCTGTCAGGTGGGGCAGTACCTCCTTGCTCTCGCAGCTCGCGCGATCCCGCCTTGCCCCCCCTTGCGCCAGAAATGCGCCAGTAAGCGCCAGTCTCCAGCGGCCCCAAACGGCCTCGGCCCGATCTCGAGGGCGGGTGTCAAGGGCACGATGTCGCCAGCCATTCGGCTTGGCTAAGCCAGATTTGGCTCTATAGGCGGAGGGGGAGGGATTCGAACCCTCGATGGACCAAAACGGCCCATAACGGTTTTCGAGACACGCGGCGAGTCAGCGTGAACCCGCATGAATAAGGAGTTTGCGCATGGTCGGAGGTGCTGCGTGCCAGTGGGAGGGCCAGGCTGGCACGGGTTCGCGGCAACTGCCCCATGGCATCGTTAAGCGGAAGGCGCACGCCTCAGACGCGTAGGAGCTCCTCCAGCGCGCCCAGTAGCCGCATTCCTGCCTCACGGCGGGAGCCGTCGAGCCGCTCGAGCGTCTGAGCGAAGCGGGCCACGATCGCCGTGTCCCCCTCGCCCTCGAGCGCCGATCCTGCCCCCCGGGCCCGCTGCACAACCTCAAGCGCCAGCGCAGCTTGGCGAGCGAAGAGGACCAGCAGGTCAATCTCGGCGAGGCTGGAAGGCCGTTCGGCGGGACGGTCGAGTACGGATAGCACCCCGAGGGCGTCCTCACCGCGCAGCAACGGTGCCGCCATCAAGCTCTTTGGCACATAGCCAGTGTCCTCGGCGACCTCGCGGGCGAAGCGCGCGTCCTGCTGGACGTCGTCGATCACCAACGATTCACGCGAACGCAGCACCCATCCGGCTACCCCCTCAGTCGAGGGAAAACGGCTGCCGATCAGCGACTTCGACCCCTCCCCGGCGACCGCCTCGAACACCAGCTCGTCGGCATCCTCGTCATACAGGGTGATCGAGGCAGCCTTTGAGCCGAAGATCCCCCGCGCCACGTCGACGATCGACTGCAGAAGCTCGCGGTGCGCCTCTTCGCCGGCCAGCGCGGACGCCGCCACCGCTGCCCGCAGGCCTTCGTCGCTCACTGCTGCCCCCCCGTCGTAGCGTTGGCGGCCGTCAACCGCAACACGCTCTTCAGCTCGAACGGTGTGAGATCAGGGTGCTTGGCGAGGATCAGAGTGCAGATCCCGCTCAGGTAAGCGGTTGCAAAGCTGTTGCCCGAGGAACGCAATGTGCCGCCGCCTTTCCAGGCGACTTCTATCTCCAAACCCCGGCCATAGAACTCGACAGGCGGACTGGGGTTGTAGTAGAAGCGCATCGGGTCGGCCTCCTCATGGCTGCCGACCGAGATCACCGAGGAGAAGCGCCACGGCCAGCTCTCCACCGCCATGTTGTGCGCCGAGGCGACGAGGGTGGTCGCGGCGAAAGTAGGCGTCGTCGGTGAGCTCGTACAGCATCGACAGCAGATCGCGCTTGGTGGTCGAAAGACTCATGTTGACCACCTGGTGGCCCTCCTCGATCGCCCACTGAAGGCCGGCCAGCATCAGGGCGCCGCTGCCCTTGTTGGCGGGGCCGAGGACGCGCGCGCTGGAGATCTCGCAGTCCGGTGCAAGCGAGCGGATGATCCCGGCGCACGCGGTGCCGTGGCCGAAGACATCTCCCTCAGTGTCATCGGACACATTCGCGAATCCCTCCTCGTCGGCGCTCACAGCAACCGAGCGCTGAACTTCGCCGACCAATGGGTGTTCTAATTCGACGCCGCTGTCGAGAATGCAGACCCGGGCGCCCCCGCCGGTCGAGCCGCCCCAGGCCCAGGCGCGAGTGACCTCGAACGGCCAGCTTGGAGGCAGCGCGATCTCGTCGACCTGATCGGCGGCCAGGCTGTAGGAGGGAAGCGGTTCGGCAGAGCTTGCCACCTGGCGATCGTACCCCGGGGTCCGCGACGCAGATCAGCACCTGCGCCGTCCTGTGACGATTTCTCGACGAATACCGGGGGTGCGCACCACGGCTACGCGCACCCCGGCGAGAACGAGATACGGGGATGATCCCGCAATCAGGTACTAACGCATCCTATAGTGGCCTTGGAGGTCCGCGGGCCCCGAAACCACCTGCCAGCGATCCCCCTCTTCGCCTTCAGGCTCCAGGGTGATCTCCTGGCCGTCGGTCGTCTGCAGCTTCATCCGCTCGACCTCGATCCCGCGCTTGGCTGCGTGGCCCTCGACGTCGTCTGCCTCGATCTCGAACCTTCTATACGGCATGACTACCCCTTTGATCTCCGCCACACCTCGTGTGGGCGTTTCCCTCAAGACGTGGCAGCCTTACAAGATCTTCCCTACGGCCGTGGCTGGTCGCGACAGGGAAGCTCGTGTCGGTGCAAGCCGTCCACTGGCCATCGCTTAGCAATTCCCGCTTCCAGAGGCCCCAGATAGCAGCGTGATCAACTCGGCAACAGCTGCGATCAAGCGGTCACTGGCGAGCCTCCGAGAGGTCTTCGCCGAGGCCGACGTGCGGCGTCTGCAGCTCGCGCACGCGACCTCGCTCCTCTCCCTGTGGTCGTTTGGTGTCGCTTCGGCCGTATATGCCTTCGGAGTCGGCGGCGCGGTTCTGGTCGGGGTGATGATGTTCGTGAGGATGGGGCCGGCGGCGGTGGCGTCGCCGTTTGCCGCCGTCCTCGCCGATCGATACTCGCGCCGCCGCGTGCTCCTGGCCACCGACCTGGTACGCGCCGTGTTGGTGGCGGGCGGGGCGGCCTGCGTTGCCCTGGACCTCCCCTCGGTATCCGTGTTCGTCTTGACCGCAGCACTAGTCGTCGCCTCGACCGCCTTCGAGCCTGCAAAGAATGCGTTGCTTCCCGACCTGGTGCGTAGCCCAGCTCAGCTGATCGCGGCAAACGCCTCCGGTAACACGTTGGAGAGCACGAGCATGTTCGCGGGCCCCGCGCTTGGCGGTGCCCTGCTTGGGCTCGCGAGCATCGAGGTGACGATGGCTGTGAGTGGTGGACTGCTCTGCCTCTCTGCAGCTCAGTTGGCCCGGATCCAAGGGGATACCGGCGCACCTGCACCCGAGGTGGGCGGTGGCGAAGGCGAGACCGCGGCGGGGGTCGGGGCGGGCTTCAAGGCGCTGCGCGAGGACTCCCAGTTGCGCCTGCTGGTGGGGTTGATGAGCGCTCAGACCTTCGTCGATGGCATCCTGGCCGTTCTGATCGTCGTCACGGCGCTCGACCTCCTCGCTTTGGGCCAAGCGGGAGTGGGTCTGCTCGACGCCTCCGTCGGGATCGGCGGGATCCTCGCCGGTTTTGCGGCGCTATCGCTTGGCGAGCGCCGGCTGGCACCGGTGCTCGGCGCCGGGCTGGTGTTGTGGGGGGTGCCGATCGCGCTGATAGGCGCCGTCCCGGAGACGGCGGCGGCCGTCGCCATGCTCGTGGTCGTGGGAGTCGGGAACACCTGCGTCGACGTATCAGGATTCACGCTTATGCAGCGGGCGGTCCCGGATCAGGTCCGGGGTCGGGTGTTCGGCGTCCTCGAGGGGTCGATCTGGGCATCGGTGGGAATCGGCGGCGCCGTTGCGCCCGCATTGATAGGCCTGTTCGGCATCCGCGGAGCGCTGGTCGTCACCGGCCTTGTTCTGCCGACCCTCGCGGTGCTCAGCTGGAGCAGCCTGGCCCGCCTTGATGCCGACGCGGACGCCCCGACCGACAAGCTGACCCGCTTGCATGCGTTGGGGATCTTCTCCCCGCTCGACCCGGCGCGAATCGAGGCGCTGGCTGAACAGCTTGTCGAGTTGCAGGTTCCGGCGGGAGAGGAGATCACGACGCAAGGCGCGCCCGGCGACCGTTTCTACATCATCGATTCGGGAGAGGTTGAGGTGTTCGAGGACGGAGTCCGGGTGCGAACCGAGGGCCCGGGCGACTTCTTCGGCGAGATCGCGTTGCTGCGGGGCACCCCGCGGACAGCGACCGTTCGTGCGATCACGGACCTCCAGCTGCTGGGGCTGACGGGCGAGGACTTCATCGCTGCCGTTACCGGCCACGCCGAAAGCGCAAGGCAGGCGGACGCGGTGATCGCCGCCCGGCTCGGTTCGGCGAAGCGGCAATTGCCATTGCTCTGACGCAGCAAATGTGCCACGAGGGAATCGTGTGAGGGACAATCGCCGCGTGGCAAAAAGTGACCTTTTGGACCTCTCGGTGGCGGCGCTGCTGGAGCGCATAGCCTCGTCCCCATCCCAGCCCGGCGCCGGCTCCGCCTCTGCTCTTGTCGCGACGATGGGGGCGGGCTTGGTCACGATGACCGCGCTTGCCTCCAAAGAGTGCTGGACCGATGCGGGCGCCGTCGCAGCGCAGTCCGAAAGCCTGCGGCAGCGTCTCACCCCCCTTGCCGAGGAGAACCAGGTCGCCTACAGCGCGGCCCTTGATGCGCTCGCTTCACGCGGGTCACAGGCCGGCGGGACTGGCAATAGGGAGCTCGGCGCCTCGCTCGAGCGCGCAGCCGATGTGCTGGCGAGGATCGCCGAGTCGGCGGCCGACGTGGCGGAACTCGGAGCGTCGGCCGCGGAACGCGGGCGGCCGGAGCTTCGCCCCGACGCCGCCACCGCATCGCTGCTTGGGCAGGCGGCAAGCCGCGCATCGGTGACCCTGATCGAGGCTAATCTCGTGACCACGGAAGACGACGAGCGACTGGAGCGCGCTCGAGCCGTCAGCGGTCAGGCGCGGGCGGCCGCCGAACGCGCGCTGGCGGTCGTCACCAGCGCCAGCTAATGAGAGCACGAGAAACGCCCCGCGACCGGTCGGTACGCGGGGCGTTCGAAGGCCGCGGCGAGGGGACTGCACCCCACCGGCAGCGTGGCTATCGGCGGGCGTGGCCCTCGGTGTCCTCGGACTCGTCCTCGCGCCGCCGGGCCTGGCCCTCGGTGTCCTCGGGCTCGTCCTCGCGCCTGACGAAGTGCCGGCGATGGCCCTCGGTGTCCTCGGCCTCTTCCTCGCGCCGTCTGGCCTGGCCCTCGGTGTCCTCGGCCTCTTCCTCGCGCCGTCTGGCCTGGCCCTCGGTGTCCTCGGCCTCTTCCTCGCGCCGTCTGGCCTGGCCCTCGGTGTCCTCAGGCTCGTCCCCGCGTGCTCGTCTTAAGGGCATAACCTTCTCCTCCTTGGTCGTACGCCTCCATTCGGCGCTTTCGACCCCTCGACGCGTGGGCGTTGCGAAATCTTCCCTCGCTAGCCGAACTCTTCGGTGGAGTGCGGGCCGACACATGCGACAGCAGGCTCCACGCCCATGCTGCGAGCCACCTCACGGACGTCGTCGAAGCTGACGCCATCGAGACGGGAAATCTCCTCGTCGGGGTCGATGGTGTCGCTGAAGACGACGTGCTGACGGGCGGCGTGTTCGGCCACTGCGGCGGTGCGCTGGAATGCGAGGACCCGCCGACCGGCGGCAGAGGAGCGAGCACGCTCGACTTCCTCCTCGGTCGGTCCCTGTTCTTGAAGCTCAACGGCGATCTCGCGCATCCGCCGGTAGGCCTCCAAACAGCGGTCCGATTGGAGCCCGGCCTCGAGCAGCACCAGCGCTGCATCGGCCAGCGAGTCGTGACTCGCCCGCACCGTGTAGGCGAGTCCGCGCGACTCCCGGATCTCGTCGAAAAGCCGCGAGCCGCTGGTCCCGCCGAGCAGTGTCGCGTAGATGGTCAGAGCCGCGCGCGTGTGGGGTTCCGAAACGTCCAGATGAGGCCGGTAGGCCAGTCGCAGATGCGACTGCTCCGATTTGCGTCGCTCGACGAGAACCCGCGGGCGCGGCGGGGGGGCCGGCTCGCAAGCAGGTGGCGCTTCGATCGCAGGGAAGCGGCCGAAGAGCTCGCTGATCGTCCCTTCCACGGAAACGCCTGAAAGGTTGCCCGCAAGAAAAACACCCCCTCCCTGGCCGCCCCAGCGGCGCTCCCGGAAGGCGAGCACGGCATCCCTGTCGAGGGAGCTGAGGGTGGTTTCGGTGCCCAGCGTCGACCGGCCCAACGCATGGTCGCCAAACGCGGCAGCAAAGATCAAGTCGTCCGCGAGCTCGGCCGGCTGGTCGTGTGAACGAGCGATCTCTTGAAGTACAACGCCCCGCTCCAGCTCGAGCTCGGATGGTTCGATGTGCGGACGCGCAACGAAGTCGGTCAGCAGGTCGGCTGCCTCGACAGCCCGTTCGGCACGAGAGGTGATGTGAAAGGCGACCTGGTCCGGTGCCGTGAGCGCGTTCAGGCGGGCGCCGAGCCGATCGGCCTCGCGATTGACGTCGCGGCCGGTGGGAAATCGCTCGCCGCCCTTGAACACCAGGTGCTCGAGGAAGTGCGCAACCCCGTTCTCCTCCCGCCGCTCGGCACGCGAACCGGCGTCGAAGGCGACCATGATCGTGACCGCTCGGGCGCCCTCGATGTCGATGGCGAACAGCGGCAGTCCATTGGGCAGCTGGGTGATGTCGGCGGGAGCGATGTGAGGACGTTACCGCCGCCTGCGAGATGGCTTTCACCGTGCGCCGCAGAAGCGGAACAAAGTTGAGTTTGCCTGCGATAGCGACACGGAAACACGACTCCTGGTGTCGCCACATATCCACTTTGGATGTAGGCTCGCACCATGCCCACAGGCGTGTCCATGCGCCCGGGCTCATCAAGGGAGGACCTGGACGATGCGCAACTGGTTGCGCGGTGTCGCGAAGGGGACCAGCTTGCTTGGGCCGCGCTCGTCGAGCGATTCTCTCGCTATGTCTACGCGATTGCAGTCCGAGGCTTTCGCCTCGCAGAGGAGGACGCCGAAGACGTTTTCCAGGAAGTGTTTGCGAGGGTCTACGAGAAGCTGGACACGGTGCGAGACGACACCGCAATTCGTCCGTTCATCGCGAAGCTGACGCGGAACCTGGCAATCGACCGAAAGCGCTCCACCGCGCGAGTCGAGCCTCGCGAAAACGCGGGAGAGACGCAGATGGCTGACGAGGACCTGTTCGACAAGCTGGACCAAGCGATGACTGTCCGCGAGGCGATTCGAGTCTTGCCGGAGAACTGCCAGGAGATCCTCGACCGCTTCTTCGCCCGCGATCAAAGCTACCGGACCATCGCCGAGGCTATGGAGATCCCCCAAGGTACGATCGCGAGCCGCATCTCACGCTGCCTGATCAAGCTCCGGGGCGAGCTAGAGGGAAGATAGGCGCGTCAACTCGCGTCTCTAAAGGGGCCATCAACCAGGGCTCAGGAGGACACATTGCATCCGACGGCGCAGCCTGAAAGATGTCATCGGAATGGCTGACCCCAAGGCGAAGGACTGGCTAGAGGCAGTCAAGGACGCAGAGCGACGCGGAGAACTGCTCTTGGCGGTTGACCTCGCAGAGCGGGGCTTAGTGGAGCATCCAGATGATCTGCCGCTGAGGTACCACGCTGTCCTTGCCATGGCACGCTCCGGCTCGACCGAGGAGGCGGCTTACCGCTTCGCGGAGTACCGGCTGGCCGAATCACAGGATGAAGATATTGCCGCGCTCGGCGCGCGGATCGCCAAGGACAAGGCACTGGCGGCCGAGGGAGATCTGCGCCGACGGCGGGCGGCGGACGCGGCTGACGAATACGCGCGAATCTCCGCGCGCACGGGCGGTTACTACCCGGCGATCAACGCGGCAACGCTCAATCTGGTTGCCGGAAACAACGAGCGCGCCGCCGACCTTGCCCGGGCTGTTCTCGAGTCGCTGGCAAACCGCCAGGATGACTCCTACTTCGCGGCGGCGACCGAGGCGGAAGCCCACCTGGTGCTGGGTCAGCAGTCGCCTGCCCGCGAAGCCCTCGAGCAGGCCGCGGCGGTGAATGACGGCGACCATGGCGCCCTCGCCAGCACGCGCCGACAGCTTCGCACGATCTGCGGCATCGCCGGGATTGACACCGAGATCCTGAACATCCTCTCCGGCCCAGCGGTCGTGCACTTCTGCGGCCATCGGATATCGCCAGCGGGCGAGCAAGGCCGATTTCTCGCAGAGAAAGAAGCCGAGATTGCGACTCAGATGACCGAGGAGTTGGAACGTCATCCGGCCGCCTACGCCTATGGATCGCTCGCGAGTGGCGCGGACATCCTCTGGGCCGAAGCCCTGCTGGCGCAAGGCTGCGAGCTCCATGTCGTCTTGCCCTTCGCCCTGGATGAGTTCGTGGGCTCCTCGGTAGCTCCTGCCGGCCCCGAGTGGATCGACCGCTTCAATCGGTGCCTGGCGGCCGCGGCGAGTGTCAGATACGCCACCGACGACGCCTTCCTGGACGACGACGTCCTGTACCGCTATGGGACCGAACTGGCGATGGGGCTGGCGCTCTTGCGAGCCGGTTACCTCGACGCAAGCGTGCGCCAGCTCGCGGTCTGGGACGGCGGCCCGCCTGGGGGGGAGGCCGGGACGGCAATCGACGTGGAGACCTGGCGGCGGGGCGGACGGGCGACTTCGATCATTCAACTGACAGGCGGGGCGCCGACTCCCATCAGCGAGAATCTGCCTGACTCGTCGAGGGCTGGCTCACGACGCGTCGTGCGCGCGATGCTCTTTGCGGACGTCAAGGGGTTCTCAAAGCTCACAGACGAAGAGCTGCCTCGTTTTGCCGATCGGGTCCTAGGTGCCTTCGCCACAACGCTGGACCGGCACGGCGCGAGCATCGAGCACCGAAATACCTGGGGAGATGCCCTCTACGTCGTCCTTGGCGAAGCCATCGCCGCGGCGGCCTGTGCGCTGGACCTGCAGGCCGCGATGAGCGAGATTGACCTCGAAGCAGAGGGCCTGCCGGAACATCTGGCGCTGCGTCTGGGCGGTCATGTCGGGCCGGTCTTTCCCACGCACGATCCGGTTATCGACGAACTGGCCTTCATGGGCTCGCATGTCAGCCGCACCGCCCGGATCGAGCCGGTAACGCCTCCGGGTGCCGTGTACGTGACCGAGCCTTTCGCAGCCGCCCTGGGTCTTGCTGGCTCGAGCGAGTTCCTCTGCGACTACGTCGGTCACATGCCGGCGGCCAAGGACTTACGGGCGCCTGCGGATGTACCGACTCTGGCGACGAGCCCGCTGAAGGAACGACACCTCGCAAGCCGGTCCAGTGATGGCTCTCATGCTTGACACCCTCGCCTGGGCGGTCTGATCCGTGCCGTGGGTCGAGGTCTTTGCGGTCTTTGTCGTCTCGCACCTTGTTGGCGACTTCCTGCTGCAGACCGACTGGCAGGCAAGGCACAAGCACGGTGGCCTCGGCGCTGACCCCCTGGCCCGCCGGGCTCTTCTGGCTCACGCCGCCACTTACACACTTGCTTTCGTCCCCGCGCTCGTCTGGCTGGCCTCAGATATCGGTGCCTGGGCCATCGGGATTGGTGCCCTGGTCGGCGTTCCCCACATGATCGAAGACGATGGTCGCCTGCTTGGCGCCTACATGCGGCGGGTCAAAGGGGTTGAGCCCAAGCCCGGGGCACTGTTTATGGCTGTCGACCAAGCCGGCCACGTGGTCGCACTATTTCTGGTCGCACTGCTCGCCGGCCCCTCGGCCTAGACACGCCGATCCCTTGGGAAGATTGCCGACGTCTGCTGCGTCTTGGATGTGAGCCCTCAAGGCCGGAAGGAAACCCTATGCCCAGCTATGACGAACTACAGCTAGCGGCGCTGATTCGCTCTCTGCCCCCGGCTCCGGAGGCCTGGGTCGCGGCTGCGCAAGAACTGCCCCGTGCAGGGAAGGGTCTGAGCCAGATCCTCGCCCTTGCCAAAGCCAATGCCGAGTTCAACCAGGCCTTGATCGACGATCTCGAGAGCGCCCTGCAGAAGGCGGGCATCGACCCCAAGCCGAGGCTCGTCGACGAGCTGCGAGCGAGGCTTGCCGGTCAGCAGACGAAGCCTGATGCTTGAATCGCAAAGCCTGGCTTCGGTGCCCGGGGATGGCTCGTATGCCTGACGCATTCACCTCCTACTCGCGCAGTGACAGCAAGGCCTTCGTGATGCGACTGCGCGACGCTTTGGAAAGGCGAGGCAAAGAGGCCTGGGTCGACCTCGAGGACATTCCGGCGGCGAGCAAGTGGGAGGAGGAGCTTCGGGAAGGCATCGCCCAGAGCGATTCCTTCGTCTTCGTGATCAGCCCCGGATCGGTCACATCGGAGCATTGCCTGAAGGAGCTTGCACACGCCGCCGCCTTGAACAAGCGGATCATCCCGCTCAACAATGCTGGGGCGGTCGATACAGGCGCGCTTCCCGATCCGATCTCAAGCCATAACTGGATACCTGCCCAGGGACTTTTCGAAGACGACTTCGAAGCCTCGCTCGACACGTTGGTCGGAGCCCTGGAAACCGATCTTGACTGGGTCCGCGAACACACCAAGTGGGGAAACCTCGCGACTGCTTGGGACACGAAGGGGCACGACAGTAGCCTTCTGGTCCGCGGAAGCGAACTGGAGGATGCGGAGCGCTGGCTAGCCGGGCAAGCCGGCCAGAATCCCGAGCCGACCGAACTCCAGAGGCGATTCGTCCTGGAGAGCCGCAGGGCTTCGACCCGCCGAGGACGGATCGTTTTGAGTGCTGTCGTCCTTGCCTTGATCATCTCAGCCGGCCTGGGCATTTTCGCTCTCCTGCAGCGAAACGAGGCGGTAACGCAGGAGAAGCAGGCCGTCACGCAAGCGCGAGTGGCGGAATCGCAGCGCCTGGCGGTGCAATCCGAGGCCCTCGCCACCAGCGAACTCGATCTCTCGCTGCTTTTGGCCTATGAGGCGCATCAGCTAGATGACTCTGAGGTGACAAGGCGCGGTCTGTTGAGTGCGCTCACCGAGGTGCCCCAGCTCAGCGGGTTCGGTCACCGGTTCGGGTCTGCCTTGGGCAGCATGGGGATGCACCCAGACGGCCAGACGCTCGCGATCGGGGGGCAGGATGGCTCGGTCCGCCTGTGGGATCAAACGACAGACAAGCCCCTAAGCCCGACCGTCGACGCGGGCGTCGGGTTCGCTTTGGATGTCGCCTTCAGCGCCAACGGAGACCTGCTGGCGGTGGGGGGCGATGACGGGACGCAACTGTTCGACGCGCGCACGCTTCGACCGATCGGATCACCCTTGGTCCTCCCGGGATCCACCGAATGGGTTGCATTCTCCCCCGACAGCACCGAACTGGCGACCAGTACGTCAAAGGGCTTCGTGCGGCTCTGGCACGTGCCCGATGGGAGAGCGGTCGCGCCGCCACTGCGGGTGTCTCCAACACGGGCGACCGACGTCGCCTTCAATCCAAACGGGCGAACGCTGGTGGTGGGTACCCACGAGGGAACGGCTGTCACGATTGACGCCGCCACCGGCGTACGGATCGGCAAGCCGCTGCGGGTCAGTCGCGACGGAGAAACCTACGCGGTGGAGTTCAGTCCCGACGGCGAGACCCTTGCCACCGGCACCGAGACCGGCGAGATCCAGCTCTGGGATGCCGCTACGGGCACCCGCCGCGGAGCGCCACTGTTGTTTCACGACTCCCTCGTGTACGTGATCGTATTCAGCCCGAATGGGAAGCTTCCTCGCGAGCTCCGGTGACGACGGCAACGTCGCGGTTTGGAACGCGTCGACCGGAGCGCGTGTCGGCCAGCCGCTGAGAGGCCACGGCGAGCTCGTAACGGACATCGCGTTCACGGCGCCTCGAAAACTGATCTCGGCGGCAGGCGCGGAAGTGGCTCGATGGGACCTTGACTCGGTCTCGCTGGGCCGAAAGCTTGATGCTCACCAAGGGGCCCTTCGGACCCTCGCTGTCTCGCCGGACGAATCCGAATTCTTGACGGGCGGGTCCGATGTCGGCGTGGTGAAGCGGTGGAAGCTGGCCTCAATGGCACAAGCGGGACCGCCCGTGGTCACTGGTCTGCGGCGGGTTGACTGGATCGAATGGGAGCGAGGCGCCATGGTCACCATCGCCGGTTCGGCAGCGGGGACCAAGGACCAGCCGCGCAACGGACGCGTCTTCCTCTGGGATCTGGAACGTGACCGCAAGATCGCCTCCTTCTCTCTAGGACGGCCGGGTGTCGCCGCGGTTGACATCAGCGAGGACCGAGGGCGGCTCGCGGTTGGCGACACGAGTGGCCAGGTGACCATGTGGGATCTCGACTCCCCCCGCTCCATCGGACGCGAGTTGAAGGCTGACGACAACGCGGCCACGACCGTCGCATTTTCCCCGGATGGGGAAACGATCGCTACGGGAGGAAGGTCCGGTGTCGCGAGGTTGTGGCAGACCCGTGATGGGGCCGAACTCTGGGAGCGAAACACCGGAGCGAACATCAACAGCCTCGCGTGGCGCCCCGATGGGTCGTCATTTCTGGCTGGCGGTGGCGCTAGCACGCTCGTACGTCTCGATGCGGCGACCGGCAAGCGGATCGGATCGCCAACGGCCTCGCAGGTCGGAGAGATCAGCGCCATAGCCGTCAATGGAAGCGGCGATCAAGCGGCGATCGGCGGCTTTGACGGAGAGGTTGCGATAGCCGACGCCAATTCCGGGAAGGTGCAGTTCGTGTTCAGCGGCCACTCCGGCCATGTCAACGAGGTCCTCTTTGCCGACCGCGACCGAATTGTTGTTTCCACGGGTGACGACGGTAGCGTCATCACTCGTAAGGTCGAGATCGACTTTTGGGAGCGTGAGGCCTGCAGGCTGGCGGACCGAAATCTGACCAGCGCCGAGGCTGAGGATTATCTCGGGGGACAGGATTTGATCAACTGTCCCGAGCAGTCGCTGAGACCTGATTGAGCCACAGGGTTGCGAGGATTGCTGTGAATGCGGGAGCGGAGGGGGCGCGTTCACTCATTCAGCGGAGGGGGAGGGATTCGAACCCTCGATGGACCAAAACGGCCCATAACGGTTTTCGAGACCGCCGCATTCAACCACTCTGCCACCCCTCCGGATGGCAGAGCCTAGGCTAGCGAGCGGGTCCCACGGCGCTGTCACAGATTTCGTCGAGCGCGTGGGTCAGACGCGGGTGCGATTGGCCGTCACTCGCGGCCAGATCAGCAGGACCAAGCCGATCAGGATGCAGGCAATGCCAAGTCCCCAGTGAACGAGGAGCGCCAGGACGATTCCGATCACGATCAGTAAAAGCGGTAGTTCCATGATCGCTCCGTTACCCCCGCTGCCCGGTGGGAAACGCCGCCAACGTGTCTAGAGGCGCATGCTGACGTCAAGGAGAACGAGGGGCCACAAGACGACAGCGAGCGCCGCCTCCGCTACCTCCTCGATCCGGTTGACGTTCTCGAAGTAGCCATGGTCCGAGGCGACGAACGCCCCGACCACGAGGTAGATGATGGTGAGCAGGCTCGGGCCTCGCCCAGATCCCATGGCGCGGTCATACCCGCAGGCGGCGACCGGCAAACCCTGTTTCATCGGTTCACCGGCGTTCACGACCCAGAGCCGATCCGTGCAAGTCTGCAGGCCTGGCTCCAGCAACCCATGCCTGTCAGCGGTCGGCCTGGAAGCGCGCCCAGCGAGCGCTGGTACGAGCCGCCCGGGACCGGCGCTTCCTCGCCGGAGCGGCGGCAAGTGTGGGAGCGGTGTTGGGCGCCGGCGTGGCGCAGGCGCGCGCCGGTCACAAAGCCGAGAGCGATGCCGGCGCCGCGCCTACGCGTACGTATCGCATCAAGCAAGGCGAGCAGCCGGACAGGGCGATCGCCCGGATCGCACGAGGCCGGCTCGACGACGCCGTGGAGCAGCTGCGAGATGGCATTGAGGGGGATGTCGGCGCCGCGGTCCACGAGACGCGAAAGGACCTGAAGAAGACGCGCGCCGTGCTGCGCCTGGTTCGCACGCGAATCAGCAAGGAGACGTATCGGCGCGAGAACTCCCGCTTCAGGGACGCCGGACGTGCACTGGCGGGGTCCCGCGATGCCGAGGCCAAGGTCGAAACGCTCGCTGCGCTGGCCGAGCGGTGCGGCGATCAGCTACCCCAGGGCTTCAGCCTGCTCCGCGGACGTCTCGAGTGGGAGCGAGACGCGTTGGCCGCCGCACAAGGTGGCGAGGACTCGGAAATTCGGCGGCGCGCCACGCGCGCGGCTGCCGAGATCGCGGCCGGACGGGCCGCGGTCGAGGACTGGAGTCCCGCGAAATCGGAATGGAAGCTTTTCGCCCCGGGCCTCGAGCGAGCCTATAAGCGCGGTCGCGCCCGCTTCAGGGACGTCCTCCGCGACCCCAGCCCCGAGAACATCCACGAGTGGCGAAAGCGGGTCAAGGACCTCTGGTACCACCTGAGGCTCCTGCGTGACAGCTGGCCCGAGGTCCTCGGTGCCGTGAGCGGTCAAGCGCACGAGCTCTCTGACCTGCTCGGCGACCATCACGACCTCAGCGTCCTTGTCCAGGATCTGCGGAAGCGCCCGGCGCTGGCGGGTGGTCCCGAACAGTCGGCCGCGATCGTGCGCCTGATCCAGGTTCGCCAGGAGGAGCTCCTCGAAGCCGCCGTTCCAATCGGCCAGCGCCTGTACGCCGATCCGCCAAAGGCCTTCGTCGACCGTCTTGGCGCCTATTGGCGCGCCTGGCGGTCCGACTGATCAGCAGCGAAACCGCTAGTCAGACTGCTCCACCTTTCGGGCGAGCGGCAGCGCGTACCACAGGCCGCCGAAGACGAGGACGGCGACGATGCCCGAAATGACGGTCAGGGTCTCGCTGAAGGCGTAGTTCGCGATCAGCATTACGGCGCCGACCATGGCGATGGCGAGAAAGCCCAAGCCCGCAATCGCCATCCGGTTCGACATGGACAGGATCAGCTCCTTGTCCTGCTGGCGGAAGCGAATGCGATGCCAGGCAGATGGCGCGATCAACAGCGCGGCGGAGATCGCAGTCGCCGCGAGCACCCCGAACAGGAGGTCCCGTTGGAAGTCCGTCGTCTTCACAAACCCCTGACTGAAGGGCACCGTGAGCAGGAACGCAAACAGGACCTGGACGCCGGGGAGCGCGACTCGAAGCTCGTTCAGAAGCTCGATCAGCTCGCGGTCGATTCGCTCCGACTTGTCCTCGTCGGAGCGGCTCGTTTGGGCTTCGCTCGGCATTCCTTTGGGTTCCGTATCTCGAGCCCGTCTCCTGCATTCGCCAGCTTCGCGATTCGCTACCTATGCACCCGGGTAGGCCGTCAGCACGGTGTTTCAGTGCCGCCGGGGTGGGTAGGTCGGGATATGAGGAGAACGTTACGAGCGCAGGAGCGGGCGACCAATCCCGGCGCAGACCTGAGAGGAGGAGACAATGGGAAAGACCGCACGCGAGGTGATGACCGCCGGCGCCGAGTGCATCGGCGAGAACGAAACGGTTGTGGAGGCGGCCAAGAAGATGGCCCAGCTCGACGTGGGTGCGTTGCCCATTTGCGGAGAGGACAACCGGCTCAAGGGAATGCTGACCGATCGCGATATCGCGGTCAAGGTCTTGGCCCAAGACAAGGATCCGAGCTCCACCAAGGCCGGCGAGCTGGGAGAGGGAAAGCCGGTGACAATCGGCGCCGACGACTCGGTGGAGGAGGCGCTACAGACGATGAAGAAGGAAAAGGTTCGTCGGTTGCCGGTGATCGACGGACACGACCTGGTCGGAATCGTCAGCCAAGGCGACCTGGCAACCAACATCTCCGAGGAGCGCGTCGGCGACCTCGTCGAAGCGATATCCGCCGCGCCATAGCTCCTGGAAAAGGCTCCTCTCTTTCGTTGCGGAGCTAGCCGAGGAGCTTGAGCACGGCGCCCTCGATCCGTTCGCGATCCGGGAATTCCGATGGATCCGAACGCTCGATGATTCGCTCGAGGGCAGCGTGGATCGTCTCACCGGAGTCGAAGTGATCGAAGGTACGCGGGTCGATGTAAGAACGCCGACAAACCGCCGGCGTGTTCGATAGATACTCGGCCACCTGCTTCACGGCGGTAGAGGCCGCTCGCTTGCGGGCGGCAGCGGACCGCGGCTGTCCATCCTCGGCGCCGAGGGCAACCGCGGCGAGGACGGTCGCGTTCCAGGTGCGGAAGTCCTTGGCAGAGAAATCACCCCCGGCAATCTCCTTTAGGTACTCGTTGATTTCCGCCGACCGGACGTCCACCCACTGCCGGGGTTTCCAGTAGGCGAGGAACTCCGGTCCTCCTCGACGCCTCCGCTTCAATGCCCGCACCGTCGGAAGCACGATCGGATCGGTCACCACCTGCAGGTGGCGCAGCCCTCCTTTGGCGCGGTAACCGAACTCCGCCGTCCCGCCCACGAGACGGACGTGACGCTGGCGAAGCGTGGCCAAGCCATACGTGTCGTTCTCGATCGCGTACTTCTCGCCCCCGATCCGAAAGAACCCCAGATCGAGGAGGCGAATTGCGCAAGCAAGCACCCGTTCCCGCACGAGTCCCCGGCGAGCAAGATCGCGAGCCACCTGCTTACGCAGACTCGGGAGGGCGGCTCCGAACTCGAGCATGTGATCGAACTTCAGGCGGTCCTGGCGCTCATGCCACTTCTCGTGGTAGAGGTACTGCTTGCGCCCGGCATCGTCGTGCCCCGTGGCCTGGATGTGACCGCCCACATCCGGGCAGATCCAGACGTCCTCCCATGCCGGTGGGATCGCGAGGGCTCGAATGCGCTCGAGCAGCTCTCGGTCGTCAACTGGCTCCCCGGCTGGGTTCAGATAGCGAAACCCGCGCCCGTGGCGCACGCGCCGGATTCCCGGGCCGGAGCAGTCGACTCGTCGTAAGCGCCTCACGCTGTTCCGTTACCCGAGCGGATAGTGCGTAATCGCACATCTGAGGGTCCTCGTGAGCCTCGCGGTGGCCACGCGTTTCGGTCAATTCGAGCGAGGGTAAAAGCGGTTTCGGAGGTGATTGCCAGATGGCAAAGGACCATGGATCAAGCATCAAGGACGACAAGCAGTACGAGGGGCTGCGGAAGAAGGGCATGAGCAAGCAACGGGCGGCATCGATCGCCAACGCGCCCGACTCGTCGAAGAAAGGCGGAAAGAAGAGCGGCAAGGGACGCGGCGGATCGAAGTCGCAAAAACGAGCAGCCGGCCGAGAGGGCGGCAAGAAGTCGAGCTGACCAGGAGGCGGTGAAGTATCAGGCACCATGGCGGCGATCGGCTACACGCTCTCAAGCGAAGAGCATGGTCCCCGCGACCTCGTTTCCTTCGCGCGTCGGGCCGAGCAGGCCGGCTTCGACTTTGCCTCGATCTCCGACCATTTCCATCCCTGGGTCGACAAGCAGGGGAATTCACCCTTCGTCTGGGCGGTTGTCGGGGGTATCGCTGCGACGACGGAGCGCCTTCGCGTGGGCACCGGCGTTACCTGTCCGACTACCCGGATCCATCCAGCCATCGTTGCCCATGCAGCGGCCACCGCCGCGGCGATGCTCCCTGGCCGGTTCTTCCTTGGCGTCGGCAGCGGCGAGAATCTGAATGAGCACGTGCTCGGCGACCGCTGGCCCGAAACCGCCGTCCGGCAGGAGATGCTCCAAGAGGCGATCGAGGTGATCCGGCTGCTGTGGGAGGGCGGGTTGCAGAGCCACCACGGCAAGCACTACACGGTCGAGAACGCCCGCCTCTACACGCTTCCAGACGAACCGCCGCCGATCATCGTCGCCGCGGCGGGGCCCCAGGCGACGGAGATGGCCGGGAGGCTCGGTGACGGGCTCTTCGGGCTCGTGCCCGAGCCGGACGTGATCGAACAGTTCGAGAAGGCCGGGGGCACCGGAAAGCCCAGGTTCGGTCAGGTGCACGTCTGCTGGGCCGCCTCGGAAAAGGAAGCAAGGGCGACGGCGCGCGAGTGGTGGCCGAACGCCGCTGTCTCCGGGAACCTCAACTGGGAACTACCGCTACCGTCGCACTTCGAAGACGCGTCGGAGTGGGTGGATGAGGATGCGATCGCCGAGAACATCGTTTGCGGCCCCGACCCAGACCGCCACCTAGACGCGATCAAGGAGTTCATCGATGCCGGCTACGACAACGTCTACTTCCATCAGGTGGGGCCCGACCAAGAAGGCTTCCTCGATTTCGCGGAGTCAGAGCTGCTCCCGCGGTTGCGTTAGCCCATGAAGTTCGCCTTCCTACCCGTGAGCATTCTCGGCGGCCTCGTGGCCGGTCTGATCGGAAAGAAGATCTTCGAACAGGTGTGGGGACTGATCGACGACGAAGAGCCTCCAGAGGCCAAGCACCGCCAGGTGGGATACGCGAAGCTTGCCGGGGCTCTGCTGCTCGAAGGGGCGATCTTCCGCTTGGTCCGAGGCTTCTTCGACCACGGCGCTCGACGTGGCTTTCAGCGCATGACTGGCGCCTGGCCCGGCGAGGAAGCACCGGAGCCCGAGTAGGGCCCCTAGTCCTTAGCCGCCGTGCGTTGCACCGGATCGTCGGTCACGGGGCGAAGTACTTGGCGGTGAGGTCGTCGATCGTCCCCTTGGTGCGCATCGTGGTCGCGCCGACCTCCGCATCGATCGACTTGACGTCGAGCGCGGAATCGCGCGTGCCTGCGCTGGGAAGCCAGTACAGCTCGCGCGCGCCGAACTCCAACCGGTCCTTGGGGCCCGCAAGCGCCAACACTTTCTTCCGAATCCGGGCTGAAGGCTTCCGAGCGAGCAGCATGACCTGGAGCTTGCCCTTCGACCGGCTAAGCGCCGAAGGCGTGAACGCGTGGTGAGCGGCGATTGCGCGCGTCTCGCTCGCCGAGCGCAGGAAGACCAGCACCTCAAATCCGAGCGAGCTGGCGAGACCCTCCTCGATCCGGTCTCTCGTCTTGGCGACCGTTTCGCGACCTGCGGTGAAGATCACGTTGCCACTCGTGCGAAAGGTCGCGACGTCGGAGAAGCCGAGCTCTTCGAACAAGGAGCGGAGATCTGAGCCGCTCACGCGGCGGCGGCGACCTAGGTTGATACCGCGGAGGAAGGCGGCGAATGAGTCCGTCGTCTGTGGGTTCATGCGCTCTGTTGGGAGTCAGCCAAGGACTGCCCACGGCAGGCCCCCTGGACACCTCGCCGCGTCGCGGTTGGTCTTTTAGACCCGTGCAGGAACCCGGAGGGTGAAAGCTGCAGGGATCCAGGGCGACGTCGCCTGTGAGATCCGTTACCCGCAGATTCGCGTCTCAATCCACTGACGCCGCGCCTGCCGGCGCCGGTATCGTCAGGGTGCTCGGAGAGGTGACCGAGCGGCTTAAGGTGCGCGACTGGAAATCGCGTGGGCGGGTCAAACCGCCTCGTGGGTTCGAATCCCACCCTCTCCGCTAGTTGGCACAGAAGGGCGACAGGACCTTGGCCCTCGACCTCGTCTTCGTCGCGGCGCCGGAGTTAGTACCCGGATAGAAGGTGATGTCCGAGTAGTAAGGCTGGTTCTGCCGCCTGGTTCCGCTCTTGGGGCAGGTCAGCTTGAAGTACCGGAGTCCCTTCGGCATGTCGATGACGCAGCCGCTTCCACCCAGGCACCCCTTCCGCGCCACGGTCTTGTCATTGAACGGCGGGTAATCCGCACGGAGACGTGACCTGACCGTCAGTCGAGTCGCCTCGGGGCAAGACACCTTCGTGTACGCGGTGACCTGCTGGTTCGCGTCGAGATACGGCGCCTGAACCCTGGCGGAGCAACCGGACGCGCGGGTTGGTGACTGCACGGCCCCCCAGCCTGGCGTGGGTCTGAGATCGCAACCGTTGGCGTGGCCAGGATGTCAAATGGCGTCAAGAGCATGAGGAACACGCCCTGTTGGTCGGGCCGGATTGGCTCTGTGAAGAAAGTCCTGCCGTTGCCTCTGGCCATTCGTCCTCAGCGAGGCCTCGCCAGGATCCTGCAGGCAACTCTCGCCAGATGGCGTTTGAACGAGATTCAGTTGATAGGTGGTGCGGGGCACCTGGTTTCTCAGCACGACTGTCGCACCCACATTCCCGTTGTGAAAATCGATGACCGCGAAGCTGGGGGTGGGCGTCCCTGACGTTAGTCCGGTCGTGCAGTTTCCCGTGGTGTCCCTGAAGATCACCCGCTTCGAGGCAGCAGCGCCGACCGACGAAGGAAACAGAGCCAACACCGCACCGATCGCGACGACAGGAACGATGCGCTTCATCAGTCTCCCTTCCGAGCTCCCCTCGACAGGGCCCCCGATTGGATTGCCTGGCGCAAACCTACCTCGGCCGGACGGCCCCCGTCAAGGCGGTACTGATCAGGGCTGCCCCGGCGCCCGTGCGGGACGGCGGTACGCTCAAACCAACCTGATGCCCGCGATCACGCCCCTTCATCCCGGCCCAACGCGATTCGAAGGGGGCCTGGCCGAGGTCGGCCTGGGCGTCCACGCCTGGTTGCAGCCCAACGGACTGCTCGGCGAGAGCAACGCGGGCCTGGTGGTCGGCGACGGCGCCTCGCTGCTGGTTGACACGCTGTGGGAACCGCGGCTGACGCGCCGCATGCTCGCCGCCATGGCCCCGTTGATCGAGAAGGCGCCAATCGAGACGCTGGTCAACACCCACTCCGACGGCGACCACTGGTGGGGAAACCAGGAAATCGCCCATGCGGAGATCATCGCCACGGAGGCCGCGACGGCGGTGATGGAAGAGGAGTCCCCTGCCGAGATGAAGCGCTTCGGGGCGCTGGCGGGCGCTCTGCGGCTCGCCGGATCGATACCGCTCCCCTATCCGCGACGCGGCGATGTTGCCGCGATCGCGGCCTATGTCGGCGAGGCACTCGAGCCCTTCGGCTTCGACGAGGTCCGGCTTGTCCCGCCAACGCGCACGTTCTGCGGGGAGCTCGAGCTGAACGTCGGCGGCCGCGAGGTTCGCCTGATCGAAGTCGGCCCTGCGCATACCCCGGGTGACCTGATCGTCTGGGTCCCGGACGCCAAGATCGCGATCGCGGCCGACATCCTGTTCATCGGCGTCACCCCGATCATGTGGGCTGGGCCTCTGGAGGGCTGGGTCGGCGCCCTCGAGCGCCTGCTCGAGCTGGGCGCCGAACGATTCATCCCCGGGCATGGCCCGGTGTGCGGGCCGGACGAGGTGCGACGTCTGATCGACTACTGGCGCTGGCTCGCCCAGGCGGCCCGGCCGCTCCTGGAGGCCGGGCGCTCCCCCGCCGAGACGGCACGCGAGATCGTCCTGGGCCACGAGATCGCCGAGCGCGGCTTCGCGGACTGGCTTGCTCCCGAGCGGACGCTGGTCAGCGTGGGCACGTTCGACGCCCATCGCCGGGGCGTCGCCAAGGCACCCGGGCCGCGCGAGCTGGTCGCTGCGTTCTTTCGCATGGCCCTGCTGGCACGCGACCACGGGGCGTCTCGGGACGGCGACGGGCGTCCTGAACGACTGTCTACCTAACCTGCAACCAATGAGAGAGATCTTCGGCCCCCCGCTGCGAGCGGCCGCGCTGAGCGTCTTCATCGCCGGGGTCGCCCTGCTGCTCCTCAACCCACCGTCGTTCGGGGGCTGGGCGACCTGCTGGCGCTGCTGGTCGGTGCCCTCGCGATCGTGCTGGTCACCGCCTGGGTAACCGTGGCGCTGATCGGGCGCGAGATGCCCGAGCCCCAGTTCCGCCGGCTGGTCGACCGCAGCGAGGCACTCGCCTCGTTGCCGCCCCCGGAGCGGCCGCCGAGCGAATTCGACGAGCTGGTGATGCAGGCCCTGGACGACCTGCCTGAGGAGTTCCGCGAGGTGCTCGAGCGCACCCCGGTGGTCGTCTCGGGTCGCGGTCACGAGCACCACGCCTACGGCCACTACATCGGCGCCACCGTCGCCCACGACACCTACCCGGACCGCATCGTCATCTACGAGGACACACTGAAGCGGGACTTCGGCCACGATCCCGAGCTGCTGCGGGCGCAGGTCGAGCGCACCGTGCGCCACGAGCTTGCCCACCACCTGGGCTGGGATGAGCGCGGAGTTCGCGGCCTCGGCCTCTGAGCGCGGCGCGCTCCCGCGAGACGCAAGAAGCGGCACCCTTGCGGAGGCGGTTCCGTCCCGCCCACTTGCGAACATGCGTTCGTGGCCCCCGAGGCGACGATCCTGCACGCCGACCTGGATGCGTTCTATGCCTCGGTTGAGCAACGAGACGATCCTCGTCTCCTCGGCCGTCCGGTCATCGTGGGGGCGGGGGTCGTGCTCGCGGCCAGCTACGAGGCCAAGGCGTGCGGTGTCCGGACGGCGATGGGTGGCACGCAGGCCCGTCGGTTGTGCTCGCAGGCGGTGGTCGTGCCGCCGCGGATGTCGGCGTACGCCGAGGCAAGCAGGGCCGTGTTCGCGGTGTTCGAACGCACCACGCCGCTGGTCGAGGGGCTTTCCATCGACGAGGCGTTTCTCGACGTTCGTGGGCTGAACCGGATCTCGGGCTCGCCAACCGAGATCGCCGCGCGGCTGCGGCGCGAGATTCGCGAGCGCGTCGGCCTGCCCATCACGGTGGGCGTGGCCAGCACCAAGTTCCTGGCCAAGGTGGCGAGCGGGGTGGCCAAGCCTGACGGGCTCCTGCTGGTGCCGCCTGGCGGCGAGCTGGGCTTTCTCCACCCGCTGCCGGTGGAACGACTGTGGGGCGTGGGCCCGGTCACCGCTCAGAAGCTGCGGGAAAGGGGCCTGACGACGGTCGGCCAGGTAGCGCAGCTCGCCGAGGGGACGCTCGTCTCGATCCTTGGTCAAGCGGCAGGCCGGCACCTCCACGCCCTCGCCCACAACCGCGATCCCCGGCGGGTGCGCGGAGGCCGCCGCCGGCGCTCGATCGGCGCCCAGCGCGCCCTCGGGCGCTCACCGAGATCATGGAAGCCCTCGACGCCGTCCTCATCGGGCTCGTCGACCGACTCGGCCGCCGGTTGCGGGCGGCTCGGCGGGTGTGCCGCACGGTCACGCTCAGGTTGCGCTTCGGCGACTTCACTCGAGCGACTCGGTCGCACACTCTGCCGGAGCCGACCGCGCAGACCCCGACCATTCTCGCCGTCGCGAGGGGGCTGCTGGCCACGGCGATGCCGATGATCCAGGCTCAGGGGATCACGCTGCTCGGAGTGGCGCTCGCCAACCTCGAGGACGACGAGGCGATCCAGCTCGCGCTCCCCCTCGATCGGGCCCGCACGAATGCTCTCGACACCGCACTGGACGACATCCGCGACCGGTTCGGATCAGCCGCCATCACGCGGGCCGTGCTGGTCGGCCGCGACCAGGGCCTGACAGTTCCGCTGCTGCCCGACTAGCCGCTTTCGCTTCACGCGAGGAGCAGAAGCCCACGAAGTCAATGGGCAGGCTACGGTGCGCGTCCAGTGAGCCAGGGGAACGTCGACCCGCGTGTGGCGGCCGGGCTGCCGGCGCAGTTAGCTCGACGTGCCGAGTCGCTTGCGGGCGGTGCGGAACCAGTGGGCTGGAAGGTCGGCTTCAACATGCCTGCGGTTCAGCGAGCATTTGGCATCACTCAGCCGATCTCTGGCTTTCTCACGACTGCGACGCTCGTCTCGGCCGGACAGTCGCATTCACTCGCGGGCGCACGCCAGCCGGTAGCCGAGCCGGAGCTCGCGATTCACATCGGCGCGGAACTTCCGGCCGACTGCGACCGAGCCGAAGCCGAAGCCGCGATCATCGCGCTCGGGCCCGCGATCGAGGTCGCCGACGTCGACTCCTCACTAACCGACCTCGCGGAGATCGTGGCCAGGAACGTCTTTCACCGCGCTGTCCTTGTCGGCGAGCCGGTCGCCGGTGTGTCGATCGCAGGCGTTATCGCGCGCGTAGCTCTCAACGGAGAGCCGTTCGGTGAGGCGGAACCACTGGAGGCCACCCTCGACCCGGTCGGCGTCGTTCGTCTCATCGCCCGCACGATTGGTGCAGGTGGTGAACGCCTCCGGCCCGGCGACACGATCATCGGCGGATCGCTCGTGCCGCCGCCCATAGTCTCGCCCGGGGACGAGCTGGCGCTCGACCTCGGCCCGCTGGGGTCGCTGTCCCTCGCCTTCGAGCTCTAGCCCCCACTTGGTACACCCTCGGGCTCCTGCGTCTGATGAATGTCCGCTGGTTGCGTGGCTTTCGGGCAGCGTGGGGATGTGCGACGAATCGCCTGGCCTGCAGCGGGTAGGAGAAACCTCTACATGGCAGGCCGGCTGCTCAACCTGATCGAGCCGGACCATCTCGGTCACTCCGCGCGCATTCTGGGCTGGATTGCCGGAGGGCTCGTGGGCGCGATCATCGCGATGGCGACGCTCGTCGTGCTGTTCGGAGCGCGAATCGGCTAGCCACGCGCCTCGCGCGGGTCGACCTCAGGTGTCGGCTGCCGGGCCCGGCGCCTCCGAGCTTCCGCCAGCGGTGCCCAGCGGCCTGCCGATCGGTCCGGTCGGCACCCATCCGCGATACATCCGCAACAGGACGAGCAGGCCGATCAACCCGGCGAGCGCGGAGAGGCCGCCGGCGTAGGCGAGGGTTCCGCGGGGACCGATCGCCACGACCAGCAGGCCGCCGGCAGCGAAGGCGCCAAGCTCGGCCGAGTTCCGGATCCCGTTGTAGGCGGCGAAGACCCGCCCATGCAGGGGATCAGGAACCCGGACGTGGATGAGGCTCCGCAGCATGACGTTCTTGAGCCCGTGTGCCACGCCACCGACGAACGAGCAGGCGAGAAAAAAGGCGAAGCTGAGCCAGAGGGCTGGCAGCGCAAGAGCGGTGCCCTGGACGGCGACCGCGGCGAGGCCGGTAGCCGCCACTGCGCCGGCGGCGACTCGGCGGGACAGCAGCAGCGCCCCCAGTGACATGCCCACGGTCCAGATCGAAAGCATCAGCCCGTAGGCGACGTCTCCCCTCTCGAGCACGTCCTCGATGAAGAACAGCTCCCCCACCCAAACGGCCGACATGAAAAGGAGCGAGCTGAAGGCCACCATCATCGCCAGTGAAAGCACCCGGTCGCGGAAGAGAAAGGCGATCCCGTCACGGGCCCGCGGGGTGCGTTCGGCGTCGTCGCGGGCGCCGGGATCACGCCGCACGCGCAGCGCCAGTGCCGCGACCGCCACCGCAGCGAAAGTTGCCGCGTCGACCAGCATCGCCACCTCGAGTCCTCCGACGGAGAACAGGAGCCCTCCGAGCACGGGGCCAACTCCGAATCCGAGGTAGCGCGCCGTTTCGACGTGGCCGTTTGCCTCCTGAATCCGGCGCCGCCCGGCGAGCGGCGGAACGAGCGCGAACTCGGCTGGCTGGGAGACCGCGAAGACAACGCCCAAGAGCACGGTGAGCGCCAACACAGCAGCCGTCCCGCTTGCGAATCCAAGCACCGCGGCGACCATGGCCCCTAGCACGGAGATCGCGGCCAGGAGCCGCGTCGCCTCAATCCGATCGACCAGCAAACCCGCGTGAGCCGCGACCAGGACGGAGGGTCCGAAGAGGCAGACCCACAGCCCGGCCACCGCGATTCCGGAGTCGGTCGCCTCCTTGACGTGGAGCCCGAGTGCCACGATCGCAACCCAGTCGCCAAGCGCGGAGAGGCCGACCGAGCCCGCCACAAGGCGGAAATCACGCTCCCGGAGCAGACTGCTTCCGCTCATGGGGGCAGTATGTCGCGGTGCTCAGGGAGCGAGGAAGCGGTCCGCGGCAGCCGGCTTCCAACGGCTCGCGAGGATCCCATACGGGATCCCCAGGAACCAGATGCCGACCGCGGCGGTGGTGCTGGCAAAGGCGACCGGCACCGAGACGAGGAAGAAGGCCACCGGCGACAACGACCCGATCACTCCCCAGCGATAGACCTCCGCCGGCATCGCCTCTCTGAGCAGGCCGCGCAAATGCGCGTGGCGGAACAGCACCACCTCGAGCCCGCTGACGATCGCGACCATGACCGCATACAGGGAGACCGAGAGCGGATTCTCGAAATAGGTGCCGAGCAGTGCGGTGGGAAACGGCAGGAAGGCGATGAAGGCGAGATAGAGCAGGTTGATCCCGACCAGCCGGCCGTCGGCCCGCGCCAGCATGGCGAAGAACTGATGGTGGGCGACCCAGTATCGCCCGATGACTCCGAAGCTGATCAAGTAGCTGATGAAGTTCGAGACGAGGTCGTTGAGCGCGTCCGCCAGTTCGTCGATGCTGTCGCCGTCGGAGAGCGTCGGGACGGCAATCCCAACCACCAGGAGGGTCATCGCGATCGCGAACACCCCGTCGCTGAACGCCAAGACCCGGGAGAACTCCACGCTGTCTCGCTCATACGTCGTGGCTCGAGGCTGTGCGGCTGGATCGGCCACGACCACGAGGCTAACCGCAGGGCAGGCGGGATCAGAGTCGGATCCCGCAGCGAGACTAGCCTTCGCCAGATGAGCAACGAAAGCGGTGGGCCGGCGCCCAACCCCAATGATCCGGGTCTCCTGGGCCCGCCGCAGGTCTCGTTGCTGATCGACCAGTACGAGCTGACGATGTCCGCCAGCTATCTGCGGCAGGGGCTGAACGAGCCGGCGATCTTCGAGCTGTTCGTGCGGCGGCTCCCTCCCCACCGGGACTGGCTGCTGGCCGCGGGGCTTGGGCCGACGCTCGAGCTGATCCGGGAGCTTCGCTTCGGCGAGCGCGAGCTCGAGTACCTGCGGTCGCTCGAGTTGTTCGCGGACGACTTCCTCGGCTACCTCGGCGCCTTCCGCTTCTCAGGCGATCTGGAGGCAGTGCCCGAGGGAACGGTGTGCTTCGCCAATGAGCCGCTGGTCCGGGTGACGGCGCCGCGGATCGACGCGCAGCTGCTCGAGACCGTGCTGCTGAACCAGATCAACTTCCAGACGATGGCCGCCACCAAGGCCGCCCGGATCGTTCTCGCAGCCGGCGGCGGCGAAGCGGGAGCCGGCGAGCGAGTGCTGGACTTCTCGGCCCGACGGGACCACGGCGTCGACGCCGCGATGAAGGTGGCGCGCTCCGCGGCGGTTGCTGGGTGCGGCGGCACCTCGAACGTCGCTGCCGCGATGCGCTACGGCCTGCGGCCGGTGGGAACGATGGCCCACTCCTACGTGCTCTCGTTCGACAGCGAGGAGGCGGCGTTCCGTTCCTTCATGGAGGACTTCCCCGAAACTGCCGTGATGCTCGTGGACACTTACGACACGCTCGACGGTGTGCGCCACGCGATCGCCGCCTCCCGCGACGCCGGCGTCAGGCTGGCCGGGGTACGACTCGACTCGGGCGACCTGCTGGCGCTGTCGCGGGCGGCTCGCCGGCTGCTCGACGAGGCGGGGATGAGCGAGACGCGGATCGCCGCAAGCGGCGACCTCGAGGAGGGCCGGATCGCCGAGCTGGTCGCCGCCGACGCGCCGGTGGACCTGTGGGGCGTGGGCACTGACCTCGGGACCAGCCGCGACTCACCGGTCGTCAACGGCGTCTACAAGTTGGTCGCCGACAGGCGCACGGAGGGCTGGCGGGGGGTCTGGAAGCTGTCGCCCGACAAGGAGACGGTGCCCGGCCCGAAGCAGGTGTTCCGCCGCTACGCCGGTGGCAACATGATCGCCGACGTCATCGCCGCTGCGGACGAGGAGCTGGAGGGCGAGGCGCTGCTTGTCCCTGCGATGCGCAACGGCGGCGTGGTGCGGCGCGATTCACTCGAGGAGATCCGCGAGCGCTCCGCCGCACAGGTCGCGGCCCTGCCCGAGCGGCTCCGGCGTCCCGTCGCCGATGAGGTGACGGGACGCTGCGTTGCCGGGCAACCGGTCGAGCCCTACCCGGTCACCTACTCGGAGCGACTGCGCGCGGCGATCGGGTCCCAGGGCTAGCGGCGCGCGGCGAAGAAGGACTCCAGGAGCGCCGCCGCCTCGCCGGCCAGCAGCCCACGATCCACCTGCGGGCGGTGGTTGAGGCGCGGCTCGCCGAGGATGTCCAGCACGCTGCCCGCGGCGCCGGCCTTCGGATCGGGCGCTCCGTATACGACGCGCGGCACGCGAGCGAGCACGATCGCCCCCGCGCACATAGCGCACGGCTCCAGGGTCACGTAAAGGACCGAGTCGGGAATGCGCCAGCCGCCGACCGTCTGCGAGGCCTCCCGCAGCGCCAGCACCTCGGCATGGGCGGTGGGATCCGCTCGCAGCTCGCGCTCGTTCGCCGCCGCCGCGAGCACTTCGCCCTCGCGCACGACGACCGCCCCGATCGGCACGTCGTCGTGGCCGGCAGCCCGCTCCGCTTCACGAAGCGCCAGGCGCATGAAGTGCTCATCCCGCCCGAAGAAGCGTCCTTCCGAGGCCATCGCCGGACAAGTATCCGTTACCCCGGCCAGGGTATGGCCGGGGTGCGGCGCCCGCGCTCAGGTCGTGCGGACGATGTAAACGCCGCAGGGAGCGTGGTGGGAGATCTTGTTCGGCACGCTGCCGAGCAGGAAACGCTTGGCGCCCGTCATCCCCTTGTTACCGACCACGATCAGGTCGGCACTGATCTCCTCAGCGACGTCAAGGATCGCATCGGCGGGATCGCCCTCACGCGGATACTCCTCGGCTTCGACACCTTCCTGCTTGGCCTTGCCAACGGCGCCGGAGAGCGCCACGTTGACGTCCTCCCGCGGACCGAGGCCGTACTGGACGTCTCCCGGCGCCTCACCCTGCTCCTCGCGCAGGCGGCTCGAGGGAACCGGCTCGAAGGCGGCCACGATGTCGAGCTTTGCCTGCGACATCTTGGCGAGCTCGATCGCCTGGCGGACCGCCTCGGTCGCCGTATCGGAACCGTCTGTACCGACCACTATTCGCTTGAACAACCCGTCTCCTTCCTCTCATCCCCGGCCCAAAACACACGCCTCAGGTGGGGCGCATCCTATCCTCAGAAGAGCTTCACAAGCGCGATCGCGATCGATGCCAGCAAACAGCAGACCAGGATCGTCATCGTGATGATCCAGCTGCGCGGCACGGTCATAGACTAAGCCCGCCCTCCATGGCCAAGGTCGAAACGGTCACCGGCAGCATCGACGCCGAAGAACTCGGCACGACGCTCATCCACGAGCACCTGATCTACCGCGACGAGGCGGTCGCGAACTGGTGGCCCCACGTGGGATCCGTGGTCCCCGTCGATCCTCCGCGGGCGTGCGGGCCGGAGGAGCTGCACGGTGTGGCCGTGGAGAACGCGCGCGCGGTCGTCGAGCGGGGCGTGAGGACGATCTGTGAGCCCACCGGGTTGTTCGGCGGCCGCGACGTCGGCTTCTCGCGCCGGGTCTCGGAAGAGACCGGACTCCAGGTGGTGCCCTGCACGGGCATCTACACCTACGACTACCTGCCGATGTTCTTCATGACCCGCGACGCCGACACGATGGCGGACCTGTTCGTCCACGACATCGAGCAGAGCATCCAGGACACGGGGATCAAGGCCGCGTTCCTGAAGTGCGCCGCCGACGAGCCGGGGGTCACCGAGAACATCGAGAAGGTGCATCGCGCCGTGGCGCGGGCCAGCGTCCGGACCGGAGCGCCGATCATGGCCCACTCGCGTCCCGCGAGCGATACCGGACCACGGCAGATCGAAATCTTTGAGCAGGAGGGCGTCGACCTCTCGAAGGTGCAGATCGCCCACACCGGCGACACTGACGACCTGGACTACATCGAGCGCCTGCTGGAGAAGGGCGTCTACATCGGCATGGACCGCTACGGGCTAGAGATCTTCCTCCCGATCGAGAAACGCAACGCCACCGTCACGGCCCTGCTCGAGCGAGGCTACGCCGACCGCATGTTCCTCTCGCAGGACTACTGCGGGACTCTCGACTGGTACCCGGTCGAGATCGAGGAGCAGATGCTCGCCGCGGGGGTCGCCAAGGGCTGGAGCATGACGCTGGTCTTCGACCAGGTGATTCCCGCCCTGCGCGAGGCGGGGATGACCAACGATCAGCTCGAGACGATGATGGTGAAGAACCCGAAGCGCTGGCTGGGGCGCTGAGCAGGCCGGTGAGCGGAACGGATCCCGACACGCTCCGCGACTCCTACCAAGCCCTCAATGAAGGGGACCTCGACGGCGCCCTCGAGGCCCTCGACGCCGATGTGGTGTGGCACGAGAGCCGGGAACTGCCGGGCGGGGACGAGTTCCACGGCCGCGAGGCCGTGCGGGGATTTCTCCAGGACTTCCTGGCCGAGTGGAAGCAGTTTCACCAGGAGGTCGAGGAGATCTCGGTTGCCGGCGATCGCATCGCGGTGCTGATCCACCTGACTGCCGTCGGACGCGGCAGCGGCATCGAGGCCGACACCCGCTACGGCCACGTGTGGACGATGCGCGGCGGGCGGGGAATCAGGGTGGACGGCTACCGCGATCAGGAAGCCGCTCTGCGGAGCCTCGGTTCCTGACCGCGCCGTAGAGGCCGACCGCAAGCACCGAGGCGCAGAAGGCGAGGTAGAGGGCGACCCCGAGAGCGGGCGCGGTGAAATCGTCGCCGTGCACCGCAGCCGCCGCCAGCTCGAGCGCTCCGAGAACCGCGTAGGCAAGCGCCGCGCCGTGCAGGCGGCCGAGATCGTTCTCGGCCACGGCGAAGGCGGCCGCCGCACCGAAGCCGATCAGGAACGCGCCGACCGCGCGGCCGGTGAGCGGCGTCAGGGCCCACGGCCATAGCGACGAGGCGCCAACCGGGGCCGCGAACAGCGCCGCGCCAAGCGCCAGCATGACGAGCGCCTGGACGCAGAGGACCGCTCGCAGCCAACCCGGGAGCGGGCGGTCTGGATGCCCGACGGGTCCCGACTGCCGCACCTGGCTCCACGTCAGATAGGCGAGCAGCGGCAACACGATCACGTAGACGGCCTCCCAGAAGCGGCCGAAGAGATCGTCGTGAAAGCGATCGAGGTGAATCGCGGTCGCGATCAGGAGCAGCACCGCGATCGTGAACACCGCCGGCAGGGCCGTCCGGGCGCGTGCCCAGCTCCGCTGGGCCGCGGCCCATGCCAGGAGCACCATCGCCGCCCAGTAGGCGGCTCCCAGGAAGGCCGCGGTCAGCGGCGGCTCGATCGTCCAGGAGAAGAAGCGGTCGGTATCGGACGCCCCAACGAACAGCTGAAACCCGGCGACGGCGGCGAGCACCGCCGAGACGCCGAAGAACCAGCGCAGCCCTGCGCTGGTCGGCACCTGCTCCGTTGTGCTCACGCTACGAGTCTAAGAGCCGCCTCATGGAGACCGGCCCTAGGAGGCGCTGCCGGCGACCTCGATCTCGCCGCTGCGCTCTACGTGCTGCCACCGCAGGCGCACCCCGCGGACCGCGCTGATCACTGCCTGGGCGACCACCAGGTACATCAACTGGCGATAGACGAGCTGCTGCAACGGCAGCGCCCAGAGCGGGCGCAGGGACTCGCGGTCGAGGCGGAACGCGTACGCGCCCAAGAGGAGCTGGAGGAGGTTGAATGCGAGCCAGTAGCCGAGCACCGGCAGCGGGTCGAGGAAGACGATGCCGTACAGGGCGGCGGCGTCGATCAACGGGGCCAGGAAGGGCAGGGCGATCTGGAACAGCAGCAGGTAGGGCAGGCCGCGACGCCCGACCTTGCCGGGCTCGCGCCGCCACAGGGCGGAGCGGTGTTTCCAGACCGCCTGAAGCGTCCCGTAGGACCATCGATAGCGCTGGCGCCAGAGACCGGCGAGCGTCGCCGGAGTCTCGGTCCAGCCGCGCGCGTCCTCGACGTAGACCACCCTCCAGCCGGCGCGGCCGATCGCGATCGTCAGGTCGGTGTCTTCGGCCAGGGTCGCGCTCGAGAACCCGCCGGCGACGTCGATCGCCCCGCGCCGGAAGGCCCCCACGGCGCCCGGAACCGTCGGCATGCAGCGGAGAGTGTCGTAGAGGCGCCGGTCGAGGTTGAACCCGATCACGTAGTCGATGTGCTGCCAGTTCCCGAGCAGGCCGCGGCGATTTCCCACCTTCGTGTTTCCGGCCGCTGCCCCGACCCCGGGGTCGGCGAATGGTTCCACCAGGCGGCGCAGGGTGTCTTCCTCGAACACGGTGTCGGCGTCGACAGTGACGATCACGTCTGCCGACGCGGCCGCCAGTCCTGCGCTCAGCGCAGCGGCCTTGCCCGCGTTCGGCTGCCGGATCACCCGCACCCCCGGCAGACCGAGGCCCTCGACGATCTCGGCCGTGTCATCGACCGAGCCATCGTCCACGACCACCACCTCATGCGCTGGGTAATCGCCGCCAGCCAGCGAGCTCACCGCGCGCTCGATCCCGGCCGCCTCGTTGAAGGCGGGAACGATCACCGAGACCGGCGGCGTGAACGGTTGCGAAGCCCGGCCCCGCCAGCGGCGGGCGTGATGCTGGGCGAAGGCGACAACCGCCAGCGCCCGGAGGATCGCCAGTGCGGCGATCGGGATCAGCAGGACGAGCATGACGTTTGTGGTCCAGCGCGCGACGGCGAGGGCGCCGATCAGGAGCTCCCCCTGAAGGCGCTCCGACCCTGAGGCCAGCGGCTGGACCTCGCCCCGAGGCGCGCCGGCCAGGTCGAGAGAGACGAAGCGAAAGCCCCGCCGCTCCAGGCGGGGCACCAGGCGCCGCAGGGCAGCGACGGTCTGCGAGCGGTCGCCGCCGGCGTCGTGGAAGAGAATCACGCCACCCCTGGGCCCGGGCGGGGTGGCGTTGCGCACGATCCTTGACACACCGGGCTCCCGCCAATCCTCGGAGTCGTAGTTGGAGAGGACGACCAGGTGACCCGGGTCAACGGTCGAGGCCAATTCCCCCGCCTGCTCGCGGGTGATCGACTCCGGGCCGCCCGAGTAGGGAGGACGGAAGAAGCGCGCGCGGACCCCGGCCGCTCCGACGATCGCTGTATCGGTCATGGACATCTGCAGGTGCTGCTCCCAGTCCGGCATCGTTGTCAGGTCCACGTGGTTGAAGGTATGCGCGCCGAGCTCGAAGCCTTCGTCCTCCAGGCTCGCCACGAGGTCGGGATGCTCGGCCACCTGCTCGCCGACCACGAAGAAGGTCGCCGGCGCCTCAAGCCGCCGAAGCAGGGCCGCGATCCGCGGCGTCCACCGCGGATCGGGCCCGTCGTCGAAGGTGAGGGCGATGCGGCGCCCGACCGGGCGTTGGCTCGGAGCGAGCTGGCCGCCCTCGTCGACCCGCCAAATCGCCTCCGAGCCACGCAGCGCAGGGTCTGAGGCGCTCGTCGTCGCCGTGGCGCTCCGCCCCGTGGCCGCAGTCGACAGGCCTTGCACGCCGAGCAGCAGGAGCAGGCAACCGATCAGGAGCGCGAGCAGGGACCAATGCGCCGGCGGGCGCTCGATGCGGCGCCCAACCCGGCGCGCTGCTTCGCTTCTGGCGCGAGCTACGGGGCCCATGTTCCGGCGATCCGGATCAGCCTCCGCGGGGAGGCGCTAGCCGGAATTCGGTCGCGTCCGCGTTGCCCTGCCCGGCGGATCGGGTGAGATCGTCCTGCCAGGCGCGTCGGCGGAGTTGCCACGCGGGGGGCTGGCGCTCTTCCCACCGCTGGTGGGCGGCGTGAACGACGGCGGTTTCCCGGGGCTCGTTGGGGGCGCGGCGCCGCCTGAGGGCGGGGTCGTCGGCGAGGGCGAGGCACCCCCGTTGACCGGTGACGGCGATCCAGTGCCGCGGCGTCCGCTTCCGGCTTGGCCAGTGGCGCTTCCGGGCCCCGCGCCAGAGGCGTCCGATGCGCCGTCCGGCGTGCCGCTCCCCGCCGCGCTCACCTTGTCGTCGCCCTCTGCCTGGCGCGAAGCGATTGGCGATGCGTGAGCCATTGCATCACGCACCCTCGCCGGCTGGGCCCTATGGTCCGGCGGCGCCGGGGCGGTCTGGGCGATGCCGGCGCCTGGCAGCGTCAGCTTCGGAAGCGGCGAGAACCCAATCAAGCCCGCCGCGAGCGCGGCCAGCCAGCCCGCGAGCAGCAGGCCGAGGGTCGCCGCGGCCAGCCGCACCGCATGATTGCGGTGGCGCCCGCCGGCTACGAACACCGGCGTGGTGTCGTTGGAGGATTGTTCGATGGTCGCTGCTGGCATCGGGTTTACTCGTGCCGGAGCGCTAGAAGGCCCGCCTTCTTCAGGGTCTTATAGCAAGCTAGAGTGTTTGAAGCGCCATGTCGAATGCGACCCTCCAGACCAACGCCGGCCCCGTCATGGTCGAGCTGCACGACGAGGCGGCGCCGAAGACGGTCGCGAACTTCCGCAAGCTGGCGTCGGATGGCTTCTACGACGGCCTCACCTTTCACCGCGTGATCCCGGATTTCATGATCCAGGGGGGCTGTCCCGAGGGAACCGGGACCGGCGGGCCGGGATACACGTTCGAGGACGAGATCAACGACCATAAGGTCGTCCGCGGCGCCCTCGCGATGGCGAACTCGGGGCCGGACACGAACGGCTCGCAGTTCTTCATCGTCACCACGGAGGCCGCGCCCTGGCTCGACGGCAAGCACACCGTGTTCGGCCAGGTCACCGGGGGAATGGATGCTGTCCAGGCGATCGAGGCATCCGCCACCGGCGCTGGCGACCGCCCGCTCGAGCCGCAGCTCATCGAGCGGATCGAGCTGACGGACTAGCGCTGGCCTGCTGACCGATGGACCTCCGATCGACGCTGGCCGGGATCGGACGCCTGCTCGGCGGCGAGCGGCACGCCGACGGTGAGGCAGAGCTCCACGTTGGCGACCCCCGCTTCGACGACTGGGAGGTCGTCCGCGACTTCGGCGAGCTGGAGGCGGCGCGAGCCTGGCGCCAGTACCTCGGTGAGCGCGGGGTGGATTCGGTCCTGACCGCCGACTGGCCGCTCGATGACTTCGGCCGCGGTGATATCGCCCTGCGCGTGCCGCCGGGCCGCTGGAGCGAGGCCGATGAGCTCCTCGACGAGCACTGAACCGCGCGAAACTCGGCGCTAGCTCCGCTCTCGAACCTCTGACCCCTCGGCGCCGTCCAGCGGCAGGCAGAGCTGGCAGAAGTCCTCGCCGAACGGCGTCAGAAGGATGCTGCGGCGGACCGTGGTCGCGCGCCCGGCCCGGCGCAGCGCCCCCACGACCTCCGGTTGTGCCTCGAGGACCTGGTAGCTCCGGGGGTCCTCGAGGCGCTCGCGCGAGAACCAGATCAGCCCCAGCCGGTAGAGGTTGTTGAGGTACGCGTGCGTGCGGTCGCGACGGCGGCAGCCCGCCTGCTCGGCGATCATCGAGAGGCCCGGCGCCACCAGCTTGGAGCCGATGTTGAGCGGCCGGGCCGTCCGGACGTCCACCGCGGGCTGCGCGCCCTCGCTGGCCAGCAGGCGGAGGATGCGGCCTTCATCGGGCGCCAGGTCGCCGAGAATCCGCTCGTAGGCGGGGTGGGTGTCGTCGGCGATCCGGACGTCGGCGGATCGCCGCAACAGCTCGGCGCCCTGCTCGCGCAACGACGGACTCGGTCGATCGCCGCCCCCCGGCGCCGAGTCGTCCCGCGAGCCTGGTCGGGAGGTGGCTTCGCGACCCCGGGCTTCCGCGACGCCCATGACCTGGCGGGCCATCCCGAAGGACCATCCGGCGGCGCGCACCCAGGCCGACGCGTACAGCCGTGCCAAGCCGACGCCCAAACGGGCGAAGCTCGCGTCCGGCGGCCCGGCGGCGGCCGGTCGCTGCGGGATCGCGTCTGGGTCACGGCTCTCGGTCATCGGCTCACCCGAAGATCAACAGATGTATCAGGCCCGCCCCGAAACCGAGCACGGCCCCGTGGAGCAACAGGAGCCACTCGTCCTCACGCATAGCCGATCGCAGAAGCTCCGCGAAGTCCGAGGCCGACATCTGGCGCATCCGCCGCTCCACCAGCTTGCGGACGGCCTCGCTCTGGCGGCGGTTGAACTGCGGGTCGGAGAGCGGGGTCATCGTGTAATCGACCGCCTCGACCGCGATCGACTCTCGGATCGCGTCGTACTCGCGCCGGCCCACCGCCGCCCGGACAGCGGTCCGGGCCAATGCCGGCCCGGCCGCGCGGTCGACGGCGGGCTCGAGGGCCGTCTCGATCAGCTGCCGGGTGCGATCCGAGCTGGGTCCGCGAAGCAGCTCCTCGCCGATGTTGCGCAGGGTCACGATGTCCTCGGCGATGATCCCCGAGTAGACGTCCGCAACCTCCGGCTGGCGCCGCATGAACAGGCCGTGGAGGGTGAACGGCCCCAGCTTTCGCGGCTCCAATGGCTCGAAGATCATCCACAGCCCCACCCAGTTGGTCACGTATCCGATCACCACGCCACCGATCGGCAACACCCACCAGTGGTGCACGGCCTCGGTCAGGAAGACGAGCGGGATGCCCAGCGCGAGGCCGAAGAAGAACCCGAAGTTGATCATGAAACGCAGCTCCCGCCGTCCCACCTCGAGGAAGATCCGGTTGGCGAGCTCGGGCCGCTCTTCGATCTTGGCGATCACCATCAGCTTGACGTCGAGGAGCTGATCTATGTGCGCGCCGATCTCGCCGGTCACGGTACGGACGACGTCGGGGAGCTGTTCCTGGACCCTCGCGTGTACGGCCTCACGCACGCGCGGCGGCGTCTCGCGCCACAGCTGCGGGTGCTCGCGTTCCAGGATCCGCTCGACCAGTTCACGGATCTCGCTCCGTGCCGTCGCCAGGATGTGCTGCGCGATCTTGTCCGGCTCGAGCTGCTGGTAGAAGTCCGCGGGACTGCCGAGTTTGGCGATCCCCTTGTCGACCGCGATCGAGCCCATCTTCGCGGCCCGCGAGGGAATGATCCCCTGCCAGCCGAAGCCTCCCTGCATCACCCCCGGGACCTGCTGGATCTTTCGCGGCAGCACGCTGACGAGGCCCGCCAGGCCGGGAACTCTGAAGCCGGCGAACCGGACCGGGTTGAACAGCATCCAGACGCCGCTCCAGTTGGTCAGGTAGCCGATCGCGCCCGTGAACAGCGGGATCGTGATCGCCTGCACCAGATCGCTGCCGGTGAACAGCGGGATCGTGATGGCGTGCATGTGCTCCATGCCGCTCAAAGCTATCCCCCGCGGCTGGCGGGTACCGCCGTGGCTACCATGGCCCCGCCGATGAAGCTGGTGATTCAGATTCCGTGCCTGAACGAGGAGGCCACCCTGCCCCAGGTCCTGCTCGAGCTGCCCCGGGAAGTGGACGGCTTCGAGGAGGTCGAGTGGCTGCTGATCGACGACGGGTCGAGCGATCGCACCGTCGAGGTCGGGCGAGCGCATGGGGTCGACCACGTCGTCAGGCTGACCAATAACAAGGGCCTCGCCGCCGCCTTCCAGGCCGGGGTTGACGCCGCCCTGAAGCTGGGGGCGGACGTGATCGTCAACACCGACGCTGACCATCAATACCGGGCGGCCGACATCCCGAAGCTGGTCGGGCCGATCCTCGCCGGCCGCGCGGACATGGTGGTCGGCGACAGGCAGGTAAAGGAGGTCGAGCACTTCTCCACCTCGAAGAAGCGGCTGCAACGACTTGGAAGCTGGGTGGTGCGGCGCGCGTCGGGAACCGCCGTCCCCGACACGACCTCGGGCTTTCGCGCCTACAACCGGGAGGCGGCGCTCCAGCTCCAAGTCGTGTCCAACTACACCTACACGCTCGAGAGCCTGATCCAGGCGGGCAAGATGCTGGTCGCGGTCGAGCACGTCCCCATCCAGAGCAACGCGGAGACCCGCGAGTCACGCCTGGTCGACTCCACTCCCTCCTACGTGCGTCGCAACGCGGTGGCCGTGTTCCGCGCCTACGTCCTGTACGAGCCGCTGCGGGTGTTCACGATCGTTGCCTGCGCGTTCGGGATCGCCGCGCTGATCGCCTGGTTGCCCTTCATGCTCGACTGGATCCTCAACGGCGACCGAAGCGGCCACCTCCAATCGCTCATCCTGGGCGCCGTCTTGGCGCTGACAGCGGTCCAGATGTTCGGGCTTGGTGTGGTCGGGGACGCGATCGCCGGCCAGCGGGTGATCGCACAGCGGACCTTCGAGCGCGTCCGGCGCCTGGAGCTGGAAGCGGGCATCGAGCCATCCCACTACGAGGTCGTCGGGCCGGACGCTCCCGCGGCCCACGATGGACGCAGCCGATTGGATGGGGCGCGCGCCAATCACCGAAGCGAGGTCGGAGGCTGACCAGCGTGGCCACGTCGCCGCCGATCGCGGGCGGCAACGTCTACGACAAGTACGGGTCGCGCAATCCGGTGGAGCGCCGGCTCGTGCGCGGTTTCTGCGACGAGCTGGAGCGCCTGGTGGTCGGGACGGGCGCCCGGGAGGTGCACGAGGTCGGCTGCGGCGAGGGAGAGCTGCTGCTGCGACTTGCGAGACGCGGCCTGCGCGCTCGAGGCTCCGACATCTCGGAGGCGGTGATCGACGAGGCTCGCCGGCGGGCGGGCGCCGCACAGCTCGAGGTGTCCTTCAGGGTGGCGCCAATCGAGGCGCTCGACCGCGGCGAGGACTCCGCCGAGCTGATCCTCTGCTGCGAGGTGATGGAGCACGTGGATGACCCGGAGGCCGCACTGGAGATCATTGCCGCGTTGGCAAGCCCCTGGGCGATCGTCAGCGTGCCACGAGAGCCGCTGTGGCGTGCCTTGAACCTCGGGCGGCTGAAGTATGTGCGAGACCTCGGAAACACCCCGGGCCACCTTCAGCACTGGTCACGGCGCTCCTTTCTCAGCTTCCTGGAGGGACGGCTGGAGGTGGTCGCGGTTCGTAACCCGGTCCCCTGGACTATGGCTCTATGCCGCAGCGGATAAGCCTACGCGCGCGCGCCGGCCTGCTCGCGATCCTCTCGCTCGGCATCGCCTGGGGATTGACGATGCATTCGATGGGCTGGGCGCAGCAGTCCACCCACGCCCAGGTCCGCGCGCTCGCTTCTGGACAGGCGGAGATCGACCGCTGGCATTGGGAGACCAAGGACAAGGCGTGGTTCAAGGGCCACTTCTATTCGGTCAAGGCGCCGGGACTTGCGGCGCTGACGCTTCCCGCCCAGCTGGCGCTCGACGCCACCGGCGCCAAGTCGGTCGCCCGCGATGCGGCCGCCAACGCCAGCCGGGCGGACCACCCCCGATGGAGGCCGCCTGACCATCCCGACTTGAGCGAGTACGGGTTCAGCCCCCGGCGGGCCCGGCAGGTCGAGGTGCGGGTGGAGAACCAGACGCCGATCGTCTGGGCGCTCACCCTGATCGGGGCGGTGATCCCTGCGGTCGCTCTCCTGTTGCTCGTCCGTTGGGTCGCGGAGCGGATCGAGCCCGGCTACGGCACCGCAGCGGCGATCACGCTGGGGCTGGGGACGATCGTGATGACATTCGCGGCCGAGTACTTCGCTCACGTGGCCGCCGCGACGCTGGGGTTCGCGGCCTTCGCGCTGCTTTTCCGCGAGCGCGAGGGCCCGGCGAGGATCGCCCTCGTCGGTGCCGCCGGCCTGCTTGCCGGCTTGGCGGTCAGCTTCGAGTACCCGCTCGGCCTCGTAGGGGCGATCCTCTTCGCCTACGCACTGGCTCGCCCGAATCGGCTGCGGCGCGGAGCCGCCTACGCCACCGGGGTTGCGATCGGGGCCGCGCCGGCACTGGCTTTCAACCTCTGGGCGTTCTCCTCGCCGCTTCGCTTCGCCTACTCGCACGCGGTCGCTGTCCAGGGCCTCACCGGGCACGCGGAACTTGGGCTCAACTCGAGCGGCTTCTTCGGAATCGACCTGCCGCGTCCGGCTGCGGCGCTCGAACTGTTGCTGGCCAGCCGCGGCCTGCTGACCCTGACGCCGATCATCGTGATGGGCGTCGTGGGCGCAATCGTGATGCGCAGGCAGGGCCGCCATGCGGAGGCAGCCGTGATCGGCGCCGTCGGGATCGCATACTTCCTCTACAACACCGGCTATTGGCTCCCGTTCGGGGGCGGATCGCCCGGGCCACGCTTCCTCATCCCGGCGCTGCCGTTCCTGGCGATCGGCCTGGCGTCGGCCTTCAGGCGCCTGCCCGCGCTCACCCTCGGCTTGGCGATTCCCTCGGCCACCTTGATGGTCGCGGGAGCGCTCACGTTCCCGCTGATCGGCGACAGCGGCACCGGGATCTGGGCGAATCAGCTCGGCAGCGGGGTCCTGGAGCACACCCTGCTCACAGTGGTCGGGGTGCACAACGGCTGGCTGGCGGTCGCCCCCGTGCTGGCAGCGGTGGCCGCCGCGATCGCTTTTTGCGCGCTGGCCACGCCGCGCCTGCGGATCGGGGATGTCCGACCGGCCGTCGCCGCGCTGTTTGGATGGGCGGTGGCCTCGGTGGTCGGCCCCAGCGTGGCCGGGGATCCGATCACACCCCTGGGCAGCGGTCAAGCGGCGCTTACGCTGGTGGCATTGGCCGCGACCGCGTCGGCGACCACATTGCTTGTTCTCCGTTACCGGGAGAGTCGTGCCGACCGGACGAGTGAGCGTCCGATCGCGCCCGGGTCCCCGGTCGGCGAGCGCATCTCGTAGACGATCAACTCGCCTAGATTCCTGCGGATGACCCCGAGAGCGCCGACGGGGCGCCTCGCGGCGCCCTCCCAAGGGGTGCCGTCGACGCGGTTGGTGTGAAGAATCACGCTGTCCACTCCGAGCCGCGACAGGAGCGCGACCGTGCGGCGGTCGGGGAACGGCTCCATGCGCTGGATCAGGCGCGTGGTGAAGGCCGGATTGAGGCTCGAGCGCCCGTTGACGATCGCCGGGAAGCCGTCGGTCGACCACAGAAGGTAGCGGCGGTTGTCGCTCGCTCGCTCAGCCGGCAGGTGGAGCTGGGGCGCAGCTGTCGAGGCGACGGAGGGCGGCGCCGGCGGCACCCGGGGCTGGGCCTGGTTGTCGAACGGGTCGAATGGAAGCCCCCGTCCCTCGACGGCGATCACCAGAACCAGGAGGGCGGCGATGGCGCTGGGCCCGCCCCACCTGGAATGCCTGCGCGCCGCGCACGCCCAGCATCGCTCGCTGAGCCCCCGCCCCCGCGAGCAGCGCCAGCCCGAGTGAGGAGAAGGTGACGAGCCTGCCGGGAACCCTGATCGCCTCCCACCCCGGCAGGAGCTCGTAGACGAGGCGGTACGGCCACGCGAGCCCACCGCTTTCCCTGAACCCGAGGGCGAGAACGGACACCGCCACCACCCCCAGGCCGAGCCCCAGCCGCAGCCAGCGCGGGTAGGCGGGGGAGGAAAGCCCGGCGATCGCCAGAACCAGGATCACCAGGCCCGGAAACAGGGTCTTTTCGGGGATGTTGTCCAGTCCCTCGCGCAACGGCGAGGTGGCGCCGCCCCAAGCCAGGTTCTCGTCGGGAGCGACGAGAAAGATCCACGGAGGGCCCGAGTACTGCTCGACGTTCGCCGGCGTGCGATGCACCTCTGGATGGGCGTCGGCCACCCGCAAATACGGCCGGCTGAGCACCAACCCGGTGGCGAAGAGAATCGCCGCACCGGCGACGGTCGCCACCGCCAGTCCGCGGTCGAGGCGCGGACGGCCCCTGCGTAGCCAGACCACCGCGGCGATCAGCCCGATCGTGGCCAGCAGATAGGCGAGCGGCAAGCCAAGCGTGAAGCCGACAGACAGCTGCCAGGCGGCAATCGCCCATCCGACGACCACCCAGCCCGGCCGGCGGAGGCGGTAGCCGCGCAGACCGAGCGCGAAGGCCAGCGGGACCCCCCCACTGGAGATGACGTGCATGTGGCCGTCCTGTTCCAGCCGGAAAGGGGCGAATGCGAACGCCGCCCCGGCAACCGCCGCTCCCCCCCACCCGAGCCCGAGCTCGCGCGCCAGCAGATAGGCGCCGGCGAACGCCAGGGCGTAGGCGAACAGGAAGAGCAGGTCGTAGCGGACCACGGCGGCCTCCGGACCCGAGCCAAGAAGCCCGGCGGGGGCATAGCCGACGAGGGCGTCGGAGAAGGCGAGCGTGTCGTCGAAGGGCCAGAACTGGTTGGACTGAAAGAAGTCGAGCGGCTGGTGAGCGAGGGCGTGGCCGTCCCAGGCCGCCTGCCACGACTGGGCCAGGGGATCACCGAGGTCTTTGGGAATGTTCTGTCCCAGGTGCAGCACGAGCGGCCAGTGCATGACCACCGCGAGCAGGCAGGCCCCCGCGACGAGCACCACCAGCTCGCGTGCCGTGACCCGCTCACCGGCCTCGGGCATTCGCGGCATGCTTGCGGATCACGGCCCCGCGCGGACCGCGACCCCCGCAAGGCTCTATCTGCTTCTGTAACCGAAATCCGCGGTGTAAGTGGCCGCCTTGGCACCCCGGTTCCCGGGGCTTCCCCAGACCAGCCCGATTCCCACATTCTTGAGCCGCCGGTCGAGCAGCACGTGTCGATGGGGGGGGCTGTGCATCCAGGCCCTGACGATGGCTCTTGGGCTCCCCCGTCTCTTCGCCGCCGCGGCGATGGTCTCACCCACGCGCCAGCTGCAGTTGCATGGGAGATAGCTCGTCGCGTGGATCCTCGCCACCAGGTTCTTCTCGCCAGGGCACTGATGCGCGAAGCAGCCGTGGCGCAGCATGTACTTGGAGTGCCGCTTCCCCGCCTTGCGGAGCGAGGGCTTCGCCTTGACGCCCTTCAGCCCGTGGCTGCGCCGCCTCTTGTTGATCTGGCATAGGACCGCGTGCCGGGCGTGCTTGCGGGACACACGGCGCGGGGCCGCCTGAGCCCACCTGCACTTCGCGGCCTCGGCGCTCGCCACGCCGATGTCGGCGACCGACGCCGTGGCCAGCATCAGCGTCGAGGCCAGCAACGCGGCCGCGATGATCGCGACTGTCGTGCCGACCAGCTTCTGAATCGTCGTCGCCCTGCCGCCGGGCCCAGCGATCTGCCGATGGGTCTGCGGGTCCGCCTGACGGCGGAGGGTCCGGCCTTCCATCACTGTCCTCTCTGTCGCTTACGGGGTTAGCTGACGGGCTCGCGCCGAAAGGGCTAGGCGCTACGCGGGTTGCCCCGCGATTCGCCCCAGTGGTGGGATCTGGGTCCCCCGATCCCCGCGATATGTGGCGGGGATTCAGCGGGAAGGTCGCAGCATGCTAACAGGACGCTAGGACCACATTCGCCGGTTCTAAACAAGAACCTAACATTGCAACCGCCCCTGGGATCGCTGGACACCCGGCGCCATCCCCTCGGCGCACCCGAACCTCGCGAAAGTTGTCGCATAGAGCGGCATTCCCCAGGTCGTCACGGCATCCCCCACGTTTTCAGGTATCGACTGGGCGCCATAACCGGGGTAGACTCGCGAAGAGTTAGTACGGATGTAGATGGACGGCCCCTGAACGGACGCTGGACTGCTGACTGGTGATGGCGGGCGGCGCAGCCATTTAACAGGCCTCCGCAGGCTTCCCCGGGAGTTGGTATTGAGAGCGAAACAGCTCTGGCGCGTCGCCACGCGCCTTCAGATGAAGACCGAGCCCAAACGGGCGATGGCGGTGCCGCCAGAGTCGATGCCGCCAGAGCTCCACCGGAAGATGGTGGCCGCATTCGAGCGCGCCCGCGCCGAGCAGCTCGCGGCGCAAATCCCGGCCGAGGGGCGCCGCGCGGATGATCCCTTGACGCGTGCGAACACGGCTGCGTTCTTGATCCTCGAGCGCGAGCGTCGGGCGGTGGCGGCGGGCCTCTGCCGGCCCTACCGGTACCACGGTGATCGCTACCGCGACCTGATCCTGGTCACGATGCTGATCCGGCTCGAGTACGAGCACCTTGCGGGGCGCGTCGACCCCAAGGCTGGCCCCCCATCACCGCCCCACGGGACTGCAGGCGGTGAGATGCCCGCGGACTGGGCTCGACCCTGGGGCTCCGGGCCAATGGTCGAGATCGGCACCGCGCTCACCTTCTACGCGGATCAGCGCGACCGACTCGCCGCCCGGCTGCCCGCCCGCACCCTGGCGAGCGCTGCAGCGGACGCGACGCGGCAGCGAAACCGCATCCTGAGCCGGTTCGCGCGGGCCAAGGGTGAGTGGAGGCTGGAATTCGAACACGGGCGGGAGGCTGCCGGGAACTCCGAGCAGGGGCAGGCCACGCGGGCGACCACGGAGACCACCGGCCACGGGAAGCGGGCGTGGCCCTGGGCAAGCTTTGGGCCCCTCAGGCCAAACGCGGCCGTCGCGGCCGCGTTCCTGATCGTCGGGGTGGGCACGCTCTTCGCCGAGACCCGCGGCGGCGGGTCTCCGAAAGTCGTCACCGCGAGCCCTGTTGTCGCGAGCGTGCCCGAGCCCCGCGCGGCGCTGGCGGAGCGGGCGCGCGAATCGCAGTCAGGCCGGGACCGTGACGCCCGCCAGCGCCGCCACGGGGGCGAGGGTCGCAAAGCTGACCGGACGGCGATGACTGTGTCTGCGGTGCCGCCTCCACCCCCCGAGCCCGCATACGAAACGGCGCCCGCCCCGGTCGCGCCCGCCGCTCCTCCCGCTCCCGCTCCCGCACCCGCGCCCGCTCCGGACGCCGGGCCCGCTTCGAAGCCCCAGCCCGACCCGAAGCCTGGGCCAGGGCCCGTCTCCTCCCTGCCGCCCCCCGTCAACCCCCTACCCGGCCCCAGCGGCTCCTGATGGGGAGGCTGATTTGAGCCGTATCGCAAAAGTCCGCCTGGCCATCGTCGGTGCCGTCGCGGGCCTGGCGCTGGCCGGCGCCCCGGAGGCGCTTGCCGACCCGATTCCGCTCACGCCCACCGACGGAAGGACGGTCACCGCGCGCGTTGACCAGATCGACTTCCGGGCACGGACCGGCGTGATTCCCTCGCCCGGCCGCATGGATTTCTACGTCTCGAGGGACGCGGGGACCGGCTCCGACGGGGTGCTCGCGAGCCCGATCGACAGCTTCTGGGCCGGTCCCAATGGAAGCGTTCCCCCCGTCCTCTATGAGGCGGGACCGGGCTCCGACACGAACTGGCCCAACAAGCCGGACACCTACTATTGGCAGGCGGTCTACCACGACTGCGTCATCGCCGACCCCAACTGCTTCGGCCCCGTTCGGTCGCTGGACGGTCGACCCGCTGAGACCGCCAACCCAGGCCTCACCAGCCGACGCCGCCACCATTCCCTACGGCGGCAAGAGGACCTTCACGGTTCACGACGTCCCTTCCTATGCGCGCGACGGCACACACATCTCCATCGAGTTCTCCAAGGGCACCGACCTGAGTCCCGACGGGACCTTCGCCAATCGCTACCTGCTCGCCCGGCCCACCTCGGTCGGTGGGGGCATCTACGAGTATCAGCTGGCCGAAACGATCAATGAGAGGCCGGGGACCTACTACTGGATCGTCGAGCGCTTCGACTGCTCCGCCGAACCCGACGACTGTTACGTGACCGAAGGCGAGATCCGATCCTTCACGGTCGCCCCTCCGGTCGCCCAGCCGGCGCCGAACACCATCATCACCCGCCATCCAAGGCGTCGAACGCGCAAGCGCAGAGTCAGGTTCGACTTCACCTCCAATATCCGCGGCGCCACGTTTCAGTGCCACTACACCGGGGGGTGGTCCCGCTGTCGATCGCCGCAGAAGTTCCGGCGCCTCAAGCCCGGCCGCTACCGGTTCAAGGTTCGAGCGGTTCGCAACGGCATGAAGGACCAAACCCCCGCCTCGTGGTTGTTCAGGATCCGTCGCCGGCACTGAGCCCGCGTTAGGGGCGCAGCGCGCCGGCCCGTGAGGCGAGACCCGTGCGGCGGCGCTGCGTTCGCGCTAGGCTCGCAGCAGTGCCCGCACCCCCTGACCCTGAAACCACCGCGTCCGCCGACACCGCGCTCGAGGAACTCCTCGTCACCGAGCGCGAGCAGTGGCCCGATGGGCCTCCGTACGAGCTGTTCAAGCGGTTGCGAACGGAATGCCCGGTCCACTGGACCGCGCGGATCACGGAGTATCCGGAGGAGGCTGGCTATTGGTCGGTCACGACGGCCGACGACGTCCACGAGGTCAGTCACGACTGGGAGACCTACTCCTCCGAGTTGGGCGGGGTGACGGCGCTGACCGACGCGGTCATGCCGCTCGAGTTGACACGGGCGATGTTCATCGGCATGGATCCGCCCAAGCACGACCGGCTCAAGATGCTCTTCCAGCGCGGCTTCACACCGAAGCGGATCGCCGAGCACGAGGAGGCGATCCGGGCGATCACCGTCGGCGTCCTGGACCGGGTGGCCGCCAGCGAAACGTGCGACCTGGTCACAGACGTCGCTCAACCGGTCGTCTCGCGCGTGATCGGCAGCTTCATGGGGATTCCGCCCTCAGACGACGAGATCTGGGCGCGGCTGATGAACACCACGCTCGGCGCGGGGGACCCGGACCTCAATCCGGAGGGGACCCAGTCCGTCATGGAGCGCGACGTTCCCGAGATCTTCGAGCGCTGCCGGCGGCTGATCGCCGAGCGTCGCGAGCGGCCCACCGACGACCTGACGAGTGTGCTGGTCCATGCCGAGGTGGACGGCCAACGGCTGGAGGAGCACGAGATCGTGATGGGGTTCTTCCTCCTGGTCGCCGCCGGCAACGACAGCACGAAGGCGACCTATTGCAGCGGCATGCGGGCGCTCCTGGACCACCCTGACCAGCGGCAACGCCTGCTGGATGACCCGTCGCTCATCCCCAGCGCGGTCGAGGAGTCGCTGCGAATGTTCCCCGCCTTCGCTCACTTCCGCCGCACGGCAACACGAGACACCGAGCTGGACGGACAGCCGATCCGCGAGGGCGAGAAGGTCGTCATGTGGTACGTGTCGTCGAACCGCGATGAGTCCCGCTACGAGGACCCTGACCGCTTCGACGTCACTCGCAACCCCGAGCACCAGGCCTTCGGCGCCGGCGGCCGCCACTTCTGCCTGGGTGCCGCGCTCGCCCGCCTCGAATTGCGGATCCTGTTCGAGGAAACGCTGGCGCGCTTCCCCGCGATGGAGTTCGCGGGCACGCCCGAGTACGTGGAGTCGCCGTTCATCAACCAGCTCAAGACGTTGCCGGTCCGGCTGCGACCCTAGCCAGCGTCGGGCTCGCCGCGCCGCTCCTCCTCGTCCTCACCCGAGAAGAACTCGATCAGCAGCCGCCCGACCAGTTCGGGCTCATCGTGCTGCACCCAGTGCGAGGCGTCGGGAAGGCGTGCGACGCGCTCCAAATTGGGGACGTCGGCTCGGTCAGGGTCCGCCAGCTCGGCGCCAAGGTAGCGGTCGCGCTCACCCCAGATGACCAGCGTCGGGGCTTGGACCTGGCCCGGCCGCTCCCTGGGCCGGCGTGCCTGGCGAAACGCCGCCCTGTAGTAGTTGATCATCGCCGTCGGGGCACCGGGCTGGCCCCATGCTTCGACGTAGCGCTCGATCTGCTGCTCCGTGAAGGCCTCCGGCCGCGCGTCGCGGTCGAAGGCGAAGCGGAAGGGTGCCCAGCGGTTTGCACGCGCGAGGCGCTCCGGCAGCCACGGTAGCTGGAAGAAGAGCATGTACCAGGACCTGGCTAGCTGGCGCGGCCGCCGCAGACCACGCAGGAACCGGCGCGGGTGCGGGGCATTGAGCACGGCCAGGCGCTCCACGACCTCCGGATGGTTGATCGCGGTCGCCCAGGCAATCCATCCGCCCCAGTCGTGGCCGACGAGGAAGGCGCGGTCGGCCCCGCGCTCGCGAATCAGGTTGCCGACGTCAGCGGCCACCCGGTCGGAGCGATAGTCCGTGACGCTTCGCGGGCGCGACGAGAGGTTGTAGCCACGCATATCGGGCGCGACGACGTGGAACCCGGCTGCCGCCAGCGCCGGAATCTGGAAGCGCCAACTGAACCAGAACTCAGGGAACCCATGAATCAGAACGACAAGGGGCCCTTCGCCCGCCTCCACGTAATGCAACCGCACGTCGCCGAGCTCGGCATATCCGTCCCGCAGGCCGCTGGTCTCGAGGGTCGTCATGGGCGTCAGTGCATACAGTTAGCGAACAATTCGGTCAAAGATTCAGGAGGCATGATGAGCACGGTCACCGGCACTCCCGTCGCCACCGCCCACCGCGGCTTCGATTCGCTCGACGAGGAGACGCACGTTGACGGCCTCCCGGTGGAGGGCGAGCTTCCGCGCTGGCTCCAGGGGTCTCTGATTCGCACCGGCCCGGCGAAGTGGGACGTCGGCGGCCGTGCCATGAACCACTGGTTCGATGGCTTTGCGATGCTCCACCGCTTCTCCTTCGCGGAGGGCGGCGTGTCGTACGCGAACCGCTTCCTCGAAAGCCGTGCCTACCGGGCGGCGCGCGACCACGGCAGGATCGCCTACTCCGAGTTCGCGACCGACCCCTGCCGCTCGCTGTTTGCGCGGGTGAGCGCGATGTTCTCGCCGAAGCTGACCGACAACGCCAACGTCAACCTCACGAAGCTCGGCCAGCGCTTCATCTCGATGACCGAGACCCCGATCCCGGTCGAGTTCGACGCCGAAACCCTCGCTACGGCGGGCGTTCCCTACAAGCCGCCCGGGCAACTGTCCACCGCCCACCCGCACATGGACCGCGCGACCAAGGGGATGCTGAACTACGCCGCCAAGCTCGGCCCGCGGACCAGCTACCGGTTCTTTCTGCTGCGTCCTGGCAGCTCGACAGCCCGAGGTGATCGCGACGAAGCCGGTCCGCGAGCCCGCGTACATGCACTCCTTCGGGCTCACCCAGCGCTGGCTCGTGCTGGCCGAGTTCCCGTTCGTGGTCAACCCGCCGCGGCTTGCGTTCAGCGGCCGACCCTACATCGAGAACTACCGCTGGAAGCCCGAGCTGGGGACAAAGTTCCACCTCTTCGACCGCGCGACCGGGAACGGCATCGGGCCGTTCGAGACCGACGCCCGCTTCGCCTTCCACCACGTCAACTCCTACGAGGAGGATGGCGAGGTCGTGGTCGACATCTGCACCTTCCCCGACGCAGGCATCGTCCAGGACCTCTACCTGGAAAGGCTGCGGGCGGGCAAACCGGTCGCCCCGGGCTATCTGGAGCGCTTCCGTATCTCGCCCGAGGCGGGAAGCGTGACCAGCGAACGGCTGATCGACGAGTCCCTCGAGCTGCCGCGGATCAACTACGGGAGGTGCAACGAACGCCCCTATCGCTACGTGTGGGGTCTCGGCATCGGTCATGGCTGGCTCGACCGGATCGTCAAGGCCGATGTGGTCGAGCGCCGCTCAACCACATGGTCCGAGGAGAACTGCTTCCCGGGCGAGCCGGTGTTCGTCGCGGCCCCCGACGCGGATGACGAGGGCGAAGGCGTGCTGCTGTCGATCGTCCTCGACGGCCGCAAGGGCAACTCCTTCCTGCTCGTGCTCGACGCCCGCTCTCTCGACGAGCTGGCCCGAGCCGAGGTTCCGCACCACATCCCCTTTGGTTTCCACGGACAGTTCGCGCGGGGTTGAGCACGCTCAACGCGTGCGTGCTCAACATCACTTTCGCCCACCGGGCGGACCAGTTAGCGTCGCGGGGGACAGCGACGAACAGGAGGTGAAGCGTGGAGATCGACCTCGATGCCTACCGCGAGCAAAGCCGCGAGACCTGGGCGCAGATGGCTTCGGGCTGGCAGGACCGGCGCGACTGGCTGATGGAGATCACCGGCGGAGTCAACGACTGGCTGGTGCAGAAGGCGGACCCGCAGCCGGGCCAGACCATCCTGGACATCGCCGCCGGGACGGGCGACCTGGGTTTTCACGCCGCGGAGCGCGTGGGCCCGCAGGGCCGCGTGATCTCGACCGACTTCTCGCCGGAGATGCTGGACGTCGCCCGTCGCTTCGGCGAGGCCCACGGCCTGACGAACGTGGAGTACCGCGTGTTGGACGCCGAGAGCATGGACCTCGACGACGACAGCGTGGACGGCGTGGTCTGCCGTTTCGGCTACATGCTGATGGCCGACCCGGCGACGGCGCTGAAGGAGACCAGGCGGGTCCTGCGCGAAGGCGGCCCGCTGGCCTTCGCCGTCTGGCAGACCCCCGACCGCAACCCCTGGGCAGCCATCCCCGGGATGACGCTCGTCGAGCGGGGCCAGATGCCTGCTCCCGAGCCGGGAATGCCGGGGATCTTCGCCCTGGGTGACCCCGACCGGATCCGCGAGCTGGTCGCGGGAGCCGGCTTCGGTGAGCCCGAGCTGGAGGAGATCGCGTTCGAATTCCGTTACGCGGACTCCGACGACCTGTGGGATGCGCTCGTCCGCCTGGCGGGGCCACTCGCCCGCCTGGTCAACGGGCTGCCCGACGATGAGCGGGAGGCGACCCGGGAGGCGATCATGGAGAACGTCGCCCCCTACCGCAACGACGACGGCTCCTACGCGGCTCCCGCGGCGGCGTGGGGCGTGCTCGTGCGCTGATCAGGGGCCGGGAAGGCGCGGCTCAAAGGATGCAGGAGTTGTAGACGCGAAGCCGGACCCCGGTGGTCTGACCCGCCACCACCCTCACGTCCTTGGCCTCGCCCTCCCAGCAGTACCCGCCGTCGCGGATGAGCGCCCGGACGCGATAAGCACCGGGCCGGGCCCATACCCGGAAACGACCCTCCCTCGGGTGGAGCTTGGCGACCAGCTCGCGGCTCGGAAGGCTGCGCACCGTCACCACCAAGTTGTCGTGCGTGTATAGCTTCGGAGGCGGCGGCGGATACTGGCACGGCCCGTAGCAGGTCGCGTCGTACACAGCTCCCTTGATGGCTCCGGCGCGCGAGTCATGTGCGACAGCCTGGACGGGAAGGACCGCCGCGGCGAGCAGGAACGCAATTACGAGGAGCCTCCTCACGCTCGCAAACGATACCGCTGAACATCCGACCAGAGGTGCACACTTCCGCCGACCCTTCCACTGGAGCGAGGGGAACTGCCCGCGCGGCGCGGATGCGCGGAAAGGAGAGCCAATGGATCGCAGCAAGGAGTGGCTGGCGCCGCTCACCGGTGTCGCGTTTGTCCTGGTCGGGATCGCCGGCTTCTTGATCGGCGGCGAGCCCAAGGCCGCGGACGAGCCAGTGAACGAGGTCGTCGACTTCTACCTCGACAACAAGGACTCCGTCCAGATCGGTGCGATCTTCGGCGTCGGCGCAAGCGCTCCTCCTGATCTTCTTCGGCGCCTACCTGCGCAAGGTGCTGCACGCCGCCGGCTGGCGAAGGTGAGATGTTGTCGCTGGTCTCGTTCATCGGCCTGGTGCTCGTCGGGCTTGGATTCGCGATCGATGGCACGATCTCGTTCGCGCTCGCCGAGGCCGCGGACGACATCGATCCGATCGCGGTGCAGGCGCTGCAGGCTCTCTGGGACAACGACTTCCTGCCGATCATGCTCGGCGTGTTGGCCTTCCTGTGGGCGACGGGGATCTCCGTCATCCGCAGCGGAGCTTTGCCGAAGTGGCTGGGCTGGGTGATGATCGTGCTCGGGATCGCCGGGGTGACGCCGATCGGTTTCGTCAGCTTCCTCGGCGCGGCGATCCTGGTGCTTGTGATCAGCGTCCTGTTGTCGCTGCGGGCCCGCTCGGCACCGGGCTGACGACCACCGGCGTCCCGCGCCGTGGCGAGAAGGTGATGTTGCGTCGCGCGATCCCCTCGGGCCGGCGGCGCGCGCCCCGCAGCTCGCAGCGACGAAGCGTCTCGCGCAGGACCACGCGCATCTCGAACTCGGCGAACGAGGCGCCCAGGCAGCGGCGAACCCCGCCGCCGAACGGGATCCAGGCGTAGGTCTCGGGGGCCTCGTCGAGGAACCGCTCGGGCCTGAACTCGAGCGGCTGCCGGGTAGAGGTCCTCCCGGGTGTGCGTCAGCCAGATCGCCGGGGTCACGTCGGTGCCCGGCGGCAGCGTGAAGCCGTCCACGCGCAGCTCGCCTCGCAGGCGGCGCCCGGCGAGCGGGATCACCGGGCGCAGGCGCAGCGACTCGGCGATCACCGCCCGCAGGTAGGCCTCCTCGCCGGCGTCCACCTCGGAACGCAGGCGCACGAGGGCCGCCGGGTGGCGCAGAAGAAGGTCGAAGGTCCAGGCAAGCGCCGTCGCCGTGGTCTCGTGGCCGGCGAGCAGCAGGGTCATGAGCTGGTCGCGAAGCTCCGCGTCGCTCATCGGCTCGCCGTCCTCGAAGCGGGCCGCGACCAGCAGCGAGAGGATGTCCTCGCGGCTTGCCAGGTCCGGGTCGGCGCGCCGCTCGGCGACCTCGGCGGCCAGCAGCTCGTCGACCTCGGCCAGGCGGCGCTTCAGCGCGGCCAGCGGGTCGGGCCCCCCGAAGCGCCGGGCGAGCAGGACCCGCAGCTGAAGCCGCGGCGAGGAGGTCTGGGCGAGCAGGTCGGCGAGCAGGGCCCGGAGCCGGGCGACGCGCGCTGGGTCGCTGACGCCGAAGACGGCGCGCAGGATCACCTGGAGCGTCAGCGCCTGCATGCGCGGGTGGATCGCGAATGTCTCGCCGGCGGGCCAGGTGTCGATCTCGCGGGCGGCGAGCTGCGCGATGATCCCCTCGTAGGCGCGCATCCGCTCACCGTGGAACGGGGGAAGCATCAGCCGCCGCCGCGCGAGGTGCTCGTCGCCCTCGAGCAGCAGGACCGAGCGCGCGCCCCAGGATGGGCTCCAGGGTGGCGCTGCGCCCCGGGGGCAGGCCGTTCTCGCGACCCCGGTAGAGCGCCCGGATCGCCTCGGGGTCGGACACCATCACCATCGGCGTCTGAAAGCCCAGGAAGGTGACGCTGAAGGCGTCGCCGTGGCGGCGGCGGCACGAGTTCATGAACTCGATCGGGCGAAACAGCCAGCTTGAGGGTCTGGACGGCCGGCGGGGCCGCTGGTCCGGGCGGAAGCGTCACGGGCTCATTCCCCCTCGCGCCGCTCGCTCCTCAGCGGCCCGGGCGCGAGTGCCGCGTTCCCCCTGAATTCGTGAGCCCCGATGATGCCCAGCGACTACGGCCCCGAACAGCAGCGGCCCAATGACCGCCAGCTGCACCTGGACCGCCGGCGGAAGGTCGGAGAACGACGAGCGCTCTTCCACGCCCCCAGTCTGCCAGTCGACCGACGGCGACGCGGCTGGCGACGGCCGGTCGAGGGCGACAGTCGAGTGCGTGATTGGGTACCCATACGGTCCCCAATCCCACACTCGATCTCAAGACGTCGGTGAGGCGACCGGCCGGCCTTGCGGCGCGGACAAGGTGACGCGCGACCCTGAGTCGGGCGTGATCGTGATGTTGCGGCGCCTGGCGCGTTCCGGCCGCCGGGCAACCGGCTCCACGGCTTGGGCCTGAAGCATGCTGCGAATCACGATCTTCATCTCGAGCATCGCGAAGCTGGCGCCGATGCACCGCCGCCGCCCGCCACCGAATGGGATCCACGTGTACGTGCCAGGCGGGTCGTCCAGGAAACGCTCGGGCCGGAACACGTAGGGATCCGAATGGATCTCCGGATCGTGGTGGAGCAGGTAGGCGTTGGGAACCAGGCAGACGTCCGTGGGGTAGCTCCAGCCCCCTACCTCGATCGGTCGCTTGACCAGGCGCGGGGCCGAATTGGGCAGCACGGGCCGGCGCCGAAGCGCCTCTTGCACCGTTGCCGTGATGTAGGCATCCCCGTCCGAGCCAGCGATCTCGTCGGTCAGCCGTGCCATGACGTCCGGAAGACGTACCACGCGCTCGAAAGTCCATGCCAACGTCGACGCGGTGGTCTCATGGCCGGCGACCAGCAACGTCATCAGCTCGTCGCGCAGCTCCTGCGCCGACATCGGGGATCCGTCTTCGTGGTGCGCATCGAGCAGCATGCTGAGGATGTCGTCCCGCTCGGCCTCCTCGCCCCGTCGCTCGTCGATGAGCTCGAAGATCAGCTTGTCGGCCTCCTCCTGCAAGCGCAGGAAGCCGGCGAATGGGCCGTGACGCTCGAGCACACTCGCCACGAACCCGGGGGGCGGGGGCAGCAGGCTGATCGGCCGGTCCCCGAAGGCGAGCATCGCGGACAGACGCTCCCGGAGCGCGTCGAGGCGTTCGCCCGGATCGAGGCCGAACACCGCCCGCAGAATGATCTCCAGCGTCAGCTGCTGAAGGCGAGGCCCGAGCTCGATCGGCTCTCCACGCGGCCAACTCGCCACTTCCCGCTCGGCCACCTCCGCGATCAGATCGCTGAGACGCTCCATCTTCTCGCCGTGGAAGGCGGGAAGCATGAGCTTGCGCTGCTCCATGTGCGGACCCTCATCGAGAAGGATGACCGAGCTCGTCCCGACCACGGGCTCGAGCACCCGGGCTCCCTCGCCGGGGTGAAGTACGTCGGGCGGCGCCGTGAAGACCTCCTTGATCTCGTCGGGGTCGGAGATCATCACGAAGGGCGGCGCCAGCGGCAGACGAATCGTGAACCTCTTGCCGTAGCGAGCACGGCAGCGTTCGAGGAAGCCAAGCGGCCGCTTCCAGAACCCGATGCTCTGGATCAAGGACGGATACGACGGACCCGGTGGAATCCCTGAAGACATCGCGATCTCCTCCTGATCGACCCCCCTAGCTTCCCGCAGCCTTCCCCCCGCTCGGTGTGAGGATGGACACACAAGCGGGGGGCTGCCGGCGTCGGGAGTGATGCTGAGCAGAATATGCGGGTAGAACACCTCTCGTCACGACGATGACGACAAGGAGGCGACATGCCCGAGCGCGTGGTTGAGGATCCGGTTCTCAGGCAGCGATTCAGCTTTCGGCGGACGACGGACGAGGACGGCGCCGAAGTCCTCCACGTCGAGACCTGGGTCGACCCCGGCGGCGGGGTGACACCACACATCCACCCAGCCATGGACGAACGCTTCAAGGTCTTGGCCGGCCAGCCGAGGTTCCTGGCCGACCGGAGGTGGCAGCCCGCCTCCCCCGGCGAGGTGGTCATGGTCCCGGCAGGCGTTCGCCACGCCTACCGCAACCGGGGCGACGAGGATGTCCACATGGTCTGCGAGGCTCGCCCGCCGTCGTCGCTACAGGAGTTCCTGGAGGACGCCGCGGCTCTCGGCCGGGCAGGCAGGATCACCCGGCACGGGGTCCCGAAGGGTCTCCGCGCCCTGCTCATGGGCGCGGTCATGGCGCGCCACTACCGCGACATGGTCGTGCTCCTTTTCCCACCGATGCCGCCGCCTTTCTTGCAGCGGCTCCTCTTCCCCGCCCTCGCGCGGCTCGGCGAGCGCCGCGGCTATCAGGCCGGACGCTTCTCGGAGATCGACCAGCCGCACCAAAGGGCGGCAAAGGGGCGATGAGTCTAGGGCCACACCGCAGTCTCAGGGGTACGATCAACCATCCGGCAACAGAAGGAGATCTCGTATGGCCCAGTACGTCGATGGATTCGTTGTGCCGGTTCCGAAGCGCAAGGTCGATGCCTACCGCCGCATCGCGCGCAAGGCGGGCAAGATCTGGAAAGAGCACGGTGCGCTGGAGTACCGGGAGTGCGTCGCCGACGACGTGCCGATGGGAAAGGTCACGTCGTTCCCGCGCAGCGTCAAGCGCAAGCCCAGCGAGACGGTGGTGTTTGCGTGGATCGTGTTCAAGTCTCGTGCGCACCGCGACCGCGTCAACGCCAAGGTGATGAAGGACCCGCGCCTGGCCGACATGGACCCGGAGGCGATGCCCTCCGACATGAAGCGGATGATCTACGGCGGCTTCAAGGTCGTCGTTGACGTCTAAGGCTGTCTCAAAAAACCCCCGCACGCACGTCTGGCGGCGGCGGATCGCCGACTTGTGAGGCCCGGCTAGCGAGGAGTGCCGGCGGGCTCGGGCTCCTCGGGCTCCGGCCTGGCCGGCAGACGGCGTTCGATCGAGGCCGCCAGCGTCGAAGGCAGCCACACCTTCGGGCCGATGTCGAAGACCAGGGCCGGCACCAGCAACGAGCGCACCACGAACGTGTCCAGGAGGACCCCAAAGGCGATGACGAAGCCGATCTCGGTGAGGAAGACGAGCGGCAGCGAGGCAAGGACGCTGAAGGTCCCCGCGAGCACGATCCCGGCGGAGGTGATGACGCCACCGGTGACCGCCAGTCCGCGGAGCATCCCCGGGCGGGTGCCGTGGCGCAGCGCCTCCTCGCGCACGCGCGCCATCAGGAAGATGTTGTAGTCGACCCCAAGCGCTACCAGGAACACGAAGGCCCACAGCGGCAGCGACGGATCGGCGCCGGGGAAGTCGAATACGAACTCGAAGAAGAACGACCCGACGCCCATGGCGGCAAAGAAGGACAGCACCACCGTGGTCATCAGGATCACTGGCAGCACAACCGCCCTCAGCAGGACGGCCAGGACCAGGAAGACCACCAGCAGCACGAGGGGCACGATGACCAGGTTGTCGCGTTGCGCCGCCTCTCTGAGGTCGTGCTCCTCGGCCGTGGGGCCGCCGATCAGGACGTCCTGTCCCCCGGCGTCTCGCGCGACATCCCGCAGTTCGGGGATCTGGTCGAACGCCTCCGTCGAATAGGGGTCGGCGCTGAGCGCCAAGTCGAATCGCGCCCCGGGCCGGCCTTCCTCGATCGGCCCCACGAGCGCCACCTCCGGCCGGGCGACGAGCGCCGCGCGCACATCGGGCGCCAGATTCGGATTCGGCACGAGGACGGTGTTCGGGACGTTCGCTCCGGCAGGGAAGGCGCGCTCTACGAGGTCCTGGCCGCGGGTGGAGCTCTCCTCGTCGCGGAACTGGTTGCCCGTCGTGAGGTTGGTGCTGAAGAAGATCAGCCCGATGCACATGACACCTAGCGCCACGGCCGCGCTGACCCAGACGCGCCGCGGCTTGGCCCCGACCCGCTCCGCGATCCGGCGCCAGACGCCGTGCGTGGCGTCAGCGCCCTCATCGCCGTAGTGCGGGATGAAGGGCCAGAAGGCGCGCCGGCCGAAGACCGCCAGCAGCGCAGGGAGCAGCGTGCACATGACGAGCATGGCAAGCCCGATTGCCATCGCGCCGATCAGGGCCAGCCCGGCAGTGCCGTTCACCTGAGCGAACGAGAGGCACAGCAAGGCTGCCATGACCGTGGCGGCCGACGCGACGACTGGGGGACCCGCGGTTGCCATCGCAGTCGCTACCGCAGCGTGCTTGTCCTCCTGGCGGCGAAGCTCCTCGCGGTAGCGGGCCACGATCAGCAGGGCGTAGTCGGTACCCGCTCCGAAGACCAGCACCGTCAGGATCGACGAGGTCTGTCCGGTCACCGTCACGCCCAGCTCGGACAGCAGGTAGCCGAGTCCGCGTGAGCTCACCTCGGCGACGATGACCGAGAAGAAGGGGATGAGCCAGAAGATCGGACTGCGATAGATCAGTACGAGCAACACGAAGACGAGCAGCGCGGTGGCGGCGAGCAGGGTCCCGTTGATGGAGTCGAACACCTCGATGGCGTCGGCGGCAAACCCAGCCGGCCCGGTCACCTCGAGCTGCAACCCGGGCGGGGCCCCGTCGACCGCCTCCCGCACGCGGTCGACGTCGCGGGTGACGATGTCGCCCTCGCCCGTCGGCTTGAACGGCACCAGGTTGAGGGCGGTGGTGCGATCCCGCGAGATCTCCGGTGGGGGCGGGCGGCCCGCGGTCGCGACCCGCTCCAACTGCCTGCGGTCCTCCGCGATCAGGTCGCGATCGCGCGGTGTCAGACCGCCATCGCGCCGATACACGACGACCGCGCCGAAGCGCTCTCCGGAGGGGAATTCGTCGATTCGATCGATTACCTCCACCGACTCCGCCCCACTGGGCAGGTAGTCGACGGTCCGGTTCTGCTCGGCGTCGGCGTAGCGGTCGAAGATGCTCACCGCGTTGAGACCCATGAAGACGACCACCCAGAACAAGACGACGAGCCACTTCGCTCGGCGGGTTCCGGAGAGGGTCAGGGCACGGCGCACCGGACCATTTCTATCAGCGCCCGGGTGGAGCAATCGACCGGCTCCGCCACACAGCCGGCGGCTGATGGTTACGCGCCGCGTCGCGTAGAGTCGAGAGCAGATGGAGCACGTAGCGTCCCGGCCCCAGCCAACCGTCGCCGCGCCGGCTCTCCCCCCAGGCTCGCGCCTGCCCGGAATCCTGCAGGGGCTCCTCTACGCGCGCGACCCGATCGGCTTCTTCGCGCGCCTTCGCCGCCGCCACGGAGACGTCTTCTCCCTGTCGTTCCCCTATTTCGGCCGGATCGTCTACGTGGCCGACCCGGCGATCGTCAAGCAGGTCTTCACCGGTGACCCCGCGCTGCTGCACGCGGGAGAGGCCAACGCAACGGTGCTCGAGCCCACGCTCGGTCCCAACTCGGTGCTGACGCTCGACGAGGACGAACACCTGCGCCAGCGCAAGCTTCTCCTGCCGCCCTTTCATGGAGAGAGCGTGAGCCGGTACGGCGAGCTGATCCGCCAGATCACACAGCGGGACATGGCGAGCTGGCCCGTCGGCCAGCCATTCGCTTTGCGCCCGCACACCCAGCGGATCACGCTGGCGGTGATCCTTCGGGCGGTGTTCGGCGTCCGCGACGAGGAGCGCTTCCGGCGGGCTTCTGCGCTCGTCGGAGAATTCGCCCGCAGGGCCAACCTGATCACGCAACTCCCCGTCCTTCGCCGCGACCTGGGCCGCTTCAGCCCCTGGTCACGCTTTCAGCGGGCCCGCGCCGCACTGGACGAGTTCATCTACGAGGAGATCGCCGCGCGCCGCGCCGAGGCGGGCGGCGGCGAGCGCGATGACGTCCTCTCGCTGCTCTTGTCTGCCACGCACGACGACGGCAGCCCGATGGGCGACGAGGAGCTTCGCGACGAACTCGTGACCGTGGTCGGCGCGGGTCACGAGACCACCGCCACGGCGCTCGCCTGGGCGCTCGAGCGGGTGCTCCGGACGCCCCGGGTATTGGCCACCTTGCGTGCCTCGATCGAGGCGGGCGAGGACGGCTACCTGGACGCGACGATCAAGGAGACGCTGCGGGCGCGCCCGGTGATCGTGGACGTTGCCCGCAAGCTCACGGCCACCGCGACCATCGGCGGCTACGAGCTCCCGGCGGGCACCTTCGTCCTCCCCGCCATCGCCGCGCTCCACTACCGCGCGGACCTCTATCCGGACCCCCACGAGTTCCGCCCCGAGCGTTTCCTCGACGGGAAGGTGGACCACTACGCCTGGATCCCGTTCGGCGGCGGAGTGCGCCGCTGCATCGGCGCGGCCTTCGCCCAGTACGAGATGCGGGTCGTGCTCAGGGCGATCCTCGAGCGGGCAGAGTTGAGCGCCCCCGACCTGCGCCCCGAACGAATGAAGATCCGCAACGTCACGCTGGCCCCGGGGGAAGGCTGCCGCGTGTTGCTCGAGCGCCCGCTTTGACGAGATGAATACGCTTCGCCGGGCCGACACAGACCACCAGCCCCCGCACCACCCTCGGAGGAGAAGATGAGCGAACGAAGCGAGTACGCGCCCGGCGAGTTCTGCTGGGTGGACCTGGCCACCTCCGACCCGGAGGCGGCGGCCAAGCTCTATGGGGAGCTGCTCGGGTGGGAAACGCAGCCGGCAGGGCCGGTCGAGGAGACCGGGGGCTACGCGTTCTTCCTCCGGGATGGAAAGCAGGTCGCCGGTTATGGCCCCCTCCAGGGCGAAGGCCAGCCCCCGGCCTGGGCCAGCTACGTGAAGGTGGCCGATGCCGACGAGACCGCCGAGAAGGTGAGGCAGGCCGGCGGCAATGTCTTGATCGGGCCGTTCGATCTGCCCGCCGACTCCGGACGGATGGCCGTGATCGCCGACCCCAGCGGGGCCATCGTATGCAGCATGCAGCAGAAGCAGCACAAGGGCGCCCAACTCGTCAACGAGGTCGGCTCATGGACCTGGAACCAGCTTGCGACGCCCGACCTCGACGCCGCCAAGGACTTCTACGGCAAGGTCTTCGATTGGGAGCTCGAGCAGTCCGAGGAGGCACTACCCGACGCGCCGTATTGGATGTGGCAGGTCGGTGGACAGAGGTGGGAGGAGGGACTCGCCGGGGCGATGGTGATGGGAGACGACATGCCCCCCGGCATTCCCCCCCACTGGATGGTCTACTTCGCCGTCGCGGACGCCGACGCGGCAATCGAGACCGTCAAGCGGCACGGCGGGGCTCTCGTCTTCGGTCCGCAGGACATCCCGGTCGGCCGCCTTGCGGCCTTCACCGACCCGCAGGGCGCAGCCTTCGCGGTGATCCAGCCGGAGTACCCCGAGGCCCGCTAGCTCCCGGCGCGTGCTGACTCACCCGCTTGAGCATTGGCCAGCGAGCAAGCGTCGCCTTGCCCTTGTGGGGGTGGTCGCCGCAGCCGTCGTCCTGCAGGTGGTTCTCACCTTGCTCGACGGCCCGCTACGGGCCGGCGATCACGGCGGGACGATTCCGCTCGAGGTCGCGGGCAGCCCTGGTCGGGCCAGCGAAATCGTCAGCTCGTGGGAGGCGGATGGCGTGCTCGGAAACGGTGCCTTCATCACCGGGTTGGATTTTCTCTACGCCCCGCTTTACGCCGCGGCGTATGCGGGCGGTTGCGTCGCCTTGGCGGCTGCCTTTCGCCGTCGCGGCCGAGAGCGGCTGGCCGCCCTGGGGATAGCGGCTGCCTGGGCGGCGACCGCAGCCGCGGGATTCGACTATGTCGAGAACGTCGGCCTCACCGTCACCCTCCTCGACCAGCCGGCTTCGCCGTGGCCGCAGATCTCGCTGGTCGCCGCGATCGCGAAATTCGCCGGGATTGCCGCCGCCGTCCTCTACCTGCTCACGGGTCTAGGGATCAGATGGGCATTCCGCGAGAGCTGACAGCGCCCCGATTTCGACGCTATCCCCAGTTGCCGATCGGGGTGACCGACAGCCGGTCGCCGCAGCGGGGGCACTCGGTGTGGCGACGAAAGCGGAAGACGCCCGTCAGGGCTTGCTCGCCCAGCGAGCGCTTCGGCAGCACAGCCAGACGATGCCCGCCACATTGCGGGCACGCGTTCAGCTCCGGCCCAAGGCCGCTGTAGAAGTCCGCGGTGACGACGCTGACCAGCTCGCTGCAGTCACGGCAGATCATCGGCTCGAAGAAGGTCCCGACCATCCCGGCGCCGTCCCGCAGCTCCTCAGCCCGATAGCCGCAGCTGGAGCAAGCCGCCTCGTAGAGGTCCCCCATCAACCTTCACCCTGCCTACCTAAAGGATCGGCGACTGCCGCCGCATGCTTGAGCCGGGGACTGGTCAACTGGTTGAATCGCGGCATGGCGTGGGTTTCGCTGGGCCTCTCGGCGCTGTTCGGCCTCCTTGGCGTCGGCCTTCGCACCTGGGTCCACACGCGACGGACCGGCCGCTCGCCCATCAGTGGCGGCGCCGGCATGAGTGGATGGATGGGCCTCGGCGCCCTTGCGGTGTCGCCGGTGTTGCGCTGCTCGTCCCCAATCCCGTGAGCCTCGCCGCGTTCGGAGTGCTGGCCCTCGGGCTTGACTTGCACGTGCGGTTGGTCGAGGAGCCCTACCTCGCCGCGACCCACGGAAGCTCCTACGCCAACTACGCCGCGCGCGTGGGCCGCTTCGTTCCCGGGGTGGGCAAGTTCCCTCCGCCCACCGACGGCTAACGAGGAGTCGCCCAGCCGCGGGTGCCGACCCAGACCGGAGGTTAGGCTGCCCTAACGGACTGGGGTCGTGAAAGGCTCCGGCGGACGCGAGATCGCGAACGAAGAAGACCGCGAGGCGAAAGGAGATCCGGATGCACTCGAGAAAGCTGGCGCTGGCAGTGGCGGCGCTCGCCGCTGCTGCCGTCGTTGTCCTGTTCGTGATCCTGCGCGAGGACGACTCGTCCTCGGGGGGGTCGACGACATCACCCGCAGCACAGACGAACACCGGGAACCACCCCGAGCCCGATCAGGGGGACGGCCGCGGCAGCGACCGGCAGCCCAACGTGGCGAACGTGCCGACGATAGTCGTCCGTGAGGGCCAGCCGGTGGGAGGCGTCCAAGAGCTGGCGTTCGAAAAGGGTGGGCGGATCCGCTTCACCGTCGAGTCGGACGTGGCCGACGAGGTTCACCTCCACGGCTATGACATCTCCAAGGATGTCCAGGCCGGTGGCGACGTCAAATTCGATGTCCCGGCGTCGATCGAGGGTGTGTTCGAGGTCGAGCTGGAGGCGCGGGTGGTGCCCCTCGCCGAGGTTACCGTCAACCCGTGAGCGCCCCGTGATCCCGCGTGTGGCCGCCCCGGCGATCCTCGCCGGGGTCGCCATCGGACTGGCCTTCCCGGAGCCGGCCGCCGCCCACGCTCTGGTCGGCAGGCAGGACCTGCCGATCCCCGAGTGGCTATTCGCGTGGGGAGCGTCGCTGGTACTGATCGTCTCCTTCGTCGCCATGACCGTGGCCTGGCGACGTACGTTGCTGGCGGACGAGCACTGGCGCCCGGCGCCTGGCTGGCTCTCGCGGCTGCTGGTCAACTCGTTCACCGAGCTTCTGGCCGGCGCGCTGGGCGTCTTCCTGCTCGCGGTGACGGTATGGGCGGGTCTCAAGGGGACCGACGCACCCGACCGTAACTTCGCGGTCACCTTCGTCTTCGTCACCTTCTGGCTCGGGCTCGTCGCTCTCAGCGTTCTGGTGGGCGACGTGTTCCGTGCCCTCAACCCATGGCGGGCGATCGCACGCGCGGTCGGGGCCGGGTTCAAGCTGGTGGCGGGCCAGACCGCGGCGCCCCCCCTCCGCTATCCGGAGCGACTCGGCCGCTGGCCCGCGGTCGCGGGGCTGATCGCCTTCCTTTGGCTGGAACTCGTCTACGGGCAGAGCGGCTTTCAGACCATCGGCCTCACCCCGCGCACGGTGGCAATCGCCACAATCGTCTACTCGGCGTTGACGTTCGCGGCCATGTCGCTGTTCGGAACCGAGACGTGGCTGCGCCGCGGAGAGACCTTCTCCGTGTACTTCGGGATGTTCGCCCGCATCTCGCCCGTCGAGGTACGCGAAGGGCGGCTTGGCTTCCGCCGCCCGCTATCCGGTCTGAGCGGTTGGGTTGGCACCACGGCGGGATCGGTCGCGCTGGTCCTGGTCACAATCGGCGGGACCGCCTTCGACGGGGCGCAAGAGGGTGCGCTCAACGGGCCAGTGAACAGCACCTTTGAGTGGCTGATCGACCTCGGCCTCGGGCCTACGGCCGCCCTCAGGGTGACGAATACGCTCTTTCTTTCCCTCACCCTTGCCGCGGTGACGGCGATCTACTGGGCGGGCGTGTGGGGGATGCGCACCGTGCGTGGCTCGCCGTCGCTCGCCCGTCTCGGGCGCGCTTTCGGGCACGCCTTCGTGACCATCGCGCTCGCCTACCTGGTCGCCCACTACTTCAGCCTCGTCCTCTTCCAGGAGCAGGCCCAGTTCACCTACCTGCTTTCCGACCCGCTGGGTGACGGGTCCGACTACTTCGGCACCGCCTCGAGCGGGATCGACTACGGGCTGATCAGCGCCACGGGCGTCTGGTACGTCCAGGTCGGCACCTTGGTCGTCGGCCATGTGCTGGCTCTGGCCCTTGGTCACGACCGAGCGCTCACCGTCTATCGCGACCCCCGTACCGCCGCCCGCTCCCAGTACTGGATGCTGGCGCTGATGGTCGGGTTCACCTCGCTCGGCCTCTTCCTGCTTTCACAGGCGAACCAGTGAGCCGCGCGGGGGCATCCCCGCGCCCTTCGCGAGCGCGCCTGGGGGTCGCGGTGGCTGCGGCCGTCCTGCTGGCGGGGCTGGTCGCCGTCATCCTCCTCGGCGCGTCAGGGCCGTCCGAGGAGGGAGACGCAGCGCCCGCGCCCGACGAATGCCTGAAGACCTGGAACTCCGACCAGCAGGCGATCGACTTCGGCCGCCACAACTCGGTTGCGCACGGCTACAGCGACGTCGAGGTCGGCTACATGCCCGACGAAGGCAGCGCGCATCTCTCGGCCGACCCCGATGCGGGTGAATGCGCGGTCGTCTTCGCCGCCAACCAACTCGACCCCGAGCACCTTGCCGCCGGCCAGATCCACGTCGAGGGGCCATGGGTGCCCCTCAGCAACTCGCTCGAGCCGGCGGCTCTCGCCGAGCTCCAGAGCGCCGCCGTGGGCGGGGCGAACGCGATCGTCACCCCGCGAGGGAACCTGATCGAGAAATAGCGCTCAGCCGCCCGGGCGCTACCGTCTGGCTCTAGCGCGCCTGGAGCGCGTCCATGCCGACGGCCAGAGCCAGCGCAAGCCGCCGGTCGATCGCGCGCTCGCCATCGCCGGAGACGTCGAGGCGATAACGGTCACGCACACCGAGGATGCGCTCCAGGCCACCGATCCGCTCATCCTCGAGGAAGTAGTCGAAGTGATAGGGAATTGGAAGCAAGTCGGCGAACTCGCCGATGAACGGGACGATCCCGACCAGCCGTCGGAGCAGCGCCACGAACAGGCTGCGCTCTCGCGCCCAGGCGATCTCGGTACCGGAGGCGTCGTAGAGGCGCCAGGTCGAACGCAGCAGGGACCTGCCGAAGACCTTGCCAAGCTGTCCCACGGGCTGTCCACCGGCGTCGGTGACGTCGTAGCGGGCCCGGGGATCCCAGACCTGCTGTGCCTTGATCCGAAACACCTCGGTCGTCTTCGAATCGTCGGTGAAGGCCCGCAGGTCCTCCTTGAGCTTCATGCGCTTCTGCTCCACGAAGCAGATCGGCTCGCCTGCCGACTTCTGATCGGCGCCGAGGGTGGAAACCTCGTACTGGTTGATCATCGCCCGGATGCGCTGGGCGAGGAAGAACCGATCGTGCCGGGTGGGATCGACCGGAGGCACGATCGCAGCCTAATCTGTGGTCCCACGTGGGCGCCGGACATGACACATCTCAAGCTCCGCGCAGTCAGGTGATGGACTCCGCGATCAGCCTGCGCGGGCTCGTCAAGCGCTTCGGGCCGATCACCGCAGTCGACGGTCTCGACCTCAAGGTGCCCTTCGGGAGATGCGTCGGCCTGCTGGGTCCGAACGGCGCCGGCAAGTCGACGACGATGAAGGCGCTCACGGCGCAGGTCATCGCCGACGAGGGACGAGCTGGAGGTGCTCGGCTACAGGCTGCCCGAGGACTCCAAGCAGGCCCGCGCGGAGATGGGGGTGGTGCCCCAGCTCGACAACCTCGACGTATCGCTGACCGTCGAGCAGAACCTGCTCGTCTTCTCGCACCTGTACCGGGTGCCGGCCGGCGAGCGCAAGGCGGCGATCGAGCGCGCGCTGAGCATGGCGAACCTGGGCGGTCGCCGCAAGTCCAAGGTCGACCAGCTCAGCGGCGGCATGCGGCGCCGGCTGCTGATCGCACGTGCCCTGCTGCACCAGCCGCGGCTGGTGCTGCTGGACGAGCCGACGGTCGGCCTGGACCCGCAGGTGCGCCAGGAGCTGTGGGCGCTGATCGACCGCCTTCGCTCGGAGGGCGTCTCGATCCTGATGAGCACGCACTACATCGAGGAGGCCGAGCGCCTCTGCGACGAGGTGACGATCATGTCGCACGGCAAGGCTGTCGCCGTCGGCCCGCCGCGCGGCGCTGATCACCGAGCACGCGGGGCCCGAGGCAATCGAGGTCTACGGATCGCCCACGCGGCTGAGCGAGGTCGAGGGCATCGCCCACGCGCGCGGCTGGCGCACGCGCCGCACCGGGACGTCGGTGTCGATCCTCCACGCAAACGGCGACACCGACCTCGACGGGGAGCGCCGCGCGACCAACCTCGAGGACGTGTTCGTGCTGCTCACAGGCGAGGAGATCAGCTGATGGCCATCGCCACCGCGCAGCGCCGCCTGGCCGCCTGGAGGGCGCGGCCCTGCGGGGCGTCATGGTTCGCGAGATCGTCAACTTCTCCTCGTTTTGGCGCTCGTCGACGTTCTCGTCGACCGTCGACCCGACGATCTACCTGCTGGCCTTCGGCTTCGGCTTCGGCTCGCTCGTCAGCACGGTCGCGGGCTACGACTACATCGACTTCGTCGGCACCGGGATCGTGGCCACGACGGTGCTGTTCTCGGGAGCGTTTCCCGCCATGTACTCGACGTTCGTCAAGTACGAGTTCCAGCACACCTACGACGCGATCCTCGCCGCGCCCGTCGACACCGAGGAGCTGGTCACCGCGGAGGCCCTCTGGATTGCGGCGCGGACCGGGGTCTACGGCTGCGTTCCGATGCTCGTGGCGATCGTCTTCGGCCTGGATCCGAGCTGGGGCATGCTGCTGGTACCAGGGATCGCAGCCCTGGCCGGGCTGGGCTGGGCGTGCTTCGGGATCTTCATCGCAGCCAAGGCGAAGGCGATCGAGAGCTTCTCGTATTGGCAGAGCGGGCTGCTCACCCCGATGTTCCTGGTCGCCGGCACCTTCTTCCCGCTCGACGACCTGCCCACCTGGGCGCAGGTGCTCGGCAACCTCAATCCGCTGTACCACTGCGTCGAGCTCGTCCGGCACGCCGTCTTTGGCCTCGAGGGCTGGGAGGACGTCGGGCACCTCGCGTTCCTGATCGGCTTCGCGCTCGTGTCCTGGCGCCTGGCGATCCGCTTCATGGAGCGCAAGCTGATTCTCTGATCCGGCAGCCGACCTGGCTAGCCGGCTTTGATGCGAAGAAGCCAGTCCCCCACCGCCGTGGAGACCGCTTCGAGGTCGGCCTTGAGGCTGTGATTGCCGGGCACCGTGACCACATCGCAGGTCGCGCTGCCCGCCGGCATGCCGAATGGATCCTGCGCGCCCTGGACCACGAGCGTCGGCACCTGCACGGCATCGAGCTCGGCCTGGCGGGTCTTGGCCGGCCGGCCTGGCGGGTGCAGCGGGAACGCCAGGCAGAGCACCGCCGCCGCGCCGCTGTCCGCCGCGGTGCGGCAGGCGACGCGAGCTCCGGCGGAGCGACCGCCGACGACCAGCGGCAGGCCGCGCAGCTCGCCGCCGCGTAGGTGCTCAAGGACCGCCATCCAGGCCTCGTCGAGCCGGTGGGCGGGAGCGGGTGAGCGCCGTCCGGCGACGACGTAAGGCTGCTCGACCAGCGCGACGCTGAATCCTGCCGAGCGGGCAATATCGGTGACCGTCACCAGGTCAGGGGCGCTCACTCCTCCAGCGGCACCGTGACCCAGCAGCATCCCGGCTTTCGGTTCAGCGGCGACATGCAGGTGTGCCTTCGCCGGACCCTGCGGGGTGTCGATCTCGAGCACGGCCACCGGGGCGGGAGGGCGTTGGGCTTCCGGCCGCGCAGTCGTCATACAGGCACATCACGCTACACCGCCCGGGCGATCCTCATACCAATGTCCACACCGCATGGGTGGTCGATCGCGGTATTGGCCATCGCGCCGATACAGACGCGGTTCATCCAAAGGAGGCAGGAATGCAGCAGGGCGGATCCGCGACTACCGGCGGCAGGACAAGATTCATCACGGGGCTGGCGGTGATCAGCGCTCTCGCGGCGCTGCTCGCGCTTTCCGCCGGGCCCGCGCTGGCCAAGCGGATCGTCGGGACCAACGGCGCCGACACGATCGTCGGCACCAAGAAGGCCGACCGGATCAACGCCCGTGGCGGCAACGACCGGGTCAACGCCCGTGGCGGCAACGACCGGGTGAAGGGCGGCAAGGGCAAGGACCGCCTGAAGGGCGGCAAGGGCAAGGACCGCCTGAAGGGCGGCAAGGGCAAGGACCGCCTGAAGGGCGACAAGGGCAAGGACCGCCTGAAGGGCGACAAGGGCAAGGACGGGCTCCGTGGCGGCAAGGGGGATGACCGCCTGAGCGCAGTCGACGACAGGCGCGACGGGGCGGTGAACGGCGGCCCGGGCAAGGACCTCTGCACGATCGACCAGGCCGACCTGCCGGTGCTTGCGGGCTGCGAGCAGGTCGAGGTCAAAAAGGGCGGCGGCCCAGGCGGCGGGCCGAGGCCCAACCAGCTGCGGGTCAAGGACGCCAGCGGGCTTAGCTGCGGCAGCCCGCTTCCCCTCTGCCCCTTCCAGATTGCCGGCGACCGCGCCACGGCGCTGGTCGGGACGGTGTCCGGAGGCGGCGGCGTAACCGTGGCGGCGGGCGCCGGAGTGGTGATCGTCGGGGACACCTGGACGGCCACCGGGCTGTACGGCTGCTCGGATGACGGCTATCTCGAGGTGACGATCGGTTCGAGGTCGGCGCGGGTGCCGATCAACTGCAGCAACTAATCGCTCAACCTCCCGTCACCGTCTTCCTCCGCACGTGCGAGTGCCCTGCGAGGTAGGGATAGCCTGCCTGGCGGGGAACTCGCGCCTTGAACCGGAACCTCTGGGTACCGGAAACGTGGCGAAACTTGTGCGAGACGCGCGCCAAGCCATCGTGATTAGTCCGTTTGACGAAGTCGATCGAGAACGGCACCCAGCGACCGCCGGGGGGCTTGGCCAGGAACCGGACCTCACGATGCGCGTGGAACGGGCCGCGCAGCCGGGCGCGCAAAGTCATCCTCTGCCCGTTGTGAAGCCTGCCGCGCGGGCGCACCCGAAGCCCCAGCCTCGGCCTCACATGCACGCGGATGGCGCGGGTCACGGCCCGCTCCGTTCCGCGCCAGTAGGTGAGATAGACGATCCGTGAAGGTCCGGCGGGAAGCCGCGCCGAGATCCTCCCGCGAGCGTCCGTGCGAAGCGGCCGGCCGACCAAGCGCTCGGTCGAGTTGGTGAGCGCCGGCCGCTCGGAGACGCAGACCAAGGCCCCCTGTCCCGGCCCTCCCGAGGGCCGCGCGAACCTGCCGACGACCCGGGGGCGCCCTCCGAAGTTGACCCGCTTCACCGTCTTGGCATCCGCAAAGGCGAAGTGGGCGCGGAGCCTCCGGGTCACGCCGGAGATCGGGCAGTCGTTGTCGACCCGGATCCGCCTCTTCTTGCAGCGCTCGTTGGGACTCGCGTTCGCAAAGTCGGTGACGCATGCCGTGATCGAGTTCTGCCCCTCATGGAAGCCCGGCAGGAGCGTGTTGACAAAGAGCGTGCTGCGCATCGAGTTGGGGCAGGGGCTGAGCCCCAGAGCGAGCTGATGCCCGAGATTGCAGCTCGACCCCACGGAGTCCAGGAGCTTGCGGTTGGCGCGCACCATGAGCAGCCGGACCCCGGAGCCGGCGTCGCGGGCCTTCACGGTGAGCGCCTGCGCGGCGCGCTGGACGGGCGCGGCGAGCAGCGGGCCGCCCAACCCGGTTACGACCGGCCGTGAGACGTCGAAGAGGTGGAACCGTGCCCGCTTGACGTAGATCTTCGGCTTGTCGGCCCTGCGGCAGCGGCCGGTCCGGCGCGTGCAGCTCAGCACGGCGATCAGCCGGTCCGCCCTGCTGCCGGCTCGCCACTCGAAGGTGCTGAAGCGCCCGCGTGGCGAGCCAATGAAGCGTGGTGCCCTCCGCCCAGGAGCGCCCAGCAGGAGCCGGGGGCGATAGGCGGCGCCGCGCCTTCCGCGTGCCATGAGCTTGCCGCGGGTGAAGTAGGTGCCAGCCGGCGGTTTCGCGACCCACGCCCCGTACCGCCCCGGCCCGGTTGAGCTACGTTCGTGGGTAACCCCCAGTCCGTCCCCCGACCCACACGCCCTGACGCCGTGAAAGTCCGGGGAGTTGCGCAAGAAGTGAAACCCGCCGTGCCCCGCGCCGAGGTGGGGCGCGCACTGGACCGCGGCGTAGGGCCCGGCCGTTGCCCGGGGCACGAACGCGATCGTCGCCACGAGAAAGGCGAGCGCGAGGCACGGGACGCGGCTGGTCGCGGCCGGCGGTTCGCTCGCTGACACGCCTTCCCTCACGACTAGCACTCGTAGCCGAACTCGGGTGGGCATCCCCCTCCGCCGACGCTCTTCGACTGGGTGGAGGTCGTCGACGCCGAGCTGGACGGCGCCGGAGTCGGAGGAGCCGGCTGGGGCGTGCCCGCCGTCTGCGGGACGAGCGCCGGCTCGGGCGCCGGAGGGGCTATCTCGGAGGTCACTGGAGCGCTGGGTTCGGCCTCCTGCGACCTCGCCCGGCCACTGCCCTGGGTCTCGGGGTGGCCGGGCGGATTCGCGGTCCGGCCCGCACTTCGAGTGCGCTGTCCCGATCCTGTCTGGATGCGAGCGTCGAGCGCCCCGGGAGGCTGGCGTTCGCCAGCCACGGCGCCCCGGCGGTCGCCGGAGTCCCACTGGCCACCGCCCGAGTGCGAGCCAAGCAGCAAGGCGCCGGCGCCTGCGGCGAGCAGGAGGAGCCCAGCGATCACCCCGACCGGTGTGCCCATAGAGCGCCCGAAGCGACGCTTCTTCGTAGCCGCGCCGTGCGCGCCAGGCGCCGCCTCCGGCGCCTGCGGGCCCAGCTCATCCAGCTCGGTCGTGATCGCGTCCAATCGCTGTTGCGCTCTGCCCTCGGCCTTCGCGACCGTTCGCGTGGGCAGCCATCTACCAAGTCCCTTCAGAGCGCCGTCGACGCGGCCGATATCGGCGTCGAGCTTGATCGACGGGGCCGCGCCCCAGGGCTTCGCCCAATCGGCCACCCGGTGCTCCGGTTCGTGGCCACCGCCTTGCGGCTGGGCGCCTCCCGAGAGATGGGGCCTGGAGTCAGACAACCATTCGCGCTCCAGGCGGGCCAGCATCAACACGAGGCTCAGGTCCTCGTAGCGGCACCTCGGGCGCCACGAGGGGCGAAGGTGTGCCGCGAGCGATCTGCGCTCGCCATCGAGCAGAAGGAACACGCGCTTCCTGGTGGCGTCGGAGGAGTGGGCACGGCCGGGCAACCTGGGTTGCCCCTGAATCCTCGTATCTGGGATGACCGTCCATGGCCGACCCTCCACCGCACAGCGGTTGGTCACACACCCGACCGGATTGTCCGTCTACCGGGAGGCGGCTAAAGCTGCTGGGATGCCCGTCGCCCCACGCCGACACCGATGATACCCCGCTGACCAGGTTTCTCAGCGCCAGGGCGTTCTAACGGCTCACGGCTCGGCCAGCGGCGCGAACGCCGCCGCGCGAGCGTAGAGCTTGTACAGCTCGAAGCCCTGGGCCCACTCCTCGGCGCACGAGTGCTCGAACAGCTCGTAGGCGCGCTCGTCGGAGAGGGAGGTGCCTGACTCCTCCTGACTCTGCGGGGTCAACGAGCTGCGGATGTCTTCGATGGTGGCCTGCTTCTCCGCTTCGGTGCCGGCGTTCCAGTCGCGGCACTGCGCCAAGGCGGCGACTGATCCTCCCACTGGCTCGCCGACCCCCTGCGCAGGCGGGTCCTGCCCGGTCGCGTCGCCGCCGCAGCCGACGACGGCCCCGGCGATCAGCACCAGCGCGAGGGCGGTCGCCGCCGCCCTAGGGACGGCCTTCAAGTCCGGCGAAAGCCTTCATCCGATCGACCAGGTCCTGCGCCTGCTCGGTCTGCGCGTACCTCCGGAAGGCTCGTTTGCGCGCGGCGTTCTCGCTCTCCACAGCAGCGCTCTCCGGCCGCGGTGCCGGCCGCCACCAATCGCAGTCGGTCGGACCGGTGTCGTTGTCCGGGCCGTTCGAGCACTCGATCAGGTACTGCGTCTTGGCGGGGTCCCCGCCGCCGACGCTGGTGCCGCAGTTCGATGGCAGAACGTCGGGGGGCGCGCCCGCTCCCGGCCCGGTGACGCTGCCCGCCGTCCCGTCGGAGCCGAGGTTGTTGAACCAGCAGTTTTCGGTGTTGCCGGAGAACTCGTCCCACCAGAAGTCGGTTCCGTTCGGATACGGCCCGGGTCCGGTGGAGTGGTCGGCGCCGAACTGGTCCAGCGCCGCCGGGAAGCTGAACCCGGGGGGCGCCTGCCCCAAGCGGTTGCCGAACATCTGATTGCCGCACGAGGTGGAGATGCCGTTGCCGGGTGCGCCCGGGCAGGAGATCCCGGGATTGACGTTGCCCTCGGCCCCGCCACCCGAAGTGAGGGCGTCGGGGACGGCGAACAGCATCGACCCGAAGCGCCAGTTGTCGAAGATCCAGTTGTTGTTCACGCGGGCGTCGTTCATGCCCGCGTAGAGGATCCCGGTGCCGAGCGGTACCGGGACCAGCGGCTCGACCGGCGGATTGTCGACGTAGAGATCGAGGTTGTTGGAGTAGATGAAGTTGTGATCGATTCTGGAGTAGTCGGCGGGGAAGCCGGGATGGCCGGCGGAGGAGAGCGTGTCGCTGGCGATTCCCGTGACGTTGCCGTAGATGTGGTTGTCGGTGATCCGCACGGCGTTGCCCATCGACCCGGAGTAGCCCAGTGCCGAGCCGCGCAGGTCGCACTTCGTGACGACCGTGTTGTACCGGGGCGCGTCGGGATAGAAGGACGTGTCCGCCTGCGATCCGGTCTCCGGTGCGGCACCCGGGTATACGACCGAGTCACCGGAGCCGAATCCGTCACAGTTGCGCATCATGCCGTGGTCGGAGGTGAATGAGAGTTGCCCGTAGTCGGCGTTCCAGAAGAACTTCGTGCGGTCGAGCAGGTAGCCGTCGATCTCCTCGGTGTAGATCCCGAACTCGCGGCCGCCCCGGGTCAGTAGGTTCTTGGCGACGAAGCCGTCGGCGCGGTCGGCGCGCAGGACGACGTGCTTGGTGTAGCAGCGCTCCGGGTTGTCGCAGCCGCGGTCACCGCCCGGCTTCGCGCCCGGCGAGGCCGGGTACTTGTAGGCCTTGCCGGCGTCCAGGATCACGGACTCGGGCCTGGGACCCGAGCCCTCGATCTGGAGGTTGCAACGCAGGCACGCGCCCAGCTCCGACGCGGGGATCCCCTGGCGGTTGTCGAGCGGGGGGTCCGTGGGATCGCCCTTGATCCGGCGTCCCTGGACGTAGATCAGGTTCTGGTCGTTCGGACAGGTCGCCTGGTACTCGAAGCTTGGGGCCGTGCCGCCGTTGGCCTGCGTCTGGTACAGGCTCGGGGCGCAGCGAGGATCGTCGGTTGGCGCCTGCCGCGACAGCGGCTCCGTGTAGCGGCCGGGCATGATCACGACCCGATCGTTGTTGCCGGAGTGATTGATGGCCGTCTGCACGGAGTGGTACTTGCACTTCTGGGCGAGTGCGCGGTTGGTGCGGCGCAGCCACCCGGCCCGCTGGGCGCTGTAGTCGGTCCTCGGCTGGCTGGGGCGCAGGCGGAAGCCGGCGGTCTGAGCTTGGCGCAGCCAGTCCTCGAGCAGGAGCAGGGACTGTTGCCCCTGTACGCCCTTGCAGACGACCCTCACCTCGCCGGGCCCCGCACCGGTCACCGCCGAGTCCAGCGAGCGGGCCGTTGGCACCTTGCCCCCAGCCGGTGGGCTGACGGACGTATCGGGTCGGGGGTTGGGCCAATAGGAGGGCCGCTCGGGATGGGCCAAAGAGAGCGCCGGCACAGCCAACAGGATCAGTGTCGCGAGCAACGTGGCACGCTGTGCGCGCCTCCCCAAGGCCGCTTTCGCGCCAGCCACACCCCTCTTCACGAAACTCTCCCTCCTGGCCCGAGGGCCGAACGGATTAGATCGCTGAACAGAGTACCTGCTTTGCTCCAAGGGGGGGCGGGCTAGTGAACACGTTCCCGGGCGCCGCTTCGCGCAACCTCTTCGGCGGCCAAAGCGACCGGCGGCGCGACCTCAGGCGGCTGGCTCACGCGCCCCGCCGCGACGACGATGCGTCCGCCCCTGCGCCGACGCTTGCTCACCCACTCGGCGAGGAGGTAGCTCCCGACCACGAAGGCGAAGGCCCCGACCTGTGCCCCCAATGTTTGGACAGTCGGAAAGACACCGAACCACGTTCCCGCCCACAGGGGGAGCTCCATGTCCAGCGGCGTTATCGGCACCCAACCGACCCCCTGGAGAGTGCGAACAGTGTTGCCCACCAGGACCACCAGGACCAGCGCAATCAGGACGCCCGTGACGATCAGCATTCGCTTGTAGGGCAGTCGTCTCTCGAGCGCGAAGGTGAGGATGCCGACCACTCCGGTCAATGCCAGGCCGAGCGTGACGCCCGCGAGAACCACGGCGGTGGATGCGTTGAGGGTCAGGGCCTGGAGGAAGAGCACGATCTCGAAGCCCTCGCGGAAAACGCTCGAGAACCCGAGCAGGTAGAGGCCGAGCACGGTGACGTTGGCCGCGTTGGCCATCGCCAGACCGCGCCGGCGATGACCCGAAATCCACCCGGTCCAATAGACGCGGTGGAAAAACCAGTTCAGCACCAGTAACAAGACACCGATCGCGACGAGACCGACGATCGCCTCGAGCTTCTCGCCGTACCGTGAAAGGGAGTCGAGCAGCGTCTGAGCGAGCACGAAGAGGATCGCGGTCGCCGGGACCGCGAGCAGCGTTCCTCGGTAGACCGGGCGCCGCAGCGGGCGGTTGCCTCCGACCATGCTGGCGGTGATCGCGGCCACGATCAGGATCGCCTCCAAGCCCTCCCTGAACACGATCAGGGCGGCGTTGGTGATGATCGTGCCGTCGCTGGCCCCCTCACCGGTTATCACCCGGGCCTCGTCGAGCGCCTCGTCGAGCGACAAGCGCGTCTCGCGAAGCTCCTGCACGGAGCCGCCCTCGGCGATCAGCTTCGCGAGCCCCTCCTGGTCGCGTGCGCCGTACCAGACCAGCCCTTCCACCTCGGCGACCAGAGCCGGGTCGAGGGCCCGCAGCTGGAGCTCGGGGCCGAACTCGAAGAACGCGTAGGCGCTCAGCCGCGCCTGCTCGGCCTGCTTCAACTCACCGGCGCTCGCCGCCGCCTGCATCTGGTCGAGCGCGATCGCCATCAGGTCGAAGTCGGCGTCCGTGCCGCTCTCCTTCCACTCCTCGGGAAACATCGAGTCGAGTGCGGCGCTGGCGCGCTCGTGAGCCGCCTCGACATCCTCTAGTGGGGCGACGATGCCCCCGGTGTGGGCGTCGCGGGCGTAGCCCTCGAGTTCGGCGAACGCCCGCTCCACCGCAGCCACGCCCTTGGGATCAAGCTCCTGGAGCGTCGCTTCGAGATCGTTGAACGCCGATTCAGCACCCTCGGTGAAGGCGACGGCCTCCTGGAGTTCGAACGGAATCGTCACCCTCCCGTCCTCGGTGCCGTCGTCGTATTCGATCGGGACCAGGTCGAGAAAGCGGGTCAGCTGATTGGCCCGCCGCGCCTGCTCCTCAGAGGTGAACGGAGCAGCCGTGAAGCCGTCGAGTGCCTTCGCGACCTGGTCCCGTGCGCGCAGGAACGCGGCCCCGTCGCCACCGGTGGCCGCGCGGTCCAGGGCCGCGAAGTCGCGGTCGACGGCGCGGCGATCGGCGATGCCTCGCTGCCGCTCGTACTCATCGGCGATGATCGGCCAATAGCCGGCGGCGAGGGCGGCGTTCTCGGCCAGGGCCGTGGCGAAGTCGCGTTGTCGGGCCTGCTCTGCCTCGTCGAGGTAGGTGAGCAGACGGGCCTGATACGCGTCGAGCAGGTCCTTCTTGACCGCGCTTGCCGCCTGGCCGGCGTGAATCCGAGCTGACCCCAGGGCCTCGAGGGCCGCGGTCGCGTCGACGCCGGGCCGAGTGAAGCGGGTCGCCTGGCGGAAGTCCCGGATCAGCAGCCAGGCCCGCGCCTCGGCTACCGCCCCTCCACGGGTCGCGCCCAGAGTCACCGCGTAGGCGCCGTGTCGCAGTGCCGCCAGGGTGCGACCCCGGGCCGCCGCGAGGGCGACCTCGTCGCGGCTCGCGGCGGCCCCGCGTGCAGCCGCCAGTTGGGCGGCGATGACACGCAGTTCGCGGGGTGAGCGGCTTCGCAAGCCGCGCTCGAGCTCGCCGGCGAGCGCGCCTCGTGCGTGATCGACGGCCACCGTCGCTCCTGTCCCGCCGTCGAGCAGGAGTGAAGTCTGTGCCTCGAACAGATCGGCGCGAATCCGCTCCGCCTGCTCCCACGGCGCGGCCGAAGCCGGCTGCGCGAACGCAAGGGCCAGCGCCGCGATCGCCGCCGTGCTCGCCGCCAGGCGCTTGCGCTGTCTCGGCATCACGGATCGCGGGTCAGATCTAGGCCTCTTGGAGCTCGATCCCGAGTCGCTTCGCCGCCTGCGTCACCTGCCCGGCGATTGCCTCCGCCTGGCGCTGTGCCTCGGCGCCGAGCGTGTTCGCCTCTTCGGCGGTGTACCGGCGCCCGGCGGCTTCGGTGTCGCGGAGATCCTCGACATAGGCAAGTAGCTCGTCGAGTGCGCGACCGGTCTGCTCGGCCTGCTGTTGGGACTCCTCGGCGACCAGGGGCTCGACCTCCTCGTAGGCAAAGACGAGGCCCTCGAGGATGTCGGCGATGTCCGAGAGGCGCGAGCTGGCGACGAACGCGGACTCGGTTGCCTTCTCGCCGGCCACGAAGCGTGTGTTCTTCCAGGTCTCGAAGTACTCGCTCATTGTCGGAGTCATGATCACGAGCGCCGTGAAGGCATCGGACGGGGTCGGTTCGAAGTCCTGCGCGTCGGCGTCGAGCGAGGTCGCTTGATGGTCGAACTCCCGCACGGCGGCGACGTAGATGCCCGCGTCCGGGAGTCCCTCGCCAAACTCCACCTTGCCGTCGCGGTCTACATCCTGCTTCACGTCCTTGGCGAGGAAGTCGGGATTGGTGCCATAGAGGGCCGTCTCGGTGACGAAGAACAGATTCCCGGGTTGCTTCAGTGTCTCGCCATTGGGCAGCTCGAGGCTGAACGAGACGGCGCTCTCGGGGTCTGAGGCATCCGAGCCCGCATCGATGTCGACGTCGTACTGGGCCAAACGCGGCACGCCGGCGACTATCCCCTCCATCTCTTCGTAGGCGGGGTTGGCCTTCACGTAGGCGCGCTTGGAATCGGCGAGCAGCCGCTCGACCTGCGGGCCGTGGTCATCCATCAGTCGCCGATAGTCGAACCCCACCGACTCGGCCAGCCCGTAGTAGGCCTCAGCGTTCCTGCGCAGCGTCGCCACCTGCCTGGTGAGATCAGAGGTGTGCTCGGTGAGATACCGCTTCACCGGATCCAGGTCGACCGCAGCAATCGTGCCGGTCGTGGTCGCTTCGCTGTCCTCATCTCCGCCACAAGCGACGGCGAGGAGCGCCAGGCTTGCGATCGCGAGCGGTGCTGCAACGGTTGTCAGCCTTCTCACCGGTCTCCTTTCTCGGTGCCTGTCGGAAAGTCGTCCTGGGTCTGGAAAAGCAGGCTTTAGGTATGCCTAACGCGCGAGCCTTAGGTATACCTAATCCGAGCGCGCGATGTCGGCAGCGTCAGCCGCTGGGCAGCTCACGAGGTCGGGCGCGATCGGGCCCGCCCGATAGGCATTCCTCGCCCGATGACCGCAACTTCAAGGACCTAATTGGTCTTCATCCACTAACGGGAGCCGGTACTAAAGCCAGGTACACCCGAACCCGATACAAGGCTGATCAGGGAGGCCACATTGGACACGCTCACTTCACCCGACGCCGCACGACAGGATCGCCCGCCCCTCACCGCTCGAGGCGGGAAGCTGATCGTGTCGGCCGTCGTGACCGCCGCACTCCTCGTCCCCGGGGCAGGGGCGGCGCAGGCGGCCAGCCCCACATCGGCCCAGTACGACACTCAGGTGCAGGTCGCACAGCAGCAGGCCCAAGGGGCGCCAGCCGCAAACGACGATTCCGCCGTCAACGATCCGGTCATCAGCGGGCTTCCGTTCACCGGCGTCGACGTCGCGCTCCTGGGAATCGTCGCCCTGGCGCTCATCGGCGCGGGCGTCGCCCTGCAGAGACTGAGCAGGCCCGCCGGGCCCAATGAGCGCAGCTGAGCACTTTCGCCCCGGGCGACTGGGCGCCCTGAACGCGCGCCGCCTGCTGGACCTGGTGGCGCTCGGGATCGCGCCCGCCGCTGCGGCTGGGCTGCTCGCCTTCGCGCACACCAACCGTCCCTACTGGGGGGCCCTGGTCGCGATCTCAATCCTGGTCGTCTACCAGCTCCTCGGCCGGACCAGGTATCCGATCCACCTGATGCCGATCGCGAGGCTCGCCGGATGCGGCCTGACCCCGTTGCTGGGGTGCCTCCTGGCGTGGGCGGCGGCTCTCGCCATCGGAGTGGGCTCGCTGGGCGACTCCCTGATCCCCGCGGTCATCGGCGCGTTGCCGGTCGCCGCTCTGGGGTGCTGGATAAGAAGCCGCTTCGACAGGAAGGTGCCGGTGCGAGTCGCGGTGATCGGCGACCCGGAGGTCGCGGAGGGGCTCAGCAGGGAGATCTCGATGGCGAAGATTCGCGGCTACCGGCTCCTCGGCTGGATCTCCGTCGGCGACCGATCTCCGGCCGACGTTGCGCCTGGGGCTTCCCACCTCGGTTCGATCGAAGAGCTGCGCCGGATCGTCCCCAGGGACCGGATCGAGTTGCTGGTCCACGCGCAGGATCCCTCCGGCGAGGTATCGCGCCTCGACATCTTCGAAGGCGTCGGGTCCGCCTGCCTCGATCTCCCGGTGCGGTTGATGGAGGCAAGCCAGTTCTACGAGGAGCTGTTGGGCCACGTCCCGATCGGTCAGATCAACGCGGCCTGGTTCCAGTACATCATGCACCCGCGCTACCGGCGCACCCCGCCGATCTCGAAGCGGCTGTTCGACCTCACCGTCGGCGGTGTGGCGCTGGTGGTGGCGGCGCCGCTGATCGCGCTCTTCGCAGTGGCAATCAAGCTCTCGGACCGCGGGCCCGTGCTCTACCGCCAGCGGCGCGTCGGAGAGGGTGGCCGCGAGTTCGAGATGATCAAGCTGCGCTCAATGCGCCCCGGGGCACAGGCGGACGGCGCACAGTGGTCGAGCCGCGACGACGATCGCGTGCTGCCCGTCGGCCGGTTAATGCGCAGGCTGCACATCGACGAGCTTCCGCAGCTGTGGAACGTGCTGCGCGGCGACATGACTCTGGTCGGCCCGCGCCCTGAACAACCGGAGCTCGTCTCGGAACTCGAGCGCCGCTTTGTCCACTACGAGCGCCGCAGCCTGGTGAAGCCCGGCATCACGGGCTGGGCACAGGTGCAGTGCGGCTACGCGGGGACGGACGAAGGCGCCGCCTGGAAGCTCTGCTACGACCTCTACTACTTGAAGCACCGCTCGATGCTTGCGGACCTCATGATCATCTGCGAGACGGCCCGGGCCCTTGGACACCGATCCCAGTTCGATCTGGAGCCGCCGAGCGAGCAGTTCATCTCGGTTGGCGAGCCGCGCGGAGCCGTTGGCGCCACCGCAGCGGCGTTCGCCACCGAGTGACCCACCTATCGCGCCCTTAGTGGCTTAGTCCCTGTCAGGGACGATCAAGTCACGGCGTTCAGGAACAGGATGACCACCGCCAGGGTGAGGAAGCCCACCACAAGAACCAGGAGCAACGCCCCCAGCCCGATCATGATCTGGCCAAGCCAGTCCCCAAAGCCTCCCACGTGCCAAAGCGTACTCCCACCCTCGCCACCTAGTGCAATTGTGGGGAGAAGCTACGGGAGCGCGTTTCGGTCCGCGATCCGCGCGTAGAGGCGCGCGCTCGGCCTCGGCGTGCGCTTCAGGGTGTCGGGGTTGAAGGAGTAGAGGCCGAACTTCGGCTGGTATCCGTACACCCATTCGAGGTTGTCGATCAGCGACCAGTGGAAGAAGCCCCGGACGTCGGCATCGTCCTCGCGGATCGCGAGCCGCAGCTGGCGCAGGTGGTCTGTGAGGTAGGCGGGGCGCTGGTTGTCGTCGGCGTCGGCGATCCCGTTCTCGGTTACGTACATGGGCAGCCCGTAGCCGGCGGCGGTGCGGATCACGTTGCGAAAGCCCTCCGGATAGATCTCCGCGCCGAGCTCGCTGCAGGTCGTCGGACACGGCGGCAGCGAGGGATCGGCCGGGCTCCTGTAGGCCGTGGCGGGGATGAAGTCGAGGATCGGGATCGTTGGCGTAAGCGGCGCTCCGGCGTCCCTGACCCGGCCGCGGAAGTAGTAGTTCAGACCGACGAAGTCGGCCTTGCGCCCGTGCACGCTCTTTTCGGCAGCGGAGATCGTGCCGTCACCGTTCGCATCGATGTCGCCACGAACCACCGCGTTCAGGAACAGCCGGTTGAACAGATAGTCGGCGTGCTCGGTCGCCTCGCGGTCGGCCGCGGAGGACGGGTTGGCGGGCGTGAAGGCGATCATGTTCATCACCGGCCCAACGCGCGAGTCGTGCCCGTCCCCGTCGGCGTCGCGGCGGTCGAAGCGCTTCAGCGCGTCGTAGGCGACCGTGTTCGCTCGCTCGAGGTTCAGTAGAGCGGCGATCGCGCCGGTGAAGCTGAACGCCCCGGGCGGCCAGTAGGCGCCGATCAGCCCCGGCACGTTCACGAACCCGAATGTCACCTGCACCAGCGGCTCGTTCAGCGTGTTCCAGTGGTCGGCGCGGCCGCCGAGCTTCCAGGCGACGTAGGCGGCGTACTTCTCGAACTCGTCCACGGTCTCGCGCTCGAGCCAGCCACCAGCGCCGAGCCTGGGAAGGGGATCGTTGGGGCCGCGCCCCGAGAGCGCCGCGCGGGTGGCGACCGGGTCGTGGAGCCAGGTGGGGATCGTCCAGTGGTGGAGGGTTACGAACGGCGTGATGTCGCGCTTCGCCGCCTTCTTCAGCACCTTCCGGTAATGGCGAACGGCACGCTTGTTGGCACGGCGATCGAGGCGCTCGAGGTCGCGCTCGCCGATCCGGGCGCCGACGTCGATCCCCTCGGTCGAGCGGGGAAAGATCCGCGACCACTCGACCGAGAAGCGGAAGGCGTTGTTGTGGAGGCGCTTGCCGGCGAGCTTCAGGTCGCGGCGAAAGCGGGCCCAATGGCCGGGGCCGTCCTCCGGCAGGTCGCCGCTCACGGTGCCGTCGGCGATGTTGTCGCGGTCGTGGGTCCAGACATACCAGTCGCTTGCGGGATCGACGTGGCGGCCCCGACCGGCTTCGACCTGGAAGCCCGCGACCGCAGTGCCCCAGAGGAAGCCGCGGGGGAACCTCTCAGCCGCTCCCGCGACAGAGGTCGGCAGGGCGCCCAGTAGGGCCACGGCGCAACACGTCACCCCTGCGGACCAAAGAGACCACCGCCCGGCCGGCGTTCGCATCCACGCGAGCGTATCGCCCCGCGGCCAGATCGGCAGGCGAACGCGCTGCGCGGCTAACCCGCGTGGCCGTAGGGTGGGCGCGCCATCCCCACTCCCAGGTCGATCAAGCGCACGTATTACACGCTGCTGCTCGGGAACACCCTGGCGGCGTCGCTGATCTGGGGCATCAACACGATCTTCCTGCTCGACGCGGGGCTGAACAACTTCGAGGCGTTCGCGGCCAATGCGTTCTTCACCGCCGGCATGGTCATCTTCGAGGTACCCACCGGGATCGTGGCGGACATGTGGGGTCGCCGCACCTCGTTCCTATGGGGCACCATCACGCTGGCGGCAACGACCGCGCTCTACGTCCTGCTCTGGCAGATGGAGGCCCCGCTGTGGGAGTGGGCCGTCGTGTCCCTGCTGCTGGGCCTTGGGTTCACGTTCTTCTCGGGGGCGACCGAGGCCTGGTTGGTCGATGCCCTCGATGCCACCCGCGCCGAGGGGCCGCTCGAATCCGTTCTCGCCCGCGGCCAGGTGATCACAGGGATCGGGATGCTCACGGGCTCGATCGGCGGCGGCTACCTGGCCCAGGCCACGAGCCTTGGGATGCCGTTCGTCGTTCGGGCGGCCGTCCTGGTGCTGATGTTCGGAATCGCCTTCTCGACGATGCACGACATCGGCTTCACGCCGAAGAGGGACGCTCGTCCGTGGACCGAGATCAAGGGCCTCGCCGCCGACTCGATCGAGTACGGCTGGCGTGTACCGACTGTGAAGTACCTGATGCTCGCCGCCCCCTTCACGGGCGGCGTCGGAATCTACGTCTTCTATGCCCTCCAGCCGTATCTCCTAGAGCTCTACGGCGACCCCAAGGCGTACGGGGTAGCCGGCCTAGCAGCGGCGATAGTTGCGGGCTCCCAGATCCTCGGAGGCATGGCGACCCCGTACATCCGCAGGCTGTTCCGGCTGCGAACCTCCGCTCTGATTGCCGCCGAATCGCTGAGCGTCCTCGCCCTGGTGCTGATCGGGCTGATCGAGGATTTCGCGGCGGTGATCGGCTTGATCGCGGTCTGGGGGCTGCTGTTCGCCGCTGCGATGCCGATTCGCCAGGCCTTCCTCAACGGCCTGATCCCATCCCGGCAGCGGGCGACCATCCTCTCGTTCGACTCGCTGATGAGCTCGAGCGGTGGCGTGGCGGCGCAGCCGGTGCTCGGCCGCGCCGCCGACGTCTGGGGATATCCCGCTTCGTATCTGCTCTCCGGGGGGATATCGGCCTTCGCGGTGCCGTTCATGTTCAAGGCGCGACGGGAGAGGGCCCCGGCTGATGCGAGCTCGTCCTGACAAGTCCCGGCGAGGAGGCGGTCGTTCCGCAGCGGGCGTACCCTCGGGGCCGCGCTGATGATCGCAGTGCGCCGCGCGGAGGCCGCAGATGCCGAGGCCATCGGCCAGCTCCTCCACGACTTCAACAGCGAGTTCGACGAGCCCACGCCCGGCCCGGGCGCTCTGGGCGAGCGCGTCCGTGAGCTCCTCGCCAGCGGCGAGGTCACGGTCCTTCTCGCGGGAGGCGGGCCGGACGGAGTTGCGGTGCTTCGATTCCGCCCGGCGATCTGGACGGACGCGCTCGAGTGCTATCTGGCGGAGCTCTATGTGGTCCCAGATCGGCGCAGGCAGGGGCTTGGGAGGGCGCTGATGACGGCGGCGATTGAGCTCGCTCGCCGGGAAGGTGCGGATCACATGGACCTGGGGACCAGCGAGGACGACGTTGCCGCTCGCGCACTCTACGAGAGCCTCGGGTTCAGCAACCGCGAAGGCGGGCCCGACGGCCCGATCAGCTACTTCTACGAGCGAGAGCTCTGAGGCGGGCGAGAATCACTGATCCGTTCGGATGCTCAGCGCTCGCTGATGTCGGTGCTGAGCACGGGCTTCAGGTCGAGGATCGGCGTCCCGTCCACCGCTTCCAGGTTGCGCACCCGGACTCTGCCGCCGTCGATCGAGGCGATCTCAACCCGATGCAGACCGATCGGATTAGGTCGGTGCGGGGAGCGGGTGCTGAACACTCCCTGCCGAGCTCTCGACACGTCCCCGCGCGGATGCACCCGCAGGACGTCGCGGCACGCACGGTCGAGCCAGGTGAGGACGATGACCTCGTCCCCCGCTCGGAGGCCGTCGAGGGCCTCGCGCACGCCGGGCGCGAAGGCAAGCCACGCATCCGGCGCCCCCTCGTCGCCTTGATTTGGGGCCGACGCTGGATCGGGCAAAGGGGACTCGACCGTTCCGATCGGCGTTACCTCGAAGCGCGGCTGGTTCACGTGTTTCTCCTCAGTCAAGGCCCGAGCACGCCCCGGGCAAGATCCTCGATCGAACGGGGGTCAACCCCATGCTCTCGCTCGTAGGCAGCGGCGGCGTCCTCGTCCACCAGCGCGAGCGCGAGCTCCTCTCGCGATGACCCGAACTCGCACGCAGCGCGGTCCAGCCCCTCCAGCGCAATGTCCTGGAAGATGCCGCCGATGCCGCCTGTCCCTGGTAGATCGCGCCCCTCGCAGGGATTGGCGATAGCCACGGGCTCCGGCTCAGCGCTGGTGGCGATGGCCGCCTGACAGGCCGCGAGCGCGAGCGCCGAACCCGCGACTGCGAGCGCGATGCGCGATGCGCGTCCGCCGCGCCAGGGAAAGACGGCGAGCGCGCCGAGAAGCGCGAGCGCACCGGTGATCCCGAAGGCAACCGCGAACGCCTCGTTGATGCCCGTCACGAGGGTCTCGTCGGCACGCTGCGTGAGATCGTCGTAAGCGGCGGCCGTCTCGGGATCGTCGTCCACGCCCGCCGCCGCCTGGTCGAGTGATCTGCGCAGCGTCTCGCGAGGGTCGACCGGGTCGAGTTCGGCCGTTACCGCGCTCGCAAGCTCGACCTTGTCGAGCGGCCCGATCTCCGCATCCAGCACCAGCGCCGCGCCACGTTCCCGTGTGTCTGCGACCGAGTCGTCGATCTGTACCGCGGTGATCGGCGCCAGCAGCAAGAGCGCGAGCGTGATTCCGCCGTGGCGGATCGCAAGCAGCGAGGCTGTCTGTGCCGGGGTCCGCTCTGGGAGCAGGGGACCCACCAGCGAGGTGAGAGCGAGGCCCATGCCCAGGCCCGCGAGGACCTGCGGCAGCACGGTCCACACCACCGAGGCCGACGGGAGGAAGGCGAGGGCCACGACCCCGGCGCCCACCAGGGCGCAGCCGCCAGTGGCGCGAGTGCGCGGATCGCCTGGAATCCGCATCCCAACCAGCGCCGCGGCGGGGAGGATCGCGACCACGAGTGCCGCCTCGAGCGGCGATAGCGACCACCCGGACACCAGCAGCAGGACGAGCAGGAACAGCACCGCGCTCAGCGCGGCCGAGACGAGGGCGAGTGCGATCGCCGGTCCGAGCTCGATGCGCTCGCGCGCCGGTTGCCGCTCCCCTCCCGGGGCGGCCCGCGGCGGCTCGGTGGGCACTGTCGCCGTGCCGGTGCCGAGGAACGCCACAGCCGAGAGGACGCCGACCGGAGCCTGAACCAGGAAGATCGCGCGCCAGTCGAAGAGCTCGGTGAGGAGCCCGCCGAGCGCGGGCCCGGCGGCGGCACCGAGCACCGCTGCCCCCGTCCACAGTCGCTCCCTTCCGCGCTCTTCGGCAGTGAGGAACGCGAAGCCGGCGACGAGCCCGGCGGCCGCGCCGACGGCCTGAGCCCCGCGTAAGACGAGGAGTGGAGTCAACGAGTCGACCAGGCCGCATCCAGCCCCAGCCACGCCAAAGACGGCGAAGCCCCACACACCAAGACGCGCGGAGCCGACGAGTCTCCGCAGTCGCTCAGCCCAGGTCAGCGCCGCGGCGAGCGCGAGCGTGTAGACACCGAGAACGGCGGCGACGCCCTCGACGGTCGTGTTGAGCTCGACGATGAGCTCCGGGAGCGCCAGGGTGACGACCGAGGCATCCGCAAGCGCCAATCCGACTCCGGCGACCACCAGCGGTCGAGCGACCCTGCGGGTCAGGGCGGGGGTCATCCACGGGATGCTGCCACGGCCGTGCCGCGGTGCCTATTCTCGTTGCGCTGGCCATGGCGGCGATCGAGATTCAGCAGGTGAGCAAGCGGTTCGGGTCCGTACAGGCGGTGGCCGACCTGTCCTTCGCGGTTGAGGCTGGCCGGGTCACCGGATTCCTGGGCCCGAACGGGGCGGGCAAGAGCACGACGTTGCGAGTGCTCCTGGGTCTCGTGCGGGCCAACGCCGGGGCGGCCAGCTTCGATGGTCGCCGCTACGAGCAGCTCGCACACCCAAGCGCCCACGTTGGCGCAGTGCTCGAGGAGGGAAGCTTCCACCCGGGTCGCACCGGCCGCAACCACCTACGCGTGCTTGCCGCCGCCGGTGGGCATCCCTCAGGGCGCGTGGATGAGGTGCTGGGGCAGGTCGGCCTGACAGCAGCGGCGAACCGACGCGTCAAGGGGTACTCGATGGGAATGCGCCAGCGGCTCGCGATTGCGGCAGCGTTGCTCGGCGATCCCGACGTCCTCATTCTCGATGAGCCCGCGAACGGGCTGGACCCACCGGGCATTCGGTGGATGCGCGACCTCCTGCGCACGGAGGCCGGGCGCGGGCGAGCGGTGTTGGTGTCGAGCCACCTGCTCTCCGAGGTGGCGCAGAGCGTGGATGACGTGGTGGTGATCGCCCGGGGCACGCTGCGGGCCAGCGGCCCGCTCGAGAGCGTGCTCGGAACGCCGGACGGGCCCGTGACGCGCGTGCGCTCGGGCGACATCCAGCGGCTCGCCGAGCTCCTGCGCGAGCGGGGGCTCGCGGCGGAGCCGCATGACTCGAACGCCCTGCTGGTGCGCGGCGCGCCGGACGTCGTGGGCACGGTCGCGGCCGAGCATCGGATCGCGCTGGTGGAGCTCGTCGCCGTTTCGCGCTCCCTCGAGGACGCCTTCTTCGAGCTCACGGAGGGCGAGGCGTGACGGCGTTGCTCGAGGCCGAGCTGCTGAAGCTCCGCACCACGCGGACGTTCGTCGCGCTCGCAGCCATCGCAGTCGCCACATCGGTGCTCATCGCCGGCCTCACCAGCCTGCTCTCCGAGCCGACCGAGAAGTCGGTGCTGACGGACGTGTTCACCTCCGACACCAGCAGCCTCTTCATCCTCATCCTGGCGATCGTCGGAATCACCGGCGAGTGGCGCCACCGGACGATCACCAGCTCGCTGCTCGCCGCCCCCGACAGGCTGCGGTTCCTGGCCGCCAAGACGCTCGCATTCGCGGCGGCTGGACTGATCCTGTCGCTGCTGATCGCAATCGCAGTGTCGATCACGGGCTTCGCCGTGCTCTCGGCGCGCGACCTGCCGGTCCCCGAGGCCGGGGAGCTAGCGGCCCAGGTCGGGCGAAACGCCATCGTCGCGGCCCTGCTCGGCGCCTTCGGCGTGGGAATCGGCGCCCTGGTGCGCAACCAGCCCGTCGCGATCGTGGGCGTCCTAGTCGCATCGTTCGTCCTGGAGCCGGCCGTACTGGGGCTCGCCCCCGACGTGGGTCGCTACGGCCCGTTCGTGGGCTTGCCGCTGGCCGTGCAGGACATCCCCTCCTCCGACGTGGGCTTCGACGGCGTCGAGCTGTTTTCGCCGGCGCTCGCCGCCCTCGCCATGCTGGCCTGGATCGGCGCCGCCTATGCCGCCGGGGGCATCCTGCTCCGTAGGCGCGACGTCGGGTAACCAATCCGACGCTACCTGGAAGATCCTCGGCCCGATGCAAGCTCGATCGTTACGGCGCAAGAAGCGGGGAGCAAGCACGCGCCGGCCTGGGAGCTACTACCGGGTCGCCGGCGTTGACCTGCGGGCCGAGATGGACCGGCTTTGCCGATTGCCTGTTTTCGGGGGACAGGGCGGGCCGCTCGCGCGGCGCGCTCCCACTCTGACCGTTCGCCGGGCTTCGAGCCGGCCCCGCAGCCGGTTGGGATTCGCGATCCCGGACGAGTGGCGGATCTCCGTGACCGCCTTTCCGGGACAGCGCCAGGGTGACGCCGAGGAGACGCTCGTTCACGAGTTGGTCCATCTCTTCGTCGGCACGTCCCGGGGCACCCATCGCTGGCACGGGCGCGAGTTCAAGGCGACCATGCTGCGAGCGATGCGAGAGGGCTACGGCATCGACGGCGTCAACCTGAACGGCAGCTATCACGGCGCCTACGCCGACGCGCTCGAGCATCGCCGGTCCCAACCGCCGGCGCGACGGTCGAAGACGCTTCACCCCGGCCAGCTGGCGTTGAACGCCTCGGTTTTGTAGACCGAGCCCGACCGGCGCCGGCCGGCAACAGCTTCTAGGTTGTCGTTACCCTGCCCCGCCGCTTGCCCGCCCGCGCCAGCTTCACTCGCTCCACGGCGGGCAGCACCTGCTTGCGCAGGCGGACCGCTTCGGGGGTGACCTCCACGCACTCGTCGTCGCGGATGAACTCCAGGGCCTGGTCGAGGGAGAGGCGGTGGTGCGGGACGAGGCGGACGGCCTCATCTGAGCCGGCGGCGCGGATGTTGGTCTGCTGTTTTTCCTTCGTCGGATTGACGTCGAGGTCCTCGGCTCGGGCGTTCTCGCCGATCACCATGCCCTCGTAGACCGCCTCGCCGGGGCCGACGAAGAGCTGGCCGCGCTCCTGCAGGTTCATCAGCGCGAACGACGCCGTGATGCCGCGGCGGTCGGCGACCAGCGAGCCCGTCGGCCTGGTGGTGATCTCGCCGTGCCAGGACTCGTAGCGCTCGAAGACAGTGTGGAGAACCCCGGTGCCGCGGGTCTCGGTCAGGAACTCGTTGCGGATGCCGATAAGGCCGCGGGCGGGGACCAGGTAGTCGAGCCTGACCCAGCCAGTGCCGTGGTTGACCATGTCCTCCATCCGGCCTTTGCGCAGCGCGAGGAGCTGGCTCACCACGCCCATGTAGTCCTCGGGGATATCGATCGAGAGCCGCTCGACAGGCTCGTGAATGCGCCCGTCGATCTCGCGCGTCATCGCCTGCGGCTTTCCCACCGTCAGCTCGAAGCCCTCGCGGCGCATCGTCTCGACGAGCACCGCCAGCTGAAGCTCCCCCCTGCCCTGCACCTCCCAGGCATCCGTGGCCTCGGTCGGGCGTACCTGGATCGAAACGTTTCCCACCAGCTCGCGCTGCAGGCGTTCGTCGAGTTGGCGGCCGGTGAGCCTCTCGCCCGACCGGCCCGCCAGCGGCGACGTGTTGACGCCGATCGTCATCGCCAGCGCCGGCTCGTCCACGGCGAGGAGGGGCAGCGCCTCGGGCTCGTCGAGGTCCGCGATCGTCTCGCCGATCGTGACCTCCGCGATCCCCGCGATGACGACGATCTCGCCCGCCCCGGCGGAGGGGACCTCCGTGCGCTCCAACCCCTGGGTGACGTAGAGCTCGGCGATGCGGGCGCGCTCGACGCTTCCGTCGCGCCGGCACCACGAGACTTGGGCGGCGCGCCTGATGGTCCCGCGGTGCACGCGGCAGACGGCGAGCCGGCCGTGGTAGGGGGAGGCGTCGAGGCTCGTCACCCGCGCCTGCAGGGGCGCGTCCGGGTCGCCGCTGGGCGCCGGGATCCGCCCGGCGAGGGTGGCAAAGAGCGGGCCCAGGTGGTCGCCCCGCTCCGCGGGATCGAGCGACGCCCATCCCTTGCGAGCCGATGCGTAGACGATCGGGAACTCGATCTGCTCCTCGGTCGCGTCGAGGTCGAGAAAGAGCTCGTACACGGCGTGGACAACCTCGGTGATGCGGGCGTCGGGGCGGTCCACCTTGTTGACGAGGCAGATCAGCGGCAGCTTCGCCTCGAGCGCCTTGCGAAGGACGAAGCGCGTCTGGGGCAGGGGGCCCTCCGAGGCGTCGACCAGCAGCACGGCGCCGTCGACCATCGAGAGCCCGCGCTCGACCTCGCCTCCGAAGTCGGCGTGCCCGGGAGTGTCGACGATGTTGATCTTGAGGTCGGGCTCGCCCGGCCGCTCCAGCGTGAGCGAGGCGTTCTTGGCGAGGATCGTGATCCCACGCTCGCGCTCCTGGTCGCCCGAGTCCATGATGCGCTCGACGACCTCCTCGTGGGCGGCGAATGTGCCCGCCTGGCGCAGCATCGCGTCGACCAGGGTGGTCTTCCCGTGGTCGACGTGCGAGATGATCGCGATGTTCCGCAGCTCGGTCACCGGGGACACGCTACGGGCGCGGCCAGGCGGACACCGGGACGTACCCGCTGGGTAGGGAGCCCTAGCCCTTAACCCGGCCTCCGTGACTACCGTTCGGCCTGGCCTCGCTGCCAAACTTGAGCGCGTATGGCGAAGCGACGGCGGCACCGACGCAGGCAACCTGTGCCGACCGTGGACTACGCCGATCCCGAAGGCAACGTCCTCAGCCTGCGGCAGTCGCTAAGCGCCGGCACGATCGCGAAGATCGGCGAGGCGCCGCCTGGGGCGGCCTCCTCTCTCGACGACGCCTGGCGGCGGCGAACCGAGATGCTCTTCGAGCGGCTCGCCGTCCGCTGGGAGATCGCCGGGCTGCCGCTGACGGAGCAGGCGATGCTGCTGGGCCGCTACCGGATCGCCGACGCCGAGACGCAGCGCTGGGTTCGCGAGACGATCGCCGTCCACCTGGAGCGCCATATCCCAGAGCTGCTGGCACGGTGAGAAGCCCGACGACCGAGCTGGCGGACGACGGCGGAGCTACGGCCCGCCGCCGAAGGGGTGGTTGGCGACGATCCGCAGGACCTCGTCGGCGTGTCGAGACACGAACGCGGGCCCGATGCCGTTGGATCTCCGCGAGGGGCTCAACTCCACCCGGGCGCGAGGCCGCTATCGCCTCGAGAGTGCGATTGTGCGCCACCATGTAGGCGGGTTTGCCGGCTGCTGCGGCCAGGCGCCACGCCTTCAGCGCCTCCAGCAGGCCGGCGTCCGCGGCGGAGAGCTCGGGGGCCGGAGCCGCGGCCGGTCGGCGCGCCCGCGCTCGTCGGATCTCGATCGTCTCCGGGGAGGGCAGCCAGCCCCCCGAGTCGTAGACGTCGCAGCAGCGCCCCTCGGGCCGGCCCGGTTGGCGGTCGCCGAAGTGGTCGAGCAGGCCGCGACGACGGCAGGTCGCTGAGAAGGTGAAAGCCTCGACCGCCCGGAAGGCGCGCCAGCCGCGGTCCCTTGCCACCCGGCAGGCCGCCGCGGCGCGCCCTCTGTCGAGCGCGCCCTTGAGGCGGACGGTGAGCCGCCCGCCCGGAACAGGCTCGACCGTGCAAGCGCCGGCGCGCTGGGAGGCACGCGACGCAAGCGCAGAACTGGCAGAGTCCAGGGAGTTCGCTGCGGGAGAGGAGCGCGCCCGACAGGATTCGAACCTGTGACCTTCGGTTTCGTAGACCGACGCTCTATCCAACTGAGCTACGGGCGCGGGTCGGGGCCGGTGCCCCGGACGACGATTGTAAGAGGCGCGGGACGAGCCGTGGCCGAGTTGCGCTCGATAGAGGATCGCAACTCGGCCATCGACGAGCCTGCTGACGGTAGGGCGGCATTCGCCGGATAGTCTCGGGCGATCAGCGAACGCACCGAGCGCCTCTCCCCCTCCGACATGTCTTCGCTGCTCGCGGAACGGGGGCCGATCCACGTCCACGTCGGCGCGACGCTGCTGCTCGAGGGTGATCCGCCCGCCCTCGAGGAGCTGCTCAACCACGTCGAGGGGCGGCTGGGGCTGGTGCCGCGCTTTCGCCAGCGGGTGAAGTCGACTCCGCTCGGCCTCGCCAACCCCGTTTGGGCCGACGATCCCCGGTTCGACCTCGGCTGGCACGTCCGGAACACGGCGTTGCCGCGTCCTGGGACGATGGCCCAGCTCCGCGCGTTGGTCGGGCGGGTGATGTCGGAGCCGCTCGACCTCGAGCGCCCGCTGTGGCAGCTCTATCTCGTCGAGGGCTTGGTGGGCGGGCGCCATGCCTACATCTCGAAGACGCACCACGCGCTCGTCGACGGCGTTTCGGCCGTCGACGTGGGGACGATCATGCTCGACCCGAACCCCGAGGGAACGGAGATGCCGATCGGCGAGGAGCGCTGGGACCCCGACGTACCGAGCCCGGAGATGCTGTTCGTCCGTGCCGCCTCCGAGGGGATCCGGGCGCCGCTGCGCGCCGCCCGCAATGCGGCGCGCAGCGCGCTCAGCATGCCCCGCGACACGGCGTCCGCGGTGATGCGTACGGCGGAAGGCTTCGCCGACCTGGCGGCGCGGGGGCCAAGCGCCCCACCCACCTTCCTCAACCAGGAGATCGGCCGCGACCGCCGGGTCGGCTTCGTCAGCACCGAGCTGGCGGCGCTGAAACGGGCCCGGGGGGACAGCGGCGCCACCGTCAACGACGTGATCCTGTCGATTGTCGCCGGCGGGCTGCGACGGCTGTTCGAGCGCCGCGGCGAGCCCGTCCCCGAGCAGCTCGTGGCCCTGGTGCCGATGAGCATCCGGCGGCCCGACGAGCACCTAGAGCTGGGCAACCGGGTGGCGACCCTGATGGTCTCGCTGCCGTTGAGCGAGGCGGACCCGTCCCGGCGACTCGAGCGTGTCCGTGAGGAGACCACGCAGGTGAAGCAATCGGAGCAGGCCCGCGCCGCTTCCTTGGTGATCGAGGCCAGCGGCTGGACCCCGCCCACCATCAATCGCGTGCTCGCCGACGTGCTGGCCCGGCCGCTGACCTGGAACCTGGTGGTCTCCAATGTCCCGGGCCCGCAGATGCCCTTCTACCTCCTGGGCCGGAGGATGGTCGAGGTCTACCCATTCGTGCCCCTTTCGCCGCAGGGGCACGCGCTGTCGGTGGGCGTGGTCAGCTACAACGGGGGCGTCTTCTTCGGACTGGCGGGCGATCGCGATCTGTTCGCCGACATCGACCAGGTGACGGGGGACCTGGAGACGGCCCTGTCCGAGCAGCTTCCTACTGCCGGATGATCACCGGCGACCCGAGCCGGCTACCCGGTTGACGAGCGCGCTGACGTCCTGGTTGGCGGCCCGCACGCAGCCGTGTGAGGCCGCTATGCCGAGCCCGCCGGTGGTGCCGTGGATCGCGATCCGGTCGCCGCCGAACCAGCCGGAGGGAAGGTGCGGCTGGCGCGCGGTGGTGGCGACCGCACAACACCCGTAGGCCGGGTTGAGGTTGCCGCGGAAGGTGTCGGTGACCGCGAAGTGCCCGGTCGGGGTGCTGGTGCCCGGCGCTCCCACCGTGACCGCGAACGAGCGCAACACCCGGTCGCCGCGACGAAGCTGGGCAGCGCGCTGTGAGAGGTCGACGTCGATCGTGTAGGGCGTCCAGCCGGCGCGGAGCTTCGAGGGATCGAGCTTCACCCAGCCGAGCTTGCCGTTTGGAAGCAACGGCGTGGGGACTCCGGCCCACTGGCCTACGTGGCGAAACACGGAGAGCACGGTCCTGGAGTGGAAGGGCGTCCGCCAGCGCAGGGTGTCCACCACCTTGCCGCCCGGAGCGCTGTGGATCGGGATCCGAGCGCCGTGACGGAGCCAGACGATCGGCTGGCCCCGGTCAGAGAGCTCCAGGCGTGGCTCGCCGTGCGCCGGCTTCTGCTGCGACGGCTCGGGTGTGGCCGGGGCTGGCGGGCTCGATGCGGCGGTCCCCTCGGAATCGTCCTTCGACAGCATCACCCAGGCGCCAACCGCCCCGATCAGGGCCAGCAGGGCCACGGCCCCGATCGTCCTAGAGGTACGGCTCATCGGCGACTCATCGCGGTCTACTCGAAGGCGGAGAGGGAGGGATTCGAACCCTCGAGAGAGCTTGCGCCCCCTACTCGCTTAGCAGGCGAGTGCCTTCAGCCACTCGGCCACCTCTCCGGGGTCTGAGCAACGATTCTAGATACGCTCGCGCCGCGGTGAGTGCGACCGGCACCAGCCCCCCAATCGCGGCCCCCACGACCGACCGCGACGCGCTCCACGCTCGCTACGAGGCGATCTTCGACTCGATCACCGCGCCCTTCGCATTCGTCGACCTCGACGCTCTGCGCGCGAATGCGCGCTTCATGCTCGCCCAGGCAGCCGGCAGGCCGATCCGCATCGCCTCCAAGTCGGTGCGCTCGGTGGCGGTCCTGCGTCGCATCCTCGAGCTTGACCCCGGCTTCGAGGGCATCCTCTCCTTCACCCTGCCCGAGGCGTTGTTCCTCGTCCGGCAGGGCTTCGAGAACATCGTCGTCGCCTACCCGACTGCCGACCGCGATGCGCTCGCCGAGCTGGTGGAGCTGGCCGCCGCCGATCCCGCGAGCGCGCCGGTGCCCATGGTCGACAGCTCACCTCACCTCGACCTGATCGAGTCGGCGATCGGAGGCGGCCCGGCCGAGGTCCGCGTCTGCCTGGACCTCGACGTCGGCTGGTGGCCGCTGGGCGGAAGGCTGGCGCGGATCGGCCCCAAGCGCTCGCCGGTGCGGACTCCGGAGCGGGCTCGCCAGATTGCTGCCGAGATCGGGGGGCGCCCCGGCACGCGCCTGGTGGGAGTGATGGCCTACGAGGGACACATCGCCGGCGTCGGCGACCGGATCCCGGGCCGCCCCTTGCGCAGCGCGTTGATCCGCCGCATGCAGGCCGCGTCGGAGCGCGACATCCACCGCCGCCTGCCGAGGATGGTCGAAGCGGTGCGCGAGCAGGCGTCGCTCGAGTTCGTAAACGGTGGCGGAACCGGGAGCCTGGCCCGCACCGCCGCGGCCGGCGTCGTCACCGAGCTCACGGCCGGCTCCGGCTTCTACGACCCGGTGCTGTTCGACCACTATCGCTCCCTGGCGTTGGCTCCCGCGGCCTTCTTCGTGCTGCCGATCGTTCGCCGTCCCGCGCCCGGCGTGGTGACGGCGCTCGGCGGCGGCTACATCGCCTCCGGCGTCGCGGGACCGGAGCGCGTTCCGCGGCCGTACCTGCCCCAGGGCCTTCGGCTCGACAAGCAGGAGGGCGCGGGCGAGGTCCAGACGCCGCTGCTCGGAATCGCGGCGAGGCGTCTGCGGGTCGGCGATCGCGTCTACATGCGCCACGCGAAGGCAGGCGAGCTGTGCGAGCGCTTCGGCTCGCTCTACCTGGTGGAGGGTGACCGGATCGTCGACCAGGTGCCGACCTACCGCGGCGAGGGCAAGGCCTTCCTCTAGCCGACGGGGCCGAGCACGCGGTCGGTGTAGGGGTTCGAGAAGCGGCCTTCGGGGTCGAGCCGGGCGCGGACCTTCTGGAAGTCGTCCCACGCGCGGGTAGAGCCTCTTCAGCGTTTCGGGGGTCTGGAAGTGGCGCTTGCCCCAATGTGGGCGCCCCTCGTACTCGGACATGATCCGCTCGACGGCCCGGAAGTAGGGCTCCCAGGTGGCCCCCTGGTACTGGTGGACGGCGACATAGGCGGTCTCGCGCTCGTGGGCGGGGCTGAGCAGCGCGTCGTCGGGGGCGACCAGCCGGAACTCGATGGGGAAGCCGACCGGGAGCTGGCGCTCGCGCACCAGGCTGAGCACCCGGCGTACCGCCTCCGGTCCGTGCTGGCGCGGAATCGCGTACTCCATCTCCGTGAACCGGACACGGCGCTCTGAGGCGAAGATCCTGTAGCTGCGGTCGGTCCTCTCGGCGGGCGAGAAGTGGCGCGCGGCGAAGCCGACCAGCCGCGGGATCGTGGAGGGAATGCGGCGCCCGACCCTCGAGAGCAGATCCAAGGCGTAGTTCTCGACCACGATCTCGTTCAGATAAGCGCTCACGCGCCCGCGAGGGCGCGGGGGGCCGACGGCGCGGTTGCGCTCGATCGTCAGCGCCGTATCGGTGTAGGGGAAGACGAAGAACTCGAAGTGATCGTTGCTCGCCGCCAGCTCGTCGATCCTTGCCAAGGTCTGCTCGAACGGACGGGGCGCGTCGAGGCGGTGCAGGGTGAAGGCGGGGACGGCGCGCAGGGTGACGGAGTAGAGAACCCCAAGCGCCCCGAGCCCCACCCGGGCGGCCCGATACGCGTCGCCATCGGCTTGCTCGGAGACCTCGAGCACGCTCCCATCGGCCAGGACCAGCTCCAGCGCCTCGACTTGGGCGGAGAGGTTTCGGAACTCGGCGCCGGTGCCGTGCGTCGCGGTAGAGATCGCCCCGGCGAGCGTCTGGCGGTCGATGTCCCCCAGGTTCTCCATCGCCAGACCACGCTCCCAGAGGGTCGCGCTGAGGTCCCGCAAGGTGATCCCGGCCTCGACCTTGACCAGGCCGGAGTCGCGATCGACGTCGAGGACGCGGTTCAGCGCCTCGATCCTGATCATCGCTCCGTTGGTGAGCGCGGCCTCGGTGAAGGAGTGGCCCGAGCCCGCCGCGTGGACGGTTAGGCCCCGATCGACCGCCCGCCGAACGGCGTGAATCAGCCCCTCGAGGGTCCGTGGCCGCTCGACCACCGCCGGAGAGCAGCGCTGATCGCCGGTCCAGTTTCGCCACCCGTTGGCCATCGTCGAGGAAGCCTACGTTCAGGGGCTCTGCCCGCGCGCGCCGGTTACGCTCTCGGCCAGAGCACAGACGTGGAGCGGTGGCAGAGTCCGGTTTATTGCAGCTGCCTTGAAAGCAGCCGGTCCGCAAGGGCCCGGGGGTTCGAATCCCTCCCGCTCCGCTAGGTGAGCTCCAGCTCGTACTCGAGCCAAGTGGCGCCGGTGGCGCCGACGCGCTCGTACACGGCCTGGGCGCGGTGGTTGTCGGTCGCCGTCATCCAGCTGAGGACCGGGGCGTCCAACCCGCGGGTTCGGTCGGCGCAGGCGCGGATCAGAGCGTCGGCTGCGCCCTGGCCACGGGCCTCCGGGGCCACGAACAGGTCCTCCATCACGGCGATCCGCGCGGCACGCAGGCTGGACCACTTCCAGCCGACGGTCGCGAAGCCGATCGCGACTCCGTCGGCGTCGCGGGCGACCAGCAGCATGCCGTCGGCATCCGACTCCGCGATCAGCGCCTCGGCCATTGCCATCAGGCCGTCGTCGGAGGGAGAGGCCTCGTAGAAGTCGCAGTAGCCGCGCAGCAGCGGCAGCAGCGCCGGCAGGTCACGCTCGGTGGCGGAGCCGATCTCCATTGCGCTCAGTATGCAGGGCCAGGGCCGGCGGCGGCCACGCGCGGCCGGCTCAAGTAGGAGATGCTAGGGGTCGATGGCAACGCAGATGGCGGGTGCAGGTTCCGGGCGCGATTGGCTGCGATCAGCGCTGATCCCGGCCGCCGTCCTCGTGGCGGCCACCGTGCTCTCGCTGACCGTCGCCGAGCCCGCTGAGGCGCGCAGCTTCAAGCCGCGTCATCACCGGATCTTTCACGGGGTCTCCGACACCACCAACAACAAGGACTTCTATCGCTTCGCCAGGAGGGTCAGGGCCCACCCCGCGGTGCTGGAGGACTTCTACCACTGGGACACGCCGCTGACCTCGGGTGCGCTTCAGCGCTGGCGCCGCACCAGGACGCGGGGCGTGCTCAGCCTCTCGACCGCCCCCGGCGGGCGGCCGGAGATCATCAGCCCGCGCCAGATCGCCAAGGGCCGCGGCGATCACTACATCGTCCGGCTGAACCAGACGATCGCGCAGTCGAAGCAGGTCGTCTACATCCGCCTGTTCCCGGAGATGAACGGCCACTGGAACCCCTACTGCGCCTTCAACGCCAACGGAATCAAGAAGGGCAGGAGCCACTCGCTCAAGAACTTCCGCCGGGCGTGGCAGCGGATCGCCCTGATCGTCCGTGGCGGCAAGCGAAAGGCGATCAACCGGAAGCTGCGCCGGCGCGACATGCCCCGCATCCTGCGGGCGCGGTCGAACAACGCCGCGATCTACGAGGCGGAGCACGTGGGCAGGCGTCTCCAGCGCCCGCGAGTCGCCTTCATGTGGTCGCCGCAGACGATCGGCTCGCCCTATGTCCCCGGCAACCGACCGGGGAAGTACTGGCCTGGCAGGCGCTTTGTCGACTGGGTGGGCGCTGACATCTACTCGGCCTACGCGACGCCCGGAGTGTGGTCGGCCTTCAGGCGCTTCTATCGCAAGTGGCGCCACCGGCCATTCGTGGTGGGTGAGTACGCGCCCTGGGACAACGACCACAGCGGACGCTTCACCCGCAGGCTGTTTCACTTCGCCAAGGTCCACCACCGGACGCGAATGCTGATCTACTACCGCAGCGTCAGGGCCGATACCCCCTTCGACATCGACCAGTGGCCGAAGGCCCGAAAGGTGCTTCGGCACCAACTCAACAAGCGCCGCTTCGCCCCCTACGCGCCTCACCTGCGCCCCAGGGGACGCCACCGGCACCGGCACTAGACGTTCAGCGGGCCGCGTAGAGGCGCCAGGACCCCGGGACACCCTTGAGCTCGTGCTCCCCCCGCTCCTCGAATTCGATGTCGGAGCCCACCGTGAGGTCCTTGACCGTGTTTGAGACCAGCACCTCGCCGGCGCCTGCCTGTGACATGACACGGGCGCCGATGTGGACCGCGATGCCGCCGAGGTCCCCGTTGCGGCGCTCGCATTCCCCGGTGTGGATGCCGGCGCGGATGTCGATCCCTAGCGCTCGGATCGACGACGTAGCTGCCTTGGCGCAACGAATGGCTCGCGCCGGGCCGTCGAAGGTGGCGAGGAACCCGTCGCCGGTGGTCTTCACCTCGCGCCCGCCCTGGCGGTCGAGCTCGCGCCGGAACGCTTGCTCATGCTCCTCGAGCAGCTCCCGCCAGCGGCGGTCGCCGATCTCGGAGGCCCGCTCGGTCGAGCCGACGATGTCGGTGAACAGCACCGTGGCCAGCACGCGGTCGGTCTCCGGCTCGCTGCGGCTACCGGTGACGAACTCCTCCACGTGACCGCAGACCTCGTCGGGGTCGATCAGCCACGGCCAGTGATCGTCCCCTTCCATCTCGATCAGCCGGGCGCCCGGGATGTGCTCCGCCATGTAGCGGGCCCCCTCGATCGGTTGCATGTCCCCCGTGCGATGCAGGAGCAGGGTCGGGACGCGGATTGTCGGCAGGATGGCGCGGATATCGAGTTCGATGTTCGCCGCCGTCATCGGGGGCACGACCCTTGGGCTCATCGCGGTGCGCTCGTAGCCGCCCCACCACTCGCGCTCCTCATCGTTGGACATGAAGCTGGGGGCGAGGAGCGTGAGGATGATCCCCTCTCCCCAGGCTTCCTCGACACCTTCAAGCAACATGGAGACCATGGTGTCGTCGAAGCCCCAGGGATAGTCCGGCGGATCGGGGGTGAGCCGCGCAAAGCCGCCGTAGAGCACGGCGCTCGAGACCCGTTGGGGGTAGCTGGCGGCGAAGAAGGCGGCCAGGGTGGCGCCCTCCGAGCAGCCGAAGATCGCCGCTCGATCGACCCCGACCGCATCCATGACCGCCCGCGTGTCGTCGATCCGCTCCTCGACCGCGGGCGGTTCGACGACCGGGTCGGACAGCCCGGTGCCGCGCTTGTCGTAGACGATCACGCGCGCGAACGAGGACAAATGGCGCATGAAGCGCACGTACTTGGGATGGGTCCAGGCGTGGTCGAGGTGTGAGACGAGACCGGGGATGTGGACCAGGTCAATCGGGCCGTCGCCGACGACCTGGTAGGCGATCGAGAAGTCGCCGCTGCGGGCATATTGCGTCTTTGGAGGCTTCATGCTTCCCCCCGAATCTAACGCGCTCAGCGTCGTTATTGTGCCGCCTGGCCGTGATCGATCCGAGCGAGCTGACCGAGCTGGCGGCTTCGCCAACCTGGATGTACGAATGGGATCTCGGCGACGGCCTCCGCACCGCCGTAATGGGGCCGGAGCTCATGTCAGTGCATGAGACGCGGGCCAGCATCATGGAGCCGTTCGTTCGCGAGACGCTCGCGGCCGTCGGTCCGGAAGCAACGGCACTGGATCTGGCGTGCAGCGAGGGGTGGTTCGCGCATCGCCTGCTCGACTGGGGCGCTGGACGGGTGCTCGGCGTCGATATTCGCCCGGAGAACATCGACCGTGCCGTGCTTGTCCGGGACCATCTCGGGATTGCAGCCGATCGGCTGCGTTTCGAGGTCGCTGACGTCTTCGATGTGGGTCCCGAGCGCCTTGGGACCTTCGATGTCGTGCTCTGCCTCGGCCTGATCTATCACCTCGAGAATCCCGTCGGCGCGCTGCGGATCGCCGGGGCGCTGACGCGAGGCGTCTGCGTGGTCGAGTCCCAGCTCGTCGAGCCGCACGAGCCGCTGTGCCACGGCTGGGGAACAACCGGCAAGTTCATGACGCAGGAGGCGGCGTGGGCAGCATGGCCCGAGCCCGGCGAAGAGCAAGAGACCAATCCGATCGCTGCGCACGGCGGCGTCCTGTCATTGATCCCGAACCGCGCGGCGCTGATCCAGGCGATGCACGCGTCGGGCTTCGAACACGTCGAATGCCCGCAGGTGCCGCCGACGCTGAATCCGCAATACGTCGAGGGACACCGCCTCGTCGCCATCGGCCGCCCCTAGGCGAGCGGCCGCAAGGCCCTCTAGCGGGACGCCGGCGGCTGGGTAACAAGGAGGAGGGAAAGAGTCCCCAGCCGCCGTGCCCCGACGCTTCGCCTACATCTTAACTGGCTAGCCAACCAAGTGGTGGCCAGGGACCGACTCGCCTCTCCCCCGGACGCGCGACGACCCGCCCCCCGAAGCGGGGGGCGGGTCGTCAGAGAATCGCTTTGGGTCTAGCCGCCGCCCGGGCCGACGCCGAGGGAGCTTGAGATCCCGGCGTGATCGGAGCTCCAGAACCCGTTGACGCGGAACCGCCCGGTCACCGTCGACCTGACCAGGTTCACCTGCGTCGGGCTGTCGGTCAGCACGTGGTCGACCTTGTGGTCGAAGTCCGAGACGCTGCCACCGCCACCCGCCGTGAGGACGGACGCATTGAGGCAGCAACTCAACGGGTCGTAGGTATCCCGCTGTACGAAGCCGGAGTTGCGCAATGATCGATGCGCGTTTTGGTCGCCGGGATTGATCCACGTCCTGACGTCGGAGTTCAGATCGCCGAGCAGGATCACCGGGAGGCTGCTGTTGGCGGGGCCACCCGGGGCGACCAGCTCCTTTGCCTGTGCCCAGCGCACCCCACCGTTGGGGACGTTGGTGTCTTGGTTCGTGGGGTTGCTCGCCTGGTTGTCGAACGCCTCGAGGTGCGTGTTGACGAACCTGAACTTCGGGGCGTTTCTCACTTTGGCATCGACGCTCGTCCAGCCGCGCGTCACGTCGACCGGAAAGCCCCCGGGCTCCACCTGGAGCAGCGTGTCGAAATTGCCGCTCCTAGCGTTCGACGTCTGCACTCCGCTTCCGAGGCGGGCGAAGATGGCGTCGCGCATGGTCAGCCGGCCCTGGAACTCACAGCCGAAGGGTGAACCGGTCGATTCATCGCCGTCGGTGTTCGCCCAAATCTGGAAGTCGAATTCGGGCTCAGAGATCACCAGGCGATAGCGCGGCCCGTTCCTGTTGAGCTCGCTCAAGAGCAACCCGAGGAAGTTCCCGGCGGGCCGAACCTGGGTCGCGGTGAGGTCTAGGGGGTTATCCGAGCACGGTGCCTGGCGCCACAGGGCTCCTTCCTGGATCCCGACGAGATCCGGATTCTGGTTCAGGATCTCCCCGGCGAGCCCCTTCGCGCGGACGTCGAACTTATTCACGTCGACCTGGTTGGAGATCAGGCCCGCGGCGTTGGCCAGCTCTTGAAAGCTGGTGGCGCTCGTTCCGGGCGACAGATCCGCCCCGAGGTAGACGTTCCGGGTCATCACCCTCACCCTCTCGCGCGACTGCGACGTCGCGGGCGCGACGAGCGCGATCGCGGTAAGCGCCGCCATGGCGATGATTGAGATGCCCCAGATGTGCCGACGGGGCCAACGATTAACGGTCCGAGACAATGGAAGTCCTCCCTCTGCCCTCAGCCGGCCTGGAGCCGGCGATCGCTCCGCTCAGTGACTTGGGACGTTATCAGCCGCGTTCTGCGGCCGGGCTACTCCGGGTAGCCGAGCGCGCGAAGCTCAGGCCCCATGACCTCCTCCGCCACGGAGCGCTCTTCGACGCTCAGGTTCTGGCGCCAAAGCCCCGGCGTCGCGGCGCGGAAGTACTTGCCGGGCCCGCGGTCGGCGCCACCGAGCGAATCGAAGGCGTGACGCTCCACAACGCTCTCGATCCGGGCCGCCTCCCAGGGAACGCCCAGCCAGTCGACAACGGGAGCCAGCTCGCGAGCCGGGTCGGCGCGCAGGTCCTCGTACCGGATCATCCACCTCAGATCCGGGGGGTGCTGGTCGTGGGCGCGCCGACTCGCCGCCATGTTCGCCGCCCAGACCTTGGCCTCGCGACGGACGAGCTCCAGCCGCTTCTCAGGGCCGGAGTAGGAAACGCCTTGCGCCCTGGCAAGCCACGACCCCGGCTCGTAGGCGTGAAGCAGCGAGTCGAGGACGTCCCGGCCGTCACGCACCAGAAGGACCAGTCTCGAGCGTGGAAACAACGACATCACCTGACCGGTCGCGTGCGAGCCGCTCACCTCTTTCAACACCAGCAGCGGTGATCCGAGCCGGAACCGGGTCGCGGCGCGTTCGACGACGGCGTTCAGCCGCAGCAGGGCGAGCCTGCGCAGTTCGGGCCGCCAAACGTCCGCGTAGGCGTCGGAGAGCATGTATGGCGACCTACCGGAGAAGAACGTCTTGAGACTGGCGGGGATGTAGGAACCGTCCTCGAGTCGGACGGGCTCTCCCATCAGCGGCGCCACGTGGTGGGAGAGGAAGAAGTCCTCGACCGGAAGCGCCTCGGCCGGCCCCTTCCATCCCGACGGGGCCCGGAATCCCGCCGCGTCGTCGGTGTCGATCTCCAGCGGATCGCACAGCATCCGCAACAGCCACGTGCTCCCGGTACGGGGCGAGCCCCAGATCCACACCAGTCGCGTCTCGAGCTCGTCCGGATCGAAGCGCAGCTCGTCGTTTCCGGGGTCGTCTGCAGAGCTGCCGCGCCGTCTTTGGACTCGGAATCGCAAAGATTCGTCCGGCGAGACGCTAGATCGGCTCGCCTGGAAACCGGAGGTCGAAACGCTCAACGAGCCCGGGGATGCTCGCCGGGTCGACCTCCAGCTCATAGCGACCGGAGAGCTCAGCCAGAACTTCAGGGTCAGCCTGCGTGGACCCGCCCAGTTCAACGAGCTCATCGAAGTACTTCTCGAACCCAGCGGGCGAGATGATCTCGAGGATCCGCGCCGGTTCATCGCCGGCATTCCAGAACGTGTGCCATTGGTTCCTGGGCTTGAAGACCAGGTCACCGACGCCGGCGACCAGTTCCTCGTCCCCCAGCAGCGCACCCATCCTCCCCTCCAGGACGTAGCTGTACTCGTCTTCGCGCGCATGCCGATGCAGCGGCGCGGCCAGCGCTCGCGCTGACATCGGGTGCTCAACAAGCGAGAAGCCACCGGACGATTCAGCGCCGTCGATCATGAACCTCACTCCGATGCTCCCTAGAAAGCCCGCCTTGCCGTCACCGGGCCCCACGACCTTGGCTGCCATCGTCCGCTGCTCCTTTGGCTTGACCGTCTGTCGCGCGGAATCTATGCGAACGGCCGCTGCCGCTACTTGAGGTGTGGGCCGCGAAGGCGCGCGGGCAGCTCATCCGCCCCGCCTCGACTTCAGGCGATCCAGGAAACGTCGACGCGGCGCCCTGAAGGCCCGCTGGACGTCCCCCTCCCAGGTGTACTCGACGCCGTTCTCCGTCATCGTTCGCATACCGGGAGCCGCCTCCGGGAAGCGGCTTCGATCGACGACGTAGAGGCCCCGGATGATCCGGTCGCGCTCGTCGCTCTGCCAGGTCGGGATCAGCGTCACGTTCGCGTCCCTCAATCCGGCGTCGAATGCAGCGCCGTATGCCGCCCAAACCTCGCCACCGGCTTCCTCGGCACGGCGCGCCTCCTCCGAAACGCCCGCGGCGACGTGTCCCGCGCCACGCCAGCCGGAAACCAGGCGCCGTGCCGGCGAGCCCGGCTTTCCCGGATCCGGTTCGGCGAAGAGGTCGGTGCGCGGTTCCTCGCGGGCGGGAGCTTCGGTCGCGTCGGGCTCTTCTCGAGCCAGAGTGACAGCTTGCTCCGCATCACGACGGCCGGCCAAGCGCGCCTCGTCTGCAGTCATGCCTTCACGCTAATGCCCTTTCGGACTTGGCTGATCGATCCGCGTCAAAGCGGCGACCCGCGCGTCCCGCGAGACCCGGGCCACCTCGCCAGGCAGATCGGTCATCTTGACCCCGCGCAGGAACTTCTCATCGCCCCCCAGAGGAACAAAGAAGTTGTCGTAGTGGGTCGGGACGACGAGCCTCGGATCGAGATGCGGCAATATCCGCTCCCAGTCGCGGGGTGTGACGCTCCTGCCCGCAACCCCGGCGAGAAAGACGTCCACGGGCTCGTCTCGCAGCTGTTCGTCATCGAGGTCCGCGCTGCCCTGGTGGTAGAGGCTGACCCCGGCGACCTCGATGCGGATGCCCCACACGGTCCCGCACTTGTAGGCGGTCGGCACCAGTCCGTGCAGGTGCTCGCAGGTGAGTTCGCCGTCCATCGGGACCTTGCGCCCGAAGAGCAGCTTGGAGTGGCGACTCGGGACAAAGCGGACCAAGAAGGGACCGAGTTCGTAAGCTCGGTGGGGGACGACCTCAACGGCAAGTTCGGCGAGCCCGTGCAGGCGCATGAGATGCGCCAGTGACGGGGATCCGAAGGCTTTCGCCCCGAAGCGGCGAGCGAGAGCAGGCGCGTCGATCGCATGGTCGAAGTGCGTGTGGCCGACGAGGACCCCGGCCACCTCCCCCGGCGCTCCGAGGTAGCGGCCGATCAAGGATTCGTCCGGCAGGGCCCTTCGCCGTAAGAGCAGCGCCCGAAGCGGCACCCGCGACACGTAGGGATCGATGAAGACTGAGACGCCCTGATAGGTGAGGCGATAGCCCGAGACGCCGAGCCATGCGACCTCAAGCCCCCTGGGCAGGTCGAGCGGGACGCCCTCAAGCTCGCGCAGCGCTTGAGCATCCGTTGTCGGCCCGGATGACACGGGCCAAGACTCTCAACTCCTTGGTTCCGATTCCTCTCGATTAGGTGGTCTTCACGACCAGGACGGAGCACGGCGCGTTGTGAGTGACCGTGTTCGGCACGCTGCCGAGAACCCGACGATGCATTCCCTTGTTGCCGATCACGAGAAGGTCAGCCCCGCACTCGGCCGCGAGGCGAACGAGCACGTCGGCCGGGTCCCCCCCATCGACGAGGGTGCTGCAGTCGATCCCCTCGCTATGCAGGCCCGCTTCGGTGCGAGCGAGGATCTCCCGCACTTGCGCCGAGGTACTGACGGTCCACTCAAGCTCAACGGAAGCGCTGCTGCGATCCGTCGACTTCCCTCCGGAGCTGAAGGCGCTGACAAGCACCAACTTGGTGCCGAATCGCCGCGCGAGATCGGCTGCCATTCTGACCGCCTCTGTGGCGGTGTCCGAGCCGTCGGTTCCCACCGCGATGGTCGAGATCATCGTGCTACCACCACCCTACTCCCGCAAGCCCGGCGGTATGCCCAAGGGGGTCGAGCCCCCTCGATGGCCCCGATTGGGCATGCTGGCGCCAGATGACGACGATCGACCCACACCAGCGCTGGGATCCTCACGGACGTCCCGAGTACGCCGGCTTGCAGTCGTTCGCCGCTCGTCCCTACACCGAGTCGGTTGAGGACTTAGCCGGGGTAGATGTGGCCATCGTCGGCGCCCCTCTGGACGAGCTCGTCACGGAACTTCCCGGCGCGCGCCTCGGTCCGCGGGCGATCCGGATCGCGAGCAACGGCTTCGGCGGGGTGCACCTCGACGCCGGGATCGATCCGTTCGAGGCGCTGCGGGTGGTGGACTTCGGCGACGCGGCGGTGATCCCGGCCAGCCCGGCCGCCTCGCACGCGGCGATCGAGCGCATCGTCGGCGACGTGGTCGACGCCGGGGCGATCCCGCTCGTCCTCGGCGGGGACCACTCCATCGCCGAGCCCGATATCCGCGCCTGTGCCGAGCGCCACGGCCAACTCGGGCTGATCCACTTCGATGCCCACACCGACACAGGTCGGGAGCTCTGGGGGGTCGAACGCTCGCACGGAACCCCGATGTACAGGCTCGTCGAGCAAGGCCACGTTGCCGGAGAGCGTTACGCCCAGGTCGGGCTGCGTGGTTACTGGCCCGGTGAGCAGGAGTTCGCCTGGCAGCGCGAGCGTGGGATCACGGCGCTGCGCATGCGCGAGGTGATCGACCGCGGCATCGCCGACGTGCTCGCCGAGGCGATCGAGGCGGTTGGGCCCGGACCGGTGTTTGCCTCGATCGACGTCGACGTCCTCGACCCGGCGTTCGCACCCGGGACCGGCACCCCGGAGCCGGGGGGCATGACCAGTGCCGACCTGCTGTGGGCATGTCGTGAACTGGCCGCGCGACTTGAGCTTGTCGGCGCCGATGTCGTTGAGGTGATCCCGTCCGCCCCGCTCGGGGCCACGGATGTCACCGCGTCGGTTGCCGCCCGGATCGCGCACGAGCTGCTCACCGGGCTCGCGCTCCACAGGTCCTAGCTCCGCTCCTTGGGCACTCGCCTTGCTGCTGCCTTACTTTCTGAGTGAGATCTTCGAACACCCGCGCTGAGCCCGCCCCGGGACCAAACGCGCACCGCCGTGTGCGAAATTGCAGGCGTGCCCCATCCTCGTGTCCTGCTCTGCCCCCAATTCACCGAGGTGGAGTGGGCCATTGCTCCGCAGCTCGCCGAATGGGCCGAGGTCGCGACGTTCGACGCGCCCGGGATTGGCCATGAGCCGATCCCCGGCAGCGACGTCAAGCGTCTTAACCGCGGGTTGGTTGTTCAGCGGGCGCTGCAGGAGGTCGAGCGACTCGAGTGGGATTCGTACTTCGTGGTCGGAGACGCATGGGGAACCGCTACTGCGGTGCGCGTCGCCGCTGCGAAGCCAGAGCCAGTGCTCGGACTTGCGCTTGGCCACGCATCCTTGAACTACGAGACCGAGGGCGAGCGACCTGCCGTGAACGGCGAGCTGGCCGCGGCGATGACCCAGCTCCTTCGCACCGACTACGACTCATTTGTGCGCTATGGGATCACCCAGTTCACGCAGGGCGGGTTCGACGAGGAAGTGGCCGGTCGGATGGTTGCCCGGTTTCCGTCCATGGAGATTGCCGCTCAGGTCTGGGAGATGCATGTCGGCCAACCGGAACCCATCGGCGAGATGCTTGAGGAACTGCGGAAGCCGCTGCTGCTCGCGGAGCATGATGGATGCCTGGCCTTCACTGCCGAGGGTTACCAGAGCGCGGTCGCTGCCTTTCCGACTGCGCATACAGTCAGCGTCAAGAAGACCTCACCCGCCAGCGACGAGTTCGCGGACGCCCTGCGGGATTTCTGCCAAGACGTGCTCAACGACTAGCAGCTCAGCCTTTACCAGATGCCCGGCACGAGACGAGCCGTCCGGTTGGCGTACGCCTCGTAGGGCTCGCCGAGTTCCCGCCGCAGCATCGCCTCCTCGTGCCGAATTCGATGCACGACCGCCGCCAGTGGCAGGAACAGCGCCGCGGCGGCGGCACCCCAACTGTCGAGCGCGATGCCGAAACCAAGGATTGCCATCAGCATCCCCGTGTAGCTCGGGTGGCGCACCCGCGCATACGGACCGTCGTCGATCACGCGCTGCTCTGTTGCGACGGTCACATCGACAGTGAAGAACTCCCCGAGCGTTCGGACCGACCATGCCCTCATCGCCATGCCCAGCCATGCCAGGGAGAGCCCGATGACCACCGGCAGCCAGCTGGGCCCTGGCAGCGCGCCACGGCCGGCGAGGACGAACGCAAGCGTGATCCCTCCGACGGACCCAGCGATCATCCCGAGCCGGCTTGGATCGGGCTCGCCTAACCCCTGGTTGCGCACCTGAAGCACCAGCTCTCCAACGGCCCACACGCCGAATGTCGTGAAGAACGCCGCTGCTGCCAGCGTTGAGTGGTAGACCAGCGGTCGCACGACGTGAGGGTATTCGCGCAGCGGTGGGCTAAGGGGCCAACTCGTGGACCAGCTCGCCCGCCGGCCGGATGTCACTGATGCGGTCGACGCACTCCCCCGCATAGAGCGGTCCCGCTTCGACCAGGTTCGGAGGTCCGTCGAACGGTCGCTGCCGCAGGACCGAACAGCGGGCGGCTGGGCCGTTGCGTCGCGGCCAGGCGGAACTGCATCGGGACCGGGACCCGGGAGAAGAGCGGCGCAGTTGCCGTGTGGAACGCGCGCAGCCAGCCGGGGCCGCGGGAATCCTGCCCCAGCCAGCGAGCGGTCGCCTGGTTGGGAACAACACGGTGCGGGGCTGGCCACCCGACGCCGAATAGCTCGGTGAGGACCGTCTGCCGCGCCTCGACCAATCGCGCCTTATAGGCGGGGTGGCCGCCGCTCTCCTCGGTCATCAGGAAGCGGGTGCCGCAGACCACGGCCTCCGCCCCGGCGTCGAGGCGGGCCTTGACGTCGGAGGGATCGGCGATGCCTCCGGCCGAGAGCACCGGATAGTCGTTGGCCACCGCCGCACGGACTCGAGTAAGCAGCTCCACCGCCGGCACCGTCCCGCGAACGTGGCCACCCGCCTCGACCCCCTGGGCGATCACCGCGTCGGCTCCGGCCTCGCGGGCCGCCAGCGCCTCCTCGACGGAGCCGCATTGGTGAATCCAGATCTTCGAGGTCCGGCGCTTCGGCCGGCCCCAGAAGGTGACGACCACGTCGGCCTCGGAAGCCGCCTCGAAGTGGGCACGGCGAGCTAAGGGCAGCAGCAGGTTGACGGCCAGCGGCCCATCGCTCAACCCGCGGACCGCGGCGACCTCCCTTCGCAGGTCGCCGGGACCCAGGATGCCGATGGTCCCCAACCCGCCGGCTGCGGAGACAGCCGCGGCGAGCTGGTGTCCCGCCAGGCCGCCGCCCATGCCCGCCTGAACGACCGGCAACTCGACCCCGAGCCGCTTCAGGAGGACGCCCACACCGTCAGTATCGGTCAAGCTCTGCACGATGAGGCGCTCGATTCGGATCGAACGACGGCTGGACGCGCCGCCCACGACGGTGTTCGAGATCGTCGCCGACCATGCGCGCTACGACCGCTTCGACGGCATCCGCCGCTCGGAGCTGGTCGAACCCGGGAATCCTGACCCGAACGGCCTCGGCGCCGTCCGTTGGCTCTGGCTCGGACCGCTTCGCTTCGAAGAAGAGATCACGGCCTTCGAACCTCCGCGGCGCCTCGACTACCTGATCACAGGCGTCAAGACCCTTCCGTTCCGCCACGAGGGCGGCAGCATCCGGCTGGAGCCCGACGGCACCGGCACGCGCGCGGTGTGGACGTCGTCGTTCGAGATCCCGATCCCGCTGATCGGAGGGGCAATGGACCGGATCTTCAAACGTCAGCTCGAGCGAGGTTTCGCTCGCGTGCTCGAGCGAAGCGCCGAGCTTTCGTCGCCTTCACCGCGATAGCCGGCTGCCGCTAGGTCGATAGGGTGGGCGGCGCAGGGCCGCTCACATGAGGAGGGTTTTTGGGGATGACGAGAAGCAGACTCGCGATACTCGTAATGGTCGGATCGCTCCCGGTGCTGATCTGGGCCGCTGTGGGCGGTGCCGCCACGCGGACCGAGAGCATTGCCTTCGACGATGCAGAGGTGCACTCGCTGGACGTGGAGTGCCCGCGCGGAAAGCGTGTAGTCCTGGGTGGTATGACCGCCGACTTCGGCGAGTCCGACTACCTGTACCTCGAATCGATTCACCGGACTACGAAGCGTGTGCTGCGCGTGAGCGGCTATTTCCCCGGCCAGGAGCCGGCGACGCTGACCGGGATCGCGACCTGCAAGCGCAAGCCGAAGTCCCGTGAGGTGAGCAAGACGATCACGGTTGCCGCGGACACCCAGGACTCCGTCACGGCCAAGTGCCCCAAGGGACGCCGCATCGCCTTCGGAGGCTTCAGCGGGGAGCTGACCCCCACCGGCACCTACGTGTCACCGCTTGCCGCGTTCGCCGAGTCGCGGAGGCGGTGGACCGTCGTGGGCACCAACGAGTCGTCCACCACACCAGGGGAGCTCAGTGCGTTCGCCTACTGCGGCAAGGTGAAGAAGACCACGGAGCGGAAGAAGACGGTTCCGCTCGGCGGCAACTTCCTCGACACAGCGACGGCAACCGCGAAGTGCAAGCGCAAGGAGCGTTTCGCGTTCGGCGGCTTCGATATCAACACCCCGGGCACGCAGGAGGACTACGTCGCTCCGACGCAGCTCGAGCAAACAAGCCGTCGGAAATGGACGGTGAGCGCGACGAACGACGGCGATCCGGGCGCCGAGGACATCACCTCGTTCGCGTACTGCATCAAGAAGAAGCCGAAGCGCTAGTAATCGCTACCCGCGGAGCAAGAGAGTGAGCTCATGCCACTACTCACATCGCGCCCAGTTGTCGCAACCGGGCCCGGCCCTCGGCAAGAGATCGGTTCACCTTGGCAAAGGGCACGGTTCCGCTCGCTGCCTGACGTCCCTGACCTCGACGTTCTCGCGCCCTTCCCTCCGCCAAGCACCGATTCAGCTTGGTAAAGGGCACGGTTTACGAGCATCTCCACCGCTGGTCTACCCCCCCTTCGTCGGCAGGTTGAGCGTCTCTCCTTCGGGGACGCCCTCGCCGAGCTCCATCTGACGCTCTATCTCCGCATCGAGCTCGGCGCCGAAGAGAAGGGCGACGTTGGTGAGCCAAAGCCACCCCACCAGGACGATCGCGCCGGCGAAAGCCCCGAAGAGGGCGCCTACATTGGCCACCTGCGAGATGTAGGCCGAGAAGCCAACCGAGGCGACGAGCCAGATGAGCACTCCGACGAATGCCCCGGGCGTGACCCAACGAAACGCCCGCTGCTGCACGTCGGGCGTCACGTAGTAGATCAGCGCGAAGACCAGCATCGTGATCGCGAGAGCTCCCGGCCAGCGCGCGACACTCCAGATCGACGCGGCGGTGGGACCGAGGCCGATGAAGCCGAAGAGATCCGAGGCGAATCGCCCGCCGACGAAGAGCATGATCAGACTCGCCAGCACCAGACCCATGAGCACGAACGTGAAGATGATGTCGGTCGACTTGCGTCGCAGGAAGCTGCGGCCGCCACCGTCGAGCTCGAAGACTACGTTCAGAGCGCGGCGAGCAGCCTCGAGCACACCGGTCGTTCCGTAGAGAGTCAGCACGATGCTGATCACGAAGGCCGTCACGGCCGTTCCCTTGTGCTGGAGGGCTTCGCGCAAGGAGCTGTCCAGAGGGACGAGGGCCGAATGGGGGACGACGTCGCGCAGGTAGTTGATGATCGCGTTGTAGGTGCTCGGGTACTGACCGAAGAGCCCGAGCAAGGAGAGACCCAGCAACGTGGCGGGAAAGAGGGACATCAACGAGTAGTAGGTCAGCGCCGCTGCGTGATGCGTCATCTGGTCGTCGTAGAACGACACCAGCGTCCGCTTGATCACCGTGCCCGTTGACCGCATCCGGTAGTTGTACCCGCCGACCTATTGCTCCGACCGTCCTAGCCGGGACGGTCGGATTGAACCCGGCCACGTCGTGGGGCGGTTCAGGCGCGCGAACAATTCGGCCTGGAAGGTGCCTCGAGCGGCTCGGATGCCGTGCCACGACTGATCACGGGATCGCGCCCAGCTCGCGCAACCGCGCCCGACCCTCGGCCAAGCACCGGTTCACCTTAGTCAACCGACTAGGTGACCACGGTCTGTGGCTGCCCCCGCTCGAAGTGCCGCTCGCTGCCTGATGTCCCTGACCTCGACGTTCTCCTGCGACATCGCCTACTCCCGCAGCCCGGCGGCTTCGAGGGCTTTGTCGCGGGTCCAGTACTCGCGGCCCACGGCGATCTTCGCGTCGCGGAGCGTGTAGAGGGTGGCGAAGGTCACGTCGGTTTCGACGCCGCTTTGCTTGGCTCGCCCGCCGAACCGCAACACGGCCACGACCTGGTCCCCTCCCGCGTCGATGAACTCCAGCGGATCCAAGCTGAGGTCGTCGAACGTGTCGAGCCAGTCCTGCCAGTGGCTCCGCACGGCGTCCTTGCCGTGCATCGGGCCACGGTCATCGAGCGCGCCCTCGATTGCCCGGTGATCGATGTCGTCCGTCCAATATTCGGCGAGGGCGTCAAGCCCCTGCTGCCAAGCGCCAATGAAGGCCTTTACGACTTCGACGTTCTCCTGCGACATCGCCTACTCCTTGAGCCCGGCGGCTTCGAGGGCTTCCTGCCGCTCCTGGTAGTAGGTGACGCGAGTGATGGCCCCGTTTTCGATCGTCCACACCAAGGTTCCGCGAGCCTGGACCTCGATCCCGTCGCGCCCCCGGTGGTAACTCGTGAAGGGCATCACTACGTGCTGGCCAGCTTCGATGAACTCATCTGCCTCTCTGCGAACGGACTCCCATGGCTCGTCGAACTCCCTCAAAAGGCCGGGCACCTCATCGCGCCCAAACACGCCTCGCTGCGGACCGACCGCCCGCGACCAGTCAAGCTCAAAGTCTGGGGCCAGGAACTCTGGCATGCGCGAGAACTCGCGATTGTTCATCGCCTCGTAGGCGATCCGCACGAGCTCCACGTTCTCCTGCGACATCGCCTACTCCGAGAGCCCGGCGGCTTCGAGGGCTTGCGTCCGCTCTCGGTAGATATCGATACGAACGATGAGGGCGTCGCGAAGGACGATGACCTGCGCTGTGTTGAGTTCAACGCTTGCCCCGCTTCCGGCCCCGCGACCCCGCTGCGTGGTCACGACGACCACCTGCCCGCCGCCGTCAACCACCTCCTCAACCTCGTGCTCCCACTCCTCAAGCGGAAAGGCGGCAAACCAATCGTCGTCGAACAGCTTCCGCATCCCGTCATAGCCGTGATACGCGCCGATCCCGGGAAAACTGGCCGGAGATGCATCGATCACGAGGTCCGGCGACAACACGCCACCTTCGATGCAGGCCTGCACGCCGCCGTCGTTGAACAGCTTGTAGGTGCGCCGCACTATCTCCACGTTCTCCTGCGACATCGCCTACTCCGAGAGCCCGGCGGCTTCGAGGGCTTCGGCTTCCTGATGGGGGAGGAAGCCCTGAACCTCCTTGCAAAGGCCGTGATCGTCCAGCGTGTAGACGCCGTAGATGACGGCATCTATCTCGATCCCGCTACCGGGGCCTCGGCCCGTCGCATGTTCGCGTACGAGGACCTTGTCGCCCTTGACCCTGAAGTCGAGCGGCTCAAGGCGTTGTTCCTCGATGGCGTCCGGCTCCAGCCATTCGCGCAGCGCGGCGATGCCTTTAATCGACGACATGCCCCCTGCGCGGACAAGCTCGAAGTCGGGATGGGCCAGCTGAACCACGGCCTCGACATCGCCGCGATTGAACGCGTCGTGGAATCGCCGCAGGGCAGCGATCATCTCCTCGTGAGTCATCGCCCGCGCAGTATCTCGCGCCAGACCTGGCACGGAGCCTCACGGGGTGCCCGTCCGCTAGCCGAAGTTCACGAATCCAACGAGCCGCCGGGACGACTACCGGGCACCCCGGAATCCGACGCCGTTGCCCGAGAACGAGGGGCTGAAGACGGCGACCTCGAACGCGCCTGCATCCGTGCCTTCGCTGAAGTCGCCACCACGAATCAGAGCACCGGGGAACCGGGTGGACGCCTCGCCGCTGGCCCTTCCGACGCAGGTAAGGTCGCTCCCGAAGCCCGCGTCCCAGTTGGCGCACGATCCTGGCCCCTGCTCGTCCCAGTCCGCGACCCACTCGAAGAGGTTTCCAACCATGTCGTTGGCACCGTGGTTGGAGACGCAGCCCCCGAAGGCACCCGTGTTCGCCGCCGGCCCCGGCGGAGATATCTTGCAGGCCGCCGAGTCCGGCGTGCCGGCGACCGCCATCTGCCACTCGGCGTTGGTCGGCAAGCGCTTGCCCGAGTTGGCGAGCGCCTGCTGGGCCTGGAAGTATGTGATGTTGGCCCTAGGGGCAACGCCAGCCACCGACCTCGCGTAGATGTTGTCGCAGTTCTGGCCGTTCTCATTGCAGGGAAGCGTTCCGGTGAGCAGGGTGCCGCCGTTCGGCTGGGTCCAGACCGAGTTCTCGTACTTGTCGATGCAAACCGAGCCGACCTTGACCATGACGCCGGTTCCCGCGACTGCCGGCTGGCAGCCGCCCTGGGCGACCCTGGTCGCGAGCGGGGTGGCGTCGAGGCCCGCCTCGTTGACGTCACTGCCGGTCAGGCTGTTGTTCACGACGTCGGTCCCGTTGACCGCGTTGGCGGCGACATCGGGGGCCGTCACCTGAGAGCCGGGACCGAGGTCATCCGACTGGACGGTGTTCGACCCACTCAACGCGACGGCGGTGCCGCCCGTCAGGACGAGAAACAGGGCCAACGTGGATATGACGTTGGCATAGGTCAGGCGGTCACGGATACGGCGCATGGTTCCTCCCTAGATAGACCGAGTTGGGGCGAGCCTATTCGGTGCCAGCTAGCCAGGTCTGTGCAGGTCCGCACACTCGACCCAGGGAGGGTGCCTACTCCGAAAGCCCGGCGGCTTCGAGGGCTTCGGCGCGGTCGCGGAAAAACTCCACCCGTATGGCGCTCCCGTCGCGGAGCGTGACGACTTGGTAGAGGACATCTTCCGTCGCCACGCCGCTTGTGATTCCGGTGCCGTGGAGGCGGTTGCGGGTGAGGAGCTTGTCCCCTGCGTCAAATGACCTCCTCAGGATCGGTCCGAAAGTCGCCCCACACGTCGCGGAGCATCCGCCAGAAGGCCTTCACCCCCTCGTAGCCCCGATACCTCTCCATCTCCGGCATGACGCGCGACAGGTCGAACTCCACATCCGGATCCATCATGGCGAGGGCAGCGTCCCAGTCGCCGTCGTTATAGGCCGTCGTACTGCGCCAGAACTTCTCCACGTTCTCCTGCGACATCGCCTACTCCCGCCGCGCCGCAGCTTCGAGGGCCTCCGAGCGATCGGAGAAGTCCTTCTGCCAGAACACCAGGCCCCGTCGCAGCCTGAAGAGCTGGAAGGTCGGGATGTTCACCGGGACGCCGCTGCCCGTTCCATGTCCCCTGTACTGAATCGTGGCGAGAAGCTGGTCTCCCAGGTCGAGGAGCTCCTCGGGTTCCGCGTGAAAGTCCTCGAACGCGTCGATCATCTCTCGCCAGACCTCTTCGTAGCCGTCGTGCCCTTGGCGAACCGCGTCCATGCCTGGAGGCCGCTGGTCAGGCGCGGGGCGATACTCGATGCCGGGGTCAAAGCCCAGAAGCAGAACGTCGAAGTCGCGACGATTGACGGCCCCCAGTCCGCGCCCGATGTAGCGGGTGAGGATGAGCCGCCGAAGCCGAGACTCCGGCGGCAGCCGCATCACGCGTTCGGCGATCAGGTGGTAAAGGGCGGGAAAGCGCACGTACAGGCGCTCGTCCAGGGTCCGGCGGTTAGCCGCTTTCTCACTGGGCAGCGAGACGCGATACCGAACTCCGCGCACGACGTTCTCCTGCGACATCGCCTACTCCCTGAGCCCGGCGGCTTCGAGGGCTTCGGAAGGTCAGTGAAGTCTTCGATCTTGATCACCAAGCCGCTCCGGGTTTCGAGCAGCTGAAACACCCTCTGGCTCACCGGCACGCCGCTGCCAGAACCGTGCCCCGTGTACTGAACCGTGACGAGGAGGAAGTTGTCTCCCAAATCGAGGACCTCCTCGGGCACGAGCCGGAGGTCATCGAACACATCGAGCGTCCTTTCCCACGCCTCGCGATACCCACCATGACCGTGGAGAACGCTGTCAAGATCGGCGGACCAAAGCCCGCCGTTGGGGCGGAATTCGATCCCGGGATCGAGGCTTTGGAGGAGAAACTCGAAGTCTCGGCGGCTACCTGCCGCATATCCTCGCCGTATGAGGCGTGGGAGGAGGGCCTGGCGAACCCGAGACCCGGGCGACAGTCGGTTCAACCTCTCGGCGACCAGACGGTAGAGGGCTGGAACGCGGACGAACAAGCGCTCATCGACGGTGCGGCGCTGGATTGCGCTCTCACTGAGTGGAGGGAGACTGATTGGGACTCCGCGCACCATCTTGAGGCCCTCTTGCGACATCGCCTACTCCGAGAGGCCGGCGGCTTCGAGGGCTTCGTTGTGGTCGAAGTAGTCCCTGTACGTGATGACCCTGCCCTTCCTGAACTCTGCCACGGCGCCGTATTGAGAGTCGAGCTCGATTCCGCTCTCCCTGCCGCGGCCTCGCACATAGCCGAGCACGACCAGGCGTTCGCCGAGGTCGCGGAACTCCGACCACTGGACGTCGCGCACGGTGAACCCCTCGTCCAAGTCTCGGAGGTACTCAAGCACGCCCGCGTGGCCCTTAAAGACGGTGGCTTCTCCTCCAAACATCACGCCCATGACCCCGTGAAACTCGACGTCGGGGTCGAACTCCTGAAGAAACGCGTCGTAGTCGCCGCGATTATTCGCCTCAACGGCGCGTTTGAAGGTTTCCACGTTCTCCTGCGACATCGCCCGCGCAGTATCTCGCCCTGACCTCCACCGCTGTCGCCACGGCGTACACGCGCTGTGCAGGCATCAGACCCCACCCGACCCGCCGAGCTCGCGCAACCGCGCCCGTCCCTCCGCCAAACGCCGGTTCAGTTTGGTCAACCGACTAGGTGACCACGGGCTCTGGCTACCGCCCTTGGAGGTGCCCCTCGCGGCCTAACTTGGCGCTTCTGCTTCCACGCGGGAGGAGGCGTCAGCTCAGCACGCGCCGTCGCTGCTGGTCTTCGTCCGTTGCGAGCGTCTCGGGGGGGTCGACCGGGACGCCTCCTCCCCCGGGAAGGGGGAAGCCTAGGGTTACAGTGCCACCGAGGACCGGATGCGGATTCATGCTCTGACGACCGGGACGGTGCGCGTCAAACGGGCGTTCCTCTATGCCAGCGGCGGCTGGCGTCGCCGGCTGGACCTGTTCCTGCCAGGGCCGTGGTCGAGCCCGCTGCCGATCCACTGCTGGGCTGTCGAGCACGCCGGCGGGTTGCTGCTGGTCGACACGGGAGAGACGGCCGATGCGCACAACATCCCGTTCGCGCGTTTCGACGTGGCGTCCGGGCAACAGCTGCCGGGTGCGCTAGCCCGGGCCGGGCTGACGCTCGCGGACGTCGACACCGTTGTGCTGACCCACCTGCATGCCGACCACATGGACGGCGCAGTGCACGTCGGCGGACCCGTGCTGGTGCACGACCGGGAGTTGGCATATTCCCGCACCCTGGCCGCGCGGCTGGCGCAGCGGGTGGTTCGCCAGCCGGTGCCGGCGAATGTCGATTTCCAGGCGTTCGCGTTGGACGGCGGTCCGTTCGGCGCCTTCGCGCAGAGCCGGCCGCTCAGCGACGACGGCCGCATCGTTGCCGTCGCGACAGCGGGCCATACGCCTGGGCACGTCGCGGTTTTGTGTATCGACGACGATGGTCGCCACGCTCTGTTGGCGGGCGATGCGACCGACACACTCGAGCAGCTTCACGCGCTTCGCCCGGACGCTGTCGCTCCCAAGCCGGCCGTGTCGGTCGCCACGATGCAGACCATTCTCGCCCACGGGCGCGAGCACCCGACGGTGTATCTGCCCTCACACGACCCCGAATCGGTTGCGCGTCTACAAGCGGGAACCACGCTGTAGCGGTCGGGTGCCCGGCGCGTCGCCGCGCCGCTCGAGCGTTCCACAGGGAGCCATGCCGCCACGGCAACAGCTGCGGACGGAGGCCCTCAGGGCGGGAGTGGGAGTGTCGCTTTGGCGCTGAAGGAGTCGTACGGGCAACGTCCGCTAACGCTCGCAACGGACGAGGGGGGAGCGCCGAGCACGCCGATCTGGTCACTGCTGCTTTGCGCGAGATGCAGCACCGCCGTCGGCGGGCGATTCCCTGGCTGCTCGCCTCCTATAGGGCCCGGGTCGTCTGGCCCACTTCGATCAGGTGACCGTCCGGGTCGCGGATGTAGCAGCGGATCTCAAGCTCATGCTCCTTCGGGGGCGTCAGGAACTCGGCCCCACGCGCGCTCCACTCGGCGTAGACCGCGTGGATGTCGGCGACCCGGATATTGAGGAAGCTGCTGACCCGGTCGGGGTCGGGTGGCGTCTCGAGCGTGACGGACGGCTTGTCATCGGTGGGGCCGCCACCCACGTTGATGATGATCCAGCTGTTGGCAAGCGCGACGAACGACGGCTCGCCGGCCGCGACGGTCTCGCCGCCGAGCACCTCGGTGTAGAAGCGGCGGGAGCGCTCGACGTCCCCGGAGACGATGAAGTGGGTTAGCGTGATCCCTTCGTCGGGCGCGGGGAACTCGGCCATTTGGCACCTCCTGGGTTGGTCGCCCCCATCATCGCAGCGACGGTCCGGACCAGAGTTCGGAGCTCGCTGCCGTCGACGGCGGCGGCTCACAAAACGGCTGTCGCTCCGCGCGAGGAGCAGGAGCCCCAGGGACGCCACAGCTGGCGTTCCAGCTTAGTCAACCGACTAGGTGACCACGGTCTGTGGCTGCCTCCGCTCGAAGTGCCGCTCGCTGCCTAACGTCCCTGACCTCGACGTTCTCCTGCGACATCGCCTACTCCTTGAGCCCGGCGGCTTCGAGGGCTTCGGCCATAGGACCTTGACGGCCGAGATGCCAGCGATCAGCACCGCGACGGTCGGTACGGCGAATATGTGGCGGATGGCGCTCTGCTTTAGGCGCTCACGCCTGACAGCTCGTCTGCTTCCTTCCTCGCGAGGTTGGCGTCGAGGGCCGCGTACTCGGCTTCCCCGATCGCCGTGTACGCGAATTCGATCGCAAACTCCGCGTCGGCTTCGGCGTTGTCCGCGCGCCTCTTGGCCTGGTCGAGGTCGATCTCAGCTTTCTTGCTCTCGACGTTCTTTTGGATCTGAGCGATGTGCTCGTTCCAGCTTCTCTGGACGTCGTTCCACCAGTCGGAGATCTTCCCCCGGCCTGCGTCGGCCGCCTCGCGGAGCTGTTCAGCCTCTTGCTGAGCAACTGCGCGAGAGTTCTCGCGGTCCTGCTCGAGGTCGGCCTTCGCCTTGTCGCTCGCGGCCGCGGCGTTCTTCTCTGCTTCCTCGGCCCGATTCGCGAGCCTTCGCAGTTGGTCTGATAGAGCCATTCTCAACCTCCTTGGTGACAGGCTCTGCTACGTGGACGTGCCGCGGCCATGACTCCCGAAAAGCCGCTGCCCGGGCGGGCGACGACGCGAGATACTCAGGTTCGCCCTTCTCGCTCGCAGCGGCCCCGAGGGCACCGCGACAAACCAACCCTACACCCGATCGAGAGCATTGCAGCCGCTGTCAGAGCCAGCTGCTCGGCGGGCGCTGACGTTCCCCTGCGACATCGCCCGCGCAGTATCTCGCGCTTCGGTGGGGGCGGCGGCACGATCGTCCGGTGGCTCGCAGATAGCGTTGGCACATGCACACAAATCACAATCTGATCCAAAGGCTGCGTCACCCAAGGTCTTCCAACGAGCGCTTGATGGCTCGACTGGCTGTGCTGGCGATTGCCACCGTTGCGATCGATCTCTTGCTCGCGTTCGCCTTCTACCGACTGGAGCGTGGCGCGGCGGGAACGGAGATCACCAGCTACGGGGACGCGCTGTTTTGGACAAGCTCCCAAATCACCACGGTGTCGTCATCGCTACGGAACCCGATCACGACCGGAGGGCGTGCTCTGGCTGTTGCAACGGACTTCGCGGCGATCGCGGTGGTCTCGGTGCTCTTCGGCACGATCGTCGATCGCCTGCGCACCAAGAGCCCATAGCGAGAGCCCGGGGGCATGACCCAAACCGCCCCCGCATTTCATGGTGGGACCGCCGAGGTAGCCGACTGCGGGCGCCCCGCTCCTCAACAGGGGAGCAGGTCGGAGCGCCGCCACGCCGAGAGCGGATCGTGAACTCCCTAGACGTCGTGCTCCCGGGCGAGCTCCGCCTTCTCGGGCCTACCCTGGAGCCCGGCCTCTTCGAAGATCGCCGGCATGTCAGGGTCGGACACCAAGTTCTTATAGCCCTCCTCGTCCCAGTCGAAGACGACCCAGACGCGGGTGTCGTCATTCGGATCACGAAAGACGCGCGAGCCCTTGCTGCCGTACTGCCTTCGCTTCTCGGCGCCCTTGGTAGAGAACGTATTCCAGAAGCGGTCGAAATCCTCGATCTTCACCGTGGACAGGATCAACTCTTTCCTCCTTCGTTGGAAGTGTCGTCGCGCTCCTGCGACATCGCCCGCGCAGTATCTCGCGCGGGCCATCATCGGCCGCTCAGGGCGGCGACGAGACTCGACACGTGACGGTGCGCGACACGGCTGGATCAAGCGATCGCGCCGAGCTGCCGCAGCCGCGCCCGCCCCTCGGCCAAGCACCGATTCAGCTTGGTAAAGGGACAAGGTGACCACGGGCTCTGGCTGCCCCCACTCGAAGTGCCGCTCGCTGTCTGACTGTTCTGACCTCGACGTTCTCCTGCGACATCGCCTACTCCTTAAGCCCGGCGGCTTCGAGGGCTTCGGCCTTGTCACGAAATCCATCGATGCGGGCTATGAGGCCGTCTCGAAACGTGTAGAGGTGGGCGATCTCGACTTCCGTTTCGATGCCTTGCCAGCCGCGTGGGCGCCAGCGCTCGACCCTGAGGAGTCGGTCGCCACCGATCTCGATTGTCTCCTTAGGCTCGACCTGGCTCACCGAGGCGAGGAAGGTCTCGCCGTCATCGATGCTTTTTTCAACTCCCTCGACTCCCTCGGTGATCGTCTTGAGCAACTGTTTCGCCTCGTCGCGGCCGCGATAGCGGCTCCCGATGTCCAAGTGCCCACCGAAAGCCGGGCGGATCTCACCTTCCGGATGCAGGTACTGCACCGCGTCGTCGAAGTCGAGCCGTTTGAGGGCCGTCTCGTAGAACAGCCGCAGCTTCTCGGCTTTTTCCGACATCGCCCGCGCAGTATCTCGCGCGGGCCATCATCGGCCGCTCAGGGCGGCGACGAGACTCGACACGTGACGGTGCGCGACACGGCTGGATCAAGCGATCGCGCCGAGCTGCCGCAGCCGCGCCCGCCCCTCGGCCAAGCACCGATTCAGCTTGGTAAAGGGACAAGGTGACCACGGGCTCTGGCTGCCCCCACTCGAAGTGCCGCTCGCTGTCTGACTGTTCTGACCTCGACGTTCGCCTGCGACATGGCCTACTGCGTAAGCCCGGCGGCTTCGAGGGCGGTGGACGGTCGGAAATCCAGGCTGCGTTGAGGCGCTCAGGGCGCTCGGTTGAAGCGCGCCACGGCGCTGCTGATGATGGAGGCGACGTAGACGCTCTTCCCGTCGGCGCTGACCGCCACCCCCTGCGGGTGGTCGAGCCCGTGGCCGTCGGCGCACGGCCCCACCCCCGTCTCGCTCTCGCTCACGCAGCCAGCCGTCCCGGCCGGCTGAGCGATCGCCCCGGCGGTCGTGCCGCGGTTGAGGCGCGCCACGGCGTCGCTGGAGGAGGCGACGTAGACGCTCTTCCCGTCGGCGCTGACCGCCACCGAGTACGCGCCGCTGAGCGCATGGCCGTTGGCGCACGTCCCCGCCCCCGTCTCGCTGATGCAGCCGCCGGTCCCGGGGGGCTGGGCGATCGCCCCGGTGGTCGTGTTGCGGTTGAAGCGCGCCACGGCGCCGCTGTGCTCCGATGCGACGTAGACGCTCTTCCCGTCGGCGCTGACCGCCACCGACCGCGGCTCGTCGAGCGCATGGCCGTCGGCGCACCCTCCCCCGAACTCGACGATGCAGCCGGCGGCGCCGGCGGGCTGCGTGATCGCGCCGGTGGTCGTGTTGCGGTTGAGGCGCGCGACGGCGTCGCTGTCGTAGGAGGCAACGTAGACGCTCTTCCCGTCGGGGGCGACCGCCACCCCGTGGGGGCTGTCGAGCCCGTGGCCGTCGGCGCAGGGCCCCGCCCCCGTCTGGCTCACGCAGCTGGCGGCGCCGGCGGGCTGGGTGATCGCGCCGGTGGTCGTGTTGCGGTTGAGGCGCGTCACGGCGTCGCTTCCGTAGGAGGCAACGTAGACGCTCTTCCCGTCGGCGCTGACCGCCACTGACCGCGGGCCGTCGAGCGCGTGGCCGTCGGCGCACGTCCCCGCCCCCGTCTCGCTGATGCAGCCGGCGGAGCCGGGGGGCTGGGTGATCGCCCCGGTGGTCGTGTTGCGGTTGAAGCGTGCGACGGCGTCGCTGCCGGAGGAGGCGACGTAGACGCTCTTCCCGTTCGCGCTGACCGCCACCGAGTACGCGCCGTCGAGCGCATGGCCGTCGGCGCAGGTTCCCGCCCCCGTCTCGCTCACGCAGCCGGCGGAACCGGCGGGCTGGCCGATCGCCCCGGTGGTCGTGTTGCGGTTGAAGCGCGCCACGGCGTCGCTGAAGGCCGAGGCGACGTAGACGTTCTTTCTGTCGGGGCTGACCGCGACACTGTTCGCGGCGATGAGCCCGTGGCCGTCGGCGCACGGCCCCACCCCCGTCTCGCTCACGCAGCCGGCGGTCCCGGCGGGCTGGGTGAGATCGCCGGTCACCGCGAGCGCGGCGGTGGTCACCAAAAGAAGTGCAAGCGTGGCCAGCAGAAGCACGAGGCCGGCGCGATGCTTGGATGGCCTGGCAGGCCCCGCTCCTTCAGCCTCGGTTCGCAGACTGGATGCGCGCCGGGTGCTTGTCATGCCCCGATTCCCCTTCGGTTGGTTGGAAACGACTCTACTCCTGCCCGTGGGCGGTGTCCAGGTCGCCCGCGCAGTATCTCGCTCTGGGCGTCACCGGCGCCGCTCAGGGCGGCGACGAGATTCGACACGTGAGGGTGCGCGCCAGGGCTGATCAAGCGATCGCGCCCAACTCTCGCAGCCTCGCCCGCCCCTCGGCCAAGCACCTGTTCGTCTTGGTGTACGTCCAGCCGCAGAGCTGGCGGATCTCGGCGTAGGAGTAGCCGAGGGCCTGGAGGGTGAGCGCCAGGCGCTCCTGTGGCTTCAGCTCCAAGAGCAGGCGAAGGGCGTCGCTGACCCGCTCGCGGCGCTCGAGTGACTCCTGGGGGTCGGGCCGGTCGCAAACGATCCGGTCGACGGGGTCACCGTGATCGTCGCCGCTGGTGCCGAGCAGCCGCTCGCGCGAGCGCCGCACCGCAAGTGCCTCCCGGCGGATCACGACCTGCATCCAGGCGGCGAGGTGCCGAGGATCGGTCGGCGCCGACTTGGTGAGCAGGATCTCCACCGCGCGCTGGTAAGCGTCCTCGGCGTCGTCGGCGCACAGCGAATAGCGGCGGGCGGTGCGCCGCAGGGCCGCCTCCGAAGGATGCGAGTCGGGACAGCGCATCGCGACGAGAGCTAGCGAGGGCGAGGTCGGCACGCATCTCCCGGTAAAGCCAGCGCCCCCTGGCGCGCCCCCGCGAGGGGCCGTGCAGCGTAGCGCCCAACCGGCCAGATGCAGCTCACGCGGCGCTATGCTCAGCCGCGCCCATGAGCACCTGCATCGTCACCGGCGGAGCCGGATTTCTCGGCTCGCACCTGTGCGACCACCTGCTGGCCAAGGACCACAGCGTGATCTGCCTCGACAACCTGGACACAGGCTCACTCCAGAACATCGAGCACATCGACAATCCCAAGTTCACCTTCCTGAACCAGGACCTGACCCAGCCGTTCTACATCGGCGACGACGTCGACTTCGTCTACCACCTGGCATCCCCGGCGAGCCCGATCGACTACGCGCGCCTGCCCCTGCACACGCTCAAGGTGGGCTCCTACGGGACCCACCACATGCTGGGGCTGGCGAAGTTCAAGCGGGCGCGATTCCTGCTGGCCTCAACCTCAGAGGTGTACGGCGATCCCGAGGTCCATCCCCAGCCCGAGGACTATTGGGGAAACGTCAACCCGATCGGCCCGCGGGGGGTCTACGACGAGGCGAAGCGCTATGCCGAGGCGCTGACCATGGCCTACCACCGACAGCAGGGCGTGAACAGCTGCATCGCCCGGATCTTCAATACGTTCGGGGCGCGAATGCGGCCGCACGACGGGCGAGCGATCCCGACCTTCCTGCGCCAGGCCCTTCAGGACAAGCCGGTCACCGTGTTCGGTGACGGCAGCCAGACCCGGAGCTTTTGCTACGTCGACGACATGATCCGCGGCTTCGTGCTGCTGGCCGAGTCGGACGTGCACCTGCCCGTCAACCTGGGTAATCCCAAGGAGATGAGCCTCCTCGAGCTCGCCGAAGCGGTGATCGACGTTGCCGAGTCACGCTCGGAGATCGTCTTCGAGGCGCTCCCCGTGGACGACCCCCGGGTCCGGCAGCCCGACATCGCCCGGGCCAGGCAACTGCTGGACTGGGTCCCGGAGGTCGAGCTCCGCGACGGGCTGCGGCGCACGATCGAGCAGGCGGGCGTCGAGCGGCTCGTCGGCGCCACCGATTGAGCGCCGGCCCGGCGTCACGAACCGGCCGCTTGCGAATCGCCCATCTGACGGCGACCTTCCCTCCCTACCCGGGCGGCGCCGGCAACACCTGCTACCGCTTCGCCAGGGGCCAAGCCGAGCGCGGCCACCAGGTGCAGGTGTTCACCGCGCCGGCGGCGGGTGAGCCGCCCGACCCCGGAGGGGCCGTCGTTCACCGCATCAAGCCCGTGCTCGCGATCGGCAACGCGCCGCTGATCCCCAGCCTGGCCCGGATCGACGGCTTCGACCTTCTCCACATCCACTATCCGTTCATCTTCGGCTCCGAGCTGACCCTGCTCGGTCGCCTGAGGCGCAAGCACAGGCGCCAGGCGCTGCTGGTCCACTACAAGAACCGGCTGATCGGAAGGGGCACTCGAGGAGCGCTGTTCCAGGGCTATGAGCACACCGTGGCGCCGCTGCTGGTCCACGCCGCCGACCGGGTCTGCGTGCTCTCATCCGACCACGCGGGCTCAGTCCCATACCTGCGCCGGACAGGCGAGCGCCAGCCAGGCAAGCTAGTCGAGGTGCCGAACGGCGTCGACACGGAGCTGTTCGCGCCGGTGGGAGACGAAGCCGGGCTGCGTCGCTCCCTCGGCATCCCGGACGAGGCGGTGGTGGCCGGCTTCGTCGCCACCCTCGACCGAGCGCACCACTTCAAGCGCGTGGACCTGGCGATCGAGGCGATCGCGCGGCTAGCGGGATCGGGCAGGGTGGGCGGCGACGGACCGGCGCCTGTGCACCTGATCGTCGCCGGAGGCGGCGAGCTGCTCGACACCTACCGCGACCAGGCGAGCGCCGCCGGAATCGGCGACCGCGTCCACTTCCTCGGCGCGGTCCCGCACGCCGAGCTGCCCGGCGTGCTCCGGAACACAGATCTCTTCCTCCTTACCACCGAGCCGCCCGAGTCCTTCGGGATCGTGCTGATCGAGGCGATGGCCTGCGGACTGCCGACGATCGCAACCGAGTATCCGGGTGTGCGGGCGGTGATCGACGACGGCGAGACGGGCCTCCTGGTCAAACCCGGAGACTCCGAGGCCGTAGGGGCCGCGATCCGAGATCTGATCGAAGCGGGCGCGGCGGGGCGTGCGGGGATGGGGGCGGCCGGCCGCCAGAAGGCCGAGCGGCTGTGGAGCTGGCCACGCCTGCTGGACCGAATGGAGGGTGCCTATGCCGAGGCGATCGCCGTCAGGCGGGAGAAGCTCAGATGAACCTGCTCCTCGTCGCCTACTTTTTTCCCCCGTGCCGCGACACCGGCGCACACCGGCCCGCGGCGATGGCGAAGTGGCTGCGGCGGCTGGGACATCGCGTCACGGTCCTGACCACCTCTGCCTATGGCACCGGCTACAACCCCGCGGATGAGGACGTCGTACGCACGATCGACCTCCAGCGCCTTCGTGCCCGACTGCATGGCCACGATCGGGTCGACGCCCTGTTCGACTCCGACACCTACTCGGGCAGGCCGCATGCGCTCAGCAAGGTGCTGGTGCCCGAGCCGCTGGTGGCCGCGTGGGCACCGTTTGCGCGCTCGCACGCTCTGCGGCTCAACCGCCGAGAGCGTTTCGACTGCGTGATCACCAGCTCGCCGCCCGAGTCGGCTCACGCTGTCGGCCAGGCGCTCTCCCGGCGCGGCGTCGCCTGGGTCGCCGACCTCCGTGATGCTTGGACCTTCGAGCCGCTTCGGCCGCCCTTCCCCACCGCACTCCAGCGCCGCCTCGACGAGCGCCTCGAGCGGCGCTGGCTGCGCTCGGCTGACGCGGTCGTATGCGTCAGCCGCCCGGTTGCCGACGACCTTCGCGAGCGGCTCGGGATCGAGCCGCAGCTCGTCCCCAACGGCTGGGACCCGGACCTGGTGGATCCGGACGCCGACGGCCAAACCGGCGGCCTCCTAGACCCCGAGCGGGTTTCGCTCGTCTACACGGGACGGTTCGGCAGCTACGGGCGGGACCCAACCGCGCTCGTCCGAGCTCTGGGCGAGCTGGCCCGCACTGCCCCCGAGATCGCCTCCCGGATCGAGTTGGTGGTCGCGGGCCCCTTGACCGAGGCCGAGGCCGAGCTGCTGCGAGCCGACGTCTCGCCTGCCCGGATCGTGGTGGCCGGCAGCCTGCCCCGCGAAAGAGCTTTGGCGCTCCAACGCGCCGCGGACGCGCTCCTGCTGCTCGCCTCGCCACAGCGCACGCAGCTCCTCAACTTCAAGCTGTTCGAGTACCTGGCGAGTGGGCGGCCAATCCTCGCGCTGGCCGCGGGAACCGAGGCCGGGAGAGTGGTCGAGGAGACGGGAGGCGCCACGGTGCCCGCCGACGATGTGGCGGCGATCGTGGGGGCGCTTCGGAGCTTGGCCGCGAGTGAGCTCCAGGCGCCGGAGCCGGAGGTCAGCGGCGCCTACGCCTACCCGTCCGTCGCCGAGCGCCTGGCTGAGGTGGCGCGGCAGGCCGTACAGGCAGCCAGGGCCCGCCGACCCTAGGCACTCGATTGGCGCCTTTGTTGCTCACCTGGGCAACAAAAGCGCCAAGGGTGGCATTCGCGACCTATCCTTCGGTTGGAATGGCGACCCGCCCGACGGAGAAGCCTGCGGCCGGCGAGCCAGACGGCCAGCCCGCCGAAGACGGCCCGCTCGACGAGCAGGCCGAGCAGCTCCACGAGGACCAGCATCGGTACATCGCGCCCCTGGTCGGTCCAGAGGACGAGCGCCGGTTCACGGACTCGGGGATCGAGGTGGAGCGTGTCTACGACGCCGACGACGTCCGCCCGGGGCTGGAGGAGCGCCTTGGCACTCCCGGCGAGTACCCGTTCACGCGCGGCATCCACACCGGGATGTACCGGGACCGGCTGTGGACGATGCGCCAGTACGCCGGCTACGCAACCGCCGAGGAGACCAACCGCCGCTACCGCTACCTGATCGAGCACGGCTCGACCGGCCTCTCGATGGCCTTCGACCTGCCGACCCAGCTCGGCCGCGACTCCGACGAGCCCCTCTGCCTCGGCGAGGTGGGCCGGACCGGGGTTGCGATCGACACGATCGAGGACATGCGGATCTGCTTCGACCAGATCCCGCTGGACGAGGTCTCGACCTCGATGACGATCAATGCCCCGGCAGCGATCCTGCTGCTGCTGTACGAGCTGGTGGGCGAGGAGCAGGGCATCGGCGCCGAGAAGCTCCGCGGCACGGTCCAGAACGACGTGCTGAAGGAATACGTGGCGCGGGGCAACTACATCTACCCGCCCGAGGCGACCATGCGGCTGACCACCGACATCTTCGAGTACTGCCGCAAGCAGGTCCCGAAGTGGAACACGATCTCGATCTCCGGCTACCACATCCGGGAGAAGGGCTGCTCGGCTGTGCAGGAGGTCGCCTTTACGCTCGCCAACGCGATCGCGTACGTCGAGGCCGCGTTGGACAGGGGCCTGGCGGTTGAAGATTTCGCTCCCCGGCTGGCCTTCTTCTTCAACTGCCACAACAATGTCTTCCAGGAGATCGCCAAGTTCCGAGCCGTGCGGCGGATGTGGGCGCGGATCATGCGGGAGCGCTTCGGGGCCAACGACGAGCGCGCGCAGATGATCCGGTTCCACACCCAGACCGGCGGCGTCACGCTCCAGGCGCAGCAGCCCGAGGTGAACATCATCCGGGTGGCGCTACAGGGCTTCGCGGCGGTCTGCGGCGGCACGCAGTCGCTCCACACGAACGGCTTCGACGAGGCGCTGGCGCTTCCCACCGAGCGCTCGGCCCGGATCGCGCTCCGCACTCAGCAGGTGATCGCTCACGAGTCGGGCGCCGCCGAAACCGCTGACCCGTTCGCCGGCTCCCACTTCATCGAGTCCCTCACGGACGAGATCGAGGCGCGGGCCTGGGAGCTGATCGGCAAGGTCGAAGAGCTGGGCGGCTCCGTGCAGGCGCTCGAGTTCATCCAACGTGAGATCGAGGAGTCCGCGGCCTCCTATCACGAGCGCTATCGCAGCGGCCAGGACATCATCGTCGGGGTCAACAAGTACGTGACCGAGGAGATCGACGACGTCGAGATCCTGCGGGTGGATCCGGAGGCCGAGCGGCGCCAGGTCGCTCGCTTGAAGCGGTTCAAGGAAGGCCGCGACCAGGCCGCGGTTGACGGGCGGCTCGCGGAGCTTCGCAAGGTCGCCGAGGGCGAGGGCAACCTGCTCTACCCGATCAAGGAAGCGCTGCGCGACGACGCCTCGATCGGCGAAGTGTGCGGGGCGATGCGCGAGGTGTTCGGCGAGTACAAGGGCGGGGCGTTCTTCTAGCCCGGGCGGGCTGATTCGAAGGAAGGAGTCCGCTGCGGATGCCAGAAGCCCGACGCCATGGAATCGAAGACGAAGCGGACGCTGGTCAAGTCCGCCCCCGAGCTCTGGGCGCTGGCGGACGACCTCGCCCGCATGGAGGCCTGGATGGCGGGCGTCGTGGGAAGGTCGCAAGCCGTCTCCATCGAGGTCACGCACCGCGAGCGCGAGCGAACACTCGCCTGGCGCACGAGCGGGGCCGAGGCCGGGAGTGCCCGGATCGCGCTGGAGCTCGCGGAGAAGGAATTCGGAACCTCTGTCTCGATCGTCGCCCAGCACTCACGGCCCCATGCCAGCGACGTCGACGCCGCCCTGGAGCAGCTCCTCGATGAGCTCGGATCGCCCGAGCGGCGCCCGTTCGAGCGGGCCTGAGCTGAGCCTCGCCGCACACGTGGAGGCGCGCGGCTCGGAGCTCCTCGATGCGCTTGAGCGCCACCTGCCGAGTTCCCGGGACCACGCCGACGGGACCGCCACCTACGCTTTCGCCGCGGCTGTCGAGCTGACCCTGGAGCGAGATCACGCGGAGGCGGTGCGCGAGGCCGCGAGGCTGCACGAGGTCGGCAACGTCTACGTGCCGGTGGCGGTACTGGCCAAGCCCCCCGGCGAGCTGAGCCCGGAGGACCGGGCGCTGCTCGACTCTCGGTTCGCCAGCGGCGCTGAGCTGGCGCGTGGCGCGGGCGTTCCCGATAAGGCCTGCGAGTGGATCGGCGCCGTTGGGGAGCGCTTCGACGGCAGCGGCCCCACCGGGCTGGCCGGGGAGCGAAGTTCCGATCGAGTCGCGGATCGTGCGTGTCGCCTGCGCCTGCGACACGGCCCTGGCTGCGCCGGCGCCTGGCGCCGCCTCGTCGGGCGAGCGCCGGCGGATCGCTGCCCAGGCGCTTCGCGCCGCCGCCGGTTCCGAGCTCGACCCCCAGGTGACCGCGGCGCTGACCGCGATGCTCGAGCGCGCCGCCGCGGCGCCATAGAATCGCGCGCCGTGCGCCAGAAGTTCCCCGAGACCCACGAGGAGAAGCTCGCCTACCTGCGCGAGCTGCGCGAGCAGGCAATCCACTCCGCCTCCGAGGAGGCGGTCGCCAAGCAGCACGAGAAGGGCAAGCTGACGGCGCGCGAGCGGGTCCTGAAGCTGCTGGATCCGGGGTCGTTCGAGGAGCTCGACACCTTCGTTCGCCACCGCACCTACGAGTTCGATATGCAGAAGCGCCGCCCCTGGGGGGACGCGGTTGTCACGGGCTGGGGGACGATCGACGAGCGGCCGGTGGTCGTCTTCTCGCAGGACTTCACCGTCTTCGGCGGCTCGCTCGGCGAGGTGATGGCGGAGAAGATGTGCAAGGTCATGGACCTGGCCGCCAAGATCGGCGCGCCGGTGATCGGCATCAACGACTCCGGCGGGGCGCGGATCCAGGAGGGTGTCGTGTCACTGGGCGCCTACGGCGACGTCTTCGTGCGCAACGTCCAGTGCTCGGGGGTGATCCCGCAGATCAGCCTGATCATGGGGCCTTGCGCGGGCGGCGCCGTGTATTCGCCGGCGATGACCGACTTCATCTTCATGGTCAAGGAGACCTCGCACATGTTCATCACCGGCCCCGACGTGATCAAGACGGTGACCGGCGAGGAACCGACGTTCGAGGAGCTGGGCGGGGCGATGACCCACAACACGAAGTCCGGCGTCGCCCACTTCGCCGCCGACAACGAGGAGCAGTGCCTCGAAGACGTCCGCTTCCTGATGTCCTTCCTGCCGCTCAACAACCTCGAGATGCCGCCGCGGGTCGAGCCATATGACGATCCCGCCCGCGCCGACGAGGCGCTCGACACGATCGTTCCCGACGATCCCTCGAAGCCTTACGACATGCGCGATGTGATCTCGCGGATCGTCGACGACGGCGAGTTCTTCGAGGTCCACGAGCACTACGCGCAGAACATCGTGGTCGGCTTGGCCCGCCTCGACGGTTATCCGGTCGGCGTTGTTGGCAACCAGCCGCGACATCTCGCCGGGGTGCTGGACATCGACTCCTCCGTCAAGGGAGCGCGCTTCGTGCGCTTCTGCGATGCCTTCAACATCCCCCTGGTCACCTTCACCGACGTGCCGGGGTTCCTGCCTGGTACCTCGCAGGAGTGGGGCGGGATCATCCGCCACGGGGCGAAGCTCCTCTACGCCTTCACCGAGGCAACGGTGCCGAAGCTGACCGTGGTGACCCGCAAGGCCTACGGGGGGGCCTACGACGTGATGTCCTCCAAGCACATGCTCGCCGACTTCAACTTCGCCTGGCCGACCTCGGAGGTGGCGGTGATGGGCCCGGAGGGAGCGGTCAACATCATCTTTCGGCGGGACATCCAGAGCTCTCCGACGCCCGACGAGCGCCGCGAGAAGCTGATCGCCGATTACAAGGCCCAGTTCGCGAATCCTTACTCGGCGGCCGAGCGCGGCTACATCGACGACGTGATCGTCCCCCACGAGACGCGCCCAAAGCTGATCCGCGCCCTGCGTACGCTGCAGACCAAGCGGGTCGAGCAGCCGAAGCGAAAGCACGGCAACATCCCCCTGTGAGATTGCCGGCGCGGCTGTCGGAGCTGCACGCCCGCGCCACGCCGCGCACGCTGGCGTTGGCGTTGCTGGGGGTGGCCATGGTCGGGTCGGCCGTCGCGCTGCTCTACTGGGGAAGAGACCAGACGATCCGGGGCGACGAGCTTGGCTATGCCGCGCGGTTGGCCAGCCAGCCCTTCGATCAGGCGCTGCTGGACTCGCCGCCCAACAAGTACTTCATCGCCCTGCCGCTGCTCGTGTACCACGGGTTGTTCGATGTCTTCGGCCTGGCGGCCGACCTCCCGTCCAGGCTCGTGGTCACCGCGCTCGTGTTGCTCTGCGCGGGCCTCTTCTTCGTGCTGGCGCGCCGCCGGGTCGGCGACTTGCTCGCCGTCCCCCCCACCGTTCTCCTGCTCTTCTTCGGTGCCGGCTGGGATACGGTGATCACCCCGGGCCGCATGCCGTCGCTGATCGCTGTCGCGGCGGGGCTCGGAGCCCTGATTGCGCTGGAGAAGCGCGACAGGCGCGGCGACATCGTCGCCGCGCTCCTGCTGACGGCCTCGGTCGCCTCGCACCCGGTCGGGCTCTCGTTCCTGGCCGCGGCGGGCGTCCTGGTGGTTCTCCGGCCCTGGCCGCAGCCATGGCGGCGCGCCTGGGTGCTCGCCGTCCCCGCCGCGGTGTTCGGCGCCTGGTGGCTGTTCTTCCGCGCTCCAAGCACAGACCCCGTTTTCTCTACGCGCGCGATCGACGTCGTCCACTTCGCCGCGGACTCCTGGACCTCCATCACCGCAACCGTCTTCGGGCTCGCCGGCATCCTCGACGAACCCAGCTTCGATCAGACCATCGCGCAGATCGCTGCCGCGGCGCTGTTCGCATCCCTCGTCGTCGTCCTCGTGGTGCGACGAGGCCGGGTCCCGGCGAGCTTCTGGGCCGCGCTGACGGCGCTGGTCGTGCTGGTCGCATCCACCCGCCTATCCCCCAGCGGGTTCCTGCGCTCGCCCGAGGAGATCAGGTATCTCTATCCCGAGGCCGTTCTCTTCCTGCTGCTGCTGGTCGAGCTGGCCGGTGTCGCCCGGGTGCGCGGCTGGGCGGCGCTGGCACTGACGGGCGTGCTCGTGCTCGGACTCGCCTACAACGTCGACCGGCTCAGGGACGGCGGCGCCACCGCGCGCCTCGATTCCCAGAGGGCCCTCGCGCAATACACGGTGTACGAGATGGCCGGGTCCAGGTTGCGAGAGGACTTCAAGCCCAGCGAGTTCGCTGCGAGCGCGGGCGAGTACGCGGACGCCTCCGGACGGTACGGATCCGTGACCGAGCCAATCGCCGAGATCGCGGCGACCCCGCCCCTGGTTCGCGAGGCGGCTGACGACGCGCTGGCCGGATCCTTCGGTCTCGCACTCCGCCCCGCTCAGGGGCTTGGATCGGCCGAGCCGCGGGCGCCGCGCGTTGTTCAGGAACTCGGGGGCACGGTGGTCCGCGACCAGGGGTGCCTCCGCTTGCGTCCCAGCTACATGGCCGCCGAGGTGCCGCCCATCAGAGTGCCCTTGAACCCGAATCCGACCAAGAAGGTCGCCCTGAGGCGGGCAATACGCGGTGCGGCACCCCCGACGGTCCCGAAGCTCGCGGAGCTGGTGCCGCCCAGCGAGGGCCTGGGGCTGTCCGCGCCCGACATCAGCAAGACCGCGATCCTGGTCGGCCGGTTCGCCCCGCCCTCGGCCCAGCTCGACCGTCCGGAGCGGGCGCGCTTCGGGACGCTTCGCTTCCCCGCGGATGGACTGACGCTACCGTGGCGCGTGATCGTGGCCTCGAGCCAGCCGGTCACGGTCTGCGGCCTCACCACTCGATAGCAGCTAGAGGTCGACCGCGGCCGCCCCGATCCTTCCCTCCCGCCAGGCCTCGTAGACGGCAATGGCGATGCCGAGGTCCTGGATCGCGAGGCCAGTCGAGTCGAACAGGGTGATCTCCTTCGACGAGCCCCTGCCCTCGGCGCGGCCTGCGATCACGTCCCCGAGCTGAGTGACGCCGTCGCGGCCCACCATGCCGGCCGCCACCGCGCCGGCCAGCTCGCCGCCGCCCGCCGCCTGCTGCCACTCATCGCAGAACACCCGGCAGCGCTCCAGCGCGGCGAGCTCCACTTCTGCCTTGCCGACCGCGTCCGCGCCCAGCACGGCGACGTGCTGCCCGGGACGCAGATCGGACGCCTTGATCACCCGCTCGATGCCCGGCGTCACCGCGACAACGACGTCCTGCGCCGCGGCCTCCGCCCGGTCGCCGACGCCCCAGCCAAGCTCGGCGGCGAGCACCTCGGCGGCCTCCGCCCGGGTGTCGGCGCACAGGCCGGCCCCGTAGCCGGCAGCGGCGAGGCATCGGGCCGCCCAGGCGCCGTTGACGCCGCAGCCGATCAGGCCAACAGAACTCGCGCCGGCGGCGGCCAGGACCTGTGCGGACACCGCGGCCGCCGCCCCGGTGCGAAGTGAGGTGATCGAGGCGCAATCCATGATCGCCCGCAGCTCGCCGGTGCCGGCGTCCGAGAGCAGAAGCGCACCGGTGACGGCCGGCAGGCCGCGCTCGGAGTTCAGAGGGAATGACGTCACCCACTTGAGCAAGGCGAACCCCCCGCCGCGCGCCGGCATGGCGCGGAAGTCGCCGTTCGGGGGCGAGTCCAGGTAGACCTTCGGCGGCATCGCCCACTCGCCCACGGCGTGCCGCTCGAATGCCAGCCGGGTCCGCTCGATCGCCTCTGTTGGACTGACCGCCGCCAGCACCGCGTTCGCGTCGAGTACGGGGATCTCGGCCACCGCGCGTGAGGTTAGTGACGGACCACTAGAGTCCGGGACGAGATGGGACGGAACGGCGAGCGCCATCCGCACCGGCCCCGGATCGAGCTGGTGACCGAGCCGGCCTCCGAAAGCGAGGCAGCCGCGATCGCGGCGGCGATGGAGCAGTTCCTCGCCGAGACCGCCCCGCCACCGTCTCCCGGGGGCCTGCCGCGCAGCCGCTGGCAACGTGCTGCGCTCGAAGAAGGCGTATCGGCGCGCGACGCGAGCGGGTACTCGTGGGGACCGGCAAGGAGCCGGTAGCCCAACCTGAGCGCGGTGCCTCCGCGCTCCGCGTCAGCACGCGCGACCTGTTCCGTATAGAACACCTCCAACACCGGACTGGAAGAGCAACGAACAGGAGGAGAAAGTGGCCGTAGTCAAGATCATCGAGCTGGTGGGGAGCTCGAAGACGTCCACCGACGATGCAGCGAAACAGGCGCTGACGCAGGCGCAGACATCGCTGCGCAACATCCGCGCAGTCGACATCGTCAGCACCGGCATCCGGGGCGAGAACCTCGACGAGTACCGCGCCCACGTGCGCGTCGCCTTCCTGATCGAGGGCACGGACGTCGACTAACCCGGGCTGACAAGCCTGGGCTAAATGCCCTAAACCCGGTCAGGATTTGTGTAATACTGCGCCGATGGAGCCCACAGCCGTGGAACAGGCGTCGGCGGCCGAATCCGAGCAGGGGTCGGCGGCCCAATCGGTGGCCGAGCGCGTCACCGCCGAGCACAAGCTGAAGGTTAGCCACAAGGACCAGGCCGGCAAGGGGCGGGTCGGCTCGCTCGAGAACCCCGAGGTCTACGAAGAGGTCCCCGGCCATGTGATCCCGATCATCGAGCGGGAGTTCGACGACTTCGACACGGAGGCCGCGAAGTTCAGGCGGGGCGAGCTGCCCGAAGACAAGTTCATCGGCTTCCGCCTCAAGCAGGGCGTCTACGGCCAGCGCCAGCCCGACGTGCAGATGATCCGCGTCAAGCTGCCGCTGGGCGGAATCAACCCGGAGCAGATGGAGGCCTTCGCGGACGCGATCGAGCGCTACGCCCCGCTGCGAAAGGGCCACATCACGACGCGCGAGAACATTCAGATCCACCACATACCGCTTCCCGACGCGGCGAAGTTCATCCGCGAGATCTCCGACGCTGGACTCTCCTCGCGCGAGGGGTGCGGCAACACAATCCGCAACGTCACCGGCGACCCCTGGGCCGGCATCACCGAGGGCGAGCTGTTCGACATCACGCCGTACGCGATGGCCTACGTCCGCTACTTCGTCCGCCACCCGGTCACCCAGCTCATGCCCCGCAAGGTGAAGACGGCGTTCACGGCCACGGACGAGGACGTCGCGATCACCGGGATCCACGACATCGGCTTCATCCCCCGCCTGCGTGACGGCGTCCGCGGGGTGGAGATCCGGGTCGGGGGCGGCACCTCGATCATGCCCCGGATCGCCCCCACCCTGTACGAGTTCGTCGAGCTCGAGAACGGCGACTACCTGAAGGTCGCCGAGGCCTGCTGGCGCATCTTCGACCGCCAGGAGTGGCTGCGGGAGAACCGCGCCCGCGCCCGGATCAAGGTGCTGATCGACAAGGTCGGCATCGACGCCTTCCGCGAGATGGTCGAGGAGGAGCTCCAGGGCCACTGGGTCGCTGAGCGCGACTTCGACGTCGAGCGCCTGAAGCTGATCGACGACGAGGAGGCGAAGGCGCCGCCGCCGCCCGGCACCTACGGCAGCCCCAACGGCGACCGCTCGGAGTTCGACGGCTTCCTGCAGGCGAACGTCAAGCGGCAGCGCCAGGAGGGGTTCAGCGCGATCGAGGTCAAGGTGACCCGTGGCGATCTGACCCCCGAGCAGCTTCGTGGCCTGGCCGCGATCACGCGCGAGTTCAGCGGCGGCTACGCCCGTACCACCGTGCAGCAGAACCTGGTCCTGCGTTGGGTGCGCCACGAGTCGGTCTACGACGTGTGGGAGCAGCTCGGCGAGCTGGGCCTCGACGGGACCGGCCCCCGCGAGATCACCGACGTGGTGAGCTGCCCCGGCACGGACAGCTGCAAGCTCGGGATCACCAGCTCGATGGGCCTCAACCAGGCCGTCCAGGAGCGGCTCGTGGAGATGCAGATCGACGATCCGCTGACCAAGCGCATCCACGTCAAGATGTCCGGCTGTCCGAACGGCTGCGCCCAGCACCACATCGCCAACATCGGCTTCACCGGCGCCTCGCTGAAGATCGGAGAGCGCCAGATCCCCGCCTACATCGCTCACCTCGCGGGCAACTACGAGGGCGGCGAGGTCGTGTACGGCCACCGGCTCAAGGCGCGGCTGCCGGCCAAGCGCGTCCCCGACGCGGTGGAACGCTGGGTGCGCTTCTACGAGTCCGAGCGCCACGACGGCGAGGAGTTCAACGACCTCGTCGAGAGGATCGGGACCGACCCGTTCGAGGCGCAGGTCAAGGACCTGGCGATGCCGGTGGAGTTCGGCCTCGAGACGCTCGACCAGTTCATCGACTGGAGCCGCTCGGACCCCTACAAGGTCGAGCGGGGCGAGGGAGAGTGCGCGGTCTGATGCCCGCGCCCAGACAGCTCCAGGTGGCGACGGCGCGGCCGCGGCCGCTGCACGAGGACTTCGACGTTTCCTCGAGGAACGGCGCGAACGGCAATGGCCGCGGCGACCGCCTCCCCGTCATCAACGGGAAGGTCGTGGACCCGCGGAGCATCTCCGCTGAGCTCGAGGAGATGAGCGCCAGGGAGTCGATTGCCTGGGCCATCGAGACCTTTGGGTCGAGACTCGGCTTCGCGGTCTCGTTCCAGAAGACAAGCTCCGTGATCATCGACATCGCGCACGGGATCGATCCGCATGCTCGCTTCTTCTATCTGGACACTGAGCTGCTGTTCACCGAGACGCACGCCACGCGCGACGCGCTGGCCGAGCGCTATGGGATCGAGTTCGAGCGGTTCGTTCAGGCCAACCCACCCGGCCTTCGCGAGCGGTGGGAAGCTAACCTGTGGCGTGAGTCAGACGAGTGCTGCGCGACCCGAAAGGTCGAGACCATGCACCGGGCCCTGGAGGGCATCGACTGCTGGGTCTCGGGGGTTCGCAGGGTCGACTCGAAGACTCGTGCCGGGGCCGCGCGCTTTGGCTGGGACGAGCGGTTCGACCGCTGGAAGCTGAATCCCGTGGTGGACTGGACCAACCAGCAGGTCTGGACCCACATCAAGGACAACCACGTGCCATACAACCCGCTTCACGACCAGGGCTATCCCTCCATCGGCTGCATGCCATGCACGTCGATGCCGGACGGGAGCGGCGACCCCCGCTCGGGCCGCTGGGCTGGTACGGCGCGCTCGGAGTGCGGTCTGAATGGGTAGCGCGGAGACCGGCCTGGCGCTGCGGCTGAGCCCACGCCAGGCCTCTGATTTCGAGCTGCTCGCCAACGGAGGCTTCGCGCCGCTTCGGGGGTTCATGGGCTCCGGCGACTGGTCTTCGGTGTGCGAGAAGATGCGGCTTGCGAGCGGTGAGATCTGGGCGATCCCGATCACCCTGGCCACCGACCTCGAGGCGTCGGTCGGCGACCGGGTTGAGCTCAGCGCCCCGAACGGCAAGGCACTTGGACGACTGACGGTCGAGGAGGTCTTCGAGCGCGAGGTCGACAAGGAGGCGGAGCTCGTCTACCTGACCACCGACGACGAGCATCCCGGTGTCGCCGCGATCCGCCGCGAGGGCTCGCGCTGCCTGGCCGGCCCGATCGAGTCCGACGCGCTTCCTGACCACGACGAGGCCTTCATGCGCCGTTACCTCACGCCTGCCGAATCGAAGCAGGCGTTCGCGGACCGGGGCTGGAAGCGGATCGTCGCCTTCCAGACGCGGAACCCGATTCACAGGGCCCACGAGTACCTGACCAAGGCCGCGCTCGAAGTCTCCGACGGGCTCTTCCTGCATCCGCTGATCGGCGAAACCAAATCGGGCGACATCCCCGCCGACGTGCGTATGCGCTGCTACGAGATCCTCATGGACCACTACTACCACCCGGAACGGGTGATTCTCGGCGTCAACCCCGCGAAGATGCACTACGCCGGCCCCCGGGAGGCCGTGCTACACGCGATCATCCGCCGTAACTACGGTTGCACGCACTTCATCGTCGGTCGCGACCACGCCGGCGTCGGCGACTACTACGGCACCTACGACGCGCAGCGGATCTTCGACGACATCGACATCGAAGAGCTCGGGATCGAGCCGCTGTTCTTCGAGCACACGTTCTGGTGCAACGAGTGCGAGGGCATGGCCTCCGACAAGACCTGTCCGCATCCGCAGGAGTCACACCTGTTCCTATCCGGTACAAAGGTGCGAGAGATGCTGTCCCGCGGCGAGACTCCGCCGCACGAGTTCACCAGGGAAGAGGTCGCCGAGATCCTGATCAACGCCTACAAGAAGGAGGCAGCCACCGATGGCGGGTGAGAAGGGGTTCTGCCTCTGGTTCACCGGGCTCTCCGGGTCCGGCAAGACGACGATCACCAATGTCCTGGTCAAGGAGCTGCGCAAGCGGGGCTCGAAGCTGGAGGTTCTCGACGGCGACATCGTGCGCCAGAACCTCTCCAAGGGGCTCGGCTTCTCGAAGGAGGACCGGGACACCAACATCCGAAGGGTCGCGTTCGTCGCCTCGCTCTTGGCGCGCAACGAGGTGCCGGTGATCACGGCTGCGATCTCGCCCTACCGCGAGCTTCGCGACGAGGCGCGGGCGAAGATGGACGGCTACTTCATCGAGGCTTATGTGAAGGCGTCGGTGGAGGAGTGCGAGAAACGGGATGTCAAGGGCCTGTATGCGAAGGCCCGAGCCGGCGAGATCAAGGAGTTCACCGGGGTCTCCGACCCTTACGAGGCCCCCGAGAACCCCGAGCTGGTGCTCGAAACCGAGAGCCAGTCTCCCGAGGAGTCGGCGCAGCAGATCCTCGACTACCTCGAGGGGCGGGAGCTCATCCCGCCCGCCAACCAGGGCTAGGGACGCTTCGGGACCCTCGGCTCGCCGAGGCCGTAGGTGTCGTAGGCGCCGAACCGCGGGAACGTCTTATGGGTGGGTCCGTGGAAGTCCGAAGAGCCGGTGGGAACGAGGCCGAGCTCTTCGCAGAGCTCGAGGCAATGCGCCGTCTGCGCCTTCGTGTGTGGCGGGTAGAAGGTCTCGATCCCGCCCAGGCCCACGTCGCGCTTCAGGCTCTCAACCAGGTCCCGCACCTGGCGCGGCTCGGACACGTCCCAGTAGGGATGGGCGACGACGGCCACCCCGCCGGCTGTGTGGATCAGCTCGACTGCCTCCTCGGCGCTCGGCCAGCGTCGCGGCACGAAGGCCTTCGCGCCGGGCACCAGATACTCCTCGAAGAAGGGGCCGAGGTCCGGGCCGGCGCCCGCCGCCCGGGCGATGTGCGGACGGCCGATCGAGTCCGCGGCGCCGGCCTCAGCGACCGCGGCCTCGAAGCTGACCTCGACCCCGTGGGCGTTGAGCCGCTCGATGATCTCTCGGGCCCGGTCCGCGCGCTCCCGCTGGGCGCGATCGCAGGCGGGAGCGATCGCGTCCGTGTCCACCCAATAGCCGAGCATGTGCAGATCGTCGGAGTAGGTATGGACGCAGGACATCTCCACCGCCGGGACGCATTCGATCCCTGCTTGCCGTGCGGCGGCGATCGCCGCCGGAACGCCCGCCACCGCGTCGTGGTCGGTGAGCGACATCACGGTGACGCCCGCACGGGCCGCCGCGGTCGCCACTGCCGACGGCTCGAGCTGTCCGTCCGATACGGTCGAGTGCGCCTGAAGATCGATCATCGAGAACGCGCCATTGTGACGAATTGAGGATCACCGCCAAAGCCGACTACGCGCTGCGGGCCGCGCTCGAGCTGGCCGCAGCGCCCGATGAGGAGCCCATCAAGGGCGAGCAGCTTTCCGAGGCCCAGGACATCCCGCTCCAGTACCTCGAGCACATCCTGCTGGAACTCAAGCACGCGCGGCTGGTGCGCGCCAGGCGCGGCGCCCGGGGCGGCTACTGGCTCGCTCGCGCGCCGGACACGATCACCCTCGCCGATGTGATCCGGGCCGTCGAGGGCCCGCTCGCCAACATCCAGGATTCCGCCCCGGAGGCGACCCACTACCCCGGCCCGGCCGAACGCCTGCGCGACGTCTGGGTCGCGGTCCGCGCCAACCTGCGGGCGGTGCTGGAGACGGTCACGCTCGCCGATCTGATCACAGGCGAGCTGCCCGACCCGGTCGCTCGATTGATCGCCGACCCGGACGTCTGGCACGTCAGGTAGCCGACTGCACGTACCGGCGACATCCTCGGCTCCCCCTCCGGTGTCGCCGGGCTAGGGCGCCGGCCTGACCCGGCAGGTCCACACGCGTGAACCGGGACTTCGTCCCTAGCCCCAACGAGGCTAGTCTGCGAGGTGATGGACTTCGAGATCACGCCCCGGGTGGAGGAGCTCCGCGAGCGGGTGCGCGCGTTCATGGACGAGCATGTCTACCCAGTCGAGCTCGAGGCGATGCGGGCGCTCGACCGGGAGGTCCGCGCGGGCACGCCGTACCCGGAGATCCTGGTCGAGATCCGTGCCAAGGCGCGCGAGGAGGGGCTCTGGAACCTGTTCATGCCGGACGACCGCTACGGCGCCGGCCTGGGGAACTGGGAGTACGGACTGCTCTGCGAGGAGATGGGCCGCAGCCCGGCGGTGGCCCCGATGGCCTTCAACTGCTCGGCGCCCGACACCGGCAATATGGAGATCCTCGCCGAGCACGGCACCGATCAGCAGCGCCAGGAATGGCTCGAGCCGCTGCTGGACGGCGGGATCCGCAGCTGCTTCTCGATGACCGAGCCCGAGGTCTCGGGCTCCGATCCGACCACGCTCCAAACCCGCGCCGAGCTCGATGGCGACGAGTGGGTGATCAACGGCCACAAGTGGTTCACCTCGGGCGCCGTGGGCGCCTCGGTCGCGATCGTGATGTGCGTCACCGATCCAGACGCCCACCCCTACGCGCGGGCGAGCATGATCCTCGTCCCCATCGACAACCCCGGCTTCGACCTGGTCCGACCGGTCTCGGTGATGGGCCATTCCGGCGGTCCCGGCCACTGCGAGATCCGCTACGACGACTGCCGCGTGCCGGCCTCGGCCCTGCTGGGCGAGCGGGGCGCCGGCTTCGTGATCGCCCAGGACCGGCTGGGCCCGGGGCGCATCCACCATTGCATGCGCGCGATCGGGACCGCCGAGCGCGCGATCGAGCTGATGTGCCGCCGGGCCAACGAGCGCGAGACCTTCGGCGGCAAGCTGGCCGAGAAGCAGTTCGTCCAGGACTTCGTGGCCCGGTCGCGCATGGAGGTGGATCAGGCAAGGCTCCTGACCCTCAAGGCCGCCTGGCAGATGGACACCGAGGGCAAGCGGGCGGCCCGGCAGACAATCTCGATGATCAAGGTGGTGGCCGCGAACGTGGTGATGGACGTGCTAGACCGCGCGATCCAGGTGCACGGCGCCCTCGGCATGTCCGACGACACCCCTCTGGCCTGGATGTGGCGCTTCAGCCGCATGCTGCGGGTCGCCGACGGGCCCGACGAGGTGCACAAGATGGTCATCGCCCGCCGCGAGTTGCACCGCTGGGCGAAGGAGGCCGAGGCCCAGACTGGCGAGGCCGTTCAGTCGGAGCCTGCCCCGAAGGAGCCGGCCAAGGCGTAGTTCCGGAGGACCGGCTAGCCGAGGCGGCGCTCCGCCTCGTCGGCGGCACGCGCGAGCCGCTCGACGATCTCGGCGAACCGCTCGATGCCCTCGATGCTCTCCTCGGGCCTGCCATATTGGCCGGCCGCGTAGCGCGAGTACACGCCCTCGAGGATGATCGCCAGCTTCCACCACCCGAGCGCTGTGTAAAAGTCGATCTCGGAGAGGTCGCGTCCGGAGCGCTCCGCGTAGCGCTCGCGTACCTCCTCACGCGTGGGAAAGCCCGAGGCGGTGGTGGGGGCCTCGAGTAGTGGCATCAGCTCGTCGCCGTCCTCGGACCAGTAGACGATCAGCATGCCGACGTCGGCGAGCGGGTCGCCAAGCGTGCAGAGCTCCCAGTCGACCACGGCCGCGACCTCGCCGGTGTCGGTGAGAATCATGTTGTCCAGCCGGTAGTCCCCGTGCACGATCGTCGCCGGCCCCTGTTCGGGAATACGCTCGGACAGGCGGTGGTGGACGTCGTCGATCAGCGGCAGCTCGCGCGCCTTCGACTTCTCCCACTGCCCTTGCCAGCGGTGCAGCTGCCGGGCGACGTAGTCCTGCTTTTTGCCCAGCTCGCCAAGCCCGACACGGTCGGGGTCGATCCCGTGGATTGAGACCAGGGTGTCCACGACACGCTCCCCGATCGGGCGACGATCGGCCTGCTCGAAGCTCTGCTCGGCTTGCTGTCGAGAGCGCAGGATCGGGCCCTCGACGAACTCCATGACGTAGAAGGGCGCGCCGTTCACGGACTCGTCCTCGCAAAGGCCGGCGATTGGTGGCACCGGAACCTCTGTCTTCTGGAGGGCAGAGATGATCGTGTGCTCGCGCGCCATGTCGTGGGCCGACGCGAGTCGCTTGCCCAGTGGTGGGCGCCGCAATGCCCAGCGTCCGCCTGCGGCATCCGTCACGGCATAAGTGAGGTTTGAGTGGCCGCCGGAGATGCGCTCGAAGGCAAGCGGGGGCGTGGCTCCGGCGATGTGTGCCTCGAACCACGCTTCGAGTTTCGGCTGGTCGATAGCCTCGTCGGCCATGAGCGCCAATCCTATGCGGGCCGACCGCGATCACAGCGGCCTGCTGGTCGACTTCGGCGGGGTCCTCACCACTTCGGTCTGGGACAGCTTCGCGGACTTCTGCCGGGAAAAGGGCCTGGAGGAGGGCTCGATCAAGCGCCTGTTCCGCGAGGACCCGGCGGCGCTCGCCGACCTCAGGGAGCTGGAGACGGGGCGGGTCGAGGAGAAGGAGTTCGAGCGCCGCTTCGCCGAGCGCCTTGGGCTGTCGGAGGCAGGGGACCTGATCGACAGCATGTTCCGCGGTATGAAGCCGTCGGAGCCGATGGTCGCCGCGGTGGGCGCCGCCCGGGCCAGCGGCATTCGCACAGGCTTGGTATCGAACTCGTGGAGCACCTCGCACTACGACCGCGCCCTGCTGGCGGAGCTGTTCGACGCCGTCGTGATCTCAGCCGACGTGGGCCTGCACAAGCCACAGCCCGAGATCTACCTGCTGGCCTCGAAACGGCTCGGCGTCGAGCCCGAGGGGTGCGTGTTCGTCGACGACCTGCGAGAGAACTGCGCTGCGGCGGAGGCGGTGGGCATGACCGCGATACTCCACCGAGACGTGGCGGCCACCGTGGCGCTGCTGGAGGATCTACTGGGGTTCACCGCACCCGCCCAGGCGCCCCCTGCGACCTAGGAGCCCGCGGCGATCAACACGACGCCGGTCAGGGCCGCGAATACCCCGGCGCGCTGGATGGGCGCCAGGCGCTCACCGAGCACGAAACGGGCGAGCAGAACGGTCACCGCGGAATAAAGCGAGCCCGCGACCGCGACCAGCGCCAGGAGGCCGTGATTGGTGGCAACCGCGAACAGCGAGTTCGCCAGCACGTCCAAACAGCCGATCGCGAGCAGGGCGGGGAGCAGCGCGGGCTGGATCCGCATCGAGGGCCGGATCACGGCGGCTGCAATCAGCAGCGCTCCGACGCCACCGCAGCGAAGCGCGACGATGGTCCAAGTCGGCTCCCGGCCGGAGGTTGCGTCGAGGGCAAGGAAGAAGGTCCCGAAGCCCAGGGCCGCGAGCGCCGCGAGCCCGACCGCGGCACGTCCGGCGGCACGCCACTCGGGATCGGGCTCGCGCGCCACCAGCACCACGCCGATGACGCCGGCGACCACTCCAACCGCCTGGATCGGGGCCGGCTCCTCCCCCGCAGCGAGGCCGCCGGCGATCGGCACCACCACCCCCAGTGCCCCGATGGTCGCCACCACGCTGACCGAGCCGAGCGCCATCGCCCGGTAGAAGGCGCCAAGGGCCAACACCACTGCGGCGCCCGCTCCGGTGGCGATCACGGTGTCGCGCGTACTCAGCGCATCGCCGCCGGCCGCCAGCGCGACGACCAGCGCCAGGACGAGTCCCACCGGCTGACTGATGAGCAGCACGGTGAGGGCGGAGATTCGCCGGCTCTGCATGCCGCCGAGAAAGTCGGAGACTCCCCAGGCGACACTGGATGCGAGCCCCAGCGCTATGCCGAGCATTGCCTGTCGCGGCCGACCAGGCCGTCGAGGCTGAGTCTGGCGGCGACGCTGACGGTCCCCGGGCGGAAGACCTCGACCTCGGTCCAGTCGCCGTGACGCTCCACACACGCCTTCCCGGAGGTCACCGTCCAGTAGCGGGAGAACCGCACACGGACGAGGAAGGCTCCCGGGTCCCGAGCAGAGAGCGTGAAGCTGGCCGGCCCGAGGGCGGTGAGGCGACCACGCGGACCGCTGGAGTGGGAGACGATGCCGGTGGCCCCCTCGACGCGGTAAAGGCGCCAGTGCTCGTCGCTCCAGACCGCCCGGAGGTATGGCAGGCCATCGCCGATGAGCGCCACCTCGTCTGTGGACAAGTAGTCGAGCTCGGTGTCCGGCACCGCCACGAAAGCGACCGCGCGCTCGTCGAGCCAGGACCGATACTCCTGCGGGGTCAGGTTGTCATCTGTGAACAGGTCGCTGTCGTCAGACTCGAGCTGGCGCAGCCAGCCACGCGCCAGCGGGAAACGCGGAGGGACGTAGTTGGCCTCCCACCGGTTGCGAGTCGGCGGGATCTCCACCCGCGCCGGCCTGCCACTCGTGCGCCGCTCGAGCTGGGCGATCAGCGGCTGATAGTACGAGGAATGCACCGACGGATCTCCGGCCGCGTCGGATACGTCCCGGACCGGCGCCACCCATTGCCAATAGAGCAGGGGCAGGGCGACTGCCGCGAGTGCCACAGGTCGCCGACCGGCCAGCCCCAGCGCCAGCACCGGCCCGCCGGCCAGGGCCCCCAGACGGGCCATGTTCCCGCCCACCGGGTTGGCCACAGCGAAAGCGGCGATCGCAGCGATCGCGTACACGGCCACCCCCCAGCGCAACACCTTCTCCTCGGCCGGCAGAAGCAGCAACGCGGCCGCGGCGAGCAGAGGCGCCCCGATCAAGGCGGAGAAGACAAATGGCTCATCGCCGCTGGTCGGAAAGGCGAACGAAAGCGCGCCAAGTGCCCCGAGCGCCGGGAGCGCGACCAGGGCACCGCCGCGCCGATCCCCCGCCAGCATCACGGCGACGCCCGCGAGCGCCAGGAACAAGCCCGCAACCGGGCTGCCGCAAACGGTGAGCACGGACAGCACGGCGGCGAGCAGCGGACGCTGTCTCTGAAGGGCGAGCAGCGCCCCCAGGCCGATCGCGATCCCCAAAGCGAACGTGAGCCGGCCCGTGAACAGCATCGCCGCCGTGCCCGCCCCGAACCACAGGGTCGCCAGGCGGGCACGGTCGCCGTGCCCGTAGCGGGCGAGGGCACCGAACAACCCCGCGGCCGTCACTGCCGCCAGGGCGCCGACCAACCGGGGCCCCAGTGCCGCCCCGAGCGGCGGGAAGAGAACGCTGTAGCCGGGCACGTAGTGGCCCCCGTACCAGTCGTTGTTCCAGACCAGGAAGCCATGCGAGGCGAACAGGTCGGAACGGAAGGTCTGCGCCGCGAGATCGGCGCTGTGAGGCTCGAGGATCAGGTACGCGATCGCTAGGAGGCCGGCCACGAGCATGCGGGGGCTAGCTTATGGCGGTGGCCGCAGCGATCGACACCCCGGACCTGGGCGCAAGCTTCCACCGCTTCCTGAACGCGGCGGAGGCGTTCTTTCAGAACATCGCCGAGATCGCCTGGGGATATATGGCGGCGGCCCTGCTCTTGTCCCTGGCGCTCCAGCTCGCCCGGGCGCATGGCTGGGCCAACGCGCTCCGGGCCGCCTACCCGAGGTCTCGAGTCTCCGAGACAGGCATCGCGGCGTCCTTCCTGGTCGGCGCGGGCATGAACGGCATCCTCCCGGCCCGCGGCGGCGACGCCTTGAAGATCGTCCTGGCCAAGCGCAGCGTCGAGGGGTCCTCCTACCCCACGATCGTCTCGTCGTTTGCGGTGCTGACGCCGTTCGACATGGTGATCGGGCTGCTGGTGCTGCTCTACGCGATCACCCAGGGACTGCTGCCCCGCCCGCCGCGCCTCCCGCACCTGCCCGCTTTCGAGATCACCTTCTGGGCTGCGCATCCGGAGGCGCTGCTGCTGACCCTGACCGTGATCGGAATCGGAGCGGTGGCGCTGGTGGCGATGCTCGCCCGTCACGTCGAGTCCTTCTGGCAGCGGGTCAAGCAGGGAGTCGTGATCTTCCGCGAGCCGACCCGATACGCGCGCGAGGTCGCGGGCTGGCAGCTAATCGCCTGGCTGTGCCGGTTCGCCTCGTTCTGGCTCTTTCTGGAGGCCTTCCACGTCGGCGGGTCGGTCGAGAACGTGCTCCTGGTGATGAGCGTCCAGTCGATCACCGGCGCGCTTCCGTTCACCCCGGGTGGGGTGGGCGCGCAGCAAGCGCTCCTGGTGGCCACGCTCGGAGGAGCCTCGCACGCGGTCGTCCTCTCCTACTCGGTCGGCCAGCAGCTCGCCGTCACCGCCTGGTCGGTGACGATCGCCTTCGCGGCCCTCGTCTATTTCTTCCGAATCAGCGACTGGCGCACCCTGATCCGCGAGAGCGAGTCCGCCCGGGCCCAAGCGGATTCCGGCTAGCCGCGGGCGTACTCGACCCGGATCTGCTTCCCCTTCAGCTTGGTGCCCTCCAGGCGCTGTAGCGCCTGCTCCGCGTGCTCCGCGTCGAGCTCGACGAACGAGAAGCGGTCGAGCACCCTTACCGAGGCGATCGCGTCCTCCGGGATCACGGCCCCCTCGGTCAGCGCCCAGCGGACGTCCTGGTCGTCGATGCCACTGCGCCTGCCGCGGTTTACGAACAGCTTCACGAAGGAATCGCCGGGCGCGGCCTGATCGGGGCGGCCGGCGGCCTCCTTCGGGCCGTGCTCGCGACGCCGGGGACGCGGGGCGTGCTCGAGCCGCTCCTCTGGCGGCTCCCATTCGCCGATCCGGGTCCTCGCCTCGCGTTCGATGCGCGGGATCTCCTGACGCTGCTTTGGCGTCACGAAGGTGATGGCGCGGCCCGTACGCCCCACTCGGCCCGTGCGCCCGACCCGGTGGACGTATCCATCCGAGGTATCGGGAACGTCGTAGTTGATCACGTGGGTGACGTGCTCGATGTCGAGCCCGCGGGCGGCGACGTCGGTCGCAACCAGCAATCGAAGTCGGTGGTCCTTGAAGGCCAGCATCACGCCGTCCCGCTGGCCCTGGGTCAGGTCTCCGTGCAGAGCCTTGACCTGGAAGCCGCGGGCGCGGAGCGTCTCGTCGAGCCGGGCGGTGCCGATCTTCGTCCGGCAGAAGATGATCGCCTGCTCGGGATCCTCGGCCCGGAGCACCTCGACCAGGCGGTCGACCTTGCCCCGCGCCTCGACTTCGACATAGGCCTGCTCGATCGCGTCCACGGTGATCTGCCGCGGCGTCACCCTGATCGTGACCGGGTCGTACATGTAGCGGTCGGCGAGCCGCTCGATCGGCGGCGGGATGGTGGCCGAGAACAGCAAGGTCTGCCGGCCCGAGGGCGAAATCCGCAGGATGCGCTCGACCTCGTCGATGAAGCCGAGGTCGAGCATCTCATCGGCCTCGTCGAGGACGATGTAGCGCGCCGAGGTGAGAACGAGGGAGCCACGCGAGATCAGATCCAGCGTCCGCCCGACCGTGGCCACCACCACGTGGGCGCCCGCGCGGAGCCTCGACTGCTGGGTCCGGACGGCCTGGCCGCCGAACACCGCGATCACCTCGACCGGGAGGTGCTCCGCGTAGGCGCGAAGCGCCTGCGTCACCTGGATGCAGAGCTCCCGGGTTGGGGTCAGCACGAGCGCCTGGGTGTCGGGGGAGCCCGGATCGAGGTGCTGGAGCATCGGCAGGCCGAAGGCGGCGGTCTTGCCGGTGCCCGTCTGCGCCTGGCCGATCACGTCGTGGCCCGCGAGCAGCTGCGGGATCGCCTGTTCCTGAATCGCCGTCGGGTCCGTGTAGCCGAGCTCGTCCAGGGCCTCCAGGATCTCGTCGGAGAGCCCGAGCTCGCGAAAGGTGGTCAACGGCTCGGATCGAGGAGCAGCTTGCCGTGCGTTCGCCGCGCGGCGATGTCCTCGTGGGCCCGGTGTGCCTCGGACAGTGGGTACACATCGCCGATCACGACCTCGAGCTCCTTCGATGCCACCGCCCCGAGCAGCTCGGCGATCCCCTCGCGAATCTCCTGTGGGCGTCGGAAGAGCTGCATGAGCCAGAAGCCCACCACGGAGCGGCTGGTGCGCATCAGGTCGACGTTGCGGACCTCGACCGGCTGCCGCGAGGCGAGCCCGTAGGTGACCAGGCGGCCGAACGGGGCAAGGGCCCGCAGGCTTGCCTCGAAGGCCTCGCCGCCGCTCATCTCGAGCACCACGTCGACCGGCTCGCCGTCGTTCGCCGCCAGAATCGCCGCCTCCAGGTCGTCGGCTCGCGAATCTACCGTCGCATCGGCGCCCAACCGCCGCGCCAGCTCGCGCTTGTCTTCAGTCGAGGCGAGCCCGATCACCCGGCCGGCGCCCATCCGCTTCGCAAGCTGAACGGCGAGCGAGCCGGTGCCCCCAGCGGCGGCCTGTACGACCACGGACTCGCCCTCCTGGAGGCGAGCAGAGATTCGCAGCAGGCTGCGAGCCGTCAGTCCCTGAAGCAGCAGCGCAGCGGCCTCGTCGTCGGAGACCTGGTCCGGGACAGGCACCAGGACCGCCTCGTTGACGGCCACCTGCTGCGCATAGCCACCGTTGGCCAAAAGGGCCGCCACTCGTCGTCCGTCGGGATCCCGGCCGGCGATCTCCCCGCCCGGGATCAGCGGCAGCTCCTGGTTCGCGAGATAGTCGTTGCGGGTCACGTGCGTGTCCGCAAAGTTGATGCCGGCTCGCGCCACCTCGACGACGACCTCGCCGGCCGCCGGCTCGGGGTCCGGAACTTCCGTCAGCCGCATCATCTCCGGCCCGCCGAATTCCTCGATCTGGATCGCGCGCATAAGCGCAGGAGTGTAGGGACGCTCAGCCGGCAGCTCCCGCTGCCCGCATCTCGGTGAACACGGCGCTCGGCTCGTCGCGCTCGCCAAGCTGCTCGTCGGAAACCACGTGCGACACCGCGTTGATCAGCGCCAGGTGGGTGAAGGCCTGCGGGAAGTTGCCGAGCTGCGCGCCGCTGAGCGCCTCGATCTCCTCCGCGTAGAGGCCAAGCGGAGTCATGTGTGCCAGTACCCGCGCGCAGAGCTCCCGCGCCCGTTTGCGCTCACCGATCTCCGACAGCGCCGAAACGAGCCAGAACGAGCAGATCGTGAACGTGCCCTCCTTGCCGCTGAGCCCGTCCTCGGTCTCCTCGACGCGATATCGGAGCACCAGCCCGTGCTCGGTCAGCTCGTCCGCGATCGCCAGCACCGTGGCTCGCACGCGCTCGTCGCCGGGCGGCAGGAAGCGGACCAGCGGGATCAGCAGCAGCGAGGCGTCGAGCGCATCGGTCTCGTAGTGCTGGCGGAAGACGCCCCGCTGGCTCACCCCCCGCTTCAGGATCTCGGCCTGTACCGCGTTCGCCTCCTGCTGCCAGCTATCCGCGAGCTCGTTCCGGCCACGGTCCCTGGCGAGCCGGGTGGCCCGGTCGAGCGCCACCCAGCTCATCAGCTTCGATGAGACGTAGTGCTTGGGCTCGCCGCGCGCCTCCCAGATCCCCTGGTCGGGAAGGTGCCAGGCGGAGGCGGCGGCCTCCGCCTGCTCGAAGACGATCGGCACCATCCCCTCGGGCACGCCCTGGCGGGTCTTCGAATGGATGTAGATCGAGTCGAGCAGAGCGCCGTAGACATCGTTCTGCCGCTGGTCGTAGGCGGCGTTGCCGATCCGCACCGGGCGCGACCCGACGTAGCCCGAGAGGTGGTCGAGCGTCTTCTCGGTGAGCTCCGTCTCGCCGCCGATCCCGAACATGATCTGGGCCGAGGGGCCCCGGCCGTGGAAGAGCTCGCACACGAACTCCATGAACTCGCGGGCCTCCTGGTCGAAGCCGATCACGTGCAGGCTCCAGAGCGTGAAGGTCGCGTCCCGGATCCAGGTGTAGCGGTAGTCCCAGTTGCGCTCCCCGCCGAGGGTCTCGGGAAGCGAAGTGGTCAGCGCCGCGATCATCGCCCCGGTGGGCTCGTAGGTCAGTCCCTTGAGCACCAGCGCCGAGCGCTGGAGGGTCCAGCGCCAGGGATGGTCGGGGAACGTTCCCGCCTCCAGCCATCGACGCCACAGCTGGGCGGTGCAGTCCAGCCGGGCGACGGCATCCGCGGCGTCCTTCGGGCCGCTCAGCTCCTCGCGCCACGACAGGCATGAGAAGCAGCGGTCCCCCGCCTCCAGCATTCGCGTGCCGTGGGCGACCGAGCCGTCGATCTCGAGCGGGATGTCGCCCAGCAGGCGCACCGTCTCGCCGGCGCCGCTGGCATCGGCGATCAGAGCGTCCCTGTCCACCAGCTTCCAGCGAGCCTCCTGGGTCGCGTAGTCGAAGGCGGGCTCGCAGACCACCTCTATCTCGACCCGGCCGTGCACGCACTCGACCGTGCGAATGAGCAGATGCTCCGCGTCGTGTGGCCCGAGCTCTCGGGCATGCGTGTCGGTTCCGTCCCCCTCGTCGGCCGGGGCGAGCGCCAACGCGTCGTGGACGACGAACCAGCCGCTGTCGGTCATCCAGCTCGTCTCGAGCACATTGGTGCCTGGGATGTAGCGGCGCGCCACGGGGGCTCGAAGGCCACGCGGCCCGACCCGGTAGGCCCCCGCCCCGCGGTCGAGCAGGGCGGCGAAGACGCTCGGCGAGTCGAAGCGGGGCAGGCAAAGCCACTCCACCGTCCCGTCCGACGCGACCAGGGCCCCGGTGTGGCAGTCGGAGAGGAAGCCGTAGTCGCCGATTGCGTGGAAGTCGGGTCCCGCGGCCCGCGGCTTGAGCCCTTTCGCCCGCGCGGCTCCCTCCATGTCCGGAACGCTATCGACCCGGCTCCGGCCGCCGCCCGGGTGGGAGTGGCTCGTGGCCGCTTAGGATGCACGGCCTCATGTCGCTCACCGTGGTCGGCTCGATCGCATTCGACTCCGTGCGCACCCCGTTCGGGGAGCGCGAGCGCATGCTGGGCGGTTCGGCGGTGCACTTCGCGCTCTCCGCCAGTCTGTTCGCGGACGTTCACCTGGTTGGGCCCGTCGGGGACGACTTCGGCGAGGAGCACGTGCAGCTGCTCAGCTCGCGCGGAGTGGACGTCACCGACATCGAGCGCGTCGCCGGCGGACGGACGTTCTTTTGGCGCGGCCATTACGACGCCGATCTCAACGTGGCCCACACCGACGACACGCAACTCGGCGTGTTCGCCGACTTCGAGCCGAAGTTGTCGGAGCCCTCGAAGCGCGCGGACGTCCTGTTCCTGGGCAACATCCAGCCCGACCTTCAGCGCCGCGTCCGCTCCCAGTGCGACACAGCCCGGCTGGCGGCCCTCGACTCCATGAACCTCTGGATCGAAACCACGAGGGACTCGCTGGTCGCGGCGGTACGTGAGGTCGACTGCGTGATGCTGAACGACGCCGAGGTACGCATGCTCACCGAGGAGCCCAACCTGGCACGCGCCGCACGCTCGCTGATGGAGATGGGCCCGCGAGTCGTGGTCGCCAAGCGCGGCGAATACGGGGCCGTGCTGTTCACGTCAGACGGTTCCTTCGCCCTCCCCGGCTTCCTGCTCGAGGACGTGCGAGACCCCACCGGCGCCGGCGACAGCTTCGCCGGCGGCTTCCTCGGCTATCTCGATTCCCAGGACGCCGGCCGCACGGACGAGGCGGACCTGCGGCGGGCCGTCGCGTATGGCACGGTGCTTGCATCCTTCAACGTCGAGGAGTTCGGTACCGAGCGTGTCAGCCGACTGCGCCGCGAGGAGGTGGAGCAGCGCTACCAGGAGCTGCGCGGGATGACCCACTTCGAGCTTCCCGGCAGCTAGAGGCGGATCGCGATCAGGGCAGCGGCGAGCGCCGGGAGGGCGACTGAAAGCGCCACCAGGGCGCCGTCCAGCGGAGCGGCGAGCCGCGCCGCGGTGAGCTCACGCGTGGTGCCGTCGGCGAGCCGTTGCTCCCCGCTGACCGCAATTGTCCTGCGGCGCAGCTCGCGCGCCGGGGTCGAAAGGCGGCGCTGGGCAACGCTGAGACTGAAGCAGCCGGCGGTGACGAGGACGGCCGCGGCCGCCTCCCCCAGCGAGTGGATGCCGAGCGCGTTGACCCAGAAGCCGGTCAGCGCGGGGAAGGCACCCCAGGCCGCCGCGAACCAGAAGTCCGTGTGGAAGCGTCCTCCGAACAGCTCCAGGTTGTAGGCGAGCACCATCAAAGCCCCCGCGGCGATGAAGGGGGCGAGGCTGACGGAGACGGTGAATAGGCCGGCGATGCCGATCGCCACGGCGCCGCCGAGCCCCACGACTGCCAGCACCACCAGGGTGCGGTTCGAGAGCCGTGTGCGCAGCGGATGCCCCTGGAGCTCGTCGAGCGCGTGGGCCGCGACCCCAACCGCCAGGAAGAACGCGCCGAGCGCCGCCCAGAGTCGCACGGGATGAAACTCTGGAGCGGCCGCGGCACCGAGCGCAACGTAGCTCAGGTGCCAGGCCGTATAAGGCGGATGGAGGACCGTGACCAGATCGCGCCATCCCCCCGCGCGGAGCGCGTAGAACGCGGGCCGATCGACCGCCTCACCCATTGCGGATGCCCCAGGTGACCACCCCTCCGCCGAGGCTCATGCGGCGCTGGCGCACTTGCGAGATCCCGGCGCTTTCCCAAAGCTCGAGCTGACGCTCCAGCGGCCAGCGCTCGTACAGCGCCTCGATGCTGGGCCCCAGGAAGCGGCCCACCTCATACCAGTCGCGACCGAACAGGCGGCCGAGGCCCGGCAGGCCGATCCGCGTATAGAGCCGCCAGAGCGGCCGCCACAAGGGCGGCTCGGGGAGACCGAACTCGAGCGAGGCGATCCGGCCACCCGGCCTGACCACGCGGGCGAGTTCCGCGAGCGTCGCCCCGGGATCGTCCACGTACCGCAGCAGATAGGTGAACGTGAGGTGATCGAACTCCGCGTCGGGGAAGTCGAGCTGCTCGGCCTCGCCCCGGACCAGCTCGATGCGCCGTGCGAGGTCGGGCTCGCGCGCAAGCCCGCGTCTGGCCCCGGCCAGCATCTGGGCGCTCTGATCCAGCCCGACCACCGAGCACCCATACCGTCGCACCAGCTCCTGGGCGACCATGCCGGTGCCCGTCGCCACGTCGAGGACACGCTCCGCACGATCCGCGGCCACCGTGGCCACCATCGCCCGGCGCCAGCGCGGATCCTGCCCGAAGCTGAGCAGCGCGGAGACCAAGTCGTAGCGGTCCTGGAGTCCCGCGAACAGCTCCAGCGCGTTGCGCTTGCGCTGCGAGCCGACGGTCTCCTCGGTGGCCAAGGTGCGGGAAGCCTTCCAGAAGTACCGCGAGCCGGCCCCCAACTGACAGAATTAACGCGAAGCGCAGAGAAACAAGGCTCCCCGAGCGAGGAGATGCGATGGCGACCGAGCAGCGGACCCAGCAAGCAGGTGACGGTGGCGTGGCCACCGCCGGGCAGGACACGCTGACGATCACCGACAACCGCACCGGCCAGACCTACGAGGTCGAGGTCACCGATGGGACCGTCAAGGCGATGGACCTCCGCCAGATCAAGGCCTCCGACGACGACTTCGGCCTGATGGCGTACGACCCGGCCTTCACCAACACGGCCTCCTGTCGCTCGGCGATCACCTATATCGACGGCGAGGCCGGGATCCTCGAGCACCGCGGGTACCCGATCGAGCAACTGTGCGAGCACTCGAGCTACCTCGAGGTCGCCTACCTGCTGGTTTTCGGGGAGCTGCCGACCGAGGCCCAGCTCGAGCGCTGGGTCTTCGACATCACCCATCACACCTTCGTCCACGAGGACATCAAGCAGTTCCTACAGGGATTCCGCTACGACGCCCACCCGATGGGCATGCTGCTGGCAAGCGTCGGGGCGCTGTCCACCTTCTATCCCGACGCCAAGGCAATCGACGATCCCGAGGAGCGCTACATGGCGGCGATCCGGATGATGGCCAAGGTGCCGACGCTGGCCGCCTTCGCCTACCGGCACAACATGGGCCTCCCCTACGTCTACCCCGACAACGACCTCCGCTACCCGGGGAACTTTCTCTCGATGATGTTCAGGAAGACCGAAGCCAGGTATGAGCCCGACCCGCGGCTGGAGCGGGCCCTCGACGTGCTGTTCATCCTCCATGCCGACCACGAGCAGAACTGCTCGACGAATGCGGTGCGAGGGGTCGGCTCCTCGCAGGTGGACCCGTACTCGGCGGTGGCGGCCGGCGTCGCGGCGCTCTACGGCCCGCTCCACGGGGGCGCCAACGAGGCCGTGCTCCGCATGTTGCGGCGAATTGAGACGGTGGAGAACGTCCCCGACTTCCTCGAGGGGGTCAAGAACCGCGAGGAGCGGCTGATGGGGTTCGGCCACCGCGTCTACAAGAACTACGACCCGCGCGCCCGGATCATCGAGCAGCACATGGACGAGGTGTTCGAGGCCACCGAGTACAACCCGCTGGTCGAGATCGCCCGCGAGCTCGAGAAGCGCGCCCTCGACGACGAGTACTTCACCTCGCGAAAGCTGTACCCGAACGTCGACTATTACTCGGGGATCATCTACGAGGCGCTCCAGATTCCGACCGAGATGTTCACGGTGATCTTCGCGATCCCGCGCACCTCGGGCTGGGTCGCGCAATGGATGGAGCTGAATGACGACCCCGAGCAGAAGATCGCTCGCCCGCGGCAGGTCTACATCGGCGAACGGGATCGCGACTTCGTCCCGATCGAGAAGCGCGAGGGCCCGGAGAAGATCGTCGGCCCGCCGGCCCGCCGGCCCAAGCGCCAGCGACGCGGAGCCTGACCGGGTATCGGCTGACAGTCAGACATGGGTCGCGTGTCGAGCGCGAGAGGTTTAACGATCTGGATGCGGCGATAGCCGCGATGGAGCGCCGCAGTGAGGAGATCCGGGACGAGGGCCCGCTGGAGGAAGTCAGGGCGCTACGCGACTTCGATCCTGGCCAGCAGGTCCACGCTCGCCTCGAGCTCTCGACCGGCGGGGTCTTCCGGGGCCGCGAGGTCGGGATCGACGTGATGGGCGATGGCGTCCTTGTTCCCTATGCGGGCGTGATCCGCAAGCGCCGGCTCGAGCCGCGCGATGGCGAGACGGCCTTTGAGGCGGTGCGAGACGCACTCCGATGACCGAGCCGTCCGAGGTACCGAAGGGAAGCTTCGCGGCGGGCCGGCGCGTGAGCCTGCCGCGGGGCGCCGAGCCGCCCGTCGTCGTTTACGTCAACGGGGTTCAGCAGGGCGAGGGCGACGACTACCTAGTCAGGGCGGGCGAGATCGTGTTCAGCCGCCCGATCGTCAAGGAGAAGGTCGGCGGGATGCGCTGGCTGGCAATGCTGCTCGGCCTGTTCGGCACCTACCGCAAGCACGAGACAGTGGACGTCGAGTACCGCCTGGGCGGCCAGGTCAAGCTCGCCTCAGACGTCGAGATCCTGCGGTAGATAACTCAGCCCAGGCCGGCCAGGGTGGCGACGCGCTCGCGGTGCATGCGGGTGTCACCTAGCAACTCGGCGTCGACCTTCGCCCGTTTGAGCAGGAAGTGGAGGTCGTGCTCCCACGTGAAGCCGATGCCGCCGAGCACCTGGAGTGCGTCGTTGGTCACCCGCCAAGCAGCGTCGGAAGCCCGGGCCTTTGCCATCGAGCCCGCCAGCGGAAGCGACTCCGGCTCGTCGTCGGCACACCAGGCCGCGTAGTAAGTGAGCGAGCGCGCCTCCTCGACGTCGTAGAGCATCCCGGCGCAGCGGTGCGAGACGGCCTGGTAGGCGCCGATCGGCCGGTCGAATTGCTGGCGCTCCTTGGCGTAGTCGATGGCCATCCCCATCGCCCGCTGGGCAATCCCGGTCAGCTCGGCGGCGAGGGCCACCAGCGAGCGGTCCGCCGCGGCCTCGGCATCGCCCGGCAGCGGATCGCCGTCGGAGACCGATGCCCCCGCGTACAACCGCGTCGCGTCGACCAATTCGACCGGCTCGATCTCGGCCTTCCCGGCCTCCACCACGACCGCCCGGTCTCCGTCGTTGAGGACCAGCACCGCGGCGCCCGCGGCGTCCGGGACGAGCTCGTTGCTGCGCGGCTCGAATGCCGCCGCCCCGCGCTCCTGTCCCGAGGCGATTCCCGGGAGCCAACGCTGTCGCTGCTCGTCGCTTCCAGCATGCTGGATGAACAGGCCCGCCATGGCGTTGGAAAGGAAGGGCGTCGCCGCGCACGCATAACCGAGCTCCTCGCAGAGGATCGCCAGCTCCACCATCCCGAGCCCCTGGCCCCCATGCTCCTCGGCGAGCGCGATTCCCGGCCAGCCGAGCCCGCGGATCTCGGCCCAGAGCGCATCGTCGTAGACGCGGGCCTCAGCCGCCTCGCGAACCTTCTCGAGCGGCGAGCGCTTGGCCAGCATCTCGCGGGCGGTCTCCTTGATCGCCTGCTGCTCGTCGTTGAAGCCAAAGTCCACGGCCGCTACCTGAGCCTGGGCAGGCCCAGGACGCGCTCGGCGATGATGTTCTTCATCGTCCGCGTCATGCCTGCATTCGGTGAAGTTTCGGCGTTTCCAGCACCTTTCAACCCGTCAAAGCCCGTCAAAGCCCGTCAAAGCCCGTCAAAGCCCGGGTAGCCTACCCCTAACTGGGGCGCAACTGGAGCGCAGCGGGAGGCGCCCGGGTTCCGTTGCAGGCCGATGTACGCTGAGGGCAACCGTCCCCATTGCGGTTAGTTCGACTTGGTGGTGGCGTCGGTCCTTCCGGGCCGACGCTGCCACCGAACACACCGCTGGGGGAGTCGAACTTAGTGAAAGGAACCGTGATGGGTTCTCAGATGGCGGCGCCAACGCCGCCCGACACACGTGAAGCGGTCGCTACCGAAGAGGTCGACAACGCGGCCCAACGTGGTCGCACTTACTGGTCGGCGGCGACGCTGACGAGCGGAAAGCCCAAGTCCGGCGGCGGTGGCTGGTGACTCCTGGTTCGAGGGAGCCGGCACCGCCACCGAGCGACCCCGGCCAGGAGCACAACGAGGTCGTCGTCGAGTTGCTTCGAGCGAAGGAGCTAGAGGGATGGTGAGCGGTCGTGAGCAGAAGAGAGGGGCGACGAGTCCCGCCGAGACCTCCTCCATCGAACCAGTCCCGAAAGCGGAGGCCGCCGCCCCCCAACTGGGAATGTTCCCCAAAGTGCGCGTTTTGTCTAGCACGCGTACCTCAACGCGGTACCGGATTCCAAGTGCGAGGAAACGAAGCGGGCCGTCAGGGAGGGCGACGGCCCGCTTGAGCCCCGGAAAGGGGGGTCGCATCATCTGGGTACCCGCGCCCGCAGATGCGGAAACGGGGGTGGCGACCTCTTTCGCAATGGGTGGGAAACCCCTACCCCCGGTGGGACGCGACCCCCTGCCGCTCGCTCTCGTGACCTTCGAGGTGGGCACGTCGCCACGTGTACGCATCCACAAGATGCGCCAAATGGAGCGCGGGGGTGAAATGAACGCCCTACTCCTGCACCCCGGCGGCTTCGAGGACCGATTCCTGGCATTTGACGGCGACCGTCGACCCTGAGACGATTACTGCTGATGGCAGGGGGGATGAAGGGGGATCGGGCCTTCGGCCTTGCAAGGCGGATCGCCGTCCTCGTCGTTTGTGCGCTCTCGCTTGCACTAGCCGCGCCGGGGGCGTCGGCGATCACTCCCACGCAGCTTGCAAACCAGGCGCTGAGGATCGACCCCCGCAAGCCGAGCGACATCAACCTGTTCACGTCGCGTCATACCAACGGGGCCCAAGGCTTCTATCCCGCGGGCTCCGCCATGACCCCTGCCAGCGGCCCCGCGCTGACCGAGGCGCAGGCCCGCAACCGGCTCCGGGCTTACCTCATCGAGGAGTTCGACAACGACACCGCCAGGGTCAACGCCGCGCTGGCCCAGTTTGACGCCGCCAACACCAAGAACAAGATCCCCGAACCTTTGCCCCGGGCGGCGGTGGTCGGGATGCGGGCGACCCTGCTCTGGCCGTCGATCAGCTTTGGCCTGGCCGGTGACCGCTTCTCCGTGGTCCGAACCGGCACCCTGCCCAACTCTACGTTCATCGCCGGGTCGAGTGGCGGCTCCACAAACCGGGTCGTCACCGTCAATTCCAGGTACCGCTCGGAGGACTTCCGCTACCTGGTCGGGATCATGGGCCACGAGTTCCTCCACCACGACGGCTCAAACCCCACCTCTGAGGAGGCGATCCTGAACTCCCTGAGCGCGATGACCTACGTCCAGGTGCTGATCGAGCACCCGGAGCTCGCCTACACCCGCACGGAGCTTTCCCGGCAGATGAACGACCTCGCGCTGCTCTTCCTCAACTCCCGCGAGAACGACTCCCCGAACAGCGAGGTCTACGCGCCCACGGGCGTCGGCGTCGCTCCCGCCAGCCCCCGCAATGAGCCCGACATCTGGAGCATCTTCAACGGCAGTGGGACATCCCCCGCACCGGCCCCGTTCGGTCAAATCCTGAGCAACCTCGGCCTTCCCGCCGCGACTAGCTTCGGTCTGGGGACCGCGCAGACCTTCGCCAACCTCAACGACGCGTGGGTGAGCGACGTCGGCCGGGCACAGATCAGCGTGCTGCTGAAGATGCGCTCGGTGGCCGAAATCTCAAACAGATCAGGGCTGAGCCGCAGCGAGGTGATCAACATGCTGCGCCTCCAGCCCTATCTGAACGCGATGAACTAACTAGCGTCCCGCAGAGTCAGTCACGGCAGGCAATAGATCCGGGACCGTCGTGGTGGCGTCTCCATCCTCTCAGAAGGTGGTCCACTAGGCTCGCCGCAACGCTAGGTGGCTTTCCGAGAAGAGGCAGCTAATGACGGTTCCGCCGATCCGCTACGCGCGCCACGAGGACCGACACATCGCGTACCAAGTCGTGGGCGAAGGCCCGCGCGACATCGTCTTCATCCCCGACTGGATCTCGAACGTCGAGCTGTTCTGGGAGGAACCGCATTTTGTGCGCGTGATCCGCCGCTTCTCCTCGTTCTCGAGGCTCATCCTCTTCGACATGCGGGGCACGGGCGCCTCGGATCCAATCCCGCAGGATGCGCTTCCAACCGAGGAGTGGATGGCCGACGTCGAGGCCGTGCTCGACGCCGCCGGCTCCGAGCAGGCCGCCGTTATTGGCATGGGACATGCGGGGCAGATGGCGATGCTCTACGCCGCGACGCGCCCTGAGCGCGTGTCATCGCTGGTCCTCTACAACAGTTACGCACGCTTGGCAGCCGCATCCGACTACCCAGAGGGGCTCGACGAGGAGGCCCAGAAGGTGTTCCTCACCGGGCTCGAGCACCTCTGGGGCACGGGGCGCCTCGCCACCCTGCTCGGCCCGAGCATCGCCAACGAGTCAGGACTCATCGAGTGGTGGGGCAAGGTCGAGCGCCTCACGATGTCGCCGAGCGCCGCCCTAGCTCGCGCTCGACTCATTTTCGGACTCGATGTCCGAGACGTACTTCCCTCTATCGCGGTTCCAACGCTCGTGCTGCACAGCACCGGCAATCGTCAGTTCCCCTCGGCCCATGCCCGGGTGCTGGTCGAGGGAATCCCCGACGCCCGTTACGTAGAGCTGCCAGGCGAGGATCACTGGCCGCTTGGCTCGGAACTGACCGACGAGGTGCAGGAATTCCTGACCGGGGAACGAGCGTCGAGGACGGTGGATCGCATGTTGTCGACCGTGCTCATGACCGACATCGTCGGATCGACGGGCCGTGCGGCGGAGATCGGGGACGCCAGCTGGCGCCGGCTGGTCGAGCGCCACGACGAGACGGCTCGCCGCACGATCACCGCCTTCAACGGCCGATACCTGAAATCCACCGGGGATGGTGTTCTGGCGACGTTCGACGGCCCAGCTCGAGCGATCGAGTGCGCTCGTGCGTTACGCGATGCGCTTTCCAGCCTGGACCTTTCGATCCGTGCCGGGTTGCACACCGGCGAAATCGAGATGCTCGACGGTGACATTGCCGGCATCGCGGTGAATGTCGCTGCGCGTGTCACCGCGCTTGCAGAAACGGACGAGATCCTCGTTTCGCGGATCGTTCGCGATCTCGTGGCCGGCTCGGGCATCACCTTCTCCGAGCGTGGGACCCACGAACTCAAGGGCCTTCCCGAGCGCTGGACTCTTTACCTAGTGGATTAGGCAGATGAAGGGCAGTCGACGGACGCGCGCGAAGCTCAGCGTGGATTACGGCCAGGCACGCAATGGGCAGAAAGTCCCCCGCTCTGCCCGAATCCCACCTAATCGTGCGTAATCCCTGGCAATCCACGCGCGGCAGATCGCCGAACAGGGGGGCGGGTATGAGCGGCGACAACGCCAGGGACGGGTCGTGAGTGCCCTACTCCCGCAGCTCGGCGGCTTCGAGGGTTTCGCGGTCGGCGCGCGGCGGCACGATTGGTGCCGCCGCGCCGGTAGCTTGGGGCTCAGTCGAGCCAGGCGGTGAACCCGGGGTCGCCGCCGCCGCCGCTGCCGGCCGTGGCGCTGAGCGTTAGCCCGGAGGGCTTCGCGGTCGGGGTGATGACCACGACCACCCCGCCGCCGCCGCCGCCACCGGAGCCGCTCCCGCCCCCGTCGCCGCCGTTGGCTGTGATCGCGGCCGACCCGCTGACGACGACCGCGCGCGCGACGACGACGACCACGCCGCCACCGGAGCCGCCGCCACCGCCACCGGAGCCGCCCCCGCCGCCCCCGCCGCCGTTGACGCGGACGCCGTCGAGCGAGCGGCCGCTGAGCGCCGACAGCGCCTGGCGAAACACCTGCGCGCCGCCGGCCGCGGCCGGGGGCGGCGCGGCGATTCCACCAAGCCCGCCGAGGCCCTGGCCGCCGGAGCCGCCGAGCGAGTTATCGACCGAGGGGGCAGGGCCGCCCGGCGTGTCCTCGGTGCCGGAGCCGGAGCCGCCGAGCGTGCCCGAGCTCAGCCCCCCGCCACCAGCGCCGCCGGGGCCGGGGGTGCCGCCGATTCCGTCGCGGGCGATCGTTGCCCCGTCGTACAGGGTCAGGGTGCCCGAAACGAAGATCCGGAAGCCGCCGGGGTTGAGCGTTACCCCGGGCTCAAAAATGCTGAGGTCGTGGTAGTAGGTGTCGCGGTTGAGAGTCAAATCGACGGTGATCGTCTGGTTGCCGTCGGAGCCGTCGCCGAACAGCTGGTCGACGCCGCGGGCGTTGTTGGCATTAGGGACGATCCCCAGGCCGGATTCGTTGATGTCCCCGCCGCTCAGCGAGTTGGCCGCCACCTCGGAGGTGCCGACGGAACTCGGCCTCAGGTCGGGCGCAGCGAGGCCCCCTCCCGCGAGGCTGTCATTGCGCACGTCGGCGCTCCTCACCTCGTTGTTGACGATGTCGTCGGTGAACACAGTGTTCGACCCCGAAAGTGCCGCAGCGGTGCCGCCAAGCGACACGAACAGGGCAACCATGGCGATCACCATCGCCGGAGACGGACGAGGCAGGGAATGCATTTGGACCTCCGGTTTGGCCGGTTGGCGCGGAGGCCAGAGGCGTCGGCGAGTCCGTTAGGGCTGGTCGGCAGATCCGGCGACCGCCGGAAAGCCAAGCCTCTCACTTCGGGCAGGTCGAGTCAACCTCGTCACGGAGTTCTCCTGCGAGATCGCCCGCGCAGTATCTCGCGCCCAGCCTGGTCCTGGAGCGCCTGCGCGATACCCTCGCCGAGGACATGCGGGTGCTGGACGCATGGGTGTGAAACGCGAACCACCGATTCGTAGGCCGGTCCGGTTTCCGGCCGGGACGAGAAGTCGTCGCAAGCTCGACGAGCGGCTGTTGGCCCGATTCCCGGTGCTGATCCGCATCTCCACCGCGGCCGTCCTCGCCCTGCCGCGGCGGTCCCGAGCACGGCGGCGGATGGTCACCTTCTGGGTCTGCCGTGGATACGAGATCGTGAACCGGAGGGACTTCGAACTCGCCCTTGCCGGGCAGGATCCAGAAGTATTGATCAGGTACGCGCCGGATCCGCAGCACCGGGTTCCGCCGGACCTGATCGGGGAGTTTCACGGTCATGCGGGCTTCCGTCGTGCGTGGCAGGCTTGGCTGGAGGCGTTCGAAGATCTGCGCCTTGAGCCCGAGGAGGTCACCGACCTGGGAGACGGCCGCCTGTTGATCGGGCTCCGCTCGGTCGGTCGGGGCACAGGGAGCGGCGTCGCGGCCGAACAGCGCGGCTTCGCGCTTTACACGTTCCGCAGCGGTCTGGTCGCCCGGCACGACTTCTTCTTCGACCGGGACCAGGCCGAACAAGCGGCCGGCCTCAGCGGATAGCACCACGTATCGAGCGGTCGGGTCACTGCGCAAGCCCGGCAGCTTCGAGGGCCTCTTGCCAAGTAAGGAAGCCCCGGAGTCGGACGATCTTGCCCTCGCGCACGAGGAAGTGGACAGCGAACTCTTGGTCGAGCTCAACATGGCTGGCACCTCCCCTCATTAGCGCCTGCCCCAGCCACACAATCGAGTCCCCCGTGTCGCGAAGCTCGCGTTCCTCCACCTGAAACAGCTCCCAGGTCTCCCAAGTCGCAGCGAACCCGCTGGAGACCTCGTCACGGCCTCGATAAACGGGCCGCTCTACTGCGGCGGGACCAACGGGCTCCCATTCGATCTCGGGATCGAATTTCTGGATCATGGCCGCCAGGTCCCGCCGGTTGAAGGCTTCAACCACATGCTTCACGACCTCTACGTTCTCCTGCGACATCGCCTACTCCTGAAGCCCTGCGGCTTTGAGAGCGTCGTCAGGCTCTCGAAACGATTGGAAGTGAACGATCTTGCCGTCTCGGAAAGTCCAGGCGTAGGCAAGGGGAACGTCGAACTCGATGCCGCTGTGGCGGTGCTTGTTTCGCATCCGATGGATCGAGACGAGGCGATCACCTTCGCCGATGATCTCCTCCAACTCGACCAGAAGCCACTCGTCGGGTTCTACCCATCGTTTGGCGGCTCGGATGATCCCCTCGTGGCCCCGATAGGCCTCCCCGATGTGGTCGGGCAGGTTCTCGTCCTCGTAGACGACCTCCGGGTCGAGGAAAGAAAAGTCGATGACCCCGCCTCGCTCCCAGGCCTCCGGAGTCCATGGCTCGCGGCCCCATGGCTCCAAGAAGGCTCGAAGGCGCTCCACGTTCTCCTGCGACATCGCCTACGCAGTATCTCGCGCAGGTGGGACCGCGATGCGGAAGGGCGAGCCGGTTGCGCGGTGCACGCTGACCGACTCGCCGCTCTAGCTTTGCTACCGAAGTCTCTGAGGGGGCGACATCGGTGGCGGCTGTATTGAGAAAGGTCGCGAACTAGATCGAGGTTGGCCCCGTCCACCGCGCCGTGAGGTTGTAGATGATGATCACGTCGAGCATGATCACGATGAACGCCCACAGGGGTGCGGCGGGGAAGATCCAGACCTGCTCGATTGCGTTCAGCGCGACGAAGAACACCCCGGCCCAGCGCGCCCAACCGAGGCCCGCGAGCAGCCCGAAGCCCGTGAACCCGAGGATCACCGCGAGGATCAATGTGACCCAGCCCCAGGTCGTGAGGTCGGCGATGATCGCCCCCTGGCCTCCGACCACCACCACCTCGTCGTTCAAGACCGCGGCAAGGCCATAAAAGAAGTTGAGGGAGGCAATGAGCATCATCATCACGCCGGCGAAGATCACCCAGCCGGTCGGCTCCCTGGTCACATCGCGAGTTGCCATCAGGCTTCCTTTCGTTCCTTTCGTGTGGAAGAAGCGCTCAGGCGAGGAGCTTCGGCTTCGCCGGCCCAAACCCTGCGATATGACTGCCCCCGTATCTCGACGGGGTGGGTACGTGCGCTAGCCGAGCGCCTTTTGCTTGATCCGGTCGAACTCGGCCTGGCTGATTGCGCCTTGGTCGAGCAGCTCCTTGGCCTTGGCGATCTCGGCTGCAGACCCGCCGGCGGCCTCGCGGACGTGCTGGTCGAACGCCGCCCGCTGCTCCTTTGCTTCCTTCGTGCTGCGCTCGCGCATCCCGTCGTGCTGAGCGATCAGGTAGACGAGCACGCCGAGGAACGGCACCACGATCACAAACACCACCCAGGCCGCCTTGCCCCAACCGCCGATGTCGTGGCGGCGGAAGAGGTCGGCGAAGACAGTGATCACGATAAAGAACCAGGCCACCCAGGCGAAGAAGATGATCATTGTCCAGAGGACATCCAGAAACGGATAGTCGGCGGCTATGAGCATCTGGTACCTCCCTGTGTCGGCTTCGTCACCTGTGACGAGCCTATACCGGGCTGGCATCTACCGGGCGGGCCGGGGTTCTCCTGCGACATCGCCTACTCCGAAAGCCCGGCGGCTTCGAGGGCAGCGTCGCGGTCGAGGTAGACAAGGAGCCGAACGAGTTGACCGTTCTCCAATTCGTAGACGACCGCGTATCTCTGATCAACCGGCGCTCCGCTCCCCTTGCCCGTGCCGGACTGGGTGAAGAACGCGACAACGCGATCCTCGCCCGCCTCGATCAGCCGCTCCCTGTGAACCGAGTAGTTCTCGAAGTCCTCGGTCCACCCGAGCATGAACTCCGAGAATCCTTCACGGCCCTCGTAGCTCCTCTGCTCCAGCTCGGGAGCCGGAATCAACTCGCAATCCTCGGCCACTGCGCCCGTTTCCCAGGCGGCGGTGAAGTCTCCACGCTCGACTCCGGCCTCGAAGGCTTCGGATATGCGCCGCGCGATCTCCAAGTTCTCCTGCGACATCGCCTACTCCGAGAGCCCGGCCGCTTCGAGGGCCTTCCCGCGCTCGGTGAAGACCTTGAACCGATATGGGGTTGCGTCACGTAGCCAGAAGACGTGCGCGACCCGCTCGTCAATCTCGATCCCACTCCGGCGTCCAGTCGCGGTCGTGTGGATCAACGCCACGGTCGCATCGCCCGCGTCGAGCAGCTCCTCCACCTCAACGCGGAAGTTGGCCCAAAGCTCGAACGTGCGCTCAAGGAACTGTCGGTAGGCATCCCGACCCCGGTGAATTCCCTCATCCGGCAATCGATCGGAGAGGTCGAACTCGATCTCTGGGTCCACCTTGGAGAGAAGGCTCTCGATGTCACCAGCCGCGAAGGCGTCGTAGATCTTGCTGACGACCTCCACGTTCTCCGGCGACATCGCTCGCGCAGTATGTCGCTACTCCCGCAGCCCGGCGGCTTCGAGGGCGCGCTTCTCAACTGCGCTCGACGTGGATCAGGTTCACCAGCGACGGGCGACCCCGGTCAAGGACTGCGCGTAGCCCCGAAGAGCGGCGGCTGAGGTCAGCGCCTGGTAGCCGAACAGGTAGCTGAGGAACCCGCGCGGATCAGGCTCCATGTGGATGGCGAGGCGGCTGAACACCCAGCGCTCCTGCCAGTGGCGAAGGAGGCCATAGATCAGCAGGGTGATCGGAATGACCAGCATCGACCACCACGAGACCAGCAAGGGGTACCCGAAGATGAACAGGATCACCCCCGGCACCCAGAAGAAGATGTAGCCGATGTCGAGCAACGGCACGAGGTAGTCGATCCCCGCCACCGCCTTCGCCAGGACGCGCGGTTGGCGTTGGGGCGGGTTGGCCTCGATCCCTTCGACCATGCCCCGCGCCCAGCGCGAACGCTGCTTCATGAACCTGCGGACCCGCTCGGGAACCTGCGTGAAGCCAACCGCGGTGGGCTCGTACTGAACGACGCCGCGTTTGTCCAGCAGGGTCCAGGTGAGCACGATGTCTTCGCCGATCGCGTCCGGCCAGCCGCCGACGGCGCGAAGGTCCTCCGTCCAGTAGGCCGAGAACGCGCCCTGGGCGACGAGGGCGCTGTTGTAGGCCGACTGCATGCGCTTGATGCCGTTGATCCCGAGCCGGTAGTCCCAGCCCTGCATTCGAGTGAGGAGGTTGGCGGTCTGGTTTTCCACCACGAGCGCCCCGGCGCACGCGCAGACGCGCTGGCCCTGGGGACGGCTGGTGACGCGGGAGATGAGGTAGGTGAGCGCGTCGCGGTGCAAGTAGGTGTCGGCGTCGACGCTCACCACCAATGGGGTGGTAACAGTGGCCAATGCCGCGTTGAGGGCCTTGAACTTGCCCATCTCCTTTTCGAAGACCCGCCGGTAGCGAAGGCCGAGCCGCTGCGCGGCCTGCTCGGCCAGCTCCGCCGTCCGGTCGGTCGAGTTGTTGTCCGCCAGCACGACCTCGATCGGTCCGGGATAGGTGAGGTTGGCGATCCGCTCGATCGTCGGGGTGATCGCCTCCTCCTCGTTCAACGCCGCGATCATCAACGTGACCGGCGGCCACTCGCCCTCTGGCCAGAGGCCGCTCGGTGGGTGCAAGCGCGGAAACCGGTAGGGGGACAGAATCAGCGTGAAGGCGAGGAACCCGATGATCAGAGCGGGGATGTAGGCGAGCAGGGTCGGGATCAGCCAGGCCGCGATCGGCCCAATCGCTGCTTCGAGGTCCGACCTCCACGGAGCCGAGAGATAGACGGCGAGGGCGACGTAGGCGATCGTCAGCGAGAGCGCGCCACTGAACAGCCACGTTGGCCGCGGGCCAAAGGCGGGCCTTGGGCGCTTCGTCAGCCCTCCGAGGCCCTCGGCCTCGGCGAGGCCTCCGAGCCGGGCTGACTCGGACATGGGCCGACCGTACGCCGGTCACACCCGGGCCGCAACCCGATATTCGTCCAGGGGTCTGTGCGGCGTACGCCACGTCTCCGGCGTCGCCACGTTCTCCTGCGACATCGCCTACTCCGAGAGCCCGGCGGCTTCGAGGGCGTCGTCTCGGCCGATGAACCCCCTTGTCCAAACGACCATTTGGTCCCGATAACGCAGGACGATGTACACGGTCATTTCGACCTTGAGGTCGCTTTCGAGCCCAACTCCGCGCGCGAGCGTATCCACGACGACTGCATCGTCGCCTCGCGTGATACTCCGTGGCTCGAACCGGAATCCCTCGCCCCAAGCCTCTTGCAGCTTCGCGAGCCATGCCCGTACTCCGGCATGGCCGCGAAACGTGCCGGTGTCCGGAGTCTCGGCAAGGTCGAGGAACTCGACGTCCTCGTCATATACGGCGACCCACGCGTCGTAGTCGCCTCGGTTGAAGGCATCGAATCCGGCCCGGATCGTCTCCAACGGGGGAATCGCCTGCGACATCGCCTACTCCGAGATCCCGGCGGCTTCGAGGGCTTCGGAGCGGTTCTCGAACCATTCCAGGCGGAGCGCCTTCCCGTTGCGGCTCGTGACCACGAGCCAGTAGTCGTAGTGGACCTCCACGCCGCTGGACTTGCCCCGCATGTCTCGCTCCAGGCGCGTCACGACCTTGTCATCGCCATCGATGACTTCGACCATCTCGTACGAGCCAGGCTCCCATGGCTCCTCCGTAGCGACGAAGAAATCCCAGGCAGCCTCGCGCCCTCGAATCTCACCCTCGGGCCAATCGCCAACCGGGACAACCTCAACGTCCGGATCGCAAAGCTCGTCCCATGCTGCCTTGTCACCGCGAGCGAACGCCTCAAGCGCCAGGCGCAGCCTCTCCACGTTCTCCTGCGACATCGCCCGCCCAGTATCTCGCGACCGCGACTAAGGACAAGAAATTTGGTTCTTGGAGGTGAGGGAGATGAGGCAGGGGAATGGCGCTCCACTTCGATGACTGCTGGGCGACTTGCGCGAGTTCAACGGTCGGGTGCTGGCGCTTGAGATTCGGGATGGACAGACAGACCTCATTGCCCAGGCGGAGGGCGAGTTCAGTCAGCTTGAAAGCTCCGAATCTGGCCGCTGGTCATTCAGGCTCGGTGGCGTTCCGCCGCCAGACCCTCATTTCATCGCTGCGAGTTGGCTCCATGTATACCTCGATGCTAGGCACGTCACCGAGGGATTCACGAAGTCTCTCGACAGGCCAGTAGGCCAAGAGTCGGTCTGCGGATTCGACTGCTGGATGGGACCACGATCACCCTTTGGCCTGCCTCCTCTTGATGAGCAGTGGACCGACCGCCATGAGGACAATCGCTAGGCGGGGCTGACGTCCCGATTCATCGGGCGGAAACCAAGCGCGTCGGCGAGTCCGTTTAGGGCCGGAGCGACCGCCGGAGCCTCCCACTTCGAGCAGACCGGGTCAACCCGCGCGGTATCTCGCGCCGAGGGGGCAGGGTTGCCTGACGCGCCCTGAGATCGCAGGACGCCCCGGGTAGCTCGGCGTAAAGAAAACCGGAAAAACGAGGTAGCGATAGTGGGTAGGGCGCACATCGCCGCGGCGGCTGCCGGGTTAGGTTCTTCGTAACAGCGGGCACAACGGTGCCCGCTCCTTTATGGGAGGTCCACCGTGTCCGGACGCATACGCGAGCATCTTCGCTCGAACGTCGTCGGCTACATCGCGCTCTTTTGCTTTGCGTTCAGCGGCACAGCCGTCGCCCTCGACGGGGCAAACACGGTCTTCACGGATGACATCGTCAACAACGCGGTGAGGTCCGAAGACGTACGCGACGACACCTTGGCCGGCGGCGGTCTTGCACACCGCGACCTGGGTCCCAACTCCGTCGCAAGCAGCGAGGTCGTGGATAACAGCCTCGGGGCCATCGACCTGGCCGCAGACTCCGTCGGAACCAGCGAGGTCTCCACTGACAGCCTCTTGGCTGAGGATCTCAACACCAGCGCCGTCGGAAGCGACGAGGTCGCCGTCGACAGCCTCTTGCAGACTGATCTTGGAGCGAGCTCGGTCGCGAGCAGCGAGGTCGCCACCGACAGCCTCGGGGTCTCCGACCTGGCCCCTAACTCCGTCGCTGCGAGCGAGGCCGCTACGAACTCCATCGGTCAGAGCGAGATCGCGACGAACGGTGTTGGCAGTGCCGAGATCGCTGACGGTGCGATTGGTGCTGCCGAGATAGGGGTGGACGCCTTCCACGACCATGTTGGCGACCCGGTATCAATCCCTGGCGGCGCGGCCCACAACGGAGCCTACGACACGGCTTTCGCGTCCGCGGACTGCGGACCCGGGGAGGCGTTGATCTCGGGGTCCGCCCATTGGACGGATGGCCTCCCTGATGACCAAGAGGTGTGGATCCAGTCCATCTTCCTGTCCCCCAACGTCGAGCGGGTGACCGTCCGCGGGGGAAACGACAGCGGTACCACCCGTAACTTGTTCGCGGTTGCGCACTGCCTGGCGCTCTAGTCACTTACTGTCGAACGTAGAACGGGCGCACACGACCCTCGAAGCTTCCGGGGGCCAGGCCGACCACGATCCCATGTCCCAAACCAGGTCCGGCGCGATCAGTTCGGACAGCTGCTGCGTCTCGGCGAACTCGATCACAACGCGTCGCACGACCGCCACGTTCTCCTGCGGCATCGCCTACTCCAAAAGCCCGGCTGCTTCGAGGGCTGCCTCCCGGTCGCCGTAAATCGGTGAAACGGGTCACCAGGCCGTTCCTGAACGTGGCCACAACCGTGTAGGGCATTTCTACCTCAACGCCGCTCGCCTTCCCGACGGCTCGGACGGTGCCGAGGGCCAGCTTCGCCACGCCGAGGCCAATCAGCTCACGGTTCGGGGATCTTGCCGGGGGCGTAATCCGAGTCGAGTACGGCTGGGACCCGCGTGATGGTCGGATCGAGCTCAAGTCGCACGCCGGACGACGCAGGGTGCCGATCGCCGCGACCTTGCACGACTACCTGGCCGAGCACCTAGTGCGTACCGGACGCCAAGGCCCCGAGCTGATCTTCGGCCGCACGCCGGAGCTGCCGTTCGCCGCCAACCGCTTCCAGGCCCGCGCCGACGAAGCGTGGAGGGATGCTGGGCTCAAGCGGCTGACCCCGCATGCCTGCCGTCACACCTTCGCTTCGCTGATGGTCGCCGCGGGTGTCAACGCGAAGGCGCTCTCGACGTTTATGGGTCATGCGAACATCAGCATCACCCTCGACCGATATGGCCATCTAATGCCCGGGTCGGAGGAGGAGGCGGCGGGGCTGCTCGACGGCTACTTGACGGCCCAGCGGGAGCGGGCGGAGGAGGTTGCTCGCGGGGCTGGCGGGGAGCTCACTGGGGCGCAGACTGGGGCGCAGTTGGGGCGCAGGGACAGAAGCGCCTGAAAATCCCCGCTATTAGCGCAGCCTGGGCAGGCCCAGGACGCGCTCGGCGATGATGTTCTTCATCACGTCCGTGGTGCCACCCTCGATCGAGTTGGCGCGAGAGCGCAGGAGCCGGTAGGCCCACTCGGAGCCGGGCTCGAGCGCCTCGGGGCCCAGCACGTCCGCAGCCAACTCGGTGAGACTTTGGTTCAGGTTCGCCCACTCCCATTTCGCGAGCGACCCCTCAGGTCCCGGGATCCCCACCTTCATCTGCTGGGTGAGGGCGCGCAGGGAGCCGAGCCGAAGCGCCTCGATGCCGATCTTCAGCTCGGCGATCCGCTGGCGAATGACGGGGTCGTCTGCAAGGCCCCGCTCCTTGATGAGCGCGATCAGCTCGTCGAGGTCACGCCGAACCTGGATCGCAGAGGCGGCCCCGATTCCCGCCCGCTCGTGCATCAGGGTGGTGATCGCGACGTTCCAGCCGTTCCCCTCGCCGCCGACCAGGTTCTCGTCCGGAACGTAGGCGCCCTCGAAGAAGATCTCGTTGAACTCGGCCTCGCCCGTGATCTGGCGCAGCGGCCGAACCTCGACCTCGCCCTGCTCCATGTCGCAGATGAAGTAGGTGAGGCCCTTGTGCTTGGGCGCCTCGGTATCCGAGCGGGCGAGCAGCATGCACCACTTCGCCTCGTGGGCGAACGTCGTCCAAACCTTCTGGCCGGTCAGGCGCCAGCCGCCGTTCTCAGGGACTGCCTTCGTCTTCAGCGACGCCAGGTCCGACCCTGACTCGGGCTCGGAGAACCCCTGGCACCAGATCTCCTCGGCGGAGAGGATCGGCTCCAGAAAGCGCTCCTTCTGCCCTTCGGTGCCGTGGGCGATCACCACGGGGCCGCCCATCACCAGACCGAGCACGTTCGCCGGCGCTGGGGCTTTGGAGCGCGCCATCTCCTCGGAGAAGATCGCCTGCTCGATCAGGGTCGCGCCGCGACCTCCGTACTCCTTCGGCCACGAGATGCCAGCCCAACCGGCCTCGTGGAGCTTGCGCTGCCAGTCGCGGCGAAACTCGAACTTGGACTCCTCGCCCTCGGGCTCTGGACCGGGGTGGTTGGACTCGAGCCAGCTCCGAACCTGGTCGCGAAACGCCTCCTCTTCCGGAGTCAGAGTGAGGTCCATGCGCCGCCCACTCTATTAATCGAAGACGTAGAGCATCGCGAGGGCGGCGCCGACCCAGGTGACCGCGGCGAAGATCATCCCGGGGTCCCGGGTCAGGATCGCGGACGTGGGCCGCGTATCCCTGCGGTCGTAGATCAGGTACAGGTAGCGAAAGATCCCGTACAGGACCGATGGCGCGGTGGCGAGCATGCGGCTGCCGATCAGGGGGCTGTTGACGGCGTAGATCGCGTAGCTCATGATCGCCGCGGCAGTCACCATCGCCACCATCTGGTCGAGGAAGGCGAGCGAGTAGTGCTCGAGCACAGGCCGCGTGACCGGGGACCTCGCCTCGGTCGCAGACGACGAGGCGGCGGGCATGGATTGGTCGGACATCGCTTCCTGGCGGCGCTTGGTGAAGCCGAGGAAGAGGGCCAGCATGGCCGTGCAGAGCAGCAGCCACTCCGAGGCGTCGGCCTCGACCGCGACTGCGCCGGCGACCACACGGAGAAGGAAAAGCGAGGCGATTGTCATCACGTCGAGGATCACGAGCTGCTTGAGGACCAGCGAGTAGGCAGCGGTGATCACCCCGTACAGCGCCACGAGTCCGGCGACCTCGGCCGAGACTCCGATCAGCGCCACGGCGACGCCGAACGCCGCCAGGGTGGCCGCCAAGACCCAGGCGATCGCCGCTGAGAGTTCCCCGCTGGCGATCGGGCGGAGGCGCTTCTCTGGATGCTGCCGGTCGTGCGCCATGTCTCGGAGGTCGTTGAACAGGTAGCCGGCGCTCGAGATCGCGCAGAAGGCGGTGAAGGCGAGGGTGGCGTCGAGGACCTGGGCGCCTTCATCGAGCTTGCCGGAGAACAGGAGTCCGGCGAACACGAGCAGGTTCTTGATCCATTCCTGCGGGCGCATCGCGACCAGCAGCGCCAGCAGCTTCGACCTGGCGCGACCGGCGGGGCGGGCGACACGGGCATCCCGGGAGCGGGCGGCCGCTCCTGGGTCACCGTCTCCATGCGCACAAGGTTAGGGGTCGAGGAGGACCCCGGGATTGAGGACGCCCGCGGGGTCCACCGCCCGCTTCGCGGCGCGCAGACTCTCGGCGAACGGGTCTGGCCGCTGGCGGTCGTACCAGGGGCGGTGGTCGCGACCGACCGCGTGGTGGTGGGTGATCGTGCCCCCCGCGTCGATCACTTTCTCCGAGACCGCCGCCTTCACCTCGTCCCATTGCTCCACCTCGCCGCCGCGCCTGGCGGGGCAGAGCACCGTGTAGTAGGGGGCGGGGCCGTCGGGATAGACATGGGTGAAGCGGCAACTCAGCCGTGGCGAGCCATGACCGTCCGGCGGCGCCCCGCAGGCCTCGGCGATCGCGGCTCTGGCGGTCTCCATCACGCCTGCGTGGAACTCACCGAAGCGCTCCCAGGTGATCGCCGTCTCGAAGGTGTCCGAGAGCACGCCGCACGCAACGAGGGTGTCGCGCAGATACGGTGCCGCAAGGAAGGCGTGGCGCCACGCCTCAACGGCGTCGGCGTCCTCCGGCTTGGAGGGCGAGCCCTCGCCCACTTCCCCGCCGTGGTCCCGGGCGGCCTCGAGCGCGATTCGCATCGGCTCCTCCACCGGGTGGTGCGCCGACTCGAACCCGAGCACAAGCAGGGCCTTCCCGGGCGGTCCGGCGTGAGTGAGCTTGGACTCCGCCGGGTCGAGCAGCCGGCAGTTGGACGGGTTGAGGCCGGACTGGGCAAGCTCCCGGACCGCCTCCGCGCCGCTCGCGAACGACTCGAAGGCGACCCCGCGGGACAGCTTCCAGCGGGGGCGCTCCCGGACCCGGACCCAGGCCTCGGTGATGACCCCGAGGATTCCCTCGGAGCCGAGCAGGAGGCGATCCGGACTGGGGCCGGCGCCGGAGCCCGGGAGCCTACGGCTCTCCCACAGGCCGGCTGGGGTAATCGCCCGCACCGATTCGACCAGGTCGTCGATGTGGGTGTAGAGGGTCGCGAAATGCCCGCCGGCGCGGGTCGCGATCCAGCCGCCCAAGGTCGAGAACTCGAACGACTGCGGGAAATGGCGAAGCGTCAGGCCGTGCTCGCGGAGCTGGTCTTCGAGGACGGGCCCCGTGGCCCCGGCCTGGATCCGTGCCGCCCGCGAGACGTCATCCACCTCGAGCACTCGGTCGAGGCGACGCAGGTCGATCGTCACCGACCCGGCGTAGGAGTCGCCGATTCGCGGCTCGACGCCGCCGACGACGCTCGTCCCGCCTCCATAGGGGATCGCCGCCAGGCCCTGTTCGGCACACCAGGCGAGCACCGCCTCGATCTCGCGCTCGTCGCCCGGAATGGCGACCAGGTCCGGCGGGTGTGCGATCTGGCCCCGGAAGCCGCGCACGACGTCGCGGTAGGCCCTGCCGAGCGCGCGCGAGACTCGCTCGTAGGGGTCGGAGTGGAACAGGTGGGAGAGGGACGGCGGCGGCTCGACCCGCGGCGGCGCCAACTCGATCGCCTCGAGCGGCACCGGCTCCTCTATCGAGGTGGAGCCGAAGCCGAGCTGCTCCCGGACCCCCGGCGCCGCCGCCTCCAGCTGTTCGCGGGTGAGTGCCTGGTCCTCGAAGCCCCAGCCCCAGTGCTTACGCCGGCGGGTCGCCGCGTCTACCAGTGAACGCCCCTCATCAGATAGGCGAACGCGACCTGTTCCCTTGACGCTTGCTCGTTCGTCGTCCGGGTTCCGGGAGCCTGGGCCTTCTCGCCCCGCGCCGCGCGCGAGTCTGGGAACAGCTTGTAGGCGCTGTTCAGGATGTAGTCCATCGACTTCGGGTTGATCGCGTACAGGATCTGGCCGAGCGTCCCGAGCGGCGTCGCGATCCGCTTGGGCCTGTGAATGATCGCCTCGCAGATCATGTCGGCCGCCCGTTCCGGGGTGATCGTCGGGAAACGGTCGTACATCTTCGTCGGCTTGATCATGGGCGTTCGCACAAGCGGCATGTGGATGGTGGTGATCGCCACGCCCTCGTCGACGATCTCCGAGGCGACGCAGCGGGAGAACGCGTCCAGCGCCGACTTCGAGGCCACGTAGGCCGAAAACCGCGGCGTGTTGGTCTGTACGCCGATCGAGCTGATGTTCACGATCTGGCCCGAGCGCCGCTCGCGCATCACCGGCAGCAGCCTGAGGATCAGCTTCACCGCGCCGAAGTAGTTGAGCTGCATGGTGCGCTCGTAGTCGTGGAAGCGGTCGTAGGAGAGCGCGACCGAGCGGCGGATGGAGCGCCCCGCGTTGTTGATCAGGATGTCCACGTGGCCATGTCGGTCGAGAACCTCGTCCGCCATCCGGTCGACATCCTCAATGTCCGAAAGATCGCAACGATGAATGTGGGCGGTGCCGCCACCCTTGGAGATCTGCTCCCTGGTCTCCTCGAGCTTCTCCGGGGTCCGGGCGACGAGCAGAACGATGCCGCCTGCGTCGGCAATCTTCAACGCCGCCGAGCGCCCGATGCCGGACGACGCGCCGGTGACCATCACAACGCGTCCGCGGACGGCCTGCTCGAGAGATACCGTGCCGAGCGCCCGCCGCGCAAGCCGTAGCGCCTCGTCGGGGACCTGCTGCTCGATCACTTGCGTCGCTCCGCCTACGGCCCCGGCTCTCCCTCGGACGGCCCCCACCAGTGTGCGGTCGCGGAACAGGTCGGGATCGAGGTGACGCTCCCAGTAGTCCCAGAGCTTGTCGGCGTACGCCTCGAGCGGCGGAACCCTTATGTCGCTGCCGCTGAGCGCCGCTTGAGCCTGCCGGCTGTCGAAGCTGGTCGGGTAGTTGACATAGGTGAGGACCGAACGTGGAATACCGAAGTCCGACAGAACGCCGTTGGCCACCAGACTCAGCGGCGGCAGCGTGGCGAGGCCCTTGAGCAGCGGCGCGAGGGTTTCGACCGCGATCGACGGGACCCGCGCAGAGGACTGTGGGGCGTGCGCCGCGCGGGCGAAGATATCGATCACCTCGCCCGCGGTCCTCGGGTTCGGGTCGGTGAGGTGGAATGCCCGGCCGTCTAGACCGTCGAGGTGGGCGATGTGGTCCATGGCCTTGGCCACGTAGTCGACCGGGACGAGATTGATCTCCCTCCCCTCGACGCCGACCATCGGAATCCACTGGGGGACCGCGTTACGAAGCCTGCGGATCAGCTTGAAGAAGTAGTAGGGGCCGTCGATCTTGTCCATCTCGCCGGTCTCCGAATGCCCGACGACGATTCCCGGCCGGTAGACACGCCACGGGCGGGTGCACTCGGCCCGAACGATCGCCTCGGAGTCGTGCTTGGTCCGGAAGTAAGGATGGTTGTCGAGGTTCTCGGCCTCCTCGAACATGTCCTCGCGCCAGGTGCCCTTGTAGAGGCCGGCAGCGGCGATCGAGCTGACCATGTGCACGCGGCCGGCCTCGACCGCCTCGGCGAGCTCGACCATGTGGCGGGTGCCCTCGACGTTGGCCAGCCTTTGGCTCTCGGCGTCGGCGGTCATGTCGTAGATCGCCGCCAGGTGGAACAGGTGGTCGACCTCGCCCCTGAGGCGCGAGACATCCTCCTCGGAGACCCCGAGCCGGGGCTGAGAGAGGTCGCCGACGACGCCCACCACGCGGTCGGCGTCCACTCCCCACCGGTTCCGCAGCTCCTCGAGGCGGCCCTTGGAGCCCTCGCGGACAAGCGCGTAGATGGTTCCCTGGCGCTCCAGCAGCCGCTCGATCAGGTTGCGGCCGATGAAGCCGGTCGCCCCGGTGACGAAGTAGCTCATCTCCTCTTCTCCACCTCGCTTGACTCGACCCTACACTCTTGAGTATGCCCATTAGTCCCTTGCCACTGGACCCCGGCGACCCCGGCCAGCCGAAGACGAAGCTGGGCCGGGTCGATGGTTCCGAGGCGGGCGCCGAGCGGCGGCTGCTGCGGGACGGGATGGAGGTCCTGGCCCACGGGGCGCTGGTCTGTCCCCGGTGTGCCCTGCCGCTGGCGATCGGAGAACGGCTGTCCGCCGGGAGGCTGCTGGATTGCGGCTTCTGCGACCACGCAGCCCCGGCGCGGGAGTTCGTGGCCGAGGATGTCTACGACACCCTCGCCAACGAGGTCTATCTGGTGGCCCGCGTCACCTGATAACTCCGCCGAAAGCCTCGCCCTTCGGCTACGTTTCCGGCGGGTTTGGGCGCCGCCCGACCGGCAGGCTCAACGTCTTGCACCGCGGACTTCGTCGCTAGCCCAAACGGACAGGGCCCGCCCGAGACATTGGTGAGCCACTACTAGACTGACAAAAGAGATGGCGAGTTCCGGGATCGTCGAGATCCAGATGCCCCAGATGGGCGAATCGGTGACCGAAGGCACCGTGCTCGAATGGCGCAAGCGGGAGGGGGAGTTCGTCGAGGAAGGCGAGACGGTGGTCGAGGTCTCAACCGACAAGGTCGACGCCGAGGTGCCCGCCCCTGCGAGCGGCACGATCACCAAGATCCTCAAGGGCGAGGACGAGACGATCGAGGTCGGCGGCGTGCTCGCCGAGCTGGACCAGACTGCGAAGCCATCGGGAGACGGCGCCAGCGCGGAAGCCGCCGCCGCCGAGCCCGGGCCGGGCATGACCATGGAGGGAACCGACGAGGGTGACGCCGATCTAGGCGAGGCGCAGCCGGAACAGGCGACCGGAGCACCGGGACCCGAGGCGGCCCCTTCCGGCGCGGGCGAGGTGGTGGAGATCCGAATGCCCGAGATGGGCGAGTCCGTAGCCGAGGGAACGATCCTCGAGTGGCACAAGCAGGAAGGCGAGACGGTGGAGGAGGGCGAGACCGTGGTCGAGGTCTCGACCGACAAGGTCGACGCCGAGGTGCCCGCCCCGGCGAGCGGCACGATCACCAAGATCCAGGCGCAGGTCGACGAGACCGTGAAGGTGGGCCAGGTACTGGCGGAGATGAGCGCCACCGGTGCTGCCCAAGGTGGAGTCGCTCGGGCTAGCGACGGAGTCGCGGTCCGGGAGGCTGAACCTGCCACCCCGTCGGCGCCCAAACCCGCCGGCAGCGTAGCCGGAGGCGAGCTGTCGGCGGATTATTCATTGAAGGTCTCGCCCGTTGCTCGCCGGATCGCCGCGGCCAGCGGGGTCGACCTGAGCGCCGTCAAGGGTTCGGGGCCAGGCGGCAAGGTGACGAAGGCGGACGTGCTGGCTGCGGCCGACGGGAGAGGGGAGGCAGCGGCGGTCGCCCCGACAGCAGGGGCAGGCGAGGTCAAGCCTCTGCGCGGTCCGGCAGCGATGCTGGCGCAGGCGATGAACGAGAGCCGCTCGATGCCGACGGCCACCTCGTTCCGGACGCTTCCGGTGGACGTCCTCGACGCGAAGCGGAAAGCCCTCAACGGCGTGCTCAAGGATCGCGGCATGAAGGTCTCGTTCACCCACCTGATCGCCTGGGCGATCGTCGAGGCGGCAAACGAGTGGCGGGTGATGGCGCGCGTCTACGAGGAGCGCGACGGCAAGCCGCAGGCGGTCGAGCCGGGTGGGGTCAACCTGGGAATCGCCGTCGACGTCGAGCGCAAGGGGTCGCGAAGCCTGATGGTCCCCTGCATCAAGGGGGCGGACGAGCTCGACTTCGCGGCCTTCCACACCTATTACGAGGCGCTGATCACCAAGACACGCGAGAGCAAGTTGACCGCCGACGACTTCCAGGGGACGAACGTCACCCTCACCAACCCCGGTGGGCTCGGCACGGTCGCATCGGTTCCGCGCCTGTTGAAGGGCCAGGGGACGATCATCGCCACCGGCTCGATCGCCTATCCGGTCGAGTGGGCGCACGCGCCGGCGGAGAGGATCAAGGAACTCGGAATCTCGAAGGTGATGACGATGACGTCGACCTACGACCACCGCATCATCCAGGGGGCCGAGTCGGGCTCATTCCTGCGCCGCATCGACCAGCTGCTCCAAGGCGAGGACGCCTTCTACGAGTCGGTCGCCGAGTCGCTCGGTGTCTCCCCCACCGTGACCGCCAACGCCTACCCGGCCTCGGCCTCGGCACCGCCACTGGCCACGGGCGCCGTGCCCGCCGCGCCTGCGGCCCCGGCACCGCCCGACAGCGAGCTGCTCCAGGCCGTGCAGGCCGCGACCTCGTTGCTCAAGGCGTACCGAACCCACGGGCACCTGGCGGCCCGCCTCGACCCGCTGGGCAAGGAGCCGAAGGGCGATCCCGCGATCGAGCCGGAGAACCTCAATCTAACCCCCGAGCTAATGGCGAAGATCCCCGCCTCGATTCTGCGGTGCGGGGTCGAGGGCGAGACGCTGCTCGATGTCCTGCCGCGGATGCGCGAGGCGTACTGCGGCACGATCGCCTACCAGATCGAGCACCTCTCCTCGCACCAGCAGCGCATGTGGCTGCGGGAGATGATCGAGACAGGGGCGCATCGCACGCCGCTGAGCTCGGAGGAGAAGCGCGCTCTCCTGTCGCGGCTCGCGCAGGTGTTCCAGTTCGAGCGCTTCCTCCAGAAGGCCTATCTGGGCCAGAAGCTGTTCTCGATCGAGGGCCTCGACGTAGTGGTCCCGATGATCGACGAGCTGGTCACGCTGGGGAAGCGGAGCGGCGCCGAGGAGGTTGTGCTCGGGATGGCGCACCGGGGGCGGCTGAGCGTGCTTGCCCACAACCTGGGCCGCTCCGTGGAGTCGATCCTGGCCGAGTTCGAGGGCGCGAAGGCGCTGGAGCAGGTGAAGGCCATCGCGGCGATTCCCCATGCCGGGACGGGCGACGTCAAGTACCACTACGGCGCCGAGGGGCTGTTCACCACTCGCGACGGCGACGAGTCCAAGGTGCGGCTGTATCCGAACCCGAGCCATCTCGAGTTCGTGGACCCGGTGGTGACCGGGGGGACGCGGGCCGCGCAGACCTCGCGCTCCGGACCCCGCTTGGAGCACAATCCGGCACTGGCGGTGCCGCTCCTGCTGCACGGCGACGCGGCGTTTCCGGGCCAGGGAGTCGTCGCCGAGACTCTGAATCTCCAGTCGCTCGCCGGCTACACGACGGGCGGCACCGTCCACATCATCACCGACAACCAGGTGGGCTTCACGACCGACCCCGAGGACGCACGGTCCACCCCATACGCCAGCGATCTGGCCAAGGGCTTCAACGTGCCGATCATCCACGTCAACGCCGACGACGTCGAGGCCTGCATCGCGGCGATCCGCCTCTCGATGGCCTACCGCGAGCGCTGGAGCCGCGACGTGGTCATCGACCTGATCGGGTATCGGCGCTACGGGCACAACGAGACCGACGAGCCCGCCTACACCCAACCGACCCTCGCCGCACGGATCAAGGACCACCCGCCGGTCTCCGAGATCTACGCGGAGAAGCTGGTGAAGGAGGACGTGGTTACCCCGGAGGGGGTCGAGGCGGAGGGCAAGGATCGCCGAGACGAGCTGGGGCGAGCCCACAAGGAGCTGAAGCGCCGCATGGAGTCGGGCCAGTACGAGGACCCGACCTCCACCCAGATGGGGACGGGCGAGCTCGACCGCACCAAGAGCACCGAGGTCGAAACTGCCGTGTCCGAGGATCGGTTGCGCTCACTGAACGAGGAGCTGCTGCGGGTTCCCGAGAGTTTCACGATCCACCGCAAGCTGCGAAAGCCGCTGATGCGGCGGGTCGAGCTGCTCGAGGAGGGGCCGATCGAATACGGCCACGCCGAGGCGCTCGCCTTCGCCTCGCTCTTGACCGAGGGCACCCACATCCGCCTCACAGGCCAGGACACGGAGCGCGGCACCTTCTCGCACCGTCACCTGGCCCTCTACGACGAGAAGACCGGGCTCAAGTACGTGCCGATCCAGAACTTGTCCGGCGCGCTGGCGCCGTTCGAGCTCCACAACAGCCCGCTGTCGGAAGCGGGCTGCCTTGGATTCGAATACGGCTACTCGGCGGCTTCTCCCTCGAGCCTGGTGCTGTGGGAGGCACAGTTCGGCGATTTCGCCAACTCCGCGCAGGTGATCATCGACAGCTTCATCGCTTCGGGCGAAGCGAAGTGGGGCCAGACGACGCGGCTGACCCTGCTGCTGCCGCACGGCTACGAGGGATCAGGGCCCGAGCACTCCAGTGCCCGGATCGAGCGCTTCATTGCGCTGGCGGCCGAGGGAAACATCCGGCTCGCCAACCCGACCACGGCCGCCCAGTACTTCCACCTGCTGCGCCGCCAGGCCCGGATCCGAAAAGCCCGGCCGCTGGTGGTGTTCACGCCCAAGGGCCTGCTGCGACACAAGGAGGCGGCGTCGCGACTCACCGACCTGACCTCCGGCGCATTCCAGTTCGTGCTCGATGACCCCCGCGCCACCGAGCGCAAGGATCAGGTTCAGCGACTGGTGCTGTGCAGCGGCAAGATCTACTACGACATGGACGGCCACGAGCGGCGGGACGACGCCGCCTCAGTGGCGATCGCCCGGGTCGAGCTGCTCTATCCGTTCGCCAAGGCCCAGATTCGCGAGCTGATCGCCAGCTATCCGAATCTCAAGGAGATCGTCTGGGTGCAGGAGGAGCCGCAGAACATGGGCGCCTGGAAGGTGATGACCCAGCGGATGCCGGAGCTCGTGCCCGAGCAGGTGGACTTCCGCTACGTGGGCCGGCCCCAGCGCGCCAGCCCCGGCGAGGGCTACCCCGCCGCCCACCGCTCCGAGCAGGAGCGGATCGTGCTCACGGCCCTGACCTGAATCGCTGAACTCGGGGGCAGCGGCTGAGGCTTACGGCGTGGCCGGAAGCTCGATCACGAGCGGTATGCCCGTGTCGAACCAATAGCGGTGCAGGTCCTGGATCTTCGACCGCGTTGGCCGGCCCCGCAGATGGAGAATGCACTCTCCGTAGTCGTAGGGGGTCACCGTCTCGCACAGGGCCTCTCGCGCCTTGGCGAGCTCTCCCGGGTCCGTCAGCTCGCGCGCGACCCCGGCGAACGTCCCGCCGCGAATTCGCAGCTTCACGTTCGGATTCGCCCGAATGTTCCAGACCCACCCGGAAACGGTAGTTGGGCGCGTCATCGCCAGCTCGGGCGGGCGCAGCTGGACCAGGTAGGCCTGGTCTCCGCGGCGGACGACGCGTATGCACTTCCGGCGTGCCTTCCCGGTCTTGCGGCCTGTCGTCGTGATCACACCGTACGCCGACGGCGGCAACAGCAGGATGGGCAGCAGCGTCAGCGCGTTCACCACCCGACCGTCTCGCGGGGAGCGGATCAGGCGCGTGTGCTTCGGAGCCTCTGCGGCAGCGGCGTCGCGAACGCGCGCGGCCTCGCTGCTGTCGGTCGCGCTCATCACGAGTCAGGATGCTCTCACAGCCGCGGGCCGCGGCCGCTAGCCAGGGCTAGGCCAGAACCACTCGTCGAATGGACGGGTGCGGCCGCGGCGCAGGCGACGGCCGCGGCGCTGAAACCAGGCCAGCTCCTCCCCTTCTGGCGGTGACTGCGGCGCGGCGCTGCGGCAGGCGATCCCCGCCGCGCCCGCCTCGAAGGCCGCCTGGCCGATCGACTGGCATCGCTTCCAGCCGATCCGGCGGCGCGCCCGGTCCCGCGGATAGTTCTCGGGCAAGCCCACCGCAACGCAACCGCGACTCGTGACGACGTCCACGTAGCGGTCCGTCCGGACCGAGGCGGCTACAAGCATCGGCGCGGTTCGCGGATCGAGGTCCTCGGGCCCGAACGACTGGCCCTCGAGCTTTCCGAGGACGATCGCGCGGGCAACCGCAACCGACGCGCACAGGTAGACGACCGGGAATGACTCAGGGGGGTTCCAGCGCCCGCCGCGAGCAGCGGCGTAGCGACCGTCGAGGGGATCGCGCCAGCGGGGATCGGCAACGCGCAGGTACGCGCCCCCGCGCCGGATCGTTCTCACGTCACGTGCCGGCGGCCCAGTCGAATGCCGTGCGCACCTGCTCGAGCAACTCGAGGTGACGGTCGCGCTCGATCATCTGGAGCATCGTGAGCCCCGCGTAGGCAGGAGCGGGGCGGCGGGCGATGCCCGGCAGACGCTCGGCCCTGAGCTGGTGCGAGAGTAGGTCGGCGGTGGCAGCGATCGCCGCCGTCTTCTGTTGGCGGTTGCTCGGAACGCCCCTGGCCCGCCACTGGTCGACGGCTTGCCTCGAAACGCCGAAGAGGCGGCCGAGCTCGGTCTTTGTGAGGCCGAACGCCGCCTGGATCTCGTCGAGCAGGCTCGGAACAGGGACGGTTGCGGTTGCCACACCCATGCCACAGAAAGCTAGCGCAAGCTATGCGCAAGCGCAAGTATTTCGCAAGTGCAGGTCAGCAGGCCGGAGCCAAGGCGGCGCGATGAATGACCGCGACGGTGAGCGGCTCGCCGCACTCCGGGCACGCGCGAACTCGCGCCCAGGAGCGATGCTCGTGACCCGCGGAGCATCGGTACTTGCGTTCGAACCTAACCAGCCGTCGCATCTCGCGCCCACTGGGCTCAATCGGCAATCGCGCCGTGGATGTCATCGTGACTGTCATGCGATCAGTTTCGCGTTCGCCGTCGCCTTCGCCTATGGACCCGTGTCCAATCCTGGCTGGATCCGCTTGTACGCAGGGTCGATGTCCCGCCGCGGCACTTGGCCGCTAACCTCGGCGCGTGAGCCCCGCGAGCGCCCAGCAGGCGGCTGCGACCGAGGCAGACCGGGTGAAGGCGCTGCGACGACCGGTCCCCGGTCCCCTGTGGCCCTGGGTGAAGCGACTCAGCTGGCTCGAGCTGGCGGTCTTCGCGGTGCTGATGGTCTTCTGGCTCCTACCCGGTTTCGATCGCGAGACGTTCGTCTTCGGCCTCACACACGGGATCGGCTACATCGCGCTCTGCGTCCTGATCTGGATCGCGATTCTGCGACACGAGGCTCCCTACACCCTGCTTGCCGCCACCCTGACTCCGGTCGGACCCCTTGGAAGCGTGGTCGCGATCGAGGTCATCGAGCGCCGCCAGCGGGCCAGCCCGCCCGCCGGAACCAAGCGAACACGGGCTGGGTAGGGGGTAATCGCCATCTCTTGGCGCTTTTGTTGCGGACGTCAGCATCAAAGGCGCCAGATGGAGCCCGGATGCTCGATTGGTCCCTACTTGCCCGAGGACGAGCGGACCGGCCGCCCGACCGAGGACAAAGGCAGGCGACGCTTTGCAGCGCCCTTAGACATGGCGGGGCGGGGCTGTGGGAGGCAGGGGGTCCACACAGCCCGCGCCCACGCCTGCGCGTCGGTAGCCAGGGAGGGATGCCGACGCGATCGCCCCCGGAGGCGGGACTGGCCGGGGACGAGCTTTAGAAGCCTTGCCTGCTCTGTAAGTCTGCCTGATTCGTGGGTCAATGGCATTTTGATGCATACAGGCGACGAAAGTCAATAGAAAAAAGGACCATATTGCAGGTAGACCACGCACGAATCCATGCAAAGTGGTCCGATTATCCGCGTGCCGTGCTCAGTTATCCCCACCGGAGCCTCAGCGAAGGTCGCGCAACACTCGCTGCAGGATGCCTCCATTGCGGTAGTAGGCGACCTCATTCGGCGTGTCGAGCCGCACGCGGGCCTGGAACTCCACCGGGTCGGCGCCCTCTCGCGCGGCCCTGACGCGAACATTGCGCGCCTCGGTGCCCATGCCGGCGAGCGCCGCGTCGAGGCCGTCGACATCGATCACCTCCTCCCCGGTGAGGCCCAGCGATTCGACGCCTTCCGAGTCCGGGAATTGAATAGGCAGAACCCCCATCCCGATCAGGTTCGAGCGGTGGATTCGCTCATAGCTCTCCGCGATCACCGCCCGAACGCCCAGCAGCGCGGTGCCTTTCGCCGCCCAGTCGCGCGACGAGCCGGAGCCGTACTCCTTGCCCGCCAGCACCACCAGCTGCACGCCCTGGCTCGCGTAGCGCATCGCCGCCTCGTAAATCGTCGTCTCCTCGCCATCCGGGAAGTGGCGAGTGAAGCCTCCCTCGCGCTCGACCAGCAGATTGCGCAGCCGCACGTTGGCGAAGGTTCCCCGGATCATCACCTCGTGGTTGCCGCGCCGCGAGCCGTAGGAATTGAAGTCTCGGACGTCGGTGCCCTGGTCGATCAGCCACCTACCGGCCGGGCTGTCGCTTTTGATCGCTCCGGCCGGGGAGATGTGGTCCGTAGTCACGCTGTCGCCGAGCACGGCCAGCACCCGGGTCCCCTCGATCGGCTCCGGCGGCTCCGGCTCGGGGGTGATGCCCCCGAAGAAGGGCGGTTTGCGGACGTAGGTCGAGTCTGTCCACTCGTACCGGTCGCCCTCGGGGATCTCGAGCGAGCTCCAGCGGTCGTCCCCGGTGAACACGTCGGCGTAGTTCCTCGTGAACATGTCGGAGCGGATGGCGCTCTCCAGCGTCTGCTTGATCTCCTCGGTCTGCGGCCAGATATCGCGCAGATAGACCGGCTCGCCATCGGAGCCTTCGCCGAGGGGCTCGGTGAGGATGTCGACGTCCATCCGGCCCACCAACGCGTAGGCGACACAAAGCGGTGGCGACGCCAGGTAGTTGGCCCTCACGTCCGGGTTGATTCGGGCCTCGAAGTTGCGGTTGCCAGACAGCACCGCGCAGACCACCAGGTCATTGTCCTCGACCGCAGCCGCGATCTCGGGCGGCAGTGGGCCTGAGTTGCCAATGCAGGTCGTGCAGCCGTAGCCGACCAGGTTGAACTTGAGCTTGTCGAGGTACTCGGTCAGCCCTGCTTTCGCGAGGTAGTCCGTGACCACGGTTGACCCCGGCGCAAGCGAGGTCTTCACCCACGGCTTGACGTCGAGCCCGCGCTCCACGGCCTTGCGGGCCAAGAGCCCGGCGGCAAGCATCACCGAGGGATTGGAGGTGTTGGTGCAGCTCGTAATCGCTGCGATCACCACCCGACCGTGATCGAGCTCGACCTCGGTCCCGTCCTCGAGCGTGACCGCGACCGGGTTCAGCTTCCTCTCCGCGGTCGCTGCTCCAACCGCCGCCTGGCGGGGCTTGCCGCGCTCGTCGTTGTGGTCGTCGCCCGGCGGATCGGAGGCCGGGAAGGAGCCGGCGACCGCCTCGTCGTGGTGATTGCCGAGTTCCTCGACGGCGCCGGGGCTGAATTCGCGCAGCGCCTCAATGAAGGCAGGCTTCGCCTCCGCGAGCGCGATCCGGTCCTGCGGGCGCTTCGGACCCGCGATGCTCGGCTCGACCTCGCCGAGGTCGAGCTCCAGCGTCTCGGAGAAGGTTGGTTCCTCCGAGTCCTCGGTGTGAAAGAGGCCCTGCCGGCGAGCGTAGGCATCCACCAGCTCGATCAGCTCCGTGGGCCGGCCCGTGAACTCGAGGTACCGCAGGGTCTCGGAGTCGACCGGGAAGATCGCGCAGGTCGAGCCGAACTCCGGTGACATGTTGCCGATCGTCGCCCGGTCGGCGAGGCCGAGCGTGTGCAGCCCCGGCCCGAAGAACTCTACGAACTTGCCCACCACGCCCCGCTCGCGGAGCATCTCGGTCACGGTCAGCACCAGGTCGGTCGCGGTCGCGCCCTCGGAGAGCTCCCCGGCGAGCTTGAAGCCGACCACCTGCGGAAGCAGCATCGAGATCGGCTGACCGAGCATCGCCGCCTCGGCCTCGATCCCGCCCACGCCCCAGCCCAGGACCCCCAGCCCGTTGATCATCGTCGTGTGCGAGTCGGTGCCGACCAGCGTGTCGGGATACGCACGGCCGCCTTCAGCCTCGACGAACACCACTTTGCCCAGGTACTCGAGGTTGACCTGATGGCAGATCCCGGTCGCCGGAGGGACCACCCTCAGGTTGTCGAAGGCCTGCTGCCCCCAGCGCAGGAACGCGTAACGCTCGGCGTTGCGCTGGTAGTCGCGGTCGGCGTTGATGTCGAACGCGCGCGCACTTCCGAACGCGTCCACCTGAACCGAGTGATCGATGATCAGGTCGACCGGGACCAGTGGGTCGATCTTCTGCGCGTCGCCGCCAAGCTCCTCCATCGCGTCGCGCATCGCCGCCAGGTCGACCAGCGCCGGCACGCCGGTGAAGTCCTGCATCAGCACCCTCGCCGGCTGAAACGGGATCTCGGTGCTGGGCTCGGCGGTCGCATCCCAGGTGGCGATCGCCTCGACGTTGGCCTGCGTCACCGACTCTCCGTCCTCGAGGCGCAGCGCGTTCTCGAGCAACACCTTCAGCGAGTACGGAAGGCGGGCGACGTCGTAGGAGGCCTGAAGTGCGTCGAGGCTGAATATCTCGTACTCGCGGCCGGACACTTCGAGGGTGTCGCGGGCGCCGAAGCTGTCATTGCTCACGCTGTTACCCCTGGATCTATCGCTTGTTCGCCTGTCCCTCCGCTACCCGATCCGCGGTCTTGCTTGCGGTCCCACCGGTGATCGCCCGCATCGCGATCCGTGGGCTGGCGAGCCCCACGTGGGCGAGCGCCCGCTGACGCAGCGGGGCCACGGCGACCTCGGCCTTGTCACGTTCAATCGCCCTCACCACGCCTGCGGCGACCTGCTCCGGGGTGGCGGTGCCCAGCCCGGGCGGGGGCTTGGCTCCCGAGGCGGCGAACATCCCGGCATCACGAATGAACCCCGGGACCACGAGCGAGACGCCGACCCCGGCGCGGGCCAGATCGGCGCGCAGACTCAGCGCGAAGCCCCGCAGCCCGAACTTGGTCCCGCAGTAGATGGCCGAGCGCGGGCTGGGAGCCTTGCCGGCAAGCGAGGAGACAAACACGAGGTGCCCGCTGCCCCGCTCGCTCATGGCCGGCGCCAGTTCCCGCGCGAGCATAATGGGGGCCTCGAGGTTGACCCGCAGAGCACGCACGATCTCTTCCGGCGAGAAGCTCTCGATCATCCCCGTACCCGGCAGGCCGGCGTTCGCCACCAGGCAGTCGACCTCGCCAGCGTCCGCGGCCAGCCGCTGCGCGGCGCCCTCGTCCGCAAGATCGGCGGGAACGATCCGGTGCTCGCCCGGCAGCGACTCGGCCAGCTCGCGCAGGGCCTCTGGCTTGCGGGCGCTGAGCACCAGCTTGGCTCCTCGCTCGGCCAGGGCACCGCCGATCGCCTGCCCGAGACCGCCGGTGGCCCCGGTGAGCAGCGCGCTCTTACCCGCAAGCTCCACGTCAGGAAGCTAACGGATACGCTCCGCCGGTGAAGCTCTATATCTGCTGGGGCACCTTTCAGACGGTGCGGCCCGGAGGCCATCCCTGCCACAACGCCCACGAGGCTTTGCGGATGGCCGGCTACGAGCCCGAGGTGGTGAAGGTCCGCGGGCTCGGCATCGGGCCGCGATTGCTGCACTGGATGACGCCCGGCCGCAAAGAGGTCGAAGAGCTGACCGGACAGCGGGCGGTGCCGGTGCTGGTCACCGACAGCGCTGAGGTGATCGCCGACTCGCATCGGATCGCCGACTGGGCCGAGCGCAACCCGGCACCGTGAGACAGCCCCGCCGGCCGATTGTCCGGCGGGCTTCCAAGTGCTGATCCGCACACAAACGTGAGCAGGTCTTTGCATGCATCTGACGAATCGTGTAGGGTCCCGCGCTGATCGATAGGCGGTAAAGCCGAATCCCTGCCCCACCGTGGGCGGGGAACGGGGAAACCAACGAATGGGGCGAACCCACCTCGGTGGGGGCGCAGGCTCCTTTAGCGCCAGCCCGACAGCTAACCCCGTAGGCCGACGAAGGAGACCGGATCTTGCGTACCCACGCGAAGGCTCGCACTCACACGAAGCTCAGAACGACGCTCGCCCTTGCGGCGGCGGCGCTCGTCACGCTCCCGGCCGCTCTCGCGCAGGCAGGTGATGGCGGCACGGGCTCCTCGAACTCGCACGCGCGCCCCGGCAAGGCCAGACTCGTCAACGGCAAGGCGATCGCGCCGTCCGACGCCCCCGCGCGCGTGGTCGGCGTCATCGATGCCGCGAACCGCATTCGCAAGAAGCCCTATAAGTACGGCGGCGGTCATAGCAAGTGGAACGACCGAGGGTACGACTGCTCGGGCGCCGTCAGCTACGCGTTGCACGGCGGCCGCCTCCTCAGGCGACCGAAGGACTCCAGCGGCTTCATGCGCTGGGCCCGCCGAGGCAAGGGCAAGTGGATCACGGTCTACTCGAACCCGGGTCATGCCTACATGGTGGTGGCCGGGCTGCGGTTCGACACCTCGATGGTCCGCGGCGACGGGCCAGGCTGGAGCAAGCGCAAGCTCTCCGGTCGGGGCTACCGCAAACGTCACAAGAGCCGCTTCTAACGCGGCTCATCACCAGAGCCGCCTCCCCCCTTGGCGGCTCATTTCGGGATAGCGCGAAAGCCCCGGCCTGGTGCCGGGGCTTTCGGCTATCACTCCGGCGGCAGCCTCGCCTTCGGCTACGTTGCCGCCGGGCCAGGGTCCAAACCTGACCCGGCAGGTCCACACGCGGCTAGGTCAATGGAGCACCCGTGCGTGCTCCGGGTGCCATCCGAGCGTGACGCGATGGCCGATCTCCCAACGGTCCTCGGCCAGCGACCGGGCGGTGTTCTGCTCCAGCGCCACCACCCGCACCTCGGGCGCCAACTGGACGATCACCTGGGTCGTGGTGCCGAGGTAGATCCGCTCCACGATCTCGCCCTCCACCGAGACCATGCCGTCCTCGAGGTCGTCCAGGAAGATCTTCTCCGGGCGTACGGAGCAGTAAACCGACGCGCCCTCCTCGCAGCCATCGGGGAGGGTCGCGGGGAAAAGTTGGCCGGTCTGCAGGCGCACGCCCTGGCCCTCCACGGTGGCCGGAAGCAGGTTGGAGACCCCGATGAACCCGGCGACGAACGTCTTCTGTGGGCTCTCGTAGATCTCCTCGGGCGGGCCACACTGCTGCACGATGCCCCCGTCCATGACCGCGATCCGGTCGGACATCGCCAGGGCCTCCTCCTGATCATGGGTGACGTAGAGGAAGGTGATCCCGACCTCGCGTTGGATCTCCTTGAGCTCGACCTGCATCTGCTTGCGCAGCTTCAGGTCGAGCGCTCCGAGCGGCTCGTCGAGCAGCAGCACCGCGGGGCGGTTGACGAGCGCACGGGCGAGCGCCACACGCTGCATCTGCCCCCCCGAGAGCTGGCGCGGCTTGGCGTGCTCCCGGCCGGTGAGCTGGACGAGCTCGAGCGCCTCCGCCACGCGGCTGCGGATCTCGTCGCCGGCCACCTTGCGGCGCTTCAGCCCGAAGGAGACGTTCCCTTCCACGTCGAGATGGTCGAACAGGGCGTAGCTCTGGAACACCGTGTTGACGTTCCGCGAGTAGGGGGGGACATCATCCACCGACTCGCCCTCCAGGTAGACGCTCCCCTCGGTCGGCTGCTCGAATCCGGCGACCATGCGCAGCGTGGTCGTCTTCCCGCACCCGGATGGCCCGAGCAGCGAGAAGAATTCGCCGCGCCGGACAGACAGGGTGAGGTCGTCGACCGCGGTGGTGGAGCCGAAGCGCTTCGTGACGCCCTCGAAGCGGATCGCCTCCCCGGGTGTACCGTCGCCGCTGCTCGTGGGGACGGCCGTCGTGCCTGTGGTCGTGTGGTGGTTCGCGGTCATGCGGCCTCTCTTCCAATCAACACATTCTCCTCCTCCTGCCGCCCCAGCAGGCGCGGCAGCGCGACGGCCAAGGCAACGATCAGGAACGAGATCACCAGCATCAAGGTTCCGATCGCATTGATCGTGGGCCTGACGCCGAAGCGAATCGAGGAGTAGATCTGGACCGGCAGCGGCGTCGGGGACTCGCCGGTGGTGAAGAACGCGATCACGAAGTCGTCGAAGCTGAGCGCGAAGATCAGCAGCGCCGAGGCGATGATGGCCGGCCACAGCGCGGGCAGCACGACCAGGCGGACCGTCTGCAGGCGGGTGGCGCCGAGATCCAGCGCCGCCTCCTCGACCTCGCGGTTCAACGCCGACAGCCGCGCTCGCACGATCACGGTCACGAAAGAGATCGAGAAGGTGATCTCGGCGATCATGATCGTCAGCAGCGAGAGGTCCATGCCGATCTGGGTGAACAGCAGCAGCGCGGAGACACCGGCGACGATCTCCGGAGTGACCAGCGGGACCAGCATCAGGACATTGCTGGTCTGTGCGACCCGCGACCTGGCACGTACGAGGGCGAACGCGAGGGTTGTGCCGAGCACGGTCCCGACGATCATCGTCACCAGCCCGATCTCGATGCTGGCGATCAGCGACTCGCGCAGGCTCACGCTGGCGAAGAACTCGTCGTACCACTGCAGGCTGAAGCCGGTGAAGTTCTGCAGCGAGGGGGTGGAGTTGAACGAGAACAGCGCCACGATCGCCAGCGGCGCAAAGCTGAAGAACACGAACACGAGGAAGAACGCGCGCAGGAAGCGGGGGCGATCGAAATCCCGCCGGCGCTTGCGCCCGGCGCGTCGCCCCACCCCTGGCAGCCTCGCAGCCCACCCCTGAGCGCTCATGCCGTGGCCTCTTGAGAAGCCCGCGCCGCGGAGCGCAGGTAGATCAGCATCCAGATCAGCAGGAAGCCCATCATCACGATCGTGAGCGCGGCCCCAAAGGGCCAGTTCTGAGCCTCGAGGAACTGCTGCTGGATCAGATTTCCGACCATGTATGTGTCCGGGCCGCCGAGCAGCTGGGCGGAGATGAAGTCACCGACTGCGGGGAGGAAGACCAGCACGCAGCCGGCGGCCACCCCCTGGAAAGCCGCCGGCCAGGTGACGTGCCAGAAGGTTTGCCAGCGGGTCCCGTAGAGGTCCTTGCCGGCCTCGATCAGGGAGGGGTCCATGCGGTCGAGCGCCGCGTACAGCGGCAGGATCATGAATGCGAGGTAGCCATAGACCAGGCCGCCGATCACAGCCCACGAAGTGTTGACGAAGCGGACCCCGTTTTCGGTGATGCCGGCGTCGGTGAGGATCCCGTTCACCAGTCCCTCATCGGAGAGGATCGCCACCCAGGCGTAGGTGCGAACCAGGTAGTTGACGAGGAACGGCAGCACCACAACAGCGATCAACAACGTCTTCCAGCGGCCGCCGAAGCGGGCGATGTAGTAGGCGATGGGGTAGCCGATCAGCAGGCAGAGGACCACGGTGGCGAGCGCGTACCCGACCGAACGCAGCAGCACGGGCGCGAAGAGGGGGTCGAACACGTCGGCGAAGTTCCCCGGGTGCCAGCCGTAGATGGCCTGGTACACCGGGTCCGTCGTCCCCAGGGAGACCGCCAAGACGATGCCCAGCGGGACCGCGAACAGCAGCAGCAGCCACAACCCCGCCGGGGCCAGCATCAGGTGCGCAAACCGATTTTCGCTCACGACGCCTTTACCTCGAGGAACGTGTTGGTCCACAGCTCGCGCTCCTCCTGCGGGAGGTTGGCGAACTGCTCGCCGCCCTCGAGATCGTCGGTGGTGACGACGATGTTCGGGTCGCCCTCGGCCAGCTTGTCGAAGGTCTCGTCCTGGCCGCGGTTGGGCATCGGGTAGCCGTTCCAGGCGACATTCTGCGCGGCGTTCTTGGGGTCGAGCATGAAGTCGATGAACAGAAGCGCCGTGCCCGGGTGCTCCGAGTTGACCGGGATCACCATCGCGTCGCTGCCGACGGGAAACCCGTCCTGCGTGATCTTCTCGAACTGGTAGGCCTCGGGGTCGTCGACCCGGTAGCGGATGTTGACGATGTCGCCATTCCACAGGTGCTGGATCCAGGCGTTGCCGCTCGACATGTTCGTGATCGTGTCCACCGAGAAACCGCGCAGAAGCGGCTTCAGGTCCACCAGCCAGTCCCGGGTCGCGTCCAGCTCCGACTCCACCACCGTGTTCATGTCGTAGCCGTTTCGCAGGTTGCCCGCGGCGAGTGCCTCCTGGTAGTCGTCGAGCACGTAGATCCGCCCCTCCGCCTCCTCGTTGCCGAGGTCGTCCCAGGAGCCGGTCATGTTGTCCAGGATGTCCGCCCGGTAGCCGATCCCGGTGATGTAGAGCGCGTAGGGAACCGAGTGCGCCGAGTCGGGGTCGTACCAGGGATCATCGAAGTAGCCGTAGATGTTGTCGAGGTTCTCGAGCTTGTCGCGCGGAATCCGAAGCAGCTGCTCCTGCTGGACCAGCCGCTGCACGTACTCGGCGGTGGGGAACATCACGTCGTAGGCGTTGCCCGCCCGCAGCTTCGCCAGCATCCCCTCCATCGAGTCGAAGTAGGACTCGATAACCCGCACGTCGTAGCGCTTCTCGAACTCCTTCACGAGCGCCGGGTCGATGTACTGGGAGTAGTTGAAGTAGAAGAGGTCGCCGTCCACCTTAGGTTCGATCCTCCGGTTGACGTCCCCCTGGATGCCCCGCCCGATCCCGCAGCCCGCGAGAGCCGCGCCCAGCGCCAGCCCGGCACCGACCTGGAGCAATTCGCGACGTCGCATCGTCCAGGTCTCCGGTGTCCACAGGTCACTCGGGGGACCGTCGCTCGCTCGGCGCTCGCTCATCGCGCCAGGCCCGCTGTTCCGCCTCCGGGCGTCCCCGCGAGGGCCTCGTGTTGTGGCGCCGGCAACTCGCAGCCGAGCAGGAGCTCCGCGGTGCTGACGGCCAGCTCGCGCATGCGGTTGGGCAGGATCACGGGGTCGCCCAGGGTCGCCTGCACGGCAAGTCCGTCCAACAGTGAGGCGAGAACCGCGGCCATGTCGTCGCCATCGACGTCTGCGAACTCGCCGAGGTGTTGGCCGGCGCGGATGACCTCGGCGATCTGGTCGCGCCAGCGGTCATCGAGACGCTGACGGGCAACGGCCGCGCCGTGATCTTGCAGGGCCCTGCCCCAGAGCTCCATCCACAGCCTGCAGTCGTACTCGGCGGCGCAGGCCTCAATCAGCACGCGGAGCCGATCGCGGGGGCGCTCGAGCCCGGCGAGGCTCTCGGTCACGGCGCCGTAGAAACGGTCCTCGTCGAAGGTGAGCGCGTCGGTGAGCAGGTCGTCCTTCGACCCGAACCAGTAGAGGACGGTCGGCGGGCTGGTGCCCGCTCGCTCGGCCACATCGGCGATTCGGGTGGAGGCGAGTCCGCGCTCGCCGATCACCTCAGCGGCCGCAGCGAGAATCTGCGGCCTCCGGATGTGATCGATCTGCGGGCGCGGACTCAACGGCCCCGGCCCATCCTCTCTCCTCACTGGGCTACCGAAAATTGAACCGGCGTTCAAGTTACACCCCTGGCTCGGCCAGGGCAACGGCCGAGACGTCCAATGCTGGGGCTCGAGATACTGCGAGACGTACACGACGGCCCGCCCGGGTGCCGTCAGCTTCAGTGTCTAGAGGAGTGCGGTCGCCTCGATCCCGAGTTGCGGCGCCAAGCGCTCGGCTACCAGCGTACGCGCTGCCTCGACATCCATCGCGGGGTCGGCTATCAGCGCCCTTACCCCGGCCCCGTCGAGCAGGGCCATTGCGAAGTCCGCGACGGCTTCGACGTCGACGTCGGACCGGAATTCGCCGCTCTGGGTGCCGGTCCGGATCAGCGCGGCCATCCACCCGCGGTAGCGCTCGTAGAGCCGGGCCGCTACGGGACGAAGGCTCGGCTCGCGCACGGCACGCAGCCACAGCTCCACCCAGAGCACCCAGTCGCGCTGGGGGCGGCCCGGCTCCGGCAGGCACTCGCGGATCGCGCGGGCCAGGGCCGCGGTCGCCGACTCGGCCTCGCCTGTCCCATCCGGGAAGCGCTCCTGGCCGACCAGCGCGAAGGAGTGGACGAGCGCCTGCTCGAGCAGCTCCTCGCGGGTCGAGAAGTAGTGGTGCACGAGAGCGGTGGAGGCGCCGGCCCTCCTGGCCACCCGGGCGATCCTCACCTCGTCGATCCCCTGCGCCGCGATCAGGTCGCAGGCGGCCTCGAGGATCCGCTCCCGGGTGCTCTGCGACACGGAGGCGACGCTAGTGGCCAAAGGGGACCCTGTCCCGCCCTATGCGGCGGCCAGCGCCACGCCTGCATCGGCGAGAACAGCGGCAGCCGCGTTGCGCCCGTTCAGGGCGATGACGCTGCCTGCGGGATGGGTGGCGGCCCCACACATGTAGAGGCCGGCGACCGGCGTTCGCGCCGGCAACCTGCCCTCCCACATCTGGTCCGGCGTCACCTCGCCCTGGAAGATGTTTCCGCCGGTCAGCCCGATCCGCGACTCGATGTCCGGGGGGCCGAGGACCTCGTACTCGACCAGGCAGTCCTCGAAGCCTGGGGCGAAGCGGTCGATCAACTCGATGAACTGGCGCGCGACGGCCTCGCGGCGGGAGTCCCAGTCACCGTCCGAAAGCGTGTAGGGCGCGTACTGGCCGAAGACGCTCATCAGGTGCTTGCCTTCGGGGGCGGGGCTGGGGTCATAGCCGGTCTGGAAGTAGATCTCGCCGAAGGCGACGGCCGGCTTGCCCATCTCTGCGGCCTCGAAGGCGCACTGTGCCTCCTCGAGCGTGCCCGTGACGTCGACCATCGCTCGCGCCGGCCACGTTTCGCCCGGCGCGGCGCTCCAGCTCGGCAGCCGCTCGAGCGCCGCGTTGAACTTGACCACCGGGCTGCGGACCTTCCAGCGCTCGAGCCGTTCGCGGAAGGCGGCATCGATCTGCTGGCTTCCGAGCATGCCGAGCGTTCGTTTCGGGTCGGCGTTCGAGATCACGGTGCCCGCCCGCAGCGAGGTGCCGTCCTCGAGCGTGACGCCCTCGCCGGGGACGATCTCGGCGACGGGGACCCCACAGGCAAGCACCGCGCCGGCGTCGCGCGCGGCGTCGGCGATCGCGAAGCTGATCATCCCCATACCGCCCTCGACGTACCCCCACACCGGGCCCTGGCCGTCGAGGTCGCCCTGGAAGTGCATGAGCTTGATCGAGGCCGTGCCCGGGTCCTTCGGCCCGCCCCAGGTGCCGATGATTCCCTGCCCGAAGAGGGCGGTCTTGAGGCGCTCGTCGGACAGGTGGTCGTCGAGCACGTCGGCAATCGAGGCCTCGAAGACGAGGTCGATCATCGTCCGGTCGGAGTCGAGGAGCTCCTCGATCTCGGCGCGGGTCGGGGTCTCGCCGATCCAGGTGTCCCGTTCGCCCCGGCGCAGCTTGCGGCGTACCTCGTCGAACAGCTCCTCATAGGCCCAGTAGCCCGCGATGTCGTCCGCCGAGACCCTCAGCTTCTCGAGGTTCGCCTGGGTGCGCGAGGGGTCGAGCCACTGCCCGAATGCGGTGCCATCGTCGAAGGGCACCCAGAGGTTGGGATCGGCGATCCAGTAGCGAAGGCCGCGACGCTCGAGGTCGAGCTCCCGGATCACGAGGTCGTCGAGCAGGCCGACCACGTAGGCACACGGACTGATGACGAATCGCTCGTCGGAGAAGGGGCGCTCGAGGGTGCAGGCGCCGCCCAGGCGCTCGCGGCGCTCCAGCACGCAGACAGAGCGCCCCGCCCTGGCCAGGTAGGCGGCGGCGGTGAGCCCGTTGTGGCCGCCGCCGACCACGATCGCGTCCCAATCGCGCTTCGCCAGCTCGGACACGGGTTCGGGCAGACCGACCTCCCCCAGCTTGGCCGCGATCTCGTTCACGCCGTCACCTCCTCGCGCTCGCGAAGCGCCTCGATGTAACGCTCGGCCACCATAACGTCGAACGCGTGCACGTCGGTCTCCTCGGCCGAATAGCGACCGGCCACCGCGCCGCGATTGCGCACGCCCAACTGGGTCAGTTCGCAGACGTGCCAGTCCTCGCGGTTGACCTGGTCCCAGAAGTCGATCGCGTCCGAGGGGTCGAAGCCGTCGGCCGCGATGGTCGCCGGCTCGAACAGCCACTCGCAGACCACCTCGGTGCGGTCGACGGCTCGCGGCCAAAGGGTGTGCAGCATCACGTAGTCGGGATGCAGCGAGACGAGCGCGTTCGGGAACAACACGAAGTAGAGGACGGAGCTCAGATCCTGGCCGGAGAGGCCGTCGATCGGGGGACGGTGCGCATGGCCGCCCTCGCGTGCCATCGTCAATGCGCCCTCGGTCAGGGTCATCGAGCCGCCGCACCAGGCGCCCGCGCCCTCCAGCACTTCTCCGCTCATGTAGTGGCTCAGCCGGTTGAGCTCCGGATGGACGCCGGGGCAATGCAGGCACTCGCTGTAATTCTCGGCAAGCGCCTTCCAGTTGGCTGCGACTTCGTAGGAGGTCCGGCCGGCGCGCTGCAGGGAGCCGACCCGGTAGCGCTCCAGGTAGCCGGCGAGCTCGCCCAGATGGGAGTCGAGGTCGGGAGCGTCGCCGCCGAGGTCGACCAGAACCAGGCCACCTACGGTCGCGACCCGAACCGGGATCAGGCCCCAGCAGGAAGGCTCGAAGTCCTCGATCCCCTCCATGTGGGGCGCCGCCTTGAGCTCGCCGTCGAGTCCGTACGACCAGCCGTGGTAGGGGCACTGGACGCGACGGCGGACGCTCCCTTCGAAGTCCTGGATCAGCCTGGCGCCACGGTGCCGGCAGACGTTGAGAAAGGCACGTGGGCGGCCGTCCTCGGCGCCCATCACGACGACGCTGTCGGTGCCGACCTCGCGCATCAGGTAGCTCCCCGGCTCGGCCACCAAGGAGGCATGCCCCACGCAGACCCAGCTGCGGAAGATCGTCTCGAGCTCCCAGTCGAGGACGGCGGGATCCGTGACCGCTTGCGGCGGCAGCATCGTTGCCCGCTCCAGCGGTTGGAGCGTGGCCTCGACCTCCCGGGGGTCGAGATCAAGCGGGTTCCCTGTCTGCTGCTGGGTGCCCAAGCCTGGCCTCCTGACTGGGTTTCCGGCGGTCCGCTCGCCGCTGGCTCGGCGAGGGTTGATCTTGTAGTCAATCGCATGTTAGTCTGACGAGCCGATGGAGGTCAAGTCGCTCGCCGAGGCGCCAGGCATCGCGGCCGCGCTCCCGTTCGAGGTCGACGAGGGAGCGCTCGCGCTGCGAGACCGAGCGCAGGGTTTCGCCGAGGACGTCCTGATGCCGCTGGAGCAGGAGGCCGAGCGGCGCGGCGGCCGGCTCCCCGACGAGCTCGTGGACCGGGTCAAACACGAGGCGATCGACGCGGGACTGAACGGCGGCCTGCACGCCAACGAGCACGGCGGACAGGGGTGGACTCGGCTCGAGTGGGCGCTGGTCGAAGAGCAGTACGGCCGGACCACGAACGCGATCCACTGGCACGTGCCGAACGCCTACAACGTCTGGGCGCACGCCAGCGCCGAGCAGATCGACCGCTATCTTCGCCCCGCGTTGCGCGGCGAGCTCAAGGACGCCTACGCGGTGACCGAGCGCGACGCCGGGTCGGATCCCTCCGCGATCGTGGCTACGGCCCACCGGACCGAGGCGGGCTTTCGGCTCAACGCGGAGAAGTGGTTCGTGACCGCGGGCGACATCGCCTCCGTGTACGTGGTGATGGCGAACGTGGTCGACGGCCCCGAGCGGCTGCCGACCCTGTTCGTCGTCGATCGTGACCGGCCGGGGGTCGAGATCGTCGATGATCCCGCCTTCACCCACAACTACCCCGAGGGACACCCCACCATCCGCCTGCGGGATGTCGAGGTGGCCGAGGACGACGTGATCGGTGGGGTGGGCGGCGGCGAGGAGCTGCAGCGCTCCTGGTTCACCGAGGAGCGACTGGGAATCGCGGCGCGCTGCGGGGGAGCGATGTGGCGCCTGCTGGATGAGACCGTGGCGTGGGCCCTCCAGCGGGAGCAGGGCGGCTCGCGGATCTACGACCACCAGGGTGTTTCTTTTCCGCTCGCCGACTCGGCGGCCGACGCCGCGGCCGGCCGGCTGCTGACGCTGACCGTGGCGTCGCTGGTCGACTCGGGGGCGGACGCGAAGCTCGTGCACCACAAGGCCTCGATGGCCAAGCTGTTCACCAGCGAGGCGGCCTGGCGCTGCGCCGACCGCTGCGTGCAGGCCTTCGGCGGGCGAGGCTATTTGCGCTCCAACGTCGCCGAGCGGCTGCTGCGCGAGTTGCGCGTCGACCGCATCTGGGAGGGCACCAGCGAGATCCAGCGACTGATCGTCGCGCGGGGCCTCGAGCGCCGGGGCGTGGAGCGTATCCTCCACTAGGTTTCACCCGTGGCCGAGTTGCGATCGTCCATGGAGCGCAACTCGCACACCGACGTAGCGGGAACCCTGGACCCGAGTCCGCTGCTCGAGCCGCGCTCGATCGCGGTCGTCGGGGCCAACGACCGGCCGGGCGCCTACGGCGACATCGTGCTTCGCAACCTGGCCCGCGCCGGGTTCGAGGGGGACGTGTGGGGCGTGAATCCGCGACGCACCGAAGTGCACGACCGACCGTGCGTACCCTCGCTGAGCGACCTCCCCGAGCCGGTCGACGCGGTCGTGGTGGCGATCCCGGCCCCGGGGGTGCCGGACGTGATCGCCGAGGCGGTGGCCCGCGGCTGCGGGGGCGCCGTGGTGATCTCGGCCGGATTCGGCGAGATCGCCGAGGGCCGCGCGTTGGAGCGAAAGCTCCGCGAGGCGGCGCTCGCGGGGGGATTGCCGCTATGTGGCCCGAACGGCAACGGGATCTTCGCGGTCGGCGCGCGCGCGCCGATGTGGGGAGACTCGGTGGCGCCGCTGGAGCCGGGGGGCGTGGCGATGATCTCGCAGAGCGGCAACGTCGCGGTCAACGCGCTCGGCTCGCGCCGCGGGATCCGCTACCACACCGTCCTCTCCACCGGCAACCAGGCGGTGCTCGATGCCAGCGACTGGCTGGCGGCGATCTGCGAACGCGAGGGGGTGCGCTCGGTGGCGCTGTTCCTGGAGGAGGACGGAGACGGCGCGCGCCTGGCCGAGTCGCTTGCCCGCTGCGCCGAGCACGGGGTCAGGGTGGCCGTGCTGAAAGTGGGCGCCTCCGAGGCCGGCGCGCGTGCAGCGTCCGCGCACACGGGGGCCGTCGCGGGCGATCAGCGGATTTTCCGCGCCCTCGTCGAGGAGGCCGGCGGGGCTTGGGCCGGCGACCCGCACGAGCTGCTCGAGCTCGCCCGGGCCCTGGCGGAGCGGCGCGCCCGGCCGCGGGGCGATGGGGGGCTCGCGATCCTCACCTGCTCCGGCGGCGACTCCAGCATCGCCGCCGACGAGGCCGCTCGCCTCAGCGCCGAGCTGCCAAATCTGGCCGCCGGGACCCGCGAGCGATTGGCGGAGCTCTTGCCCTCGGCGGCGACGATCGGCAACCCGCTCGACTACACGGCGATGATCTGGGGCGACACCGACCTGCTGCGCCGGATCGCGGTCACGGTCGGCGCCGACCCGGCGATTGACCAGCTCCTGATCCTCTATGACCACCCCCAGGGCCTGGCGCCCGAGGCGGCCGCCACCTGGGCCGCGGTCCGCGCCGGGATCGTCGCCGGGGCGGCGGAGACCGACGCCGCCACCCTTGTGGCCTCCACCCTGCCCGACCTGATCGACGACGCGGCCAGCAGCGAGCTGGCGGACCGCGGCGTGCCGGTGGTCGCCGGCCTGCGAACGGCGCTCGCTTGCGCGCGGGCGCTCCGGCTCGATGCGGCCGATCCACGACGCCTGCGGGCGATCGCGTCCGCCGCCGAAGCCCGGCTATCAGGCGATCCTGACGCGACGCCGGAGACCGACGGCTGGCTGGACGAGATCGAGGCGAAGGAGTTGCTGCGGGGGGCGGGGATCGCGGTGCCAGATGGCAGGGTGGTCGCGAGCGAAGACGATTGCGCCGGCGCCGTACCCGAACTCAGCGGGCCAGTGGCGGTGAAGCTGGCGGCCCCCAACCTGCACCACAAGAGCGACGCGGGTGCGATACGGCTGAACGTGCGGACAGCCGACGAAGCGCGAGCCGCGTATCGCGAGCTCTCCTCGATACCGGTGGCCGCCGGCGCCCGGGTCCTGGTGGAGCGAATGGCGCCGCCCGGCGTCGAGGTCCTGATCGCGGCCCGCGCCGACGCGGTCGTCCCGGCGCTGGTGGTCGGCCTGGGCGGCATCTGGGCCGAGGCCCTCGACGACGTCGCAATCGTGCCGCTGCCCGCGGACGCGGAGCGGGTGGAGCACGCGATCCTTTCACTCCGCGGAGCCGCGGCTCTTGCCGGTGGACGCGGCCGCCCGGCAGCCGATCTGGCCGCGGCCGCCAGGCTCGCCGCCGCGATCGGGTCGCTATTGCTCGACTCCGGCCTCGACCTGCTCGAGCTCAATCCGGTGGTCGTCCACCCGGAGGGCTGCGTCGCGCTGGACGCGCTTGGCCGGCGCCCGCCACCGCCGCTGGCTCGCCTCGATGCGCCTATTCCCACTGGTTGACCTTGTAGTCAAGCGTACGATAGACTCGCGCCATCGAGGCCGCCACGCGCACCCCCACGTCCGCCCCCGCCGCCCCCGCCGCCCCCCGCTCCTACGACGCGATCGTCGTCGGTGGCGGCCACAACGGCCTTACGACCGCGGCTTACTTGGCTCGCGCCGGCCTGAGGGTGGTGGTACTCGAGCGGCGGTCGATCCTGGGCGGAGCGTGCGTAACCGAGGAGGTTTGGCCCGGCGCGCGCGTCTCGCGGGCGAGCTACGTGGTCTCGATGCTCCAGCCGAAGGTCGTCTCGGACCTGCGCCTTCGCGACTACGGCTATCGGGCGATCCCGCTCGATCCCGCCTACGCGGCGCTGAGCGCTGACGGCCCCATCTTCTTCTTCAACGAGCCTGCCCGCACGGCGTCCTCGATCAAGGCCTTCTCGAAGCGCGACAGCGAGGTGTACGAGGGCTTCGAGGAGCTGCTCGACCGCACCGCGTCGTTCCTGCGGCCCATGATGCTGCGCGAGCCGCCGGCCCTCGGCTCACATCACCCCTCCGATCTCGTCTCCCTGCTGCGAGAGGGGGGGCGTGCCGCCGGGCTCGGCCGTCGCGACGTCCACGACCTGGTCCGCATCTTCACGATGTCCGTCGCCGATCTGCTCGACGACTGGTTCGAGCACGAGGGGCTCAAGGGATCGATCGCCTCGACGGGCGTGGTCGGCGTCTGGGCGGGACCCCGCACGCCGGGGACCGCCTACAACCTCCTCCACCACGCGCTCGGCGAGATCGACGGGATCCCGGGCGGTTGGGGGCAGGTGATCGGGGGCATGGGCGCGATCAGCCAGGCGATCGCCCGCTCAGCCGAGGCGGCGGGCGCCGAGATCCGCACCGGCGCGCCGGTCGCCTCGATCGACATCCGCGAGGGCCGGGTTGTGGGTGTGACCCTCGCCGACGGGGAAGAGATTCGCGCCCCGATCGTCGCCTCCGGCGCCCACCCCAAAACGACCATTCTCGACCTCGCCGGAGCCGAGCACTTCCCGGATGACGTGGCCCGCGACATGCGCCGATACCGAACTCGGGGCGGTTCGGTGAAGATCAACCTCATCCTCAGCGAGGCGCCCCGCTACGACGGGGTGACCGAGGAGCAGCAGCACATGCTGGAGCGCACCGGCGTCAACCTATGCCCCTCGATCGACTACCTGGAGCGCGCCTGGCAGGACGCCCTGGCCGGAAGGCCAGCGAGCGCGCCGTACGTGGAGGCCGAGTTGCCCTCCGCGGTCGACTCGAGCCTGACCGACGATGGCCGCTGGGTGATGACGATGTTCACCCAGTACGGCCCACCCGGCGAGGAGGCTTGGGAGGGCGACGCCCGTGAGCGCTACGCCGACGCCTGCATCGAGCACCTGGCCCGCTACGCGCCAAACCTGCCCGGGGCGATCCTCGAGCGCGAGGTGTTGGCGCCGCCGGACCTGGAGCGAATCTTCGGCCTCGTCGACGGCTCGATCTTCCAGGGCGAGCAGGGCCTCGACCAGATGGCCTTCATGCGGCCCTCGCCCGCGCTCGCTCGCTACTCCACTCCGGTTGACGGCCTGTACCTGTGCGGCGCCGGCACCCACCCGGGGGGAGGCGTGATGGCGGCCTCGGGCCACAATGCAGCGCAGCGAATCCTTCGAAACCGTCGCTTTGGGCGCCTGCGGCGGCTGGTCTCGGCGTCCCGCTGACGTGGCGGGCGGCGCAGTCAGCCGGCTCGGCTGAAGACGAGCTTGCCGCGGTTGTCGGTGAGCGCTTCGGGCGCCTCCTCCCAGGCAAGGGTCCGGTCGGTGACGCGCTCAGGTCGCAGCGCCCCCTTCGCCATCAGCTCGAGCACCTGCGGGATCGCCGGCCGCGCGTGCGGGCGGCCGGTACGGAAGGTGGTGATCTTCGTGTACATCTCGATCAGGGGGATGGGCGTCTCGCGCTGGAACAGGATCCCGGCGCAGGTGCAGACACCGTCGGGGGCCGTCGAGCGTGCGGCGAGCGCGAGCGCGGCCGAGTCGGCCGCCACCATGGCGGTGATGGGAAACGGCCCCAGGCGCTCCGGATAACCGTCTACGACCTCGGCGCCCAGATCCTCGGCCTTTTGCAGCCGCTCGCCCTCCACATCGCAGTAGACGACCCGCTCGGCACCCAAGGCCAAGGCGATCTGCACTCCGTAGAGGCCCACGCTCGGCGAGCCCCCGGCGATCAGCACCTCGGCGCCGGGCCACTGCTCCAGCCCGGGCGCGACCAGCCGCCAGCCGTCGACGATGTTGTCGGACACGCTGGCGGCCGCCTCCGCCGAGACCCCCTCGGGCAGGGGCGTGAGCATGTGGTCCGCGAACGGGACTCGGACCAGATCCGACAGGAACCCGCCCCAATTCCCGCCAAACGAGCCGAACCCGTACATGGAGAGGAACGGCACGCTCTCGCAGTTGCCGGTCAGCCCGCGCCGGCAGCGCCCGCAGTCCCCGCATGAAATCTGGAACGGCACGCTGACGAGCGTGCCCTGCTTCGGCCCGCCGTCCGCCGCCTCCACGACCTCCGCCACGCACTCGTGCCCGACGGCAATCGGCGGCTCATAGGGCGTGAGCCCGGCGATGACCGGCGCATCGAGGTCGCACGTGGCGACCGCCAGCGGACGGACGAGCGCCTCGCGTCCGCCTTCCCGCGTCGGCTCATCAACGTCCAGCCACTCCAAGCGACGCGGCTCGACCAGCGTCAGCTGCTGCATCGATGCCGCCGCTCAGGCGGCGAAACGGGCTTCAGCCCGCGCCCGACGCTTTGCCGCCTCGACCTCGCGGTCCTTCGGCGGAGCAGCCGTGGTGAGCCCTGCCAGCAGGCGGCTGGTCGCGGCGGCCACGTCCTCGACGGCGCGATCGAAGGCCTCGGCGTTCGCTTGGGAGGGCTTGTTCGAGCCACTGACCTTGCGAACGTATTGCAGCGCTGCTTCGCGGACCTCCTCGTTCGTCGTCGGCGGATCGAAGTTGTGGAGCGTACGGATGTTCTTGCACATGCTCAGATCCTAGCCGGAGGCCCCAGGCCCGGCGAGGCGCGGACGGTCAGCCGGTCGAGTAGCCGCTTCGCCCGAGCTACTTCAGGACGCGGATCAGCTTCTTGTTGACGAACTCGTCCATCCCGTAGCGGCCGAGCTCGCGGCCGAAGCCCGATCGCTTGACGCCGCCGAAGGGCAGCTCGCGCCGTCCATCGAGCCGTACCCCGTTGACGAAGACCATCCCGGTGTCGAGGCCGTCCGCCACCCGCTGCGCCTGCTCCGGATCGTCGGAGAAGACGTAGGAACCGAGCCCGAACGGGGTGTCGTTCGCGAGCTCGATCGCCTCCTCCTCGGAGCCGACCCGGTAGACGCTCGCCACCGGCCCGAAGAACTCCTCGCGGTAGGCGTCGTTGTCCGGAGTGATCCGGTCAGGACAGTGGTCGGGAAGAAGTTGTCCTTCCGCTCCCCCGCCGGCGACTACCTCCGCGCCCTGGGCGACCGCCCGATCGAGCTGGTCCTGGAGGCGCTCCGCGGCGGTCGCTGACGAGAGCGGCCCCATCGCGGCGTCGTCGGACGTCGGGTCGCCGGGCTCGGCTGCCTTCATCTCGTCCTTGAACTTCTCGAGGAAGTCGTCGTAGAGGTCGTCGGCGACGATGAACCGCTTCGCGGCGTTGCACGACTGACCGGTGTTGTCGAGGCGAGCCTCGACCGCGGCCTCCGACCGCCTCGTCGAGGTCCTCGGCTCCGAGCAGGATGAACGGGTCGGAGCCCGCCGAGCTCGAGCACGACCTTCTTCAGGTTGCGCCCGGCGATCTCGGCGACCGCGGCTCCGGCGCGCTCGGAGCCGGTCAGCGAGACGCCGCGGACTCGCGGGTCGGCGATCGCTTCGGCGATCTGGTCGTTCGTGGCGAGGATCGTCTGGTAGGCGCCCTCGGGGAAGCCGGCATCGTCGTAGATCGCCTGGATCGCCTCGCCGACTCCGGGCACTGGGGCGCCGGCTTGAGCAGGATCGGTTGCCCGCGATCAGGTTCGGAGCCGCGAAGCGGGCCACCTGGTAGTAGGGGAAGTTCCAGGGCATGATTCCCATCAGCGGGCCCACCGACGTCCGCCGGATCACGGCCGTGCCGTCGCCCGCCAGCAGCGTCGATCGGCTCGTCCTTGAGGAAGTCCTCTGCGTTGTCGGCGTAGAAACCGCAGATGTCCACGCAGAAGTCGACCTCGCCGAGCGCCTGCTCCATCGGCTTGCCCATTTCGCGCACGACGATCTCGGCCAGATCCTCCCGGCGCTCGAAGTGAAGCTCGCCGACCCTCTTGACCATCGAGGCCCGCTCGGCGACGACGTCTTCAGCCACCAATTGCGGTGGGTCTCCTCCGCCGCCGTGATCGCTGCCGAGAGGTCCTCGTCGGAGATCTCCGGATACTCCGCGACCGTCTCGCCGCGTTGCCGGGTTAACGACTGCGTACTTGCTCATTTTGCTCCACTCCTCATGCGGGTCGCTGTTGCCATCGCTTCGGTTCCTCCTGATCGATCAACTCAAGTCGTAGTCTGCTTCGCGCCTTGCTCGGCGCCGTCCACCGCCGCCGTTTGGGGGCCGATGCCCAGCGCCTCCTCCGGTGGCACGTAATCCATTTCAACCGCTTCCGCCACGGCCGGATGGGTGACCCGGCCCGCAGCCACGTTGACCCCGAGCTTAAGCCCCGGATCTCGCCGCGCGGCCTCGGCGACCCCATGATCGGCCAGCGCCAGCACGTAGGGCAGCGTTGCGTTGGTGAGCGCATAGGTCGAGGTGATCGGCACCGCGCCGGGCATGTTGGTAACGCAATAGTGGATCACCCCGTCGACCTCGAAGGTGGGATCGCGGTGGGTGGTCGGGCGGGAGGTCTCGAAACAACCGCCCTGGTCGATCGCCACGTCCACCAGCACCGAGTGCTCGTTCATCAACGCCAGCTGGTCTCGCTTGATCACCTGCGGAGCGCGGGCGCCGTGGACGAGCACGCCGCCGATCACCAGGTCGGTGTCGGGGAGGCGCTCCTCGATCGAGAGGGTCGACGAGAAGACGGTCGAGGCCTGCCCGTGGAAGGCGACGTCCAGCTCGCGCAGGCGGTCGATGTTGGTGTCGTAGACGAACACGTCGGCCTCCATGCCGATCGCGATGAAGGCGGCGTTCATGCCAACCGCTCCACCACCGATGATCATCACGTTGGCCGAGGCCACGCCGGGAACCCCGCCGAGCAGAATGCCACGCCCGCCCAGCGGCTTCTCGAGCATGAAGGCGCCCGCCTGGGTGGCGATCTTGCCGGCGATCTCGCTCATCGGCGCCAGCAGCGGCAGCTGTCCGCGCGCGTCCTCGACCGTCTCGTAGGCGACGCAGGTGGCACCCGACTCGCAGAGGCCCCGGGTCAGGTCCGGTGCCGGCGCCAGGTGCAGGAACGTGAACAGCGTGCTCTCGGGAACCAGCATCGACACCTCCCCGGGCTGGGGCTCCTTCACCTTCAGGACCAGGTCCGCCTCGCCGAACACGTCCTCGGCGGTCGGGACGATGCGGGCGCCCTGGGCCTCATAGCTCGAGTCAGGGATCGCGCTCCCCTCCCCGGCCCCGCGCTGGATCAGGATCTCGTGACCGCGCTCGGTCAGCTCGCGCGCGCCCACGGGCGTCAGCGCGACCCGGTATTCGTCCGGCTTGGTCTCGGTGGGAACGCCGACCTTCACGCCCGTATCTCCTCCCGGGTCGTGACCTCAAACGTGCAACCCCGCTGCTCGAGCTCCGAGAACATCTCCGCGGGCTCGATGCAGCCCTCGGGGGGAGCTGCGCCGCGGGCCTCGATCCTCCCCCTGGCGAGCAGCCGCACTGCTGCTGCCGCGGGCGCGGCGGTCGACACAATTCCGCCCCCCAGGCCCCAGGCATCCTTTGGCTCGGTCATGGCCCGGACTCGCACCGACCGTCCGCCGCCGAATGCCTCCACCAGATGGACGGAGACCGTCTTGCCCGAGGGCGGAACTGCTTCAGCCGCGATTCGCCGGACCTCCTCCTCTGGGGCCTCCGTCAGCTTTCGGAGCGTCGAAAGGAGGTTCGGCGACAACGAAAGCTTGAAGCTCGCCTCGCGGCAGCCGAAGCTGTCACCGAAGGTGCGAAGCTCGGAGTGCAGGGTGTGGATCGTCTCGGCCGCGCCGATCGGATCGCCGAACTCCACCACGCCGCCTGCGGCCAGCGGCTCGATCTCGTCCGGGACGCCGTCACGGAGCACTACCGGCCGCAGGGTCAGCTCATCCAGCAGCGTCTGGAGCGCGTACGGGACGCTGAAGCCAGGCGGTGGATCGAGGTCGCGGCCGGCGGCGTAGACATGGATGGAGTCGACGGTGGCAGGTAGCTCTCGCACCGCCCGCAGCGCCATCAGGTTGGTCTTGCCCGGCGCCGAGCCGATGCCGAGCAGGGCGAGCAGGCCGGCGCTCTCGAACCGAGGGCCGAGCTCGAGCTGGCGGCCGGTCATCCAGTAGAGCCCGCCCAGATCGAGGTAGTGACAGCCTGCCTCCAGGCAGGCGGTCATCGCGTCGAGGTTGACCCTGTAGCTGGCCGAGTTGACGAGCACGTCGCAGCCCTCGAGGGCACTCGCCAGCGAGGCAGGGGCCTCGGCGGAAGCGCGCGCGTCGGCGAATGCGGCGCGGGCCTTCGGACCGCCGTACTGCGATGCAACGTGCTCGGCCCGGGCTTCGTCGATGTCGAGCAGCAGCAGGCCGGCGACCTCATCCGACTCGGCCAGATCACGCACGATCGCCGGCGCGATCGTCCCACCGGCTCCGAGCACGGCTACATTCATCTGACCAGCTCCCGCGCCCGCAGCGCCAGCCAAAGCTCGATCCTGTCGGTGGCTCGCGAGAGGTCGCGTCCGGTGAGCTCCTCGATCTTGCGGATCCGGTAGCGGAGGGTGTGGCGGTGGCAGTAGAGCTGCCTGGCCGCCCGCTCCCAGTTGCCGTTGTGCTCGATGTACGCCTCGAGGGAGCGCAGGAGCTCGCCGCCGTACTCGCCCTCGGTGCGCTCGATCGGCTCCAGGAGGCCGTCGCTGTAGACCCGCAGCGCATCCTCGTCCTGTAGCGAGAGCAGCAGGGTGAACGCTCCCAGGTCGCGATGGCTGGCCACGTCGGGGGCGCCACCGTCAGCGAGCGAGGTGGCCTCGAGCGCGCAGCGGGCCTCGTGGAAGGCGCGGCGCAGCGAGCCGACTGCCGTGCGGCGGCTGGCCGCGGCCCGCGCCGGGCCATGCGCTCCCGCGAGCGCCGAGCGCAGAGTGCCGGCCACCTCGACCGGATCGCCCGCCCGCCCGTCGACCACCGCGCACAAAAGCGGCTGGCCCGCGGTGGCGCTGGTCGCGACCAGCCCCGGGATGCCCGCGTTTGCGAGCTCCAGCTCCAGGGCCTGCTCGCCCGCGTGCGGGTCCTCGACCTCGAAGACGAGGACAGCGGCTTCGGCGCCGATCCCGAACGGCCGTAGCCGCCCACGCAGCTCGTCGGAGTCGAGCCTGCCCGCCAGCGCCTCGGCCAGCAGGTCACCGGCCAGGCGTCGCTCCGTCTCACGCACCACCCGCTCGCGCATCAGCTCGAGCCCGACGACCATCGAGCCCTGCCGGGCGGTGAGGCGCTCGAACTCACCCAGGGGCTCCCGCCGGCTGACGACGGTCAGCCAGGCGACGGGGGAACCGCCGCGCCGCCCGGGGACCGGGACCGCCAGCGCGCGGTCGGTCAGAGAGGAGTGCTCGGGCTCGAACGGGGTCAGGGCCGAGGTGGCCCGCCGCGTGGCCACCTCGGCCCCAAGCGCTTTCAGGGCCGCCGCGCCAGGGCCGCCCTTGCTGGGATGGCGGGCGAGCTCACGGCCGGTGGCGTCCTGGACGATCGCCGCGCCACCAATCGCGGCCGCGACCGAGCCGAGGATCGCGTCCAGTCCGCGTCCTTCGATCACCAGCCGCTCCAGCCGCTCGTGCACCTGGGCGCCGCGCTCCAGGACCGCGTACTGCTCATTGACCAGGATCGTGAAGGCGCGCTCCGTGATCGCGATGAACGGCATCTCGTAAGGCACCTCGAACAGCGGCATGCCCCGCTTTTCCGCCTCCTCGAGCAGCGCCTTGGGAATGCGCTTGTGCTCGAAGCCGGTGCCGAGCCCGAGCCCGGCGACGTCGTGGTCGGCCAGCAGGGCGATGAAGCGACGCTGCCGAGCCGCACCGGTGAGCTGGATCCCGGTGGTCAATAGGAGCTCGCCGCCGGAGAGCCACTGCGTCGGGTCCTCGAGCTCGGAGATGTGAACCCAGCGGATCGACCGGTCCGCGGCATCGGCCCCGGCGACCAACTCGAGGCCGCAGTCGGCGACGAGATTGCCGACCGTCAGCATCGTGTCAGTGCCACCTCGTCGAGCGGCGTTGCCTGTCGGTGCTGGTCCCCTTCCCGACTTGCTTTGAGGCCTCGGTGAGGACTGGGCGCAGAACGCTCTCGATCTCCTCGAACTGCTCCGTGTCACAAATCAAGGTGGGCGCAAGCTGGACGACCGGATCGCCCCTGTCATCGGCCCGACAGATCAAACCGCGCCTGAAGAGCTCGCCCGAGAGGAAGCCGCGCAGGAGCCACTCCGACTCCTGATCCGTGAAGCCCTCTTTGGTGTCCTGGTCCTTGACCAGCTCGATCGCGTGGAAGAACCCGTCGCCACGCACGTCGCCGACGATCGGGATGTCGCGCAGCGACTCGAGCATGCCGCGGAGCTCGCCCTCCTTGCGCAGCACGTGCCCAGGGATGTCCTCGCGCTGCATCACATCGAGGTTCGCCATCGCGACCGCGGCGGCGACCGGGTGGCCCGCGAAGGTGAGGCCGTGGGCGAACGACTCGGTGCCGTGCATGAACGGCTCCGCGACGCGATCCGAGGCGATCAGCCCGCCCATCGGCACGTACGCGGACGTGAGCGCCTTGGCCACCGTCATGATGTCGGGCACGTAGCCGTAGCGCTGGCACCCGAACCAGTGGCCGAGCCGCCCCCAGGCGCAGATCACCTCGTCGGAGATCAACAGCACGTTGTGGCGGTCGCAGATCTCGCGCACACGCTGGAAGTAGCCCTCCTGCGGCGGGATACAGCCACCGGCGTTTTGGAGCGGCTCGAGGATCACCGCTGCGACCGTGTCCGGATGCTCGTAGAGGATCCTCTCCTCGATCTGGTCGGCGGCCCAGAGCGGGTCCCGATCGGCCGGCCAACGGTAGCTGTCGGTGTTCGGCACCTGAAAGCCACCCGGTACGAGCGGCTCGAACTCCTGCCGCAGCGCCGAGATGCCGGTGGCCGCCAACGCGCCGAGCGTGGTGCCGTGGTAGGCGATCTCGCGGCTGATGAACTTGGTCTTGCGCGGATTGCCGGTGCGCTGGTGGTAGGCGCGGGCGAGCTTGATCGCCGACTCCACCGCCTCGGACCCGCCCGAGGTGAAGAAGACGCGGTTCAGATCACCAGGCGCCAGCGATGCGATCCGCGTCGCGAGCTCGATCGCGCGCGGATGCGCGTAGCTCCACACCGTGAAGAAGTCGAGCTCCTCGACCTGACGCGCGGCGGCCGCGCCGAGCTCGGTCCTCCCGTGACCGGCGTTGACGCAAAAAAGCGCCGAGAGCCCGTCGAGATAGCGATTGCCCTTCTCGTCCCACACGTATGGCCCCTCGCCTCGGACGATGATCGGCACGTCTCCGTCGTCGAAGGCCCCGTGACGAGTGAAGTGCATCCACAGGTGGCGCTTGGCGAGCTCCTGGAGGCCCGTGTCGGCGGGCGCCGCGGTCTGGGTCCCGGTGGTGGCCATTGCTCTCCTTTCGCCCGCTCGCTACAGGTTGCACAAACGGTATAGCCAAACGGGTCGGGGCGCAACCCGATCCGGGGGTCAATTGGGCACGCAGTCGTTATACGCCGTGTATAAAGGCGTTACGAAGGTTTTGCTTGCGGTCATCCGACCGGGGCCATAGGCTCACCGCCGCCAAGCCCGTCATCGGGCCACCAGGGCGAGGAGAGGAGCGGCATGGAGAGCGCAGCGGTGCCGGCGGAGCCACCCGCGACCGGTACGGCGACCGGCGAGAAGGGCCTGAAGAAGGACGCGATCGGGTTCCTCGACGGGCTCTCGATCGGTCTCGCATCGACTGCGCCCGCCTATTCCCTGGCGGCGGTGATCGGCTCGATAGTGGTCGCGGTCGGCATCCACGCCCCTGGCGTGCTGCTGCTCTCGTTCGTGCCGATGTTCTTCATCGCCGCGGCCTTCTACTACATGAACCGCGTCGACACGGACTGCGGCACCACCTTCTCCTGGGTGACCCGGGCGATGGGGCCCTACTGGGGGTTCATGGGGGGCTGGGCGATCTGTACGACGGGGATCCTCGTGATCGGCTCGCTCGCCGACGTCTCCGCCTACTACACATACGACCTGCTGGGACTGGAGGGCGGCGACGGAAAGCCGCTCTACAAGAACGAGCTCGCGGTCGCGGCGCTCGCCGTCGTGATCATCGCCGTGATGACGGCGATCTGCGTGATCGGCACCGAGCTCTCCGCCCGGCTTCAGCGAGTCTTGACCCTGGGCCAGGTGGGAATCCTGCTGCTCTTCGCCGGGGCTGTGTTCGTGCGCCTGATCTTCGACAAGGTTCCGGATCGCTCGATCGATCCCGAGTTGAGCTGGCTGTCGCCTTTCGGGGTCGAGTATTCCGCCATCCTCACCGGCGTCCTGCTCGCGGTGTTCATCTACTGGGGCTGGGAGAGCGCCGTCAACCTCTCGGAGGAGACCGAGGATTCGACCAGGGCGCCCGGGCTGGCCGGCCTCGCGAGCACGGTGATCCTCGTCGCCACCTACGTCCTCGTCACAGTCGCGTTGATCGCCTACGCGGGGCTCGGCAAGGTCGAGGGGTTCGACGACGACGCCGGCGTCCTCGGCGCCGTCTCCGAGAACGTGCTGGGATCGGACCTCGGCAAGCTGGTGGTGATCGCGGTGATCGTCTCCGGGATCTCCTCCGCGCAGACGACGATCCTGCCCGGCTCGCGCACTTCGCTCTCGATGGCCGCCGCCGGGGCACTCCCGCGGAAGTTCGCGAGCATCCACCCGCGTTTCCTGACGCCTGCGTTCGGGACGATCGTGGTCGGCGCCCTGGCGGCCGCCTGGTACGTGCCCGGGAAGCTCATCTCGGAGAACTTCCTCTTCGACTCGCTCTCGGCGCTGTCGCTGATGATCGCCTTCTACTACGGGCTCACCGGCCTCGCCTGCGCGATCTATTGGCGTCACGAGCTCTTCAAGTCAGCGAAGAACTTCATCTTCATCGGCCTTGCGCCGCTGATCGGCGGCGGGATGCTCTTCTACCTCTTGTTCGAGTCAGCCCGCGACCTCGCGGACCCGAAGCTCTCCTACTCCGGGACGGAGTTCCTCGGCATGGGAGTGCCCTTGGCGATCGCGGTCGTCTTCATAGCGCTCGGATTCGTGATCATGGTCGCCTGGCGCTTGATCGGCCCGCCCGCGGGACGCGAGTTCTACCGGCGGCGCGCGTTCGAAGCTGTCCCACACGAGGTCGCAACCGGTGAGGTCTCCCAGGTCGAGGCGATCGGCGTATCCGAGGCAGCGGCCGACGCGGGCCTCGCCGCCCAGCCCGATGATCAACCGCCCGGCGAGGAAAGGAGCTGAGCGTGGGGACGCTCGTGGTCGGCTACGACGGCTCGGATGCGGCGCGCTCCGCGCTCGACCAGGCGCTCCGGCTCGCGGCCGAGCTCGGCGATCGAGTCGTGATCGCCTATGGCTACGACCCCGGCGGGCCGGGCGAGGAGTACAAGGTCCACCGCGAGGCCGTCCGCGAGGTCGGCGAGCACGTCACGGCCGAGGCCGCGGAACGGGCGCGCGACGCGAACGTCGAGGTCGAGGTCGTCCTCCAGGCGGAACGTCCCGTCGACGCGCTCTTGACCTTGGCCTCCGAGCGCGAGGCGCGGCTGATCGTTGTCGGCACCTACGGGGAGCCGCCGCTGCGCAGTGCGATCCTGGGATCGACGCCACACAAGCTCCTGCACCTCTCCGAAGTGCCGGTGCTGGTCGTCCCGCCGCCGAGCTGAGGAACCGTTCGCGGGTGGACGGGAAGCGGGGACCTCAGTGCCGGCGTCAAGCCGAGCCGGCGGATGGGAAGGGCCGCCTACGTCGCATTCGCGGCAGCCGTCGCGTGGGTGATCCTCGCCTCGCCAGCCTGGTCGCAGGACAGCAGCCCCGCCTCCTCTGCGTCCAAGAAGGAACAGGCGGCCAATGCGGCCGCCACACGGGAGGGCGCGCGGCGCAGGCCAAGGACGTGGTCAAGGTCGGCGCCCTGATCAACGACATCCAGCAGCTCGACCTGCAGTCGCACTCCTACAACGTCGACATGTACATGTGGTTCAAGTGGCGCAACCCGGACATCGACCCGTCACGGTCGTTCGAGTTCCTGAACGCGTTCGAGGTGCCTACTTCGCGATCGCCGCGGTGCTTTTCGTCACCTCGCTCACCTGACTCACTCTTGGACGAAGCGGCGCAATGGTCTTTCGACGTTTTGGAGATACTGCCCTTGCACCACAGTCCGCCTAAGCCATACTTAGCCAAAGCGGAAAGGACTTCACCCACTTGATCGACAGCGCGGCAAGGCCGCGACCGACGAGGAGGAAAGGAGAGACCGTAGGTTTGGAACGGGGCAGCGAGAGCGGCGGTCCCGCAGGCGATGACCTGTCGCCTGCCGCAGGCAAGCCGTCGGTTCGCCTGGACAGCGTCAGCAAGCACTTCGGCGACCTGATCGCGGTGCAGGAGCTCGATCTCGACATTGGCCGTGGCGAGTTCTTCACGCTGCTCGGGCCGAGCGGTTGCGGGAAGACCACCACGCTGCGGATGGTTGCCGGCTTCGAGGAGCCGACCGCCGGACGGGTTCTGATCGAGGGCCAGGACGTCGCCGGCCTCCCCTCCCACAAGCGTCCCACGAACACCGTGTTCCAGAGCTACGCGCTGTTCCCCCATCTCAGCGTCGGCGAGAACGTGGCCTTCGGCCTTCGGCGCAAGAAGGTCCCGAAGCGCGAGATCACCGAGCGAGTCGCGGCGGAGCTCGAGCGGGTGGGCCTCGCGTCGGAGATCAACCGCAGGCCGAGCCAGCTCTCGGGAGGTCAGCAGCAGCGGGTGGCCCTCGCTCGGGCGCTGGTCAACCTGCCCAAGGTGCTGCTTCTCGACGAGCCCCTGGGAGCGCTCGACCTGAAGCTCCGCAAGGGGCTCCAGATCGAGCTGAAGCGGATCCAGCGCGAGGTCGGGATCACCTTCGTCTACGTGACCCACGATCAGGAGGAGGCGCTGACGATGTCCGACCGGATCGCCGTGATGTCGCGCGGCGCGGTCGAGCAGGTGGATACGCCCGAGAACGTCTACGAACGTCCCCGAACCACCTTCGTCGCCGGCTTCATCGGCGTCTCCAATCTGATGCCGGGGACAGTGACCTCGGCCAGCGGCGGCCGTGGGACGATCCGCCTGGAGAGCGGGCCCGAACTCGAGACCCATGTTGACGGGATCGGCCCGGGCGAGCACTGCCACGCCATCGTGCGTCCGGAGAAGCTGGTGATCCGCCACGCGAGCGAGCCCGCGGACGGCGACCTGCCGAGCGTCGACGGGACTCGTCGAGAGCTCCGTGTATCTGGGGACCTCAACGCAGATCGTGGTGCAGCTGCCCTCGAAGGTTTCGATGACGGTGCTGGTGCCGAATGCCAGCGAGGCCGAGCGCGCGCGGCTTCCGGGTGGAGGAGCGGCGGTGCGGCTCAGCTGGGCGCCCGAGCACATGCACGTGGTCCGCGAGTCCGACGCGGGGGCCGCGACAACCTCGAACGAAGGAGAGCAATGATGCGGACCAAGTTGGCAATCGCGATCGCGGCGCTCGTCGCGGTGCTCGGGATCGCCGCGTGTGGCGACGACGACGGCGTGGGCGGCGGCGGCAACGGGGAAGTCCCCGTCGCACAGGGCGGGAAGGCGAGCGGCGACGTCCTGATCTCGAATTGGCCCGGTTACGTCGACCCCGGCGATAACGGCACGATCGCCCAGTTCGAGGAGCAGACCGGCGTCAACACCGAGTACAAGGACGACATCAGCGACAACGTCATCTTCTTCAACAAGCTGAAGCCGCAGCTCGATCAGGGAAACTCGGGCGGCCGCAGCCTCTTCGTGGTCACCGATTGGATGGCGAAGCGAATGTACGACCTCGGCTATCTGCAGGAGCTCAACCACGACGACCTGCAGACCGTGTTCGACAACATCCTCCCGCAGTTCGAGGAATCGACGACGGACCCCGAGCGCAAGTTCTCGATCCCGTGGCAGGGTGGCCAGACCGGCATCTTCGTCGACACCAACGAGGCCCCGGAGATCGACGAGGTCAAGGACCTGTTCGATCCGAAGTACAAGGGCAAGGTGACGATGCTGACCGAGATGCGAGACACCGTGCCACTGGTCCTTCAGAGCGAGGGGATCCCGCCCGACGAAGCGACAAAGGAGGACTGGCTCGCGGCGATCGACAAGCTCCGCGAGGCCCGTGACTCCGGACAGATCCGTCGCTTCACCGGCAACGAGTACACAGAGGATCTGACCGCCGGCAACATCGTCGCCGCGATTGGCTGGTCGGGCGACATCACCCTGATCGGCAGGGAGGGGGTGGAGTGGAGGAGGCCGACCGACGGCTGCGATGTGTTCTTCGATCAGGCCGTGATCCCGATCGGTGCCCCGAACACACCGGCGGCGCTCGAGTTCCTGAACTTCGCGTACACGCCCGAGAACGCGGCGCCGATCACGGAGTACGTGCAGTACGTAACCCCGGTCGACGGGGTCCAGGAGATTCTCGCCGAGAGCCAATCGAAGCTGGCGAACGACCCGCTGATCTTCCCGACCGAGGAGGACCTCGCAGACTGCTCGGAGGACCCGGACCCACCGGGAAGCCCGGAGGACGTCGCCGAGGTCGAGGCCGCTTTCCAGGAGGTGGTCTCAGGCTGAGGGTCTAAGGCGTCGGCGAAGGAGCGAGAAGATGCGCGAGCGGCACGCTCTGCGATGAACCTTCGCCGGCGCCTGCTGCCGTACGGCCTGCTCGGCCCGGGCGCGATCTGGCTCGTCCTCTTCTTCCTGGTGCCCATGTACTTCATGGGGGAGATGTCGCTGCGGTCCGGCGTCCCGAACACGCCGGAGGGGTTCACCTTCAGCTGGGAGTTCGCCAACTACTCGGAGGCACTCGAGGGTCGCGGCGAGCAGCTGGTCCGCACCTCCCTTTACGCCGGCGCGGCAACGCTCTTCGCGCTGCTGATCGCCTATCCGCTCGCCTACGCGATCGCGCTCAAGGTGAGCCCTCGCTGGCGCCTGCCGCTCCTGTTCGCGGTGATGGCGCCGTTCTTCACCACCTACCTGATTAGGACGATCGCCTGGGAGACGATCCTCTACGACGAGAGCCCGATCGTCGACGCCCTCAAGTTCGTCGCGATTATCCCCGAGGACGGGCGTGTGCTCGACACCTCAGCGGCGGTGATCGCAGGCCTCACCTACAACTTTCTCCCCTTCATGGTCCTGCCGATCTACGCCAGCCTGGAGCGCATCGACACCAGCCTGATCGAGGCGGGCAAGGACCTTTATGCGTCGGCGAGGCAGGCATTCGCACGGGTGACCCTGCCGCTGAGCATGCCCGGGGTGGTCGCCGGCGTCCTGCTGACGTTCATTCCGGCGTTCGGCGATTACATCAACGCGGAGTTCCTCGGCGGCGCCAACAACACGATGATCGGTAACAAGATCCAATCCACCTACCTGGAGGAGAGCAACTACCCCGAGGCAGCCGCGCTCTCCTTCCTGATGATGGCAGCGGTCCTGATCGCCGTGCTGATCTACATCCGGCTCGCCGGGACCGAGGCATTCGTGGGCAGCGAGGACGAGCAGCGATAGCGATGGAGGCCACCACGGCGACGGCGACAACGGCCCACCCGGGCGCGCCCGCGCGGGCTTGGTCGTGGCTGCGGCGGAACGCGCTCAATATCTACGCCGGGTTCGCGGTTGCGTACGTGCTCGTCCCGATCGCCGTGATCGCCGTGTTCTCGTTCGTTCAGGCATCCGCGAACAGAGACCGGCTCACATTCGCGATCAACGACGGCTTCACGCTCGAGTACTGGGAGAGCGCCTTCTCGCTTCCGGACCTGAACGATGCGCTGCTCACCTCGTTCGAGCTCGCGGCGCTCTCGACGGCAGCGTCTACGGCGATCGGGACCCTGATGGCGATCGCGCTGGTGCGCCATCGCTTCCCTGGCCGCCGCGGGGCGAACCTGCTGATCGTGCTGCCGATGGCGACCCCCGAGATCGTCCTCGGTGCCTCGCTGCTGTCGATGTTCCTGATCTATTCGGTTCCACTCGGGTTCACGAGCCTGCTGATCGCCCACATCATGTTTTCGATCAGCTTCGTCGTCGTCGTCGTCCGTTCGCGGTTGATCGGGTTCGACCGCAGCCTCGAGGAGGCCGCTGGCGATCTGGGCGCCAACCCCTTCACGACGTTCCGCACGGTCACTCTGCCGCTGCTTGCCCCAGGCATCTTCGCCGCGGCGCTGCTCGCATTCGCTCTCTCGGTCGACGACTTCATCGTCTCGGACTTCAACAAGGGCACGACTGAGACGTTCCCGCTCTACGTCTTTGGAGCGCACTTGAGAGGTATCCCCGTGCAGGTCAACGTGCTCGCGACGCTCTTGTTCATGCTCACCGTCGTCGCGATCCTGCTGGTGATCTGGCAGCAGCGCCGCGCGGAACGGATGGCCGCGTCACGACCCGATCGCTCGGGCTAGCGACGAAGTCGCGGTAGCAACGTGTGGACCTGCCGGGTCAGGTCCGCGCCCTAACCCGCCGCAAACGTAGGCGAAGCCGAGGCTTTCGGCGGAGTTATTCCGAAGGCGAGGCTTCCAGCGGAGTTATTCCTAGATACCGAGGTCGCGGGCGATGCCGGGCTTGTGGGCTTCGATGTACAGGAACACGGGGTGTGGGCCGCCCGGCGCGTGCTCGACCTGCACCTGAGCGGCCGTTGGCGCCTGCGTGCGAATGCGGTCAGCCAGTTCGGCCGCCTGATTCTCGGTCGCCGCCCCGACCAGCACGTGCTTCCAGCGGCGGTGCACCTCGAGGCCCTCGTCCCCGAGCCGCCTCGCGAGATCGAGCGTTTCGCGCAGCGAGGGCAGGTCCACTCGAACCTCCCACTCGTGCCGGCCGGCGCGCTCCTCGGCGATTTCGTGGCGCTGCTCCTCCGCCGCTCGCTCCTCGTCGGTACTGGGAAGCGGCACGGAGGGATCCTTCCACGCCTCCTCGTCGGGATGCCAACGGGTCAGTGCCGTCTCGGCGCTCAGGCCCTCGCCGGCGGCCAGGTCGTGCGCCACCCGTTCGGCCTCCTGCGCCTGCTCCTCCGTCGCCGTGTAGAGGAACATCCGCGGCCCGTCGCGACTGACGATCACACGATCGCCCAGACGCTCGCGGGCCTCGTCGTCGAGGTCGAGCGAGCGCAACCGCTCCCCAAGCGTCAGCCCATGCTCCTGATCCTCGAGGTCGACTTCGACGCGCCATTCGTCGGCCATGGCGGCAAGTCTTTCATCCCGCGACCAATAGCATCGGTTGGGTGAGCGGCGCAGAGACGAGGCTATTGATCGGAGGCCAGCAGGTCGCCGGCGAGGGCGAGCCGCTGGCGGTCGAAAACCCCGCTACGGAGGAAGCGATCGGGACGGTCGCCACTTCCTCGGACGAACAGGTGGCGGCGGCGATCGCCGCGGCGCGCGAGGCCCAACGCGGCTGGGAGCGAACGCCCGCGGTGGAGCGCGCCGAGCTGCTGCACGAAGTCGCCGCCCGGCTGCGCGCCAAGGCCGGCGAGCTCGCCGAGCTGATGACGCTCGAGGGTGGCAAGCCGCTGGTCGAGAACTCCGACGAGGTCAGTTGGACGGCGGCCGCCTTCGACTACTACGCGGAGATCGGCCGCGACTCCGCCGGCAGGGTGATTCCCCCGATCGAGGCGACGCAGCTCGCGCTGGTGGTCAAGGAGCCGGTCGGCGTGGTCGCCTGCATCGTCCCCTGGAACTACCCGCTGCTGCTGCTGTCCTGGAAGCTGGCGCCTGCGCTCGCGGCCGGCAACGCCACTGTCTGCAAGCCGTCGGAGCTGACGCCGTGCTCGACCCTGGCGCTTGCGCCCTGCTTCGAGCACCTCCCGGAAGGCGTCGTCAACCTGCTGGCCGGCGCCGGCGAGGTCGGCGCCCGGATCGTCCAAGACGAGGGTGTCGATTGCGTCGCGTTCACCGGCTCGGTCGCAACGGGCAAGCGGATCGCCGCCGCCTGCGCGGAGCGGATCGCGCGCATCAACCTCGAGATGGGCGGCAAGGACCCGTTCATCGTCTGCTCCGATGTCGCCGAGCGGATCGACGTCGCCGCAAAGGGGGGCGCCTGGGCGGCGTTTCTGAACGCGGGACAGGTCTGCACATCGGCCGAGCGTTTCTACGTAATGGAGGACGTCTACGACGACTACCTGCAGGCGTTCGTCGACTACGCCGGGAGGGCTCCGGGTGGGCGACCCGATGAACCCGGCCACGGACGTCGGGCCGATGGTCTCGGCGGTTCAGCGCCAGAAGGTCGTCGAGCAGGTCGAGGCGGCGGTCGCCGCCGGCGCCGAGGTGGTTCTGGGCGCCGACGCGGCCGGCCAGGAGCGGGGGCACTACTTCTCGCCCGCCGTCGTCACTGGCGCCCCGCCGGAGACGGATCTGCTGCGCGAGGAGACCTTCGGCCCGGTCGCACCGATCGTCCCCGTCCACTCGCTGGATGAGGCGATCGAGCTCGCCAACTCGACGCGCTTCGGGCTCGGCGCCAATGTGTACACCCGAGACCTCGGGAACGTGGTCCGCTGTCTGCGGGAGATCAAGGCCGGCACGGTGTGGTTCAACGACCCGCTGACCGACAACGACGCCGGCCCGTTCGGCGGCTTCAAGCAGTCCGGCCTTGGCCGGGAGCTCGGCCGCGAGGGCCTGGAGGCGTTCCAGGAGACCAAGCACGTCCATATCGAGACCGAGATCGCTCCCAAGGAGTGGTGGTACCCATACGGGGAGCGAGGCTGACCTGGCGCTGAGGGCGGTCGACGGCTCGGCGGGCCCTCCCTGGGAACGCCCCCTCAGCGGGACGCTGGACCGGCTGATCGTCGACTCCGAGCTGCTCGCCACCAACCCGCTGGGGGACCCGTCCCGGCGCCCCCTCCACGTCTACCTGCCGCCCGGTGTCAGCGTCGATCACCCCCAGGCGCTGCCCAGCGTGTATGTGATCCAGGGCTATTTCGGCCAGCTCGACTCTTGGTGGCGTCGCGAGCCCTTCGAACCGAACGCCTTCGAGCGGATCGACGCGATGTTCGTCTCCGGAGAATGCCCCGCGGCGATTGTGGTCTTCGTCGACGCCTGGACCTCGTACGGCGGCTCCCAGTACCTGAACTCCACCGGTACCGGCCGCTACCAGGACTACCTGTGCGACGAGGTCGTGAGCTTCGTCGACGACCGCTACCCGACGGCGGCCGACCGCGATCGCCGCGGCATCGCCGGCAAGTCCTCAGGAGGTTACGGCGCGATGGTGGTATCCATGATGCGGCCGGACGTCTTCGGAGCGTTCGCCTCGCACGCCGGGGACGCGCTGTTCGAGTGCTCCTACATCCCCACCTTCGGCGAGACAGCCCGCAAGCTCCGCGACGACTTCGAGGGCTCCTACGAAATCTTCTTCGAGCGCCTCGCCGAGGCTGACCGCTTCGAGATGGACAGGTTCGGCGCCCCGTTGATGGCCTACGGATGCGCGGCCTGCTACTCGCCCGATCCGGATCGCCCCGGGAAGCCCTTGCTGCCCTTCGAGGTCTCGACCGGCCGCCTGGTGGACGACGTCTGGGAGCGGTGGCTGGAGCTCGACCCGGTGAGAATGGCGCCGGGCCACGCCGATGCGCTGCGCTCGATGCGCCGCATCTACCTCGATGCCGGCCGCGGCGACGAATGGTATCTCGACCTCGGGGCCCAGGCCTTCGCCGGCGAGCTCGAGAAGCTCGGGGCCGACCACACGCTGGAGCTGTTCGCCGGCAAGCACGGCGGGATTGGCTACCGCTACCCCGCCGCGATCCGCGAGCTGGTGCTGGACTTGGGCGACTAACGGCCCAGGTGGATGCCGATTCGCTCCGGCAGCCCGGCGATGGTGCGGGTCAGCAGGCCCGGGCGGCGACCCTGCTCCTCGAAGCGCTCACGGCGCAGCATCGCGGAGCGGACGATCATTCCGCCGACGTACCGAAGCGGCTCCGGCGGTACGCGTACCCGCGGCGGCTTGACGATGGGCGAGTGGGTGGCCTCATCGCTGCGGCCGAGCGCCAGCGAGGCAAGGGCGCGCCCGGCGATCCGCGACGGCGCCACCCCGTTTCCGGTGTAGCCAAAGGCGTAGTGGACGCGGCCATGGTCGACGCTTCCGACCACGGGCAGGTGGGTCGGGGAGACATCGATCGGGCCGCCCCAGGCGTGCTCGATGCGGCGCCCCCGAAGCGCCGGGAAGAAGCGGACGAGCTGCCGCTCGACCTCGGTGACCACGCCTCGGTCCAGCTCGACGCGGCCCTTCAGGCGGGTGCCGGGCGCCAGCCGGCCACCTCCCCAGCCGAAGACGATGCGCCCGTCGGGCGTGGTGCGGAAGTAGTGGATCAGCGTCCGCGAGTCGGTGATGCACTCGCCGCCCGTCCAACCCAGCTCGGCGAGCACATCGGGCACCGGTTCGGTGATTACGAGGTGGCTGGAGGTGATGGTGAGCCGCCGGCGCAGGGCGCGGTGGCCGACGAGCGCCGAGCCGGCGGCGAGCACCGCCACCGGAGCTCGCACGCAGCCGCGATCGGTTCGCGCCGCGATGCCCCCACCCCTCGTGGAGAGCCGTCGGACTCGTGAGCACTCGAAGATGCTCACCCCACGTTGCTCGAGGCGCGCCCGAAGCCCGAGCGCCAGCCGCGCCGGCTGGATGGTGGCGGCCACGGGATAGAAGGCCCCGGCTCGGAAGATCGGGGAGTCACAGCGGGCGCGCACCTCGGCTTCCGACAGTGGCCGGCACACGCCGGCGACGCCCAGTTCGGCACAGGCGTCGGTCGCCGCACGCCAGGAGTCGTCATGCGCCGCGGCCGTCGACACCTGCAGATAGCCGCCGTTGCGGTACCAGGCGTCCACCTGTTGCTCCTCGCACCAACGCCCGATCCCCTGAACCGCGTCCTCGGCCGCGCGCGTCAGCCGCAGGGCACTGGCGTCGCCGAAGCGTTCCCGAAGCGTCGGAAGGCTGAACCACATCGCGTTCACGAAGCCACCGTTGCGCCCGCTGGGCCCGCCACCGCAGTGCTCGGCCTCCAGTAGGACGATGCGGGCCTTGGGCTCGAGCTCGCCGACGAACCAGGCGGTCCACATTCCCGTGTATCCGCCGCCGACAATGATCAGGTCGGCGGCGAGCTCTCCCTCCAGCGATGGCAGTCCCGGAGCGGAACCGGCCTCCTGGAGCCACCAGCCCCGGGCTGTGTGCTCAGTGGCCACGCTCACCGTCGTCGCCGCGTAGCTCTCCGGCGAGAGGCCCCAGCGGGTTCAGCGAGGCGATTCGGCCGCGCGCTTCTCGTGGAGCTCGATCAACTCGCGCTGCACGTTCCGGGGCTTGCCGTCCGGTCGACGCCGCGTCCAGCTCCCGTCAGAGCCGAGGACCCAGGCATTGGTGTTGTCGGCCAGGCTGCGATCCAGCACGTCGAGCACCTCGGCGCGAATTCTCGAATCCTCGACCGGGGCGACCAGTTCGACCCGGTTGTACAGGTTCCGAGGCATCAAGTCGCCCGACCCGATGTACACGCGCTCCTCCTCCCCACCTCGCTCGAACGAGAAGATCCGGGAGTGCTCGAGGAAGCGGCCCACGACCGAGACCACCTCGATGTTGTCCGAGACTCCCTGGACTCCGGGGCGCAGCGCGCAGATCCCACGCACGCTGAGCTCCACCCGGACGCCGGCCTGCGAGGCGCGGTAGAGCGCCCGGATCGAGGGCGCGTCGAGAAGCGCGTTCATCTTCATCCGAACCCGAGCCGGCTGGTCGGGCGAGTGTGACTCGATCGTGCGCTCGATCTCGTGCAGAATCCCCTGCTGAAAGTTGAAAGGCGCGACCAGGACCTTGCGGTAGCCCCGCGGCCGCGAGTAACCGGTCAGGTAGTTGAACATCTCGGCGAGGTCGGCGCCAACCTCCGGCTCCGCCGTGAAGAGGCCGAAGTCGGTGTACAGGCGCGCCGTCTTCGGGTTGTAGTTGCCGGTACCGATGTGCGCGTAGTGGCGGACGCCTCCGCCCTCCCGTCGGACGATGAGGATGCACTTCGCGTGGCTCTTTAACGCCGGGAGGCCATAGACGACGTGCACGCCGGCCTCCTCCAGCTTCTTCGCCCACCGGATGTTGGCTCGCTCGTCGAAGCGTGCCTTCAACTCCACCATGCAGACGGCCTGCTTGCCGCGTTCGGCCGCCTCGATCAGCGATGGCACCAGCGGAGAGTCGGCGCTCGTCCGGTACACGGTCTGCTTGATCGCCAGCACGTTCGGATCGTCGACCGCCTGCTTGACGAAACGCTCAACCGAGGTGGTGAACGAGTCGTACGGATGGTGGACGAGGATGTCTGCCTCCCGGATCGCCGCGAACACGTCAGCCTCCGCCCCGTCCTCGCCGAGCAGGCGCGGTTGCGTGACGGAAGTGTGGGGCGGGTCCCGCAACTCGCTGAAGCCACGCACCCCGACAACGTCCCACAGGTCCGAGAGATCGAGCAGCCCCTCGTTCTCATACAGCTGGCGCTCGTCGATCGACAGCGCATCGCGGAGCTGCTCGCGCAGCTTCGGGCTCATGGCCTGGTCGACCTCCAGCCTCACGACCTCGCCGAAACGACGGCGGCGCAGCTCCTCCTCGACTGCCTGGAGCAGATCGTCGGCCTCGTCGGAGACGTCATAGTCCGTGTCCCGGGTGACCCGGAAGAAGGAGTGGTCCGTGACCTCCATGCCCGGGAACAGGGAACCTAGGTTGGCCGCGATCAGGTCCTCGAGCGGGACCAGCGTCGCCCCGCCGGCGCCGATCTTCACGAACCGCCCCAAGAGCTCCTTTGGCACCTTCACCCTGGCGAGCACGTCGGTGCCCTGGTCGGGGTCGCGGAGCATGACAGCGAGACTCAGCGACAGGTTCGAGATGTAGGGGAAGGGACGGCCGAGCCCAATCGCCAGTGGGGTCAGCGCCGGAAAGATGCTCGCCTCGAACACCTGGTCGAGCTGCTCGCGCTCTGCCGTGGCCGCCCGCTCGGGTGAGATGATCCGGATCCCGTGCTCGGCGAGCGCCGGGCGAAGCTCGCGCTCGAAGCACCGAGCCAGTCGCTCGCGCTGGGCCACCACCAGTTCGCGGATCGCGTCGATCTGGTCGCTCGGGCTCATCCCATCCGCGCCGCGCGCATCGACCCCCGCCTCGAGGTGGTCGTGAAGGTTCGCCACCCGGACCATGAAGAACTCGTCCAGGTTCGACTCCCAGATCGCGCAGAACTTGGCCCGTTCCAGCAGGGGCACCGAGCTGTCTTCGGCGAGCTGGAGGACGCGATCGTTGAAGTCCAGCCAGGACAGCTCGCGGTTGAAATACAGCGAGGAGTCCTCGAGGTCAGGCGTCGGCGCGTGCGTGGGTGCAGGCTCTTCGACCGCGTCCTTCGCGGCCGCAGCCGCCTGCTTCGGATCTACCGCACTCACCCGGTAGCCATGCTAGAGCACGCGCCTGGGGCTCTCAGGCGGCTATCCGCTGTCTGGGCCGCGGCGTGCCGGCCTCGCCGCGCACGCGCCAGCGCCCGCTCGTAGCCGGTCGCCAGCTGCTCGAAGGCAGCCTCCCAGCTCCGTCCACGCACCTCGGCGCGGCCGGCGCGGGACAGCCGCTCGCGCAGGAAGGCGGAGGAGGCGAGCTGCGCGAGTGCCCCGGCGAGCGACTCCGGGTCCGGAGGACACAGCCACCCGGTGTGGCGATCGCTGATCAGCGAGACCGGGCCCCCCTCGGCCACGGCGACGACGGGAAGGCCGCTGGCCTGGGCCTCAGCGATCACCTGCCCGTAGGTGTCCGTGCGCGAGCAGAACAGGAACAGGTCGGCGCTCGCGTAGGCGCGCGCGAGCTGCTCGCGGTCCAGCCATCCGAGGAAGGTCGCGCACGGGCCCTGATCGCTCGCCGCCCCGTTCTGGGCGCCAACGCCGAGGCGCTCGCGGAGCGCGCCCTCCTCCGGGCCGCCCCGGCCAGCAGCAGATGGAGGCGTGGATCGCGCTCCCGCGCGCGCAGGAACGCCTCGGCCAGCAGCTCGACGCCCTTCTCCTTGGTGAGGCGACCGGCGTAGAGCACCTTCACCTGGCCCGGAAACGCACCCGGGTCGCGCTTGGCCGGGTCGTAGAGCGAGAGGTCGACCCCACGGGTCCAGCGGGCGATGCGCTCGGACTCGATTCCGATCCGACCAGCGACTGGTCCGCGGTGGGGCTCGGCGAGAGGACCATCTCGGCACTGCCCGTAGAACAGCGCCAGGGCCAGGCGCATGCCGGCTCTCCAGCGTCGCGTCGCCGGTGCGGATCGCGGCGTACGCGGCCAGCTCGGTGTGGTAGCTGCCGATCAGCGGCATGTTCGCGATCCGGGCGCAGATCGCCGCGCCGACCCCGGCAGGGCCGGGCGAGGCGACGTGGACGAGGTCGTAGCGCCCCTCGGCGAGCGTCTCGACCAGCTCCGGGACGCTCGGCACGCCGACCTCGAGGCCGGCGTAGAAGGGAACCTCGACCTCGGCGACGGCCGGGAGGCGGCGATCGACGCGCGGGTCCGTGCCGATCACCTCGACCTCCCAGCCAGGCACGCCGTGCTCGCGAATCCTGTCGATCGTCTGGGAGACGCCGTGCATCGACCGCGCGGCGTCGACCACCAGGGCCACGCGGCGAGGCTCGCCGTCCCGGGAGGCCAGCTTCGCCGTCTCGCGGGCCAGGAAGGTGGCCGCCGGGACGTACGGCACGACGGGCACGCAGGCGTCGAACACGGCCCTTCCCGCGGCTGCGTAGCCATCCCGCGCGGCGGCCGCGGCCGTCACGCGATCGACGGCCTCGCGCAGGCGCCTCTCGTGCGCCCGCCGCGCGCGCCGGTAGAGCTCGGCATGGCTGAATCCCTCCGCCTGCATCAGCTCAACCGGACGTCGGTCCCCGGCCCCGCCCGGCCTGGCTCGAGATCGATGCTGTCGAGCCAGGCGCGGAGCATGGCGCGGCCCTGCTCCGGCCCGAGATCGCCGGCCAGCGCGCCGCCTCGCTCGGACGCCGTCGCTGACCACGCGCTCGGCCGATTCTCAGGGCATCAAGCCGGCGACAGGCTCCGGTCCCTGAGCGCCGGGCGGGCTCGCGAGTCCACGCTCTGGCTCGCCAGCGCCAGCGCCGAGTGGGCCCACTTGGCGGCGCTTCCCTGCTCGCCTCGAGCCTCGGCGCGACCCTCGCGCACGTGGCGCAGAAACTCTTCCGGCGTCGAGGCGGGCGGCGTCTCGGTCCAGGTGCGCCCGATGTCGACGCCGGCGTGATCGTCAGACCCGCCGATTCCAGTGCCCCCGTGGGTCTCGGTGTAGACCGCCGCCGGCATGTTCAGCTCCCGGGCGCGCGAGCCGTTGCGAACCTCCCAGACTCCGAAACAGCTCGGCCAGGCGCGACCGATGGCGCGGTCCGAGCGGCGCGGCGACGGCGAAGAACGGATGGGCGAGCGCGCAGGTGATCTCGCGCTCGTGCAGGTACGCGGCGCAGGCCTCGAGGTCGGCGGCGTGCGCCTGGAGGAACTCGTGGTCCTCCGGATCGATCCCGTAGCAGAGCACGTGTACGGCCTGCGGCTCGCCGGCGAACCAGGCGGTCAGCTCCTCCGAAACGAACACGTCCGGACGGTCCGCGATCTCCAGGCAGCCGTCGATCGTGTCGTGATCGGTGATCGTCACGAAGTCCATGCCCCGCCGCTTGGCCAGCTCGTAGACCTCCTCCGGAGGCGTCGCGCACTCCGGGAGGCCGAGGCTTCTGCTGGATTCCGAGCTTCGCGGCCTCGGAGGCCGTCGAGTGGCAGTGCAGGTCGACCTCGCCTTCGCGACCTCCGCGCCGGTTGTCTCGAACAGCGCCGTCCCGCTCGGCCTGCCATTGATCCTGGGAATCATCGTTGCTCCCGTCATTCGCCTTTCTTTCCAGGCACAGCTTCGCGCCGGTGGGGGCCGGGCGGGTTAAGAAGCGGGCAACGCGCCGTGAACGGGCCGTGAACGTCAGGAGCAGGGCTTTTGCAGGAAGACAGCGACTTGCCGCTCGGCATCGGCCTTAACCGGATGGCAACCGGGCAGCTCCGGATTCCCTGGAAGGTCTTCGGGTGGTGCCCGTGAGGCTCGAGCAAGGCGCACGGACGGTCACGCTCGCGCGCGGCCGGCTCGCGGTCGAGGTGGGGCTGAGTCCGTTGACGATTCGCCTCGCCCGCGGGGGCCGCCGGCTGATCCAGGAGCTGACCCTGTTCGCCCAGGAATGGTCCGGGGGCGACAGGCTGATTCACCTCACCGAGGGAGTCATGGTGGAAGAGGAGCGAGGCGAGCCGGCGCAGCTCGCCGAGGCCGAGCTTCGTCGCAGCGACGAGCGCGCACGTCGAGCTGACCGGCGAGCTTCCCGGCGGCGACCCGTTCGAGGCTCCGGGTCTCGATCGCCGACGAGGAGCGCGTGACGATCGAGCTAGACATCGACCGCCCCTCGGCGTCGGTCCGGCTGATCGCGAGCTGGCCGGGTCGCTCCGGCGAGCGGCTGACCGGGCTCGGGGCCAGGCACTCGGAGGGCTTCGACCAGCGAGGAAGGCTGGTGCGCCTGGGCGCCGACCGCCGCTACACGGGGCCCGACTGCCCCCCGGAGATGCTGGAGACCGGGGGCATCCCGCAGGGGGACTGCGCGCCCGCGCCGTGGCTGCTCTCGAGCGCAGGCTGGGCCCTGTGGGCGGAGACCTGGGGCGCCGGGCTGGAGCTCGACCTCTCCGAGCCCCTCGTCGGTCTCGCAGCGGTCCGAGGCCGGGCCGCTCCGCCTGCACCTGCTGACCGATCCCACACCCGCCGCCCGGCTCCGTCACTACCTGCGCCTGACCGGGTTCCCGGCCCTGCTCCCCGAATGGGCCTACGGGCACTGGAAGAGCCGCGACGTCTACGAGCACGAGCGCGAGGTGCTCGAGGATCTCGAAGGCTATCGTCGAGCACGCACTGCCGCTGGACGCGATCGTCATCGACTCGCCCTGGGAGAGCCAGTACAACACCTGGCGTCTTCAACCCGCTCCAGTTCCCGGACCCGAAGCGCCTGGTCGGCCGGCTTCGGGAGGCGGGCGTCCGCACCGTGGTCTGGGTCACGCCCTGGGTGAACCTCGATTCGGCCGACGGCCAGCGATCCGGGCGACCCGGGGTCGGAGCGCCTGCACACCCGACCCGCGGCGAACTACGCCGAGGGCACCTGGGGAGGCCATTTCGTGCGGGGAGCCGACGGCCGTCCCTGGGTGGGACGCTGGTGGATGGGCAGCGGCTCGCTGGTCGACTTCACCTCGCCGGCGGCCAGGCGCTGGTGGCGCCGCCAGGCGCGGGCCGTGCTCGAGCTGGGGATCGAGGGCATCAAGGCCGACGACGGTGAGGGCTACTACCTGCCGCCCGACGCCCGCTTCGCGGACGGGCGTCGCGGCGCCGAGGCCGCCTGGCAGTACGGCGAGCTCTACCGCCGGACCATGCAGAGGGCGCTCGACGACGTCCATCCGCAGACCGGCGTCCTGTTCGGCCGCTCGGGGTGGGCCGGCCAGCAGGCAACCGGAATCACCTGGGGCGGCGATCAAGCCTCCGACTTCTGGTCCCTGCGGGCGCTGGTGGCCGCAACGCTGACCGCGCGGCGAGCGGCTTCTCCAACTGGTCGCACGACGTCGGGGGCTACCTCGGCCGCCGTCTGGCGGAGCGCTGCCCCCGCGAGCTGCTGCTGCGCTGGGTGCAGTTCGGCTGCTTCACCCCGCTGATGCACGCCCACGGCCGCTTCGAGCAGGAAGCCTGGCGCTACGACCCGAAGGACGCTTCGCTCCTACCGCGACTACCTGCTGCTCCACGAGCGGCTGGTTCCCTACATCCGCGCCGCGGCGGCCACCGCCGCCCGCTGCGGGCTGCCGATCATCCGGCCGCTGTGCCTCGTCGATCCCTCGGACCCGCGCGGCTGGACGATCGACGATGCCTACCTGTTCGGGCCGTCGCTTTGGGTGGCCCCCGTTCTCGAGCAGGGCGCCACCCAGCGCCGCGTCTACCTCCCGCGTGGCGAGTGGCTGGACTACTGGACCCGCGAGGCGGTGAGCGGCGGACGTGAGCTGAGCGTCCCGGCGCCGCCGGAGCGAATCCCCGTCTGGGTGCGGGCGGGCTCAATCCTGGTCACCTACCCGGCCGAGCACGTCGCCGGGGGACTCGGCTGACGTCGCGGAACGCGAGCGGCCGCTCGAGGCGACCCTGTGGGGACGCCCGCGCTGTGGACGGGCAAAGGCGCGACTGGCCGACGGGACCGAGGTGCGCTGGGCGAGCGGGCGATGGTCGGTCGACCCGCCGCGGGTCGCAGAAGTGCGACCTTCCTCGGACGGTCTAGCTCAGTCGGCAGCGGTCGCCGCGCGCACGCGGCCTCGCGCGCGCGCGCCGCTCCGCTCGCCCGCGCCGCTGCTGCGGGCGCTCCTTCACGGCCCGCAGGTGCCGGCCGACCGCCCGCTCCAGGCGCTTCCAGGTGCCGGCGCGCTCCTGCTCCGCCCAGAACTCACGGAACCGGTCGAAGAGCAGCCTGCGCCGTGCCTGGACGTAGACGACAAGCACCTCGAGGCCGCGGTAGGCGGTCCGGTGCGGGCCCGCGCGGCCAGGCGTGGATCGAGGTCGGGCGAGTCGCCGGCGCGCTCCCGCACGGCTGCCGCGTCCTCGGCCCGAAGCGCCGCCAGGTGGGCCTCGACCCGGGGCAGCATCACGTCGCAGTCGTGCAGCTCGCCGAGCAGGTCCTGGAGGTCGCGGGCACCGCGCCGCGCCGTCTGCGCCGGCTTGCCGAAGCAGAACTCGGTCGTCTCGAGGATGTAGCGAAGGCGCTTCGCGGCGATGCGCATGTCGTGCTGGTCGCCGATGCGGTCGAACTCCAGGGCGGCAGGGGCGAAGGAGCAGCATCTCGTCGAGCCGGACGCGGATGATTCGAGCCGCGTTGTCCGCCAGCGGCGACGCGGGTCGAGCTTCTTGACGCGCCTCGCCTTCACGCCTGAGCGCCCCGCGCTCCCTCGGCGGCCGCGACGAGCTCGGAGAGGAGCTCGCTCAGGGCGGCGAGCTGTCCCGCGTCGACGAACGGCGCCAGCGCCTCGTTCGCCTCGGCCTGCTCGACCCGCAGCCGCTCGATCAGCGTCTGACCCCTGGCCGGTCCGGGCGCCGGCATCCCGGCCGCGAACTCCTCGAGGGCGGCGATCGCGACGTCGCGGTCGCGGCGCTCGCCGAGCGCGTCCGCAATCGCCTTCACCTGGGCGAGCGCGGCGGCGAGCTCCTTGGGCGGAAAGCAGGGCTCGAAGATCTCGAGCGCCGCGCGCAGCCGCCGCGTCGCCACCCGCATGTCGTGGACGCGCTCGATATCGGCCACGTCGAGCACGTCGTGGGCGTGATCGGCGACCTCGCGGGCTCTGAACGGCGACGATCTTGGCCGCGGCCGTCGCGTAGGTGTCCTCCGCCGCCAGGTCCGGGATCGGTCGCGCCCGCGCCACGGCGGCTCACGATAGCTACTGGGCGGGCGCCGCCTGGCCGCGATCGGAGATCCGGTCGCCGCGCGTTGCGCCGCCACCGCCTCCAGCTCCTGCTCCAGGTCGCCGAGAAACGGAAGCTCGGGGTGACCGGCCCTGAGCGTCTCCACCGTCTGCCGGTAGTGGGCGAGCTGCCTCTCGGAGGCGGAGTCGGGATCAGCCCGCAGGTGGGGCATCTTCGCGAGCTTGTCGGCGGCGTAGATGGCCGCCGCGCGCGATCCGTGCGCCGTCACCCTGGCCCGGTGCTCGGCCTTGCGCGCCTCGTACGACTCGATCCCGTCGTCCTCGGTCATCGCCTCCACCAGCGCCTGCCGTGCGGGAGCCGAAGCGCTCGGCGACCTGGGGCAGCTCGCTGGCCGTCGCTTCGACCACGTCATGCAGCAGACCGGCCGCGACGACTTCCTCGTCGAACCCGGCCTCGTGCAGGAGCCTCGCCACCTCGACCGAGTGGCGAAGCTTGGTCTGCCCGCGCCGGCCCTCGCGTCGCGGTAGGCCTCTCGCGCGAACCGAAAGCGCGCCCTCGAGGAGGTCGGAGCCTCGGACGAAGTCAGGAGCGGAGAGCTTGGAGTCGTGGAGCACCATGCCGTCCCGTCAGCGAGAGGCTACACGCGTCCGCGCGTTTGCAGGCGGGAGCTGCAGGGGTCTCGCTCAGGCGGCGAGGGCGCGGGGGTTGCCGTTGGCGGCGCCGTTCAGCAGGTCGAGGATGACGCCCTCGCGGAGCCCGCCCTTGCCGATCTGGAGCGGCTGGCCGAGCAGCTCCGACAGCTTCTCGAGCAGCAGCACGCCCGGTGGGCAGGATGCGAACCCGGCGCGGATCCAGCTCGAAGCGCTTGGCGACGTCGGCGATCGGAGCGCCCGTCAGGACCCGGATCGCCCGCTCCAGGGTCTCGTACTCGAGCGCCGCGCCGACCAGCGCGCGGAGCGACGTGGCGCTGCCGCCGACGGCCACGGCCTGGCTCCGGGTGCTCGAACTCGATCCCGTCGAAGAACTCCGCGATGTATTCGCGCACCGCCCGCAGCTCGGCGGGCGAGGGCGGATCGTTGGACAGGAAGTCGTCGGCGAGCGCGCCGGAGCCGATCTTGAACGACTGGACGGAGCGCAGCCCCTCGGCTGGCGCTGCCCAGGACGACCTCGGAGGACCCACCGCCGACGTCGACGACCGCGACCTCACCCTCGCACGGGATGGCCGAGGGTCTTGGTCGCGCCGAGGAAGGCGAGGCGGCCCTCCTCGTGCTCGCTGAGGACCTCCACCGGCACGCCGGCGACCCGCGAGATCTCGGCCACGATCTCCTCCCGGTTGGTCGCCTCGCGAATCGCCGCGGTGGCGACGGTCCGGATCGCCTCGGCTCCCACCTCCTCGGCGAGGCGCACCTGGGTGGCGACCACCTCCGCGACCTCGGCGACCTTCTCGGCGTCGACGGCGCCGTTGTGCTGCGAGGCCTTGCCGATCCGGGTGTAGGCGCGCTGCTCCATCGCCTTGCGAAGCTGGCCGTCGGTGGGCTCGGCGACGAGCACGCGCGTCGTGTTCGAGCCGATGTCGATCGCCGCGTAGAGCATGCAGGTGGCGATCTTGTCAGACGGAACGGATGCGGCACCCCACCTCACGGGCCAGGCGCCGGTAACGGCCCGTTCACATGCGGTTCACGGCGCCTTCACGGCGTCCCGCCGAGGGGCTGTCCAAACTCGGCTCGGAATGCGTATGGATTGGCCCGCGAACCGGCTCGGCCTGAACGTCCCAAGCGGCTGGTGGGCGGCGCCGCGCGCTGCTGAAGTCGTTCGAGGCGGCGGGCTTTGCCCGGGCTCAGGTCCACGCGCCACCGGTCTCGGTTCTCTCGCGATCCGCGCTTCGCACGCCTCACGCGAGCGGCGCTTGCGGCGGCGCTCGCGACCGCCGGCCTGGAGCCGGTGGTTCACGCACCGCCCGGTCTCAGGCTGGGAGCGCGCGACGGAGACCGCGCCGCCGAGGGCCTGCTCGCCTACGCGGCCGAGATCGGCGCCACGCACGTCGTCTACCACGCCTGCGACCTGCCGGATGCCCCCGAGAGCGAGGACGCGCTGCTGTTCGAGGCCCGCTCGCTTGCCGCCCTGTCGCTGCGCGCCGAGCGGCTCGGCCGTCACGATCGCAATCGAGAACCTGGCGCCGGTGTTCCCTGGGCCCGAGCCCCTGTCCGCGAGCCCGATGGTCCTCCGCGGCCTCGCCAACCGGATCGGCTCGGAGCGCGTGGGCATCTGCCTCGACCTCGGCCACGCCCACATCGTCGCCGAGCGCCGCCGGACCTCGCTCGAGGCGCTGATCGAGCCGGTGCTCGACACGGTGACGCTGTTCCACCTCCACGACAACCTGGGCGCCCGCTGGCAACCGAACGGCGCCGAGAGCGGCGTCGACCCCCTGAGGCTCGACCTCCACCTGCCGCCTGGCCGGGGCACCCTTCCGTGGGAGCGACTGGCGCCCGCCCTCGCCGCTCACCGGGCGCCCCTGATGCTCGAGGTGCACCCGCCGTACCGCCCTCGCGCCGAGGAGCTGTACCGCTCCGCCGCGGAGCTCCTGAGCCCGGCGGACGTGGTCGGCCGGCGGCAGACGCGGTCGGCGCGCAGCGGCGCTGAGATCCGTCGCGCTAGGCAGAGGAGGGCTGGGGAAGGGCGTCCCCGCCCGGGTGCGAGGCGTCCTCGAACTCGCGGAACAGGCCGGTGACCAGGAAGGCGACCTGCTCGCCGACGTCGACGGCGTTGTCGCCGATCCGCTCCAGCGCCCGGGCCACCAGCATCATGGTCATCGCCCACTCGCGGCGGTCGATGCTCGTCGCCGATCTCGATCGCCCGGTGGAAGCACTCCTTGTTGAGGTTGTCGATCACGTCGTCCTGCCGCACCAGGTCGCGAGCCATGTCGATGTCGCGGTCCGCGAAGGCGCGCTTCGCCTGCCTGATCTGCCCGCGCAGCGACTTGCCCATCGTCACCAGGTTCTTCAGCATCCGCTCGTCCGCGGGCGGCTCGTGGCCGGCGATCGGAATCAGCTTGGCGATGTTGACGCACTGGTCGCCCATCCGCTCGATGTTCTTCATCACGTGCAAAAGCGCGGCGATCAGGCGCAGGTCCGTGGCCACGGGGGCCTGGGTCGCGAGCAGCGTCAGGATCGCCTGGTGGATCTCCAGGTAGCGGCCGTCGATCACGTCGTCGTCGGCGATCACCAGCTCGGCCAGCTCGATGTCCTGGTGCTGGACCGCCTCGACGGCGCGATCGAGCGCCGCGATCACCAGGTCGAGGCCGTCCAAGGCCCGTCCCTCGAGCCGCTCGAGCTCCTCGCGATAGTGGAGGCGAATCTCGTCCGGGGCCATCAGCCCACCTTGCCTGTCACGTAGTCCTCGGTTCGCCGGTCGCTCGGATTGGTGAAGATCTTCTCGGTCTCGTCGTATTCCACCACGCGGCCCGTGCGGTGCTTCTCGGTGGCGTCAAGCTCGACGATCAGGAACGCCGTGCGGTCGGAGATGCGAGCGGCCTGCTGCATGTTGTGGGTCACGATCACGATCGAGTAATCCTGCTTCAGCTCGAGCATCAGGTCCTCGATCTTGCCGGTCGAGATCGGATCGAGCGCGGAGCACGGCTCGTCCATGAGGATCACGTCCGGGTCGACGGCGAGGCAGCGGGCGATGCACAGGCGCTGCTGCTGGCCGCCGGACATCCCGTACGCGTTCGTGTCCAGGCGATCCTTGACCTCGTCCCACAGAGCGGCGCGGCGCAGGGCGCGCTCGACGCGGGCGTGCACGTCGTCCTTCAGCCCCAGCACTCGCGGGCCGAAGGCGACGTTGTCGAAGATCGATTTCGGGAACGGGTTCGGCTTCTGGAACACCATCCCGATCCGCTTGCGCACCTCGACCGGGTCGATCTGCCTGCCGTAGAGATCCTGGCCGTGGTACAGCACCTTGCCGTCGACGCTCGCCGCCGGGATCAGGTCGTTCATCCGGTTCAGGCACCGGATCAGGGTGCTCTTGCCGCACCCGGAGGGCCCGATCAGGGCGGTGATGTGGTTCCGGTAGACGTCGAGCGAGACATCGGCCACCGCCGCGATGCCGCTGTAGGAGACAGTCACCTCCGAGAGCTCGAACACGGCCTCGCGAGCGAACTTGGGCCGTGCGCCGGCCCCCTCACGGCCACCGCGGACGGCGGTATGGATATCGGGCACAGCGCGCTCGCGCTCCACCCGCTCGGGGTCAGTCACCTTTCCAAACACTAGCGAGCACCTACCACTTCTTCTCGTATTTGTTGCGGAGCCAGATGGCCACCGCATTCAGCACCAGCAGGACCGCGAGCAGGACGATCATCCCGGCCGCTGCCAGGTTCTTGAACTCCTCCTGCGGCTGCGAGATCCAGTTGAAGATCTGGAGCGGCAGGACGGTGAAGTCGCTGTCCAGCCCACTCGGGTAGAAGCTCAGGTAGGCGGCCCCGCCGATGACGATCAGGGGAGCCGCCTCGCCGATCGCCCGGGAGACGGCGAGGATCACCCCGGTCGCGAAGCCCGGCACGGATGCGGGCAGGACCTGTCTCCAGATCGTCTGCCACTTGGTGGCGCCGAGGGCCATCGAGCCCTCACGGATCGAGGGGGGTACGGCGCGGATCGCCTCGCGCCCGGCGATCACCACCACCGGGAGGACCAGCAGGGCGAGGGTGAGGCCGGCGGCGAGGACGACGTGGCCGAGGCTCAGTGGGCCGCGTACCAGGAAGGCCAGGCCCAGGATGCCGTAAACGATCGAGGGAACCGCCGCGAGGTTCTGGATGTTCACCTCGATGAACCGGTTGTACCAGCGGTCGCGGTCCGCGTACTCCTCCAGGTAGACGGCGCTGGCCACGCCGACCGGAACGATGAAGGCGATGCACACCCCGATCACCCACAGCGTCCCGACCAGGGCCGACCCGATCCCGGCCCTTTCCGGGATCGACGATCCAAGGTCCGTGATGAAGCTGATGCTGAGCTGACCCACGCCCTTGGTGAACACCTGGACCAGGACCGCGGCGAGGGTGATCATCGCGATCCCGAGGCAGGCGAGCATGCCGCCCTTGAAGGCGAGGTCCTTGAGCCGAGCGGCCGGCGGGGTCCGCGGGATCGTCAGCGCTCCGGGCGGCACGGTCGCGGCGGCCGTCGCGTCGGACGGGGGGGCCGGCGGAGGAGCGCTCATTCGTACGCCTGCCTGTACCTGCGCACGAAGCGGATCGAGATCGCGTTCATGACCAGCGTCAGCAGGAAGAGGGTCATGCCGCAGGCGAAGATCGCGTAGTAGCCGACCGTCCCCGCCGGGTTGTCGCCCTTGGCGGTGGCGCCGATGAAGGTGGTGATCGTCTCGAAGGGCTGGGTCGGGTTGATCCCCGTGTTGGGAATCTGCCCGGCCGCGATCAGGGCGATCATCGTCTCGCCGATCCCCCGCGAGACGCCGAGCACGATCGCCGCCACGATGCCCGAGAGTGCCGCTGGGACCACGACCCGAGTGGAGGTCTGAAGCTTCGAGGAGCCGAGCCCGAACGATCCCTCGCGAAGGGCGCCGGGCACGGCGGACATCGCGTCCTCCGCAACCGAGGCGATCGTGGGGACGATCATGATCCCCATCACCAGGCCGGCGGAGAGCGCGTTGAAGACCTGCACGTCCAGGCCGAGGAAGTCATGCACGATCGTGGGCGTGACGAAGGTGAGGGCGAAGAAGCCGAGCACGACGGTGGGGACGCCGACCAGGACCTCGAGCACCGGCTTGATCACGCGCCGCGTTCGCGCGCTTGCGTACTCAGAGAGGTAGATGGCAGAGCCGAGCCCGACCGGGATCGCCACCAGGACCGCGATGGCGGTGACCAGCAGGGTGCCGTTGATCAGCGGCCAGATGCCGAACTGGGGGTCGGCGAAGAGCGGCTTCCAGTCGCCGTCGCTGATGAACGCCCACACCCCCACCTCCTCGAAGAACCTGATCGTCTCGCCCAGCAGGGAGGCGACGATCCCGACCGTCGTCAGCACCGAGACCACCGCCGCCGCGAACAGCCCCAGCCTGATCGCCTCCTCGCCCCAGCGACGGCGTGCGGCGCCGAGGACCGGAGTCCCCGGCGCCGCCTCGCTCGCCGCTCTTGTCCCGGTTTCCACCGTGGGGCGCCCCGGCGTCGGCTACCCGCCTAGCCGCTCGCCTTCTCGACGGCGGACGAGGCCTCGCTGGCCTGGGTGCTGTCCATGGGGACGATCTGCGCCTGCTCGGAAATCGCCTCGTAGTTGTCCACCACGTACTGCATGTACGCCTGCACCTCCGGCCTGGAGATCGCCTCGTTGCTCGGGTACATGAACAGCGGCCGTGACAGCGGCGAGTACTCACCGGACTGGATCGTCTCGTTGCTCGGCGCCACGCAGCCATTGCCTTCATCGACCGAGACCAGGTTCAGCGTGTCCGGGTTCTGCGCGTAGTAGGAGAACCCGAAGTAGCCCAACCCGTTCTGGTCGCCGCCCACTCCCTGGACGAGCACGTTGTCGTCCTCGGACGGCTGGTAATCGTCCCGGCTGGCGCCTTCCTCGCCGTTGATGACGTCGGTGAAGTAGTCGAAGGTGCCGGAGTCGGTGCCCGGTCCGTAGAGGCTCACCTCGGCATCGGGCAGCGGCTGGCCTGAGTCCGCATCCTCGCCGAGCTCGCTGTAGTTGCTGACCTTCGAGCCCTTGTTCCAGAGCTGCTTGAGCTGGTCCGTGGTCAGGCAGCTGATCTCGAGGGCGGGGTTGGTCGTGATCGAGATCCCGTCGTTGGCCACCGGGACCTCGGTGTAGGAGACGCCGCCCTGCTTGCAGGCGTCGACCTCCTCGGGATCGATCGGCCGCGAGGCGTCGGTGATGTCGACCTCGCCGGCGCAGAACTTCTCGAAGCCGCCGGAGGTGCCGGCCTCACCGACGCTGATCTTGACGTCCGGGTTGTCCTCATTGAACAACTCGGCCGCCGCCTGCGCGAACGGGAACACGGTGCTCGACCCATCCACCCTGACGCTGCCGGAGAGGTCGCTGCTGCCGCCTCCGTCGTCGTCGTCGCCGCACGCCGCAATGCCGATGGCGAGCAGACCGCAGGCGAATATGGCAAGTGTGGACTTGCGAGAAATCACTTAGAGAGGCTCCTTCGTCTAGGTTGGGCCGCGGCAGCGTGCCAGCGGCCATGACCGGACCTGTTACCCGCAGGTGGCCAACTTGTTAAAAACCGGTGAAGTCGGGCCCCGGAATGGTTTGTCGCCCAGGCACCAGCGGGCCAAGCGCCAAGGCTTGGGGACCGTCTGCTCGAGGGCGTCGCGTTTCTAGGAAATTGCGGGTTTCAAGGCCTCGACCTCTGAGGCCTCGGGCGCGCCCTCGGGGACCCCCCGCTCGCCCGGCACCAAGTCGGCGCCCGGCGCCACCGGTTGCGGATCGAAGCGGTAGCCGACCCCGAAGTGGGTGTGGATGTAGTCCCATCCCGGCGAGCGCTTCTGAAGCTTGGAGCGGAGCTTACGCACGAACACGTCCACCGAGCGATCGCCGTGGATCATCGAATAACCCCAGACACGCCGGTAGATCTCGTCGCGCTCGAGCACCTTGCCGGCGTGCTCGGCGAGCACGCCCAGGAGCTCGAACTCGCGGCGAGTGAACTCCAGGCTCTCGCCGCCGACGTAGGCCTGGAACCGGTCGGGCATGATCTCCAGCTCGCCCGCGACCAGCGGCCCCAGGTCCTCGCGTGTCTGGCCCCGCCGGTGACGGCGGACTACGGCCTCGATCCGCGCCATCACCTCCTCCGGGTGGCACGGCTTCGAGATCCAGTCGTCGGCGCCGAGGCGAAGCCCGCGGACGCGCTGGGATACCGTGGCGCCCTGGGTGCAGACGATCACGCCGAGACCCGGCAGCATCCCGCAGATGCGCTCCAGGAACTCCCAGGCGAGTGGGCCGAGCAGGGCCGGATCGACCAGCAGGGCGTTCAGCTTCATCGCCGCCAGCTCCTCGGCGGGCACCGGTCCGGAAAGGATCCGGTACTGGTAGCCGGACCCCTCGAGACGCTTGGCGAGCACGCGAAGAAAACCGGAGTCGTCGTCGATGACGGCTACTCGAGGTGTTGCCGGTTGGGCGCTCATAGGCGTGGCCGCGAGGCGGAGGCCGGTCCCACCGGCCCCGCCTCGCACGTCTGAGCCACACACCATGGTAGTGGCGTGGCGGTCGTCATGACGACCTAGCTCGCAGAACTTCACAGAACTTTCACAGCCTGCTTCTCGGAATCTTCACCAGCGGCCGAACCGGCATAACAAGACTGGCACTAGCGAGAAGTCCTCTCTCGTGCGGCGCGCGACTCACTCCTGCCCCGGGTCGCGCGCCTTCCTTTTCCACTAGCGGGCGCCGCGGAAACCTCTGAAGGGACTTGATGTCGACGGCGGGTGGATGGCGGAGACCGCGAACGGGCCCGCGCTCGTGCCGTTGGTGGCGTTTCCGCCACGAACCAGGGCGCCGGGCATGCGGGTTGAGGCCTCGCCGGAGGCACTTCCAACGCACGTGAGGTCGCCCCCGACGGCGCAGCCGCCCGCCTCCTCGTCCCAGTCCGCCACCCACTCGAACAGGTTTCCCACCATGTCGTTTGCGCCGTGGTTGGAGACGCAGGCAGCGCTGGCACCGGTGTTCGCCACCGACCCGGTGCTCACGTTGCACGCGGCCCCGTCCGGCGTGCCGGCGACCGCCATCTGCCACTCGGCGTTGGTCGGCAGGCTCTTGCCGGAGTTGGCGAGCGCCTGCTGGGCCTGGAACCAGGTGATGAAGCGCGAGGGCGTCACCCCGGCGACGCTTCTGGCGTAGATGTTGGTGCAGTTTTGGCCGTTGTCGTTGCAGGGGTAGTTGTCGGAGGTCGTCCCGAACTGCGTGCCGCCCGTTGGGGAGGACCAAACCGAGGCCTCGTACTTGTCGATGCAGAGCGGGCCGACCGTGACCATCGCGCCGGTTCCCGCGACCGCTGGCTGGCAGCCACCCTGGGCAATTCGGGTGCGAAGCGGGGTGGCGTCGAGGCTTGCCTCGTTCACGTCAGCACCCGTGAGGCTGTTGTTCGTGACGTCCGGGCTATCCACGGCGTTGGTGGCCACGTCGGGCGCCGTCACCTGCGCACCGGGGCCGAGGTCGTCGGACTGCACGGTGTTCGAGCCCGAAAGCGCCGCCGCGGTGCCGCTCAACGACACGAACAGGGCGATCAGCGCGACGACCATCGCGGGCGATGGCCGCGCCTTCATCAAGTCCTTCATTGGAGACCACCCCTCCGGGGCCGCGCCGGCGCGCCACCCGCTCACAGAACATGTCCAGGCTAGTCGAAACCGGCCACTCCCTTCAAGTCCTCAAGTGCTCAGCTGATCGCGCCCGTCGCCGCCAGAATCAGCACCAGGACCCCCAGCGGGATTCGGTAGGCGATGAATACCCCGAGGGAGTGGGTCGCCAGATAGCGAAGCAGCCAGGCGATCGCCGCATACCCGGAGATGAACGCGGCCATCGCGGCGATGATCGTTGCCCCGACCGACGCACCGTCGCCGTGGCCGATGTTCCGCATCTCGAACAACCCACTCAAGACGACTGCGGGGACAGAAAGCAGGAACGAGTACCGCGCGGCAGCGGCCCCGTCCAAGTTGCGAAACAGGCCGGCCGAGATCGTGGCGCCCGACCGCGAAACGCCGGGAATCAGGGCCAGGACCTGAGCGAAGCCAATGAACAGACCGTCGCGCATGTTCAACTCGGCGAGCTCGCGCCGTCGCGACCCGAACCGATCGGCCAGCAGCATCACAAACGAGAAGAGGATCAGCGCCGAGCCGATCAGGTAAAGATCACGCGCCCCCGATTCGATCTGATCGCTGAAGATCAGCCCGAACACGGAAATCGGGATCGTCCCGAGGATGATGAACCAGCCGAGGTTGGCCTCGTGACTGCGCGCACGATACGGGGTACTCAACTCGTGTACCCACGCCAGTGCGATTCGCGCCAAGTCGCGGCGGAAATACACGACCACCGCGGCCATCGTGCCAAGCTGGATTACGGCGGTGAACGCCGCTCCCGGATCGTCCCAGCCAAAGAACGCCGGCACAATCCGAAGGTGGCCGCTGGAGGAGATCGGCAAAAACTCTGTCAGCCCCTGGACGAGGCCGAGGACGATGGCCTCGATGGCGCTCACGGCGTCGCGAGGCTAATGACTTCGCCGGGCGGAGGCGAACCGCTGGGCCATCCACCGATGTTCACAGAAAGGGCAGTGGCGCGGGATGCTGGTTAGAGTTCGTCCCCGTGAGCACCGCCCGGCTGATCCGCTTGGTCGCACTCGCCGCCGCGGTGCTGACGTTCGTGCTTGCCCTTGCCCCCTCCGCAATGGCCGCCGACGGCGTCGGCCTCTGGGGACGCACAGACGACAAGGTGATCACCTTCTTCGCCTTCGCGGTGATGGCCTTCTTCGCGATCCTGGTCACCGTGCTGTCCCTGATCCAGATCCGGCTGGAGAGCCGCAAGGAGCGCCTCCGCCGGGAGCTGGAGCGGCTCCGCCCCCCATAGCATCCGCTCGTGTCGAAGGTTCGGTACGAGCGCACCGGGGCCGCCGCGGTGCTGACGATCGACCGACGGGAGCGGCGCAACGCCGTTGACGTCGAGACCGCCGGGCTGCTGCTCGACGGCTTTCGCGAGTTCGAGGCGAACGACGACGCACGGGCGCTGGTGCTCACAGGCGACGGCCCGGAGGCGTTCTGCGCCGGCGCCGACCTGAAGGCGATGGCCCAGGCGGGCCCGGAGCTGAGCTCGGACGTCCTGGACGCGGTGGCCTCCCGACCCGAAGGGCCGATGGGGTTTACTCGCCTCACCGCGTCGAAGCCGACCATCGCGGCGATCTCCGGCTGGTGCCTGGCCGGCGGACTCGAGTTGGCGCTCTGGTGCGACCTGCGAATCGCCACCGAGACGGCGCGCCTAGGCTTCACCGAGCGGCGCTTCGGGGTCCCCCTGATCGATGGGGGCACGCAGCGGCTGCCGCTGGTGGTCGGCATGGGCCGGGCGCTCGAGATGATCCTCACCGGCCGTGTGCTCGACGCGACCGAGGCACTCGAATGGGGCCTCGTCAACGAGGTCGTTGCCGAGGGAGCACACCTCGAGCGGGCGCTGGAGATCGCCGAGGGGCTCGCTGCCTTTCCGCAACCGACGATGCTCTCCGACCGCCGCGCCGCGATCGAGGGCGCCGGCCTGCCCATGGCCGACGCCCTGACTCTCGAGGCCGACCTGGGTCGCGCGTCGGTGGAGACCGGCATCCGCGGGGCGGCGCGCTTCGCCGCCGGCGAGGGCCGCGGCGCCCAGGGCACCGGCGTCTAAACTCCTGCGGAGATGTCCACCCCCACCTCGCTCAACGCCTCGACCACGGCGGGGTTGATCTCCTCCGCGGGCTGCGATCCGGCCGAGCGCACGTGGAGGCGGCGATCCGCGTAGCGATCGAGCAGGGCGGCGGCCATCTGGCTGCGACCAGCGTTCTGAACACAGACGAAGAGGACCTCGGGGACGTTCCTTGGTCATTCGCTCGGATCATATTCCATTGACATATGTCTTTTCAATTGATGATGCAGATCGATGGCTGTCGATTTGGAGCTGGCTCCGAAGCAGAAGCGCCCCGCGGGCGAGCCCTGCTGCGAGCCCGATGGTCTACCCGGACATCGAGCGTCGCGAGGCCGAGCGCATGGCCTCCGTGGCGAAGGCCCTCGGCGACCCGATCCGCCTCCAGCTCGTCGACGTGCTGCGCCAGCACGCCGGCAAGGTCTGCGTCTGCGAGCTGGTGCCGCTGTTCGAGCTGTCCCAGCCCACCGTCTCCCACCACCTCGAAGGTGTTGCGCGAGGCCGGCATCGTCGGCTCGAACGCCGCGGCCTGTGGGCCTACTACGACGTCCACCCCGAGGCGGTGGAGGAGCTCTCCGCATGGCCGGCGGGCCAGCGCCGAGTCACCGAAATCGTCACCACGCAGAAGGAGGATCGATGAGCATCCCAGCCCGAACCACCGAGCGACATCCGCGAGGCGGTGCGCAAGCGCTACGCCGAGGCCGCCAAGGCCGCGAGTGCCGGCACCGCCGGCTGCTGTGGCCCGGGGGAGTCCTCATGCGGCTGCGGGGCCGACGCCTTGGCGGAACGGGACGGGACGTATCGGCGCCGAGCTACTCCGGCGAGGAGCGCGATTCGCTCCCGAGGCGGCAAAGCTGGCCTCGCTGGGCTGCGGAAACCGACGGCTGTCGCCGAGCTCCACGACGGCGAGACGGTCCTCGATCTCGGCTCAGGCGGCGGGATCGACGTCCTGCTGTCGGCCGGTCGGGTCGGCCCGACTGGCAAGGCGTACGGCCTCGACATGACCGACGAGATGCTCGAGCTGGCGCGCCATAACCATCTGGCCGCCGGCGTGGAGAACGTCGAGTTCATTAAGGGAACGATCGAGCGAATCCCGCTGCCCGACGAGTCCGTCGACGTGGTCATCTCGAACTGCGTCCTCAACCTTTCCGCCGACAAGCCCCAGGTCTTCCGCGAGGCGGCGCGCGTGCTCCGGCCGGGAGGTCGCTTCGCGGTCACCGACGTGGTCGCCGACGCGGAGCTGGATCAGGCCACCCGCCACGACCTGCGGCAGTGGACGGGCTGCATCGCCGGCGCCCTCACTGTGGAGGAGTTCGTCGCCAGCTCGCAGGCGCCGGACTGGAGCGGATCGAGATCCGGGAAACCCATCGCGTCCACCCGCACGCAGGGTCGGCCATCGTCCGAGCCCGCAAGCCGTAGCCGCCGCGCTTCGACGCGTTCCTAGCCCTCCGGCAGCCGGAACTCCGTGAACAGCCGCTTCTCGGTCTCGCCCTCGATCGTCGCGAGCACCTCGAGATGACTCTCGAGCGGGGTACCGCGCAGTTTGGTCGCCAGCAGGTCGTCGACCTGAAAGACGCCGGCCGAGTTGTTCATCTTGATCTCGACCCTGACTGGGCGGTCGGTGCCCGCCTCGATCCCCACCTCGTCGATCGCCGCGGCGGACAGGGCGTGGATGCCGACCCGGCCCGACTCGACCGGCACCCGGGAGCGCCCATGGGCCATGTCGAGCGCGTCGGCAACCCGCACGACCCCGGCCTCCAGCGTGTACGGCTGCTCGCCTCGGCGCCGATGGCCGATGATCGTCTGTAGCGCCTCGGAGACGACCACGGTGCGCTCCGGCTCGTCGTAGACATCCTCGAGAAGCTGCCTCAGCTTCGGCTCGGCGAGGAACAGGCTGTAGGCCTCGTGATCGGTGCGGTGGATGGACATGCCGACGTCGTGAAGCAGCGCCCCCGCGGCAACCACCACCTCGGCGTCGCGGCGGCCCATCCCGTGGTCGGTGACCATCACCGGCTCGACCCCCGCCTTGGCCAGCAGGCGCAGCAGGCGCAGCCCGATGTTGAGAACGATCTGGACGTGGACCCAGGAGTGATCGGACATCCCCAACCGCTCCGAAGTCACCTGGGCCATGTGCCACCAGCCCCGCAGCTCCGCGTCCGCGTTGACTCCGTCGAGCAGCGCCTCGAGCCTGCGGTTTCCCCGCGTCGGGGCGCGGACCCTGGTCCGCTCGATCGCCTCCGCCGGGGTCGTGCCGCGCTCGCCCGGACCGGCGGCAGTCTGCGCTTCCCTGGCGCCGTCGGTGCTCATTGGGCGGAGTGTGTCAGGCGAGGAGGCGTGGATAGCATTGCGCCGTGGCCGGGCTGCTGTCGATCGAGCGCCACGATGAGGTCGCGCTCGTCACCCTGCGCCGCCCCGAGCGGCGAAACGCGCTCTCGATCGAGCTGCGGCTGGAGCTCGGCGACGCTTTCGACGGCCTGTCGGGCGACGCCGAGGTGGGCTGCGTAGTGCTCACGGGAGCTGGCACCGCATTCTGCTCGGGGATGGACACCACGCAGTTCGGCGGCGACCTGGAGCACCGCAGGCAGCTGGTCGAGACGAGCACCGTTGCCTTCGAGGCGGTCGGCGGCTGCCGCCGACCCATCGTCGCCGCGATCAACGGCCCAGCGATCGCGGGCGGCTTCGCGCTGGCGCTTCTGTGCGACCTGCGGATTGCCTCGGCCTCGGCGATCTTCGGCTATCCCGAGCTGCCGCGAGGCATCCCGCCGAGCTATGCGGCGGCGCGCGCCGTGCTCCCGGCAACCGTCGCCCAGGAGCTCTGTCTCACGGGCCAGCTGGTGAAGGCGGAAGAGGCGCAGCGGATGGGGATCGTGCGCGAGGTCGTGGAGGGCGACGTCGTCACGAGGGGGCTGGAGCTCGGTCAACGGATCGCCGGCCTGCCGCGCAAGGCCGTGCTCGAGACCAAGCGCCGCACCCTGCTCGAGCGCCGCCACCTGTGGGGCTTCCTGTTCGAGGACGAGCAGCGCGTGTTCCGGCGCGCCCTGCTGGGTCCAGAGGCGGTCACCGAGCCCAAGGAGAACGGCGAGGCAGCCTAGGGCCTACGCGATCGGCGACACGGTCTCCAGGATCTGCGGCCAGACGTATGTTTCCCAGAGAGCAGCGAGCACCAGCGCGGGGATCGCCACGGTGACGGTCGCCACCGTGGCCGCGAGCAGGTCTCCCCACTCTCCTTTCCGGCTGGCGATCGTCCACGCCGCCAGCGGCAGGAAGAGGGCCGTGAGCTCAATAAGCGCGTGGGGCAGCACGGTCAGCATCAGCACCCCGGCGGGGATCTCGAGCTGGTAGGCGAGCGTGGCGCCAATCAAGCCAAGGGCGTAGGCCTGGGTCGCGAGGGAGAAGCAAGTCACGGCGATCACCCAGACGAACGCCACCGGCCTCGCCTTCTCGTGGATCCAGCGCGAGGCGCCGGTGCGCCGCTCTGCCGCCAGCGGGAGCGACGCTCCGGCGATGAAGCCCGCGACGCAGGCGAACGCGTGAAGCGCGAGGACCAGCGAGTTGCCAAACAGGATGTAAAGCACGCTGGCGGCGCTGGGGGCCTCGGTGACGCCGAGAATGGAGAGCGGCGTCGGGTCGGGCTGGGCTACGGACGAGATGATCCAGACGACAGCGAGCAGCGCGATTGCGACCGCCAAGCCGCCGCGGACCCAGCTCCGTAACACCGGCCACGGCTCCTCGTTCCAGCGCGCCAGCGCCCCCCGCGTCTGGCGAGCGCCGCGCACGAGCACGTACTGGTTCACGTCCACTGGCTAGACATCGACAGCCAACGACCCCGCGGTTAGCGGGTTGGGGCGCCGCTGCGCTCAGCCGCAGTTCGGCCAGGGGCTCGAGCCGCCGCGAGCATAGAGTTGCGCGGCGCGATAGTCCTGCTCGGCCTCGGGCGCGGCGGCTGGGTCGCCCGCTCCGCCGACCGCCGCCCAGGTGCCGTAGTCGAACTGGTACTTGCCGCGGTAGGCACCGTCGAGCCGAGACCGCGGTCGGGTCGCCACCGGACTCGCAGGAGGCAATCCCGCTCAGGGTGGCACTCGAGACGCCGACCGACTCGGGCGTCGGATAGCCGCCGGCGGGGCCCTCCGTCGACTGAGTGGACGCCGCCGCCTGGGCGCGTCGGACCTGGCGACGAGCCACCTCGAGCGACCTGTTCAACTGATCGCCGGGCCGGTCGAGCAGGGGAAGCCTGACGTGATCGGCATTCCGTGCCTCCGACCGCTGTTTGGCGGGGGAATGGGCCGGAGCGCCGATCGCCTGGCTCGCGACACTCAGGCCGAGCCCGAGGGCGCTTGCGGCGACAATCAGCTTTCGTCTTGCGGCGAACACGGATGAACCACCTCCGTTCGGTGCCACCCGGCGCCGTTGTGGCGCAACCGCGCGCCAACGGCGAAGCGGCGCGGTACACATGCACGCACGCCTTCGCTCAGCGCTCCGGCCTGACCGGGCTTCTCAAGTCCCCTGGGCGGCCTAATCAGCGCGCCGATCGGCGGCGCGTGCCCGAGGGGCTGTCCGTGGACGGACGGGCAGAGTGCCAGGGGAACAGGCGTTTGTGTGTGATGGCGGTCACACATGGCCCGCCCGTGCACGAGCGCCGAAAGTCCCTGTTAGCAGCGCTTTTGTGGCGAACGGGTACGCGGCGCCGGAAGCTCTATGAGCAGTTCCTCAAAGAACCTCGGTGCCGGCAAGCCAACGGTGTGGCGTTATTTGTCGGACCGAGCGGGGTACCTACTCGCATGGATCGCGCGCCGCTGTGCGTCGTCCGCCGGCCCTTTCCCGACAGCCCGGCCTTCGGGACGGCCGTTTCCCGCGCGATTTTGGACCGGGTCGCCGCCGGCGAGCTGCCCGCGACGCTTCGCCTTCACCGTCCCGGGCCGATCCTCGCCTTCTCTCGCCAGGATCGCGCCAGTCCGGGCTTCGCGGCCGCTGTGCGTGCCGCTCACCAAGCAGGGTTCGAGCCCGTGCTGCGCCTCGCCGGTGGCCGTGCCGCCGTATTTCACCAGCGAACCCTGGCCTGCTCGTGGGCGGTTCCGGACTGCCGCCCCGCGGCTCGCACCACGGAACGCTTCCGGGAGATGGCCGAGTTGCTTGCGGCCGCGCTCGGCGGAATGGGCGTAGACGCCCGGGTGGGCGAGGTCCCCCGCGAGTACTGCCCGGGCGCCTGGAGCGTCAACGCGGGCGGTCGTACCAAGCTGGTCGGTATCGGCCAGCGGCTGATCGCCGGGGCGGCCCATCGCGGCGCGGTGGTGGTGGTGGGCGGAACCGAGACCATTCGCGACGTGCTGGTGCCCGTCTACGACGCGCTCGGCCTCGACTGGGACCCGGCCACCGTCGGCAGCGTCGAGGACGAGGTCGGTGAGGTCGGCTTGGCCGCCACCGAGGAGGCGATCCTCTCGGGCCTGGGCGAGCGCCACGAGTTGCGCGAGGCCGAGCTCGACAGCGCGACACTGGAGCTCGCCGCACGGCTCGAGCCCAACCACAGAGTGGAGTCGTAGCGACGTGAGGCTGCTGGCTTTCAGCGACCTGCACACGGACCTCGCTCAGGCCCAGCGCCTGGCATCCAGGAGCGTCGAGGCGGACGTCGTCGTGGGCGTCGGCGATTTCGCCTCGGTCCACTCGGGCCTGACCGAGGCGATCGAGGCGCTTCGCACCATCGAGGTGCCCGCGGTGCTCGTTCCCGGCAACAACGAGACCGAGGACGCGCTGCGGGAGGCTTGCGCCGGCTGGAAGCAGGCCGTGATCCTGCACGGCGAGGGCGCGGAAATCGACGGGGTCGCCTTCTTCGGCCTCGGCGCGGGCGTGCCGGTGACACCGTGGGACTGGAGCTTCGACCTCACCGAGGAGGCGGCCGGCGAGCTACTCGAGGCATGTCCCGAGGGATGCGTACTCGCGGTTCACTCGCCGCCCCACGGCCACGTCGACGTCAGCAGCACCGGCAAGCACCTGGGCAGCGAAGCCGTGCTCCGCGCGATTGAGAACAGGCGCCCCCGCCTGGCCCTCTGCGGCCACATCCACGAGAGCTGGGGCGAGGAATCCAGGATCGGGCCGACCCGGGTGATCAACCTGGGGCCGGAGGGGATCCTGCTCGACGTCTAGCGCCGGCTGTTCTCGACCCATCGGACCGGGCCGATGCACGCAGGCACGAAATGGGCGACGATTCCGCTCTGTGAGTGACCATCGCGATTCGAGCGCCGAGCCTCCGGCGAGTTCTGGCAAACCCAAACTTCGAGAGCGAGCTCGCCGCACCGATTCCAGGCCCCAGTTGGTGGCAACGGCCAGGTTCATCCGGCGACTCCTTCCCGGCGACGATCGGTACGGCGACGCGCTTTCGACCAGCGGCACCCAGGTGCCGCAGCGGATCGGCCGCCTGGTGTCCGAGGTCCAGCCCGAGCGCCCGAGCGCCTTTCGCGAGCTCGGGCTGGGCGCCCTGCAGGCGTGGCAGGCACTCTCCGAAGCCCAAGGCCGCGGTCGGGGCAAGGTCGACATCGCGATCCTGTTCACCGACATCGTGGGCTTCTCCTCCTGGGCGCTCGAAGCTGGCGATGAGGCTGCCCTCGAGCTGCTGCGCCAGGTCGCCACCGCGGAGGACGCGGCGATCACCACACATGGGGGCAGCCTGGTGAAACGGCTCGGCGACGGCGCGATGGCGGTGTTCGGCATCCCCGAAGAGGCAGTTCACGCCGCACTTCAAGCACAGGGCGAGCTGGGCCGGATCAAGGTTCACGGGCACACGCCAGAGCTTCGCGCAGGCGTTCACGTCGGACGCCCACGAAGGGTCGGCGCCGACTACCTCGGCGTCGACGTCAACATCGCGGCCCGAGTGGGTGAGGCCGCCAAGGGGGGCGAGGTGCTGGTCTCCGAGTCGGCCCGCCCAGCGCTGGATCCCGGGATCTTCAAGTTCGGCCGCAGCCGGCGGCTGAGCGCGACAGGGGCCCCCAAGCAACTCTCGGTCTGCCGGGTTGCCCTTCGCTAACCGATTGCGGTAAGGGATTTCGCGTCCCGGGGCGGGCCGCGCGCATGCGAGCGCTGCAGGCGGGTATGAAGGTGGTCCATGAAACGGCACTTGCTCGCTGTCTGTGTGGCCACTGGGGCAGCGGCGATCGCGGCGATCGCCCCGGGCGTCGCCTTCGCATGGGCGCCGGCTGGCCAGGCGACCGTGCATCCCGGGGTGATGACGTTCACTGACGGGGGTCAGTGCACTTCGAACTTCGTCTTCACCGAAGGCTCGAATGTCTACCTCGGCCAGGCGGCCCACTGCTCGAGTACGGGCGACCAAACCAGCACCGACGGATGCGACACCGCCTCGCTGCCGGTTGGCACCCGGGTCGAGGTGACCGGCGCCAGCAGACCAGGCGTCATGGTCTACAACTCCTGGCTCACGATGCAGGCCAGGGGCGAGACGAACGCGAACGCGTGCGCCTACAACGACTTCGCCCTGGTCAGGATCAATCCGGCGGACGTCGGCAAGGTCAATCCATCGGTGCCCGGGTTCGGCGGCCCAACCGGCGTCGGCGCCGCGGGAGGCCTGGGCTCGACCGTCTACTCCTATGGCAGCTCCTCCCTGCGTGGTGGAGTCACCAAGCTCAGCCCCAAGCAGGGGGTAGTGGTTCAGAACACTGGCGGTGGCTGGAGCCACACCGTGTACACGGCGACGCCTGGGATTCCAGGCGACTCCGGAAGTGGCTTCCTGAACGCCTCCGGCCGGGCGATCGGCGTGCTGAGCACGCTCCAGGTCCTGCCCACCGCGGGCTCAAACGGGGTCGGCGATCTGAGCAAGGAGCTCGCTTACATGCGTGCCAACAGCTCCTTCTCGGGCGTGGGGCTGGTGCCGGGAACGGAGCCCTTCGACCCGAGTCTCGCCAGGGCGATCCTCGACGCCTGAGCCGGTCTAGCCCGAGAGCCGTCCGAGGAGCTCGATCAGCGAGGCGAGCTCGTCATCGTCGAAGCGCTCGCCGAGCAGGCGCTCGGCGGCGGCAAGCTGGTCCGGGGCGCACGCCTCGAGCTTCGCCATCCCTGCCGTGGTCAATTTGGCGTAGCTCACGCGCCCGTCCGTCGCACAAGATGCCTTGCCGACCAGGCCGGCCGCTTCGAGGCGGTCGAGCAGCCGCGTTACGCCGGATGGAGAGAGCCGAACCTGATGGGCGAGATCGACGCGTCGCATTGCCCGCTCCGGTGCACTGGCGAGCAGCAGCAGCACCTCGTACTCGTTGATCGTCACGCCGTGCTCGGCAACCAGCTGCGCGCTGAGCTGCCTGGTGAGCGCCGCGTGCGCACCGATCAGATGACCGACGGCCGTGACCGAGGGAGATGCTTTAGTCGCAGTCAGTTCCACCCCAAGGTTGTTTGACTAAGCAAGCTTATCCCACCGCAAGGGGACCTGACAGTCGGGTCGCCCCCGCACTCCGCTCGCGGAACGCCGAAGCGTGTTTAGATTTCTCCTCCATGCGCTGGCGCCATGGGCCAGAGGACGATGTCGCACCCGCCGATGCGCGCTGACAGGACGGCAGACGAGCAACTCGAGCTGACCACTCCGGCTGAGCCCACGGCCTTGGCGCCGATCCGTCGCGCCGTGGAGGCCTGGCTGGCCGACCAGAGTGTCGACCGGGACGAGGGCTGGCAGATCGTGGCGGCTTGCCACGAGGCCTGCGCCAACTCCTCAGCGCATGCCTACCCTCCGGGGGAGCCAGGATCCATTGAGGTCGAGGCTCGCAGGGAAGGCCCCACCTTGGTGGTGATGGTGCGCGACTACGGCCGCTGGCGCCCGCCCCGCGGTCAAGATCGTGGCGGGCGCGGCTTGACCTTGATGAACCACTTCATGGACCGCGTGGATGTCGAGCGATCGGAGCACGGGACCACGGTTCGCATGGAGCGGCAGCTCGGTCGCGGCGACGGGGCTTGAGAAAGCTGGAAGTCGTGTGGAGAGTCTGAGTAGTGGAGACGGGGGGAATCGAACCCCCGTGTCCGGTCTCGATGCGAAGGCTTCTACAGGCTTAGCCGGCGCTTTAGTCTCGCCTTCCGGGTCCGCGCCGGCGGGTGAGTCCGGAAGGCCAGTCCCCTGAGAAGTCCCCTGGCGGCGAGGACGTACCGCTTCGGGCGAGCCCGTTTCTGAAGCCGGTGCCCCTCCCCACGGGCCGAAGGAGGGCCGACTCTCACCTACTTAGTTTGAGCTAAGTGGCGAGGGCGAACTCGTGGTCCGCACATATTGGTTTTCCCGGTGTTTAGCGAGGCCTCCGGGAACCTCGGCCTGCAACCGTTCGCACGGATCGACCAGATCGAAGCCTGTCGTCCCCGTGCTATGTCTCCCATAAGGGTAGCTGGAGAGGCAGCTGACCGTGCGGGTTCGCGTGCGGGGTGGGACGCGGGCTGAGATCGGCCCGCTGGCCGCCTTCTTGTCGCTATGCGGCAGGAACCCGTCCATGGCCCCTCAAACTGCAGCTGTTGAAGTACTGGAGAATCCGCGATCGTTAGGGCCGACACCCCCTTCCCCGGATGAAGCGCCTCTTTCTCCTACGTCACGCGAAGTCGAGCTGGGATGACCCCGGCCTCGACGATCACGATCGCCCGCTCGCGCCGCGCGGCCGCCGGGCCTCGGCGCTGCTCGCCGAGCACATACAGCGGGAGCGAATCCGGCCGGCACTGGTGCTGTGCTCCTCGGCGAGAAGAACGCGCGAGACACTCGAAAGGCTGATGCCGGCGCTCGACCCGGTGGAGGTGCGGATCGAGCGCGGGCTGTATGGAGCATCGTCCGAGGACCTCATGCAACAGCTGCGCGCGGTGCCGGACGACGCGGAGTCGGTGATGCTGGTCGGACACCAGCCGGCGATCCAAGAGCTCGCTCTCGATCTGGCCGGGCGGGGCTCCGAGCTCGAGCGGGTGAGAGCGAAGTTCCCGACCGCGGCTCTGGCAACCCTTGCCTTCGCCGGCGAGTGGAGCGAGCTCGGTCACCGAAGCGCGGAGCTGGTCGCATACGTGAGGCCGAAGCAGCTGAAAGGCTCCTAGTGCCGCGTCCATCAATGGCGAGCATCCATTGGTTGACGGGGCACTGGGCAAGCGAACACTGAGGAGGAGGGATGAGCGAGCGTGAATTCGACGTCGTGGTGATCGGAGCCGGCCCGCCGGGAGAGGTGTGCGCCGGCCGAATCGCCGAGGGCGGGCTGGAGGTCGCCATCGTCGAGGACCACCTGATCGGGGGCGAGTGCTCCTACTACGCGTGCATGCCCTCGAAGGCGCTGCTGCGCCCGGCAGAGGCGCTTGCCGAGGTACGAAGGGTTCCGGGCGCCGCGGAGGCGGTGACGGGTGAGCTGGACGCCGAAGCGGCGCTGGCTCGACGCGACGAGGTGATCCACGACCTCGACGACTCGGGGCAGCTTCCCTGGCTCGAGGAGCGAGGCATAGAGCTGTTCCGTGGGAACGGGGCGCTCGACGGCGAGCGGCGGGTCAAGGTGGGCGACGACACGCTCGTCGCCCGTCGGGCCATCGTGATGGCCACCGGTACGTCCGCGGCGATCCCGCCGATCGACGGCCTCCCGCAGGCGAAGCCGTGGGACAACCGCGAGGCGACTACCTCGAAGCGCGTCCCGAAGAGCCTCGCGGTGCTGGGTGGCGGTCCGGTCGGGGCGGAGCTGGCACAGGCCTGGGGGAGCCTCGGCTCCAAGGTGACGCTGATCGAGGCGATGGATCGCCTGCTCCCGAACGAGGAACCGTTCGCCAGCGAGCAGGTGACCGACGCGCTGCGCGAGGCCGGCGTGGATGTTCACACCGGCGCCAAGGCGCAGGCGGTGGCCGGCGGGCACGGCGAGGTCACGGTCCGGCTAGAGGGCGGGACGAGCGTCGCCGCTGAGGAGCTCCTGGTAGCGGTTGGCCGGCGGGCTCGGACCGAAGGGATCGGCCTGGAGACGGTGGGGATCGCGGCGGAACGCTGGCTAGAGGTCGACGACCAGCTTCGAGTCGACGGATCGGATTGGCTGTACGCGATCGGCGACGTCAACGGCAGGGCGCTCCTCACCCACATGGGGAAGTACCAGGCTCGAATCGCCGGCGATCACATTTTGGGCAAGGAGGTCGCTGCCACCGCGGACAAGCACGGCTCACCGCGGGTCACGTTCACCGATCCACAGGTTGCTGCCGTCGGCCACACCCTGGCCACAGCCGAAAAGGCCGGGATCGAGGCACGCGCAGTCGATGCCCCGACCTCGGGCACCGCCGGAGCGAGCTTCCACGGACGCAACATGCCGGGGACGACCCGGATCGTGGTGGACGAGAAGCGTCGGGTACTCGTCGGCGCCACGTTCGTCGGGCCTGAGACGGCGGATTTCCTGCACGCGGCCACGATCGCCGTGGTCGGCCAGGTGCCCCTGGAGCGGCTGTGGCACGCGGTGCCGTGCTTTCCGACGCGCAGCGAGATCTGGCTGAAGCTGATGGAGAGCTACGGTCTTTAGTGCTCGCCGCCGCCAGTACCGCCGCGTTGGGCGGCTTCAAACCTTCGCCAGCCTTCGTCCTCGCTCGCTCGCGTGCCATTCAGGCACGCCACGCTCACTGCGTCCTCGGCTGACTCGGTTTTTGCTCGCCTAAGCGCGACGGAACTGACGACGGAGAGCACTGAGGCACGATCAGATCGTCAGCTTCCGTTTCAGCTCGTCGAGAACGTCACGCGGGAAGCCAGCGATGCCGTCGATTTCGTCGAGCGACTTGAAGCCGCCCAACTTCTCGCGGTAGTCGAGCACCCGGCCGGTCTGTGTGACCGACAGTTTCAGACGGCGCAGATCGTCGTACGTCGCTTCGTTGAGATTCAGCTTCCCCTCGGAGTGAGGCGCTGAGGATGGCGGGGGGAGGTCGGCCACGGCCGGGGGCGAGCTCGGCGGGGGCTCGGGTTCCGGCTCCACACGCGGGGGCTCGGGTTCCGGTTCTGCGAACGTCGGCCCGGGCTGCGGCGGGGCCGGCTCCGGTGTTGGCTCGCGCCGGGGCGGCTCGACCAGCCCGGAAATCCTGTTCACCGCCTCGCGAGCGCGCTGCTCGGCCTCGGAGGCACGTTGCTCGGCCTGCGCAATCCGATCGAGCATCTCCCGCAGGCGTTCCTCGTGCTCTGTCTCCTCGGTCTTCAGCTTCGCGAGTCGCTCGGCCCTCGTCGCTCGCGCCTCGGCCTCGCTTGCACGCGCCTCGGCCTGCTCCAACCGCTTGCCGGCCTGCTCCAGCGCCTCCGCTGTGCGCTGCTTTTGATCCGCCAATCGTGCCTCCGCCTGCTGGAGCTCGTCGGCCAGCTCAGCCCTACCTTCCTCCATGGCGCCCACTTCCACCTCCTCCAGGCGCTGGGCCGCCTCAGCGGGCTCCCCGACGCCCTCGTCTGTCTCCAGTCCCACCTGCTCCATACGCTTCTCGGCTTCCCGCTGCCTGCGCTCCGCGTCGCGGATCCGCCGCTCGGCCTCGGCCCGGGCTCTCTCCTCCTCGCCCGTCGCGGCGCTCAAAGCAGCGCGCTCCTCGACCTGGCCCAGACGAGCCATCGCCGCGCGCTCAGTGGCATCGCGGATCGCGCGTTCCTCATGGGCGCGCTGCGCGTCTGCCACCGCCGGCGTCTCCGGCTTCGCGGGCGCCGGCTCTTCCGGCTCCTTCCCGACCACGCCAGGCGGCGTCCACTCGATGGTCGGCCGGTCGGTGGTGGCCTTGGCCTCTTCGCCCTTGGGGGCCATGGGTTCCGCGCGGGGCTCCTCCTGAGGACGGGGCTCCTCCTGAGGACGTTGGCGCTCCTCGCGGGCCTTGCGTCGCTCTTCGAGCACCCTCTCGCGCTCCAGCCTCGCGCGCTCGCGCTCCTGGGCGCGGGCAGCACGCCGCTCCTGTCGCTGACGCCGGCGCCGCGCCGAGCGCGACTCCTCAGTTGGCGTCTGCGCAGGCGCGGCCGGTGCTGCGGGCTGTGCACCGGACGCGGCGGCCACGGCCTGGGGAGCGCCATCACCCTCGTCTTTGGCCCGCCGCTGCTGCTCCTCAGCCTGCTGGTTCTTCGCCTTGAGCCTCTGGCGCTCGCTCTTCGCCAGCTCGAGCTCTGCGCGCTTGCGGCGCTTCTGCTCCTCGTTGCGGCGCCGGCGCTCTTCGCGCTCACGCTTGCGACGCTCGCGCCGGCTCTCGGCCGGACCGAGCCGGCCCCCAATCGCCCCGCCGGGCTTGGCCGGAGCGGGGTCGGATGGCACGGGGGCAGGCGGCGCCGCGGGGGGCTGCGAAGGCGCCGAGGCGGGGGGCGGCGGAGGCGGCGTCTGGGGGGAAGATGAAGGCGCCTGGGCGGGGGACGGAGGCGGCGTCTGGGGGGAAGATGAAGGCGCCTGGGCGGGGGACGGCGGAGCCGGCTGCGCGGGCGGGGGCACAGCCCCGGCCGCGCTCTTAGCCTCGGACGCTTGCTCTTTGTCGTTGTCGCCCTGCTTGCGACGACTGAGCCTGAATGAACGCATCCCCCTTATCGTCGCATGCGAAGGCACTGTGCGTTTGCCGATCCCCCGCATGCAGGCGCTGATTCAGCCACGTTCGCTGCGCGGGCACGTGGGCCAGTCCGTCAGCGTCCACGCCCGCCCTCAGCGAAAACGCCGGCGATGCTCCCGTTCCATATCGCGCTGCTGATCGCGATCACGGATTTCCCGACGCCGGTCGCGCTGCTCCTTGCCGCGAGCCAGGGCGAGCTCCACCTTGGCCAAGTGCCCCTTGAAGTAGATCCTGGTCGGGATCAGCGTCAGGCCGCGCCGCTGGCTGCGACCGATGAGGCGCTCGATCTCGTGGCGATGAAGGAGCAGCTTGCGGGGTCGCTCCGGGTCGTGATTCTCGCTGCTCGCCGGGGCGTAGGGCGGGATGTGGGAGTTGCGAAGCCACACCTCACCCCTCTCGATCACGGCGTAGGCATCGCCGAGCTGGGCCTTGCCCTCCCGCAATGACTTGACCTCGGTGCCGAGCAGCTCGATCCCGCACTCGAACCGGTCGAGCAGCTCGAACTTGTGCCCAGCACGGCGGTTGGTGGCGACATCCCCGGAGGCCGGCTTGCGCTTGGCGCTCATCGCCAAATCACCAGCCTGTCGCCTCGCAATCGCGAGCTTCGCCCGCTCTGCTCGACGCCATCACTGCCCGTCCTCTGCCAACACAAGGTCCACGCGGCCTCGCGGCGCGTCGACCGAGTCCACCCGGACAGTGATCGGATCGCCCAGTCGCAGGGCGCGGCCGCTGCGTCGCCCGACGAGCGCCGTCTCGGTCTGGTTGAGGTCGAATCGCTCCCCCCGCAACCGGCGGACTGGCAGCAGCCCCTCGTACACGTCCCCCAGCTCGCCGCCGAAGCGCACGAAAGCGCCCGCGCCGATCACGCCGGAGACCTCGCCCTCAAAGCTGTGCTTCCAGCCCGACTCGAACAGCTCGCGTCCCAGCAGAAACGACGCACAAACCCGATCCGCGTCACGCTCGATCGCTGAGGCTTCGCGCTCGCGCTCCGAGCTGCGCCAACCGGCGTCGCTCACGGCCGCGCGCTCCGGCTCGTCCTCTCCCGCCCCGATCGTGGACAGAAGCGCCCGGTGGGCAACGAGATCCGGGTAACGCCGGATCGGCGAGGTGAAGTGGGCATAGGCGGAGCTGCCGAGTCCGGCGTGGCCAAGGTTGCGCTCTGAGTAGTAGGCCTGCTTCAAGGAGCGGAGCACGAGGGATGTATACGCGTCCCGCCCGTGGCCGCGACGCGCCGCCTCACGGGCCACGGCGCGGCTGATCTCACCGGTGAGCTCGCCGGCCTCCCTCGGAGACAGCTGTTCTGGGAGCGGAGGCGTCGGCACATCCAGCGCCGCCAGTTGCTCGACAAGCAGGGCGATGCGCTGCGGCTCGGGCTGCTCGTGGACGCGGTACAGGGTGGGCACTCCACGCTGCTCGAGCAGCCGGGCGACGCTCTCATTGGTGAGGATCATCAGATGCTCGATCAGTCTGTGCGCCTCTGTCTGGGGCACCGTCCGGGCACCGGTCACGGCTCCGTCGGCGTCGAAACTGAACTCCGGCTCGAAGGACTCGATCTCCAACGACCCCACTGATCGCCGGGCAGCCAACGCCGCGGCCGCGCGGCGGGCGAGGCGCAGCGGCTCCGCGACCTCGGGCGGTGGCCGGACGCGGCCGGCGAAGAACTCATCGAGCTGGTCGTAGTCGAGGCGCGAGTCGGAGCGGATGCGGCTCCGGTAGAAGCTCGCCGCCCGAGGCTCGCCGTCCGAGTCCAGCTCGATCTCGGCGGTTACCGCAAGCCGGTCCACCCCGGGCGCAAGACTGCAAGCCTCGTTGCTCAGTGCCGCCGGAAGCATCGGCTCCACCGTCCCTGGAACGTACGTGCTGGTGCCGCGGCGGAGCCCCTCGGAGTCGAGGGTGCCCCCGGGTCGCACGTGGGCCGCGACGTCCGCTATGTGGATCCACAGACGCACGCCGTCCCCCGCGGTCTCAGCCGAGACGGCGTCGTCGAAGTCGCGCGCCGTCGCCGGGTCGACGGTGAACGTGGGGAGATGAGCGAGGTCGCGGCGGGCAAGCGGCGCCTCGCGCGCCGCCGCGATCGCGTCGCGGGCCTCGGTCTCGAGCTCCGCCCCGAAGCCACGGTCCATGCCGCGATCCCAAAGCAGCGCCGCGGCCACATCCCGCGCTCTCTCGGCTGAGCCGAGGTCCCGCAGGGCGCGCGCGCCACCCGGGCCGAAGTCAACCAGTGCTATCTGACCGGGCTCGACCTGGATGGACCCTCGAACGAGGGTCACCTGCGGCCCGCGTTCGAACAGCGGCTCGGCGACGGTGAAGCGACCGCGCCGCTCGAACGTCGCCACCCGCCTGCCGAGCCCCCCGCCGCGGCGGCGGCTCACAAACGCTCGGCCAGCGCCGACAGCGCCCGGCGCATGCCCTCGTCGCGGGGCGTCTCCGGATCGTCTGCGGCCGCGACCTCGGGCCTGATCCCCTTGCCGGCCAGGGAGGTCCCGTCCGGGGTGAAGTACTCGCCCACGGTCAGGTCCAGCGCCCCGCCGGCGGCCAAACGGATGATCTCCTGGAAGGTGCCCTTGCCGAATGAGCGCGTGCCGACGATCGTCGCCAGGTGATGATCGCCGAGCGCCGCCGCCAGGATCTCGGCTGCCGAAGCGGTGTCGCGATTGATCAGGACAACTGTCGGGTGTCTCGTCAGGGGGTTGCCGGGGGCCTCGTAGTCGCGATCGCCCATCGTGCGGCTCTTGGTGGAGACAACCAGCTCGCCCTTGGGCAGGAACACGCCGGCCGACAATACGGCCTCGTTCAGCAGCCCACCGCCGTTATCCCGCAGATCGAGGACCAAGCCCTCGGCGCCGCGGCGGTAGAGACGCTCGACCGTCGACCGGAGTTCGCCGTGCGCCCCCGCCCTGAAGCTCGCGTACCTGACGTAGGCGACCTTGTCGGTGCCCGCTCGCCGAATCTCCCCGCGGGCGACCGGGAGCTCCACCGAGGCGCGCTCGAGCTTGACGTTGCGTACTCCATCCCCGGGAGCGGTGACCACACGCAGCTCCACCCGGGTTCCCGGCGGGCCTTTGATCCGCGCCGTTGAGACCTCGGCGGGGACGCCCGCCAGGGAGCGTCCGTCCACCGCAGTGACCAGGTCACCCTCTTCGATCCCGGCACGCTGGGCCGGCGTGTCCGGCAGCACGCTCGCCACCCGCAGCCCGCGCTTGACCTCGGTGACGGTGAGGCCCACTCCCGAGAAGCGGCCCGAGGCCGCGGCCTCAAACTGCCGCAGCTCCTGCGGGTCCAGGTAGTGCGAGAAGCGGTCGTCGTGGCGCCTTCGCAGCTCGCGGATGATCCCGTCAACTGACGCGTTCTCGAGCACCGAGCTCTCGACGGGCTTGTAGTAGTCGTCGCGGATCACCTCGGTGGCCTGGGAGGTGAGACTGGAGTCGCTGAACTCCCCCGCGATGGCGGCAACGAGAGCCGTGACAGCCAGCACGGTCACCGCGCCGGCCACAAACCCCGTGATGAAGCGTTGGCTCAAACGCGGAGGAAGCGGCGCAGGGTGACACCGCTACCCAGCGCGGAGACGACGACCGCCGCAGCCATCAGCGTGACGATCAGCGGCACGAAGCCGATAGTCGAGAAGTTGTCGATCAGGTCGAAGTTCTCCGCCAGGGGGTCGATGATGGTCACCTTGCCGGCCCAGAGGATCCCGACGGCGAGGCCAGCCCCGACCAGGCCAACTATCAGCCCCTCGAGGACGAAGGGCCAGCGGATGAACCAGTTGGTGGCGCCAACGAGCTTCATCACCTCGATCTCGCGGCGACGAGCGTAGATCGAGAGGCGAATCGTGTTCGCAATCAGCATCAGCGACACGACCAGCAGCAGGACCGCGATCACCAGGAGGACGATCTTCACCGCGTTTGCCACGGTGCGAATGTCCTCGGCGGCGCCTTGGCCGTCGCTGATGTTGTCGATGGCGGGGTCGATCGGCCTCGGCTCCCCGTTGGGGCCTGGCGGCGTGATCGCAGCCTGAATCGAGTCGAGGTTGTTCGGGTCGTCGGGGTGGACGACGATCAAGATGGGCAGCGGGTTCTGGCGTAGCTGGGCAATCCCCTCGTCGATTTCCTTTCCGACGTAGCCACGGAGGTCCTTAAGGCCCTGGGCCTTCGAGACGTACTCAGTGCTCGCGACGTGCGGAATCGCGTTGATCTCACGCTGGACGGACTTGGCCTGCCTCTTCGTGGCTTCGACGTCCATGAAGACCTCCAAGGCGAGCTGGGATCGCACGTTCTCGTTCGTGGTCGAGCTGGCCCTGATCACCGGGATGAACACACCCAGGAGCAACGTCGTCAGCACGACGGTGACGATCGCAGCCAGGCTGGGCGCGGCGCTGCGGCGCAGAGCGCGCAACGCCTCGGCGATGAAGAAGAAGACTCGTCCCATGCCGGCGTCCCCCTACGACCCAGTCGCGTGGCCCGCGCCGACCCCCAGCTCGGCGCGCACGCGGACCGCAAACTCGCTCGTGGACTCGTCGGCGTAGCCGGCCGTGGCCTCGTCGCGGACCAGCCTTCCCTCGTCGAGCGCCATCACGCGGCGGCGCATCCTGTCGACCATCTCACGATCGTGGGTGGCGACGAGCACGGTCGTGCCGGTGCGGTTGATCCGGTACAGAAGCTGCATGATCCCTATCGAGGTCTCGGGATCGAGGTTCCCCGTGGGCTCGTCGGCCAGCAGCAGCGGCGGGTGATTGACGAAGGCGCGCGCAATCGAGACGCGCTGCTGCTCACCGCCCGAGAGCTGGTCCGGGTAGCTGTGGACCTTGCCTTGCAGTCCCACCAGGCGCAGGGTCTCGGGGACCTTGCGCCGGATGTCACCTCGGCTGCCGCCGGTCACCTGGAGGGCGTACGCGACGTTGTCGTAGACGGTGCGGTTGGGGAGCAGCTTGAAGTCCTGAAACACGGTGCCGATCCGCCGACGCAGGTGGGGAAGGCGGCCGGCAGGCAGGCGGTTGATGTCGCGGCCCGCGATCAGCACCTCGCCGCTGGCTGGCTCCACCTCGCGGATCAGCATCCTGATCAGCGTCGACTTGCCACAACCGGTGGGCCCGACCACGAAGGCGAACTCGCCGCGCTCCAGCGCGAAGGAAACGCGCTCAACGCCGACGTGCCCTCCCGGGTAGACGACGGTGGCGTCGCGCAGCTCGACGATGGGCGGCCGCAGCCCGCCGTCGTCCGAGAACGGGTCGGCGCGCCGCACCCCGCTGGGCGGCTGGTCTCGGACGGCACGGTCGCGCCGTCTTGCGCGTGTCCTGAGCAGGGCCATGCGTAGCGTTTCTTCGACGCCCGCCGCAATCCTGCGCGCCGGTTCCCCGCAGCCGTCGAGCCAGGCGAGCGTTCGCGGAAGGGTAGCGAAGAACGCCCATAACCAGGGAAAGTGTGTGTCGCGACGCCTGGCCTGCGGACCGCGTTCTGGCGGGTGTTCATCATCGTGTTCGTGGCGCTCGGTGTCTGGCTGCTGCGCCAGAGGCAACGCTGACCATCCTTATGAGGTTGAACGTCCTATAGACGTACAGACTCATAAGTGGGGGAATGCGGCGCCGCGCCTTCGGACGAGAGTGCACTTTGCCGCGTATGTTCCGGTCAAAGGCACTTTCGTCGAGCGAGCCGGGCTGCTGCCCTACTTGAAATGCGCGATCCGGCTCGCCCCCTCCGCCCGGGCCGAGCCGTCCGGAATCTAGGTCAGGTCCACTCGGGGCCGAACAATGGAGGCCGCGAGACGATCGGCTTCAGGACGAGCGCCTCGCGAGCGCGGTCGGCGATCCCGCGGGCCGTGAGGCCGAAGTGCTCCATGCAGGCTTCCCCGGTTCCCGAGAGGCCGAACTCGTCGCCCATTCCGACCGCGAAGATCGGGACCGGGTGCTGCTCCGCGGCGAGCTGGCGAACCGCATCGGCGAGCCCGCCGACGACGCGGTGCTCCTCAGCGGTAACGGCGACGCCGGTCTTGCCCAGCGATTCGAGGATCGCCTCCGAGTGCAGCGGCTTGATGATCGAGACGTTGAGAACCTCCGCCTCCACTCCGTCCTCGTTCTCGAGTGACTCCGCCGCCTCCATCGCCCGCCAGACCATGTGGCCGGTGCCGATCAGCGAGATGTCCTTGCCCTCGCGCAGCACCTCGACGCCGCCGCCGAGGCTCTCGGGGATCTCCTCGTAGACGACCGGGGTAGCCGGCCGCCCGAACCGCATGTACATCGGCTCCTCGCGCTCGTATGACTCGAGCGTCGCGCGGTAGGCCTGGTTGTAGTCGGCGGGGACGACTACGGTCATCCGGGGCATCGCTCGCATCAGGGCGATGTCCTCGATCATCTGGTGCGAGGCGCCGTCCTCGCCCAGCGAGACGCCACCGTGCGAGGCGCCAACTCGAATCTTGAGCTCGTTGTGGGCGATGCCCAGCCGAACCTGGTCGTAGGCGCGCCCGGCGGCGAAGATCGCGAAGGTCGAGCAGTAGGGCACCTTGCCGGTCGCCGCCAACCCGCAGGCCATGGACATCATGTTCGCCTCCGCCGCACCGACGTTGAAGAAGCGCTCGGGAAAGCGCTTGCCGAACTTGATCGACTGGGTGGAAACGGCGAGGTCGGCGTCCAGCGCCACCACGTCATCGTGCAGCTCGCCGAGCTCGGCGAGGGCGTCGCCGTAGGCGTGCCGGGTCGCGATCGGCTCGGTCTTCGCTTCAGGCGCGATGGTCAGGCTCCTCCCCGCCGGGGCCCTCACCGCTCCCAGTGCCCTGCAGGGCTTTGGTCTGCTGGTCGAGGCGGGCCGACAGCTCCTCGAGTGCCTCGGCGGCCTGCTCCGGGCTGGGAGGCTTGCCGTGGAAGCCGAAACGATCCTCCATCGAGCCGACGCCCTTGCCCTTCTTGGTCTGAGCGACGATCGCGGCGGGCCGTCGGAGGGTGCGGCTGCGCTCCAGCGCCTCGACCACCTGCTGCATGTCGTGGCCGTCGATCTCGATCGCGTCCCAGCCGAAGGCCTCGAACTTGGCGCGCACGTCGCCGATGTCCATGACGTCCTCGGTGGTGCCATCGGTCTGGAGGTGGTTGTAGTCGACGATCGCAGTCAGGTTGTCGACGCCGAAGTGGACCGCCGAGGTCGCCGCCTCCCAGGTCTGACCTTCCTGGCAATCGCCGTCTGAAAGCAGGCCAAACACCTGCGCGGCGTCATCGAGGCCGTCGAGACGTAGCGCCAGACAGATGCCGACGCACATCGACAGCCCCTGGCCGAGCGAGCCGGTGGAGACCTCGATACCGGGAGTACGGCGCATGTCGGGGTGTCCCTGGAGCTGGGCGCCGATCTGGCGCAGCCCCATCAGGTCCTCGAGCGGGAAGTAGCCGTGCTGGGCCAGCGCCGCGTACTGGATCGGGGCAGCGTGGCCCTTGCAGAGCACGAAGCGATCGCGCGCCGGCCACTCGGGATTCTCGGTGTCGTGGCGAAGGACGCGGTAATAGAGGGCCGCAACGACGTCGGCCGCCGATAGCGAGGAGTCCAGGTGGCCGGACTTCGCCACCGCGAGCATCCGCACGCAGTCGAGCCGAAGCACCGTCGCCCAGCGCTCGAGCTCGGCGATCGAGGGCTTTGCCTCGGCGCGCTCGGCGAGCTTCGGGGGCGGCTTGGAGTCCGGAACCGGCCTCAGGTGTCTCACGTCGGCGAGGCTAGCAGCGGGTCCCATTCCGTTCGCAGGCTATGGGTCAACGTGGACGGAACCGTTCGCCCGGATTCGCCCAGAAAGCGGGTTTCTACGCGATCCTTTGGGAGATGAAGATGTTCATGCGAACCCGCTTCGTGTGGCTGGCGGCCGCCGCCCTGGCGGCGGCTGCCGGGGTACTCATCCTGTCCGGGGACGATGAGGGCGGACCTCAGCAGCCAGCGGGACAGCAGGGCGTTCCCACCGAGCCCGGAGGTGCTACTCGGCAGCAGCCGGACAGGCCCCGCGGCCAGTCGCCAAGGTCGGACGAACAGGGGACTCGCGCCGCCGTTCAAGAGGCGGTCCGTTCCTCGCCGGCCCCGCGCCTCGACCCGGGCCAGCGCGAGGTGGGGCGGGTCGTCCGCGCCTACGTCGCCGCGCTGAACGCCCGCGACGGCGGGCGTGTCTGCGGCCTGTTCATCCCGGGCGCCATGGCGGAGGTCGAGTTCCCCCGCGACCGGGGTAGTTGCGCCGCCTCGCTGTCCGCGTCGATCGGATACCAGGACCCGCGCGGGTTCCCCGTCTTTGACCGCTCACGGATCGGGCGCATCCCCTCCGTGACCATCGACGGGTCACAGGCACGCCTGGTGGCCACCACCGTGACCCACTTCGCCGGCGACCGCGAGCCCTCGGTGGAGGACGACCTGATCTACCTGCGAAACGAGAACGGGCGCTGGCTGATCGTCAAGCCGAGCGCGACTCTCTATCGCGCCATCGGCGTCGGAGACATCCCGCCGCAGGTGCTGGCGCCGCCGTGACCGCTAGCGCTTGACCGAGACGATTTTCGGCGCGCCACGCCCGATCAAGGTGACGAAGCCACGCCGCGCCGAGAGCGAGGTCGTCCAAAGGTCGCGACCCCTGCTGCGTGAATAGACCCTGTGCCCGCGCCCCCTGCGGCCGATCCGCTTCAGCATCAGGCTTTGGCGAAGCTTCGGCACCCTGGTCGCCTGCGGTCCATGGCGAGCGCGCTTCGCCCGCACATACAGGAGGCGTTTTCCGAACGCGGACGGATTCGAGAGCGCCACGGTCCGCGAATGGACCTCGGTGCGTCGGTTGCCGGTCTGAAGGTTGCGCCGCTTGATCGAGTTCCCGCCTCGCTTCGAGACCGCGTAGAAGACGCGGCGGCCGTCGATGCTCGGATGGCCGATCTGAGCCGGACTCGAAACGGCGGCGATCCGCTTCGGCTTGCCTGGATTCGCGGGACGCCTGATCCGGCGAGCCTTCAGCGCGTAGCGTCCGCGCTTGACCGTCAGGTATGCGAGCCACCCCTGTGAGATCGCCACGGCCTCCACGCCCGGCGCGCCGGCCGAGCCCAGCAGCTTCCGGCTGAAGCGATCCAGGATCCTGATCTGGTCCCCGCCGAAGATCACCGCCGCATACGACCCGCCGATCGCCGGGTCTCGGCCTGGAAGCTCCGAGCTTTGGCCGCGAACTCGCAGGATCCCACCCCGATCCACACGCTGGTAGGCAAGCGCCTTGCCGGCGGCGGATGGGTCGGCTCCGGTGGGAACGTCGGTGCGGGCCGCCGTGGCGCTGCCCGTCGCGGTCAGCGTCACGGCGACGATGCCTAGGGTCACGGCGTCGCCAAGCCGGAAGAGGCGGTACAGCGCGGGCCGCTCGGCCATCAGCTCCACGCACCTGGCCCCAAACGAGCTGTCCACCGCAGGAGCCACGAAAACGACCGGCACCGCTCGCCCGATGCCGAAGGCCGCGCCGATCACCAGGCCCACGCGCGGATCGCCGAGCGCGAACCCGATTCCGGCCAGCGCCCAGACTCCGAAGCTGAGCACGAAGGTGGTGAACCCAAGCCCCAGCAGGACGCCGTACAGCGCCGCTGCGAGCGGCATCGGCATCGTCCACCGCCAGCGCTCGGGGAGCTGGCGCCGGATCTGCGGCACGATTCGCGTTCCGCGCGCCTCGGCCACCGCTGCGGCGACCGCGATCGTGGCGGCCACCACATATGCCATCTGTCCGCCGAGGCCGTGAACGAGCTGCCCCAGCGCGGACAGCATCCCGAAGGTGGCGACGCCGCCCAGAACCGCGCCCGGAGCGAACGTGGCGCAGGAAGCGATCGTGGTCCAGCGCCGGGCGCCATCCCCGGAGAGCCCGATCGTCTCCACCATCGAGAACCCGCACGGCGACCAGGCGCCGGTCAGGCCGATCAGGAGCGCGGCTACCGCCAGACTGAGCTCGACGCCGCTCACGGCCACCCCCTACTCAGCATGGCACGTTGGTCTGGAAGTAGGTGACGCAGAAGACCTTGCGGCCCCCGTAGCAGTACCCATGAAGCGCGGCGTCGCCGTTGATCCGCCGGTCGTGGTGCGAGCAGCAGTCCCAGAGCTTGCGAACCCTTCCGCCGCAGCAGCGGTACCAGGCCCCCTGGAGGCGCGCCTCGATGCCATGCGCCTTGGCGGTTTGGTCGCAGACCTTGGTGCGCGGCGCCGGCGGCAAAGGCAGCCCGTCAGGGTCGCGCTTCACGCTGCCGTCCTCGTGGATCGGCAAGCCCTCCTTGTTGACGAGCCGGCCGATGTTGTCGACCGGGCGGCCGTCGCTGGGGTGAATCGGGTAGCCCCGGGCATCCAGCCGCGGAAGCCCGAGGGGATGCGTGCAGGAGCCGGTGGTGTAGATGTGGCCGCAGAAGTGGAAGGCGTCGGCCTCCCCCGGTTTCACCACTTTCGCGACCACGCCCCCCGCCGTCGCCGCCATGAGGCCGGCGCCGATTCGCGCCAGAAAGCCCCGGCGCGAGCTCTCCCCGGCAAGCGAGTCCAGCGCCTCTCCGATCCGGTCCCGCTCGGCCATCTCAGGCCCCCGCCACCAGGCCCGCCCGCCGACGGGTGGCGGTCGCCAGCACGCTCTCGAGCTGGGCCAGGTTGTTGAACGTGCCCTTGGCCAAGACGGCGCCGTCCGGACCGAGGGCGATTGCGAACGGGCTGCCGGGGATTCCCAGCTCGCTCCAGGCCTCGGCATCGGCGACCTCGTCGAAGACCTCCACCGCGACCGCGGGATCGCCGGCCAGGTTCGCGATGGCGGGCTCCAGCCCGCGGCAGACGTGGCAGCCCTGCGAGGTGAACACTGCGAGCGCCAGCTCGCTTTCGGTCTTGCGCTCGAAGCGGTCGATCAAGTCGACCCGCGACCCGAGCTCGGGGCCCTCCTCGGGGATCTCCAGGGCGGCGGCGGGGCCCAAGCGCAGCCGCAGCATCCCGACCTCGCGGGCCAATGCCAGGACCGCGACCGCGAGGCCGAGGCTCACCAGCAGCGCGACCGCCAGCCCCAGCCCAAGCCACTCATCGGTGGACAGGCTTCGCTGGGGCAGCAACGGCAGGGCCGCGAAGCACCCAGCGAGCGCCAGGTTGCGCGCCACCGAGCGCCAACCCACGGTCGACCGCGAGCCGAAGCAGGCGCAGGGCGCGCCAGCGCGCCCCCGCAGCAGGGCCCCCAGGAGCGCCGCCGCGAACATGGCCATCAGCGCGGCTGCGAGCAGGGCAGCCTCGTCGCTGCCCGCGGCGATCCCGGCCGCCAAGCCGAGCTCGGTGGCGACCAAGAGCCCCCAGGCGAGCCAGCGGGTGACCTCGCCCTGGATTCCGAAGGTTCCCAGCGCGGCTCGGCTGGAGCCGGGACTCGCCAGCTTCAGCGCCGCTGACCCCGCCAGCACGAGAGCCAGCCCGAAACGGGCAACCAGCCCAAGCACGCCTCCAAGCTAGCAGGCAGGCTCTCTGGAGTCCACGGACCCGGCCGCCGTGGAGCGGAGCACCCGGCCGCTATCCGATCTGGATCATGCGCTCGATCGGCACCCGGGCGCGCTCGGCGATCCGGGGCGGAACCTTGACCTCGACCTTCAGGTCGCGCAGGGAGTCGCGGAGCTTGGGCAGGGTGATCATCTTCATGTACTTGCAGAAGGCCATCCGGTTGGCCTCGACCAGGCGCGCCCGCGGCGCCGCCTGCTGGAGCGGGTACAGCATCCCCGTCTCCGTGGCGACGATGAACTCACCGTCGGGGTTCTCCGTGACGTGGCGAAGCATGCCCGAGGTGGAGAGCATGTGGACGCCCTCGGCGTCGACGTCGCCCGAGGCGACGAACTCCATCGCCTGCGTCGAGCAGCCGCACTCGGGGTGGATCAGGAACTCGGCGTCGGGGTGCTCGGCGCGGGTGCGGTCGATGTCCTCGGGTCGAATCCCTGCGTGCACGTGGCACTCGCCGTCCCAAACGTGGAACCGCGCGTAGCGCTCCGGGTCGTCCGTGAGCCCGGTCTCGCGGGCGACGAATGAGCCCAACCACATGTCGGGACCGAACAGGATCTCCGTGTCGGGCCCGTGCTCGCGCCAGATGTGCTCGACCACCTGAACTGCGTTCGAGGAGGTGCAGCAATAGTCGGTTTCGGCCTTCACCTCGGCCGACGTGTTGACGTACATCACCACCATCGCTCCCGGGTGCTCCCCCTTCCACTCACGGAGCTGCGCGGCGGTGATCGACTCCGACAGCGAGCAGCCGGCGTCGGGGTCTGGGATCAGGACGGTTTTCTCCGGGGACAGAATCGAGGCGGTCTCGGCCATGAAGTGGACGCCGCAGAAGGCGATCACGTCGGCGCCGGTGGCGGCCGCCTGGCGCGAGAGGCCGAGCGAGTCGCCCATGTGGTCGGCCACGTCCTGGACCTCGGGCAGCTGGTAGTTATGGGCGAGGATGACCGCGTTTCGCTCCGCCGCCAGGGCACGGACCTCGTCTGAGAGGCGTTTGACCTCGGCCGGCGCCAGATCTGCGCGCGGGTTGGGCTGAACTAGCTGGAGATCCTGCATCGCGGTGCTCCAATCGCCCCGGCGAGCCGGAGCTTTGATCCTATGTTCGCCGGCCCGGCTGGCTCAACGGCCAGCCTAGAACCCAGGCGAATGAACTAGCCGCAAGTCTACCTGGCGCCCGTCCCCAGCTCTCGCTGGACGATCACCGACGGCTTTGGACGACTTACTACCGAATACCGGCAGGAACCCGCCCAAGGCGGGGGCCTGGTACCCGCCCTAGGCTTTGAGAGCGATGCCTGAGCTTCCCGAGGTCGAGATCACGGCGCGCCGCCTCAGCGCTTCGCTGGCGGGGGCGGAGGTGGAGTCCGCGCTGGCGCCGGGCATGGTGGCGCTGAAGAGCGTCGATCCGCCGCTGAGCGTCCTCGCCGGCCGGCGGATTGCCGCTGTGCGGCGGATCGGGAAGATGCCCGTGGTCGACTTCGAGCTCCGTGCCGACCCATCGACTGGGGACGGTGCCGGTCCCGCTGAGCTGCTCTCCCTCCTCGTCCACCTGATGTCGGCCGGCCGCCTTCAGGTGTTCGAGAAGCGCGCCTCGCTTCGCGATCGCACCTCCCGGGTCCTGGTCCGGCTCGCGGACGGCCGCGAGCTTCGCCTGCGCGAGTTCGGCACCAGGCAGCGCGCCTGGGCGAAGCTGCTGCGGGCGGGCGATGTGGACGGCGAGGAGATGGTCGCCACGCTGGGGCCCGACGCCTGGCCGGCGCCGCCGCAGGAGGAGCTCGCGCGGCGGATAGACGAACCCCGTCACCTGCACCCGATGCTTCGCGACCAGCGGGTGATCGCCGGCATCGGCCGCTCCTGGGTGGACGAGGTGCTCTGGGAGGCTGCCCTGTCGCCCTTCAAGCAGGGATCGGAGCTCGACGGCGAGGAGGTGGAGCGTCTGCACGCCGCCCTCCACGTGCTCGGCGACGCGATCGACCGCTACGAGGATTTGATCGAAGAGCAGGTACCCGACAAGCTGCCGATGCCGCTCCAGGTCCACCGGCGCCAGGGCGAGCCCTGCCCGCGCTGCGGCGCCACCCTGGCGGCGGTCCACTTCGCCGAGCACGTCACCACCTACTGCCCCGAGGAGCAGACCGGGGGCCGGGTGCTCAAGGACCGGCGCCTCTCGCGGCTGCTGAAGTAGTCGCGAAAGGCCTCAGCGCCGGAGCACCTGACGCGTTACGGCCCGGCCCACGGTCAGCGGGTGGTTGATCACGGTCGCCAGCCTGCCCCCCAGCGAGAGCGGGTCGCGGGCGATGCCCAGCTGGCGCAACACGGTGTTGGAGTCGAAGTAGACGCGTTCGCAGACCAGCCGGTCCTCTTCGAACACGAACACCGCGCAGAAGCGCATCTCGAACTTCCGCCCCGTCGGCGGGAGCCCCCGAAACGGGCCGTCGTGGGTCCCGTACAGGTTCGCCTCGACTATCACCGCCTCGTCGGAGTGATGGAGAGCGATCAGCTCGTTGCGTTGGTCGGGGAAGGCGGTGCGCGTCTCCTCGAAGTAGCGCGCCACCTCCTCGGGCCCGTCGTGGACGTCGCCCGTGCCGATCAGCTCGTAGCGCGGGTGGTCGAAGGTCTCGAGCGTGGCCTCGAACTCGTGCCGGTTCTCGGTCTCCATGTGCTCGATCACGAGCTGCTCGCGCTGGCGACGAAGCTCCTCGCTGATGGCCATGCCGCCAACATATACGCAGCGGCCGGCAACGGCAGATCGGCTGCTCCGGAAGCGAGGCGGCAGACGTCAGCCTCGAGTTCGACCTGTCTCGCTGTCGTCGCTCATCGCTCCGCAGGGCTCAGGCGGGAGCCAGGAGCATGCTGAAGTCGAGTGCGGACGCCGAATGGGTGAGGGCGCCGACCGAGATGAAGTCGACACCGGTGGCGGCAACCTCGGCGACGTTGTCGAGACTGATCCCGCCGGAGGCCTCGAGCGTGGCCACGGGACCGTGCGCCCCTCCGGCGGCGTCGCGGACCGCGACCGCGGCCCGCAGCTCATCGGGCGTCATGTTGTCGAGCAGCAGGCGCTCGGCGCCGGTGCCGAGCGCGATCTCGACCTGCTCGGCGCTGCGGCACTCGACCTCGATCTCGCGCTCTGGCTCGGCCTCGCGGGCACGGCACACCGCCTCGGCGAGCCCGCCGGCCACGGCGATGTGGTTCTCCTTGATCAGGACCGCGTCGTGCAGGCCCATGCGGTGGTTGTGGCCGCCACCGGCGGCGACCGCGGCCTTGTCGAGCGACCGCAGCCCGGGGGTGGTCTTGCGCGTATCGAGGATCGTGGCCCCGGTCCCGCGAACGGCGTCCACGAACCGGGCGGTCAGCGTCGCCACCCCGGAAAGGTGGCAGAGCAGGTTGAGGGCGGTGCGCTCGGCCGCCAGCAGGGCGCGAGCAGGCCCGTTTGCCAGCGCGACGTCCGCGGGCACCGAGTCGCGCCACTCACACTCCCCCTGGAGCCACTCGAACCCGTCCGCCCCTGCTTGGGTGAAGGCCTCGGCGGCCACCTCGAGCCCGAACAGGACGCCGGGCTGCTTCTGCACGATCCGCGCGGTCGCAACGGCGTCCACGGGCACCACCGCCTCGGAGGTGACGTCGCCCGCTCCCAGGTCCTCCGCGAGCGCCCGGGCGACGAGATCTCGCAGCTCCTCGCGATCCGCCATCCGGGTTAGTCGGCCGCAAACACGGCCATCGTCGCCGTGAAGCCGTGGAGAAAGTTGCGGCCGCCAACCGGGCCGATCTCACCAGCACAGAAGAACCCGCCGGCCGGGACGCCCAGGGCGTCCTCGACCGCCCTCGCGTCATGATCGGCGATCTCGAACATGTGCGAGCCGCGCCCGTTGCAGGTGAACAGCAGAGCGCCAGCCGCCTGGGCGGATCCGAGCGCCTCGGCCTGCGCGCCGAGCGCGGCGCGCAGGTCCTCGTCGGCCGAAGCGCCGTCGCGGATGTGCATACGCACCGTCTGCCCGACCCGGATCCGCTCGCCGAGCGCGACCGTGCCCGCCTCCCCATCGGCGGCGATGATCGGACGCACCAGGAAGTCCCCGCGAACATACTCGGGCTTGTTCTCGTCGATCACGATCCCAAGCATCAGGCCGGAGGCGGCGAGCTGCTGCTCGCGCGCATCGAGGCCGGCGATCGCCTCGTGGAGCCGCTCGATCGCCGGCCTGGACGCCAGCTCCTCGATCACGTTGCCGTGCGCGGCGGTGATCGTCATTTCGGGGCCGACCGGCGCGGCGCCCTGAGAAACGCATGCCAGGATCGACACGCCGGACAGCGAGCAGGCCACGGCGCCGCCGTTCAGGACGTCGCCGTCCCGAAACAGGGAGGCGGAGCCCACCGCCGAGGCGCTCGCGAGGCCGCCCAGCACGGGCATGCTCGGCCGCAGGGCGTCGAGCCGTTCCAGCAGAGCCTCGGTCGCGAAGCTGTAGGGGTCGGCCAGCACCACCATGCAATCGCCCCGGCGGCTGCTCGGCTCTTCATGTGCGGCCGCCTGGCCAGGGCCCGAGCGCTCGGGGCCCAGCGACTCGAGACCCAGGACCCGAAAGCCCTCGTCGGCCTGCTCGACCTCGAAGTGATGGGTCGAGATCTCCGCGCCCGGCATCGACGCCGCCCAGACCACGGCGGCTGGTCCTTCCTCGATCTCACGGCCGGCGCCGACGACGCCTCCGGCCCCGCAGCCGATCAGATGACGTGGCTCCAGATGCTCGTGGACGGTGGACAGGATCCACTTGCCGTGGCCCAGGTGGGGAGCACCGACGAAAAGCACACAAAGATCGCAGGGGCCGCCCAGCTTCTGGGCCGCGTCCCGGGACGCCTCCGAGAACGCGTCGACCGGGTCGAAGCTCTCGGAGAGGCCCACGGCAATGGTGACGGCCACGCGTGAAACGTAGCGCCGATGCTGCGGACCCGGCCCGATGCGGCGCTAGTCGCTTGGCCCAGAGTCGGAGCCGGCACTCCGCAGCAGGTACTCGCGCACGAATCCGTCCAAGTCGCCGTCGAGGACGCCCTGAGCGTTGCCGACCTCGTGGCCGGTTCGGTGGTCCTTGACCCGCTGGGAGGGATGCAGCACGTAGCTGCGGATCTGCGAGCCCCAGCCGACGTCCTTCTGCTCGCCACGCTCGGCCGCCAGCTCCTCGGCCCGCTTTCGCTCCTCCAGCTCGAGCAGCCTGGCGCGCAGCAGGCGCATGGCGGTCGCCTTGTTCTGCGCTTGGGAGCGCTCGTTCTGGCACTGGACCACGATTCCCGTGGGCGCGTGCGTTATCCGCACCGCCGAGTCAGTCTTGTTGACGTGTTGCCCGCCGGCGCCCGAGGCGCGGTACGTGTCCACGCGCAGATCCTCCTCGTCGAGGTCCACCTCCACCGCATCGTCGACGAGCGGCCCGACATCCACCTCGGCGAAGCTCGTGTGGCGCCGGTGGGCGGCATCGAAAGGTGACAGGCGCACCAGGCGATGGACGCCGCGCTCTGCGGCAAACAATCCGTACGCGTTCTCGCCGCGCGCGATGAGGGTGGCCGACTTGAGACCGGCCTCGTCGCCGGGAGAGGCCTCCTTCATCTCCGCCTGGAAACCGCGCCGCTCTGCCCAGCGCAGGTACATGCGCAGGAGCATCTCGGCCCAGTCCTGCGAATCGGTGCCGCCGGCCCCCGAACGCACGGTGACCACGGCGTCGCCGGCGTCGTAGCGGCCGTTGAACAAGCGCGCCTCCTCGAGCGTTCCCAACCGCTGCTCGAGGGACTCAAGCTGAGAATCGAGCTCGCCGGCCAGTTGGGCATCGTCGGCAGCCATCTCTGCCAGCTCCTCGAGGTCGGAGAGGTCCGACTCCAGTGAACGGAACGTCTTCAGCCTGCGCTGGGCAGCCGCATGGGCAGCCGAGATCCGGGCCGCCTGCTCGGAATCGTCCCAGAAGCCGGGGCGCTGCATCTCCGTCTCGAGACGCTCCATCTCGGACTCGAGCTTGGCAGGGTCAAAGGTAGTCCCGAAGCAGCGTGAGGCCCTCGCGGACCTCCGCAAGCCGCGCGGACAGGCTTTCTCGGGGGACCGCCTCGGCCATCTCCCAGAGCTTAGTCGGCATCGATCCCCGCGGTTTGCAGCGCCGCGGTGCGATCGGAAAACGGCTGCCATCGGACTATCCGCCCTTCGCTCACCGTGAACAACGCGGCGACGTCGTTCTCCTCCGCTACCTCGTCGCCGTCCTCCCAGCGCCATTGCTGGCGAAGCAGCGCCACCACCTGGTCGTCGCGTCGCAGCAGGTCCTCGATTAAGAGCCGTTGCTGGAGGCCACCGGGCTGCTTGGTTGCCCACCGCCGCGCTTCCTCGTGGCCTGTGATCAGGCCGAGCTTCAGCGTGTGGAGCTCGACCGCCGGATCGAGAACCGACAGAAAGAGGTCGAAGTCCTGCTCGTTGAAGCCGTCGATGAAGGCCCGGACGGCGTCGAGGTCGCGATCCGGCACGGTTCAGGGGCGGAGTTCGCCGCTCAGGCCCCGTGGCACTTCTTGTACTTCTTGCCGGAGCCGCACCAACAGGGATCGTTGCGTCCGATCTTGTCGCGGTCGGACTTGACCACGGTCTCGGGGTTCTCGTCCAGCGGCCGCCCGTCCCCCACCCCATCGCCGCCGAGCTCGGCGGGGTCCGCTCCGGGCATGGTGCCAGCAGCCGCGGCCGCGGCGGTCGCCTGTCCTGCTGCCTGCCTCAGGGCGGAGGGCTGCTCCGGGCCCCCGCCGGCGTACTGGAGCTCCTGGCGCTCCGCTTCGGGCTCCGGCTCGAAGTCCGCCGGCTCTACGTTCACCTCCACGTGGTAGATGATCCGCGCGAACTCTCCCCAGATCGAGTTCATCAGCTCGCGGAACATCGTGAAGCCCTCGTTCTTGTAGGCGACAAGCGGGTCGATCTGGGCGAAGCCGCGCAGGTGGATGCCCTCGCGCAGGTAGTCCATCTCGTACAGGTGCTCGCGCCAGCGGAGGTCGATGATCTGGAGCAGGATCTGGCGCTCCAGGTAGCGCATCAGCTCCGGTCCGAGCTCCTGCTCGCGGCGGTCGTAGGCCGCCAGGGCGTCCTCGGTCAGGACGCTGGCGATCTCCTCGCGGTCCGAGCTCGACGCGTCGAGCTGTCCGAGGTCGACGCCCAGCGGCCAGAGCTGGGCCGACTGGGTCTGTAGGCCGGCGAGATCCCAGTCCTCGAACACCTCGCCGGGCGTGTACTCCTCGACCAGCCGCGCAACCACCTCGCCGGTCTCCTCGCGGGAGACGTCGGACATGTCGCGCCCCTCGAGGATCTCGCGCCGGTACTTGTAGATCACCCGGCGCTGCTCGTTCATGACGTCGTCGTACTCGAGCACCCGCTTGCGGATCAGGAAGTTCTGCTGCTCGACCTTCTTCTGGGCGTTCTCGACCGTGCGGCTGAGCATCTTCGCCTCCAGCGGGTACTCCTCGCCATGCTCGTCGACGGGGCCCAGCCGGTCGAGGATCTTGTAGATCCGGTCGCCGGCGAAGAGGCGAATCAGCTCGTCCTCCGCGGAGAGGAAGAAGCGCGACTCGCCCGGGTCTCCCTGGCGCCCGGAGCGGCCGCGGAGCTGGTTGTCGATCCGACGGGATTCGTGGCGCTCCGTGCCGCAGATGAACAGTCCGCCCGACTCGATCACCTTCTGACCCTCGGCCTCGCACTGCTCCCGGGACCTGGGCAGAAGCTCGGCAAGCTCCTCCTCGTAGCTCTCGTTTTCGGGGGAGAGGCCCAGCTTGCGCAGCTCCGCCCTAGCGAGCTGCTCGGGATCGCCACCGAGCTTGATGTCCACGCCGCGGCCCGCCATGTTGGTGGCGATCGTCACCGCCCCTACTCGCCCCGCCTGGGCGATCGTCTCGCCTTCGCGCTGGGCGTGCTCCGGCTTGGCGTTGAGGACCACATGCTCGATCCCCTGGCGGGTCAGCTCGCCGGAGAGCATCTCCGAGACCTCGACCGAGATCGTCCCGACGAGAGTTGGCTGGCCCGCCTCATGGCGCTCGGAGATCTCCGAGACAACCGCCTTCCACTTGCCCTTCTTGGTCTTGTAGATCTGGTCGTTGTGGTCGTCGCGGACCATCGGCTCGTTGGTCGGGATGTCGACCACCGGTATCTCGTAGATCTTCATGAACTCCTGCGCCTCGGTCAGCGCGGTGCCGGTCATCCCGGCGAGCTTGTCGTAGAGGCGGAAGTAGTTCTGGAGCGTGATCGTCGCCAAGGTCTGGTTCTCCTCCTTGATCGAGACGCCCTCCTTGGCCTCGATCGCCTGGTGCAGCCCCTCCGACCAGCGGCGCCCCTCGAGGATGCGGCCGGTGAACTCGTCGACGATCTTCACCTCGCCGTCGATCACCGCGTAGTCGTCGTCACGGTGGTACAGCGACTCGGCCTTCAGGGACTGGATCAGGTGGTTGACCAGGGTGCCGTGCTCCGACACGTAGAGGTTGTCGACGCCGAGGAACCGCTCTGTCTTCGCGACCCCCGGCTCGGTCGGGGCGACGGTCTTGTGCTTCTCGTCGTACTCGTAGTCGTAGTCGGCGTCGCGGGTGTCGCGATCCTCGCCGAGCGACTTCAGCTTCTCCTTGGCGGGCACGCCGACAAGCTGCTTGGCGAGCCGGGCGAACGTGTAGTAGAGGTTGGCCGCGGCCTCGGGAGCGCCGGAGATGATCAGCGGCGTGCGGGCCTCGTCGATCAGGATGTTGTCGACCTCGTCGACGATCGCGTAGACGTGCTCGCGCTGGACGCAGTGCTCGAGCGAGGCCGCCATGTTGTCGCGCAGGTAGTCGAAGCCGAACTCCGAGTTGGTGCCGTAGACGACGTCGCAGGCGTATGCCGGCTGGCGCAGGGCGGGGTCGTGCTCTGACTGGATAACCCCGACGCTGACCCCCAGCGCGTCGTAGATCGGCCCCATCCACTCAGCGTCGCGACGGGCCAGGTAGTCGTTGACGGTCACCAGGTGGACCGGCGTGCCGGCGAGCGCGTTCAGGAACACAGCCAGGGTGGCGGTCAGGGTCTTGCCCTCGCCGGTCTTCATCTCGGCAATCGCCCCGTCGTGCAGCACCATGCCGCCGATCAGCTGCACATCGAAGTGACGCTGGCCGAGGGTCCGCCGCGCCGCCTCCCGGCAGAGCGCGAAGGCCTCGGGCAGCAGGTCATCGAGCGGCTCGCCGTTGCGCGCCCGCTCCCGGAGCGCGTCTGCCTCGGTGCGGATCTCGCCGTCGGCGAGCAGCTCCATCTCCGGCTCGACGCGATTGATTGCCGCGACGCGCCGCTCGTACTCCTTGAACTGGCGCGCCTCGCCGAGGCGCAGCGCGCGATCTATCAGGCCCTTTGCCACGAGCTTTGAGAGTAGCGAGGCCCGGAATAACTCCGCCGGAAGCCTCGGCCTTCGGCCTACGTTTCCGGCGGGTTAGGGCGCCAACCGGGCGGCAGGTCCACACGTGCCTACCGCGACTTCGTCGCTAGCCCAGGCCAGCGTTGCGTGGGATCATGCTGGGCGGCCGCGGACGCGCGCCATCAGGCGGCGGGTCTGGGTGCGCTTGCGGCGCTTGTCGCGGTGCCGCTTCACCTGCCGGCGGAGGTCCTCCGCCAGCGCGTGGATGGAGTGGAGCATCTCGGGCGACGCCTCGCGGGCTCGCAGCGTCACCCGCTTCAGGTGCAGAGTCGCCTCGGCAACCTGGCTGTCCGCGATCGATGGATTGCGCTCCTCCCTCAGCTCGACCTCCAGCACGGCGAGCTCGGACACCTGCTTGCCGATACGCGCGAACCGCTTCTCGACGTGGCCACGCAGCTCATCGGTGATCTCGGTGTTCCGTCCCCTGACCTCGATCCGCATGCTCCCTCCTCTCATTCGGGTGAAGGATGCACGGGTGACCCGTGTCATCAAAGAGTCGCGCTTCGGGGAGCGAAAAGCAAGTCCGGCCGTTGGCGCCAATTCGGCGAGATGGGGATTCTCAATCACATGGATCGAGAACTCCCAACTCGTCGCGTACTGGGGACATCCGCGTTGGGGGGAGGCCTAGCGTCAGGAGCGGGCGAAGGTCAGTGCCACAACGCGGCCGCAGCCGCCGGAGCGCAGGGCCCGCGAGCAGGCGCCGAGCGTCGCCCCCGTCGTGACCACGTCGTCCACCAGGACAGCAGCGCCGGGCGGCGATCCCGCAAGGCGCACCCGGGGTGGGGCGGCCAGGCGCTCCCGCCGCGGCCGACCGACCTGCCGCCTCCCCTGCGAGCGCCGCAGACAGGGCCGGACTGGCAGTCCAGCCTCGATGCTGAGCCCCATCGCGATCGTCTCCGCCGCGTCGAACCCGCGCCAGAGCCGGCGCATCGGAGCGGGCGGGACCGGGACGATCACACCGTCGAGCAGGTCGGTCGGCGCTCGTTCGGCGATCTCCCCGCCCGCACGCCTGGCCAGGGCCAGCCGTACGCCGAACTTGAGCGCCACCACGAGATCCCGGGCGATCCCCTCATAGGGCGCGGCCGACCAGGCGGCGTCCAGTCCCGGGATCGCCGTCCAGCACGGTGCGAGCCCACGCAGCCCGGATTCGCATCGCTCGCAGAGCTGTTCGCGCAGGCCACATTCCTGCGCGCACAGGGCGCAGCGCGGCGGCACGACCAGGCCCAGAAGCTCCGCGAGCATCGGCGACGATCATCGACCCCGGGCTCGCGCGCCTGGCGCGCAGACCGCGCTGAATCTCACCCCGATGTGAGTCGCCCGGCCGCCTACTCGAAGACGGCGCGCTCGACCGCCCCGACCTCCGCCTCGCAGCCCACCACCCCGGGGGCTTTGCCGAGCGCCGTGTCCGGGTCCTTGAGGCCGTGGCCGGTGAGCACGCAGAGGACCGAGCTCGGCGGCTCGCCATCCTCGGAAGCCGGCAGCCCGTGAGCCAGGATTCCGGCAACGGACGCCGCCGAGGCCGGCTCGCAGAAGACGCCCTCCCGCGAGGCGAGCAGCCGGTAGGCGTCGAGGATCTGCTCGTCGGAGACCGCCGCGATCCTCCCTCGCGAGCCGGTGACCGCGTCCATCGCCTCCTCCCAGCGCGCCGGATTGCCGATTCGGATCGCCGAGGCGATCGTCTCCGGCTCGGCGACCGGCTTGCCGTGAACCAGAGGGGCGGCTCCATCCGCCTGGAACCCGTACAGCAACGGCGATGCCCCGTACTCCTGGAAGCCCTGCCACCAGGCGGTGATGTTGCCGGCGTTGCCGACCGGAATCGCGAGCGCGTCGGGCGGCCCGCCCAGCTCGTCGCAAGCTTCGAATGCAGCCGTCTTCTGGCCCTCGATCCGGAACGGGTTGATCGAGTTGACGAGCTCCACCGGATGGCGCCTTGCCAGCTCGCGCACGATCTCGAGCGCCTGGTCGAAGTTGCCGCGCAAGGCAATCACGCGCGCGCCGTGCATCAGCGCCTGGGCAAGCTTGCCGATCGCGATCCTCCCCTCCGGAACGATCACCGCCCCGCGCAGGCCGGCCCGCGCCGCGTACGCGGCGGCGCTCGCCGCGGTGTTCCCGGTGGAAGCGCAGATGATCGCCTCCGCGCCCGCCCCCTTCGCCCGCGACACCGCGACCGTCATCCCCCGGTCCTTGAAGCTCCCGGTGGGGTTGGCACCCTCGAGCTTCAGGTAGACGCTTACACCGACCCGCTCGGAGATCGCCGGAGCCTCGATCAGCGGCGTGGAGCCCTCGTTCAGGCTGACGACGGGATCGCCCGGCTCAAGCGGCAGCCGCTCGCGATAGCGCTCGATGAGCGGAGGGGGCGTCAGACAAATTCCTCCTCGATCACCCGGATCGCGCGTGGCTGACCACGGAGGAACTCGAGCGTCGCGATCTCCTCGAGCGCCTTGAAGAAACCGCGACTCCGGACACTCGTGCATGACCATCACCAGTCGCGCCTCGTCCCCGAGCCCACGCTGGACGACGCTCTGCACCGAGACCTCGTTTCGCCCCAGCACGTCCGCGACCTGCGCCAGCACCCCGGGCCGATCGGCGACCTCGAGATGGAGATAGAAGGAGGAGCTGATGTCGCGCACCATCTCGAGTGACTCGCGAGCGACGTGCACGGGAGCCCTGCCGGAGAGGATCGAGACGACGTCGCCCAGCACGGCGGAGGCGGTCTCTATCCCGCCCGCTCCCGGCCCCGACATGGTGATCTCGGTGATCGTCGGCGCCTCCACCATTACCGCGTTGAACGGCCCCTCGATGGGTGCAAGCGGGTGTCTCGGATACAGGAAGCAGGGAAACACCCGAACGCTGATCCCACCGTCGCGCCGCTCGGCGACCCCCAGCAGCTTCAGCGACAGCCCGAGCTCCTTCGCGTAGGCGATGTCGTCGGGCTGGATCTCGGTGATCCCCGTATAGGAAACGTCCGCGAGTGCCACCGGCACACCGAAGGCGAGCCGCGCGAGGATTGCCATTTTCGCCGCCGCGTCGGCGCCGCCAACGTCGTCGGAGGGATCCGCCTCGGCGTAGCCCAGCTCCTGGGCGCGCCGCAGGGCATCGGCATAGGAGGCGCCGGTGCTGGCCATTTCGGAGAGGATGAAGTTGGTCGTCCCGTTGACGATCCCGAACACCTTGGTGATCTCGGTCGCGGCGAGGCTCTCCTGGATCACCCGGATCACCGGCACCACGCCCGCCACCGCCGCCTCGAAACGCAGCTGCACGCCGGCCTCGCGAGCGGCCTCGAACAACTCGTCACCGAACTGCGCGATCAGCTGCTTGTTGGCGGTCACCACGTGGCGGCCCGCCCGCAGCGCCCGCAGCACGTAGTCGCGCGCGGGCTCGGTGCCGCCGATCAGCTCGACGACGATTTCCGAGTCCTCGAGGATGGCTTGGAAGTCGCCCTCGGAGCGGCGCAGCACACCAGCAATCTCCGGCCGGCGGCCGGCGGCAGCATCGACCGCCTCCGCGCGCTCGGCAAGCAGCTCATGGAAGGCCTTCCCCACGGTGCCACGCCCGAGAAGCCCGATGCGAACCGGGTCGCTCACTCGACGTCCCGCGCCATCAGATCCTCATACGTCTCCCGACGCACCGCCAGGCGCGCGTCGCCGTCCTTGCAGAACACCACCGGGGGGCGGGGAACTCCGTTGTAGTTGCTGGCCATCGCGTACCCGTAGGCCCCGGTGGCGGGGGTGACGAGGAGGTCGCCGGGGCGCGGGTCCGCGAGCATCACGTCGGTGATCAGGATGTCGCCGGACTCGCAGTGCATGCCGGCGACCGTCGCCAGGGTGTTCGGGGGCTCGCCGGCGCGGTCGGCGACGATCGCCTCGTAGCGCGAGCCGTACAGCATCGGTCGCAGGTTGTCGGACATCCCTCCGTCCACCGAGAGATAGGTTCGAACATCCGGAATCTCCTTCACGGTGCCGATCTCATAGGCGGTGACGCCGGCGTTGCCGACCAGCGAACGCCCGGGCTCGATCAGGATTCGCGGCACCGGGTCGAACACGCGCTCGACGCCGCGGACCTTGACCTCGACGTAGCTGTCGATCGAGGGTGGCTGATCGGCGGAGGTATAGGCAATCCCCAGGCCACCGCCAACGTTCAGGATGCGGCACTCCCATTCGTCGTCGGCGAGCTCGGCCAGCGCCTCGATCGCCGCAGCGTAGGGCTCCAGCTCGAAGATCTGGGAGCCGATATGAGCGTGCAGGCCGACCAGCCGCAGGTGGCGGGACGACCGCACCTCGGCGATCGCCCGCGCCGCCAGGCCATCCTCGAGCCCGAAGCCGAACTTCGAGTCGAGGCCGCCCGTCTGCACGTAGGAATGAGTTGAGGGCAGGATCCCCGGGGTGACGCGGATCAGGACGTCCAGGGAGCGATCCAGGAGGGCGTCGAGGCGGGCGATCTCGCCGAACGAGTCGACGATCAGGTGGCCGACGCCGGCCTCGACCGCGTAGCGAAGCTCGGCCTCGGTCTTGTTGTTCCCATGCATGTAGATCCGGGCCGGGTCGAGGCCGGCGGCTAGCGCCAGGTGGAGCTCCCCGCCCGATGCGACGTCAACCGACAGCCCAAGCTCGGCGCACAGCCGGTAGATCGCGGTGACCGGGGCCGCCTTGCTGGCGTAGAGAACCTCGAAGTCGTCGGTACGGGCTCGGAAGGCCTCGAGGTAGGCGCGTGCCCTGGCGCGAATGTCATCCTCGGCGTAGATGTAGACGGGCGTTCCGAATTCGGCAGCGATCTCGACCACGTCGCAGCCACCCACCTCGAGGTGGCCTCGCTCATTGACACGGCTGCCCCGCGGATAGACGGGCGAGTTCTCGACGATCGAGCTCTCGGTCGTGGCGCTCATGGGATCGCCATTGTGACGTGGCATCGATGGTCGAGTTGCGTTCCTCCATGCGGCGCAAGTCGGCCATCGGTCGCCGGGCTCGGCTCCCGCTAGGGTGCGGACGATGAGCCGGCAAAGCCTCCGCTCGCCCCAAGCGCCGAGCGAGACGGGCGTCCACGAGGGGCGGCCGTACATGCTCTGGCTTCCCGAGTCGGCTCCGCCGTGGCCGGGGATGGTGATCGTTCACGGCGCGGGGTCGCGGATGGAGAACCACGGGGACTTCGGACGCGCCTGCGCCGCGAGCGGCTGGGCAGCGCTCGGATTCGACCAGCGCGGACATGGGGCCTCAGAGGACGGGATGAGCCCGGCAGCCCTCGGCGACGTGGGCAAGATGGCACGCTTCCTGGCCGGGGTAGAGGGGGTGGACGCGGCGCGAATCTGCGTCCGCGGCTCGAGCATGGGGGGTTTCATGGCGATCCAGGCCGCGGCGACCGCCGAGCCGATCGCGGCGGCGATCGCGATCTGCCCCGCGGGGGCGGACCACCTGCGGCGTGGACTTCGCGCCGGCACACTCGAGATGCGGATCGATCCCGACGCGGCGACGGCGCTGCAGGCATGGCTCACCGAGCACGACCTGCGCCAAGCGGTCGAGCTGATGGGCTCCAAGCCCCTGCTGCTGATCCACGCCCGCGGCGACGACCAGATTCCGTGGGACTCGTCAGAGCAGCTCTACGTCCGTGCCCGCGAGCCGCGCAAGCTGATCCTGCTGCCCGGGGGGCATCACCGCTCCGCGCAGCACGACGCGGAGCTCCACGGCGTCGCGCTCAGATGGCTGGAGCGAAACCTGCGGTAGGGCGCGATCTGCAACCCCCGCGGAGCGGGAGCACACGGAGGATTCGGAGTTGGGCGTCTAGCCGAGCAGGCCGGCGGTGACGCCGTCGACCGCCCGCGTGACCCTGCCTGTCGGCCCGGACAGGTTGGTGCCGGCGGCGCCGTCGACGCGCCGGACGGCGCCGCCGACGGGGCCAGAAACCGAGGGCAGGTTGGGCACTGACGGAAGGTTGATTCGAGGTGGGTTGACGTCCCTGGGCGGGTTGGGAATCGAGGGGACGTTGGGAATCGAGGGGACGTTGATTGGCGGCGGATTGACGCCCCCGGGCGGGTTGGGCAGTGACGGAGTGGAGGGCGGGTTGGGCGGGAGGGACCCGAGGGGCCAGACCCGGGGGGCGGAGTGGCTCCGGGGCCTCCCGGATCGGTGGACCCTCCGCCGGGACCGCCGGATCCTCCGCCCGAGGAGCCGTCGCCGCTGGAGGACCTGCCGCCGCCGGACACCGGCGCCGGAACTGGACTTGACGGCGGCGCTGGCCTCACGGGATCCGCGGGCCGGATCCCTCGCCACCGCGCCGGAGGCCTTCCCGAGGGCGGCTCCGGTCGCCGTGGGCGCGGCACCGGAATCGAGGTACGCGGCCCCGACACCGTCGCCGGAACCGGTGAATGACGGAAGCCCGTTGAAGGCCACGAAGGTCGCCATCGAGAGAAAGACCACGGCGGCTCCAGCAGTCAGCGCCGCTGTGGCGCCCACGCCGGCCAGGTAAGCGCTCACATGACTTCGCAGGTGAGAGAAACGTGGAATGGCGTGGACCAGGGTGGTCATCCGACTGAATCGACGCTACCCGCATCGATCGGGCATTAAGCAGGCGTGACGGCCGCCTACCGGCAACCCCTAGCCAGCTCCAATGAGTTTCCGGCTGGCGCCACCCCAATGGGTCAGATTTATGACACCAGGAAAGGTGAGGCGCGTTCGGACGCCGGCGTTCCCTGCCGGCCCGTGGATTCTCAGTCGGTTGGCTAGCCGCCGAGCAGGCTGCCGGCCGGCCCGCCGCCGCGGAGCGCACCGCCCACGGCCCCGCCGGCCCGGCCAACGACACCCGAGCGACCCCCGGCACCGCCGGCGCGGTTGAGGGCGCCGCTGACGGCGCCGTCGACCGCCCGGGTGACGCCCCGGGTCGGCCCGGACAGGTTGGTGCCTGCGGCGCCGTCGACGCCCTGGACGGCCCTGGTGACGGGACCGGAAGTCGAGGGCAGCGGCGGGATGTCGACTGGGGGCGGAGAGATGTTCCCCGGGGCGGGCGTGCCACCGGGCTCGGTGGGACCGCCGCCCGAGCCGGATGGGCCCTTGCCGGAGGGATCACCGCCGCCGGCGCCACCGGAGCCGGAGCCGCCGGAGCCGGAACTGGACTTGACGGCCGCGCTGCGGGATCCGCGGACCGGATCCCTCGCCACCGCGCCGGGGGCCGTGCCGAGGGCGGCTCCTGCCGCAGTGGGCGCGGCGCTCGTGCCCGAGTCGAGGTAGGCGGCCCCGACGTCGTCGCTGGACCCTCCGAACGGAAGTCCGTTGAAGGCGACAAAAGTCGCCAGGGAGAGGAAGGCGACGAGGGCGCCGGCGGTCAGCGCGGCCGTCGCGCCAACCCCGACCAGATAGGCGCGCAGGTGACTGCGCGAACTCGATGCAGCGTGGGTGTAAGTGGACATCATCGCGGCTCCCTCCCCGGATACCTGGATTGACCGGAGCGTACACCGGCAGAACGAGCTGTAAGCCATTCGAAAAGGCCTCTACCGAGGTGCCGTAGGGGCTTCGATCAGCTTTTGGAGGCTTCGGTCAAGTTGGCCGCTCGCGGCCTTCGGCGATCAGCGCGATCGATGCGCTGTGATCGCGGCCAAAGCCGCGGGGCTAGAGGTAGCCCATCGGGTCAACCGGGGACCCGTTGACCCGCACCTCGAAGTGCAGGTGGTCGCCGAAGCAGCTTCCGGTGCAGCCCACCGAGCCGATCACCTGGCCCTGGCTCACGGATTGACCCGAGGACACGGCGTACGAGGACTGGTGCGCGTAGCAGGTCGAGACGCCGCCGCCATGGTCGATGCAGGTGTAGTTGCCGTAGCCGTCCGTGTAGGCGGCGAGCGCGACGGTCCCGGACGCCGCAGCCCGTATCCCAGTGCCGGCCGGCACCGCGATGTCGAGTCCGGCATGCAGCCGCCCCCACCGCATGCCGTAGCCGGAAACGACGGGGCCGCTTACCGGCCAGATGAACCCCGCGGAGCTTTCGCCCTGGATCGGCCCGGCCGGCTGGGCCGGAACCGACGACTGGGCCGCCTGAAGCTGCGCCTGGATCTGGCCCTCGAGGTCGCCGATCTCGCCCTCGAGGTGATGCTGGGTGTCCTGGACCTGCGCCAGGGCCTGCTGATCCTGCTGGCGGGCCACGGCCAGGTCGCCCTCGCGGCTTTCGAGCTCGCTCCGCGTTCGGGCGAGCTCGGCGCGCTTGGCGGCAATTTCGTTGCGCGCCGCCCGCACCCGTTCGACGGTGTCCTTGGTCTGGTCGCGAAGGTTGCGGACGCGCTCCGCAATCGACGTGTCCTGGGACTGGATGCGCTTCAGGTACTCGTAGCGACTGAGCACCTCATCGAACCCGTCCGAGTTCAGGATCACCGTGAGTGTGTCGGGACTGCTCGACTCGTAAATCGCAATCAGCCGGTCCCTCAGCACCTCGAGCGAGTGCTTGAGGCGGACGCGGAGGACGACGAGCCGGTCCTTGGCCCGCTGCAGCTCCGCCTCCTTCTTGTTCAGCTCCGCCTGGACGATCGCCTCGCGGTTGCGAAGCGTCGCCACCTCCCCGCGGAGCTGGTCGAGCCGCTCGCCCAAACCCTGGATGGTGCTCGACAGCACCCCCTCACGCGAGTTGGCGTGCTCGAGCTGCGCCCGCTTGGAATCGAGTTGAGACTGTAGATCCTGGGCGGGGGCCCCAGCCGGAACCGTGAGCACGGCCACGATCGCCGCCAAGGCGGTGAGGGCGATCACCACCACACGGGGTTCGGGGCATACTCGCTTGTCGGCTCTCATGTCTTCCTCGCTCGCCTGCGGGGTTAGCTGACGGGCTCGCGCGGAGGAGTCGCGCTGGGCTGCTGGACCACCTGGGCCCTTGGGCCGTTCGCCCCGGGGATTTGGTTCCCCCGCTCCGCTCGCTCACCTACGGGCGGATTCGGCACAAATGCGGGGCGGCAGGGTATCAGGCGCCGCGAGATTGTGAGCAGTCGTTAACAGTCGTTACGCCTGCTGCACGCAGGTTTTCACCGCATCGACCGCGGCTCGCGGCCGACTCGAGAGCTAACTCGGGGGAGGATGGGTCTGGACCTCGAGCAGGGCTTCGTCGTCGGCCTCTTCCTCCATCTGGAGCGTCGTGTGCTCGATCCCGTAGCGGTCCCGAAGCACGAATTCGGCCTCGCGCCGGGCGCGATCGCGATCCGCCTCCCGGGCGACGACGACGTGGGCGGCAAGCGCTTCGAATCCCGGCGTCACCGACCAGACGTGGAGGTCATGCACCGCGAGCACCCCGTCCACCGACCCGATAGCCCGGGCGATCGCGTCAGCGTTCACTCCCGGGGGGGCGGCTTCCATCAAGACGTCCAGCGGGTCGCGCACCAGGCGGACCGACGAGGCGAGGATGAGAATGGCGATCGCGATCGCGACCAACGGGTCGATCGGCTCCCAGCCAGTGGCCAGGATCACGGCACCCGACGCGATCACTCCCAGCGAGCCGAGCGCGTCCGCGGCAGAGTGACGGAGGACGGCCTCGAGATTTAGGTCCTCACGCTCCCCCCGGGCGAGCACCCAGGTGGCTGCCGCGTTCCCGGCAAGCCCGACCACCCCCAGAACGAGCACCCCGGCGCCCTGCACCTCCAAGGGATCGCCCAACCGGTCGACGGCCGCGACCACGATCAGCACCGCGATCACCACCAGGGTCACGCCGTTGAACAGGGCGGCCATCACCTCGCTGCGCTGGTAGCCGAACGTGCGCCGGGGTCCGCCCGATCGCGCCGCGAGGGTCGCCGCCACCAAGGCAAGCGCGATCGCGCCGAGGTCGGAGAAGACGTGGCCCGCGTCCGCCAACAGGGCGAGCGAGCCGGTGAGGATGCCGCCGACCACCCCCGCGGCGAGCAGCGCACCGTTGATGGCCGCGGCGACCACCATTCGCCGCCGGTTTCCCTCCCGGCGCGCGGCGAGCGTGTCCGATTGGCCCGGCACGGCGCCGCGCTCGATTCCCCGGCCATGGGCGTGTGTCTGCGCCATGGCCCGAGGTTAAAGGCCGGAAACGACCGGCGGCTCAGGCCGCGCTGGTGGTCCGCTCCTCGGCCGGCTGGCCGGCGCCATTCTCGGACCCCACTGCCGCGACCGCACCGTCGCCCGACGCGCGTGCGCCGTTGCTGGCGCTGGAGGCGGATTCGACCGCTTCCGCCGCGATCTCCACGCCTTGCTTGAAGCGCTCCCGGTACTCGGTCGCCTGCATGCGCGAGATCACCATGCGCTGGATCTCGGCGGTGCCCTCGAACAGCTGGTAGATCTTCGCGTCACGGAAGAACTTCTCCAGCGGGCAGTCCTTGGTCTGCGCGTACGGGCCGACCAGGTCCATGCAGGTGCGAGTCGCCCACATGGCGACATCCCCGCCCTTCAGCTTCGACATCGATCCCTGGCCCCCGGTCATCGGGATCCCGTTGCGGCCCATCCACGAGGCGCGCTGGACGAGCAGCCGCGCCGCCTCGATCTCCGTGGCGACATCGGCAAGGCGCTGCTGGATCGCCTGGCGCTCGAGCGGTGGCCGGCCCGCGGTGGAGCTCTCGTCCAGGTACTCCCCGATCGGGTCGCGGAAACCGCCGCTGTCGAGGTAGGAGAGCGTCCACTCGTACGCGGCCTGGGCGATCCCGAGCGCCGACGCGCCCACGACCGGCCGGGTCAGCTCGAAGGTGGCGAGCGCGTTCGAGGCGCGGCCGCTGGACTCGCCAGACCGGGCGCGCGCGAGCTTTCGCTCCAGCTTCTCCATTCCGCCGAGCAGGTTCTCGACCGGTACGCGGCAGTCCTCCAGGATCAACTCCGCGGTGTGAGACGCGCGAATGCCGAGCTTGGACTCCTTCTTTCCCTGCTTGAGGCCTGGCGTGTCCTTGGGGATCACGAACGAGGCCTGGCCTCGGTGACCCAGCTCCGGGTCCACCGTAGCGACGACCACGTGGACGTCCGCGATACCGCCGTTGGTGATGAAGACCTTGGTGCCGTTGAGCACCCATTCGTCGCCGTCGAGCTTCGCCGTCGTTCGGAGGCTCTTGACGTCGGAGCCGGCCTGCGGCTCGGTGACGGCGTAGGCGCCGAGCTTGACGTCGCCGTCCGACCCGAAGCACTCGGGAACCCACCTGGCGATCTGCTCCGGAGTCCCCGATGCCGCGAGCCCCGCGGCGGCCAGGGCCGAGCCCGAGATCGCGAGAGCGATGCCGGCGCAGCCCCAGTGCAGCTCCTCGGCGTAGATGACGGAGACCTGGCCGTCGGCGTCATTTGCCATCCGCTGCAGGTGCTCCATCCCGTGCAGGCCCCACTCGCGAGCCGCCGTGATGGCCTCCCACGGGGTCGATTCGTCGGCATCGTGCTTGGCCGCCACGGGGCGGATCACCTCAGCCGCGAACCTGCGGCACAGAGCCTGGAACTCCCGTTGCTCTTCGCTCAGTCCGAAGTCCATCTGCCCTCCGTCCTCGCCGCCGACCGCGTCGGCGACCGAAGCTCTCGTCATTCCGATTGACTGGTCAGTCAGCCAAGCGGCAAGTCTACTCCCCGGCCAACCTGGAAGGCGCCGGTTCGCTTCGCCACGCACAGGGCGGCCGCCGGGAGGCGCCGCTATGTTCACGCGGTGGCCGACCACCCCAGACGCCGCCTCGCTCTGGTCGCAGGGATCCTGGTGGCCCTCGGTGGAGTGGGCGCCGGCGTCTATTTCGGGCTCGACTCGTTGGGTGGCAGCGAAGAGTCACCGGCTCCCGCGCCGCGCATCATCGTCGACGAGCAGCAGCCTGCGGCGGCGGAGGACCTTGGCTTCCCGGCCTTCGCGACCAAGAACACCACCCGCGTCGCCGGCCCCGACCCTGCCACAGACGCCGCGGGGGTTGCGCTGGCCGTGTTCCCGTCGACTGGTGGCGTCAAGCGCCCCATCGCGGCCAGCCTCGTCGAGGACGACGATTGGCCCGCCGGGCTTGCCGCGACAAGCCTGGTGGCCGAGCCCATCCGCGCCCCGATTCTGGTCACCGGCAGCAACGAGGTCCCCGACGTAACTGTGGACGCTCTGGAAGCTCTCGCCCCCACCGGCTCGGCCAAGACCGACGGAAAGCAGATCTTCACGATCGGGTCGGCGACCGCGCCTCGCGGTCTTCTAAGCCAACCGGTCAGCGGATCCAATCCCGCCGAGGTCGCTGCCGAAGTCGACCGGCTTCGCCAGAAGCTGACCGGCGCCCGCCCGCGGCACATCCTGCTGGCGAGCTCCGAGCAACCGGCGTTCGCGATGCCCGCCGCCGCCTGGGCGGCCCGCTCGGGCGATCCAGTGCTCTTCCTCGAGAAGAGGGCGGCGCCGAAGCCTACGCTCGATGCGCTCCGCCGGCACAAAGACGTCCCCACCTACGTGCTGGGCCCGCCCTCGGTGATCTCTGACAAGGTGCTCGGGGCGGTCCGGAAGGTGGCCCCGAGCGTGGAGCGGATCGACGCCAACGAGGACCCGGTCGAGAACGCGATTGCCTTCGCGCGCTACGCGAGTGGAAGCTTCGGCTGGGACATCAACGATCCCGGGCACGGATTCGTGATCGCGAACGCCTCCCGGCCACTGGACGCGGCCGCTGCCGCACCGCTGTCCGCCAGCGGCAGCTGGGGACCGCTGCTGATCACCGAGGATGCGGCTCACCTCACCGCCGCGTTGCGGGGATACCTGCTCGACGTCAAGCCCGGCTATCTGGGCGATCCAACCCGTGCGGTCTTCAACCACGTCTGGGTGATCGGTGACCAGGGCGCCGTCTCCGTCGGCTTCCAGTCGGAGGTCGACGATCTGGTCGAGCTCGTGCCGATAAGGTCCGGTCGCGGGGCCCAACTGGGACCGCCACCCGGAACGCCGGAGCACGAGCGGGGACTGCCATCACCGCGATGAGAAGCGACACATGAGCGAGGCCGAGCGACCCGACCGGCTGGCCGGTGGGCACCGGGTGACCGTCGAGGAGATCCACGCCCTGGCCGGTCCCGCCACGCCCCACTTCGCGCTTCAGATCCGCAACCGCATCCAGCGCCTGATCGAGCCGCTTCCCACCGACGATCCGGTGCGAATCGAGGGCGAGCGGCAGGTCGAACGCCTCACCGAACTGGCACGGCACTCCGGCGACCCGCGTGGCATCGGGCCGGGCACGCCAGCCATCCACTGAGGCCGGGGCTCGCATGGCCACCGCCCAACGCCCCAGCGCCGAGGGGGCTGGCCGAGCGCGCGAGCTGCTCTCGGCCCAGGCGGCCGCAAGGGCCTCGGACCCCGCGGCGAGCGCCGCCGGCTATCTGGACCTGCTCGGCGACGAGCTGAAGTCGACGGGCGCGGTCCAGGACCTGATGACCACCCGCGTGGTGCCGGCGATCTACGAGCGCTACTGGCGCCCAGCGCTGGCACGGGCCTTCAAGGGGGTGACCGGCCCGGGAATGGCCGAGGAGGCACGGATCGCGCGTCTCCTACTCGGCCTCGGGCCCGGGGATGTCGTGCTCGATGTCGCCTGCGGGCCCGGGAACTTCACGCGCGAATTCGCGCGAGCGGTGGGCGACGGCGGCCTCGCGGTCGGGATCGACGCCTCGACAACGATGCTCGCCCGTGGCGTCGCCGAGCTCGAAGCAGCCGGCCTCGCCAACCTTGCCCTGATCCGCGGCGACGCGACTCAGCTCCCGTTCCGCGACCACGCCTTCGACGGCCTCTGCTGCTTCGCGGCCCTGCACCTATTCGCCGATCCGCTCGCGGCGCTCGACGAGATGCGCCGTGTGATTGGCCCTGGCGGGCGCATCGCGATCATGACCTCGGTGCGCCGTCAGCTGACCCTGCCCCCGCTGAAGCCGCTGATCGAGCGAACCAGCGGCATGCGCCTCTTCGAGTCGGACGAGATCGTGACTGCGCTTCAGCAACGGGGATTCGAGAACGTTCGCCAGCGCCTGGCCGGCATGGTGCAGTTCGTCGGCGGCCGGCTGGCGGACGCTTGACGCGGCCCAGGGCCTAGCGACTCCAGCCACGCTCCCGGAGCCCAGACGTTCAGAGGCTGGGTAGGGGGGCGAATCGCAGGCCTTGGCGCTTTTGTTGCTGACGTGAGCAACAAAAGCGCCAATGACTCGGTTGAGGCGATGATTGCGCGGCTTGCCTCGCGGCAGCACGGCGTGGTCTCCCTCACACAGCTGGCCGCGGCCGGCTTCCACAGGAGCGTGATCCTGCGTCGGACGCGGAAGGAGCTGCTCCACCGCGTCCATCGCGGCGTCTACGCGGTCGGTCACACCGGTCTGAGCAGCGAGGGGAGGTGGATGGCGGCTGTGCTGGCCTGCGGCCAAGGCGCCGTGCTCAGCCATCGAAGCGCCGCCGCGCTGTGGACCATCGCCCCACTGCCCAGCGTCATCGAAGTCACGGTCCCCGGCGGCGCCGGGCGCAGGCCACGCGACGGAATCAAGATCCACCGCTCGATCACCCTCCTACCCAGCCAAACCACGCGGCGAGCCGGCATCCCGGTCACGAAGCCTTCGCGAACGCTCGAAGACCTGAGGCGTACGCTCCCGAGCGATCAGTTCGCGGCGGCGCTGCGGCAGGCGGAGTTCCTGCGCCTCCCGATAGGCAAGCAGCTCGAGCCAGATCACACTCGCAGCGAACTGGAGAGCCGGTTCCTCACCCTCTGCCGCAGACATCGTCTGCCGAAACCCGAGGTGAACGTGCGTGTGGGCCCGTTCCTCGTCGACTTCCTCTGGCGCGCCCGGCGCCTGGTGGTCGAGGTCGACGGCTTCGGTGCTCATGGCACCCGCTCCGCCTTTGAAGCCGACCGCGCCCGGGATACACGCCTGAAGCTCATGGGCTACGACGTGGTTCGGTTCACGTGGCGCCAGATCCTCGACGGTGCTTCCGCTGTCGCCGCGACGCTGCGGACCCTGATGGGCTAGGTGGTGGCGCCGCCGGGGGCGAACGCCTCCACGATGAGGCGCTGGTACTCGGCCATCTCGGCGGGTGGGATGAAGTACGAGGGCGGGGTCAGGAAGACCCCGTCGCCGCGCTCGGCCACCTCGGTCACGCGCGCTCGGACCTTGTCGAGCGGGCCGGCCGCGCAGTAGGCATCGACCATCTCGTCAGGCACGTTTGACGGCATGGCGGCGAAGTCGCCGGCCCGAAACGCCTCACCCACCGCCGTCGCTGCCTCGCCGAAGCCATGCATCTCCCACAGCGGCGCGTAGGTACGAACGGTGGCGTAGAAGCAGATCGTCCGGCGTGCCGCCTCGTAGGCGGCCTGCTCGTCGTCGGAGATCGCGCAGCACACCGTGGGGATGAAGTCGAAGTCCTTGCGCTCGCGACCGGACCGCGCCAGCCCCTGCTCGAAGTTGGCGACCAGCACCTCGTCGAGCCACCGCAGCGAGCAGATCGGGTGTCCGATCAGTCCGTCGGCGCAATCACCCGCCATCCGCGCCATCCCCTCCTGCACCGCGGCCGTGTAGATCGGCACCGATTCGCGAGCCGGCGGATGGGGGCGGACCCAGCCCTTGATGTCGATGTCGTGGTAGTCCCCCTCGAACCGGATCGGCTCCCCGGCATGCGCCTTCTGCATGATCAGGCGCACCGCTTCGACCGTTTCGCGCAGATGCGGCGCCGGGCGCCCGTACTCGACTCCGTGCCAGGTCTCGTTGAGTCGCTTCACCCCCGCACCCAGGCCCAGGCGAAACCGCCCGCCGGACATCTCGTCGATGTCGAGCGCGGAAACGGCGAGGATGAACGGGCTGCGGGTGAACGCCCAGGCGATCCCGGTGCCGACGCCGATCCGCTCGGTGACCGCGGCGATCCAGGTGGCCTGGGTGACCGAGCTGCGAAAGAGCTCCGGTGTCCAGACGCATTCGATTCCGGCCTGCTCTGCCTCGCGCGCCTGGACGCTGAGGTCGTCGGCGGTGGCGCCGAGCGCCGCGATCGAGATCCGGTCCAACGCGCCCATCTAACCCGGGGCGTTGTCGAGCGACCGCCATAGATAGAGGCAGGCGAGCGTACGGTGGGGGCGCCAGGGCTCGGCGATCCGCTCGAGATCATGCGGGCCCGGGAGCTCATCGAGGCCGTAGGCGATCTGCACCGCGCGGCGGATCCCGAGGTCGCCGGTGGAGACCACGTCGGGGCGGGCCAGATGGAAGATCAGGAACATTTCGGCCGTCCAGGCGCCTACGCCCTTGATCTGGATCAGCTCCGCGATCACATCCTCGTCCGCGAGCTGTGCCAACCGCCCCAGATCCAGCTTGCCCTCCTCGATGCGCTCCGCCAGGTCGCGAAGGAAGCCCACCTTGGACCATGAGAGGCCGGCTTCACGAAGGGACTCCGGGTTGGTCGCGATCAGCTCGCCGGGCGGCGGAAAGGAGCCGTCGAACGGGGCAATGAGGCGCTCCCAGATCGAGCCGGCCGCCTTGGTGGAGAGCTGCTGGCCGACGATCGCCCGGGCGAGCGCCTCGTAGCCGTCCGGGCGGCTGCCGCGCCGGTCGCCGTCAGGGTCGATGGGGCCGCCCTCGTCGATCAGCCGCCTCATCACGTGATCGACCGAGCGCAGATGCTCGTCGCCGTCGGTCAGCCGGTTGATGCTCAGATTCGCTGAATGAGGGTGCCGGTGCCCAGGCCACCGCCGCAGCACATCGTCACCAGACCCCACTCCTTGTCGGAGCGCTCCAGCTCGTGCAGCAGCGTCGTCACCAGGCGCGCGCCGGTCGACCCCAGCGGGTGCCCCAGCGCGATCGCGCCGCCGTTCACGTTCACCCGCTCCATGTCGGGCTCGAGCTCGCGCCGCCAGGCGGCAACCACGGAAGCGAACGCCTCGTTGATCTCGATCAGGTCGAGGTCTCCGATCTGCATCCCGTTGCGGTCGAGCAGCTTCTTGGTGGCGGGGATCGGGCCGGTCAGCATCATCACCGGGTCAACGCCCACGGTGGTCTCGTCGGCGATCCTGGCCCGCGGCTTCAGCCCCAGTTCGTCGGCCTTCTCGCGCGACATCAGCAGCACGGCTGCGGCGCCGTCGGAGATCTGCGACGAGTTGCCCGCCGTGACCTTCCCGTCCTCCTTGAAGGCGGGCTTCAGCTCAGCCAGCTTCTCGATGCTGGTGTCTGGGCGGATGCCCTGGTCAGTGACATGGGTGTCGCCGTTGACCGAGAACGGGATCACCTCCCGCTCGAAGCGGCCCTCCTCGGTCGCTTGGGCGGCGTGCTGGTGGGAGCGCAGGCCGATCTCGTCGAGCTCGGAGCGGGGGATCTCCCACTTGTCGGCGATCATCTCCGCCGAGATTCCCTGCGGGACGAGGTTGTAGCGCTCGAGCAGCTCCGGCGAGAAGGCGAGACCATGCTCCTGCTGCACGGACATCCCGTCGGCGAAGGAGAGATGGCCCATGTGTTCGACGCCGCCGCCGATCGCGGCGTCGTGCACGCCGGAGGCGATCAGCGCGGCGGCGAAGTTGACCGCCTGCTGCGCGGAGCCGCACTGGCGATCGACCGTCGTCGCCGGGGTCTCGATCGGGAGGCCCGCCTCGAGCCAGGCGTTGCGGCCGATGTTCAGCCCCTGTTCGCCGAACTGCTGGACGCAGCCGGCCACCACGTCCTCGACCTCGGAGGGTTCGATCCCGGCGCGGTCGACGAGCTCCTTGAAGGTCGTCGAAAGCAGGTTGGAGGCGTGGACGTCCTTGTAGTAGCCCTTCTCCTCGTGACCGCGGCCGATCGGTGTGCGGACCGCCTCGACGATCACGACCTCGCGACCCTGGAACTTGCCGTTGCTCGCCATGCGGTACGCCTCCGTTCGGTCGTTTGAGATGCCTCGATGGACGATAGCCGATCGGTTGACTGACCAGTCAACCCAGCGCATCACCGCGCCGGAGCCGTGGGCTCGCTCGCGGCATCACCCTCGCCGGAGCCTTGGGCTCCCTCGCTACTTAGCGAGCAGCGGGAGCTTGACGGAGAGGTTCGAGACCCTGACTGAGAAGGCCCCGTTGCTGGCTTGGTAATAGGGCGCGTCGCGCCCGAGGAGCTGGAGCGCGACCGTGTGGCCCTGGTCGAACCGGTAGCCGTTGCCGTGGAGCTGGAAGACGATCTGCCCGCTCTGGTTGTTGTTCAGGGCGTACACGCCGCGGTCCACCAGGCGCTGCTGTCCGTTCGGCATCAGGTCCCACAGCCTCGCCGCGATCTGGCCGAAGTTGCCCGTTGTCTGGACCTGCGCCCGCACGGTGGGCCGGCCGAGCATCGTGAAGCCAGGATTGACCGGGCGCTTGTAGGTGGCGGTGTTGGGCTCGTTCGTGGTGCTGATCGTCTTGCAGGCGTCCGAGGTGCCGCCGATCGGATCGAACTCGGCCGCCACCTGCTGACTGCCGCCGGCAGAGGTGAAGATCTTTGCGGGGTTGGAGCCGAACACCACACTGCCGGCCTGGATCGCCCGCCAGCTCGCGGCGTTGAACGGGCCGCCATCGGGGACGCTCGAGGGACAGGTCTGCGTGAAGGCCGTGACCGAGCCCGGTGGCGGAACGCGGCCACCCTGCTGCTTCAGGTACGAGCTGAAGAACCGTGATGCTTGACCGAAGAAGCGCTGGTTGGTAGCCGCCTTGTTCGAGCCGCGGCTGTGGCCCAGGTCGCCGAGCTGAAGGCTGACGGGGAAGCCGGGGAACTGCGAGCGAAGGAAGTTGTACGGGCGCAGGGCGTGCTCGGCCGGGAACAGGTCGTCCGTCCAGCCGTTCTGGATCAGCAGCGGCGCCGGCCGCGAGAAGCCGTCCACGAAGCGCAGGCCATAGGCACTGTTGTGGTGATACCTGCTGCGGAGCGAGGCGAGGGCGTCCGCGGAAAGGGGCTTGCCCGCTTGAATCGCGGCGAAGTCCTGTGGAAGGTTGGCGTCCCGGTCGGTGCACGGGGTGGAGGCCGGCGCGGTCCCACAGTAGTAGCCGCCAATCGACCCGAGGGCGAACAGCCCGCTGATGTAGCTCTGAATCGGAACGCCCACCGGATTCAAGCTCTGTCCCCGGGGCGCGACCTGGGTGTCCACAAAGCGGCCGTTGGGGATCAGGGCGGCGATGAGATCGGACCACGGCCAGCGGGGGTACGCGGCGGCGATCTGGAGGCGCTTGCCGTTCGGGCTGCGCCAGGGCACCAGGGTGTCGTCTTGCCTGCGGATCTTGTCGCGCAGGAAGGCCAGCTCCATGCTCTGTCCTCCGCCGTAGGAGACACCCGTGACGCCGATCCTCCCCGGCTTGACGAGGCCCTGGTCGACGAGCTTGCCCAGCAGGTACTGGGTGTCACGGACCTCGAAGCGATTGTCGGCCAGATGGATGTAGCCCTTGCCGCAGGGGCCGGAATGGTCGGGCGGCGACGCCCCTCCGCAGGAGTCGCCCCAGCCGCGGGCGGTGTAGTTGAGAACCGCGTACCCCTGGCGAGCGAAGAAGTTGTTGCTGTATCCGTCGCCCGGCGAGCTCGACTCGAAGGCGGTCTTGCTGCCGCCCCAGCCGTGCAGCATCACGATGGTGGGAAACGGCCCGTTCCCCTGAGCCGGGAGAGTCACGTCGACATCGAGGGGCACCCCGTCGAAAGTCGGGACCCGTTGCGCGCGGCTGGTGGTGGGGCAGAAGCGCACCCCGTTCTGGGCCTGACACGAGTGCCCGAACGGCTGCGGCGGTGCGGCGAACGCGTCGGCGCTGAACGCAAGGGTCGCGATGACTACCGCCGCGACGGCGACAGCCCACGGGCGCCGAATGCCGCCGGACTGCGCGAGTGCCCCTCCGTACACGAGGTCGAGCATACCTGAGGCGAAGCTTGCCGGTCAGAATCGCTGCCGGCCGGCGGGGAACGGACCCGGCCGCTATTGACTGGGGAGCGGAGAACCCGCGGCGACGAAGAACCAGACGAACGCGGCGACCCCGGCCAGCAGCACGGAGGCGAGGATGACGGCCTCGAGCACGTTCATGCCCTGGTAGCCACCTCGCTCGTCGCTGAGGCTCTTCCGCCACGCAGGCAGATAGCGCGTCGGCAACTGGGTGCTGCCGGTGATCCGCACATAGAGACGGTTCAGCCGCGACAGCACCCACGCCATGGCGAGAATCGAGCAGACGATGCCGAAGAAGACCACCATGTAGGGGCCGCCCGAGGGCTGCTGGGTGTCGGAGATCATCGACCCGATCCAGATCCACCCCAGCGGGATCACCGTCCACAACGAGAAGGCGCCGAGCACCATCACGGCCACCACCAACATGGCGGCGACGCCGGCCCCGGCCGTCGCCGAAGCGTGTCGCCTCGCAGACGCCATGTGCGCAGGGTACGCCGCGGCGGGCCTCCGCGAGCACCTGGCCTGACCGGCCCGGTCGCGACGGGGGCGTGATAGTAACCACCGTGGGGTGAGCGCCTCGGATGGATACACGCGTCCCGCGGTCGCGGGCAGCGGGGTGATCGGCTGCGCCCTCGCCGCGTGCGCCACGGCGGTTGGCGAGGTCTGGCTGCTGGCCAGGAGCGACCTCTCGGCCTGGCGAGCCGAGGAGCGCGCCCAGGCGGACTGCTCGAAGGTCGACGGAGGAATCCCGGATCGGATTCGGGTGACCACCGATCCGGCTGCCCTGTCCGATGCCGACCTTGTGATCGAGGCGGTGATCGAGGACCTGGACGCGAAGTCCGAGCTGCTACGGGAGCTCGGCGACGCCTGCCCGCAGGCCGACCTGGCCAGCACCACGTCGTCCCTTCCGGTGGGCGAGCTGGCGACGCGAAGCGGCCATCCGGACAGGGTCTTCGGCTTTCACGTCTTCAATCCCGTGCAGCGAATGGAGCTGGTGGAGCTCTGCATCCCTGAGCACGTCCGCGACGGCGTGCGCGAGCGCGCCCGGGGCTGGGCGAGGGCGCTTGGCAAGACCGTGATCGAGGTTCCCGACCAACCCGGCTTCGTCGTCAACCGCCTGCTCTTTCCCTACCTATTCGACGCCGTACGCGTGATGGAACGAACCGGCATGGAGGCCACCGATGTCGACTCGTGCATGCAACTGGGTGCGGGCTATCCGATGGGGCCCCTGCGTCTACTCGACTTCATCGGGCTCGACGTTGCGGCGTCGATCGGCGAGAGCCTGTTCAACGACACCGACGAGCGCCGGTATCGCGCCCCCGGACTGATCGAGAAGCTGATCGGACAGGGCAAGCTGGGTCGCAAGAGCCAGGCCGGGTTCTACGAATACGACTGAGTTGTCTCAGGCGGCAGTTCGCTTGCGCTTCCCGGCCAAGTCCCAGATCACGTCGGCCTCCGAGATCCCCTGACGGCGAGCCGTCTCACTGACGTCCTCCCACGGAAGGTGCGCGTCGGGGAGCTCGTCCCACCGGGCCAGGTCCAGCGATTCCAGCGCCCCCCGGAGTGCGGGCCCCAGATGCTCCTCTGCGCGAAGGACCGCCTTCAGGACCTCGAGCTGCTTGTCGGTGAGCTTCACCACCCACATGGCTGCCCCCTAGGTAGATGAGCGCTGACCGTGGGCAAGCTAGAGCCCTTCGCGGACGGAAGTAGGAGGCTCCGAAAGCCGCTAATTGCGGGTCTCAGAGCCGCCGGTACCGGTCTGACGGGGGAATTCGCCGGTGGCTGACGTGTGGATGCGAACCGCCACAATGCGGTTTTCGCGCACCGACTCGACCCTGACCTCGTAGCCGTTGGCCAAGATCCTGTCCCCCCGCTTCGGCAGGCGGCCAAGCTCCGAGAAGACGTAGCCGCCGATCGAGTTGAAGGCGTCCGAGGAGACCGGGAGCTGGATCCCCACGTCCTCCAGGTCGCCCAGCGAGACGTGGCCGCGCACGTACCAGTCGCCGCCCGTGAGCCGCCGCATCGAGTCGGCCCGCGGGTCGGTCTCGTCCTCGATCTCCCCCACCACCTCCTCGAGGATGTCCTCGACCGTGACGATTCCCATGGTGCGGCCGTACTCGTCAACGACCACCGCAATCGAGCTGCGCTGTTTCTGGAGCTCGGCGAGCAGGTCATCGAGCGGCTTCGTCTCGGGGAAGATCGGCACCTCGCGGATCGCCGGCTCGATCGAGGTGTCCGGCCCCGCGTTCATGTACAGGCGGGCGAGGCTGTTGTTGTGGACGACGCCCCGCACCCGGTCAGGGTTGTCGTCCTCGATCGCGATCAGCCTCGTGTGACCCGAGGAGACGCAGCGCTGCAACGCGTCCTCGACCGTCTCCGAGGCGTTGACTGTGATCACGGCGGGGATCGGGGTCATCACCTCGCGCGCTTGCTGCTCGTGCAGGTGGAAGACGCCGCTGAGCATCCCCGCCTCTCCCGGGTCCAGCGAGTCGCCGGTGCCCGATTGGGCCGACTGGCGAATGATCGCCTTCACGTCCTCCTCGGTGTGCTGCTCCTCCAGCTCTCCGGGGCTGACGCCGAACAGCCGCACGACGGCGTTGGCGATCTTGGTCAAAGCAACCGTGAACGGGCCGCTGAGCGCCCGGAACGCCGCCAGCGGGCGGGCGAGGATGCGGGCCGTGCCCTCCGCACGGGTGATGGCAAGTATCTTCGGCACCTGCTCGCCGAGCGCGATGTGAATTGACGTCACCAAGGTGAAGGCGATCGCCACCGAGATCGCCACCGCGACGCCGTGCGAGAGGCCGCCAAATATCGGCTCGAGCAGGCTGGCCAGGGACGGCTCGCCCAGGAAGCCGATCCCGATCGACGCCATCGTGATCCCCACCTGACATGCGGACAGGGACTCGTCGATGCGGTCGAGCTGCACCAACGCCTGCTCGGCGCCGCGCGTGCCCTCGTCGGCCAGCGCCTCCAGTCGCGACCGCCTGGCCCTGACCAGCGCGAACTCGGCGGCGACGAACAGCCCGTTGAGCACCACGAGCAGGAGCAGCAGGATGAGGAGCAGGACGCTCACGGCCGGCGCGAACCAGGCTCGCCCGGGTTACGGGCGTCGCGTATGTCGCTGGTACTTCGAGGAGGGCGGTCGTCGTCCATTGAGGACGGTCCAAAGGTACCAGGGCTCTGGGGACGTAATCCGGCCCCGCCGGTAAGGGCCTCTAGAGTCCCAGGCCGATGTCCGGGGACGCTCTGCCATCGGCGCCGGGCGCCGGGCTCCCGGCGGCGGGGCGCACCGAGCAGGACCAGACTCCATATCTCGACGCGATCGTCGAGTACGCGAAGCGCAGGCCCGGTCGCTCGCATGTCCCCGGCCACAAGGGGGGCCACGGAGCGGACCCGGCGGCAATCGAGGCGCTGGGCCGGGCGGCATTCGACCTGGACATTCCCGCGGGGATCGAGGGCATCGACGTGGGCCCCGAGTCCCCCTTCCAGCAGGCTCAGCGGCTGGCCGCCACGGCGTGGGGCGCACGGCGCAGCTGGTTCTTGATCAACGGCGCCTCACAGGGCAATCACGCGACCTGTCTCGCGCTTCGCCACGACGGCCGCAGCGTCGTCGTCCAGCGCAACGCCCACTCGAGCACCATCGACGGGATCATCCTCGGCGGGCTGGAGCCGTCCTTCGTCGCCCCCGAGCTGGACGCCGAACTTGGCGTCGCCCACTGCCTGACCCCGGAGTCGCTGGCCGCGGCGCTCGACCGCTCACCGGACGCCGTCGCGGCGTTGACCGTGTCCCCCACCTATTTCGGCGCGGTCGCCGACATCCCCGGGCTGTCCGAAGTCTGCCACGACCGAGACCTCCCGCTGGTCGTCGACGAAGCCTGGGGCTCCCACCTGCGGTTCTCGCCGCTTCTGCCCACCAGCGCCCTGGAGTGCGGTGCGGACCTCGTCCTCTCATCGGTGCACAAGCTGCTCGGCAGCCTGACCCAGTCCGCGATCCTCCATCTCGGTCCGGGGGGCCTGCTCGACGAGGACGTGGTCGACCGGTGCGTGACCCTGACCGAGTCGACCAGTCCGAGCGCCCTGCTGACCGCGTCGCTGGACGCCACGCGCCGATACGCCGCGGTCCATGGGGCGGAGCTGCTCGCCGAGACCCTCACGGCCGTCGAGCGGGCCCGGGCCGAGGTTCGGCAGATACCCGGGCTCGACGTCCTCGACGAGCGGCTGGTCGGTCGCCCGGGGGTGCGCGACTGGGATCCGCTGCGCCTGTCGATCGACGTCCGCGGCACCGGCAGCACGGGGACGCGCCTCGCCTCGCTGATGCGGGAGCTGGACGACATCAACCTCGAGCTCGTCTCCGAGAACGTCGTCGTCGCGGTCTTCGGGATGGGAGAGGACGCGGCCCTGAGCGCGGCGCGCTTGGTCGTGGCCTTGCGCAGGGCGGTCGAGGCGCTGGGGGCCGAGGCCGGGCTCCCGAAGCGGCCGTTCACGCCGCCGCCACCCTGGGGGAACCTGGAGACCGCGCCGCGCGACGCATTCTTTGGGCCGCAGGAGGTGGTGCCGTTCGATCACGCCGCGGGGCGAGTCGCCGCGGAGTCGCTGGCCGCCTATCCGCCCGGGATCCCGAACGTGCTGCCCGGGGAGCGTCTGACGCAGGCGACGGTCGACTACATCCGCGAGGTCGTCGAGCATGGCGGCTGGGTCAGGGGGGCCGTGGACCGAAGCCTGCGCACCATCCGGGTGGTCAGAGAGTGAGCGACGGCCCGACGGCGCCCCCGCGGCCCGAGGCTTCCTGGGGTGTCGACTCCGAGCACGGACGGCTGCTCGATGTCCTTGTCTGCGCGCCGGACAACTTCCGCTGGCTCCCGACCAGCGCGATCTCCCGCGCAACCCTGGAGAGCGGGCGGCGCTTCGACGGCGAGCTGGCGTGGCGCCAGCACGCTGCGATGGTCGAGGCCTACGAGGAGGCGGGGGTCGGGGTCCACTTCCTGGAGACAGATGATGCGCTTCCGTATCAGGTCTTCGCTCGCGACTCGAGCGCCATGACTCCGAGTGGGGCCGTAATCGCGCAGCTCCACCAATGGTGGCGCCGCGGCGAGTACGCGCCCACGATCGCCTTCTATCAGCGGAACCAGATCCCGATCCGCGGCATGATCACCGCCGGCGCACTTGAGGGCGGCGACGTGATGATCCTCGAACCCGGCTGCGCCGTGATCGGCGCCTGCGAGGCCCGCACCCAGGAGCGGGCGGCCAGGCAGCTTGGGGACTGGCTCGCCGAGGATGGCTGGGAAGTCCGGGTGGAGCCGATCCCGGAGCGCTTCGTGCACATCGACGTGCTCCTCGCGGTGCTCGCGGAACGGCTGGCGGCCGCGTGCACCGACGTCCTCTCGGCCGGCTTCGTGAGCTGGCTTCGCGGCCGGGGCTTCGAGCTGATCGAGGTGCCCGCGGCCGACGCGTTCGAGCTGGGCGTCAACGCGATGTCGCTCGGCGACGATCGCGTGTTCTCGGTCGCCGGAGCCGATGCCCTGAACGCGGCCATGCGCGCTCGGGGGCTGACCGTGCGCGAGCTGGACCTGTCGATGTTCACCTTGGGCGGCGGCGGCGCCCATTGCCTGGCGCAGGCGCTTCGCCGCGAGCGCCTGGCGGGCGCATGAACATCCTGCCGTCGATCGACGCCCGCCGCGTGATCGCCGACCTGCGTGAGCTCGATCGCCGCACCGGCGGGCCCGACGGTGCCCAGCGCCTCTGCTGGGGCAACGGGTGGCGCGAGGCGCGCTCGCTGCTCATCGAACTGCTCGACGAGATCAGCCTGACCGCCAAGGCCGACGCTGCGGGAAACCTGTGGGCCTCGCTCGAAGGCGAGCGGAAGCCCGCGCTGGCGCTGGGCTCGCACCTCGACTCGGTTCCGGACGGTGGCTGGCTGGACGGCGCGCTCGGGGTGATGGCGGCGCTTGACGTGCTCCGCGCGTGGTCCGAGGCGGACGTCCGCCCCCCTCGGACCCTGACGCTGGTCGACTGGGCCGACGAGGAGGGAGCGCGGTTCGGGCGCAGCCTGTTCGGCAGCTCCGCGTTCTCCGGGACCCTCGTCCCCGCCGAGGTGCGGGACCTGCGCGATCGCGGGGGCAACCGGCTCGCAGACGTGCTGGCGGAAAACGGCGTTGATCTGGATCTCGCGCCGGGGGCGGCGAGCCGCGTTGGGCGTCTCGCCGCCTACCTCGAGCTCCACATCGAACAGGGGCCCGTGCTCGAGGGCGAGGGTCTACGGGCCGCCGCCGTAAGCGGCTGCGCCGGGGTGGAGCGCCACCGCTTCCGGTTCACCGGCCAGGCCTCGCACGCCGGGACCACGCCGATGGACCGCCGGCGGGACGCCGGCCTCGCTGCTGCCGAGCTCGCTCTGCGGGTGGAGGAGATCGCACTCCGCCACGCCGGCGTGGCGACCGCGGGGGCCCTGGCCCTGCGGCCCGGGATTCCCACCGCGGTTGCGGGTGAGGCCGAGCTGCTCGTCGACCTGCGGCACCCCAAGGCGGACCGAGCTCGCGAACATGCTCGACGAGACCCGGGCCGCGGCCCAGGCGGTGGCGGCGGAGCGCGGATGCCAGCCCGGATCAGAGCCGGTCTGGGCGATCCAGCCGATCCCGTTCAACCCGCCCCTGGTCGCGCTGGCGCGTGAAGCCTGCCGCGAGGCGGCGGGCTCGGACCGGGAGCTGACAAGCGGCGCGCTCCACGACGCCGCCGAGGTGGCCCGCGTGCTGCCGGCGGCAATGATCTTCTGTCCCTCGGCCGGCGGGATCAGCCACGCAAAGCAGGAGGACACCGCTGAGCCCGACCTCGCGGTCGGGATCGAGGCTTTCGGCGTGCTCGCGAACCGGGTTCTTGCCCAAACGTAGTGCCGGCAGGCGGGTGCGCCCAGCCGTCACGACGGCGACGGGCCGAGCGGCGTGACCCAAAAGCGCTGTTCGGCGATTCGCTCGACGCGGGTCCCGAGGTGCTCGCACGCGCCCGACAGCCGCTCGGCGATCCATCTCGCATCGTCGCCAGTGGCGAGCCGGGTACGGCAGTGGTCGAGGTAAAGGCCGACCAGCTCCAGCTCGACCTCTGGATCGCCGGGCCGCCAGATCGTCAGCAAGCCCAGGTCGTTTCGCAGCCTGGGGTCGACCGCGTAGTCGTCGAGCGCGTCGCCGAGGTCGTACAGCAGCGGGCCCCGCCGACCCCATCCGGCGCCGTGGAAGACGTGAGCCGAGTGGCCTGCGACAAGATCGGCGCCCGCCTCCTGTAGCTGCCCGGCCGCCCGGCGCTGCCAGCGAGCTGGCTCGGTGGTCATGTTGGGACCCCAGTGGGGGAAGGCCACGACGTGGTCGCACTCCCGGTCGAGCCGCGCCAGCTCATCGACCAGCCAGTCGGGAACGGCCCGCTTCAGATCACCGTAGGCGATCCCCGGCGAGTCCTGGTCGGCCGCGAACTCGCACGGATGGTCGGAGACAGCCACCAGCCCCAGCCGACGGCCCCCGGCCTCGACGATGGCGCCGCGGCGCGCCTCGGCCTGGCCGCGACCCGAGCCGGCGACAACGATCCCGGCCTGCCCCAGCAGCTCGAGCGTCTCGATCAGCGCCTCGATCTCGTAGTCGAGGGCGTGGTTGTTGGCCAGGCCAACCGCCCCAACGCCGATCGCCTCGAGCGATCGCACCGCCTGGGGCGGCCCGCGGAAGAAGAACGGCTTGTGCGGGACGCGCTCCGTCGGTTCCCCGCCCGTTGAGATGCAGCACTCGAGGTTGCAGATCACCAGATCGCAGGAGCGGCACAGCTCGCGAACCTCGGGCGCCCACACCTCCTCGGGCGGAACCTCGGCCAGCCGCTCGCCGACGGCGCGCCCCAGCATCACGTCGCCGAGAACTGCGATGGTCGGGGTCACACAGCCCGGCTACCCGCCATGCACCGCGTCGCCACCGTGCTCCTCCAGCGTGTTGCCGATCGGCGGGATCGGGTTGTCGCGAATGATTCGCGCCATGTGCAGGAGGTTGTGCGCGCACCATGAGCTGGTTCGCTGGGTGTACGGGTGGTCCGGACCGCCGGCATCGAGGTAGGAGGGGCCGGGGCCGGCGTCCCCTACCCAGTAGGTGTCGGCGTTGGGCGGCACCACGCAGCCCAGGTGGGTCATGTTGAACAGAGTCGATTCCGCGCAGGCGTGAGCGCCATCCTCGTTGCCGGTCACGACCACGCCCGCGACTTTGTTGTACAGGGGGTACTGGCCGACGTCGTTGCGCTCGTTGTACGTCCCGTCGAGGCGCTCGATCACCAGCTGGGCGACCGAGGAGCGGTGGCCGAACCAGATCGACATCCCGATCAGCAGGATGTCAGCCGCCTTGATCTTGTCGAGGACCTGCGGCCACTCATCGCCATCGCCCTCGTCCGAGGTGACGCCGAAGGCGATTGCATAGTCGGCCGGGCGCAGGATCTCCGTCTGCGCGCCGTGCTCGGACAGCAGACCGAGCACGCGGCCCATCAGCGCCTCCGTGTGCGAGGTCTCCGGCGACTTCTTCAGGGTGCAGTTGATGCCCAGCGCCGTGAGGCCGGCGCCGGCATCCGCGTCGAGCTTCGCCAACTTCCTCTCCCTCCTCTCCGGCTTCACAGCCGATGCGATCGTGGCTTGCAGCAACATATCCGGAGTTCCGCAGGGAGCGGGATCGTTTCGCCGCTCTGCCAATAGCCTTGGGGCCGTGAGCGCATTCGAGACTCTCGTCGACCTGTCGATCGAGGTCTCCTCGTATGAGCTCGAGGGCCATGACCGCGAGTACGGCTCCTTCACCCGGCCCTCGACGATCGTCCGGCTGCACGGCGGTGGGCACGAGGGGATCGGGGAGGACGTCGTCTACGACGTCCTCGACCACATCGCGCACCGCGACGCGGGTCCGGTCCATGACCTCAGCGGCCCGAAAACCCTGGGCCAGCTCTGCGCGATGCTCGCGGAGCTGGACCTGTTCGGCTCGGCCGCGCCGGTGCGCGAAGCCTCGCGGCTGTACCGCCGCTGGGCGTACGAGAGCGCCGCGCTCGACCTGGCGCTGCGCCAGAACGGTGTCCCGCTGCACCAGGTAGTGGGACGCGACCCGAAGCCCGTCACCTTCGTCTGCTCCACGCGCCTCTCCAGCTTCGGGGGGGACGACTCCCGCTCCACCACCGAGCCGGCTCGCCGGCGGCTCGCCAAGTACCCGAGCCTGCGGTTCAAGCTCGATCCCGAGAACGACTGGGATGCCGAGCTGATCGCGGAGCTGGCGGAGATCACGGGCGTCGACGTACTCGACCTGAAAGGGCTGTACCGCGGTACCCCGGTCGACGTCGAGACCGACCCGGAGCTCTACCGCGCCGTCGCCGACGCATTCCCGGAGGCATACCTCGAAGACCCCGATCTGAACGACGAGACCAGGCCGGTGCTCGAGCCGCACGCCGATCGGATCACGTGGGACGCGCCGCTGCACTCCGTCGCCGACATCGAGGCGCTGGAGCGACAGCCGCGCGCGATCAACTCGAAGCCGTCGCGCTTCGGCTCACTGGGCGAGTTGTTCGCCGTCTACGAGCATTGCGAGCGGGAGGGCATCTCGATCTACGGCGGCGGCCAGGGCGAGCTGGGCCCCGGGCGAGGCCAGATCCAGTACCTGGCCTCGCTCTTCCACCCCGGCACCCCGAACGACACCGCTCCCTCCGGCTACAACGACCCGGCGGTCCCCGACGGGCTGCCCTCCAGCCCGCTCGACCCGGCGCCCTCGACGACCGGCTTTCGCTGGGGCGATTGGGCGGATCGCTAGCCGGGCCGTCGTCCGAGAGGCCGCGCGGATAGCCTGGGTCGGGTACGAGACTAGGAGGTCCGATGCCACAGAAACCCTTCGCCGATGCGCTGAACGAGCAGATCGCCAACGAGTTCGGCGCCCACCAGCAGTACATCGGCGCCGCCGTGTACTACGAGTCCGAGACCCTGCCCCGCCTCGCCGCCTTCTTCTACCGCCAGGCGGTCGAGGAGCGAAACCACGCGATGATGATGGTCGAGTATCTGCTCGAAGCGAATCAGGAGGTGCGGATTCCGGACATCGAATCGAAGCTCACCCGCTTCGACGACGTCGTCGCGCCGGTGCGGATGGCGCTCGACCAGGAGCAGCGCGTAACCGAGGAGATCAACGCCCTGTTCAAGCTCGCCCGCGACAACGGCGACTACCAGGCCGAGCAGTTCATGACCTGGTTCATCAAGGAACAGGTCGAGGAGGTGTCGACGATGACCGACCTGCTGACGATCGTCGAACGATCCAAGGACAGCCCCCTGCTGGTCGAGGAGTACCTGGCCCGGGAGAGGCTCGGCGAGGAGGAGGCTGACCCCACGGCCCCGCCCGCGGCCGGCGGCGCGCTCTAGCCTTGACCGACTTCCTCGTCAAACGCGACGACCTCCGCGAGTGCCGCATCGCCGAGTCCGAGGCCCCCGAGCTCGAGCCCGGCGCGGCGCAACTTCGGGTGGACACGTTCGGTCTGACCGCGAACAACGTCACCTACGCGGTGTTCGGCGAGATGATGTCCTACTGGGACTTCTTCCCCGCCGAGGACGGCTGGGGCCGGGTGCCGATGTGGGGCTTCGCCGAGGTGGAGCGAAGCGAAACCCACGGCGTCGAGCCCGGGGCGCGGCTGTACGGATACCTGCCCCCCTCCTCGCATCTGGTGGTCAGGCCCGTCGACACCGACAAGCGCGGCTTCGTCGACGCCTCGCCGCACCGAGCGACGCTGCCCTCGGCCTACAACCGCTATCTGGCGACCGATGCCGACCCCTTCTACCGGGCGGACACCGAGGACATGCAGATGTTGCTGCGTCCGCTCTTCTTCACCTCGTTCCTGATCGACGACCTGCTCGATCGGGAAGGACTACCCGCGCGTGGGCCGATCGTGATCTCCAGCGCCTCGAGCAAGACCGCGATCGCCGCGGCGTTCCTCTTGGCGCAGCGCGAAGGGGTCGAGCTCGTGGGGCTCACCTCCCCGCGGAGCGCCGCATTTGTCGCGGGCCTGGGGATCTATGGCCGCACCATTCCCTATGACGCGATCGACTCGCTCGAGCCAGGACCCGCCACCTTCGTGGATATCGCGGGCGATCGCGAGGTTCGGCTGGCCGTCCATTCGCACTACGGCGACGCGCTCATCCACAGCATGGCCGTGGGGGTCACGCACTGGGAGGAATTCGGCGGAGACCAGGGCGAGCTGCCCGGGCCAACACCGAGCTTCTTCTTCGCCCCCGATCTGGTCGTCAAACGCTCGGCGGAGTGGGGCTCCGCCGGCCTCGAGACCAGGGTCGCGGATGCCTGGCACCCGTTCTGCGAGTGGACAGCCGGCTGGCTCGACGTCGTCCGCGGCCAGGGTTTCGACTCGGTGAAGAGCGCCTACCTCGATGTGCTCGAAGGTCGTGTGGAACCGAAGACGGCGCACGTCCTTTCGCTCGAGTAGAGCGATGAATCGGCGACTCTCGACCGGTCTAACCCGGTAAAGCGCGCATCGATAACGTGGTGGCGGCTCGCCTGGAAGTCGCCTGGAAGAGGAGGTCGACGTGAAAGCACTCGCATCGATCGTCACTGGACGCCGCGGCAAGTGGCTGGTTCTCGCCGTCTGGGTGATCGCGTTCGCGGCGCTGATGCCGCTGGGCAGCAAGCTCTCGGACGAGACCAAGGACGACACGGCCTCCTACCTGCCCGAGAGCGCCGAGTCGACCGAGGTGGTGCACATCCTCGATCGCGAGTTCTCCGCCGGCGAGACGACGATCGGCCTGATCGTCTACCAGCGCGAGGGCGGGCTTACCGATGCCGACAAGCGGATCATCGCCGCCGATGCGACCGAGATCGAAGCTGCCGGCAGCGAAGATCCCGTTGACCCGGCCGCCGGCGGTCCCGTTCACGCCCGGGGCTCCGCGGGACCTGGTCTCACCCAACGGCAACGTCGCCTACACGGTGCTCACCGTGCCCGACCGACTTCGACAAGTCCGCGGACTGGGGCAAGGAGGTCCGCGAGATCACCGGCGAGCGGGCTGACGGGATGCGGATCCTCCTCACCGGCGACCTCGGCTTCTCCACCGACGCCGAGGAGGTCTTCGGGGACCTCGACGCCAAGCTGCTGGCGGCGACGGTGCTGCTCGTGCTGGTTCTGCTCGGGTTGATCTACCGCGCCGTGCTGGTGGCCCTCACCCCGTTGCTGGTCGTCTTCTTCTCCTACACGGTCGCGACCGCGTTCGTCTACCTCTACGCCAAGTCCGGCGCCTCCGTCTCCTCGAACGGGACCACGATCCTGGTCGTGCTGATGTTCGGCGTGGGCACCGACTACAGCCTCCTGCTCGTCTCCCGCTACCGCGAGGAGCTGCGCCGGATCGAGGACAAGCACGAGGCGATGGGCCGCGCGCTGCGCCGCACCGGCCCGACGATCCTCGCCAGCGGGCTCACCGTTTCCCTGGCGATGCTCGTGCTCGCCCTCGCCGACACCCGGCTCACGAGTTCGCTCGGGCCGGTGGCCGCGATCGGGGTCGCCTCCGCGATGGTCGCCGGCCTCACCCTGCTCCCCGCGCTGCTGACGATTTTCGGGCGGGCCGGATTCTGGCCGCGTCGCGCCACTGGTGCGAATACGACCCCGAGCACCCGGAGACCGGGCGCCAGGGTCTGTGGCGGCGCTTCGGCGACAAGGTCCTGGAGCGGCCGCTTCCGGCCCTGATCGTGACCGTGGTGGTCTTCGTGGCGGGCGCCCTCGGGCTGGCCGCCTACAAGGTCGACTACAGCACCACCAACTTCTTCAAGGAGTCGGTCGACAGCGTCGAGGGGTTCGACGTACTGCGCGAGTCGTTCCCGGCCGGGACGCTGGCGCCGACCACGGTGCTGGTCGAGCGCATCGGGGGGCACGGTGACCCCAGCGGACGTGGACACAGCGGTGCAAAGACTTGACCAGCGTAAACGGGGTGGCCAGGGCGACTCCCACCGGGCTGCAGATCGGACAACGGTCGACTTCGCGTCGATCGACGTGATCCTCGACGGCGATCCCTACAAGGAGTCCACCCTCGACGTCGTGCCGCGGATCCGCGACAGCGTCGCCAACCTCGGCCCGGGAGTGCAGGGCCTGGTCGGCGGCGGAAGCGCGATCCAGTACGACTACGACCAGGCGATCCAGGACGACCTGAAGCTGATCGTGCCGATCGCGCTGGTGGTGATCGCGATCATCCTCGCGGTGCTGCTGCGGTCGCTGGTCGCGCCCCTGGTCCTGATCGCGAGCGTGATCCTCTCCTTCTTCTGCACCCTCGGGCTCTCGATCCTGTTCATCCGCTTCGTGGTCGGCGACCCCGGCTTCGACGCCTCGCTGCCCACCTTCGCCTTCATCTTCCTCGTCGCGCTCGGGATCGACTACACGATCTTCCTGATGGCGCGGGTACGCGAGGAGTCCCGCCACCACGGAACCCGCGAGGGCATGCTGCGCGCGCTCTCCGCCACCGGCCCGGTGATCACCAGCGCCGGCATCATCCTCGCCGGCACCTTCGCGGTCCTGATGACGCTGCCGGTCACCTACACGTTCGACCTCGGATTCATGGTCGCGCTGGGGATCCTGCTGGACACGTTCATCGTGCGCACGATCATGGTTCCGGCCGCGGTGGAGCTGCTCGGCGACCGGATCTGGTGGCCGTCGACGGCGAGCCGTGGTGGCGCCCTGCGCGAGCGCCAGGGGGCCGAGCCGCAGCCCGAGACGGCGCCCGCCGGCTCTTGAGCAGCTCGTAGTAGCTCGATGCTACCGGCGGTTCGCCGACGTCGCCCTTGGCGGCTACGTCGGCGGCGACGGGCGAGAAGATGGCGGGAGGGCGATCCCGTGCGGCACGTCCCGCCTGGACAATCGCCCCCCCAGCGTCCCAACGCATCGGGTGCTCAAAAGTTGCTGCGGTTATCGCATCAATCGCGGGTGGGGAGCGCCGCCTGCGATGTTTGCAGGCGGCGCCCCCGGAGGAGGCGCCATCCCGAAAGCGGAGGCGACCCCTCAATTCCCGCCAAGTTCTGCATCTTCGACGGCGCCCGAGTCGGTCCTCTTCGTCCGCCTGCGCCGCGGCAAGGATCACTGAGCCCCGGCTTCCGGCTGCACCTGCTCGCTGAACGTCGAGGCCGGGACGCGAACATCCGGCCCGACGGTTAGGCTCGCACCCGCTCAGCCGGCCAAAGGAGGGGTTTTGAAGCTCGTGATCGGCATCGTCCGACCGGAGAAGGCGAACGACGTATTGGAGGCCCTCTATCGCGCGGAGGTGCGCGGGGTCTCCCTGAGCCGGGTCCAGGGACACGGAGGCGAACTGGACCGGGTCGAGACCTACCGCGGCACGACCGTGCAGATGGGGCTCGCCGACAAGGTCCGCTTCGAGATCGCCGTCTCGGACCCCTTCGTCGAGCCGACGATCGAGGCGCTGTGCGCGGGCGCCCGCACCGGCGAGGTCGGTGACGGCAAGATCTTCGTCGTTCCCCTCGAACGGGCGGTGCGGATCCGCACCGGTGAGACCGACCACGGCGCCGTGACGCCGGTCGCAGGCTGATCGGGATGCCGAATCTGATCGCACAGGCGGCACCCATCGACACCGGCGACACGGCCTGGATGCTGGCCGCAACGGCGCTGGTGCTGATGATGACCATGGCACTGGGCCTCTTCTACGCGGGCCTGGTGCGCTCCAAGAACCCGCTCAACACGTTCATGATGTGCATCGCGGCGATCGCCGTCGCCACCGTCACCTGGGCGGTAGTGGGCTACTCGTTCGCCTTCGCCGAGGGCAACGCCATCATCGGCGGCTTCGACTACGCCTTCCTCAGCGACGTTACCCTCGAGCCCCGTGAGGGGTCGACGATCCCCCATCTGCTCTTCTTCGCCTTCCAGGCGACCTTCTGCATCATCACCACGGCGCTGATCTCGGGCGCGGTCGTCGAGCGGATGCGCTTCAGCGCCTTCCTGGTCTTCTCGGCGCTGTGGTCGGTGCTCGTTTACGCCGTGCTGGCCCACTGGGCCTTCGGTCCCGGCTGGCTGCTTGAGCGCGGAACCCTCGACTTCGCCGGCGGCGTCCCGGTCGAGATGGGCTCCGGGTTCTCGGCCCTGGCGGCGGCGCTGGTCGTCGGCGCTCGCAAGGACTACGGGCGGCAGGCGCTGCTGCCCCACAACACCGTCTATGTCCTCGTCGGGGCCGGGCTGCTGTGGTTTGGCTGGTTCGGCTTCAACGGCGGCAGCGGCTTCAACACCGGGGCCAACTCGGTTCTAGCCTTTACCAACACGCTGCTCACGCCTGCGGCGGCCCTGCTGGTCTGGTTCGGGCTCGACGCGATTCGCGGTCGCAGGGTGACCGCGGTCGGCGCGGCGACGGCGATCATCGTCGGCTGCGTCCTGATCACTCCCGCAGGCGGCTTCATCAGCCCCGGCTACGCGCTGCTGCTCGGCGCGCTGGGCGCTCTGCCCTGCTACGCGCTTATCGCCTGGCGGCCGCGGACGCGGGTCGACGAGACGCTCGACGTCCTCGCCGTGCACGGGCTCGCCGGCTTCCTCGGGATCCTTTTCATCGGCTTCGTCGCCCAGGTCGGGTGGAACGGGGTCTCGGACGGTCTCTTCTATGGCAACGCGACCCAGCTCGGCGACCAGGCGCTGGCGGCGCTGGCGGCGCCCGCCTATGCCTTCGGCGTCACCTATGTGCTTCTGCGGCTGATCGGAGCGGTAATGCCGCTGCGCAGTAGCGAACGCGAGGAAGCACTGGGCATGGACGTCGTCTACCACGGCGAGGAGGCCTACGCGAGCGGTGAGGGAGCGATCCTGATCACGCCGGAGGCCGGCGTCGAAGAGGACGTGCCGGTCGCCCAGCCCTAGGGCTCTCGGAGACGTCCTGAACGGGAGCGACGGGACTCGAACCCGCGGCCTCCGGCGTGACAGGCCGGCGCTCTAAACCGACTGAGCTACGCCCCCGAGCAGGGTTGATTCTACGGGGCGCCGGGCCTCGCGAGCCGCCGGAATAGGATTTCGCCATGGGCCTCGTTGAGGAAGCCGCGGCGAAGTTCAGTCGCCGCCAAGCCCTCGCCGGAGCGGGAGCCGTGACACTCGCCGGCGTCCTTGCCGCGTGCGGCTCGGATGAGGAAACCACCGACGTTGTCACCACCAACGGTGGAACGGCCACGGTTCAGGGGAAGACAGACGCGCGAGCGGGGGCGAACGAGCTCTTCGACAACTCCGCCTCCTGCTCGCTGACACCGCGAACAGACGGAAGGCCCCTACTACTTCGATGTCGACAAGATCCGCAGCGACGTCCGCGAGGATCGCGATGGGACACCGCTGCGCTTGGCGTTGCGCGTCCGCGACGCCACCGACTGCAAGCCGATCGAGAACGCGGTCGTCGAGATCTGGCATTGCGACGCGCTGGGCATCTACTCCGGGTTCGTGGCCGCTTCGACCGGCGCCGGCAGCGGCAGGGACGACGAGACCTTCCTGCGCGGTGCTCAGGTAACCAACGGCGACGGGATCGTCCAGTTCAGGACCGTCTATCCAGGCTGGTATCGCGGTCGGACGGTCCACATTCACGCCATGGTGCACCTCGACCGGAGCAGCCTCCTGACCAGCCAGCTCTACTTCGATGACGAGTTCACCGAGCGGATCCATGCGGTCGCGCCCTACTCGGAGGCCGCCGGACGAGACACCTTCAACTCCGATGACTCGATCTTCGATGAGACGCTGCTGCTGACGCTCACCGGGAACAGCTCAGGCGTCACCGGCGCGATGACCTTCGATGTCGAGAGTGCGTAAGCGATCCAGATGAGGCTCGTCAGCTATCGCTCCGAGCGTGGGGTCCGGGCGGGAGTGCTGCGCAACGACTCCGTGATCGACGTCTGGGACGCGCTCGGCGGCGACAGATCGAGCATCCGCGACCTGCTCGTCGCCGGCCGCCTCACTGAGGCGGCCGAGATATCCGGCGGCGAGCCGTTGGCGCTGGCGCAGGTCGAACTCGAGCCGCCGGTCCCCGATCCGGAGAAGATCGTCTGCATCGGGCTGAACTACCGTGCCCATGCGGCCGAGGCCGGGATCGACCCGCCGCAGACTCCGACCTTCTTCGCCAAGTTCCGCAACGCGCTCGCGCCGCCGGGCGCCGCCGTGGCCCTGCCCGCGGCAAGCGCCAAGGTCGACTTCGAAGCGGAGGTCGCGTTCGTGATCGGGCGCCGTGCCGAGGACGTGGCGGAGTCCGACGGCCTCGACCATGTCGCCGGCTACACGCTGCTCAACGACCTCTCGGCCCGCGACCTCCAGTTCGCGACCCCGCAGTGGATGCCGGGCAAGGTTTTCGACGGCTCGGCGCCGTGCGGCCCCGCGCTGGTGACGCCCGACGAGGCGGGCCCCCACGACGGGATCTCCTTCTCGCTGACCCTGAATGGGGAGCAGATGCAGGCGGCCTCCACCGACGACCTGATCTTCTCGGCGCCGGCGCTCGTCGCCCACCTGTCCAGGCTGATGACGCTCGAGCCCGGCGACATCGTCTCGACCGGAACGCCGGCGGGCGTCGGCAGCACCCGCAAGCCCCGCGTCTGGCTGAAGCCCGGCGACGAGATCGCGATCAGCTCGCCGACCCTGGGGCGGCTGGAGACGACGATCGCTTGAGCCCGTCGCCCCGCTGGGCGACGAACAGGGCCGCCAGCACCAGCGGCAGGAACCAGACCACGTAGAAGTAGAACCAGTGCGTCGCCCCGAGCTGGACGGCGATCAGCACCGCCGCCGCCAGCGCGGCGACCTGGGCGGGGGTCTTTCGCGCCGGCCAAAGCGCCACGGCGAAGGCGAGGGCGATCGCGCCCGCCCGCTCGATCGGCCGCAGGAAGTCGAGCGAGGGCGCCTGCCCCCAGACGCTGAACGGCGAGCTGCGTGTGGCCTGGTAGCCGAGGGTGCGATCGTAGAGCTCTCGCAGGCCGCCGTCGGGTAGGAAGGGCAGGACCAACAGCGCGCTGACCGCGAGGAAGGCGATCCCGAAGACGATCGCGGAACGCCACCGGCGCTCGCCGGTGCCGGTCGCGAACAGCGGCGCCAGCGCCGCGGGGCCGAACTTCGCTCCCGACCCCAGCGCCACCATCGCCCCTCGTGCGGGAGGCGAGGCCAGCACAAGCATCGCGCCCACCCCGATCGCCGCGATCAAAGAGTCGTTCGCATTCGCGTTCATCGTGTAGAGCGTGAACGGGTAGGCGAGCCAGCCGAACGCGAGCGCGATCCCGAGCGTCCTGCCCTGCTTGTCGGGAAGCAGCCGCCGCCCGAGCGCGAGCAGGCCGAGCGCCGTGAGCAGGTCGAAGGCGATCGCCGCCGCGTGAGCGGCGGGCACGTCGCCCCAGTGACCCTGCCACGGGAGGATGGCTTCGAAGGGCAGATAGGCGAGGTAGGTGAACGGCCCGTAGACGTCGCCGCGGATGCCGACCCCGGGAGCGAAGCCGCCGTTGTAGAGCTCTTGCCCGTGGCCGATGCGATCGGCGCCCACGACGCCGGCCACGCCGATGTCGATCACCTCCGAGTCAACGACGTTCAGGGCGATCCGCGCGCAGGCCAGGACGACGGCGCCGACCGCCAGCCAGCTCAGCGGGAGCACCGGAATCAGAGGACCGGGGCGATCGCGCGGTCGCACCCCCGCCCACAGCATGCGCCCAAGGACGTAGCCCAGCACGGGGTAGACGAGCGGCACAGACGCGGTGACCTCGCCGCGATTGAAGAACCAAAGCGAGACGCCGAGCCCGAGCAGCACCAGGAGGTCCAGGTGGAGGAGGCGGAAGGGTCGCCGAGGGTCGATGAAGGGCGCCAGGAACAGCAGGCACAGCGGCAGCCAGATGTAGGGGGCATTCACCTTCTGAGCGACGGCGCCCGAATAGCCTCGGGCGAGGGGCGCGCCCAGCTGCTGGTCATGCCAGGCGCCCAGCACCCGGCCGGTGTCGTCGTCGACGACCGCCTGGGCGACCTCGGTCCGGCTGGGCCCAGAGCCGGTGAAGTAGCTGACCTGCCAGTCGTCGCCGCGCTCGAAGGCGACCGGCCGCATCCCCGGACTCTCGGCGCGCTCCTCGCGCACCGCCTTGGCGCCATCGGCGATCCGGATCGCCTCCCGCGCGCTGAGCTCGAAGCCGGGTGGCGGTCGCTGTTCAGATCCAGGCCTGACGAGCGGCGGCGGCAGCTCGCCGCCGAAGGGGGGCTCGCTGGCGAAGTCCTCGTTCGCGGCCGCCGGCGCCGGCGCTGCCAAGGCCACCGCCAGCGCGGCGAGCGTGGCGATCAGCAAGTCAGATGGAGCGCCGCCGCGACGGCGGCTGGGTTTCGGGTCTCCAGCTCCTCGAAGCGGGCGACGGCGTCCGCTGTGGGCAGCGCCTCCAGCTTCACTCCTCGCTTCTGGAGCGCCTCCACCACCGAGGGCTCGGGCTGGAGCCGGCTCGAGTACCCGCAGCCGACGATCAACCGCTCCGGGAGCTCATCCAGCACGTCCTCGAGATCCTGGATCACCAGCGAGTGTCCGTCCCGCCGCCACCAGTTGGGCAGCACGCGGTGCGGAAGCACGATTACATCTCGATTGAGCTCGACGCCGTCGATGACGACGCGCCCGGGGCTGTAGTTCTCAATCCGCGCCACGATCGGCCTTCGGTTCGATCGTAGCCGGTGACGGCTCGTCGCCCCGAGGCGGCCTTCCGCTGGGAAGCGCAGGTCCGCCGAGCAGACCCACCCGGAACAAGAGCGCGTCGGTGGCGGCGGCATCGAGCGGCGCCGAAAGCAGGTGACCCTGGCCCAGATCGCAGCCCAGCTCGAGCAATCTCTGCCGCTGCTCAGGCCGTTCGATTCCCTCCGCGATGACCTCGAGGCCGAAGATATCGGCCAGGTCGACGATCGCCCGGAGCAGATCCGGCTCGTCGTCCGAACGGCCGATGCCTTCGACGAAAGACCTCTCGATCTTGAGGTTGTCCAACGGCAGCCGGCGCAAGTACCGGAGCGACGAGTAGCCGATGCCGAAGTCGTCGATCGCCAGGTCAACGCCCAGCCGCTTGAGGGCATCTAGCTGCTCGATCGCCGTCTCCACGCTCCCCATCAGGGCCGTCTCGGTGATCTCGAGCGTCAGGCCGGAAGGGTCGAGTTGGGCCATGGCGAGCGCCTCGGCCACCTCCTCCCGGAGTCCCTCGCGCAGCTGTGCTCCGGAGACGTTGATGCCGATCCTGAACCCCGGATGGCCGGGATACTTGGCGCGCCACAGCGCCCCCTGGTGACATGCCGTCCGCAGCACCCAACGTCCCAGCTCGCGAATCACGCCGCTCTCCTCGGCCAGCGGCACGAAGTGCTCCGGCAGAACGAGGCCCCGCGTGGGGTGCTGCCAGCGGACCAGCGCCTCGACGCCCGCCACCGCCCCGCTTCGCAAGCTGAAGATGGGCTGGTAGGCGAGCACCAGCTCGTCGCGCTCGATCGCGCCCTTCAGATCGACCTCGAGGTCGAGTCGCTCGACGATCGCGGTGTGCATGCCGGGCTCGAAGATCGCGTAACGGCCCTTGCCGCGGCTTTTTGCCCGGTACATCGCCAGGTCCGCGTCCCGCAAGAGCGTCTCCGCATCCTGGGTCCCGGTCGCGATCCCGATGCTGGCGCTGATGAAGAACTCTCGCTCGCGCAGCTCGAACGGCGGCTTGAGCGAATCCAGCAGACGCTGCGCGGCGCGAGCGGCGACGCCAGGCTCGCCAAGCTCCTCGAGCAGGACCGCGAACTCGTCGCCACCCAGGCGTGCCATCGTGTCCGTCGGCCGGAGGCAGTCCGAAAGCCGCTCGGCAACCGAGACCAGCAGGCGGTCCCCGGTGCGGTGCCCGAGACTGTCGTTGACGGTCTTGAAGCCGTCCAGGTCGCAGAACAGGACCGCGACCGGGGCGCCGCTCCGCTCGGCACGGGCGACCGAATGGCGCAGGCGGTCAAGGAACAGCGATCGATTGGGGAGTCCGGTGAGGGAGTCGTGAAGCGCCTCGTGCACGGCTTCCTCGATGGCTCGGGCGTGGTTGAGCGCGAGGCTCGCGTGCTCGGCGAAGGAGAGCAGTACCTGCTGATCGCGTGAGCCGTACTCGCGCCCCGGTTGGCGGGAGCCAACCCCAAGGCTGCCGATCGGCTTGCCGCCTTCGTTCACGGGAGCGGCCATCGCAGCCGTCAACCCGCTGGCGGGGAAGTCGTGCGTCGCCTCCGGCGATGCGATCCCGCTGACCGCATCGGCGAGCACCACGCCACGTTCACGCATCGCGCGCCCGCCGAGCCCGGCGGCGACCGGCTGGTGGCGGCGCTCGGTGAGCAGTTCCCCGTCCGCGCCGATAGAGGCGACCAGCATGGTGTGGGAGGGATCGTCGGGATCGGTCAGCCGAAGCACTCCGATGTCGTCGCCGAGCAGCTCGCAGGCACCTTCGGCGGCAGCCTCCAGCACCTCGTGAACGGGCAGCCGGTCAACGATCGCTCGCTGTAGCTGTGCGAGTCGCTCCAGCAGCACCTGCCGCCCTCGCAGCGCCTCGAGCAGGTGGGCGTTCTCGTTGGCCTGGCGCTCGGAGTCCGAGCGCAGCGCGCGCTCGTTGGCCAACAGCCTCAGGTTGCGCAGTCGCGAGCGTCAGCACGCGGCCCATTCCGCGCAGCAGGCCGAGCTCCTCGCTGGTGAACGGCTTGTCGCTGCGCCTGGCGACGACCAGGTGCAGGGGGCGATCGTCCTCCAGCGGCACAGCGGTTGCTTGGCACTCCCCGGTGCCGGGCACGGCGAGCGTCCCCCAGCCCCCGTCGACCACGGCCACCAGAGGCTCCGTCGGGACCTCGCCCTCGGCGAACCCGACGGTGGCGATCACCCTCCCGCTGCGCACGAGCGCCGCGGCCTCGGCGTCGAGCACCTCCGTGGCGCGCTCGATTCCCCTCCTCGTCGCCGTGGCTTCATCGTTGAAGGAGGAGATCAGCGCCAAAAACTCCGCCAGCTGCTGGGTCGGCCAGCTCGCGGCCGGCGGCGAGGGCGGGCCGGCGCCCGCGCCTTCTGGCTGCTCGGACCGTCTTCGTCGGGCTCTGCCGGGCCGCATCAGCTCTCCACACCCATCACGCGAAGATCCTCTCACCAGCCGGATTGCCCTGCGCCGGTAAGCGCGCGCCTGGATCTGCAGCTGCGAAATCGGCTAGCCGGTTGGATCTACCGCTCAGACGGGGGCGGGATCTCGTAGCGCACCGCCGGCAGGGAGGCCGAGCGGGGTGCGCCGGCGGCCGTGGGCTTCGCGGCGCGGCGGGAGCGCTTGCTGGACCAATCGACCATGCGCGGCTCCACGTCGAGCAAAGCCCGCCAGGTTCCGGCGCCGATTCGCCCGTCATCGACATAGCCCTTGGCCCGCTGGAAGCGTTTCACCGCGCGCCGGGTGACGTTGCCGAAGTAGCCGGTCACCGGAACCGGCTCGCCCGCGCCCCTCAGGTGCTCCTGGGCCCAGACGACCAAGTCACCGCGGCTGCCCTTCGAGAGCACCGGGTAGCCGGTGCCGGACCGGCCGGCGCCCGGGACGCCCGTCTTGAAGTCCCGCCCCAGTGCCCGCCACTCGCGTCTGTCGGTCTCCTGCCACGACCACCAGCTGACGCCGCGGAGCTCATACGAGATGGCCATCCGCCGGAAGCGCCGGATCTGGCGGATCGGCGGATTGTCGTAGGTCTGCCCGAGCGGATAGATCCCCCGCCGGTAGACACGGTTGAAGCGGAAGGTGTGCTCGTAGCCCTCGCCGACGCTGACCCCGATCGTGTGCCAGTAGAGCTGGGGCAGGTTGTACCGAACCCCGCCCGGGCCCGAGGAAGACCGAGTACGGGAGCCCGGGGTGGTAGTCGACGAAGGGAAAGCTGGTCAGCGCGGTGGGGAAGCGGCCGCCGATCTTGCGGCGCAGCTTGTCCACGTATTTGTCGGCCGCCGCGTAGCGGCCCTCATACGTCGACTCGGCGTCGACCACAAGACAGTCGGCGCCCTTCCGGACCGCCTCGGCGCCTCGTCGCGCCTCGGCTCCGGGATGGATGCCGTAGACGAACTGCCAGGCGCAAACCCTCAAGCCGCGGGTGTGCAGGAAGGAGACCAGGCCCCGGCTGAACTGGTTCCAGGAGTTGCTCCCATCAGAGCTCTTGATGTAGACGGTCTCGATTCCGCTGCGGCGCGCCTTGCGCGCGATCCGGGCCGGATCGCCGCCGCTGGAGCGGCTCACGTACCAGATCCACATCCCGTCGCCACGGTAGGGGTTGGTGGAGCCCGCTCGCTGGGAAACCTGCGAAGCGCTCGATGCTCCATCGGAGGCGGCTGTGACCCAGGCTCCGGCGGCCAATGCGCTCACAGCGGCCAGCAGCGCGGTCGCCACCGCCGGAAGCCTCCCGCATCTGTTCGGGTTGGTGCTCGGAGCGTCCATTTCTCCTTCGGCGAACGGGCAACGCGCTTACGCTCGCCCCGACCGCCTCGGCGAAGCAGTATGGCGAGATCTCCTCTGCGGGGTCGCTCAGACAGCCCCCGCGCCGGCGGCGCTAACCCCCGCCCAGCAGATTTCCGAGCGCGCCCTTGCCGCCGCCCGAGCCGGCCGCCACGACACGCCCCTCGGACGGCTGGAGCAGGAGCCAGCCGGAGCCAGAGAACGACATTTGAATCGTCTCGCCGGAGCCCCGTCCGATAAAGGTCTTCAGGTTCACGTCGGTCTTGATCGAGGTCGACAGCCCGCTCGACCAGGTGATCGCTGCCTGCGGATCGGCGAACGTCTGGTCGCCGTCGATCTCGATCAGCACCGGAGGGCCGTCGGAGACCAGGGCCACCCACCCGGTGCCCCCCAGCTCCATGTTGTAGAGACCCCCCGACAGTGCCCCCGAGGCACCCTCGACCCGCTTGATGTCCCAATCGATGCCGGCCTCGAAGGCGAGGACGTGTGGCGCCGTTCGCGGTGATCCGGTCATCCTCGAGCCTCAGCAGCTGAATCTCCTGCGCCATGTCGGCCAGGAACACCTCGCCGCTGCCCGAGATCTTCATCAGGTCGGTGCCCTCGCTGGTGACAGCCTTCTTGATCATCCGCGACACGCCGCCGGATCCCGCATGCTCGAACCGGACGTCGCCCTGGTAGGCGACCATCGAGCCCAGCTTGGCCTGGATCGTCACGTCCGCCAGCTCGACCTTCAGCAGCTTCGAGTTCTGAAGCCGGAACGCCTCGCCGCCCTCGGTCTCCTTGAACTGCGCCAGCGCCTGCTCTACCGACATCGCTTTCTCCCTTGGCTCGATTTCCTCTGCGATGGGCGGTGCCGGGCTCGAACCAGCGACCTCCTCGGTGTAAACGAGGCGCTCTCCCAACTGAGCTAACCGCCCGGGTCGTGTGATTATGCCCGCCGTCTACTCGGCCATGGTCGGCGGAGTCGATGGGCTCTCCACCTCGATCCCAGCCCGCCGGTAGGCCGAGACGGAGTAGGCCCTGGCGCGGGCGTGCAGGATCGGATCGTTCGAGAGCTCGATGCCGTCGACGATCCGGACCGGGTCAAAGACGTCGATGCGGTCGCCGGACTCGGGGTCGTCCACGATCTCGGTGACTTCGAGCCGGCCCGCGACGACCAGCTCGCGCTCCCCGGGCCAGATGGCTGTGGGATCGTCGATGGGATCTCCCTCGGCGGCGATCTGAAACAGCAGCTCGAACTCGGCGGGAGCGTCGCGAAGCCGCTCCGCGAGCTCCTCACGAAGGTAGTCGCGACCGCGCTCTTGGGCCTCGTCGTCCGGGATCCGGGCCTCCCCCGCCTCCGGACGCCAGCGGTAGCGGACCCAGGTGCCCTCGCCGGCGGCGTCGACGAGCTTGAACGAGTGCGGCGACTGATAGGTGACCTGGGCGAGGCTCGCAGGCGGCTCGGTGTTGATCGTCGCCTGAACCGCCGGCTGTGACTCGGGGTGGGCGGCGAGAAAGGCACCGAGCTTCTCCCAATCGGGCTGGCCGGTCTCGGGGTCTGGGCGGCGGAGGCGCAGCAGCTCGAGGAACTCCTCGGGCGTCCGGGTGGCGAAGCAGGGGTTGCTGGTGCCGATAATGTCGGTCTCGTCCCCGGCCTCGGGACGGAGCTTGACCGCCATGCCCCGCGCCTCTCGCGCGGCATCGTTGGATTCCGGGTCGCCGCTGCCGTTCGAGAAGCGGACCAGCGCCGGAACCGGGTCTCCCTGAAAATGGAGGGCGCGACAGAGCTGTCGCGGCCTCGGGGCTTGCCGTGAAGGTGCCCTCGCACCATGTGCCTTTCGCGTGCAGCGCGCGGCTATGCGGATGGGACCCGTAGATGGCGTTCGCCGCCTCGACCAGCTGCTCGTAGAGGTCACCGCCGCCCATCGAACCCACCGTATCCGACCGGCGCCCCGGCGTGCCAGCGGATAGCGTCTCGGCATGGAGCTCGGGATCTCCGGCAAGACCGCCCTGGTGATGGGCGCCAGCCGCGGGCTCGGGAGGGGGATCGCCGCCGCGCTGGCCCGCGAGGGCGCCCGCGTGGCACTGGTGAGCCGTTCGCGCGACCGGCTCGAGCAGGCCGCCGCCGAGATCGAGGGCGAAACGGAGGTCTTTGTTGCCAATACCTCCGACCTCGATCGTCTCGAGGCCCTGCCCGCAGAGGTCGAGGAACAGCTGGGCCCGGTCGAGATCCTGGTCACCAACACCGGTGGCCCGCCGCTGGGCAGGGCGCTCGACAACCCGCTGGCGGAGTGGGAGCAGGCCTACAGGTCGCTGGTGCTGGCCCCGCGGGTGCTCATCGAGGCGGTACTGCCGGGGATGCGCGAGCGCGGCTGGGGCAGGATCGTCAACGTCGGCTCGACCTCGGTTCGCGAGCCGATTCCCGGACTGGCACTCTCCAACTCACACCGGATGGCGGCCGTCGGCTTCTTCAAGACGCTGGCAAGCGAGGTCGCCGCCGAGGGGATCACCGTCAACACGGTCGCCACCGGCCGCTTTGCGACCGACCGCTTGGCCTCCAACTGGGGGTCCTGGGAGGAGATGGAGCGCCGCGCTCACGAGGGTGTCCCGGCGGCACGCCTCGGGAAGCCCGAGGAGTACGGCGACCTGGTCGCCGTCCTGTGCTCGGAACGCGCCGCCTACCTCACCGGAGCGGTGATCCCGCTCGACGGCGGCCTGCTCCGCTCGGTGTAGCAGCACCCGCTCTCTTGCCGGGTCAGCTGCGGCAAGAGGCGCACACGCCCACCGCCTCGAGCGTGTGGTCCGTGACCAGGAAGCCCTCGGCAGCGCTGGCGCGCCCAAGCCAGCCCGCGAGGCGGCAGTCAGTCAGCTCCACGACCCGATGGCATTTGGAGCAGACCAGGTGGTGGTGATGGCCCGCGCTGCAGAGGCGGTAGCAGGTCTCGGCCCCGCCGTGGGGCAGAGTGTCGATCAGACCCGTTTCGGAGAGGTCGTGGAGGGCTCGGTACACGGTCGCCAGGCCCACCCGTTTGCGCCGGGCGACGAGCCGCCGATGGATGGTCTGGGCCGTCGCATCGTCCGCCTCGCGGGACAACTCCTCCAACACGGCAACCCGCCCGCGGGTCGGACGCATGCCCGCAGCGCGCAGCTGCTCGTGGAACCCCTCGCCTGCGTCCCGGCTTATGTTCGCCATTGTGCGTGTATATTAGCGCCGAATGAGAATGAGAATCATTATCGTTCCTGCCCTATGCGTTCTCGTCACCGGAATCGTGATCGTCCTGGCGACCGGGGGGGGCGGCTCTACAAGCGGAGGCCGGGAGACGGTCGCCGCCAGCTTCTACCCGCTGGCCTTTGCTGCCAGCGAGATCGGTGGCGCATCCGTGGAGGTGGAGAACCTGACGCCTCCCGGTGCCGAACCGCATGACCTCGAGCCCAGTCCCCAGGACGTCGAGGAGATTCAGTCCGCCGATCTCGTGCTCCTGCTCGGGCAGGACTTCCAGCCGTCGTTGGAGAGGGCGGCCGGGAACCCAGGCGGGGAGGTGGTCGAGGTGTTGGACACCCCTGGACTCGACCTCATAGCCGGAGACCCGCACGTCTGGTTGGACCCGGGACGTTTCGCGACGATTGGCGCCGCGATCGGCCGAGCGATGGGCAACGAGGCGGCGGCGCGGTCTTTTGTGCAACGCCTCGAGGCGCTCGATCGCGAGTATCGCGCAGGCCTGTCCGCGTGCACGCGACGCTACATCGTGACCAGCCACGAGGCTTTCGGCTACCTCGCCGATCGTTACGGGCTGCGGGAGGTAGCAATCAGCGGCATTTCGCCCGAAGCGGAGCCGACCCCGGGAGACCTGCAGCGGGTGATCGACGTGATCCGCGAGACGGACGCCACGACGGTGTTCACCGAGCCCCTCGTCTCCCCCAGGCTCGCTGAGACCGTCGCCACGGAGACCGGGGGGACTACGGCAGTGCTCGACCCACTCGAGGGACTGACGCCGGAGGAAGAGAGCGCGGGCGACGACTACTTCACCGTCATGCGGCGGAACCTCGCCGCGCTCGAGGACGGACTCGGGTGCCGGTAGTCAGCGTCAGCGGAGTGCGATTCGCCTATGGCCGGGGGCCCGCGGTCCTGGAAGGCATCGACCTGGTGGTCGAGCGGGGCGAGTTCGTCGGCGTGGCCGGCCCGAACGGGGGCGGCAAGACCACCCTGATGCGACTGATCGTGGGACTCGACCGCCCTGCCGCTGGGCGCATCGCGTTGTTCGGTTCTCCGCCGGAGCAGTCTCACCGGCGCTCGCGGGTCGGGTATCTGCCGCAGCGCGCCACGCTTGGGCTCGATGCTCCGATCACCGTCCGCGAGCTGGTGACGGCTGGTCGGAGCCCACTCCGCGGCCTGCTGCGGCCCCATGGCGCGGAGGACCGGCGGGCCATCGATGAGGCGATCGAGCGAGTGGGCCTGGGCGCGAGCGCCGGGCGTACTCTCCAGACCCTGTCAGGCGGCCAGCGGCAGCGAGCGTTCATCGGGAAGCTGCTCGCCGGCGAGCCTGAGCTCCTCATCCTGGATGAGCCCACCGCCGGGGTGGACGCCTCCGCGCAGGAGGCGCTTGCCGCGCTCCTGGACCGGCTTCGCCGCGAGCTCGGGGTGACGATCCTCTATGTCTCACACGAGTTCGGGGCGATCGAGCCGTACGTGGGCCGCCTGGTCATGGTCCAGGGGAGGATCGTCTTCGACGGCCCGCCGGACGCGCTCCCGCAGCGCTGGCACGATCCGTCGCATCCCCACGGCGATTTCAACCATGTCTCTGCTTGACCTCGAGTTCATGCGCCTCGCCCTGGCCACCGGGGCGGTGGTCGGAGTCCTCGCCCCCGCGGTGGGCTTCTTCCTGGTACAGAGGCACATGAGCCTGATAGGCGACGGGATCGGCCACCTCGCTTTCGCGGGCGTCGCCGGCGGCTATTTGTTCGGGATCTCTCCGGTCGCCACTGCGCTGGTCGCATCGGTCGCCGGTGCGATCGGGATCGAATGGCTGCGGGGCACTCATCGCACGGCGGGGGACCAGGCGCTCGCCCTCTTCTTCTATGGCGGGATAGCGCTCGGAGTCGTATTCGTCTCCGCGGCTGACGAGCTCAATGCCAACCTGTTCACGTTCCTGTTCGGCTCAATCCTCACGGTCACGAGAGGCGACCTCGTTCTGGTCGCAGCGTTGGGGCTCGCCGCGCTGATCACGATCCTCGTGCTCTACCGTGGGTTCGTCGCGGTTGCGATCGACGAGGAGGGGGCACGGGTCAGCGGGATCCCGGTCCAGACGCTCAACGTGGCTTTGGCCGCGCTCGTGGGGATGACGATCGCGCTCTCGATGCGGATCGTCGGCATTCTTCTGATCGGGGCCCTGATGGTGTTGCCAGTTATGACGGCGACGCGTTTGGCGAGTAGCCTCCAGTCCGCGCTCGCCGTGTCAATGGGCATCGGCCTGGTTTCGGTGCTGGCCGGCCTCGTCCTCTCCTATTACCTGAACCTCGCCCCCGGCGGCGCCATCGTCCTGCTGGCGGCGACGCTGTTCGCGATCGTGGCCACGGGCGAAGCGGTCCTTACCGCTCGTCGCGTCTAGCGAGACCTGCCCAAGTCAGCCGATCGCGGGCCCCCTGGCGGGGGCGGCAGGTCCGCGGCGAAGCGAGCCTTGCCGCGATTTCACGAGCAGCCAGCCACCGCCCGCTGCGATCATCGCCAGGCTTAGCAGCTGGGCCTGGGTGAGCCCGACCAGCACGTGATCGTTGCGACGGAGGAACTCGACCAGGAAGCGCTCGGCCCCGGCCAGGACCAGGTAGATGGAGAACAGGACTCCCGGTTGGAAGCGGTCGCGAAGCCGCCACAGCAGGTAAGCCACCAGTCCCATCGAGAGGGTCTCGTAGATCGGCGTCGGATGGACCGTCTCGTCGATGGGCTCGGTGCCGTCGGGATAGGCCATCGCCCAGGGGCCATCCCAAGCCTTGCCGTAGTCGCCGTCCCCGGACACCTGGCAGCCGATCCGCCCGATCGCGTAGCCGAGCGCAAGCGGCGCCGCGCACAGGTCGAGGAGGGTGGCGCTGAGCATGCGGCGCCACCATGCCCACAACCCGACGCCGATCGCCCCCCCAAGCGCGCCCCCGTACCAGACCAGCCCGGAACCGGAGAAGATGTTGCCGAGCAGGTCGTCCTTGACCGAGTCGTAGTTCTCGACGATGAAGTTGAGCCGGGCGCCGACGAGGCCGCCGATCAACGCGGCGAGGATCAACTCGTACGCCCAGTCCGGAGGCTTGCCCCACTCCTGGAGTCGCCGGGCGACGAGCGCGCCGGCGGCGATGAAGCCGAGCGCGAACATGATCCCGAAGGTCTGGAGGGTGAGCGGGCCTAGGTTGATCTCGGGTTGCATGCGCTCTGGGACGGAGGTTCGACGCCATGGCCCCGGCGGGAATCGAACCCGCGTTTGACGCGTGAAAGGCGCCGGTCTTAACCACTAGACGACGGGGCCGCTGGTGACTGCCAGTCTAGGGCGGGCGCGTTCAGCGCAAGAGGAGCTCGAGCAGTGCCTTCTGGGCGTGGAGGCGGTTCTCAGCCTGGTCCCAGACTGCGGAGCGCTCACCGTAGAGAAGCTCCTCGGTGATCTCCTCGCCGGGATGGGCTGGGAGGCAGTGGAGGACGATCGCTCGCTCCGAGGCTTCCGCAAGCAGCTCGGCGTTCAGCTGGAAGGGAGCCAGGTCGGCGCGGCGGCGCGTGCGCTTCGCTCTCGTCCCCCATGCTGACCCAGACGTCCGTGTAGACGGCGTCGGCGCCGCTCGCGGCCTCGCGCGGGTCGCCCGTGTCCAGCGCCGCCAGCCCGGGCTCGATCCGGCGCCCATCCGGGGAGGCGACTCTGACCTCGACGCCGGCCGCCCTGCCCACGACGGCCAGCGATCGCGCGACGTTGTTGCCGTCCCCCACGTAGGCGACTCGCAAGCCGTCCAGGTTCCCGAAGCGCTCCCGGAGCGTCAGCAGATCCGCCAGCGCCTGGCAGGGATGGTGGTGGGGTGTCAGCCCGTTGATCACCGGCACGGCCGCTCCGTCGGCCAGCTCCGCGACCACCTCATGCGAACCCGCCCGCACCACGATCGCCTGCACGTAGCGGGACAGAACGCGCGCCGTGTCCTCCACCGACTCGTCACGCGAGAGCTGAAGCTCGTCGCCGCGCAGGACCAGTGGCGTGCCGCCGAGCTCCGCCACTCCGACCTCGAACGAAACGCGCGTGCGCGTCGAGGGCTTCTCGAACACCAACGCGACGCTCTTGCCCGCGAGCGCCTCGGCCCCCTCGCGGCTCGACCGCCCAGCCTTGAGCACAAGCGCGCGGTCGAGCAGCGCGCTCAGCTCATCGCGGCTCAGCTCCTCGCCGGTGAGGAAATCGCGTGTCATCGGAAGCGGAGCATGGTACGCGGCTGACCGGGTCACCGGCAACGCTCGCAACCGGACGCTGGGCCCTGATCGATGGCCGCGCGGTTGATACTTGGGGCGTGGAGTTCGGCGTCATCACCTGGAACCTGTTCCACGGCCGCGACTTTCCGCCCGATCCCGAGCTCTTCACCCGGCGCTCGCGGCGGTGGCGGGCGACCGAGCGCAACGCCACCCACGTCCAGGTCAACCGGGAGCTGTTTCGGGAGTTCAGCCAGGTTCTCTGCGCCGCACGCTGGCAGGTCGCCCTGCTACAGGAATGTCCGCCGCGCTGGGCCGCAGCGCTGGCCGCCTCCTGCAAGGCAAGCGCACACCGCTCGCTCACCTCGCGCAACGCTTTTGGCCCCGTTCGCGGCATCCTCGCCCGCTGGAATACCGATCTGGTCGGCTCTTCGGAGGGCGGCTCGAACCTGACGCTGCTCAGGGGGATGGGAGCGGACCGCCTGCTCGACCGGCGAGACCTCGTCCTTTGCCGCCGTCCCGAGCGACGCACCATGGCCTTCGCCAGGGTTGACCCCGGCCTCTGTGTCGCGAATCTGCACGCGAGCACGAACCCCCGGCAGGCGGCGATAGAGGTGCGCGACGCCGCCCAGACGGCCATCGCCTGGGCAGGTGACTCGGCCCTGATCCTGGGCGGCGATTTCAATGTGCGCCCCAATCAGACCTCGCTGTTCGAGGAGCTGGCGCAGCGGTTCGGCCTCGGCGCACCCACCGCCCCCGACTCCATCGATCACATCCTCGCGCGAGGGCTCGAGATCGTCGACCCGCCGAGTGCCTGGCCACCCGAGGCGCGGGAGCTGCCGTGCGAGGGCCTTCGGTTGCGCCTCAGCGACCATGCGCCGGTCGAAGCCCGGTTCGCCACCGCTGATGGTTAACCCACGCGGGACGCGGGAATGAGATAGTCAGTTCCGCCCAGTCAATCGCGTGAACCCAAGGAGGAATTCGATGGCGACGAGATCGGGCGGTTCCAGGTCAGGCAGATCGGGCGGCTCGAGGGCGGGCGCCAAGCGTGGCGCCGGCGGCGCGCGAACGACCTCAGCCCGGCGCTCCGCCGCGACCCCACGCGGCGACAAGGGCGTGGAAGCGTTCCGGGATGCGCTCGAGCGAAGCGTCACCCTGTCGCGAGATCGGCTTCAAGAGGTAATGGACGACGCGGTCCAGCGCGGCCGCATGACCCGCGACGACGCCAACGAGCTGGTCAGCAGCCTCGTCACGCGGGGTCGTCACTACACCGACGACCTGGTGAAGGAGCTCGAGCGCCTGCTCGACCAGGCGCGGCGCGAGCTCGATTCGCGGACCCGCCCGACCCGGCGCCGGGCGACCAAGGCCGCCGGTCGAGCCGCGCGGGTGGCGCGGGACGCAGCGGACACTCCCCTGGCCCAGGCGGATCGCCTGCGCCGCCGGGCGGGCGTATCCGCCGGCGGGCCGATCACGGCCTACGACCAGCTCACGGCGAGCCAGATCAAGTCACGCCTGGGCGACCTGAGCGCCGCCGAGTTGCGCGACCTGCGCGCGCGCGAGCAGCGCGGCAAGGCCCGCAAGGGGGTACTCGCGGAATTCGACCGCCGGCTCAAGTAGGCACAGGCAGCGAACCCGTCGCGTCCAGGTACGCCGGCACTCGCGGACGCCGCCCCTAGCGCGGGAGCGCGTCGACGTCCAGCGGCGCGGTGATCCCCTCCCACTCAGGGCGGTGGCGAAGGCGCCGCGTGTCGCAGTAGATCTCGACACCGTGGCCATCCGGGTCCGAGAAATAGATCGACTTGGAGATCCCGTGGTCGACCGCCGTGAACTCGACGTGGGCCTCGCGAACGCGATCGGCGGCGCGGGCCAGCTCCGTCTCGTCGGCCACCTCGACTGCGAAGTGGTACAGGCCCAGCGCCTCGGGATCGGCCGCCGGCGCGTCCGGATGTCCCTGGAGGGCGAGGTCGTGATGGGCGTCCCCGAATGACATGAACACGAAGCTGTCCCCGACTCGCTCGCTGACCTCGAGCCCAAGTGCCTCCCGGTAGAAGGCCGCCGAGCGCTCAAGGTCGGAGACCTTCAGATGGACGTGTCCCACCGCCGGCATGCCCAGAGCATATGAGTCCGGGTAGCCCGGCTCAGCCTGCCGTCCTGGTGAGCTCGGCCGCCACCACGGCGAGGTCGAGCTCTCCCCCGAGCGTGTCCGCCAGCAACTCGTCAGCGTCGAGGCGCTGGCCGTGGCGCCATAGCGAGCGCAGCCACACCCCGGCCTCGGGGACGGCAAACCAGTGCGAGCCGAACCGCTCCTCGAGTGCGGCCCGCCAGTGGGTTTCGAGCGCCCAGGCGCGCAGGTAGCAAGCGGCGTAGAAGCCGCCGTCGACGTCCGCCAGCCAGCTCGCGCGCGGCCAGGGGACACGGGTCGCCTCGGTCAGCAGCTCCGCATAGCGGCCGGGCATCTCCGACAAGGTGGCTGGGGCGCCATGCAGCTGGAGCTCGTAGGCGAGCTTGGCCGCGTAACGCCGCAGCATCACCAGCTCGAAGACGCGAGCGTGAGCCGCCGCCGGCTCGGGGTCCTCCACCCCGAGCTTGTCGCGAAGCCAGCGGCGGTCTTCGACCAGGTGCTCCATCAGGAATGCGAACGACTCGGTCACGGAGTTGTCCCCCAGATGCCGGAACTCGAACGCCAAGGCCGGGTCGGTGTTCGCATAGTGCTCGGCGTGGCCGCCCTCGTGGAACAGCGACGAGTAGTCGTCCCGCCCACCGGTCGGCGCGATCACCAGATACACCTCGTCAGGCACCCGCGGCGTGGAGCAGAAGGCGCGAGGTGTCTTGGTTCGGCGAGGTTCGGCATCGAGATGGATGTTGGCCTGGCCGCGCAAGTCGATACCGAGCCCATCGAGGGTGTTGGCCAACGAATCGACCAGCCGGTCGGCCGGGAACGCCGGGTCGAGGTCTGCGGCGCGAAAGAAGCGCGGCAGGTCGGAACGGCGAAGCTCCCCCAGCGCGGGCAGGCCCACGCGACCCAGCTGCGGATCGGCGACGGCCGCGTAGACATCGTCGGTGGCCTCGAGGAAGGCGGCGCATTGGCGAGCCAGCGCCTCGAGGTCGATGGCGCGGAGCTCGGCGTAGGCGGCAGCGTAGGTCGGCCAGCCCATTGCCCGGCAGAGCTCGTGGGCGCGCTCGAGCGCCGTCCGGTAGAGCCGGTTCAGCCGTTGATCGAGGACGGCGTTGCGCGCCTCCTCCAGGGCCTCCCTCCGTTCCGCCTCCGGCTCGTTGGCCTGCTCGATCGGCACCGCGCGATAGGGAACCGGCCCGTCACCCGAGTCGACCTCGAGCGAAGCCTCCAAGCCGGCCAACTCCGCCGACTCCGCGCGCGTCTCGAGGCCCAGCAGCCCGTCGAAGGCGAACTGGAGCAGGTAGCGACGGCGGCGCTTCTCGTCGTCGCCTACCGCTCCTCCGCAGAGGTCCCTCAACCGCTCGACATCCTCCTGTGCGAACAGGTCGGCGTAGCCCTGATAGATGGGCTCGATCTCGAGCTCTGCCTTGTGACCCGCCAGGTGCAGGTAGTACTCGCGGCTCAGCTCCTCGCTGAATCGCTCCGCCCGCTGCCGGTAGCCGTCGAGGTCGAAGCTCAAGGGGCTGCAACGATAGGGCTCGTGACACAGCCGGCGACAAAAGGAGCTCCGCGACCAAAACAGGGCGAGGAGCTGGTGCTCGAGGTCGACTCGATCGCCCAGGGCGGTCGCGGTGTGGCCCGGGCCAACGGCTATGTCGTCTTCGTCTCGGGGGCCTTGCCCGGTGACCGCGTCCGCGCCCGGCTTACCAGCGCCAAACGCAGCTTCGGGGAGGCGCAGGCCGTCGAGCTCATGGATCCCAGCCCGGACCGCGTCGCCGACCGCTGCCTGCACGACGGCGAACCCTGCCCCGGCGCACCCTGGCAGGGGTTGCCCTACGAGCGCCAGCTCGAGGAGAAGACGAGTCAGGTCGATGCCGCCCTGCGCCGCCTGGGCGGGCTCGAGGGGTTCGAGCTCGAGCCGGCCGAGCCCACTGCACTCGAATGGCGCTACCGCAACAAGCTCGAGTACTCGTTCGGCGAACGTGACGGCCGCCTGGTGCTCGGCTTCCACCGCCGCGGCAGCTGGGCCGAGGTGATCGACCTCGATGACTGCCTGCTGGCCTCGGAGCGCAACAACGCGGCCCGCAACCGGGTCCGCGACTGGGCGCAACGCGAGGGGATTCCCGCCTACGACAAGCGCAAGCAGCAGGGGGTGCTGCGCAATCTTGTGGTTCGTGAGGGCCGCCGCACCGGACAGCTTCAGACCCGGCTGGTCACAGCTCGGGCGAGCTTCGCCAAACCGCCGGTCGATCTGCACACCGTGGTCGACGGTCCCGGCGGCGGCACCGAGGGGCCGACCGGAGTGCTGGGCGAAGAGTTCCTCGAGGAGGAGCTGGCGGGGCTGCGACTGCGAGTCTCGTCCTCGGCCTTCTTCCAGACCAATACCGAGACGGCGGAGCGCCTCTACGCGATCGCCGCGGGCTATGCGGGGCTCTCCGGACGCGAGCGGGTCTTCGACCTCTATTGCGGAGTCGGAGCGATTGGCCTCGCGCTCGCCCCCCAAGCCGGCGAGGTATGGGGGATCGAGACCGTCCACGAAGCAGTCGGCGACGCCGAGGAGAACGCGCGACGCAACGGGATCGCCAACGCCCGCTTCGTCGCCGCCGACGTGCGCCTCGGAACTCGGCCGCTGCTGGAGCGAACCGGCCGTCCCGACGTGATCGTGGTGGACCCCCCGCGTGCAGGGCTCTCTAAGAAGGTGATGCGTCGGGTGATCGAGTGCGGGGCGCGGCGGATCGTCTACGTCTCCTGCAACCCGACCACGCTTGCCCCGAACGCCTCACAGCTCGCTGACGCCGGCTATAGCCTCCGCCGGGTGAGGCCGGTGGACATGTTCCCGCAGACTCCCCACGTCGAGTGCGTGGCGTTGCTGGAGAAGTGAGCCAGGCTCGTGGCTTCGGGGTGGCCGCCGGGCTCGACCCGGAGGTCGCCGCACCCCTCGCCGAGCGCTGCGAGGAGCTCGGCTACTCGTCTGTCTGGTCGAACGACACCCCGATCGCCAACGGGCTCGACACACTCGCGGCCTTCGCCGAGGGCTCAGAGCGGCTCGAGCTGGGCGTCGCGGTGATGGCGCTTGATCGCCACCAGCCCGCCGAAATCAACGAGACGATCGAGCGGCTGGGCCTCGACCGCCGGCGGCTCTGGATCGGGGTCGGCGCCGGCTTCTCGGAGCGGCCGCTAACCACGATGCGCAACGCTCAGGAAACGCTGCGTGCGGAGATCCCGGGCGTCAGGCTCGTGCTCGCGGGGATGGGGCCGAAGATGTGCGCGCTCGCAGGCAGCAGCTTCGACGGGGCCTTCTTCAACTGGATGACCCCCGGCTTCGCGGCGGGCGCGCGAGACCACGTACAGACCGGTGCCGGCGAGGCTGGCCGCGAGCCGCCACCGGTGTTGGGCTATGTGCGCACGGCCGTGGGCTCCGACGCCGCGGAGCGGCTCGCCAAGGAGGAGTCCTTCTACCGCGACCTCCACGACGGGTACCGCAGCCACTTCGCGCGCCTCGGCGAGCCGAAGGGCACCGTCGGCGTCGCCGGCGCCAACCGGGACGGTGTCCAGGCCGAGCTGTCCGGCTACACGGCGCTCGACGTCCTCGTCGTGCGGGGCCTGGCGAGCGCCCGGCTCGAGGCGATGGCGACGCTCGCCGAAGCGGCCGCGCCCTCTAAATCGGGCTAATAGACGGCTTCGCCGTCCTCGGAATCCTCGTCGCCGATCGCGATTGCCTCGGCGGCGCAGGTGGTGCAGAGCGCGAGGCTCGACCCCTCGTCGAGGATCCGCTGCTTCTCCCCCGCGGTGAGCGTTGCGCCGCAGTTCTCGCAGCGCTCCGGCAGCTCTTCGATCGACCGCTCCTCCAACTCCATCACCGCTCAGTCTAGTGGGGTGTCTCATGACGTTGTGCCTGGAACCGCGAGGCACAGGCGTTGCCAGGCAAGGACGCAGGGAGCCCGAATAGCAGTGCGCTATTCGGGCGACCGAGGACGCCGCATGGCGACGATCTGGGGCCGCGGTTTCTGGTGCAACGCTGTGAGAGGCCCCCACTGGTTGCGACCAGCGGCAGTTGGACTCAGTACGGCGGCAGGTCCGCGTACCAGTCACCGAGCAGGCGGAAGGCTGCCCAGAACTCGCGCTTGGACTCCTCCGAGTCAAGCGACTCGTCGATCTCGGGCACGTACAGGGCTTCGATCGTCGGCGTGAAACCCTGGACCTCTCCGGGTCGCGGCTCGAGCGAACTGGAGAGGGGCACGTCGACCTCGTTCAGGGTCTCGAGCGCGCGCTCTCCCATGACCACGATCATCCGCGGCTGCACGACCGCGAGCTCCTCGACGATGCGCTCGACGCACTCCCCACCCGCCAGCGACGGGTCCGCGACCGGGCATTTGACGCACAACGTCCCGTAGACGACCAGGGGATCGATGTTGAGGCGTTTGAAGCTCTTGCGCAGCGCGTTGCCGGAGCGGCCGTAGAACGCCACTCCCTCCTCGATCTCCGCCGCAGTGGGAGCGAACTTGAGCAGGACGATGTCGGCCTGGGGGTGGCCTGAGCCGAGCACCGGCATCAGGTTGCCGCGCGGGCAATGCGAGCACTCCTGAAGGCGATGGGTCAGATCGTTCAGCTCGCGAATCGCTCGCTCCAGATACTTCTCCTGGATCTCGTCGTCTGTCGTCGGCAAGCCGGCTCCTCGTCTTGACCCGGTGGCGGGACCTTGGGCAAGCGCCTTCTTTGACGGCCCCGCCGCCGCTCCTTCAGCGTGCATCAGGGCTTGCCTCGGGCGCGCCGGCTCTTTGTCCGCCGTGAGGCGGTGGAGCGGCGGGGGCGCGGACGGCCGCCCTTGACCGGCCGGGCGCCAACCGATGCCGCGGCACGGCGCGTTCCGCTCGGCCTGGAAGCCTGGAGCAGCTTCAGGGCTTGGACATAGATCAGGTTCTTGTGCTTTCGGACGATGTCCGCGTCACGCATTGCCTCCAGGAACTCCTCGGGGCCCTCGAAGTCATGGACCCGGATCATCACGCTCCCGAGCCCCTGTGCGACGTGGCTGTCCGACCCGGCGCCGGGAACGATCCGGTACTTGGCGGCGAAGCGCTCGGCCTCCTCGTTGAAGGCGGTCAGCGCAACCCTCGGGTTGAACACTTCGAGGATGTCGATCTCCTCGACCATCTCCAGGAGGTGCTCGTAATCGGGCACGGAGTGGAGCCGGTCGAACGGGTGGGGCACGTAAACGAGTCCCCCTTGACGCCGGATCTCGGCGATCGTCTCCTTCATCGTCATCCCCCTGGGAATCTTCCGCTCGAGGAAGAGGCCGATCACCTCGCCCTGCTCGGCGGTCTTCACCTCCTCGGCGACGATCACCTTGATTCCCCCCATCTCCTCGGCAACGTCACGCGCGGCGAGCGCGCCCGAGATCTCGTTGTGGTCGGTGATCGCGATCGCGCCGAGCCCACGGTCGCGGGCGGTGGCCAGCAGCACCTCGACCGGGGTGGCGCAGTCCGGCGAGTGGTCGGTGTGCATGTGGAGATCGACGTGAATCGAGCGCCGCCGCGAGAGCTGCCCGCGCAGGGCCGGGTTGCCGCGGGGATCGTGGCGGCGGGCGCACAGCGGCAGGTAGATGTCCTCCAGCTCGCCGGCGACCTGCTCCCAGTCAGGTACCGCGTCGCGCCCGTCGCGCACGAGCTCGTCGCGCAGCCGAGGCTCCGCGATCAACCTGGAGAGCTGCCCCGCCAAGGTGATCGCGTCCCCGGGCGGGAACAGCAGGCCCCGTTCGCCGTCGCCGGTCAGCTCCTCGTACAGAGAGAGCCGGGAGGCAACCGGGACCGTGGCGGAGGCGAGCGACTTGCGAACCAGGCCGGGAGCCAGCCGGGGGCCGCCTGAGGCGACACAGGCGATATCGGCTCCCGCGATCAGCGCCTCGGGCGACGTCTCACGTGGGCCCACCGGGTGGACTCGGTCGCGCAGCCGGCGCGCGATGCGGATCTCGTCGCCGCTGGCACGCCAGATCGCAGCCTCCCAGGCCAACCCCAGCGGCAGGCGCCGGAGCGCTCGAAGGAAGAGCCGCAGCGCACCCCGCTCCTCCTGAAGGCAGAAGGCGATCCGTACGGGTGCTTGGGTCGCTCGCGTTCCGCTTCCGGGACCGCGTCGACATCCCGCCGCCGCGGCCACCATCCCTCCACCTCGCGGTCGGCACCCGGCGTGACCAGCTCGTAGGTGCCGGGAAAGAAGCGCTCCATCAGGTCCGAAGTGGTGCGGCAGCTCGCCGTGCGCGCGTCGAGCCGGCCGAAGAAGATCTCCACCAGGGGGCGCGCCACCTGGGTGGAGAGGATGCGCTCGCTCGGATCGTGGAAGCTGCCGACGTTGAGCGAGCGCGAGTGGCGAAGCGCCACCGAGGCCGCGCTGGGCGCAAATGGATCGTGCACGTGGACGATGTCGAGCTCGACCCCGCCGAGCAGCTCCTCGAGCGGGCGGCTGAGGTCGATCGGCACGGGGGCTGCGCGCGGGGCCGGGCCACGGGGCATTGCCAGGCTCGAGCCCACCGCCAGTACCGACGGCCCACCATCGCCGCCGGCCCGCTCCCCGCTCCAGGAGCCGTCGAACAGCGCCGCGGGCCGCTCGCGGACAGCCCGAATCGCACGGCGCGACTCACGAACCGCGGACCGGGAGGCGGCGGGTGCCGCCACCACGACCCTGTGTCCCCGCTCGGCCAGGCCGGCCGAGACCCGAGCCACGAACTCGTTGACCTCATGCGGCTCCCCCCATGGGTGGGGGGTCACCTGGGCGATCGAGAGACGCTCGGAGGTCACGGGGGCAGGATAGAAGCGGAATCACTCCGCCGGAAGCTCACCCCGCCGGAAGCCTCGGCTGAGTCACTCCGCCGGAAGCCTCGCCGGAACCACTCCGCCGGAAGCCTCGCCTTCGGCTCCGTTTCCGGCGGGTTCGGGCGCAGACGGGGCGGCAGGTCCACACGTGCCTACCGCGACTTCGTCGCTAGCCGGACCGGGCCTGCCGACTAAGCCTCGGCTTTCAGCTCCCCCGCCCGCTGGCCAGCGGTCTTCCGCGCGTGTTCGCGGATGAACTCCTCGGTCAGCTCGCGGGCTTCGTCGTCGGGTCGCTGCGTGTGCGGCGACTTCATCAGGTAGCTCGACGGCCCGTCGAGCTGGCCTCCGATCCCCTGGTTGAGCGCCAGCTTCACGATCCGTGTCGCATCAATCACGATCCCGGCCGAGTTCGGCGAATCCCATACCTCGAGCTTCATCTCGAGGTTGAGCGGCACGTCACCGAACGAGCGCCCCTCGAGCCTGATGTGGGCCCACTTGCGGTCGGTCAGCCAGGCGACGTAGTCGGAGGGACCGATGTAGACGTCGTCGGCCGGCAGCTCGTGGCCCATGATGGAGGTCACGGCATTGGTCTTCGACTCCTTCTTGGAAGCCAGCCGTTCGCGCTCGAGCATGTTGTAGAAGTCCATGTTGCCGCCGACGTTGAGCTGCGAGGTGCGCTCCACGCGCACGCCGCGGTCGTGGAACAGACGCGCCAGCTGACGGTGGACGATTGTGGCGCCGACCTGCGACTTGATGTCGTCACCGATGATCGGCAAACCTGCCTCGCGGAAGCGCCCTGTCCAGTAGTCCTCGCGGGCGATGAACACGGGCAGGCAGTTGACGAACCCGACGCCTGCCTTCAGCGCCTGCTCGACGTACCACTTGGTCGCCTGCTCGGAACCGACCGGGAGGTAGCAGACCAGCACGTCGGCCTTCGTGTCTTGGAGAATGCCGACCACATCGTCGGTTGGGCCGGGCGCCTTGGTGATCTTCTCCTTCAGGTACTTGCCGAGGCCGTCGTGAGTCATGCCCCGGTGCACGGGCACTCCAAGCGGCGCCACGTCGGCGAACTTGATCGTGTCGTTCTGGCCGGACCAGATCGCCTCCGAGAGGTCCTTGCCGACCTTCTCCGCGTCGATGTCGAACGCGGCGACGAACTCGATGTCCCGTACGTGATAGCCGCCGAGGTCGACGTGCATGAGGCCGGGGACCTGCTCGGCAGGGTCGGCGTCCTTGTAGTAGGTGACGCCCTGGACGAACGCGTTGGCGCAGTTGCCGACGCCGACGATCGCTACTCGAACGCTGCCGTCATCGACCCGGTGGCCGTTGGTGCTGGCCCCATCGTGTGGTGCTTCGTGTTCAGTGGTCATTGCGTGCGAAGTCCTCCTGGCGGCGGGGTCGGGGTTCCTACTACCGCGGCAGCCGCTCTACGGTTACACCTCTTCCATGGAGCTGAGCTGGCGCCGCACGTGCCACACACGCTGCCCCACGGTGAGCGCGGTGAGCGCCGCCATAGCGTAGATGGAAGGCGCGAGCAGCTCGATGTCGAGCACTCCCGCTCCCTTGGCGAACACCAACCCGATCGAGAGAATGACCACCCGGACGGGCCTGGTCGCGATTCCCACCTTGCACTCCACCCCTAGCGCCTCGGCCCTGGCGCGGGTATAGGAGACCATCAGCGAGCCAAGCACCGTGATCACACATGCCGCCGCGGCGATCGCGTCGCCTGAGTCGGCGAAGTACCAGGCGACGGCGGTCAGCACGATCCCCTCCTCGATCCGGTCGAGGGTCGAGTCGAGGAAGGCGCCGAACAGCGTCCCCTTGCCCGACATGCGCGAGTACCGGCCGTCGAGCGTGTCCATCACCGAGCCGACGATGAAGGAGACGCCGGCGAGGAAGAAGAGCCGTTGGGTGACCAGCACGGCCGCGGCCAGGTTGAGGATCAGGCCGCTGAGTGAGATCGCGTTCGGGGTCAGGCGCGACTCGATCAGCCGGCCACGCGCGTAGGCTCGAAAGGACACGGCCCCGGCGTCCTCCCGGGCTGCCCCTCTGGGAGCCGCCGGTTCAGGACGCGAGCGGATTGCCGACCTCAGGCGGGCGCCTCGTCCGTCGCCTCGCCCCGCCAGGACCAAGCGTGCGGGCGCAAGCGCGCGAGCTGATGGGCGGAAACCGCCGCCAGGCAGGCCACGGCGGCTCCGGCGGCGGCGTCGAACCAGTAGTGGTTCGCGGTCACCGTGATCACGAAGAACACGAGCAGTGGGTAGCCGGACCACAGGACGCGCGCCCAGACGCTGCGGACGAGGCTCATCGCGGGCACGGCGATCATCAGGGAGAAGGCGATGTGCATGCTGGGCACGGCCGCGTAGGGGTTGACCAGCACGCTGTTGAAAGAGGAGTCCTGGTTCATGTTCGTGAACACCTCGATCGTGTCGGTGAACCCGGCCCCCGGGAACATGCGCGGCGGGGCGGTGGGGAACAGGGCGTAGCCGATCAGGGCGATGCCCATCGCGACCATGAACATGTTGCGGACGAAGTTGAAGTTCTCGTTCCGAAACAGGTAGAGCCAGGCCAGGAACGAGATCGTGATCACGAAGTGGCTGTTGAAGTACATCCAGTTGGCGATCTCGATCAACCACTGATGGGCTAGGAACGCCTGCTGGAAGCCGGGCTCGAAGAAGGCGCCCAGGGAGCGCTCCAGTTGCATCACGTGGACGCCGTTGGCAAACGCCACGGCGTCGCGGCCATCGGCGATTCCCCGCACCAGCTGGTAGCCCTGGTACGCGACGAAGAAGAATGCGAACTGGCGCAGCAGGTCACCCCAGCCACGGGGCAGGCGTCGACCAAGGCCGCGGACGAGGCGGGACACGGTGTAAAGCAGGGTGCGCACGGAGGTGGCGGGATTGTAAATGGCGACTTGCTGCCGACGCGTCTGGCGCCAGGCCACGGCTTTCGCCGTGGGCGGAACCACACCTGCCAAGGTAGGACTGAGATGAACTGGAAGCGCCCCCCGAAGCGCCGTGTTCGCGCCATCCGCGACCGGCTGCGCGAGATCTATGGGCGGCCGCCGGACCACCCGCACGGCGATCCCGTGCACGAGCTGGTGAAGACGATGCTCTCCCAGAACACCAGCGACACGAACCGGGACGTCGCGTATGAGCGCCTGCGGGACCGGTTCGACTCCTGGGGGGAGATTCGCGACGCGCCGGTCTCGGAGGTGGTCGATGCGATCCGGCCGGGCGGGCTGTCGGCCACCAAGGCGCCGCGGATCCAGCAGGCGCTCCGGGGCTGCGGCGACCCGATCGACCTCTCCTGGCTGCGCGCCGCCCCGCGCAGCGAGGCGCTCGACTTCCTGACCTCCCTGCCCGGCGTGGGGCGTAAGACGGCCGCCTGCGTCCTGCTGTTCTCGTTCGGCCGTCCCGAGATCCCGGTGGACACTCACGTCCACCGCGTCGGGCGACGGCTGGGGCTGATTCGCGACCGCGCCTCATTCGACCAGGCGCATGACGAGATCCTGCGCGTGGTCGATCCCGAGGATGCCTACGAGCTGCACATCAACCTGATTCGCCACGGCCGCGGCGTCTGCCGGCCGAGGCCGCGGTGCGACGAGTGCGCCCTGCGCCGCATGTGCCCGTACTGGCGACAGCTCGCCGCGGAGCGGCGCTGCGACTCGGGCCCCGGCGCCAACGAGCGCTAGGGGATCATTCGCTTCGACAAGGAGCCCAGGCCCAGCCGCGAGCGCCGGATCCCAGGGTCTATATTGGACATTCGGAGGCCAGGAGAGGAGGCCAGCTTGAGTGAGGATGCGTTCGCTCGCCCGCCGGCACCGGCACCCGGCCGCCCGCGCTCTTGGGCTCCGACCACGCCGGGGTGTTCAGCACGCTGCGCCTGCGCCAGGCGCCGCCGGCGCGGGTTCCGCGTCGAGGAGTGCTGAGGTTGACGGTGCCTCCTCCAGCCTCAGCGCCTCGGCGCGGAGCTCGGCCGGACAATCGGTGCAGACCGCGTCCGGCAGCGCCAGCTCGCTGACACGGGCAAGCAGCTCGGGGTCGTTCACGGTGCCGGTGCTGACGCTCAGGCCGGCGAGCCGGAACACCCTGACGAGCTTGGGCGCCAGCAGGAAATGCTCGACCGAAACCCCCGTTACCCCACGGCTGACGGCCCACGCGGCGAGGGCCTCCGGCGCGTAATCGGCCCAGACCACGAGGCGCGACCGCAGGCCGTAGGCCGCCGCCGTGGCGCAGGCCGCCGAGTGAAAGCTGATCACCTCGAGGCGGCGCCGCTCGGGGCCACGCTGGTAGCGCTCGCAGAGGATCCGCGCGGTGTGCCTAGCGAGCTCCGGCTCGGCGTGCGCCTTGACCTCGACCTGGATCGGGAGGTCGCCGGGGGTGGCGGCGAGAAGCTCGTCCAGCGTCAGCGGCCGCTCGCCGGTCGGCTCGCGATCACGATCGAGGATCCGAGCGCGAAGGATCTCGGCGGCGGTGCGCTGATGGGCCCAGCCGTCGAGCGTGGTGCCCAGCGTGAGGAGCGGATCGTGAAGGAGGACCAGTTGGCCATCCGAGGTCGAGCAGACGTCCGTCTCGAGGCCGTCAATCCCGGCCGCCAACGACCCGGCCAGAGCGGCCGCCGAAGAGTCTGGTCCATATGCACGACCCAGGCGGTGGGCGTAAAGCGCTGGAATTTGCATACAAACATGGCACTAAACATCGGCGCCGCCGGTGTTACGCGAGTGTGATCGCGTCACTCGTCGGCGACCAGCGTGCCGAGGATCCGTGGGTGGCCGTCGATCACCGGCGTGCCGACGATCTCAACCCGGCCAAACCCGGCGTGGCGGGCGAGGCGAGCCAGGCTCTCGCCGGTGAAACCCCAGTAGATGTAGTCGTCCCGGGCGTAGACCTCACCGGCCTCGCAGACGTGCACCGCCGCCTCGTGCTCCAGCTCGGGGTTGGCAACCCCGTAGGTCTCCAGCAGCACGCGACCGCCGGCCGCGAGCCTGCGGCGAAGCACCTTGAGCAGGCCGAGCGGGCTCTCAACCCGGTGCAGGATCCCAAAGCAGAAGATCAGGTCGAACAGCTCGTCGAGCTGGTCGAGATCGAACGCGTCGAGTCGCCGGTACTGGACCGCGGAACCCAGCAGCTCAGCGATGGTGCGGAAGCCCTCGCCGCCTTCGAGCTCGACGCCCCATCGAGGGAGCACCCAGCCCCGGTACTGCTCGTTGTCGACCGCGACCACGCGCCGCGCCCCCCGAGCCTCGGCGAGGAATGCATAGAAGCCGTCGAACGTTCCCACGTCGAGCACGCTCTTGCCGCTGAGGTCAGGGGGCAGGACGGGAATCCGGTAGCGGTGGTCCCGCGCCACCCCCGGCGTGTACAGGGCGCCCCCGTCGAGCGAGAAGGTGTGAAACCACAAGGGGACACGCTCCAGCGCTGCGCGGGCCGCCCCCTCGTCGGCGCCGATCGGCAGCAGGTCTGCCACAGCGCGCTCGGCACGGCTGGGCTGCGGCACTGGTTCGCGGGTTGTGATCTCGTCTTTCTCTGCCATGACCGATCCAGCACCCCGAGCTAGGTATATCGCAGGCCGCCCGGAATCCCAAATCGGCGCTCCACGGCCGGGTACGGGCCCGTTGGGAGCGGCGGCGGCTTGGGCGGTTAGTATCTCGGCGCGCCCGTGCGGCGTCGGCGGAAGCGAATGAGCAAACGGCCCTTCGTCATCTTCGGCATCTTCGCGGTCATCTGCCTGGTCGCGCTGCCGTTCTGGGCCCTCGCCAAGGTTGGGTCGACCGATGCTTCGCCAGAGGGTTCCGTCCCGGCCTCGGAACAGCAAGGGCTCGAGCTGTTCCAGATCAACTGCGGCGCGTGCCACACGCTCGCGGCGGCCGGTACCGACGGGGTCGTCGGGCCCGACCTCGACCTGCTGCTCGGTGGCGCCGCCAAGAGCCCGGACACAGTGAGCGGAAACGAGACTCGCGTCTACAACGCGATCACCCAAGGGGTCGGCGGCAGGATGCCGAAGGGGATTCTCGAGGGCGCTCAGGCGAAGGCCGTCGCGCAGTTCGTTGCCGACAACGTCCAGTACATCCCCGGGTCCTAGCGGAACCTGGCTTCGGCTAGCGACGAAGTCGCGGTAGTGCCTGCCGGGTCAGGCACGGGCCCTCGCCCGCCGGAAACGTAGGTCGAAGGCCGAGGCTTCCGGCGGATTTCTGTCGGATATCTGCTAGCCTAAGACTCAGATTTTAGTAGCAGCGATCTAGAAGGAGCGCCCTATGGCAAAGACGATCGGTATCGACCTCGGTACGACCAACTCCTGCGTAGCCGTGCTCGAGGGCGGCGACGCAGACGTGCTCGAGAACGCCGAGGGAGGGCGCACGACCCCATCGGTCGTGGCCTTCACCGACTCCGGCGACCGCCTGGTCGGAACCGCTGCCAAGCGGCAGGCGGTGATGAACCCGGAGAACACGATCTTCTCGATCAAGCGCTTCATGGGCCGCAAGGAGGCCGAGGTGAAGGAGGAGGAGACGATCGTCCCCTACAAGGTCGTTGCCGGCCCCAACGGCGACGTCCGCGTGGAGGCCCGTGGCGAGCAGTACTCGCCGCCGGAGATCTCGGCGATGATCCTCCAGAAGCTCAAGGCCGACGCCGAGGCCAAGCTCGGCGAGACCGTCGACTCGGCGGTGATCACCGTGCCCGCCTACTTCAACGACGATCAGCGCCAGGCGACCAAGGACGCCGGCAAGATCGCCGGCCTCGAGGTGAAGCGGATCATCAACGAGCCGACCGCCGCCTCCCTGGCCTACGGCCTGGACAAGGAGTCCGATCAGACGATCCTGGTCTTCGACCTCGGCGGCGGGACCTTCGACGTCTCCGTGCTGGAGATCGGGGATGGGGTGTTCGAGGTGAAGGCGACCGCAGGGGACAACCACCTTGGCGGCGACAACTGGGACAAGGCAATTGTCGAGTGGATGGTCGCGGAGTACAAGCGCGACCAGGGAATCGACCTCTCGGCCGACAAGAACTCGCTCCAGCGCCTGTACGAGGCCGCGGAGAAGGCGAAGATCGAGCTCTCCACCACGCAGGAAACCCAGATCAACCTGCCGTTCATCACCGCCGACCAGAGCGGGCCCAAGCACCTGGAGATGAAGCTCAGCCGGGCGAAGCTGAACGAGCTCACGTCCGAACTGCTCGAGCGCATCGTCTCCCCCGTCAAGCAGGCCCTGTCCGACGCCGGCGCACCCGACATCGAGCACGTGGTCCTGGTCGGCGGCATGACCCGGATACCTGCGGTGCAGGAGAAGGTGAAGGAGCTGACCGGCAAGGATCCGCACAAGGGCGTCAATCCCGACGAGGTGGTAGCGATCGGCGCCGCCATCCAGGCGGGCGTCCTGGCCGGTGACGTCAAGGACGTGCTGTTGCTCGACGTCACACCGCTGTCGCTGGGAATCGAGACCAAGGGCGGGGTGTTCACCAAGCTGATCGAGCGCAACACGACGATCCCGACCCGCAAGTCGGAGATCTTCTCCACCGCGGACGACAACCAGCCATCGGTGGAGGTCCACGTCCTCCAAGGCGAGCGCGAGATGGCCGCCTACAACAAGTCGCTGGGCAAGTTCCAGCTGACCGGCATTCCCCCAGCTCCCCGCGGCGTTCCGCAGATCGAGGTCGCCTTCGACATCGACGCGGACGGGATCCTCAGCGTCTCGGCCAAGGACCTCGGCACCAGCAAGGAGCAGAAGATCGAGATCAAGGGCGGCTCGGGCCTCGCTGAGGACGAGGTCGACCGGATGGTCAAGGACGCGGAGGCGCACGCAGAGGAGGACCGGCGCCAGCGCGAGGTCGCCGAGGCGCGCAACCTGGCCGAGAACGCTGCCTATCAGGCCGAGAAGCAGCTCGCCGAGATGGGCGACAAGGTCGACTCGTCCGCGAAGGAGGAGATCGAGAAGGCGATCGCCGACGTCAAGGGCGTGCTCTCCTCCGAGAACGTCGAGGAGATCAAGGCGAAGACCGACGCCCTCCAGGCCGCCTTCCACCAGGTCTCGGAGCAGATCTACCAGGCAGCCGCCGAGCAGCAGGCCAGCGGCCAGGCACCCGGCGGTGACGGGGCCTCGGCGGACGGGGGCTCCGCGGAGGCCGAGGAAGAGGTCGTCGACGCCGAGGTGGTAGATGACGAGCGCTCGTAGACCCGCAGGCACACCGGACGACTTGGAGGGACGCCAGTCGGCCGGCGCACCGGATCAGCATGGAGAGGAGGCCACCGGTCAGGAAGAAGCAATGGACGGATTCCTGCCGGATAGCGGTAAGAACCCGCCCGAGGGCAGCAGCGAGTCGGCGGCTGCCGTCGACGCCGACCTGGACGCTCTACTTGCAAACGTCAAGCGTGAGCGCGACGAGTACCTGGAGATCGCCCAGCGCGCTCGCGCCGACTTCGAGAACTACCGCAAGCGCGCCGCACGCGAGACGCAGGAAGCCGAGCGGCGTGGCAAGGCGGGGCTCGCCCAGGAGCTGGTGCCGGCGCTCGACAACCTGGAGCGCGCCCTGCGCGCCGCGGGGATCCACCCGGACGCTGGGACGACCTCGGGCCAGGAGGGGGAGGCGCCAAGCGAGGAGGTCTCCGCTCACGAGGCGCTGGCTCGCGGGGTGGCGCTCGTGTACGGCGAGCTGCGCGCGGCGCTGGAACGCGCCGGCGTCGCGACCTACGACCCGACCGGCGAGAGGTTCGACCCTGCGACCTGTGAGGCCCTTTCCGTCCGTGCCGGTGGCGACGGCATCGATCCGGGAATGGTGATCGAGACGATCGCCAAGGGCTACCGCCTCGACGGCCAGGTGTTGAGGCCCGCGCGGGTGGTGGTGAGCGAGTAGGGGGATCGATGGCGTCCCGAGATCTGTACTCGGTGCTTGGGGTCTCCCGCGATGCGACCGCGGACGAGGTCAAGCGCGCCTACCGCAAGCTGGCGCGTAAGTACCACCCCGACCGCAACCAGGGCGACAAGGACTCCGAGGAGCAGTTCAAGGAGGTCCAGGAGGCCTATGACACGCTCTCCGACCCCGAGAAGCGTAAGCAGTACGACGCCGGCGGCATGTTCTCCGGCTTCGGCCCGCAGGGCTTTGGCGGCGGGGGCTTCACCTCCGACCTGGGCGACATCTTCTCGACCGTCTTCGGACGCCGCGGCGGCACCCGCCAGGCCCCGGCCCAGGGGCGTGACCTGGAGACCGAGGTCAGGTTGTCGTTCGAGCAGGCGATGGAGGGCGCCGAGGTCGCGGTGACGGTGCCGAAGCAGTCCACCTGCCTCACCTGCCATGGCAGCGGTGCGAAGCCCGGCACCTCGCCGACCGTCTGCCCCCGGTGCGGTGGGCGAGGCATCGATACCGAGAGCCAGGGTTTCTTCTCAATCAGCCAGCCCTGCCCGCGCTGCGGCGGACGCGGTGAGGTGATCGAGAGCCCCTGCGAGACGTGCGCAGGCTCGGGGCTGACCATGCAGCGCAAGCGCTACCGGGTGAGGATTCCCCCCGGGATCCGGGACGGCAGTCGCATTCGCGTCGCCGGCAAGGGCGAGGACGGGCCACGCGGCGGACCGCCCGGTGACCTCTACGTCACCACCCGGGTCTCGCCCTCGCCGGTCTTCAAGCAACGCGCCGACGGCAACCTCGAGGTGACGGTGCCGATCACGATCGCCGAGGCGATCCAGGGGGCGACGGTCGAGGTCCCGACGCTGAGCGGGACCAAGCGGATTCGCATCCCGGCGGGGACCGAGCACGGAACCGTGCAGCGGCTGCGCGGCGAGGGGCCGCCGCGGCCCGGCGGGCGTGGGCGCGGTGACATCCTGTACCGGCTCGAGATCGAGGTCCCGCACGACCTGACCCGCGAGCAAGAGGACGCCCTGGGCGACTTCGCCAAGGCCATGAACGACCATGATCCGCGCGGGCGCCTGCTCCGCGAGGCGTCCGCACGAGGGTCCAAAGTAGGCAAGTCGTGACCGCCGGTGGGGACAGGAAGCCGCGCCGCGGCCGCGCCAGGGCCGAGGAGGGCGCGTTCGACCAACAGCGCGGCGTGTTCATGATCTCGGTCGCCGCCGAGCTCGCCGAGATGCATCCGCAGACGCTCCGCATGTACGAGGCCCGGGGCCTGATCACCCCGAAGCGATCGGCGAAGAACACCCGCCTCTACTCGTTCGAGGACGTCGAGCGGTTGCGCCGCATCCAGCGAATGACGGCGCAGGAGGGTCTCAACCTGGCCGGGGTCGTGACCGTGCTCGAGCTCGAGCGACAGCTCGAGCGCACCCGGCGCGAGCTCGGCAGGATGCGCGACCGGGCGGCCGAGCTGGAGAGCCAGGTGCTGGCCGAGGTCGATCGGGTGAAGCGATCCTTCCAAGCCGAGATCGTCCCCTACGGCGCCTACGACGCTCGCGAGATCGTTCCGGCCAGTGATGCAAGGCCGGTCAAGATCCGGGTCGAGCGGCCGGCCCGCGGGTCTCGGAGCCAGCGCTCCTAGGCACTCCGGCCTGGGAGCCGCCGTATTCCGGATAGCTCGCCCGGTAGCCCCTGAGGCGGGCCAGGGCCGCGAGCGGCGGGAAGAGCAAACGCTGCAAGATCGGCGGCGGCCGGGTGACCACGAAGTAGTCGCGGACCTCCCACAGGGTGAGCACCGACTGGAGCAGGCGCGGCCTCCCGTGCTTGCCCAGCTTGCCATCGGCGGCGAGCCCGAAGAAGGTCGCGAAGAAGGCCTCCACCGACCTCAGACCCGGCCGGTACTCGCTGATCATCACGAGCTCCTCGCCTCCCCCGTTCCTGAAGATGTGCGAGATGCCGACCGGTACGATGACCACGTCGCCGGGCTTCGCCGTTCGCTCGGTGCCCTCGATCCGAAAGATTGGGGTGCCGGACACGACCTCGAACCGCTCCTCCTGGAGAGGGTGGAAGTGATCGGGGCCCACCCAGTCCCCTGGCCCCGCCCTCACCCTGATCTCCATCCGGGTCAGCTCCCCGCCCGTGTCCCGGGCGACCGCCAGCAGGGTTATCCGCTCGCCGGTGTGGGGATTGTGGAACGCTCGCGCGTGTACCTGCACGGGGACGCGAGTATCGTTCATCCGCCCTCTTCGCGCCAGAGAGCTAGATCTAAGTCGCTATGACGTAGATTTCCTTTACAAATCGTATAAACCCGGTAAGCTTCCAGGCATGCAGCCGGACCGTTTCACGATCAAGTCCCAGGAGGCCGTCGCCGCTGCCCAGCGGCTCGCCGCCGAGCACCGCAACACGGAGGTCGCTCCGGCCCACCTCCTGCTCGCCCTGCTCGACCAGGACGACGGCCTGGTCGTGCCGGTGCTCCAGAAGCTCCGCGCCGACGCCGGCTCGATCCGCCAGCGGACGCTCGATGCGATCCAGGGCCTGCCGAGCCTGAGCGGCGATGCCGAGCCCGACCTGCGCCCCTCGCAGGCATTCGTTCGGGCACTCCAGCGGGCGGAGAGGGAGATGGCCGGGCTCGGAGACGAGTACATCTCCACCGAGCACCTCCTGCTGGCCCTCGCCGACAAGGCCACCGGGCTTGCGGACCTGCTCCCCGACCGCGACTCGCTTCTGAAGGGAATCTCGGAGGTCCGCGGGCCACACCGCGTCACCTCGCCAAACCCCGAGGACACCATGCAGGCGCTGGAGAAGTTCGGCCGCGACCTGACTGCCGAGGCCGAGCAGGGCAAGCTCGACCCGGTGATCGGCCGGGACGAGGAGATCCGCCGCGTGATCCAGGTGCTGTCTCGGCGAACCAAGAACAATCCGGTGCTGATCGGCGATCCCGGGGTGGGCAAGACCGCAATCGTCGAAGGCCTCGCGCAGCGGATCGTGGCCGGCGACGTTCCCGAGAGCCTTCGCGACCGCCGCGTGATCGCGCTAGACATCGGCGCCCTGCTCGCGGGCTCCAAGTACCGCGGCGAGTTCGAGGAGCGCCTGAAGGCGGTGTTGAAGGAGGTCCAGGCCGCCGAGGGGCAGATCGTCCTGTTCATGGACGAGCTCCACACGATCGTCGGCGCCGGCGCCGCCGAAGGCGCCGTGGACGCCGCCAACCTGCTGAAGCCGATGCTGGCGCGCGGGGAGCTGCGCGCCGTCGGCGCCACGACCCTCGACGAGTACCGCAAGCACATCGAGAAGGACGCCGCCCTGGAGCGCCGCTTCCAGCCGGTGATGATCGGCGAACCCGACGTGGACGACACGATCGCGATCCTGCGCGGGCTCAAGGAGCGCTACGAGGTTCATCATGGAGTGCGGATCTCGGATGCGGCCATCGTCGCCGCGGCGACCCTGTCGGAGCGCTACATCGCCGACCGCTTCCTGCCCGACAAGGCGATCGACCTGATCGACGAGGCCGCCTCCCGGCTGAAGATCGAGATCGACTCGATGCCGACCGAGATCGACGAGGTCGAACGTCGCATCCAGCAGCTCGAGATCGAGCGCGAGGCACTGAAGAAGGAGAAGGACGAGGTGTCCGTTGCCCGCCGCGAGGCGATCGAGTCGGAGCTCGCCGAGCTGCGTGAGCGCTCCGGCGAGATGAAGGCCCGCTGGCAGAACGAGAAGGGAGCGATCGAAGCGATCAAGGAGGCCAAGTCCCGGCTCGAAGAGGCTCACCGCGAGGCGGAGCGCGCCGAGCGCGACGCCGACCTGGAGCGCGCCGCGACGCTCCGCTACGGCGAGATCCCCGAGCTCGAGAAGACGGTCGCCGAGCAGCAGGGGCGGCTGGCGGAGCTGCACCGCGACGGCGGCTCCATGCTGACCGAGGAGGTGACCGAGGAGGACGTGGCCCAGGTGGTCTCAAAGTGGACGGGGATCCCGGTCTCGCGCCTGATGGAAGGCGAGGTCGAGAAGCTGATCCACATGGAGGAGCGCCTGCACGAGCGTGTCGTCGGCCAGGACGAAGCCGTTGAGGCGGTGTCCAACGCCCTGCGCCGCTCGCGCGCCGGCCTCTCCGACCCAAACCGGCCGATCGGCGTCTTCCTGTTCCTCGGGCCCACCGGGATCGGCAAGACGGAGCTGGCCCGCGCCCTGGCCGCGTTCATGTTCGACTCCGAGCAGGCGGTGGTCCGGCTCGACATGTCCGAGTACATGGAGAAGCACACCGTCGCCCGCCTGATCGGCGCGCCTCCCGGTTACGTCGGCTACGAGGAGGGTGGCCAGCTCACCGAGGCCGTGCGACGGCGTCCGTACGCGGTCGTGCTCCTTGACGAGATCGAGAAGGCCCATGCGGACGTCTTCAACGTCCTGCTCCAGATCATGGACGACGGGAGGCTCACCGACGGCCAGGGCCGCACGGTCAGCTTCACCAACACGATCCTGATCATGACCTCCAACGTCGGCTCCGCGGAGATCGCCGCTGAAGCGATCGACGAGCGAATCCGCGAGCAGATCGAGGAGATCCTCGCCACCACCTTCAAGCCCGAATTCCTGAACCGGATCGATGACACGGTGATCTTCCACCGCCTCAGTCGGGAGGACCTGGGCCGGATCGTCGAACTCCAAGTCGATCAGCTCACCAGCCGGGTGCGAGAGAAGGGGATCGAGATCGAGCTCACCGACGACGCGCGAACCCTGCTCGGCAACCTCGGCTACGACCCCACCTACGGGGCCCGGCCGCTGAAGCGCGTGATCCAGAAGCAGCTCATCGACCGCCTGGCGCTGAAGCTGCTCGAGGGCGAGTTCCGCGAGGGCGACACGGTGCGGGTCGATGCGGAGGGGGGCGAGCTCACCTTCGAAAAGGCGTCGGCCGCAGCGCCTCAAGAGGCCGCCGCCTGAAAAGCACCCGCATGAGCGCCAGCGGCCGTCGCGCTAGGCGGGAGCGGCAAACAGGCCGGGAAGCCATCCGGGGTGGATCAGGACCAGGGCTCCCCAGGCCATGAAGAAGATCCCGGCCAAGGGCACGGCGCGCTCCCCGGAAGGCGCCGTCTTCTCATAGACCATCAGGGCGGTCAACACCGCCATCCACCACAGGCTGGCGACCCCAGCGGCGAACATGACCAGCATCAGTGCCCAGCAACAGCCGAGGCAGAACACGGCGTGGGCACGACCCAGTCTGAACGCCCCCGCCGCGCCGCGCTGGTAGTGGCGCAACAGGAACGCGCCCGGATGCCGGCAAACCGTCAGGCAGCGATCCTTCAGCGCGGTGAACTGGAACGCTCCCGCAAGCAAGAGGATTCCGCCGGCGACCACCCAAGTGTGCTGTTGGAGCCACGGGGAGCCGTCGACGCCTGCGTGGACCACCGCGTCGCCCACGAACGCAAGCCACCCGAAGGCCGTCCAGACCACCGCGTAGCCCGCCAGGAACGCAACCATCGCCAGGCGAGGGCGGGGCTGGCGAGCGGAGGTGATCGCAAACAAGCGCACCAAGGGCAGGCTGGAGGGCAGCATCATCGAAGCGATCATCGCCTGCCAGGCGACGACGAACAGGGCGAGCGCGACCCCGAACGGCAGCCCCCCCTCGATCAGCGCGTCGTGGTGCAGACCGGCAGCGCCGCCACTCACCTCGGCGATGATCGCCACGATCCAGGCACCGGCAATGGCAACCAGGACGGCGGGGGGCACCCGGCCGATCCGCGCGGCTCCGACCGCGGCTAGTCCGCGTCCCGGTTGAGCGGATGCCTCGATCGCTTCACCTCAACGCGTGACTCTGCTGGGCGGCAACCCGTTCAGCCGGCGTGCGAGAGCTTGTAGTCGGCCTGGATCGCGTTGCGCCCCTCGAACTCCCAGACCATGTCGTATTGGGGCAGGTTGACTGTGTGCTTGTCCGCAATCGACACGTAGGCCGGCGAGCCCGGCACTGTCGAGAACAGCGAGTCACGCAGCGTGGTGGTCGTTCCATCCGGCCCCTGGTACGGATGCATCTCGGAGTAGAGGACGCCGTCGCCGATGCTGAGCGTCCCGGCGCCATCCTTGAGATCGTGCTTGATCGGAGCCCGCTCCACGGCCAGCGTCTCCTTGATCAGCCCCGCGAGATCGGCCAGCGGCCCGCCGTACTTTCCGTCGTAGGCGTCCACGATTGCCTGAGCCTGCTCGTCGCTTGCGCTTTCGTCGACGAAGACCACCTGGGTCCAGCTATTCGGCGCCAGGACGTTGCCGGGGATCCTGACGATGCGGATGAAGTTCAGCCCGCCTACGTCGACGCCGCCGATCGTGCCGCTATCGAAGTGGTAGGCATTGAATGCGTCGCACTTGCCACCGTCGGGATCCTCCCCGATCCAGCAAGGACACAGGACCCCGCATGAGCATGCCTCGAGCAGGGTGCCATCGAGCTTGTATCCACCGTTTCCGTCAGCCATCCTTCCTCTCCTTTCGCCAGCTTCTCGCCCGCCGCGATCCTATTCCTGGCGGACGGGCCGGTCAACCCGAGCCGCCCCGCGGACCATCGGCCGGACGATCGGGGGAGCCTTGGGCAGCCGGTCCTGCACAAGGGACTCGGGTTCGAGCCCCGCCGCTTCAAGCTGAGCCACCGTGTCGCGGTTGGGGTGACAGCCCGCGCCGAGCCATCCCCATGGGCGCTCGAGGCGATCCTGCCAGCGCGCGAGGGCGGGGTCGCCGCTGCGGACGTGCTCCAGGTACAGCAGCTTGCCATCGGGCTTGAGGACGCGAGCGATTTCGGTGGTGGTGCCGCCCGGCGACTCCACCGAGCAGAGCACGAGGGTCGAGACCACCGTGTCGAAGCTTTGATCCTCGAACGGCAGCTGCTCCGCCGGCGTCTCGACGACCTCGACGCGATCGGGAGCGGACGGCTCTGAGTCGAGCCGCCTGCGCAGCCGCCGGGCCATGTGGGGATCGGGCTCCGTGAGCACCAGCTCGGTGACCGCATCGGTGTAGTGGGCGAGGTTGAGGCCGGTCCCGGCGCCGAGCTCCAGCGTCCGCCCCTGCGCCCCGGCCAAGAGCCCTGCCCGCATCTCCCGAAGGCCGGCGCGCTCGGTACCGCTGAGCATCCGGTCGTACAGCGCAGCGAAGATGCGATGCCCACGCAAGGTAGGCTCAGCCTAACCGAGTCGAAAGGAGCAGCGGAGATGCCCGTCTTCATCATGCTGACCAAGCTGACCTCAAACGGCGTCAAGACGATCAAGGACAACCCGGGACGCGTCCAGGAGGTCAACAAGGAGGTCGAGCAGCTCGGCGTCAAGGTCGTCAACCAGTGGGCGACGCTCGGCGAGTACGACTTCGTGAGCGTGGTCGAGGCACCCGACCAGACGACCATGGCCAAGGTCTCGGTCGAGCTTGGCTCACGCGGCACGACCACCAACGAGACCATGGCCGCGATCCCGGCCGAGGAATTCACCAAGGCCTTCTCGCCTGCAACTTCGTCGGGTCGTACTGCCGTGAGAATTCTGGTAGTGGGAGGGGGCGGGCGCGAGCACGCGATCGTCCGAGCCCTGGCGCGGTCGGCTCATGTGCCGGAGCTGCTCTGCACGCCTGGCAACGCCGGGATCGGCGCCGACGCTCGCTGCCTCGAGGTCGCCGCGGAGGATGTCCGCGGAGTGGTCTCCGCGGCGGCTGCCGAGCGGGTCGACCTGGTCGTCGTCGGCCCCGAGGCGCCGCTGGTCGCCGGGCTCGTCGATGCCCTCGAGGCGGCGGGGATCGCTGCTTTCGGCCCCGGCGTGGAAGGGGCGCGGATCGAGGGGTCGAAGGTTCACGCCAAGGCGTTGATGGCGGCGGCAGGCGTACCCACCGCTTCCCACGCGGTGCTCCGCTCCCGCGAGGAGGCGCTCGAGCACCTGGCCTCCGCGTCCTATCCGGCGGTCTTGAAGGCCGACGGGCTGGCTGCCGGCAAGGGCGTGATCATCGCGGCCACCGAGGCGGAGGCGAGCCAAGCCGCGGACATCTTCTTCGTCGAGCGCCGCTTCGGCGACACCGAGGTCGTGCTGGAAGAGCACCTGGAGGGCGAGGAGCTCTCGGTGCTGGCGCTGTGCGACGGCGAGAACGTGGTGCCGCTGGCCCCAGCCCAGGACTACAAGCGGATCCTCGACGACGATCAGGGGCCGAACACGGGCGGCATGGGCAGCTACTCGCCTGTCCCCGGATTCGATCCTGCTCGGACTGAGGAAATCGCTGACGCGGTCCACCGGCCGATCGTCGAGCTCTTGCGCCGCCGCGGAGTCCCCTACCACGGCGTGCTCTACGCGGGCCTGATGATCACCCCGGCGGGGCCGCAGGTGCTGGAGTTCAATTGCCGCTTCGGCGATCCCGAGACGCAGGCCGTGCTGCCGAGGTTGCGCTCCGATCTGGTCGACCTCTGCCTGGCATCGCGTCAGGCGGGCGGGCTCGCCGGCGCCAAGGCGGAGTTCACCGAGGACTGGGCGGTGACGGTGGTGGTGGCCTCCCGCGGCTACCCCGCCTCCTCTTCGAAGGGAGACGTGATCTCAGGTCTCGCCGACGTGGCGGCGATCGACGGGGTCGAGGTCACGCACGCCGGGACGGCGATCCAGGACGGCGGGATCGTCACCGCGGGCGGCAGGGTGCTGAACGTGACCGGGCTCGGCCCGACGCCCGGTGAGGCGCGCGACCGGGCCTACCGGGCGGCGGGACTGATCGCATTCGACGGCATGCAGATGCGGAACGACATCGCGGCTCGAGCGGTCGAAAGGGCCGCGGCCACCTAGACAGCCGGACGCCGCGCGAGAATCCGCCTGGAACGGAAGGGAGATGGATCGATGGAGATAGCGGAGCCCGAGCGCCCGAGCGGCGGCGAGGCCGAGACGGCCACCGCCGAGACCATGCCCGAGGTCGAGGCCGCATTCGAGGAGATCGAGGTCGATGCCCCGCTGGTCGGGATCATCATGGGCTCGGCCAACGACAAGCCGAAGATGCAGCCGGCGGGCGCAGCGCTGCACGAGGCTGGGATTCGCTACGAGGTACGGGTGATGAGCGCCCACCGCGACCCGGAGATGGTCCGCGAGTACTGCCACGCGGTGCGAATGCGGGGCCTGAAGGTGATCATCGCCGGCGCCGGGATGTCGGCGGCGCTGCCGGGGGTGGCGGCCGCCCACACCGACCTGCCCGTGATCGGCGTCCCGCTCACGGGCAAGAGCCTTGGCGGACTGGACGCGCTGCTGTCGGCCGTGCAGATGCCGCCCGGCGTTCCCGTTGGCTGCGTTGCAATCGACGGGGCGAAGAACGCCGGCCTGCTCGCCGCACGGATAATCAATGCGTGATTGAGCGCTACACGCGCCCCGAGATGGGCGCCGTCTGGACGGCCAAGCGGCGCATGGAGGCCTGGCTCGAGGTCGAGCTGGCCGCCCTCGATGCCTGGGCCGCTGAGGGCCGGGTGCCGCCCCAGGCCGCCAAGGCCTGTCGCGAGCGCGCCTCATTCACGGTCGAGGCCGTCAACGAACGCGAACGGACCACGGGTCACGACGTTGCCGCCTTCGTTGACGTGGTCGCATCCCAGGTTGGAGAGGAGGGCCGCTGGATCCACTACGGCCTGACCTCGTCCGACGTCCTCGACACGGCGCTGGCGCTCCAGCTCCGCGGCGCGGGCGAGATCGTCGTCGCGGGCGCGCGCGCATTTCGCGACGCGCTGGTCGAGCGGGCGCTGGAGCATCGCGACACCCTCTGCGTCGGCCGGACCCATGGAATCCACGCCGAGCCCACGACCTTCGGGCTGCGGCTGGCCAGCTTCGCCTTCGAAGCCGACCGCAACCTCGCCCGCCTGGAGAACGCCTTCGAGCAGATCGCTGTCGGCAAGCTGTCGGGCGCCGTCGGCACGTACGCGTCGGTGCCCCCACCGGTGGAGCGCCGGGTGATGGACACGCTGGGGCTTCGCGCCGAGGACGTGTCGACCCAGGTCGTGCCGCGCGACCGGCACGCCGTCGTCCTGGCGCGAATCGCAATCGCAGGCGCGGGGTTGGAGCGCTTCGCAACCGAGGTCCGAAACCTTCAGCGCACCGAGGTGGGCGAGGTCGCGGAGCCGTTCGGCGCCGGCCAGAAGGGATCGTCGGCGATGCCGCACAAGCGCAACCCGATCCTCTGCGAGCGGATCACGGGCCTCGCCCGGGTGCTTCGCGGGTACTCCCAGACGGGCCTTGAGAACGTCGCTCTGTGGCACGAGCGCGACATCTCCCACTCCGGCGCCGAGCGGGTGGTCCTTCCGGATGCCACGATCCTGCTCGACTACATGCAGCACCTGGCCTCCCGGGTGGCGGGCGAGATGACCGTGCACACAGAGAGGATGCGCCAGAACCTGGAGCTCACGCATGGCGCGATCCACAGCCAGAGGGCGCTGACGGCCCTCGTGGAGTCCGGGATGGAACGTGACGCCGCCTACGGGATCGTCCAGGAGTCCGCGCAGCGGGCCTGGGACGAGGGCACCAGCTTCCGGGATCTGCTCGCGGAGCAGCTCACCACGAACCCCGCCGCCCCCGCATCGGGCATTGATCTGGACGCCGTCTTCGACCCCGGCTCCTATCTCGCCCATCTGCCAGAGGTCTTCGACCGCCTCGAGCACCTGCGGAACTAGGAGGCCAGGATCGCCGGGGTGCCGTTGCGCGGCGACAGGGTGACGTTCCGGCGCACGATCGGCTCCGGCCGATGGGTGGCCGGACGGAGCTTGGCCTGGCCGAGCACCGTTCGCAGCACGACCCGCATCTCGAGTTGGGCGAAGGCGGCGCCGATGCAGCGGCGGGTACCGCCCCCGAAGGGGATCCAGCTGTAGGTATCCGGACGCGACGGGGCGACGTCGGTTGATGACTCCGGGCCAACGTCGAGGAACCGTTCGGGGCGAAACGCGTAGGGCTCGGGGTAGAGGTCCTGGCGAGTGTGGGCGAGGTAGATCCCCGCCATCACGATCGTCTCGGCGGGCAGCTCGTAGCCCCCCAGCTCGGCTGCGGCGCTCAGCTTGCGCCCCACCCATGGCACCACGGGGCGAACGCGAAGGGTCTCCTCGATCACCGCGTCCAGATACTCGTGGCCGCCCTCCGCGATCTCGGCACGCAGGCGCTTCAGGCTGTCAGGGGCGCGAAACAGGAGGTCGAACGACCAGGCGAGCCCGGTCGCCGTGGTCTCGTGGCCGGCCATCAGCAGGGTGATCAGCTGGTCACGCAGCTCTGCGTCACTGATCGCCGAGCCGTCCTCGAAGCGCGCCCCCGCCAGCAGCGAGAGGATGTCGTCGCGGGAGGCGAGATCGGGGTCGGCCCGGCGCTCCTCGATCTCGGCCAGCAGGATCTGGTCGGTCGCGGCAATCATTCGCCTGACCCGGCGATAGGCGGGCAGGCGACGCAGGCTGTCCACGGTCATCCCAATCGCCCGCGGCGACTGGGTGGTGGCCAGGATCCCGACCAGATTCCGGCGCAGATCCTCTCGCCGCTCGTCGTCCTCGACCCCGAACACCGCCCTCAGGATCACCTCGAGAGTGATCGACTGCATCCGAGGATGGAGTGAGAACGGGCGCCCGACCGGCCATGACCAGAGCTCCCGCTCGGTTGCCTCGGCCATCACCCTCTCGTAGGCGCGCATCCGTTCGCCGTGAAAGGGCGGCAGCATCAGCTTGCGCCGGTGCAGGTGCTCGTCGCCCTCGAGCAACAGGAGCGAGCGTTGGCCGAGCAATGGCGCAAGCACGATGTTGCGGCCGGGAGCGATCGTGTTCTGGCGATCGGCCCCGAACAGGCGTTTCAGGGAAGGGGGGTCGGAGATGAAGACGATCGGCCCGATGCCGAGGAAGCGGGCGCTGAACGTCTCTCCGAATCGCCGCCGGCAGCGCTCGAAGAACGACACGGGGCGGCCGATCAGCTGCGCGGTCTGAAGCGCCGCGGGCGCCTTCGGCCCCGCGGGCAGCGTCACCGCGTTCGCGCGAACCGCTCGACGGCGGCCAGAAGCTCGCCGACCTTCTCGTCGGCTTCGCTGCCGCCGCGCTCGACTGCGTCGCGAACGCAGTGGTTGGTGTGGTCGCCGAGCAGCTTCAGGGCGACCCCGTCAAGCGCTTTTTCGACCGCGGCGATCTGGGTCAGCATGTCGATGCAGTACGCCTCGTCGTCGACCATCCGCCGCAGGCCGCGCACCTGGCCCTCGATTCGCGAAAGGCGGCGCAGAACCGCCTCCTTGTCGCCGACGTAGCCGGGCTGGGCAGTCTTGCTCATGGCGCCAGTATACGGGTAGGGGGTATCTACGCGTCGCCGCTGCCGGGGCCGTTGTTAGCATCGGCCGGGTCGCATGCCCAGCGCCTTAGCCGAGCTTCGCCTCCACTCCAGCGGCAAGGTCCGCGAGATCTACGAGTTCGAGGGCGACCTGCTGATGGTGGCCTCGGATCGGATCTCGGCGTACGACGTGATCATGCCGAACCCGATACCCGACAAGGGGCGCGTGCTGACGCAGATGTCGCGGTTCTGGTTCGAGAGCACCGGCGGAATCTGCCCGAATCACTTCCTCTCGGAGGAGGTGCCTGAGGAGGTCGCGGGCCGAGCGATTCGCGTGCGGCGGCTGGACATGTACCCGGTCGAGTGCGTGGTGCGCGGGTACCTCTCGGGCTCGGGATTGCGCGAGTACCGCGAGTCCGGCTCGATCTGCGGGATCGGGCTGCCGGATGGCCTGCGAGAGTCCGACCGCCTTCCGGAGCCGATTTTCACTCCCGCCACCAAGGCCGACGTAGGTGACCACGACGAGAACATCGACTTCGAGCGTGCCGCCGAGATCATCGGCGACCGCCCGCTGATGGAGGAGCTCCGGCGGATCTCGATCGAGCTCTACGAGCACGCGGCCGCTCACGCCGAGGCTCGCGGCATCATCCTCGCCGATACGAAGTTTGAGTTCGGCGCCTCGCCTGGCGCCGAGGTGGTGCTGGGCGACGAGGTCTTCACCCCCGACTCCTCACGTTTCTGGCCAGCCGACGAGTACGAGCCGGGTCGCCCGCAGCACTCTTTCGACAAGCAGTATCTGCGCGACTGGCTCGATCAGATCGGTTGGGACCACACCCCACCGGCGCCGGAGCTCCCGGAGGAAGTGATCGCCGACACGCGGGCGAAGTACCTCGAGGCGTACGAGCGAATCACCGGCCGAACCCTGAAGTAGCTGGTGCGACTGGCTGCGCGGCGGAGCCCGAGTCCCGGCTATTCCACCTCGTAGCCGAGCTTCTTCAGCATCTTGCCGGCGACCGACTCGAACGCCGTCCGATCCTCCGGTGACATCTCGGTCCGCCAGCGGCCGGTCCGGCTCGGACTTGGCGGACGGCTGACCAGCTCGTGCTGGCGGGCTCGTTCGGAGGCGGTGATCGTGCCGCCCCCCAGCGGCTTCAGCGTCCGGCTCATCTCGCGGCTCATTCGCTGCTCCGCGTGGCGGTGGTAGTCGAGCATCGCCTCGTCCCACGGCAAGTCGACAAAGTCGGTGACCCTTCGCAGCACAGGTTCCGGATCGGCCACCAGGTCCTCGTAGCGCAGCTCCACGTAGGTTCCGCGCGCCAGGCCAGCGGCCCGCTTACGCGCCCGGCGCAACTCGCTGACCCACTTCTCGGCCGCCAGGGTGACGTCGCCGGGCCCCCAGCTCACCTCGCTCAACGACAGCGCCACGTCCCGCCCGTCGCGGATGATGTGGACGAAGTGGGCTTCGGGGAGGGCCCGCTGGATCCGCAGCGACTTCCAGGTGTACGGGGGCGACTTGTCGCCCCAGCGGGGCTTGCCCTCGCCGGCGGCATAAGCCTCGTAGAAGGAGCGGATCGCGTCGCCGGGGGTGAGCGGATCGTGGCGTTCCATCCGCTCGCGCACCTCGTCCTCGGAGAGGTCGAAGTCCCCCCAGCGCGGGTGCGTGGTCATCGTCTGGAGCGCCTGCTCGCGTATCTCAGCCGTCGACGCTCCCTCGGCGACGAGCCGCTCGCAGGTGTTCACGATCTTGGGGACGAAGTGGGTCTCGGGCGGAATCGTCAGCAGCGGGTGTGCGTCGAGCATCAGCCGAAGCAACGTGGTCCCGGACCGCGAGACGCCGACTACGAACGGGGCCGGCTGGCGACCGTCAGCGTGGGACCGCCACCGAGCGAGCGCCAGCTTCGGCGATCGGAGCCTCATCGGGACACTAGTCTGGCAGCCTGGCACCTCAGATCGCCGGCGGGGCCACCAAGCGGATCGGTGAGCCGGCATTACCCTTAGGCGGCTTTGAAGTCATGAGGCCCTGGCACGCACCACTCGAGATTCCGGCCTGCCCGGAAGGTTGGACCACCGGTCCCCCCGACTACGTGGGGATTGGCGCGCAGCGCTGCGGCACGAGCTGGTGGTACGACGCGATGCGCAGGCATCCGGAGATCGAGCGCTCGCCGCTCGGCAAGGAGGTCCACTACTTCGACCGCTTCTGGCGGGGTGACGCTCCCGAAGAGATCGCCGCCGAGTATGCCTCGCTGTTCCCACGGCCGCCGGGCCAAATCACGGGGGAATGGACGCCGCGCTACCTGGCTGCCTTCTGGATCCCACCGCTGCTGCGCAAGGCGGCTCCCGACGCGCGGCTCCTGGTCATGCTGCGCGATCCCGTCGCCCGCTACCGATCGGCGATCGCTCGGCTGCACCGGATGGCCGAGGAGCGGGGCGATCGCGTCCTGCTGGCATCCGTACACGATGCGACCTGGCGCGGTTTCTACTACGAGCAGCTCCGCCACGTATTCGAGCTGTTCCCCCGCGAGCAGGTCCTGATGCTCCAGTTCGAGCGCTGCGTGCAGGACCCGGTCGGGGAGATGGAGCGCACCTGGCGGTTCCTGGGCGTGGAGCCGCCGGAGAGGATCCCCGGTCGCCTGATGAAGCACAAACAAGCGGGGCGGAGCACCCCGGAGCTCCTGCCCGCCGTCAGCCAGGAACTGGCCGAGCGTTACCGGGAGGACGCCATCCGGCTCGCCGAGCACTGCCCGGAGATCGACCTCTCGCTGTGGACGAGCCTCGCCAGCGCTCGCCGGGGCGTCCCGGCGCGTGCTGGAGCCGGCTAGCCAGCTTTCGGCCATGACGCTGGTGATGACCCTCAAGGTCCGCGACGAGGAAGACGTGATCGAGGACAACCTGCGGTTCCACCGGGCCCTGGGGGTCGATTTCTTCATAGTCATGGACAACGGCTCGGTGGATCGGACGCCCGAGATCCTGGCGCGCTACGAGCAGGCGGGACTCGCTCGCGTCCTGCGGGACGAGAGCGACGACCTCCGAACCCTGGGCGCCGAGTGGTACACGCGAATGGGGAGGATGGCCGCGACGGAGTTCGGCGCCGACTGGGTGATTCACAACGACGCCGACGAGTTCTGGTGGCCGCTGACCGGCAACCTGACCCAGGCTCTAGCCGCTGTCCCGGAGCAGTTCGGCGCCGTCGTCGTCCCGCGCACGGAGTTCGTGGGGCGGCCCGACACGCCGGGCTCGTTCGCCGAGCGACTCGTGGTGCGCGAGGCGCGCTCGAGCCTGCAGCCCAAGGTCGCCCACCGCGCCGATCCGGACGTCGTCGTGCTGCACCGGGGGGCCCACGACGTCGCGGCGGCGACGAACGGTGACCTTTGGCAGGCGCTCCGCCCCCCGGGGCGGGCGGTCCATCGCAGTGTCCGGATGGGAGAGGAGGAGCCTGGCCGAAGCGATGAGGACATCCGGCTCGTCTGGGCGCCAACCTGGCCGCTTCGCATCTTCCATTTCCCGGTGCGCTCCTTTCAGCAGTTCCAACGGCGGACGGAGATCTCGCTGCGCCACGGCGGGTTCCGCGACACGGGCCGTTTCCGGCGCCTGCGCTACTACTACGAGCAGGGTCGCCTCGAGGAGCTGTACACCGAGCTGATCTGGGACGACGCGGCGGTCGAGGAGGGAATCAGAGACGGGGAGCTGGTGCGCGACGAACGGCTTGCGAAGCTCCTGCCGCGCTGTCCTGATCCGGTCGCGGGCGGCGAGGCGGCTGAGGTACGCGTGGCTCCCTCCGAGTCCCAGCTCGAGCGCGAACGGGCGGAGGTGGAGCTTGACGCGATGCGGCTGATTACCCGCACGCAGCGGTTCACGATGCTGCGCTTGGACCTGGCTCGCGAGCGACTCGACGAGCTGCACGCCAAGAACGACCACTTGCGGGAAAAGCTCGGCCGCACCCTTGGCAGGCGCCTCCTGAAGCTGGTCCGAGGCCTGCGAGCTCCAGCTGGCCAGCCCGCGGCCGAGGCGGCGGAGGTCGCCCCCGCGGAGCGCAGGCCGGACCAGACCTGAGTGCTAGGGGCTTTGCACGACGCCCTTGGCCGGTAGCGCCCGCAGGAAGTCCCGTAGGCGCGTGTCCTCGACCAGGTCGGTGCGCCCGCCCTCGGCGACCACGTTGCTGTTGTAGTGGTCGCGCAGCCCGCCCTCTTCCCACGTCTCGTAAAGCCGTCGCCAGGTGCGGCCCGTACGCTGCGGCAGCTCGCGGTTGCGCCCATACGCTCGGCCACCCTTGACGATCTTGTTCTCGAACTGCCCGTAGGTGCGCATGGGGAAGTGGAGGATCTCGATCGAGCCGTCGTCCAGGCGCTCGCCCAGCTCCACGCCCTCCACCTTGTGGTTCCCCTGCGCCACCGCGATCTCGGGGTCCGCGCGGTGGGCCAGCTTGGGTGGCAGCGGCTTGCCGAGCGGGTTCAGCGACTCGCGCTCGCGCAGCGTCATGCGCTCCCAGAACTGGCGCCCGTCCTCCTGCCGGGGGACGAAGTTCTGGCGGCGGGCCACCACAAGGCCGACCTCCTCGCCAAGCCGCTCGAAGACGGCCTTGAGCGATCCGGCGCGGGGCCACCAGAACTCGTCGGCGTCGTTGTTGATCACCCAGTCGGCGCCCTCGGTGGCAGCGAGCCGGGCCATCCTGGTCACCCAGCGCCCCTGCGAATAGTCGTCAGTCGGCTCGAACAGCAGCCGCGCAACCCCCCGGGATTCGTACTCCCGCAGGATCTCCACGGTTGCGTCCTCCGAGCCGTTGTCGGTGACGATCACCTCGTCGACCCCCTGAGCGAGGTGGAAGTCGAGGTTCTCGCGAACGATGTCCTGCTCGTCGCGTACGAGCAGGGTCATGACCAGCTTCATCGGCCGACGATTGGTAGCAGTTTGGGGGCAGGACGTACGGCCCTAGAATGCCCCTCCTTGCCTGACCGCCCATCCTCAGACCGAAGACCGCGCCTGGTCATGGCGCTCAAGGTCCGGGACGAAGGCGACATCCTCGAGGCCAACTTCCGCTTGCACCACGCGCTCGGGGTGCACCGGTTCGTGGTCACCGACAACGGATCCACCGACGAGACCCCCGAGATCCTCCGCCGCTACGCCGACGCGGGGCTCGCCCACGTGATCAACGAGCCAGGCACGGACTACAAGGAGCGCGGCGCCGAATGGCTGACGCGGATGGCCCGCTTCGCCTCCACGGATCTCGATGCCGACTGGGTGATCCATACGGATGCGGACGAGTTCTGGCTGCCGGCGCGGGGCACGCTGGTCGACGCGCTCGACGCGATAGCCGAGCCCTACGGCGTCGTGGTCGCACCTCGCACCGAGTTCGCGGGACGGCCCGATGGCCCCGGCTCGTTCTCCGATCGGCTCACTGTGCGGGAGTCGCGGGCGCGGTTCCAGCCGAAGGTCGCGCATCGGGCGGTGGCCGACGTGGTCGTTCTCGACCGAGGCGGCCACGACGTGGCGGTGGCCGGAGCCAGCGGCGATGTGGCCGAGACGCTTCGCCCCCCTGGGCGTCCCGTGCACCGCACGGTTCGCGACCCGAACGGAAGCAAGGCCGCGCCGGGCGAAGAGGAGATCGGGCTCGTCTGGGCGCCCACCTGGCCGCTGCGAATCCTTCACTTCCCCGTGCGGTCCTTCGAGCAGTTCAAGCGCCGCACCGAGATCGCGATCTTCGAGGGCCGGTTCCCGGATTGGGGGCGCTTCAGGCGTCTTCGCGAGATGTACGAGGAGGGCCGGTTCGACGAGCTCTACGCGGATCTCGTCGTCGACGATGGCGACGTGGAGGACGGGATTCGCGCCGGACGCCTGGTGCGCGATGAGCGCTTCGCGCGCCTCTTGCCACAGTGCCCCGATCCGCTCGACGGCGGCCCGGCCGGGAGCCTGCGGGTGGAGCCGTCCCCGGATGAGCTCCAGCGAGAGCACGCCGAGCTCGAGTTCGATGCGATGCAGCTTCTGGCAAGGACCGAGCGCTGGCTGGTGGTCCAGCGCGATCGCACGCGCGAGCGGGTCGACACCCTGGAGTCGCAGCACAAGAACGCCGTCCGGGAACGGGACGCCGCGCAGCGAAAGGCGAAGCGGCTTGGCCGCAACCTCGACGAGAAGCGCGAGCGCATTGAGCAGCTGCGCGCGGAGCTGCGCGCGGAGCGCGCTCGTCCGTGGGCGAGATTGCGGCAAGCGGCCCGGCGTCTCCGCGGGTAGCCTGCTCCGGCGTGCGGCTGGCGATGACATTGCTCGTCCGCGACGGCGCGGACGTGATCGATGCCAACCTCCGCTACCACCGAGCGCAGGGGGTCGACATTTTCGTGGTCGGCGACCACGGATCGACCGACGGGTCGCTGGACCTGCTAGAGCGGTACCAGCGCGCCGGGCTGATCACGGTCGAGCGGATTTCGGGACCGGTACGCGAGGCGCAGGGAGAGGGCCGCACGAGGCTGGCGCGGCTGGCCTGGGAGCTCGGCGCCGACTGGGTGTTTCACAACGACCAGGACGAGTTCTGGTGGCCGCTCACTGGCGACCTGAAGCAGGCGCTGGCCGAGATTCCAGAGCGCTTCGGCCTCGTGCTGGCGCCCAGAACCGAGTTCGTGGGCCGGCCCGGCGACAACTTCTTCGGCGACCGGTTGACCGTTCGCGAGGCCCGGTTCCGGCGGCCACCGAAGACGGCACACAGAACCCATCCCCAGGTGATGATCTCGCAGCCCCACCCCACGCACATCTGGGTCGACCGCGGTGTCTCGCCACGCCAGGGGCTGGTCGGCAGGCCGGTTCGCCGGGCCCAGGCCGAGCACGCCGAGGAGGGCGAGCTCGAGCTGCTTGTGGCTCCCACCTTTCCGCTCGCCGTCCACCACATTCCGATTCGGTCCTTCGGCCAGTACAGGCACATGGTCGAGCTGGCGCTGGCCAACGACCAGCTCAGGGAGGGCGACAGGGTGCGGAGCGCCTTCGAGGCAGGCCGTCTCGAGGAGATCTACTCTGAGCTGACGCTCGATGACGAGGCGGTCAGCCGGGGGATCGAGGAAGGCTGGCTGGTCGAGGACACCGAGTTTCGCGACTACCTGGCGGCCTGCCCCGAGATGCTCGATGGGAGCGGAATGCCGCCTGCCGGTTCGCGTGCCTGGTCCGAGGAACGTCGGCGGCACGAGCTCGATGAGCTCGAGGTCGATGCGATGTACGCGATCAGCCGTTACTTCCAGGCCAACGCGCACAAGCTTCAGACGCGGCACCTGGAGCATCGTGGCCGCCCCTCCAGGCGCCAGTTGGAGCGGCGCCTCGAGCAGCTGCGTGACCGCTTCGAGCACCAGCGAGAGCGTCTGCGAAAGATCGAATCGAGCCGTTGGTGGCGCCTTCGTCCCCGGCTGCCCAGCGCTTTCTCCAGATCACGCGCGGCGAGGAGCCGTCGCTAGCCTCCGCTGTCATGCGCTTGGCGATGACTCTCCTGGTCCGAGACGTGGCGGACGTCATCGAGACCAACCTCAGCTACCACCGCGCCCAGGGGGTGGACTTCTTCATCGTCGCCGACAACGGATCCACGGACGGCACGGTCGCGATTCTCGAGCGCTACGAGCGCGCCGGCCTCGTGAAGCTCGAGCATTTCCCGGGCTCGGTGAACAAGGCGTGGACCGAGGGTCGCACGAAGATTGGCCGGCTCACCCACGAGCTCGGCGCGGACTGGGTGATCCACAATGACGGGGACGAGTTCTGGTGGCCGCTCACCGGCGATCTCAAGCAGACGTTGGCGGCGATCCCAGAGCGCTTCGGAATGGTGATCGCGCCACGGACGGAGTTCGTCCCCCGACCGGGCGACGCCGCTTTCGCGGAGCGATTGACCTTTCGCGAGGCACGATGCCTGCAACCGCCGAAGGCAGCCCACCGGGCGCACCCTCGCATCGCGCTCGATCACCCCCACCCCACCCGGATCTGGATCGAGAACTCCTCAGCCCCGACGCGCGCAGGCAGGCCAGGGCTCACGATTTCCGACACCAGACAGCCGGCAAGGGCAGAGCAGGAGCTTGTCTTCGCCCCCACCTTTCCGATCCGGGTACTGCATTTCCCGGTCCGAAGCCCAGCGCAATACCGGCGCCGGGTCGAGATGGCGGAGGGGGCCGGGATGCTGGAATCGAGCTGGCGGGCCGACCTCCTGGCCGCTTATGAGGGCGGGCGCCTCGACCAGGTCTACGACCAGCTGACGCTGTCCGACCAGGAGGTCGCGCGCGGAGTTGAGGATGGCTGGCTGGTGGAGGACACGGACTTTCGCGACTACGTCGCCGCGTGCCCTGATCCGCTCGAGGGCGGGCCTTCGCCGGCCGGCTCGCGGGCCTGGCCCGAGGAGCGGCGGCGGCGTGAGCTCGCCGACGTCGAGGTTGACGCGATGGACGCGCTGACCAGATACGTCCGGCGCCGTGGCACCAGCGCCGTCCGAGGTCGGTACCAGGAGCTGAAGGAGAGCGAGCTGAAGCTGCGGCGTCGCCTGCGCCGTCGCGAGCGGCATCTGGAGAGCATCAGGTCGAGCCGCTGGTGGCGGCTTCGTCCCCGTCTGCCCGCCGGGCTTCGCCGCCGATCCTGATCCGGCTGGCCCGCCGCGCAGGGCACTAACGTTGAGCCAGTGAAGGCCAAGGTCCTGATTCGCCCCAAGCAGGGCATCCTCGATCCGCAGGGCAAGGTGATCGAGCGCGCCCTTCCCGCGCTTGGCTTCGACGGCGTCTCGCATGTACGCGTGGGACGTCTGGTGGAGCTCGAGGCCGATGACCCCGACCGCCTCGCCGAGCTCTGCGAGAAGCTGCTCGCCAACCCGCTGATCGAGGATTACGAGATCGAGCTGGACGGCGAAACTCCACAGACGCCGCCGCTGGAGTCGTAGACGAGGGAGGCGGCGGGCATTTTTGGTGTTCTCCAGTTTCCCGGCTCCTGCGACGAGCGCGACGCGCTCCTTGCCTGCCGCCGGGTTGGCGACGCGCGGCTCGTCTGGCACCAGGAAACGGACCTCGATGGCGTCGACGTGGTGGTGGTGCCGGGAGGCTTCTCCTACGGCGACTATCTGCGGGCGGGGGCGATCGCGCGGTTCGCGCCGGCCATGGAGGCGGTGGCCGAGCATGCTGCCGCCGGCAAGCCGGTGTTGGGGATCTGCAACGGGTTCCAGGTTCTCTGCGAGGCGGGCCTGTTGCCGGGTGCGCTGCTGCCCAACGACTCGGTGAGGTTCGTCTGCCGGCAGGTCGAGCTGGTGGTGGAGAACGCGGAGACGCCGTTCACGCGTCAGTGCCGCCCCGGACAGCGGCTCTCGATTCCGGTCAAGCACGAGTCGGGGCGCTACTTCGCCCCGCCCGACCAGCTCGACGAGCTTGAGGCGCGCGGTGGAGTTGTGTTGAGCTATGCCGCGGGCCAGAATCCGAATGGCTCGGCGCGCGAGATCGCAGCGGTCGTCAACGAGGGCGGCAACGTGATGGGGTTGATGCCCCACCCTGAGCACGCCGTCGATCCACTGACTGGGTCGACCGACGGATTGGGGATCTTCGCCTCGCTGGCGGCCCTGGCGGCCCAGCCCGAGCAGGTCAGCGGCTAGCCGAGAGCTGCTTGACGTCTTCGAGCACCACCGGAGCCTTGATGGTCGCCAGCTCGCCGCCGCGGTCCGCATCGATCAGCTGGAGATAGAACTGGTCGTCGCGCTGGATCAGGTCGAAAACCTGCTCGTTGATCTGGGCCAGCTCCTCGCCGAGCGCAACGCGGTAGCGGCGCACCGGGTCGATGAACTTCCGGAACCTGCCGGCAATGCCCTGTTTCGACAGCCTCGCGGCAAGCCGCCCCCGCACGGTGGCGTTCAGCCTGTCCTCGGCCGCCGCTCGCCACAGCCTGCCGCCAGCCGTGAGGCGGAAACCGCCGCCATGGTGATAGACGAGGTCCCCGTAGACCCCGAACTGGAGCGGGTGGGGGTTGACCTTGTTGGTGCGCAGGAGCGGGTACCAGTCGATGCCGCGCTCCTGAAGCAGGTGGTGGAGGTTCCCCCCGACGTCCGTGACCTCCTTCCCCTGAGGGTTGACCCAGGTGGCGCCGCGCCGCCAATCGCCGGGCAACTCGCGCCACAGCCCCGCTCGCATGACACAGAACGACGGATGGGGCTGGGGATCCCCGTTGTTCTCGTCCCGCCGCACGGCGACGATCGGGTAGCGCTCCAGCTTCTGGCGCAGGAAGGGAGCGATCGGGGCGATGGGGAAGGCGTCCCCGTCGATGAACATGATGATCTCCTCCGGCTCGGCCGCCTGGGCGACGATGTCGCCGAGCAGGGTCAGCTTCAGCTCGTGCTGCTTGATCGGCACGTCGGTGCTGTAGAAGAACTTGCGCGCCTGGTCGCGCATCTCGGCGTCGAGCCAGGCGTAGACCTTGAAAGGCTCGTCGATGTTGCGCTCCAGGAAGCGGAGCTGGATGTCGATCCAGCGGTCGTTTCGCCAGTGGACGGTCGCGATGTGGATCATCGGCGGGTAACGTAGACCAGATGCCTCTGTTCGGCGCCCGGACGCCCGCGGGGTTGCGCGGCAAGGGAATCGTCGCCATTCTCGGGATGCACCGCAGCGGCACCTCGGTAGCCGCCGGCATGCTGGCCGACCACGGTGTCGAGCTGGGCCCGGTCTCGGAGCGGAACCGCTTCAACCCCCGCGGCAACCGCGAGATCACGAAGCTCAACAGGCTCCACGACCGGGTCCTGGAGCGCAGCGGCGGATCTTGGTGGGACCCTCCCGCGCGCATCCGCGCCCGCTCGGGCGACTATCGCAGGCGCAACGCGATCCTCAGCACGATCCCGGGCGGGACCATCGGGGTCAAGGACCCGCGGATGCTGCTCGTGCTGGAGCTGTGGCGCGACCTCGACCCGAGGCCGATTGGCGTGATCCGCAATCCCGTGGCCGTGCGAGAGTCGCTCGAGCGGCGCGCACATGAGCGCCAAAGGCGACACCCACAGCTCTCCGCGGCAGGATGGGAGGAGCTCTGGCTGATCTACAACCGGGCTCTGCTGGCCGAGCACGGCCGCCGCCCGTTCCCCGTAATCGACTTCGATCGCCACACCGACCTCGACGCCCAGGTTCGGGCCGCGCTTGCCTTCTACGGTCTCGAGCCCTCGTCGGAGTCCGGCTTCTTCGAGCCCGAGCTGGTCGGCCCCAGTGCCGATGACTGGCGCTCGCGCGCGGAGTCGAGCGAGGCGCTGGAGCTCTGGGACACGCTGGCAGCCCTCGCCATGCGTTAGGCCGTAGCGCCGCCCGGATCGAAATACTGATCTCGATGGTCGTGTCCAGCGAAGCGAGGCATCGGGAACTCGGCCTCACGGACTCGGAGTACGAGCGCATCGTCGAGCTGCTCGAACGCGAGCCGAACGGCGTCGAGCTGGCGATGTTCTCGCTGCTGTGGTCGGAGCACTGTGCCTACAAGCACTCGCGCAAGCTGCTCCGCCGTCTGCCCACCGAGGGCCCGCGCGTGCTGATGGGCCCGGGGGAGAACGCCGGCGCGGTCGACGTCGGTGCGGGGCACGCGGTCGCGTTCAAGGTCGAGTCCCACAACCACCCCAGCGCGGTGGAGCCGTTCCAGGGAGCTGCCACCGGGGTTGGAGGAATCCTCCGCGACGTGTTCGCGCTGGGGGCGCGTCCGATCGCGGTGCTCGACTCGCTGAGGTTCGGCGAGCTGGAGTCCGAGCGCTCCCGCTACCTGCTCGACCGCGTGGTTGCCGGGATCGGGCACTACGGGAACTCGATCGGGGTGCCGACCGTGGGAGGCGAGATCTACTTCGAGGCCCCGTACGAGTACAACTGCCTCGTCAACGCGATGTGCGTGGGGCTTGCGCCCACCAAGCGACTCGTGCGCGCGGCTGCCGCCGGGGTCGGAAACATCGTCCTGCTGCTGGGCGCATCGACGGGGCGCGACGGGATCGGCGGGGCCTCGGTCCTCGCCTCGGCGGAGCTGGCCGAGGGCGCCGAGATGCGGCCCAGCGTGCAAATAGGCGACCCGTTCGAGGAGAAGAAGCTGATGGAGTGCTGCCTGGAGCTGCTCGATCGCGGCTTGCTGGTGGCGCTTCAGGACCTGGGCGCGGCGGGCCTCACCTCCTCCTCCGCCGAGATGGCGGCCTCAGGCGGGGTGGGAATCGACCTCCACGTCGACCGGGTGCCGCTGCGCGAGGCGGACATGGAGCCGTTCGAAATCATGATCTCCGAGTCGCAGGAGAGGATGCTCGCCGTGGTTCAGCCCTCGAGGCTCGCTGACGTCCTGGCCGTGTGCGAGCGGTGGCAGACGGGGGCCGCGGCGATCGGCGAGGTCACCGACACGGACCGGGTCCGGGTGCTGGACGGCGACCAGGTCGCCGGCGACGTGCCGATCGCTGCGCTGATCGACGAATGCCCTCTGTACGACCTCCGACCGGAGGAGCCAAGCGAGTGGCTGTACGGCAACCGCCCGTCGCTGGATCCGAGTGCCGAGGCAGGCGAGATCCTGCTGAGCCTGCTCTCCTCGCCGAGCATCGCCTCGAAGCGGTGGGCGTTCGAGCGCTACGACTCGATCGTCCAGTCACGCACGGTTCGGCGCCCGGAGACCGCCGACGCCGCGGTCTTGAAGCTGGAGGAGACCGGGGGCGCAATCGCCGTCGCGATCGACGGCAACGGGCGTCGCGTCGCATGCGATCCGTACCGCGGAGCGGTGGAGGCGGTGCTCGAATGCGCTCAGAACCTCGCCTGCGTGGGCGCCGAGCCCCTGGGACTGACCAACTGCCTCAATTTCGGCAACCCGGAGAAGCCTCACGTCGCCTGGCAGCTCGATCGCTCGGTGCAGGGGCTCGCGGACGCATGCACGACGCTCGGGGTGCCGGTCGTCGGCGGCAACGTGTCCCTCTACAACGAAACGGATGCGGGACCGATCTATCCCACTCCCGTGGTCGGCCTGGTCGGCGAGCTGCCCGACCCAGGCCGCGCCGCGGGCATCGGAATCAGCGAGGGTGACGCGATTGCCTTGGTGGGGCCGTTCGCGCCGTCGCTGGCCGGCTCCGAGCTTGCGAAGCTGCGTGGCGACCTTGGACCGGGGCTGCCGGGCGTCTCGATCGAGGCGGTCAGCGACGCGATCGAGCTGGTGCGCGAGGGGGTGCGGTCCGGCCGCCTGACGGCGGCCCACGACGTCAGCGACGGCGGCCTGGCCTGCGCCTTGGCCGAGTGCGCGATCGCTGGCGGGGTCGGCGTTCGCGCCGACCTCGACTCCCTGGTCGAGCTGCGCGGCGGGTCGGGCGAATCCTGTCTGTTCGGCGAGGGAGTGGGTGGATTCGCGGTCGCGGGCGCGGCGCCGGAGCTGGAGGCCCTCGCCGCCCAAGGCTCACGGCGAAGCGTCGATGTCCTGGTGATCGGGGAGGCGGGTGGCGAGCTGCTGGAGATCTCCGCGGCCGAGGCGGAGGTCGCGCTCCCGCTGGCGGATGCCGAGCGTGCCTGGCGCTCGCTCGGACCCACCTAGGCGATTGCTACCCTGCGGTTGCAGGCGGACTCCGCCTGCCTCGCCAGCTCAATCTCTCAAAGCAGAGAAGCCCACATGATCCCGACCGAGCGGCCTGTCCCAGACCGCGAAGGCCCGCGCGATGAGTGCGGGGTGTTTGGCGTATACGCGCCCGGACACGACGTGGCGCGGCTTGCCTTCTTCGGCCTCTACGCGCTCCAGCACCGTGGTCAGGAGTCGGCCGGGATCGCCACCTGCGAGGGCGGCCACATCACCACCCTGCGCGACACGGGGCTCGTCTCCCAGGTCTTCGACGAGGAGAAGCTCCGTGCGCTGGAGGGCGACATGGCGATCGGCCACGTCCGCTACTCAACCACCGGTGGCGGCTCCTGGGAGAACACGCAGCCCGTCTGGCGCGACGACGGGCGCGAGCTGGCCCTCGCCCACAACGGAAACCTGACCAACGCCGTCGAGCTCTACAACGAGCTGCGCGAACGCGGGCTGGAGTTCCGCGGCACGTCGGACTCGGAGATCATCGCCACGTTGCTCTCGGTGGAGGAGGCACGGCCGATAGAGAACGCGGTAGCGGCGGTGATGCCGCGGCTCGAGGGCGCCTACTCGACCGTCGTGATGACGAAGCGGGCGGTGGTCGCCTTCCGCGATCCGCACGGCGTGCGGCCGCTCTCGCTTGGCAAGATCGGCGACCGCTATTGCGTCGCCTCGGAGAGCTGTGCCTTCGACATCATCGGCGGTGAGCTGCTGCGTGAGGTGATGCCCGGCGAGCTGATCTCACTTACCGAGGACGGAATCGAGACGCGGCAGGTAGTGCCCTCGAACCGCCCCGCCCACTGCGTCTTCGAGCACATCTACTTCTCGCGGCCCGACTCGCGGCTTGAAGGCCGCGTCCTGCAGCAGGTACGCGGGCGGATGGGCGAGATCCTGTGGCGCGAGTCGCCGGTGGACGCCGACCTGGTGATCTCCGTGCCCGACTCGGGCAACCCCGCGGCCAACGGCTTCGCGCGGGCGTCGGGTATCCACCAGGACGACGGGCTGATCAAGAACCGCTACGTGGCGCGGACGTTCATCCAGCCGGGGCAGGAGCTGCGCAAGCACGGCCTGCGAATGAAGTTCAACCCGCTGCCAGAAATCGTCGCCGGAAAGCGCGTCGTCGTGGTCGACGACTCGATCGTGCGCGGCAACACGACACGCCAGATCGTCGGCATGCTGAAGGACGCCGGGGCGAAGGAGGTGCACCTGCGGATCTCCTCGCCGCCGATTCGCCATCCCTGCCACTACGGGATCGACATGTCGACCAGCGAGGAGATGATCGCCCACAACCGCACGGTCGAGCAGATCGCCGACGAGCTCGGCGCCGACTCGCTCGCCTACCTGTCCATGGAGGGGGTCTACGAGGCGGTCGGCACTCCTGCACAGCACCATTGCGACGCCTGCTTCAGCGGCAACTACCCGCTCGGCGACGGCGGAGAGGGCAACGGCAAGTTCGCGCTCGAGGTCCTCACCGCCCCCGCCAGCTCTGCCGGCCGCTCCTGAGTGGCCTTCCGGATCGCCGTTCTCGCCTCCGGCACTGGGACAAACCTCCAGGCGATCATCGAGCGGCTGCACGGCCAGGAGGGGATCGAGGTCGCGTGTGTGGCCTCCAACAGGCCCGGGGCGGGGGCGCTGGAGCGTGCCCGCGAGGCCGGGATCGAGACCGGCGTGTTCGAGCGTTCGGGGCATCCGGACCGGGCCTCGCGTGACGCCGCGATCGCCGACTGGCTTGCCGAGCGGGACATCGACCTGATCGTCCTCGCCGGCTATATGGAGCTCCTGTCGCAAGACTTCGTGGGCCGATTCCGCCACCGGATCCTCAACGTGCACCCCGCGCTGCTGCCCTCGTTCCCGGGCCTCGATGCGATCGGCCAGGCGCTCGCGCACGGGGTGCGCGTGACCGGGGTGACCGTGCACCTGGTCGACGAGGGGGTCGACTCGGGGCCGATCGTCCTGCAGCAAGCGATCGAGGTGCCATACACTCGCGACCGCGCCCAACTGGAAGAGAAGATCCACCGGGCCGAGCACGAGTTGCTACCCAAAGCGATCCGCCTGATCGCCGCCGGGGTGGTCCGGATCGATTCGGAGAACCCGCGACTCGTTCACGTCGATGCCGAGGCAAGCGAATAGGCATGGCTGATCCGGTGACCACCGGCGGGAGCAGGGAGCCCTCCGTGGCCGCGGAGGACGCGATCATGGTGCGCCGGGCGCTGATCTCGGTCTCGGACAAGACCGGAATCGTCGACTTCGCCCGTGGCCTGGCGGAAATGGGGGCCGAGATCGTCTCCACGGGGGGCACCGCGACAGCGTTGCGTGAGGCCGGCCTGGAGGTGCGCGACGTCGCCGACCTGACCGGGTCGCCGGAGATCCTCGACGGGCGCGTGAAGACGCTGCACCCGCGGCTGCATGCGGCGCTGCTCGCGGTGCGCGACGACCCCGACCACATGGCCACTCTCGAAGCCGAGGGAATCGAGCCGATCGACCTCGTCTGCGTCAACCTCTACCCCTTCGAGCGCACCGTCAGCCGGCCGGAGGTGAGCGAGGCCGAGGCGGTCGAGAGCATCGACATCGGCGGCCCGACGATGGTCCGGGCGGCGGCCAAGAACCACCGCTTCGTCGCGGTGGTTGTCCAGCCCGAGAGCTACGACGCGGTGCTCGCCGAGCTGGAGGACTCGGACGGCCACATCTCGTCGGAGACAAGACACTGGCTGGCCAACGAGGCATTCGCGTTCACGGCCCGCTACGACGCGGCCATCAGCCGCTGGTACGGGCTGCGCTATGAGGCCTACCCCAGCCACTGGGTAATGCCGCACGAGAAGTTCCTCGACCTCTCCTACGGCGAGAACCCGCACCAAAAGGCGGCGCTATACGTGGAAGTGGGTGCTCGTACGCATGTGCTCTCACGGGTGGCCAAGGTTCACGGGAGGGCACTCTCGTTCAACAACGTGCTGGACTTGGACGTGGCTCGCCGCCTGGTCGACGAGCTCGAGCCTGCCGCCTGCGTGATCGTCAAGCACAACAACCCGTGCGGCGTGGCCGTGGCGGAGCAGATCGGCGACGCCTACGAGAAGGCGCTCGCCTGCGACCCCATGTCCGCGTTCGGCGGTGTGATCGCGCTCAATCGCTCAGTCGATCGGGGGTTGGCCGAGCGGCTGCACGAGCGCTTCATGGAGGTTCTGATCGCGCCTGCGTACGACCAGGATGCCCTGGAAGTGCTGAAGCAGAAGGAAGCGGTGCGTCTTCTGGAGGCGACCGAGCAGCGCGGCTACGAGCCTCGCGAGCGCGACGTGAAACGGGTGCGCGGTGGCCTCCTGGTGCAGGATCCCGACCGGGTCGACGAGAGCCGGGAGTCGATGCGTGTTGTCACCGCCACCAAGCCCGAGGAGGCCCAGTGGGAGGACCTTTGGTTCGCCTGGAAAGTGTGCCGTCCCGTCCGCTCGAACGCGATCGTGATCGCCAAGGATGGGGCAACGGTGGGGATCGGCGCGGGACAGATGAGCCGCGTGGATTCGGTGAGGATCGCGATCGACAAGGCGTACCAGGCTCGCCGTGAGGATGCCGAGGGGCTGCTGGCGGGGTCCGTGGTGGCTTCAGACGCGTTTTTCCCGTTTTCCGATGGGCCTAGGCTGGCGATCGACGCAGGGGTGACGGCGCTGATCCAGCCCGGCGGATCGATGCGCGACTCGGAGGTGATCGCCGCCTGCGACGAGGCGGGCGTGGCGATGGTGTTCACCGGGCGCAGGCACTTCAGACACTAGTCGCGGGCAGCGCTACGGCCATGCGCGAGCTGCACGTGCTCCGCGTCTTCTGCAGCGAGGAAGGAGACGGGTCTCAGTGGGGGCGCTGGGAATCGAACCCAGACCAGCAGATTAAAAGTCTGCAGCCCGACCTTCGGGCCACGCCCCCGAGATGAGACTGTAGACCGAAGGGCCTACGATCGGCTCAGATGGCCCGAGGGAAGCTCAGCGAGTACGAGAAGAAGCGCTCCTTCGAGAAGACTCCTGAGCCGGGTGGTGGCAAGAAGTCGAAGCGGCCCAAGCGAGCCAAGGGCAAACGATTCGTCGTCCACGAGCACCACGCGCGGCGGCTGCACTGGGACCTGCGGCTGGAGCGCGACGGCGTGTTGGCCTCCTGGGCGCTGCCGAAGGGGGTGCCGCAGGACCCGAAGGAAAACCGGCTCGCTGTCCGCACCGAGGACCATCCGCTCGAGTACCTCGACTTCAGGGGGGAGATCCCGAAGGGCGAGTACGGGGCTGGGACGATCGAGATCTGGGACCGCGGCACCTACGACGCCGAGAAGTTTCGCGACGACGAGGTGATCCTCACCTTCACGGGCGAGCGAGTGAAGGGGAAGTACGCGCTCTTCCAGACGAAGGGCGACAACTGGATGATCCATCGGATGGACCCGCCGCTCGACCCCGAGCGGGAGCCCATGCCCAAGCAGCTCCAGCCCATGCTCGCCACCCTCTCCACCCGGCTGCCGCGCGACGAGGATGCGTGGGCGTACGAGATCAAGTGGGACGGCGTGCGCGCGATCGCCTACAGCGAGGCCGGCCGCCTGCGGCTCGAGAGCCGCAACCTGCGCGAGATCACCTCGCACTACCCGGAGCTGCGGGCGCTCGGCGCGGAGCTCGGCGCTCGCGAGGCGGTATTCGACGGCGAGGTGGTCGCATTCGACGACGACGGCCGCCCCAGCTTCGAGCGGCTCCAGAGCCGCATGAACCTCGCCTCCGAGTCGGCGGTTCGCCGCCGGATGGCCGACTGCCCCGTCACCTACCTGATCTTCGACCTCCTCTTCCTCGACGGCCGTTCGCTCGTCGACCTCCCCTACGCCGAGCGCCGCAACCGGCTCGATGGCGCTCAAGCTCGACGGGCCCAACTGGCAGACGCCCAGCCACCACCGCGGCCAGGGAAAGACGCTGTTGACCCTCACCGAAGAGCGAGGCCTCGAAGGGCTGGTCGCCAAGCGGCTCGACAGCCGCTACCTGCCGGGGCGGCGCAGCCGGGCCTGGCTGAAGGTGAAGAACACCCGCAGCCAGGAGCTCGTGATCGGCGGCTGGCTCCCCGGGCAGGGACGCCGGGCGGGGATGATCGGCGCCATCCTCGTCGGCTACCACGAGGACAGCGACGGAGGGCGGCGGCTGCGCTACGCCGGCCGGGTCGGCAGCGGCTTCACCGAAGCGGAGCTGCAGCGTCTCGGCGGTCTGCTCGAGCCCCTCCAGACATCCGAGAGCCCCTTCGAGGGCCGCCAGCCGCCGAAGCAGGCCGTGTTCGTGGAGCCCCGTTTGGTGGCCCAGATCGCCTTTCGCGAGTGGACGGCCGCCCGAACCCTGCGCGCCCCCGTGTACAAGGGGCTGCGAACCGACAAGGGACCCGGCGGAGGTCGTGCTGGAGGAGAGGAGCCACAGCGCCGCCCCGCGCCGACTTAGGCAAGAATGGGCCGGTGAGGGTCTCGGCGAAGACGGACTACGCGGTACGGGCGATGATCGAGCTCGCCGGCGCCACGGAGGAGCGCCCCGTGCCGGGCGAGCAGATCGCCGGCGCCCAGGAGATCCCGCTGCGGTTCCTCGACCCCATCCTCACCGAGCTGCGGTACGCGGGCTCGTCCAGCGTCGGCCCGGGGCGGACGGCGGCTACTGGCTCGCCCGGCCGCCCGACGAGGTGACGCTGGCCGAGATCATCAGCGAGCTCGACGGGCCCGCTGGCGAGCGTCCATGGGGAGCCCCCGGAGCAAGCTCAGCTTCCCGCGGCGACGCGAAGTCGCTGCGGGAGGTGTGGATCGCGCTGGGCGCCAACATGCGAGACGTCCTCGACGCGGTGACAATCGCCGACCTCGTGGCCGGCGAGCTGCCGGAGAAGGTACGGACGATCGCCGACGCGGCCAACCGCCACGCAAGCTCCTAGTCATCCGAGACCAGCGTGAGTTTTGCCGAAACATCGCCCTTCGGCGTGATAATCTTGAGTAACTTAGTCAAGATAGTCGAAAGGATGCGGAGGCAGACAGATATGAGCCCGGTCTGGATGTTCAAAGGCACCAAGAAGCTCGACGCGGTCAGCGAGCGAAACATTGCCGAGCGGCGATTCTCGGCTCTGGCGGCGGCGGTCCGCCAGCACGAGGCCTCGACCAGGCGGCAGGTCCCGGGAATGAGGTCGACCGACGCGGCCCTCTACCGGCGGCTTCGACAGATCTGCGGCAAGCCAATCGAAGCCGAGGGGGTCGCCTAGCTGCGATCCGCGAGCCCTTCGATCGCAGGCGAGCCGCTGACACGCAGCGTCTCCCCCGCCGAGCGCTGGGTGCGGTCGTTTAGCTGGGCGCCGGGCGGCGGGTCAACGGGGCCCTGAAGCAGCGGGTCGTCCGTCTGGACCATCCACTCGTCGAGCCGCGCCCGCAGCGCAGTCAGCACTTCCACATGGGCCGGATCGCCCGCGAGGTTCCGCGCCTCGGCCGGATCGAAGACGAGGTCGTAGAGCTGCTCCTCGGCGATCAGCTGCTCCGCCCAGCCGTGCTCGACCAGCAGATCCTTGCTGGCGCTGTCGTCGCAGTTCGCAAGCACCGGATGCCCGTAGTCGTCGAAGCGCCTGATGTACTTCCAGCGCTCGGTCCGGACGGCTCGCATCGGCTCGTAGGCAGCGTGGAAGGTCATCTCCGCGAAGATCTCCTCGTGGAGATGCTCCGTATCCCCGCGCACCAGCGGCAAGAGCGAAGCGCCCTGGAGCCATGGCGGATGCTCGATTCCCGCCAGGTCGCAGATCGTCGGGTAGACGTCAAGGTGGGTGACCATGGCGTTGAACACCTTGCCGCCCGCAAACCCGGCCGGCCCGCGCAGCAGAGCATTACGCCGAGGCCACGATCGAACAGCGTCGCCTTGGCCCCCGGAAACGCAAGACCGTGATCGGTGGTGCAGATGATCAGGGTGCTTTCGGCGAGACCGCACTCGTTGATGCCGTTCAGCACCGCTCCGATGCCCTGGTCCAGTGAGCGCGCGCTGGCCTTGAATGCGGCCATGTCCTCGCCGCGTTCGCAGGGTGTCCGGAAGGTTCGGTGGCGGCAGCGAGTAGAGGGTGTCGCGCACCGAGGTCGGCGCCGCGAACTTCCGGTGAGTCTCGAAGAACCCGACCGAGAGGAAGAACGGCTGCGGGCAGTCGCTGCATCGTCGCGATCGCGATGGGGGCGACGTCGCCGGCGTGGTTGCTGTCGAGCTCGACCACGTCGTCGTAGCCGATCACGCCCGTATCCCGAGAGATGTGCTGTTCGCCGATCAGGGCCGAGTAGTAGCCCGCCGAGCGGAGTGGATGGACGAGGTGCTGGCCGTAGTCGTTCAGGGACCAGCCGCGATGCGCCAGCCCGAGCATGCCGTTGTTGTGGCAGTACTGGCCGGTCAGCAGGGAGGCGCGGCTGCCCGAGCAGGTCGGCGCGGCGCAGAAGGCGTTGCGGAACAGGACGCCCTGGTCGGCAAGGAGCTGGATGTTGGGGGTGGGCACCTGGTAGCCGTACGGCTGTACGTACCGGCCCGTGTCGTGGGAGTGGATGTAGAGGATGTTCGGCGGCCGTTCGTTGTCGCGCCCCGGTGCGCTCATGCAGCCTCCGGCACAGCCGGCACTCAGGTCGAACTCGGTTCCGAGCTTGATCTCGCTATAGCGGCGGGCCCAGTCGTCGTTCAACTGGTCCGACTGCCGCTTCATGTGCAGCTTCGAAGCTGAAGTCCGTCGGGCGGCGACAGCTCCAGGCGCTTGAGGACGTTCAAGCGTGCTGACCTCGGGATCGGCCGCGAAGTTCTCATACAGGACCAGCAGCGGCCTGGTCCCGGAGTGCTCGAAGAACGCATCCCAGCAGGCCTCCTCGACCAGAATCCGGCCGAGCAGGTGCTCGATCGCGCGGTAGTGGAAGCGGAGCTGGGGTCGGTGCTCCTCGATGAAGGCCTTGTAGGGAGGCGTGTCACCATCGTCGACCGAAACGGCATCGCGGTCGCGCTCCTGGGCCTGGCGCCACCTCGCCGTCTGGACCGCCTTCCACAGCGACACGGCCTGGCGAACCTTGTTCGCTCGAACGACCCGCACGAAGGTGAGGTTCGGAAACACCTCCGGCAAGAGCTCGGCAAGCGACAGATCGCGGTAGCGGGGGACGTTGCGCAGCAGGCTCACGAAGTCACCGAAGTAGCCCCACATGAGCTTGGCCCCGAACACCCCGTTGGGGGTGGTGCCGGCCTCCAGCGCCCACTCGAGATAGCGGTCGTACGCCGTGCGGCTCCAGAGCGGCGAGCGAGGCGGCGGATCGTCGCGCGATCCCGCGCTCACCCAGGTGATCCAGGATCGACCGATCGTCGACGCCGGCGAAGTAGTCCTCCGGGCGCCGAGGCCTGCCGCTGTGAAGGAGCGCCTCGAAGTACTCCTCCGGGTTCCCGGCGACCCGCGTTGCCTTCAGCGCCTGGCAGACGAGCGTGCTTCCGCTACGAGGAGTGGCGCAGACCAGATACGAGCGCTGCGTAGTCATGCCGACTCATCCGACCATGGCCCGATCAGGCCGCCGCCAGCTCCTTCGTGCTCGACTCGCCGTTCGGCTCGAACACCTTGGATCGCCGCGGCCGCACGTACACGATCTGGCCGTCGGCCAGCTCCATCAACTCGGCCTCGGCCAGGGTCATCTGGGCCCATATCTGCTCGCCGTCGGCGAGCATCAGCTCGACCCGAGCCTCGAAGCCGAGGTGGACGAGCCGCTCGATCATCGCCTCCTCGGCCTCCAGGGCAGGCGCCACCAGGATCTCCAGGTCGTGGGGGCGGATGAACAGCGCCCCGCGCCGGTTGACGGGGCCCACGAAGCCCATCACGAACTCGGTCTCCGGATGGTCGTACAAATCGCGTGGCGCGCCGGTCTGCTCTACCCGGCCGTCGTTCATGACCACGATCTGCTCCGCGACGTCCATCGCCTCCTCCTGGTCGTGGGTGACGAAGATCGTCGTCACGTGGACCTCATCGTGGAGGCGCCGGAGCCACACGCGAAGCTCCTTGCGGACGTTGGCGTCGAGCGCCCCGAACGGCTCGTCGAGCAGCAGCACCTCGGGCTCGACGGCAAGCGCCCGGGCGAGCGCCATCCGCTGACGCTGCCCACCTGACAGCTGCGACGGGTAGCGATGGGTGAAGCCCTCGAGGTGGACGAGGCGCACCAACTCCTGCACGCGCTTCGCGATCTCCTGCTTGGGCCGCTTTCGGATCGTGAGGCCGAAGGCGATGTTGTCGCGCACCGTCATGTGCTTGAAGGCGGCGTAGTGCTGGAACACGAAGCCGACCCCTCGGTGCTGCACCGGGACGCGCGTGGCGTCGCGGTCGGAGATCAAGACTCGACCCCCGTCGGGCCGCTCAAGCCCGGCGATCACGCGGAGCAGCGTCGACTTGCCGCTGCCGCTCGGGCCAAGCAGGGCCGTCAGCGCACCGTCCGGCACCTCGATCGAGACGTCGTCCAGGGCGACGAAGTCACCGAATTGCTTGCGTACTCCTTCAACCGAGATGCCCATCAGGCTTCCTTTCTCTTGAACGCGTTCATCGCCAGCAGCGTGCTGATGGCGATCAGGGCCAGTACAAGCGACGCGGCGTAGGCCCCCGTCAGGTTGAACTGCCCAAACTCCCGCCATACCCACAGCGGCGCAGTCTCCGTTTCGTTGACAACCCGGCCGGAGACAATGGCCACCGCCCCAAACTCACCCAGCGCGCGCGCCGTGGCCAGCACCACCCCGTAGGCGACCCCCCAACGGATCGCCGGCAGCGTGACTCGCCAGAACGTCTGCCACCAGTTGGCACCGAGCGTCTGTGCCGCCTGCTCCTGCTCGTCGCCGATCTCGTGCAGCACCGGCACCACCTCGCGAACGACGAATGGCAGCGAGACGAAGATCGTTGCCAAAACCATCCCTGGGAGGGAGAAGAGGACCTGGATCCCGCTGTCGAGCAGCCACCCCCCGAACCAACCCTCGCGTCCGTAAAGGAGGTACAGCGAGAGCCCGATGACGACCGGTGAGATGGCGAACGGAATGTCCACGGCCGCATTGAGCAATGCCTTACCACGGAAGTTGGTGCGCACCAACAGAAGGGCGCACCCGACCCCGAAGATCGTGTTCGCTGACACGGCGATCGCGGCGATCAGGATCGTCAGATAGAACGCGTGCAGGGCTTCGGGGGTCGTAACGGCCTCCAATGCCGCGGCCGCGCCGTCCTCGAACGTGCGGAAGAAGATCATCGCGACGGGAATCAGGAGCAGCAGCGACAGGTAGCCGAGCGCGAAGAACCGCAGCCCGAGCCTCGAGGCGGTCCGACTAGCGGGCATGGCGAAGGCTCCAGTGAGTGAGACGCCCGATCAGAAGCAGGACGACCAGCGCGATCACCAGCAGGGTGACCGAGACCGCCGCCGCGCCAGTCGTGTTGCCGCTTTCGATCTGAGCGAAGATGAACAGCGAAGAGACCTGGGTCTTAGGCAGGTTCCCGGACAACAGGACAAGGGAGCCGAACTCGCCGACCGCGCGCGCGAACGCCAGCGCTGCACCGGACAGGATTGCCGGGGTGAGGTTCGGGAGGATGACGCGGCGAAAGGTGGTCAGCGGCCCGGCGCCGAGCGATGCGGCGGCCTCCTCCATCTCACGGTCGAGTTCCAGCAGCACCGGTTGCACCGCGCGAACGACGAACGGGAGGGTGACGAACAGGAGCGCCGTGACGACGCCGACCCGGGTGAACGCGATGTCGACCCCAAGCGGACTGTCGGTCCCGTAGAGGGCGAGCAGGGTGATCCCGGCGACGACCGTCGGCAAGGCGAAGGGAAGGTCGATCACCGAGTTGACGATCCCCTTGCCCGGGAAGCTGTCCCTGACCAGGACCCAGGCGATCAACGTGCCCGCGATCACGTTGATGACGACCACGATCGCCGACGCGATCAGGGTGAGCTTCAGGGCCGAAACGGCCAGCGGCGAGGTGACGGAATCCCAGAACGCACCGAGTCCGCCCTCGGTCGACTGCGCCACGAGAGCAGCGATCGGGATCAGCACGATCAAGCTCAGGTACGCGGTCACGAGACCACGCCCCAGGGCAGCGCCCCCGGGGCGTGGCCATGCCACGCCCCTTGGGGGCGCCTCCGCTCGGACTCCCTGAGCTGCGGGCGTCACCCGGTGGAGACCCCCAGATCGCTCTGGATCTCGGCGACGCTGCCGGTCTCGGGATCGAAGAACTCGGCGTTCACCTTCTCCCAGCCGCCGAGGCTCGCGATGTCGAACAGGCCAGGCGGCACCGGGAACGTGTCCTCGTTCTCGGCCAGCACCGACTGGTCCACCGGACGGTAGCCGTCGTCCGCCCACAGCTGTTGCGCCTCGGGCGTCCACAGGTACGTGAGGAAGTCCTGCGCCTGCGTCGAGGCGTCAGTCGTGGTCGCGGCAGGCGTCTCGATCAGGATCGTGTCGTCCGGGACCACGTAGTCGATCTCCTCGCCGGCCCCCTGGGCCTTGATCGCGTCGCTCTCATATGCCAGCAGGACATCGCCCTTGCCGCTCGTGAACGCGGTCAGGGCGTCGTTGGCGCTCCCCGGCTGAACGACGGTGTTTTCGAGCACCGACCTCAGGAAGTCCAGCGCCTCCTCCGGGGACTTGCCCTGGTTGATCTGCGCCCCGTAGGCGGCCATCAGGTTCCACTTCGCGCCCCCGGAGCTGAACACGTTCGGGGTCACCACCTCGACACCGGGCTTCACGACGTCATCCCAGGTCTGGATGTTCTTCGGATTCCCCTTTCGGACCGCGAACACGACCACTGAGTCCTGGACGATCCCCTTGTATTGGTTGTCCTTCCACCCCGAGTCGACGATCCCGGCATCGACGAGTGCCTGCATGTCGGGCTCGAGCGACAGGTGAACGTAGTCGGCCGGCTGGCCTGCGATGACCGCCCGCTGCTGGTCGCCCGAGGGACCGAACGAGTTCTTGAACGTTGCGCCGTCGCCCTCCGAGGTCTTCTGGAAGCCGGGGGTGAGCCCCTCGTCGTAGGCCGACTCGACGATCGAGTAGGCGACCAGATTGATCTGCTCACCTGAGCTGCCGCCTGACGAGTCATCGCCGCAGGCGGCGACGCCGAGGCCGAGAGCGAGCGTCAGAGCTGCGGCGAGCCCGATCCGGCCGGGCTTGGACGAGGTCGCGCCCTTGACGCCGCGTCTAGGGCGCCTCACGAGCGAGCGAAAGCGATTCATTTCAGGTTGTTGCCTTTCCCGATTAGTTTAGTTAACAAAATGGCCGGGGCACGGTAGCACACGCGGTCGGGGGTTAGGCGGTCTTTACCGGGGGCTCGTACAGGTTCTGCAACGGATTCGCAACGACTGAAGGGTTCGGTACCCGATGGGGGCCGAAGTCTTCAGTCGCCTTGCCCGCCCCGCGCCGAGTCGAATACGGTTGTGCCGTGCCTCTCCACCCGGCCGAGAACCGCGGCTATCGCGAGCTCTACCTCACCGGCGGCCAGGCCGTGAAGCGGCTCGGGCGCCTCGCCGTCGCGTTCGACGGCACCCCGGCTCGCGACCTGCTGGACAAGGCGGCCGACTCGATCTCCCGGCTGCTGGAGGAGCTCGGCCCGCTTACCGTCAGGCATGACCTGCACGGAGGCGTAGCCGCGCAGGGAAGCGGGGCCAACCTGGGGACGGTGCGGGGCGCGGTATTCGACCGCTTCCTGGAACGCAACCAGGCGCTCCGCCTCGCGGTCGAGGACCTCGAGCATGTGACCACCCTGCTCGGCTACCTGGCGCGCGTCAGCGAGGCCCGCGGCGACGCGAAGCTGCCGGACTTCTGCCGCTCCTGGGAACGGCGGCTGCGCCGCCAGGTGAACGCAATCCGCAAGGCCGCGATCGAGCTTGGCGGCGACCCGGACGGCGCGGTCGAGCCGCTCGACGACTCTCCCGCCGGCCGAGCGGCACACCGCGTCGCCTGGACACTCGGCTCGGTCGGCGAATGGACCGACCGGCAGGTGGCGAGACGCAAACGCCCCTAATTGGTAGGTCTCTCCACACTTTTATGTAGGGATTAGTAGGCTTACGCAGCGAGTTTGCGAGGGGGAGAGTCCAGTCAACCCAAGCGAGGAGAGCCCCGGATGGGCTTCCGCAACCGCTAAAACATCCCGCCCAAACCCCACGATTGCCGGCCGATCGGTTAGGCTGCTGCCTAGGCGTGCGCGGATGTGCGCCCCGAACGGATGCGAGGCAGCGCGCTGGAGACATTGAGACGTTGGCGCCCGAGCGGGGCAACTCCCGCTCGAACGCGCTTGGCCGTCGCCGCGAACCTAGCGCCGGCGGCCGTCGCGATCGCCCTGTTCGTCCTCGTCTCGCCGGAGTCGACCTGGGATCAGCCCGTGCTGCTGGGGGCACTTGGCGCGATCGCCGCGGTCGCGTACCTCGCCGAGGTGCGGCTGAAGCTGGCGGTCGCCCTGTACTTCGACGCGAGCAGCGTCCTCGCTGTGCTGACCCTCGCCATTGCGGGGCCCCTCCCCGCCCTTCTCGTCTGGCTGGTACCGGACGCGATCAGCCGCCTCCTGATGCGACAAGACCCCGTTCTGAGCCCTGGCCTTGTGGCGAATGTGGGCAGCTTCGCGCTCGCGGTCCTGGCGGGGTACGGGGCGCTTCAGCTTGCCGACGCGCCGTCGATGGTGGCGGCGGCCCCCGCCCTCTACACGACTGGCCTGCTCATCTACACCGTCAACTTCCTCTTCGCGCGACTCACCTTCGCGCCCTTCTACCAGGGCTACCGGCCGAGCGTCCTGATTCAGACCGAATTCCGGGAGATGATGCCGCCCTTCGCGGCCATGCTCGCGCTCGGAGTGGCAACGGCGGTGCTGGTCGAGCCGCTCGGCGTGTTCGCGCTGGCACCGCTCGCGCTGGTCGTCGTCGTGCCGCAGCTGGCGCTGGCGCAACTGGGTCGCGATCGCTCCGTCACCCGGCTGAGCCGGCCTGAGGCCACAACGGTCTACGCGGCGGCGCTCGCCGATGTCCTCGACCTGCCCCGGCGTGAGCGGCGCACGATCGCCGATGCCTGCGCGCTGTTGGACCGCGCGAGCCCCGACGCGCTCGAAGCCGACAGGTTGCGTCTCGAGCATCCGCACGCCGCGGTGCTGGCGGCCTTCCACGTCCACGAGCGGTGGGACGGGACGGGATCGCCGGGGGGCCTCCCCGGTGCCTGGACGCCGCTCGCCAGCCGCGTGCTCGCCGTCGCGCGGGCCTGGAGCGAGCTGACCGCGGGCGGCACGCTGGAGCTGTCGCACTCCGAGGCGATGCTGGACCTGTCCCTCCGTGCTGGTGAGGAACTCGATCCCGCAATCGTCAAGGCCGCCGATCAGGTGGTGGCGGAGGAGCAGGCGTTCGTCCGCGCCCCCGGATTTCAACCGCGCCTTCACAGCCTTCCACTGCCTCGTACCGTGCGCCGGGCGAAGCTTCCCACGGTCCTCGCCCATTTGACCCGGCCGGCCTGAGCCAGGCCCCAACGCCCATTCGGCTCAGCCGAGCTCGGGCAGACCCTCGTCGGGCGTCGACGCCTGCGCGTGGAGCTTGCGCGGGATGCGGCCGGCCCGGCGAGCCGCGTAGCCGGCCTCGACAGCCTGGCGCATCGCCCCTGCCATCCGCTCGGGGTCCTTGGCGCGGGCCACGGAGCTGGACAGGAGCACTCCGTCGCAGCCCAGCTCCATCGCCAGGGCGGCGTCGGAGGCGGTGCCGATGCCGGCGTCCAGGATCACCGGCACCGAAGCGCTTTCGACGATGATCCGAATGTTGTAGGGGTTTCGGATTCCCATCCCGGAGCCAATCGGCGACCCCAGCGGCATCACCGCAGCGCAGCCGGCGTCTTCCAGGCGACGGGCGAGAATCGGGTCGTCGTTCGTGTACGGCAGCACCGTGAAGCCGTCATCCACGAGCTCCTGGGCGGCCTCGATCAGCTCGACCGCGTCCGGGAACAGCGTCCGGTCGTCCCCGATCACCTCGAGCTTGATCCAGTCCGTCTCGAACGCCTCGCGCGCCAGGCGCGCTGTGCGCACGGCATCGCGGGCCGTGTAGCAGCCCGCTGTGTTCGGCAGGGCGAAGAGCCCGAGGCGGTCGATCACCTCCAGCGCCGAGCCGCGAGCCAGCGGATCGACTCGCCGCAGCGCGACCGTGGCGATCTTGGTCCCGCAGGCAACCAGAGCTCGCTCCATCGCCTCCAGCGAGCGGAAGCCGCCGGTGCCGACGATCAGTCGCGAGCCCCAGGTACGTCCCCCCAACTGAAACCCATCCGCCGCCTCCTCCGCTTCGCGTCCGGGGGCGGCGGGTTCGGGCGCCAACCGTGTGGACCCGGGCATCTCGCGTGGTGGTGCGACTTGATCTCCCGTTTTCTTTCTATCCACCCTGGACCGCACGGACCACCTCCACGTTCTGGTCTGGCTGCAGCTTCGTCTTCCCCCACTCCGCTCTGCGAACGACCTCGCCATCGACCGCCGCCGCGACGCCGCGGCTGTCGCCGTCGGCTCCCGCCTCGATCACCGCGTCGGCGACCGTCGCGTCCGCGGGCAGCTCGACCGTCCGTCCGTTCAGCTCGATGATCACGGTGGCGCCTCCCCGGTGGTCGGTGCCGCCACCAGGCCGGGGGCGGTCTCACCGGCGAAGCGGCCTGGGTGGGCGACCTGGATTTCCGGAGGCAGTGGGTCCTGGGCAAGCAGGGCGGCGACCGCCTCGGCGGAGATCGGCGTCAGCAGAATGCCGTTTCGGTAGTGACCCGTCGCGATCACCAGGCCATCCAGCGCGCCGGGACCGACGAGCGGAGCGTTGTCCGGCGTTCCCGGTCGCAGGCCCGCGAGGGTCTCGATCAGCTCCAGCTCGGCGACATCGGGCAGGGCGCGGTAGGCCTCGCGGAGCAGCTCGAGGGCGCCCCCCGCGGTCACCTGGACATCGAAGCCGCGCTCCTCCACGGTTGCCCCGACGATCAGGCGACCGTCCGGGCGGGGCACCATGTAGACACGCTCCGAAGCGACTATCTGTTGACAGACAGGTTGGTCGGGATTCCCGCGGAGGGTGAGGATCTGCCCCTTCACGGGGCGCACCGGGGGTCGCGCCTGGGGCGGTAGCCAAGCGGCAGCTCCCGACCAGGCGCCGGCAGCCAGAACGACGTGCTCGGCCCGGTGCTCCTGCCCGTCCGCGGTGATCACTCCGACCAGGCGACCGTCTTGGGTGAGCACGTCCGTGACCTCGGCCTCAACCAGCACCTGCCCGCCACAACGCTCCACCGCGGCGGTCAGGGCGGGCAGCAACAGGTGCGGGTCAACGGCGGCCTCACCCGGCGCGTGGACGCCTGCGGCGCAGGTTGGGACCAGGCCGGGCTCCAGGTCCCTACAGGCGGGCGGGCGGAGCCACTCGACGCCGAAGTCGAGCGATTCCATGAGCTCGAAGCGGCGGCGGAGCTCCTCGGCCTCGTCGCGATCGAGGGCGACATGGAGGGCGCCGGAGGGCTCGTAGCCGACCTCCAGTTCGCTGTCGGCAGCGAGCTCGGCGGCGAACCGTGGCCAGGCTTGGGCCGAAGCCAGCCCGAGGCGCATCAACGCCTCCTCGCCCCAGTTCGCCTCGCCGACAGGAGCGAGCATGCCCGCGGCGACATGGGAGGCCCCTGCGCCGACGCGGTCGCGCTCCAGGACGCGAACCCGCACCCCCCGCCGCGCCGCGCGCCAGGCGCAGGCCAGCCCGAGGGCGCCGCCGCCGACCACCAGCGCGTCCATCGTCCCCGGCCCGTCGTCTCGCGAGCGGGACCTCTTCAGCGGCACGACAACCTCGTCGTGCTGCTCGGTGGAGCTTTGAACGTCGTCGGGCACGGTCGCCTTCTCTTTCTGTCGGGCGGGCCTTCCGCGCCACCATCCCTGCGCCGGCATTACCCGGATCAGGTTCAGACGGTCGGCGGCCCGGATGCCGCCCTCTCAGCCCCAACTCACAGGGGCTCCCGTTATGCCTCATGGTACTCCCGCGGCTGCGCGATACTGCGGCCGATGGCCACCGACCGCGATCAGCGGCTCCTCAGGCTGGAGGCGGCGCGACTCTACTTCGTCTGCGAGGGGCTTCCCGGAGGCCGCGATCCCGGTTCGCTGCTCGCTGCCGCCCTGCAAGGCGGCGCGGACATCGTGCAGTTACGGGAGAAGGCCCCGCGCTGCGCCGAGGAACTGATCGCTCTCGCCCAGGCCTTCCGTGAGGCGGCGGTCCGGCATCAGGCGCTGTTCATCCTCAACGACCGGGCAGACCTGGTCGCCGCCTGCAGGGCCCACGGCGTCCACGTGGGCCAGGAGGACGTGTCGGTGGCAGAGGCGCGTCAACTGGCCGGCCCGGAGGCGCTCGTCGGCCTCTCGACCCATTCCCGCGAGCAGATCGATGCGGCCTGCGCGGCCACGGGAGCAGACCGGCCCGACCAGATCAGCGTGGGGCCGGTGTGGGCGACGCCGACCAAGCGGGGCAGGCCCGGCACCGGGCTCGGGCTGATCGAATACGCCGCCGGCGAGGCCACGATCCCCTGGTTCGCCATCGGAGGCATCGACACCCGAAACGTCTCCTCGGTCGTGGCTGCCGGCGCCGAGCGGATCGTCGTCGTGCGCGCGATCCGCGACGCGGAGGACCCGGCGGCGGCCGCGCGTCGCCTGCGCGAAGCACTCGGGGCCGGCGTCGGGGCTCCGCACTAATGGCCAGCCGAGAGCGCAGGCGCGCGAAGCGCTCCAAGCGCAAGGCGCGCTCGGTCGAGCGGCGGGACCAGATCGCTGCTCGCTACGAGGAGAAGAACCGCGTCGCGCGGGAGGCCCTGGAGCCGCTACCGGAGGGCGAGCGTCCGCCGGTCGTCACTGCTGCGGCGGTGATCTCCGTGACGATCGCAGTACTGTCGCTCGCCGGCTTCGCGTTGTGGGACGTGCTGCGCGACGATCCGCGACCCAACGCGATTGGCACGATCAGCTTCGTGATTCTCCTGGGGGCGATGGCCTACGGGCTCTGGCGCACCCGCTATTGGGCTGTCCTTGGCTTTCAAGCGTCGCTTGTGCTCGTGATTCTGATGGCGACGCTGGGCATGGCCGGCGCGCTCACGGTGGGACTCTTGATCGGAAATCTGGTGATCATCGCGATCGCGGGCACTCTCTTCTACTTCATGATCAAGGCAATGGCCAGGATCCAAATGCCCGAACGCACCCGAGGGGAATAGCTCGAAAAGGCCCGGTGGCCTTCTTATAGAGTCGAGGAGATGGCCGATTCCTACGACGTGATCGTGATCGGAGGTGGCCCGGGCGGCTACGTCGCCGCGATCCGCGCCGCGCAGCTCGGCCAAAGAACCGCCGTGGTGGAGAAGGACAAGCCCGGGGGGCGCTGCCTCAACTACGCCTGCATCCCGGCGAAGACGATGCTTCACACGGCGGAGCTCTACGACCACGCGCTCAATGGCGCCGAGCTCGGCATCAAGGTGGAGGGGGCCAGCCTCGATTGGAAGGCGCTCGGTGCTAGGCGCGCCAAGGTGTCGGAAACGCTCGCCGGCGGGGTGAAGATGCTCTGGGACAAGAACAAGGTCGAAATGATCGAGGGTGAAGGCACGCTGACCGCTGACGGGAACGTGAACGTCGGCGACAAGACCTATGAAGCGGGTGCGGTCGTGCTCGCCACCGGCTCGGTTGCGATGACGATCCCGGGCGTCGAGTTTGGCGAACGCGTGGTGGACACGTGGGGTGCCTGGTCGCTGGCTGAGCAGCCCAAGAAGATCGCCGTTGTCGGGGCGGGCGCCTCCGGCGCCGAGATCGCCTCAGCCTATGGACGCTTCGGCACGGAGGTGATCCTGATCGAGATGCTGGACCAGATTCTTCCCGCCGAGGACAAAGACGTCGCGAAGGTGGTCGAGCGCGCTTTCAAGAAGCAGAACATCGCGATTTCGACCGGGACCAAGGTCGAGGGCGTCGAGGCCGGTAAGAAGTCGGTGAAGGTGAAATACGGCGACACCGAGGCCGAGGTCGACTACCTCTGCATCGCCGGCGGGCGGGCACCCGACACCAAGGCGCTGAAGCTCGGCGGCGCCGGGGTGGAAACCGAGAAGAGCGGGAAGATCAAGGTCGACGAGTACCAGCGCACGTCGAACCAGAAGATCTACGCGATCGGCGACCTGGTGGGAGAGAAGGCGCTCGCGCACAAGGCATCCGAGGAGGGCGTCGTGGCCGTCGAGCACGCCGCCGGCGCCGAGACGCATCCCGTGGACCAGAACCTGGTGGCCGGGGCCACCTTCTGCCACCCCCAGGTCGCCAGTGTGGGGGTGACCGAGGCGCAGGCGAAGGAGGCCGGGCGCGAGGTCAAGGTCGGACGCTTCAAGCTCGGCGGAGTGGGCGCCGCGGCGGTCTACGACGACCGGGAGGGACTGGTGAAGATCGTCGCTGACTCCGAGTACGGCGAGATTTTGGGCGCGCACATCGTCGGCAATCGCGCCTGCGACATGATCAGCGAACTGGTCGACACGATGGCCCTCGAGGGCGGATACCAGGAGCTCGCCCGGATCGTCCACCCGCATCCGACGATCTCCGAGGCGGTGCTTGACGCCGCCCGCGCGGTCGACGGCTGGGCGATCCACCAGTAGCGGCACCACCACGCCCGGTCCGGCCGCCTATCTTGGTCCTCGTGAGCGAGCGACCTGATCCGTACGCCCTCCCGCCCGACCTACCTGAACCCATCGACGACGGTGGCGCCGATCACCTCGAGGGGCTCGCCTTCCCCTCAGTGACTTTCCCGTCGGCCTCGGGCGAGGACGTCGACCTTGCGGCCGCCGCGAAGGGCACGCTGGTGCTCTACTGCTACCCGCGCACCGGCCGCCCGGGCGAGCCGCTACCGCCGGGTTGGGACCAGATCCCGGGCGCTCGGGGCTGCACGCCACAGTCATGCGCGTTCCGGGACCATTTCGCTGAGCTTGAGTCACTGCGGGCGCGTGTCGTCGGCCTCAGCGCGCAGTCGATGGACGACCAGATCGAGTTCGCTGAGCGTGTCAGCCTTCCCTACCCGCTGCTGAGCGACCCGGAGCTGGCGCTCGCCGCTGCGCTGCGACTTCCCACCTTCGAAGTCGCCGGCATGCGCCTCTACCGCCGCCTCACCCTGATCGCTCGCCGCGACAGGATCGTCAAGGTCTTCTATCCGGTCTTCCCACCGGACCGAAACGCAGCCGACGTCGCCGCCTGGATCGCGGCCAATCCATGCCGATGAAGGATTCCGATCGCCCTCTCTTCTTCTACGACCTCGGCTCGCCCTATGCGTACCTGGCCGCCGAGCGGGTGAACGCGCTGTTCGCCGAGGGCGGCGGCGAGCCGCCGGAGTGGCGGCCGATCCTGCTGGGCGGCCTTTTCAAGCGCTTCGGCCGTGACTCCTGGGCGAGGGGGGAGGGACGCGATCAAGGGATGCGAGAGGTCGAGCGTCGCGCCTCCGCCTACGGCCTGCCGCCAATCAGCTGGCCGAAGCCGTTCCCGGGCAACACGCTGGTGGCGATGCGGGCGGCAACCTATGCCAAGGACATCGGTCGCGCGCCTTCCTTCTCGCTGGCTGCATTCCGCCAGGCCTTCGCCGCCGGGCGCGACCTCACCGAACCCGACAACGTGTTGCTCGCCGCTGCCGCCGCGGAGATGCACCCTCGTGCCCTCCTCTCGGCGATCGAGCGGGATTCCGTCAAGCAAAAGCTCCGCGAGGCGACCGAGCTTGCCGGCGATCTGGGCGTGCGCGGTGTGCCCAGCGTCGTCGTGGGCGGGCGGGTCTTCTGGGGCGACGACCGCCTGGAGGAAGCCGCCGCGTTATCGTGAGCGCCATTGGCGAATGAGCGCACCAAGACCGGTGAGCCTGACGTAGCCACCGATGGCAAGGGGGCCGCCGCGCACCCGCTCCCGGACCAGGACACCTGCCGCGGGCTGCTCGAGACGATGGCGCTGATCCGCCGCTTCGAGGAGGAGGCCGGACGCCAGTACCAGCAGGCCAAGGCCGGCGGCTTCCTGCACCTGGCGATCGGCGAGGAGGCGACGATCGTCGGCACAACCTCGGTGATGCGCCCTGACGACTACCTGATCGGCACCTACCGCACCCACGGCCACGCGATCGCCCGCGGCACCGACCCGAAGCGTGTGATGGCCGAGCTGTTCGGTCGCGAGGATGGCTGCTCGCGGGGACGGGGCGGCTCGATGCATATCTTCGACCTCGAGCGTCGTTTCATGGGCGGGTACGGGATCGTGGGCGGCAACCTGCCGCTCGCCGCGGGGCTCGCCCTGGCCTGCGACTACACCGGCTCCGACTCGGTCACCGTCTGCATGTTCGGCGACGGTGCCTCGAACACCGGCAACTTCGGCGAGACGATGAACCTCGCGGCGCTGTGGAAGCTGCCGGTCGTCTTCCTGGTCGAGAACAACCTCTACGGCATGGGGACGTCGATCGAGCGCCACTCGGCGGTTACCGACCTCTCGCGCAAGGCGGAGGGGCTGGGCGTCCCAGGGGTCCGGGTCGACGGGATGGACGTGCTGGCGATGCGACAGACGGTGGCCGAGCACATTCGCATGGCCCGGGAGGACCGGCAGCCGACCCTGGTCGAGGCCTTCACCTACCGCTACCGCGGCCACTCGGCAGCCGACCCTGAGGTCTACCGGACCAAGGAGGAGGTCGAGGAATGGCGCGAGAAGGACCCCCTGAAGGTCTTTAGGGACCGTCTGGTGGCCGACGGCGTGATCTCGGAGGACTACCTGGGAGAGCTGCGGGAGCGGCTCGAGGAACAGATCATGGACGCGGTGGAGTTCGCCGACAACTCGCCCGAGCCGCCGCTGGAGTCGCTGTACGACCACCTCTATGTGGTCGGCGACCAGGTACGCGGCTGGTACGCGGTGGACGAGCGCACCCCCGAGCCGCACCCCGGCGAGAAGGAGCGCGAGGTGGGTGCGGGCGGCGAGGCACGCAAGCTCGCGGAAGCCGGGGCAGCCTACGCCGGACAGAAGAGCCCGAGGGGACGCAGGCCCCCCAACGCCGCTCAGGACGCCGCAGCCCAGCAGCCCGAGCGCATCGTTCGTGACCGGGACGGGGCCGAGGCGCTCGAGGATGAGCATGAGGGCTAGGTCGCCGTGCCCGTAATGAGGATGCGCGAAGCGCTCAACCAGGCGCTCGCCGAGGAGATGCGTCTGGACGAGAGCGTCTTCATCATGGGCGAGGACGTCGGGGTCTTCCAGGGCGCCTTCAAGGTCACCGAAGGCCTGCTCGACGAGTTCGGCGACAAGCGCGTCCGCGATACGCCTATCTCGGAGAACACGATCGTCGGCGCGGGCGTCGGCGCGGCGATGGCGGGGCTGCGGCCCGTGGTGGAGCTGATGACCGTCAACTTCGCGCTCTTGGCGATGGACCAGATCGTCAACCACATGGCCGCCATCCCCTACATGTTCAACGGCCAGGTCCGGGTGCCGGTCGTGATCCGGATGCCGGGCGGCGGCGGGCACCAGCTCGGCCCCACCCACTCGCACAGCCTCGAGGCGATGTTCCAGCAGATCCCGGGATTGCTGGTCGCCACTCCCTCCACCCCGGCCGACGGCAAGGGGCTTCTGAAGGCGGCGATCCGGGACGACAACCCGGTGATCTTCATCGAGCACGAGACCCTGTATGGCAGCCGCGGCGAGGTCCCGGAGGCGAACGGCGGCGACCACATCCTCAACTTCGGTGAGGCGGTCGTGCTGCGCGGGGGCAGCGACGTCACGATCGTCGCCATCCTGCGGATGGTGGGCGTGGCCGAGAAGGCGGCAAAGACGCTGTCCAGCGAGCACGGGGCGGAGGCCGAGGTGATCGATCCGCGCACCCTGCGTCCTCTCGACCTCGACACCATCCTCGACTCGGTCCGCAAGACCAATCGATGCGTGATCGTGGAGGAGGGCTGGCCACACGGCGGCGTCGGCGCCAACATCGCGGCGCTGATCCAGGAGCAGGCGTTCGACGACCTGGACGCGCCGATTCAGCGGGTCACCGGGGCCGACGTCCCGATGCCCTACGCGAAGCGGCTCGAGCAGGCGGCCATCCCGCATCCCGAGCACGTCGTCAGCGCGGCGCTGGCAACCCTGGAGGGAGCGCTGTAATAGTGGCGACGGAGATCGTCATGCCAAGGCTCTCTGACTCGATGGAGGAGGGCACGATCCTTCGGTGGCTGAAGTCGGCTGGCGATCAGATCGAGCTCGGCGAGGAACTGGTCGAGATCGAAACCGACAAGGCCAACATGGTCTACGAAGCACCCGCCGGCGGGACCCTGATCGAGACCCTCGCCCAAGAGGGGGACACGCTGCCTATCGGCCAGGCGATCGCGCGGGTGGGCGAGCCAGGCGAGCAGCCGTCGGGCGACGGCGCAGCGGCGAAGGGCGAGCCCGAGGCCGCTGCGGAGGCCGCGCCCGCCGAGGCCAGTGCGGAGGTCCCACCGGCCGAGGCCCCCGCCCCGGCGCCCTCGGCGACCCCTGTTCCAGCGGGCGCGACCGGAGATGGGAGGGTCAAGGCCTCTCCCCTGGCGCGCCGGATCGCGAGCGAAAAGGGCCTCGACCTGGCGGCGCTCTCGGGCTCGGGGCCGGGTGGCCGGATCGTCAAGGCCGACGTCGAGCAGGCAATCGCCGCCGGCCCCGCGCCCCCGGCGCCTGCTGTCGCGCCACCGCCGGCTGCCCCCGCTGAGCCCACCGCGGGAGCTCGCGAGCGTCCGGAAACGGCGAAGGGAACGGTGGCCTACCAGGACCTGACGAAGCTCCAGCAGACAGTCGCGCGCAGGATGGCCGAGTCGAAGGCCACCGCGCCGCATTTCCAGCTCGCGGCGGAGATCGACATGTCGCGGGCGGCGGCCGCGCGAGCTCGAATGAAGGCGGAGGCGAAGGAGAACGAAGTGGTCCCTTCGTTCAACGACATGGTCATCAAAGCGTGCGCGATCGCCCTCCGCGAACATCCGCGGGCGAACGGCGCCTATCGCGACGGTCGGTTGGAGCTCTATTCGCGGATCAACGTGGGCGTCGCGGTGGCCGCGCAAGATGCGTTGGTCGTGCCGACGATCTTCGACGCCGACCTGAAGGGCCTGCGGCAAATCGCCTCCGAGGGGCGGGCGCTGGCGCAGCGGGTGCGGGACGGTACCGTGACGCCGCCCGAGCTCTCCGGCGGCACGTTCACCGTCTCCAACCTGGGGATGTACGGGATCTCGAACTTCCAGGCGGTGATCAACCCGCCGCAGGCCGGCATCCTCGCCGTCGGGGCGATCACCGAGACGCCGGTCGTACACAGCGGCGAGATCACCACCGCCCACCTGATGGGGGTCACCCTCGCATGCGACCACCGCATCCTCTACGGCGCCGACGGAGCCCTCTTCCTCGGTCGTGTGCGGGCGCTGCTCGAAGAGCCTCTGGGGTTGGCTCTTTAGCACCTTGCCCACCGACGACCTCCCGTTCATAGACGAGCACGCGATCGAGGTCGCGACGCCGCCTGAGCGCGCGTGGGACGCGATCCGCCAGACTGTGGCGAGCTCGTTCGGCGGCCGCCGGGCGGAGCTCCTCGCGCGGCTGCTCGGGACCGCCGAGAGGCACCCCCGAGGCGACCCGACGAAGCCGGGGTCGACGATCCCCGGGTTTCGGATCGGCCGGGCCGACGCCCCGATCGAGCTGGCGCTCGAGGGCGAGCACCGCTTCTCGCGCTACGCGCTGATCTTCCACCTGGAGGCGCTCCCGGAGGGTCGCTGCCGAGTGAGCGCCGAGACACGCGCTGTCTTCCCGGGCCTTCACGGCCGCGCCTACCAGGCGCTGGTGATCGACACGCGGGGCCACGTGCTGGCCGTCAAGCGGCTGCTGCACGCGGTCAGGGCGCGGGCGGAACGCACACCCGCAGCCAAATGAGCTCCTTGAAACGTCCTGCGCCGGCCCGTAGAATCCTGTAGCAGTCATACATAGGGAGGCGGGGCGGAACCCCTGCCTCCCGGGTCCGTAGGCACCGTGACCGGAGATCCCGTAGCGGTGGCAAATGGCCCGGTTGGTGGAGATCCCACGACCGGCCCGAACGAAAGGCGGACAGGAGATGGAGACGAGCGACGCGAGCGCTGTCGCTGATCAGCGGCCTCGCGATCTCGGCCGCATGCCCCTGACGCGGGCGGATCGGGCGAGCCTCTTCCGCTACATGGTGATGATGCGCCACTGCGAGGAGCGGGCGCTGACCCTCTACAAGCAGGGCAAGGTGCCGGGGTCGTTCTACGACGGGCGCGGCCAGGAGGCGATCTCGGTCGGCGCCGCGTTCGTCCTCGGCCCCCAAGACCGAATGTGCATCCTGCACCGCGACCTCGGGGCTCATCTCGTGCGCGGGGTGACCCCGGACCGTTACCTGGCCAACTACATGGGTCGCGCCGGCGGCGTCACCGGGGGCAAGGACGGCAACATGCACTTCGGCGACCGCCGCCTGGGCTGCGTGGGGATGGTCTCGATGCTCCCCGACATGGCCCTGGTCGCGGGCGGCATGGCCCTTGCCTTCAAGACGAGGGGCGAGCCCCGGGTGGCGATGACCTTCTTCGGCGAGGGCTCAACCGCCAACGGGCAATGGCATGAGGCGATGAACTTCGCCGGCATTCACCGCCTGCCGGTGGTTTTCCTGCTCGAGAACAATCGCTTCGCCTACTCCACTCCCAACGAGTTGGAGTTCGCCGTCGACCCTGTGGAACGGGCTCACACCTACGGCTTTCCGGGCGTCAACGTGGATGGCAACGACGTCGAGGCGGTGTTCGCGGCCGCCCGCGAGGCGGTGGAGCGCGCTCGCCGTGGCGGCGGCCCCACGCTGATCGAGTGCCAGACGATGCGCATGCACGGGCACGGTGCCCACGACGACATGCGATACGTGCCCAAGGAGATGTTCGAGGAATGGGAGCGGCGCGATCCGATCGACCGCTACGCCGAGCGGCTGGTCAGCGACCACGGCTTCTCGCCGGACCAAGTCGAGGGGATCCGGTCCGAGGTCCGGGCCCAGGTCGAGGAGTGCGCGGCCAAGGCGCTCGATTCGCCGATGCCGGATCCTCGGCTGGCCACGCAGGGGGTGTTCGCGGACGCTTGGGAGCCGCTTGGGGACGGCGAGGCGCCGTGGTCCCACTGGACGCAGGATGAGCTCCGCGGGAACGGAGCCGAACCACGCGGGGGAACGTCATGAGCACCACGGCCAGTGCGACCAGCGAGGTCACCTACCTGGAGGCGATCTCGGATGCGCTTCGCCACGAGATGGCTCGTGATCCGTCCGTGATCTGCATGGGCGAGGACATCGGCGCCTTCGGCGGCGCGTTCAAGGTCACCGACGGATTCGTGGAGGAGTTCGGGGCTGAGCGCTGCATAGACACGCCGCTGGCAGAGAGCGCGATCATCGGCACGGCTGTCGGCGTCGCGGTCGAGGGCTTGAGGCCCGTCTGCGAGATGCAGTTCGCCGACTTCATCTCCTGCGGCTTCGACCAGCTCGTCAACGTCGCCGCCAAGCTCCATTACCGCCAGGGGATAGCGGTTCCCATCGTCGTCCGCCTGCCATCCGGGGGCGGCTTCTCGGGAGGGCCGTTCCATTCCCAGAACCCGGAGGCCTGGTTCCTCCAAACACCGGGTCTGAAGGTGGTGACGCCGGCGACGGCTGCCGACGCGAAAGGCCTTTTGATCAGCGCCATCCGCGACCCGAACCCGGTCTGCTACCTGGAGCACAAGGGGCTCTACCGGCACGTCAAGGGCGAGGTCCCGGCGGGCGAGCACACCGTGCCGCTGGGCGAGGCTCGGACCGCCCGCGAGGGGACCGAGCTGACCGTGATCGCGTACGGCTCCAGCGTCCACCTGGCGATGCGGGCGGCGGAGGAACTCGGCGAGGACATCGAGGTGCTCGACCTCCGCTCCCTTTGCCCGCTGGACCGCGAGGCGATTCTGACCAGCGTCCGCAAGACGAGCAAGGCCCTGGTCGCCCACGAGGCGACGCGTTCCTGCGGGGTCGGGGCCGAGGTCGTGGCGCTGATCAGCGATGAGGCGTTCGAGGACCTCGACGCGCCGGTGCGGCGACTCACCGCACCGGATGTGCCAATCCCATTCAGCCCGCCGCTGGAGCAGGCGACCCTGCCGCAGCTCGACGACATGAAGGAGGCGTGCCGTGAGCTCCTTGCCTATTGAGCGGCCGGAGGGGCATCCCGCCACAGACCCGGCCGAACCGGACGCGGTAGCGGAGGATTCGGCCGGAGTTCAGATTCTCATGCCTCAGATGGGCGTCTCGGTAGCCGAGGGGACGATCATCGAGTGGCGCAAGCGGCCCGGCGACTGGGTAGAGGCCGACGAGCCGGTGTGCGACGTGACGACCGACAAGGTGGACGTGGAGATCCCCTCGCCGGCCAGCGGGCGCCTGCAGCGGATCCTGGTCGAGCCGGGGGCCACCGTCCCCGTGGGCACGCTGCTGGCCGAGGTCGACGCGGAGGCGAAGCCCGGCGAGGCGCACCCCGAAGAGGACCTTCAGAGCGCGAAGTCCGCGCCACCGGACGTCGCCCGGACCCCGGTGCCCCACGGTGCCGCCAACGGCGAGGCGGATCGGTCCGGCTTCTACTCGCCGGTGGTGCGGCGGATCGCCGACAAGCACCGCATCGACCTCTCCCGAGTGAGGGGCACCGGAATCGGCGGGCGCGTGCGCAAGAGGGACATCCTGGCCTACATCGAGTCAGGGGAGGGCGCAACCGCTGAGCCTTCGCCCGAGCCCGTGTTGCACATCGAGTCCCCCTACCAACGCGAGGAGGTGGGCGCCGCGTCCCCGCGGCTGGTCGAGGAGCTGGCACCGGGACGGCGCCAGCCGATGTCGCCGATGCGCCAGGCAATCGCCCGCCACATGATCGAGAGCCGGCGTACGGCGGCTCACTGCACGACGATCGTGGAGGCAGACTTCTGGCGGGTTGGCGCGCGGCGGCAAGAGCTGCGGGAGCAGATGAAGCGGCGGGGGGTCAACCTGACCTACCTGGCGTTCGTGGCCCGGGCGACGGTCGAGGCCCTCCAGGAGCATCCGAAGCTGAACGCCTCCGTGGACGGCAGCGAGATCGTCTACCACGACGACGTCAATCTGGGCATCGCCGTGGCGCTCGAGGACGGGCTGATCGTGCCCGTGATCCGCCAGGCGCAACGTCTCAGCCTGGAGGGTATGGCCGCCGCGATCGCCGACGTCGCCGAGCGCGCCCGGGCGAAGCGGCTGGAGCCGGACGAGGTCCACGGCGGCACCTTCACGCTCACCAACCCCGGGCAGTTCGGTGCCGTGCTGGCAACGCCGATCATCAACCAGCCCCAGGTCGCGATCCTCGACCTGGAGGCGATCGTCAAGCGGCCGATCGTCATAGAAACGCCTCGCCTCCTCCGCTCCAAGGGAGCCGGAGGCGAGCGGTCATCCGGCGGAGCCGGATGCGGGGGCGAGGCGGTCACTGAAGGGACGGAGGATTCGATCGCCATCCATCCGATGACCTATCTCTGCATGTCCTGGGACCACCGGGCGCTGGACGGCGCCGATGCGGCCCGCTTCCTGGGGTCGGTCAAGGATCGGCTGGAGAGCTGGGAGATGAGCCGATGAGCGTGACGGTCAAGCACCCAACGAACGGGCGGCCGGCCATCACGGCCGTCCCGCCCGTGTCCTTCGAGCACGAGGACTTGGTGGTACGGAAGGGACGGCGCAGCGGCCGGTACGTGATCGTCGCCATTCATTCGACGGCGCTGGGACCGGCGCTCGGCGGGGTTCGCCTGTGGCAATACGAAGCCACCGTCGACGGCGCGCGCGACGCCCTCCGGCTGGCACGCGGCATGACCTACAAGGCGGCGGCGGCCGGCCTCGGGCTCGGTGGAGGCAAGGGAGTCATCTGTGCTCCGAGGGGAGCGCCCCCCACCGGCCGGGACCGCCGGGCGGTGCTGCTGGACTTCGGCGACCTCGTCGAGTCGCTCGGCGGCCGCTACATCACCGCCGAGGACGTCGGCATCACTGCCGAGGACCTCGTGGCGATCAGCGAGCGGACCAGCCACGTGACCGGGCTGCCATCCGCTCACGGAGGCTCCGGCGATCCAAGCCCGTTCACGGCGCTCGGCGTCCAGGCTGCTATGCGCGCCTGCGCCCATGAGCGCTTCGGCTCTGCTGACCTGGCCGGTCGGCGGATCGTGATCGCTGGCTTCGGCCACGTCGGTTCGAAGCTGGCCCGGCTGTTGACCGATGCGGGCGCCGAGCTCGCGGTTTCCGACATCGACCCGGCCAAGCGCACCCTGGCAGCCGAGCTGGATGCCGAGTGGATCGCGCCCTCTGAGGAGATGCTGGCCGAGTGCGACATCCTCGCCCCCTGCGCGCTGGGCGGCGCGATCGACGCCGCCAATCTGCCGCTGCTCGACTGCGAGATCGTCTGCGGCTGCGCCAACAACCAGCTCGCCGACGAGGGCCTGGCGGACGCCCTGGCCGAGCGCGGCATCCTGTACGCGCCCGACTTCATCGTCAACGCCGGTGGCCTGATCAACGTCTATCGGGAGATCCGCGACTACTCCGAGCGCGAGGCGCGGCAGCTGGCGCTCGGGATCGAGGCGAACCTGAGCGGCATCCTCGCCGCCGCCCGCGAGCGCGGGATCACGCCCCTTCGCGCAGGCCGCGAGCTCGCCCAGGAGCGCCTCGACGCGGGACGGCAACAGCCGGCCGCTGCGTGAGAGACTGATCCCGTGGACGAGGTTTGGACCGTGCGGGCCGGCCAGGTTCCGTACCAGGATGCGCGCGCGGCGCAGAAGCGCCTCGAGGCCGCGAGGCAGGCCGGCGAAGTCCCCGATCTGCTGCTGCTCTTGGAGCACCCGCCCGTCTACACCAAGGGCCGCCGTTCGACCCCCGACGAGCTGCCAATGGGCGAGGACTGGTACCGGATGCAGGGGATCGAGGTCACCGACACCGACCGAGGGGGGCGGGTCACCTACCACGGCCCCGGCCAGCTCGTCGGCTACCCGATCATGAGCCTGCGTTCGTACGGCGATGACGTCCACAACTATTTACGGCGGATGGAGCAGGCAGTTATCGGCGCGCTCGCTGACTGGCAGGTTGAGGCAGGGCTCGTCGATGGCCTGACGGGGGTCTGGACGCCGGAGCGCCGCAAGGTGGCCTCCATCGGCGTCCACGTGAACCGCGGCGTCACTACCCACGGCTTCGCGATCAACGTCAACAACGATCTGCAGCCGTTCGAGTGGATCGTGCCTTGCGGGATCGAGTCCTGCCGGATGACATCGGTGTCGCGCGAGCTCGGTGTCGAGCAGGACCTGGACGCCTTCGCGACCGCCGTCCGCGACAGCTTCGGCAAGGTCTACCAGCGGGCGTCGGTCGAGGTGGGCGCAGACGAGCTCCCCGAAGGCCTGTGGGAAGTCGACGCGCTTGCCGGGAAAGCGGCGGCGCTACGGTAGAAGCGGTGGGAGCCAAGGCGACACTGGACGAGCGTCTCCACGTGACGCGCTCGCGCGCCCGTCCAGGCGGCGGGCCGGTGGTCGAAGGACGCCCCTTCCGCGATCGCAAGCCGCCCTGGCTGAAGGTCCCCGCACCGGGCGGCCCGACCTTCCGGCGCCTCAAGGCGATGATCCACGAGCAGAACCTGCACACGGTCTGCGAGGAGGCCAACTGCCCCAACGTCGGCGAGTGCTGGGAGCGCGGAACCGCCACCTTCATGATCCTCGGGGACGTCTGCACCCGCCGCTGCGGCTTCTGCAACGTCCAGACGGGCAAGCCGAGCTGGAACGACCCGCTCGAGCCGATGCGCGTGGCGGCTTCCGTGAAGCGGATGGGCCTGCGGCACGCGGTGGTCACCTCTGTCGACCGCGATGACCTTCCCGACTACGGCGCCAGCGCCTTCGTCGGCGTCATCCGCTCGATCCGGATGCTGGCGCCCGAGTGCAAGGTCGAGGTGCTGACTCCCGACTTTCGCGGACAGGAGATGCCGCTGGCGAAGGTGATCCACGAGCAGCCCGACGTCTTCAACCACAACGTCGAGACCGTCCCCCGCCTCTATCCGAAGGCGCGCCGCGGCTCGGACTTTGCGCGCTCGGCCAGGGTCCTGAGGCTGGCCAAGGAGATGGGCGGCGAGGAGGTGATCACCAAGTCGGGGCTGATGGTCGGCCTCGGCGAGAGCTTCGAGGAGATGGTGGATGCGTTCGGGATCCTGCGAGAGCACCGGGTCCAGGTGCTGACCGTGGGCCAGTACCTGCGCCCCACCGAGCAGCACCTGCCCGTGGTCCGCTATTGGCACCCGGACGAGTTCGCCGCCCTGGAGCATGCGGCCTACGGGGTTGGCTTCGAGTCGGTCGCCGCCGGCCCGCTCGTCCGCAGCTCCTACCATGCGGACGAAAGCGCCCGCGAGGTGGCGGAGCGGCGGCGAGCCGCAGCCTGACGCACCGCTTACTGGGGCTTTCGCCACGCGAAATAGGCTTGGCCTCCCGTGGTCCCGCTCAAGGACAACATCCCAACGACGCGGTTCCCGATCCTCACGGTGCTGCTGATAGCCGCCAACCTGGCCGTCTTCGCCTGGCAGCTCAGCTTCTCCGGCGACCACGCCGCGAACCCCGAGCTGCGCCAGCTCGGGGTCCCGGAGCGCGACGAGAACACGCTCGAGTACGGCGCCATTCCGTACCGGCTCACTCATCCCGGCAAGGAGTGCGCCGTCGGGACGCTTGTCAACCAGAGCGGTCGCCGTTCCGAGGTCGTCTGCCAGGGAACGCCTGAGTACACGAAAGCCGAGGCTCTCGCCGAGCAGGGGGAGCCCTTTCAGCCCCTCGACGGACCCCCCTGGTGGGTAACTGTGCTCACCTCGATGTTCATGCACGGCGGCATCCTGCACTTTGCCTTCAACATGCTTTTCCTGTGGATCTTCGGCAACAACGTGGAGGACTCCATGGGCCGGGGGCGATTCGTGCTCTTCTATCTCCTGGCGGGGATCGCCGCCGCCTACGCGCAGGCGCTCCTCGACACCAGCGCCACGGTGCCCGCGATCGGGGCCAGCGGCGCGGTCGCGGGGGTGCTGGGCGGCTACTTACTCCTGTATCCCCACGCCCGCGTGTTGACGCTGATCTTCATCATCTTCTTCGTGACCCTGATCGAGATCCCGGCGGTGGTCATGCTGGGGATCTGGTTCGCGCTCCAGTTCCTGCCGGCGATAGGTCAGCTGGCGACGCCGGACGTCTCGGCGGCTGGCGGCGGCGTCGCCTACTTCGCGCATATCGGCGGCTTCGTCTTCGGACTGGCGGCGATCAAGCTGTTCGCGAACCGCTACCGCCCGGCCCAGCCAGATTATGCGTAGCGCGTTCTTGATAGTCGCGCTCGTGTTCTGCGTGGGGTTCGGTGGGATGACGGCGGCCGTCGCCGCCGACTCGGGGTTCGACATCCTCACCGCCGTCTCGTTCCTGATCGTGCTCATGCTCATGCTCGCCGTCTTCGGCGCGCTGCGAAACCCGCCGGGCGGCTAGAGCCGTAGCGGCAGCGCGTTCCCTATTCGGAGCGCAGCTCGCTAGCTCGGTGGCAATTCCGGCACGGATGCGTGTTCAGTTGTCCACAGACAGGTCTTGTTCCGTGCGAGGTCCTGACTTACGGTGCCTCCAGGCCCGTAAGTCAGACCGATGGCATCTCTGAAGATGAAAGGCGACCTCGCCGAGCTCAAGGTGGCGACCGACCTCCTCGAGCGCGGCTACAAGATCGCGATCCCCTACGGAGAGGACTGGGACTTCGATCTCATCTTTTCGCGCGCCAACCGCCTGGAGCGTGTGCAGGTCAAACACGCGACTTCCAACGGCGCGTTCATCACCGTCCAGTGCTGCTCCCATTCGCTGACCAAAGGCCGCGTGAAGGCTACGAAGCTCTACACCGCGGCGATGATCGAGTGGCTAGCTGTCTATGACGCTACGACCGACCACTGCTATTACATCCCGGCCGGAGAGCTCGCCGATGGCCGCCGGCAGCTGATTCTTCGTCTCGCAGCGCCCCGAAACAACCAGCGCGCGGGAATTCGTTATGCCTCCGATTACCGGGATCCCGTTCCACGGCGTCGGTCGTTGATGGAGCCAGCCGGGCTCGAACCGGCGACCTCCTGCTTGCAGGGCAGGCGCTCTCCCAACTGAGCTATGGCCCCAGGCGATCAATTCTAGGTCCCCGCCACGCGGCCACCAGACACCCGCCGATGTCCCCGACGCAGGGGTTTCGTCTTGTCGCGGCCAGGCTTATGCGAGGATGAGCCGGCAAGGAGCCGACTCCGGAGATTTTGATGGCCAAGACCGAGACCGAGACCCCGGTAGGCGAGCGAGAGCAGACCGACAAGTCGGCGCAGGCGGTCGAGGAGGCCGAGGTCGAGGCGACGGCCGCCGGTGAAACGAAGCCGGGACAGCGGGCCGAGGTGTCGAACCTCGACATCGTTCGCCACTACTTCGAGATCGGCGCCGACCGGCTGAAGCTCGCCGACGACCTGCGGGTCGTGTTCTGGACGCCGTACCGCGAGGTCACCGTGCAGATCCCGGTGAAGCTCTCCGACGGCAGGGTTCACGTCTTCTCGGGCTATCGCATCCAGCACAACGGCGCCCGGGGCCCCTACAAGGGCGGCATCCGCTTCCACCCCGAGGTCGACGTCGACGAGGTGCGCGCGCTCGCTTCGCTGATGACCTGGAAGACCGCGGTGGCCGGGATTCCCTTTGGGGGCGCAAAGGGCGGCGTGAACTGCCCCGCCGACCAGCTCGAGCGCTCGGAGCTCCAGAAAATCGCTCGCTCGTTCATGGACAAGGTGGAGAAGGTGCTCGGGCCCACCCGCGACATCCCGGCACCCGACGTCAACACCAACGCTCAGGTAATGGCCTGGATGATGGATGAGTACGGCAAGCTTCATGGCCACACGCCCGCGATCTGTACCGGGAAGCCGATTTCCCTGGAGGGCTCGTACGGTCGCGAGGCGGCCACGGGGCGCGGCTGCGTCTACATGTTCCGCGAGGCTGCGCCCCACCTGGGCCTGAGCCCGGCGGACACCAGCTTCGTCGTCCAGGGCTTCGGGAACGTCGGCTCCTGGGCGGCGCGAATCATGCAGCAGCTCGGGGCCAAGATGGTCGCCGTCTCCGACGCCAACGGCGCGATTAGAAACGACGCCGGGATCGACGCCGTCGCCCTCCAGGACCACATCGCCTCCGCCGGCAAGATCACCGAGTTCGGGGGAGCCGAGAAGATCGACCCCGACGACCTGGTCGCCGTTCCCTGCGACGTCTTCATCCCGGCGGCCCTTGGCGGCATGATCCACGAGGGAAACGCTGCCCGCATGGAGTGCAAGGTGATCGTCGAGGGCGCGAACAGTCCAACCACGCCGGCGGCCGACCAGATCCTCCAGGACAAGGACGTCTACATCATTCCGGACGTGATGGCGAACGCCGGCGGCGTCGTCGTCTCCTACTTCGAGTGGGTGCAGAACCTCCAGCACTTCCGCTGGGACGAGCGCGAAGTGAACGACAAGCTCGGCACCATCATGCGCCGCGCCTATCGGGAGGTCTCGGCGCGCGCCCGCGAGGAGGGCATCAACCTCCGCGAGGCGTCCTACCTGGTGGGAATCGAGCGGGTCGTCGAGGCCGCCCAGACCCGCGGCTACGTGTAGCTAGAAGTCGAAGTCCTTCGGTTTTCCCTGCTCGAACCAGAGCTCGTCGTCTTCGGGAGCGTCCCTGAGGAACTCCGGCGTGTCGGCGAGTACGTCGTCGTCCTGCTGCTCCGCCTCGCCCTCCTGCGACGCTTCCTCGTCCGCGACATCTGAGTCTTCCTCTTCCTCTTCCTCTTCCTCGGCCACCGGTTCCGACTCCTGCTCGGAGGGCTCAGGCTCGGAGCCGGGTTCCTCGGACGGCGGCGCCTCCGGCTCGGCCTCCTGATCGGGCATTGCGTGCTCGACCGTGTCGAGGGCCTCGATCGGTGGCTCGCCGGGCTCCAGCTCGGCGTCGGGTCCCTGGTCGTAGATCGTGGTCGGCTCCTCCGACGCGCCCTCGTCCGGCTCGGCGGGCTGCTCGGCCAGCTCGCCTTCAGTGGACGTCTGGGCCGACGCCTCCGAAGTCACAGGGGCCTCGGAGATGGCGCGCGCGACGCCGTTGCCGGACTGCTCCGCCGACTCCTCCTGCTCGGGGAAGTCCGGTTCACCAGGCCGGCTGGGGGGGCCGAACGCCTCGTCCTCGAGGCGCTGGAGCTCGGAGTCCGTGGCGCCGCGCTGTCGCTTCAGCTCGAGGTGCTCGCGAATCGCTTCGTCCAGGATTCCCATCCCAATCGGGAAAAAGACTACTGACCTGCCCTGGGCGTGCCGGCACGCTTTCCTGCATGGTCGCGAATGCCCGAAGACGGGCATTCGCGCCGATCCCTGGCCGAGATATCCGCTCCCTCGGCCCGCTCAGGAGCGGCCTGCGGCCTTGAGCTCGGGCGCGCTGGCGACCCGGTTCTTGCCGGCCCGCTTCGCCTCGTACAGCGCCGCGTCGGCAGCGGCGATCAACGCCTGCGCGCCGTTGGCCGAGCCGGGCATCGAGGCCGCGCCTATGCTCGCGGTGATGTTCACGGCGCCGGCGCCGCCTGCGCGCGAGACCCGTTCGGATTCGATCCGGGCGCGGATCCGTTCCGCGAGATCGAGTGCGCCCTCGAGGCCCGTCTCCGGAAGGGCAACAACGAACTCCTCGCCGCCATAGCGTGCAGGCTCGTCGACGCCGCGCGACTCGAGATGGAGGACACGGCCGACCATGCGCAGCACATTGTCGCCCTGTAGGTGGCCGTAGCTGTCGTTTATCTGCTTGAAGTCGTCGAGGTCGAGCATGATCAGCGACAGCTCGTGACCGAAGCGCCCGGCGCGTTCCGCTTCCTTCGTGATCAGTTCCTGGAAGCGGCGCTTGTTGGAGAGACCGGTGAGCTCATCGGTCACGGCCTGCTCTGAGACCTTCTCGTGCAATGCGATGTTCTCGATCGACGACGACACCTGACCCGCCAGGTAGAGGAACACCTCGCGCTGTGCCGGAGTGAACTGCTCTCCCCGGCGGGCGACAGTCATCACGCCCACGTTCTCAGGGGGCTCGCTCATCCGCCGCAGCGGACAGGCCAGCGCATAGACGCCGCTCTTCTGCCGCGAAACGATGTCGTCCTCTGACAGCGCATCGACCTCGGCGGCGGCGGCAAGGTCCTGGATCGCCTCGGAGGGCTCCCCGGCCTCTGCTTCTGCTCCGTCATGGTCACGGAGAGCGATCGTCCCGTATTGCGCCCCGCACGCACCGAGCGCCGTCTCGACGACTACCTTGAGCAGGGGTTCGCGATCGAGGCCCGACGCGAACGCCTCGCCGATCCGCCGCACCGACCGATCGACCTCCAGCTGCTGGCGCCGCAGCTCCTCCATCTGGGCGCCGAGGCGGTCACTCATCTTGTTGAACTCGCTCGCCAGTCCCGCCATCTCATCGTCGCCGAGCACCGGCACCTTGCGGCTGAAGTCGCCCTCACCGATCCCCCGTGCGGCCTCGAGCATCGCCCGCACCTGGCCACCGAGCATGCGCAGAAGCATGGTCACGAAGACCAGGGCGATGGTGAAGAACACCACCAAGGCGGCGATGACCGCGGGGCTTGAGGACAGGAACCCCCCTGATTCCACCGGGCCGAGCAGGGCGAGCCGGAGGTTGGCGGGATCGCGCAGATCGGCGCTCCTTGAGCGCAGGCTCTCTCCCTCCACCTCGACGTCCGCGGAATCACCGCTGACCGGGAGGCTGGCGCCGTTTAGTGCCACGGTTGATGAGACCGTGCCTCCCTCGTTCAGCAATGCCCCGTCGAGCCCGGTCAGGTGGCTGACCGTGTTGAGGTAGTCGGAGGCTGTCGTGGTCGAGGCGGTCAGCGACCCCAGGCTGCCACTTGGATCGGTGAGGTTGAGCTCGTAGGTCGCGACGGGGTTGTCTGGCCCTATTCTCGCCAGCAGATCGCCGCTCGGATCGCGGATCTCGAGCGTTCGGATTCCGTTCTGGGCGGCCCGGCGCCGGGCCATCGACTTGATCCGGCCCCGATCACCCGAACTAAGCGCCGAGCCCACGGCGCGAGCCCCTGGCGAATCGCTTCGCGGCCCGCTCCGCCTCGGTGGCGGCGTCGCTGTAGGTCGCCCGGGCAGTCTCCAAGCCCGCATCCAGCCGCGCATCCGCTTTGCCGCTCTCGGACTCACTGGTCACGTGGGTGACCAGGACGGCGACGGCGATCATCGGCAGAACGACGATCAGCAGGAAGAACAGCGTGAGTCGGCCCCGAAAGCTCATGCGAGATCCATCAGCTTAGATCGGCAGCTTCATACTCCATGCTGAACGCCGCACGGATGTTAGTCATGCAGGCACCGACCTACGCTGGTGTGCCACCGCGTGATCGGCCACGCTTCTGGCCGGCTATCCTTGCCGCTGCGACGCCCGGATTCAGCAGCACAACGGCTGGTCGCGTCCGCCCAGTGCAAACGTGGGGCTATAGCTCAGTTGGGAGAGCGCCTGGTTCGCAATCAGGAGGTCGCGGGTTCGAGTCCCGCTAGCTCCACCTCAAGCTTGCTTGCTACCACGAATGCGACCTCTCCGCTATTCCATCAACATCACATTGGACGGATGCTGCGATCACCGTGTGGGGGTCCCGGACGAAGAGCTGCATCGTCACGCGACCGAGAGCATCGACCAGGCCGATGCCCTCCTTTTCGGCCGGGTCACTTACGAAATGATGGAGGCAGCGCTTCCGACCGCCGGGCAGACCGAAGCGATGCCTGATTGGACGGAACCCTTCGGCCGGACGATCGACGCTGCAAAGAAGTACGTCGTGTCGAGCACCCTGGACCGGGTCGATTGGAACGCTGAACTTGTGCGTGGGGATCTGGAGAAGGCCGTTCAGAAGTTGAAGCGGGAGTCGGGTGAGGGGCTGTTCGTTGGGGGAGTGAAGCTCCCGCTCGCGTTGGCGGAGCTGGGGCTGATCGATGAGTACGAGTTCGTAGTGCACCCCAGGCTGGTGGGCCACGGGCCGACGTTGTTCGCGGGGCTTTCGAAGCGTGTCGACTTGAGGCTCGTGAGCCGGCAGGAGTTCGGCTCAGGGGCCGTGGCGATGCGGTACGAGCCTACGGTTCCCTGAGTCCACCTGCGTGGGTGAAACAAGCCAGCAAACTGCCGGGCGAACGATTGTGAGCGGCCAATGACGGAGGAGCAACGACCATGAGGAAGACGAAGAGCGGCTCGAAGGGAGGAGAAGGAGGAGCCTCTCCCCCTCAGCTGATAGATGCGCGAATCAAGGAGCTGAGCGATTGGCGGGGCGAGACGCTCGCTCGGATCCGAATGCTCATCAAGCAGGCCGACCCCGAAGTGGTCGAGGAGTGGAAGTGGAGAGGGGTTCCGGTGTGGTACCACGCCGGGATCATCTGCACCGGTGAGACGTACAAGAAGGTCGTGAAAATGACCTTCGCCAAGGGCGCCTCGTTGGAGGACCCTTCAGGCCTCTTCAACTCCAGCCTCGAGGGCAACGTCAGGCGTGCCATCGATCTCCATGAGGGCGACAAGATCGATGAAAAGGCCTTCAAGGCGCTCATTCGCGCCGCCGTGGCACTGAACACGTCGTATGGGAGACCCTACGCGGCCGGCCGGGCCTCAGGCGAGGCATAGCGATGATGGATCGCCAGCGCGTTGCCGTCGGGATCCTCGAAGAAGGCCTGGTAGCAGACGCCTGAATCGAGAGTCTCTCCCTTGAAGGTGACCCCCCGCGACTCAAGCTCGGCGCGAGCGGCTTCGAAGTCGTTGACGTGCAGTTCGATCGGATGATTGTTGGGCCGAAACTCGACGCCGAAGGCGTCCGATTGCATGAGAGCGATCGTCAGGTTGCCGGTTTCGAACTCACCAGCCGGCATCTCGCCCCATTGCTTGGAGAACTGTAGGCCCAGCACCTCGCCATAGAACGTCGCGGCGCGGTCGTAGTCCTGCGTCGCGACCGTGATGAAGTCGGTGCCGGTGATGAGCTGGGTCTGTGTGGTCATGTCCGTGCTCCCGCCGTTCGTCGCTTAGAGCCTTCGACGCTCGACCAGGTAGTAGTGAGCGGCGCCGGTGAGGAAGATCGCAGAGGTCCCGAAGTGGAGCAGGGCGTCCGCCTCGTTGTTGGGGAAATAAAACAGGCCGGCCGCGACCTGAGTGTCGAGCAGTGCCCAGACCCCGGTGGCGATCAGGCTCCCCGCCGCCGCGAGGACGAATAGCGCCGCAAGGCGGGGGCGGGTGGCAACGAGCAGGCCGGGGATCGCCACCAGAAAGCCCGAGAGCGCGTGCCAGCCGTTCATGTCGACGCCGAGCACGCGCTCGGCGGTCGCCGCGTCCCCGGTGGCGAAGTCCGGATTGACGATCAGGCCCGGGACGCTCCAGACGAGCACCGCGATCGAACCCAGGATCGCCGACCACTGCACGACGGAGAGCGGCCGCTGCACCTCGAGCAGGGTCCCGTCGTACTTGCGTGTCGCGTCAACCGTTGCCACCGGACCTGACTCCCCAACCTAGCTCTCACCAGGAAGCCAGTCCTCCCGGTAGCGCGTCGCCTTGCGCTCCGGGAAGCGCGCGTACGCCTCGTCGGGCTCGGTGGTCTCCTGATCCACGCCGGCACCGTGCCGAAGAGCGGCCTCGTCCACGGTGTAGCCACCCCAACCGGCGCCCGCCTGGTGCTCGCGCGCGCCGATGGCGAGGATGCCGCACGGCCCGGCCCCGGCACCCACGATCATGTGGTTCGTCCCCACCGGACAGTGGACGAAATCCCACTGCTTCAACGGTCGCTCGTCGCCCTCGATGATCAGCAGCGCCTCGCCGAAGAGGACGAGGAAGTCCTCCTGATCGGCCTCCCAGTGGTACATCCCGGTCGGTTCCCCGGGAGGGAGCACGAAGATATTGATTCCGACCTGCGGGAACTCGGTCTCGCCTTCGAACGACAGGAGCGCGCCGCGCCCCTCCCCGTGAAGCCAGCGCGCCTCGCGCGCGTTGAGGACGAACCAGCCCTCCCCGGTGGGCACGATCCCGGTCTCGGTCTGCTCGAGCAGGTCCTCGCGAACCATGGCCGGATCATAGGCCGGTACTCCGCGAGTCGCGAGAGCCTTGTTCGCGTAGCCGGGGTGTCCCGTGAGCTCCTCGCCCAGCCAGTCCAGCGGCTCGAAGGACTCCGGTGACTGTCCGGGGCTGAACTCGATCTCCGCAGTGATCAGACCCTCGAGGGCTCCCAGGTAGACGTCGAGTTCGATCTCACCCGCCTCCGTTGGCACGTAGTAACGCGCCTTTCGAAGCCGACGGCCTGCGGTGAGCGGCCAGAGCGCTTGGAACTGCTCGGCGCTCACCTCGACCTCGACCTCGTTTCTCTCTTGTCCACTCCCGCGCTTGACCGCCAGATAGGTGCCGTCGCCGCGCCGACGGAGCCGCACCTCGACCTCATCCGCCTCGATGGCCAGATAGCCCTGCTCTATCTGCTCGACGCGACAGCTCGGGAGCGAGTCGGGAACGCGGGACACAAGGAATTTTCGCTCGATCTCGAGGGCCAAAACGTCTCAGCCCATCCACGCAAGCTGTCCGCTACCCGACTGGTGCCTCGGCGGTGGCGTAGACCTCGACGAAGCGCAGGTAGTTGTCGGCCACCCGCGCAGCGGCGTCCTCGCGGGACAGGCTGCCGTCGATGAAGCCATCGAGCGGGACGCCCCAGATCGAGCGGCCGATCGCGAAGCCGACGTAGCCCTCGACCGGGGCCCCCTGTCGCAGCCAGTGATCGACCTTCTCGTCGTCGGCCCCGCGCCCCAGGACCACGCAGACGACGCCGTCGCGACCGCCCGTCCGGCACTGAGCCACTATGCGCTCACAGTCGGCGCGCTCGTCCACGCCCTCGATCTTCCAGATGTCGGCGTCCACGCCGGCGTCCTGTAGCTCGGCGATCGCGCGGCACATCAGCTCCGGGCGCAGTTCGGCGTCGTAGCGGTCGGAGTCGCCGTCCACGGAGGCGAGCTGTCCCTCCTCGGCGGGCACCAGCAGCTCGAAGAGAAACTTGCGGTCGCGCTCGTGCAGCCACTCCGACAGGCGCCTCAGTCGTTCGGCCTGCCGCCGATTCATCTCCGCGTCGCCGTCGGGGTTGTAGCGGACGAGCACCTTCGAGAAGTCAGGGTCGTAGTGCTCGATGTGGGCGCCGAAGTCCTCGCCGTACTCGAAATCGAACTCCGTCTGGCCACTCTTCTCAACCGGCATGGCGAGCCTGATCCCCCTGGCCCTGGCGTGCTCGGGGACCTGCGTCGGGCCTCCGTACTGCTCGTCCACGAGCGCCCCGGTCACGGACGGATCGGCGCCGCGCTCGAGCGCCGCTTCGAGGCCCTCGAAAATGAGCTTCTTGCCGTCGGCGATGCGCTGCGTGTCCTCGGGTGTGGGGTCGCCCTGGATCCCGAAGCGCTTGATGAACGACCCCCGGTGGTCGAACGCAAGGATGTAGAGCTTGCCGTCGTAGCCCAGGCTCATTAAACCTCCAGGATCTGCATCGTAGGCGGGCCGAGTCTAATCCGAAGACGGGAACAGTGACGCCTTGTCCACCCGGTTCACAGGCGAACCTCCACGGTGGTGAGCATCTCGCCGGGATCTCCCGATCCCCTCCGGGAGGCGTGCCAGGCTCGTGCTAGTTTGGCGCGACCATGCGCCTTGCGATGACCCTGCTGACGCGGGACTGCGCGGACATAATCGAGGCCAACATCAGGTACCACCGAGCGCAGGGAGTCGATCTCTTCGTGGTCGGCGACGACGGCTCCGTGGACGGCACCCTCGAGATACTCGAACGCTTCGAGCGCGGCGGACTTGTGAGGCTCGAGCCTGTCTCTGGGCTGCTGCACGAGGTTTGGTCGAAGGGCCGAACCAAGCTCGCCCGGCTGGCCCACGAGCTGGGCGCCGACTGGGTCATCCACAACGACCAAGATGAGTTCTGGTGGTCCCTCACCGGCGATCTCAAGGAGACACTGGAGGCGGTTCCCGACCGATTCGGCCTGGTCGTGGCCCCGAGAACCGAGTTCGTGGGCCGACCCGGCGAGGGGCCATTCGCCGAGCGGCTCACGGTCCGCGAAACCCGCTTCCTTCGCCCACCGAAGGCAGCTCATCGCACACACCCGAGGATCGTGCTCGACCACCCACACCCCACCCGGATCGGGGTGCAGAAGCCGAAGGGGGAGCCGAGATCGGAGAGCGATGTATTCGCAGGCAGGCCAGGGCTTCGGGCTTCCGGCGCCGACCACTCGGCGGAGCTCGAGGACGAGCTCGTCTTCGCGCCTACGTTCCCTGTCCGCGTGCTGCACTTCCCCGTCCGAAGCGCCGCGCAATACCGGCACCGGGTCGAGCTGACGGACAAGGCCGGCCTGCTCGAATCGAAGAACCGAGAGGAGCTGCGGACGGCGTATGAGGCTGGAACCCTCGACGATGTCTACTCGAACCTGATCCTGGACGACGACGCTGTCGCGAAGGGCATCGAGGAGGGGGCCCTGGTCGAGGACACCGACTTTCGCGACTATCTCGCCGCCTGTCCAGACCCGCTTGAGGGCGGCGCCGCGCCCCCCGGCTCGCGCTCCTGGTCGGAGGAGCGCCGCCAGCGCGAGCTTCGCGAGCTTCAATTCGACGGGATGCGCGCGCTCACGAGATACGTTCGGCGCAAGGGCGGAGGAGACAAGTCGCTGGCTCGCCGCAGGCGGCTGAGGCACAAGAGGCGGATGCGGCGGCGGCGCGAACGCTTAGCGGAATCGGGGTCGGGTCGCTTGAGTCGGCTCGGGCCATCAAGGGTGATGCGCGCCCTGCCCAGGGTGAGGCGCGCCGCCCGATGGAGGCGGCGCCGCGCCTAGAGGATGACGCGCCGCGGACTTTCGCAGCGGCCGGCCGGTGCGATCGCCGTCATCTGCTTGATTGGCATCGCCGGCGTTGTCGCGGGAAGCACGCCGGCGGGATCCGCAGCCGCGCAGCGCCCACCGAACTTGCTCTTGATCCTGGTCGACGACCAGGCACGGAACACCTTCAAACCGCGGTCATGCCGCGAACCTTCCAGTGCTCCGGCTTGGAGGGGCGCGATCCGCCGGCGCCCGTCCCGAACTGCGAATAGCGCTGGCAGGCCCACTCCCAGGGGCCCGAGGGCCCGGCTCAGGGAACGTCGTATCTGAACTCGCAGTTCGGCTCGGCGGAGTCCCGCCCGCTACCCCCGGCGCAGATGTCGCGGTCGCCCGGTCCGCCCAACAGGCGGTCGTCGCCGTCGGCCCCGGTGACGATGTCCGTGCCACCACCCCCCAGCACTTCCCCGTCCGGGCTGGCGGCACGGTTGTCGCCGTACAGAAAGTCGTTGCCCCAGAGGCCGTGGATCCGGTCGTCGCCGGCTCCTGAAGCCACCCCCGTCTTGGTGTAGCTGTCACCGACGATGGAGTCGGACTTGTAGTCGCCGTTGAGGGCGTCGTCGCCGCCACCCGAGGCCCTGCCCGAGGGTGAGTAACTGTCGCCGACCACCAGGTCGCTGCCCTTCTCCGCGCAGATGTGGTCATCACCCCCGCCGCTTGCCGTCCCGGAGCCGGTGACCGCGCTGTCGCCGATGATCGTGTCACGGTTCGGTCCGCCCCCTCCGGGGCCGCGCCTGTTGGGGCACACCTCGTCGTCGCGACCGCCGGCGGCATCGCCTGATCCGTAGTTGTCGCCGACGATGTAGTCCCTGCCTCCCCCGCCCGACAGGGTGTCCCGGCCAACTGGGCCCATCGCGTCGCCGAACGGGTTGCGCTGATCGCCGACCAGGAGATCGTTCCCCCGATCGCCTTCGACGTAATCGCTGCCTTCGCCGCCGATCAGCTTCTCGCTGGAGTCGGAGCCCAGGATCCTGTCGTTCCCGGTGCCGCCGCAGACGATGTCGCCGCCGCGCCTGCCTTCGATCACGTCGTTGCCGCCCCTGGCAGCGATCACGTCCCTGTGATCCGTGCCTTTGATGTGGTTGGCCTTTGGCGAGCCCACGATGGTCGCCCGATGCCCAAGGCAGCGCGCCGCGCCGGCCGGCTCGGCGGCGGCCGCGAAGAGCCCGACCAGCACGGCCAGGATCGGTAGAAGGCGGAGTGTGCGAATGGTCATGGCGCGAAAAGTCGTGCGTGTGCCTACCTGAGTTCAGGTAGTCAGGCAAGGTGTCGGCACGCGCTTCGCCGCGCATGAGTTGTGTCGCCGGCGCTGGCCGTTCGTCTACTCGGCCAGGCGGCGCTCCGGTGCTGCCGCCCGGATCAGTCAGATGAAGCCCCGCGGACGAGCTAGTCGATTAGCCGCAGTACTTGCGGCCGCGCGGGCGGGGATCGCGCCCCGGAACCCCCGAGCAGCTCTGGATCCTGGTCACGAGGCGTTCGAGGCGGGTCTGGAGGTCATCGGTGGGACAGCTCCCGCCGCCGAAGCAGAGGTTGCGGAGCTGGTAGGGGTCGTCCGAGAGGTCGTACCGCTCCTGCTCGCGGTTCCTCACGCACTCGCCGCTGACCGGGTCGCCGACCCTGGTGTGCTTGACGAAGATCACTTCCGGCAACCGCACTCCCGCGTACTTGCAGACCGCGTGCTTGCTGTTTGCGTTCTGAAGCTGAAGCTCGACGCCCAGGGGGCGATCGGCGGCCCATCCGGGGCTCCTTCCGCGCAGCAGCGCAAGCAGTGATCTCCCGTCCAGGATCCGGCAGCGACCCTTTCGTGGACACGGGCGGGCGTGCGCAAGGCGGAGGATCGTCGGCGCGAAGTCGATGTTCGCCACCGGCTCGGTCACCTCTGGCACCCGCCGGTTCCCGTTCCGGTAGCGAGCGGGGAGCCGGATGAACAGGGGGGTCCGGTCAGCCTCCTCGTAGGGGTAGAGCTTTCCGCCGCCGACCCGATGCTCGCCGAAGAAGACCCCGTTGTCGGTGTAGAAGATGAACACGGTCCTGCCGAGCTCGCCCAGGCGCCTGAGCACCTTGAACAGGCGACCCACCGTGCGATCCACCTGCTGGAGGGAGGCGAGGCCGCATCGATAGGCCCTGGTCCTCCGGTTGATGTCCCTCTGGGTGAGTCGCGGCTGCGTCTGCAGAAAGGAGGGCTTGTCGCTCATGTTGCCCTCGTTGAACGAGGGCGGGCGGGGAAGCTGCACGTTCTGGAACTTCCCCACGTCCCGGGGATCGGGCACCGCGTTGTTCCGGCAACCCGTGCCCCTGCCTCCGCGGCCGGCATGGGGAGCGAGCTCGTCGACCTCCAGGTAGAGCGGCTTGCGGCGGGGCACGAAGCGGCGGATCAGGCGCACCGCGGACCGCTCGAAAACGCGTGGCGCGTAGTCGCTCTTCTTGTGGCCGTAGTGGACCTTCTTACCGTTCTTGGACAGATCCCAGCCGTAGTAGTCGTTTTCGGTCCTGTCGAGTTGCGTGTACCACTGGTCCCAGCCGGGCGCGGGTGCGGTCTGACGGGCGTTGTGGTGGTAGCGGTTGAGGAACTTCCCCACGTGAGCGGTCACATATCCCGCCCGGCGCAACCACACAGGGAGCACGTTTTTCTTCCTGCGCAGGGATGGATAGGTGTTCTTGAGCACGCCGTTGTTGTGCCCGTACTGCCCGGTGAGCAGCGTGGCCCGCGACGGACAACACAGCGGGGTGGTCAGGAAGGCGTTCTGAAAGCTCGTGCCGCGATCGCCGAGCAGCCGGGTGATCTTCGGCAGATACCGGCGAGTGGCTTGCGAGCGGGCCAGGTCGTCTGTCATCACGACGATGATGTTCGGTTGCCCCCGACCGGCGTGCGCGGCGGCGTCCGCTCGCTCAGGGCGCTGCGACGTCGCCAGGCCCAGGCAGGCTGCGGCAAGCAGCCCAACGGCCGCCATGGCTAGCCTGCGATCTGGGAAAGCGGACATCGGCTAGAAAAGGCAAGCGCATCCGCAGGCCATACACCCCTGCACGGCGTGCGGAAGCGCGGAATGGTAGCGAACGTCCCCCGGCAAGCCCACCGCGTTACCATCCCGCTCTCGCTTGTTTTACGCCACAGGCTCGTGTTCGTCGGCGCTGCGCTCCTCGCCGCCGCCGGCCTCGGCTTCGCCGCCTCCCGCCCGGTGCCGGGTGCCCCGGAGGAAGCGGGCGCCGCCCGCATCGTACGACCGAACGTCATTCTGATTCAGACCGATGACCAGGCGACCAGCCAGTTCGCCCGGAAGGTGATGCCGAACACGAAGCGGCTACTCGTCAATCGCGGGACGACCTTCAAGAGCTACATCGCCACCACCCCGCAGTGCTGTCCCTCGCGCGCTTCCCTGATCACCGGCCAGTACGCGCACAACCACGGCGTGACCTCGAACGAAGTGGCGTACCCGGGACTGGAGCACAAGAACAATGTCCTGCCCGTCTGGCTCCAGCGGGCTGGCTACACAACCATTCACGTCGGCAAGTTCCTCAATGGCTACCAGCACTTTGCCGATCCGGCGTCGGAGGTAGCCCCTGGATGGGACGAGTGGCGCACCGTGATGGGCAACAGCTACTACAACTACGACTACTTCGTGAACGGCAGGACCCTCCATCACGGCAGCCAGGCGGGAGATCACGTCACGCACGTCTTGAACCGGGACGCGGCCCGGCTCGTCCAGAGGTACGCGCAAGATCGACGCCCCTTCTACCTCGAGCTGGACCAGCGGGCACCCCACGATGCACGCCAGCCCGATCCCTTTGGAAGCTGCGAGGGCAAACCCATACCGCAGCCCCGCGACAAGAGGCTCTTCATAGACGCGATCCCACCGAAGCCGTCCTCGTTCAACGAGCACGACATGCGCGACAAGCCCACCTTCCTGCAGACGAAGCCGAAGCTGGGCGCGCGCGAGCGAAGGAGGATCAAGAGGCGCTGGCGTTGCGCTCTCGCCTCCCTCGCGGGAGTCGACCGCGGCGTGGCAAACCTCCACCGGGCGGTCAAGGACGCGGGCGAGCTGGGGAAGACCGTGTTCATCTTCATCTCCGACAACGGCTTTTTCTTCGGTGCGCATCGCCTCCCAGGCGGCAAGGTCTTTCCTTACGAGGAGGCGCTCCGTCTGCCGCTCGTGATCAGGCTGCCGAAACGCTTTCGAGACGGGGCGACGCGCGTGCTCGCAACCCGCAGGGCGGTCGCCAACATCGATCTCGCGCCCACGATCCTCGATCTCGCGAACGCGCAGCCGTGCCCGCCTGCCGGGCCCTGCCGCACGATGGACGGGCGCTCTCTCGCGCCTCTTCTGACGCGGTCCGGCCGTTGGCCCGCCGGGCGAGGGCTGCTGACGGAGTACCGAGTGCCGGACCAGGGCGTCTATTCCACCTGCCGGTACGCCGGGATTCGGACCCGAAGCACGATCTATATCGAGCACACACGAGCCGTCGATCCGTCCACCGGGCAGTGCGTGGACACCGACCAGCGAGAGTGGTACGACCTCAATCAAGACCCGTTCGAGCTCGACAACCAGTGTTTCGGCGGCAGTCCCGCCAACTGCCCCACAGGGACCAAGCGGCTCGAACTCGAGACCCGCCTGACCCGGCTCCGCAACTGCGCCGGCATCGCCGGCCGTGACCAACGGGTGGGTGGGCGGCCGTTTTGCGAATGAGCTAGCTCGGCGCGCCGAAGCGCTGAGTGAGGCTCTGCCCGGTCAGCCACCCGGAGAGAGGCTCGCGGGTCGGCTCGCCAAGGGGCTCGCGTGGGTCCAGCTCCTTGGGCCGGCCGAGGCGCCAGTCCCCGTCCGTGAACACCACCTCGGTCGCCAGCTCCGCCAGCTCTCCCCGGCCTCCCCGGCGCCCGAAGCCGAACACAAGCTCGGGGCCCAGGGCGGCGTTGGCCAGTGCCCGGCCCTGTACCAGGCGTCGGTAGTCGTTTCTCTCCAGCTCGCCGGCATGGGCATCCAGCGCGTGCTGGATCTGCCTGAGGCGCTCGGAGCCGAAATATGCGATCAGCGTCGGAAACGGCAGATCCGCCCACAGGCCCCACATCCACCACGCCGGCGCCGTGTCCTCGAGCGACGACAGGGCGTCGAGCGCCGCGCGGCCCACCACCTCGTGACCGGGGTGGCGATCATGCGGGCTCGGGGAGAAGACGATGTCGACCGCCTCCTGGCGGACGAGCTCGGCGATCATCGTCGCCAGCTCCACCTGCGCCGTCTCGAGATCGCCGCCGGAGCCTAGCGCCGCGGGGCGGCTCGGGATGACCAGCTCGAACCCGGTGCGACGGGCGGATTCCCGGGCCTCCGCCTTGCGGCGCTCCTGATCCTCCGGCCGTCCCAGGCTGCAAGCCAGGTTGATGATCCGATGGCCGCTAGCCTGGAGGTCGAGCATGATCGCGGGGCCTCCCAGCAGCTCATCGTCCGGGTGGGGCGCGAGGTGCAGGAGGGTCCGCCGGGCAGGCGAATTGCGGGAAATGCCGCTCGAGCCGCTCACGATCATCCGCTCTCGCGGAGCCTATTTGTCACCCGGGGTGAGGAACGGGGGAGCCGGCACCGCGGACCGCTCCGAGCCCGCGGGAATCGGGCCATGAGCGAGCTTCTCCTCGCCCGGCACGGCGAGACCGAGTGGAGCGCCAGCGGGCGGCACACCAGCCGCACGGACCTGCCGCTCACGGACAACGGCCGCCGGCTTGCCGGGCTGCTGGCACCGCGCCTGGGCGACCGCCGCTTCGAGCTGGTGCTGACCAGTCCGCTGCGGCGCGCGGTCGAGACCTGCCAGATCGCCGGCCTGACGGAGGAAGCCCAGGCCCGCGGTGACCTTCGCGAGTGGGACTACGGCGACTACGAGGGCATCACAACCGCCGAGATCCAGCGTCGGCGCCCCGGTTGGAGCCTGTGGCGGGACGGCTGCCCCAACGGGGAGGTCGCCGCCGATGTCGGAGCGCGCGCCGACCGCGTGATCGCCGAGGCTCGCGCTGCCCACGCCGACGCGATCGCCTTTGGTCATGGCCACATGCTGCGCGTGCTCGCTGCCCGGTGGCTCGGACTGGCGCCAGAGGACGGGCGCCTGTTCGCGCTCGCCACCGGCACGCTGAGCAGGCTCGGTTACGAGCACGACACCGCCGTGATCCTGAGTTGGGATGAGCTTCTGGGCTAGGCCTCTACCATCCCCCGACCATGCGCATCGACGCGCTCCTCGCCACCAAACGGCCCGTGTTCTCATTCGAGTTCTTCCCGCCGCGGACGCCGGAGGGCGTCGAGAGCCTGTTCGAAACGGTCGAGGCGCTGAAGCCGCTGGAGCCCTCGTTCGTCTCGGTCACCTACGGCGCCGGCGGGGCGACGCGCGAGGGCACGGTCGAGATCGCCACCAGGATCATGAGCGAGCACCGCCTGGAGACGATGGCGCACCTGAGCTGCGTCGGCGAGACCAGCGAGGGCCTGGTGGAGATCCTCGACCGGCTCCAGGCGGAAGGAATCGACAACATCCTCGCTCTGCGCGGCGACCCGCCGCGAGGCGAGGCCGAGTTCAAGCGGCCGGAAGGTGGCCTGGACTCCTCCGCGGAGCTGGCGGCCTTCATCTCCGAGCGCTACGGGTTCGCGATCGGCGGCGCCTGCTTCCCCGAGGTTCACCCCGAGGCCCCAAGCCCGGAGGCCGACCTGGCCTACATGAAGACCAAGGTCACATCGGGCGCCAGCTTCCTGATCACCCAACTCTTCTTCGACAACCGCGCCTACTTCGAGTTCGTTCAAGCGGCGCGTGGGAGCGGGATCGAGGTACCGATCATTCCCGGCGTGATCCCGATCGCCAGCTACGCGCAAATCGTGCGTTTTTGCGAGCTGTGTGCAGCCTCGATCCCACAGCCGCTGGCCGAGGCGATGGAGGCGCTCGAGGGCGATCAGGACGCGGAGGCCGAGCTGGGCACGGCCTACGCGGCACGCCAGTGCGAGGAGCTCCTCGCCGGGGGCGCGCCGGGCATTCACTTCTACACGCTCAACAAGGCACCCGCCACACGCGCAGTGCTGGGCGCCCTGCGGGTCGCGCGGCCGTGGGAGCGGGCGGCCCTCACGCCCGCCTCCGCACCGGCGCCCGCGCCCGCGGGGCTCAAATAGACTCCGCTGCCCTCATGGCTGACGCCAACGGCTCCTTCCGCTACCGCGGCCACCGCATCGCGTACGAGGTCCACGGCGAGGGCGAGCGGGCGCTCGTCTTGATCCACGGGCTGCTCATGAACCGGCGCATGTACGACCGCCTGGCGCCGGAGATGGCTGCGCGCGGAAACCGGGTGATCACGGTCGACCTGCTCGGACACGGCGAGTCCGACAAGCCCGACGACATGCGCATCTACTCGATGGGCTCGCTGGCGAGCCAGGCGGCGGCGCTGGTCGACCATCTGGGGCTTCGGGCCCCGGTGGTCGGAGGGACGTCGCTGGGGGCCAACGTGTCGCTGGAGCTCGCCGTGCACCATCCCGAGAGCGCCGGCGGGCTCTTCATCGAGATGCCGGTTCTCGAGGACGCGCTGCTGGGCGCCGCGATGATCTTCACTCCGCTCCTCGTGACCCTGCGCTTCGGAAAGCCGCTGCTGAATGCCTCCTCGCAGGCGCTCCAGCGGATTCCCCGCACGCACTACCTCCTGGACATCGCGCTCGACTGGATGCGGCGGGACCCCGATTCGTCGCGAGCCGTGCTCGAGGGGGTCCTGTTCGGAGGCGCGGCGCCACCTCGCGAGGAACGCCAGCAAATCGAGCACCCGGCGCTGGTGATCGGGCATCCGAACGACCCGCTCCACCCGTTCTCCGATGCCGGCATGCTGGTCGAGGAGGTGCCCAACGCCCGGCTGGTCGACGCCAACTCGATCCTCGAGTGGCGCCTCAGCCCGGGCCGGCTGAATGACGAGCTGGCCGGCTTCCTCGACCAGGTCTTCGCCGAGCCCCGGCAGGCCGCGCGTCCGGCGCGCGCGGCAAGCGATCTAGCGGGTTGAACCGCATTCGCTAGCCTGGCCTGCCGGATGGCGACCCGCAAGGATGAGAAGACCCGCCTCCGCGCCGCGCGGCTGGAGGCCGAGCGGCAAGAGGCGAAGGCAGCGCGCAAGCGGCTGATCCTCGGCTACGGCGTCGCCGGGGTGCTGACCGCAGCCGTCCTCGTCGGGATCGTGATCGTGATCGCCAGCGGCGGGGGAGGCTCGAGCGCGGACACTCCGGCCGCCGCCCATATCGACACGGCCACAGGCAGCATCAACGGGGTCGAGCCCGACGCCCGCGAGGGCGCCACCCCGCCGGCGGTAGAAAACCTCGACCTGGAGAACGCCGCCGCCGAGGCGGGCTGCGACCTGCGGCTCGGCCTCCCCGACGAAGGAAACACTCACCTGGAGCCGGGCTCAAAGACCCCCGATTACGGCACCAGCCCGCCGACCTCGGGCAGCCACGTCACCACCCCCTTCCAGCAGGCCGACGGCGCCTTCCTGGAGGCGCCCGCGCTGATCGATGTCGTCCACTCGCTCGAGCACGGCCGAATCGAGGTCCAGTACGCGCCCGAGCTGCCGGAAGCGGACCAGCTCGCCCTCAAGGGGGTGTTCGACGAAAGCCCGTCGGGGATGTTGCTGTTCCCGAATCCCCGCATGCCCTACGAGGTCGCCGCCACCGCCTGGACCCAGCTCCTGGCGTGCAAGAGATACGAGGGGACGAAGACGCTGGACGCGATCCGGAACTTCCGCGACCAGTTCCGCGGCCGCGGCCCCGAGGGACAGGTCCCCATCAGCCCCTGAGCGCCGGCAGGGGCGTCCCCGCTTCAGCACGGGCGTCCCTGCTCACATGCCGCGCTGCCTCTCCTCCTCCCTGCTCGACCGCCGCTCGCGCAGCGTGGTCGCGACCGCCGACCAGAGCACGATCAATACCGGCAAGAGGTACAGCGGCCAGAAGTACCAGTGGGCCATATGTGCGAGAGGTAGGAGCGTCGGGCGATTGTAGGAGAGCCAGCAACCCCCGTGGACGGCAGCCCGTCAACGGGAGCTGCCGTCAACGGGACTGGGACGCGGGTTCACGGTAAAGCGGGAAGAACCCGGAGTCCTTGCGGCCGGCGCTGAGTCGCCCGTACGTGTCGGGGTCGCAGACGATCTCGTGCGTGTGGAAGGGAAGCTCGTGGTTGGCGAAGCCGCGCTTGAAGTCCTCCAGGCCGTCGCCGGGCTGAACGCCGCCGCCGAGGTTGAGCGGGACGCCGAGCTCGTCCGCGTGCTCGATCATCGCCTCCACGACGTTCTTGAATGGGGAGTCGCCGAGGTGAGCTTCGGCGGTGCCGCCGAGGTAGTAGTGGAGGAGACCGTCCGAGAGCGCCACGATGGCGCCCGCCGCGGTGGCCCCTTCCTGGCTGCGGCAGAGCAATAGCCAGGAGCGCCCGAAGGCGAGGATGGTGCCGAAGTACTCCGGCTCGAACAGGTAGCGCTCCGCCGCCTCCGCCCGTCGCATCGTTTGCGTGTACACCGCGTGGAAGCTCGTCCGCTGCTCGACCGAGGTCTCGGGACCGGGTAGCACCTCGAGCCGGTAGCCGAGCTTGCGGTTGCGGCGGATCTGCTCGCCGAAGCGGGAGCGCAGGCTTCGCGGCCGCGACGGGTCATGGACCTGGACGGTGGAGCGCTCCGTCGCCCTCGCGAGGCACGGCTCCTCCGCCAGCCGCTCGCGCGCGAAGACGCTCACCAGTCCGGCGCCCGACCAGTCGATTTCGACCGGGTCGGGGGTCGCGCCCCGCTGCTCCCGCACCGCGGCGCCGGGATACCCGTATGGCGAGATCGCATCGGACAGCTCGGTGCCGGTGATTTCGCGGACTAGCAGCGGGAATGCGATCGCCCAGCCGCTCCCTTCGATCCTCAGCGTGTGGGTCACCCCCTCCGCGTCGTAGAAAGGACGGGAACGGAAGAAGTCATCTGTCTCCGCCGCCGTTCCCCGATCGGCGACCAGCGCGACCAGCGGCTGATCGCGATCGCCGATCAGCTCGGCCCGTCCTGGAAGCCGGTGAACTCCTCGGGCAGGAGGCCCCAGACCTCGTTGTCCACCGCCTCATCGCCGCGGCGAATTGCCCGGCGCATCACCCCCTCGCGCTTGAATCCGAGATGTGTGACCACCTTCTGGGCGGCCCGGTTGGTGGCCGGGATCTCGGCGTGAAGCCGGTGGGCGCCGTGGTCCCGGAAAGCGTGCACGCACGCCTGGCGCTCGGCCTCCCGGGCAACGCCCTTGCCCCACGCGTCCGGGTCGCCGACCAGGACCGCAAGCTCCGGCCCGGTATCGCGCTCGAGCCCGAACAAGGCCACGAAGCCAACCGGCTCAGCGCCGCTGTCGAGCAGGATCGCCCACTTGCGGTCGCGGCTTTGGTCCATCGCCCGATCGACCCATCCACGGGCGTCATCCGCCGTGAAGCCCGCGCGGCTTCCCACCAGGTCGGCGGTGACCCGCGGGTCGTTGAACCAGCGATGCACCGCCGTCGCGTCCCCGGGCTCGAAGTCGCGAAGCTCGATCCTCGCCGCCATTGCGCGAGCACCCTATCCGTACAGGCCGCGGCCGCTGAGCAGAAGGCGGACGGTCCGAGCGAGGATGCGCAGGTCGAGCGCCAGGGAGCGATTGTCCACGTACCAGATGTCGAGCTCGATCCGCTCGTCCCAGGGAATCCCGGCCCGCCCGTTGACCTGCGCCCAGCCCGTGATCCCGGGCCTCACCTCGAGGCGGCGACGCTGGCGCTCCGTGTAGAGCTCCACTTGGGCGGCGAGCGTGGGACGTGGACCGACGAGCGCCAGCTCGCCGCGAAGCACGTTGACCAGGTTCGGAACCTCGTCCAGCGAGAAGCGGCGCAGCAGGCGACCGACCCGGGTGACCCGGGGATCGTCTTCCAGCACCGGCGTCCCGACTCCCACCGGGTCGGCCCCGGGCCGCATGGTGCGGAGCTTGTAGACCTCGAACTGCCGACCGTCCTGGCCGACCCGTCGCTGGCGGTAGATCACCGGGCCCCGCGAGTCGAGCTTGATCGCCACCGCCGCGATCAGCACTAGAGGCGCGGCGGCCACCAAGCCGACTGTCGCGAGCACGATGTCCAGCGCCCGATTCACCGTCAAGCCTGGGATCTCGTCCCCTGCGCCTTCTCCCAGGTCCGGGGCACTCCGCGGCGCAGATAGTCCCACAGCCCCGCGGCGCTCGCCGCGGTAACCGCGACGTAGTAGCGAGCGATCCGGAAGACGCGCAACGGCACCACGGGCGCCAAGGCCGCGGCGGCGAGCAACGTCGTCTGGGCGGCAAGTGTCACGGCGTAGAGCCAGCCATGCCCGAGGAGCGCCAGATTCGTCCCCAGCGCGATCAGGTGAAGGATCGGCGAGAGATAGCGCAGGGCGCGGTGGGAGAGGATCTGGAAGGCGTAGGCGGGCCCGTAGCCGCGTGGCGAGAGCATTCCGTGCCGCAGCATCGTCGCCCAAGCCCCGGCGAGCATCCGTCGCTTGCGCCGGAACTCCGAGCCCAGCGTCGTCGCCATCGGCTCGCGAGCCACGGCCCCTGGCTCGAACACCGCGCGCCAGCCTCGCTTGGTGAGCTCGTAAGGCAGGGAGATGTCCTGGCCACGGGTCGGCTCGAGCGCGATGTAGGCCTCGCGGCGCACCGCGTTGATCGCCCCGTTGCCGGCCGTAACGCCGGCAAGGCGCGATTCGAGTGCGCGGGTGGCAGTCTCGTAGCGCCAGTAGAGCCCTTCCTGGTTCTCGCCGCTCTCCCCCTCGAGGCGAAGCTGGCCGCAGACGTAGCCGATCTTCGGATCGCCAAACCGGGTCACCAGGCGCCCGAGCGCGGCGGGCTCCCAGGTCGAGTTGGCATCCGAAAAGGCCAGCACCTCGCCATGGGCGTTCTCGACCGCGGCATTGAGCGCGGCGACCTTCCCGCCGCGTGGCACCTCGAGGGTCAGGTCAGCTCCTGCCTCCGTGGCCCACTCGAGCGTGCGGTCGGCCGAGCCATCCGAGACGACCACCACCTCGAGCCGGTCGCGCGGGTAGTCGAGGGCGAGGGCCGAGCGGACCCAGCTCCCGATGCTCGCTTCCTCGTCGTGCGCGGCGACGATCAGCGAGACACTGGGCGGCTCGGAGGGCAGCGCGGGAGCGTCGTCGGCGCCGCGAGCCCGCGCCAGCAGCCACAGCAGCGCCGGGTAGCCGAGGTGCGTGTAGAGGAGCAGCCCGACAGAGATCCAGAAGGCGATCGCCAGGACGGTCACCCAACCAGCTCCTGGTAGAGCGCCACGGTCTGTTCGGCGACCGCGTCCCAGGAGTAAGGGCCGGCGGCGGCGTCCCGGGCGGCAACCGATAGCCGCTCCCGGGCGGCCGGGTCAGAAAGCAGCTCTGTCAGGGCCGCGGCGAGCGCCTCGCGATCGCCGGCGGGTACAAGCCGCCCGGCGCCGTGCTCGGCGACCTCGGCGAAACCGCCGACGGCGCTCATCACGATCGGCTTCGCGAAGGCGAGCGCGACGTAGAGGACTCCGGACTGCTCGGCATCACGATGGGGAAGGACGACGAGGTCGGCGCGGCGGAAGTAGGCGGGCAACTCGCGGTCGGAGACGAATCGGGGTACGAAGCGCACCCGGCCCGGGGCCCGCGCGGCGAGCTCGCGCAGGGAGTCGAGAGAGACCCCCAGCGGCCTGCCGACGATCCACAGCTCCGCTCCCTCAACCGAGCGAAACGCCTCGAGGAGCAGGTCGACGCCCTTGTACGGCCGGATCAGGCCGAAGCACAGGATCACGGGCGCTTCGACTTCGGCCAGCTCGTCCGGCAGCGGCAGCGGGTCCGGAACCCGCGCCAGGTAGTCGAAGGCCCCATGCGGGATCACCCGGACCCGCTCGGCAGGGACCCCGGCCTGTTCGACGAGGCGGCGGGCCCCATGCCGCGAGAGCGTCACGACCGCGTCCATCCGCTCCCAGAGCCGGCGCAGCCCCCGGCCAGGACGCTCCCTCCAGGCCTCCTCGCGCAGCCAGCCGTGGGCGGTCAACACACGGGGCCGAACCGCCGGCAGCAGAAGGCTGTCGAGCGCCGGCACGGTGAGCCACTGGTAATGGATGAGGTCGGCACTACCGCCGTCGCGGCGGTAGCGAAGCATGTCAGCGAGGTGCTCGGCGAGCTTCAACGCTCGGCGGCCGCGCGTCTGGGGGCTCGCCCCGGCGGAGCGTCGATAGAAGCGCTCGCTCACCCCGTAGCCCTCGGCGGCCGGCACCGGCCCATGGGCGAAACGGCTCGTGACCAGCTCGACATCGACGCCGGCCCGAGCCAGGGCCGCGCACAGTGAGCGGTCATACGGCGGCGTGTATGCCGGCGGATCGACGATCTGAACCCGCATCCGCGAGGATTTTGGTCGATGGAGCTCTCCTACTGCGTGGTGAACACCAACGGCCGGGAACTCCTGCTCAGCTGCCTGGAGGCGATTCGCGGCACCCACCCCCCGCAAATCGAGCGCGAGATCCTGGTGCTCGACAATGCCTCCGACGACGGTTCGACCGAGGCCGTCGCGCGACGCTTTCCGGAGGTCCGGGTGATCGCCCGCGATCGCCGCGCCGGCCTGGCAGAGAACAACTCGCTGCTCCTGCGCGAGGCCCGCGGGCGCTTCTGCCTGCTCTTGAACGAGGACTCGGAGATCCTCGAGGGAGGAGCCGAGGCCCTGCTCGAGGCGCTGAGGGCCGATCCCGAGGCGGCGGCTGCGGGAGCTCAGCTCCTGGACGCCGGCGGCCAACCGATCCCCTGCGCATGGCGGCTTCCCGGGCTCGGCACCGCCCTGGCCCAGGCGTTGTTCCTGCACCGCTGGCTGGTCACCCAGGATGCGGGCACCTCCGAGGGCAACAAGGGCGGGGTGCGGGAAGCGGGCACCTCGGCACGCGACGACGGCGGGCCGCGCGAGGTGGGATGGGTGCAATCGGCGGCGATGCTGGTGCGGCATGAAGCCGCGAAGCGGGTGGGCTACCTGGACCCCGACTTCTTCGTCTACTCGGAGGAGGTCGACTTCCAGAAGCGAATGCGAGACGCCGGCTGGCGCATCCTCCACGTGCCCGCCGCAAGGGCGATCCACCACGAGCAACTCGCCACGGACCACTCGGCCGGCGCCCGCCGGGTGGTGCAGTTTCACCGCGGCCGGGCGATGTACATGCGCAAGCATCACTCGCCGCCGGCGGCCTTCCTGGCCCGCATCCTCTGGGCGTGGTCGTACGTTCCGCGCGCGGTCGCCGCCATCTTCATGCCCGGACACCAGTTCAGCTGGTATTGGCTCCACGCCCGCCAGGCGCTGCGTCCCACCCGTGGCGAGGGGATGCGCGAGGCAGCCGAGGCGTACAACGCCCGGCTGGCATCGACGTTTCAGGCGCCTCCGCGGTCTTCGTCGCGGGCGACGACTTCGTAGACCTCGGGTCCCAGCCCGGCACCCTTTCCCGTTCCGGGGTCGGTGTCGGCGGGTTCGCGCTCGGCGCCGGCGGGCGCCGTGGTGGCACGGAGACTGCGGGCCCGCGCGGCGATCGCTGAAGGCCGGAGCGTCGCCACCAGGCGCGAGCGCTCCTCCTCATGGAGGAACCCGATCGAGTACAGAATTGCCGGGTAGGCGAGCCAGAACACAGCGCGGCTCGCCAAGCCGAGGAATCCCGAGGTCGGCAGCAGTGCCTCGCCCGCGCCGATCAGCGCCGCCGCCGACAGCACGACCAGCGCCAGGCGCCGCCACTCATACGGGACGGGGAACAGCCGCTGGGTGAGCGCGTACATCAACACCACCACCACGAGGTAGGAGGCGACCAGGGCCAGCCCCGCCCCGACGATGCCAAGGGGCGGGACCAGGATCAGGTTGAGCACCACGTTGGTGGCCGTGGCGGCGATCGTCGCTGGGAAGCTGAACTCGGTGCGGCCGGTGCGCCCCAGGATGATCACCATCGCCAGGTAGAGGGCGTAGAGCGCGATGCCCGTCGCCAGCAGTCCGACGGCCCTGTGCGCGCCGAAGAAGTCGGGGGCCGCGAGGAGCCTCACGATCCAACGCGATTCGAGCCACAGCCCCGTCACCCCGAAGGCGAGCACCACGGCGAACCAGGTGAAGATCACCGCGTAAGCGCGACGCGCCTCCTCGTCGTCTTGAATCGAGTAGGCAAGCGGTGGCCAGGCAAGCTGGATGCCGCGAGCGAGCACATTGATGCCCTGGGCGAACTTGACCGCGAGCGCGTACAGCCCGGCCTCGGCCAGCCCGACCAATCGCACCAGGATGATCCGGTCGATGAAGTTGAGCGAGTAAAGCGACAGCTCCGCGGGCATCGTCGGCAGCCCGAAGCGAAACATCCGCCGCAGCAGCGCCAGGTCCGGGATCAGCGACAGCCGCCGTCGCTGACGCCACAGCATCCAGACCGTGAACGCGGCGCCGGTTCCGAAGGTGCCGAGCAGGATGCCGCTTGCCCGCTCCCCCTGGACGACGATCAGCCAGACCGTGAACGGGATCGTCACGAGGACGTTGGCGACCGTGATCCCGAAGTAGGCGCGCGCCCGCTCATCCAGGCGGAGCAGCGTCAGCGCGTACTCGTACAGGGTGAGGGTCCAAAGACCCAGGATCGCCAGCCGTGCCAGGCCGGCGTCCTCGTGATCGAGCAACGCCTGCGAGATCGGCCCGGCGAAGGGCAGGGCGATGGCGGCGGCGACCGTGGCGCCCCAGAACAGCGACGCGAAGCCCGTCGAGACGACCCGCTCCGGGCGCTCGCCGGCGAGGTAGTAGAAGCGCAGGATGGCCTCGATGACGCCAAGGCGGACGACGATGCTCGCCGCGATCACCGAGGCGAGCATCACCTCGGCGGCGCCGTAGTCGCTGGGGGTCAGATAGTGCGTGTAGATCGGCAGCAGGAAGACCGCGATCAACTTCGAGAGCACGCTGGAGGCCGTATATGCGGCCCCCGTCGTGGCCAGCCGCCGCAGGTACTCGAACACCTAGTGGTGCCTCTCGCGACGTTCGCCAGGGAATGACGAGGCCCAGGCGCCGACAGGCGAGGACGCAGGGAGCCCGAATAGCAGCGCTATTCGGGCGACCGAGGACGTGGCATGGCGGCGATCTGGGGCCGTCATTTCCGGCGAAACGCTGCGTGAGGCACCGCTGGAGCGGGACGGGGTCATGGCGGGGTCATGGCCGACCAGTGGACCGCTAGGCGGCGGCGGGTCGCCGATTGCGGGCAGGGAGGGCGCCGCGCTCGCCGACGGCGGCGGGGGCGGCGGACTGGACCGGCCGGGTGCGCCGCAGCGCGACACCCACGCCCAGCAACGCCCAGGTGGCGGGGTCGATCGCAAAGCCCGCATAGCTGAGGCTGTGGACGAGCATCGCCACGAAGCAGGCCGCAACCGCGGCGGTCCCCGCCCAGCCTCCACCACCACCCAGCAGAACGGCCAGGGCCAGGGCGACCAAGGCCACGTAGACCGCAAGCCCGATCGCCCCCTGCTCCGCGGCGACGGTGATCGGCTCCGAGTGGGAGACGGTGGTGTTGGCGCGCTCGATGTGGCGCGAGAACGCGGCACCGAAGGAACCCGAGCCCCATCCCCAGACAGGCCGGTCCTCGGCCAGCTCGAGGCCGCCCCTCACCAGGCCCACCCGCCCACTGGTGGTCGTGTCGAAGTCCCTCGCCGAGCCGAGATCGCTCTCACCAGTGCCGCTGACGAGCAGAAAGATCGCTCCGCAGACCAGGATCGCCGCGCCGCCGGCGAACGCCCAGCGCACGCCCCAGCGCAGCGCCGCCACCACCAACAGCCCCGCAAGCAGGGCAGCGAGGCTGGTGATCGAATAGCTGAGCGCCAGGGCCCCCAGCAGGACCGCCGCGACGGCCGCGGTCACGGCTGCGGCGCGGGCGTCGCGAGCCCAGGCCAGATAAGCGCCAAGAGCGACCAGGACGAGCGCCAGGTAGCGGCCGAACACGTTGGGGTCGTAGAACAGCGAGTTGACCCGGAAGTAGAGGTGCAACTGGTTCGACTGGAGCAGATGCCCCCTGCTGAGCAGCAGGTCGCGCGCGGCGTACTCCCAGAACGCGACGCCGGCGAGCACGAGGCCCAGGCCGGCCACGGCCGCCAGAACCCCGCCCAAGATGCGCGGAGTCCAGCTGACGTCGCTGAGCAGGACGAACAAGACCGCGAACGGCACCAGGAAGAAGGCCGCGTTCTCGATCGCATTCGAGACGTGGGCCGAGTACGCCGTCTGGACCGCGTAGAGGAACAGGGTCGCGGCCAGCGCGCGATAGAGCCAGGTGATGAGGGGGGTCTCGCCGTTCGACGAATCGCCGCAGACCGGCGCCCGCGACGCGCCCCGCTTGCCTTGGGTGAAGGCCCGGTAGGCGAAACACACGAACCCCGCCGCGATCACCAGGTAGAGAGGCACCAGCAGGTGAGAGGTCTCGCCGCCGAGCTGCACGGGGAGGCGCAGGGGCAAGGCGGCGAACGCGCTGACCGGGAATGCCCAGGGGAGGCGATAGAAAACCGCCGCCGCGCCGCCGACCGCGGCCAACCACGCCACGATCACGGCGGCCAGCTTGGCCGGGTCTTGCCGCAGGTCGACGAAGCGCTCCGTGTGCCACACGTCGCCCGCCACCAAGGCCGGCGCAGCCACCAGCGCCACCGCGACTGCTCCGTAGCGAAGCCGCGGATCGCGCGCCAGCAAGGCCACCGCCGCGCCCCCGCAGGCCACAAGCATCCCTCCGAATTCGAGCGGCGAGGCCGTCATCCCGGGCCATCCGAGTGCAGCGAGATTCGCCGCGGGTAGATCATGTCTCGATCCCGGTTCGGCAGCAGCACCCTGAGCCGGTAGCGGTCGTCGGGATCCGCGAGGGCACCCAAGCCGGTGCGACCGTTCCACGTGAACGAGACCGGCTCGTTCGCCACCAGGGGCTGTCTGGCCAGCGTGCGGATCGGCTTCAGGTCGGGCCCCACGATCTCCACCGTCGCGTCGGGGTCGCTCTCGCGGACGAAGAAGCGGATGTGCGCTACCCGGTCCTTGGCGTCGCCCGTCGGATCGATCTCCCTGGTGAGCCGGGTCACCTCGATCGCCAGGTCCGGGGAGCGCGCGTGAAGGACCGTCGCCGCTACGACGACGGAAGCAATCAGCAGCGCCACGAACAGAGCGGGGCCCGCACGGCTCACGGCTAGGCGCGATCCGCGCCGGCGATCACGACCACATCGGCGTCGCCGGCCGCCTGCTCTGTTTGGCGATCGATCGGTTGCAGCGGCTTCACCCCCAGATCGTGCGCCACCTTCCTGGCGGCCCGCTGCTGACCCCGCCCGTACATGACGACGGTCTGGTCGAACTGGTCGCGGCTGTTGGTCACAGCCCCAAGCGTGAATCCGTTCACCCGCACGTCGTCAGCCACCTTGGCCGCCAGCCCCGGCACCGAGGTCCCGTTGAGCACAGCGACATCGACCTCGGCGGGGACGACCGCCCCCGGCTTGGGTCCCCGGCTCGACTCCCCGCCGTCCTTCAGCAGCTCCTCGGAGCCAAAGATCGCCGCCAAGCCGAGCAGGACCGCGACCGCAGCCACGGCGGTAAGCACGCGTGGCTGGCTGACGCGGCCGACCAGCCGGCGCCAGCGCGGATGCGGCAACAGCGCGGCGCGCTCCATGGTGATCCGCTCCAGGGCCGGGCGCTCGGTCGTCACCCGGCGCGCCGGTGCAGGAGTCACAGGGGTCACCGGCGCCGGGGGGGCGACCGCGGTGGGCGCCGCCACCGGCTCGCCTGCCCGCTCACCGCCTGGCGGCGGCTTGGGAGCCAACAGGGCCTCCAACTCGGTCTCGGCCCGGTCCAGGAGAGCCTCGCTCGCGGCGATGTCCGCCTGTGGATGCCCCGGCTCGCGCCCCATCCAAGCCTGAAGGCGCTGAAGGTCTCGTCGCTGGGAGAGGTACAGGGGCAGGAGCACGGCGCAGGCGAGGGCGGCCGCAAGCGAAACGTACGCCGGCAGTTGCAAGGCGAGATCGACCACCAGGTCGTACAGGTCCGCGACCGGCAGCAGCGCAGGCGGCCCCTCCACTAGCCGCTCCCGGCCCCGAACTGCGAGTCGTCGAGCCCCAGGCCGAGCGCCAGCGGTGCGCCGCCAGCGCGAGCCTTGACGTCCGTCGTCATCGCCTGGGTGGGCGTTTCCCCAAGCCCCGACTCGATGGCCTTTGCCAACCTCTTCGCCTGCGCCTCGTACCCCGGCGCGAACATCGCCACCGTCTTGGCGAAGCTCGAGCCGGCGTTGTCCACAGTGCCGGTCTTGTACCCGGCCTGCCTGACGACCTGCTCATCCACGAGCGCCGCGAGGCCGGGAACGCCCGTCCCGTTCAGGACCGCCACGCTGGGCTTCGAAGAGGCTCCGTCCCGCTTATGGCGCTTGCCGTCTTCGCCGCCAATGACGCCGAAGCCACTGGTCAGCGCGCCCGCAACGACCACCGCAATCACGGCGACAGCCAGGATGTAGCGCCCATCCACCGGCAGCCTGCGCTCGAACCGGGACAGACGCGGAACCACCGCGTCCTTCAACCGCCACCAGGCCGCGCTCAGCCTTCCTGGGGCAGGCGCCTCGGCCGCGGGCGCCTCCGCCTCTCCCTCGGCCGCTTCGGCATCGCCACGGGACGCCTCACCCGCCGCCTGCACGGCCTCGGCCGCCTCCTGGGCGCGCTCGGGGGCCCTGCCCGCCCACTCGCGCAGGCGGCGAAGGTCGCGCCCCTGCTGGAAGAGGAAGAAGGCCAGTGCCGCCAGCCCCACGAAAGCGACGATGCCGAGAACGGGCCCGATCGACTCGATGAAGTGCATCAGTGCGGGCGCATCTTAGGACTCGGGGAACCCGTGCCCGGGACGCGGGCGCCGGCATCGACTTGGGCGGTGACCGCGCGGGCGTCGCTGTAGCTCAGCGCGGAACGTCGGTGCCCGAAGCCGGCGACTCCGCGCTTCCCGAAGCCGGCGACTCCGCGGGTAGAGCCGAGGAGTCCGAGATTCGCTCGGTGACCACCTCGACCACGCGATCGGCTAGCCCCGCCTCGTCGCCGCCGGCGACCAGCGCCTCGAGCCGCTCGACCGAGCGCTCAACCCAAGCGGGGTCGAGCGGCTGCGTTCGCACGGCGCGGACGATGCGCTCGGCGAGCGTCGGCTGCGCGCGCTCGTCGACGTTGAAGAGCTCCTCGTGAATCTTCTCGCCTGGACGGGGGCCGACGAACTCGATCGCCACGTCCTGGTCGGGCTCGTAGCCCGCAAGATTGATCATGTTGCGGGCGAGATCCAGGATCCGCACCGGCTCGCCCATCTCGAGCACGAAGACGTCCCCCGAGCTGGACCCGAGGTCACCGGCCTGGATCACGAGCTGCACGGCCTCCGGAATGGTCATGAAGTACCGGGTCATCTCGGGATGCGTGACGGTGACCGGACCGCCCTTCTCGATCTGGGCGCGGAAGATCGGGACGACGCTGCCCGACGACGCCAGCACGTTGCCGAAGCGGACGATGACGAAGTGGGTCGCGGCGTGGTTGTGCCCGGCCGCCTCGACGATCCACTCGGCCATCGCCTTGGAGGCCCCCATGACGGTCCCGGGGTTGACGGCTTTGTCGGTGGAGATCAGCACGAACCGCTCGGCGCCGGCCGCCGCGGCCATTCCCGCGGTCACCCGGGTGGCGATCGCGTTGTTGCGCACCGCCTCGAGCGGATTCGCCTCCATCAGGGGCACGTGCTTGTAGGCGGCCGCGTGGAAGACGACGTCCGGCTTGAAGCGCTGCATCACCTCGAGCATCCGATCGCCCTCCTTGCAATCGGCAAGCACCGCCTCGACTTGGGTGAAGTGCCACTCGTCGAGCATCTCGCGGTCGACCCGGAACAGGTTGTCCTCGGCGTGGTCGAGCAGCACCAGGAGCTTCGGCCGCACGCGAGCGATCTGGCGGCAGAGCTCGGAGCCGACCGAGCCGCCGGCGCCGGTGACCATGACGATCTTGTCCTCCAGGTAGGCGCCGACCCGCTCGAGCTCCATCACCACAGGGTCCCGTCCCAGGACATCCTCGACCCGGACCTCGCGCAGCTGACGGGTGAGCTGGACGCCGCCGCGGAGCAGCTCGAACACCGTGGGCAGGGTGCGAACCGTGATGTCGCGCTCGCGACACGCCGCCACAACCTTGGCGCGCAGCACTCCTGGCGCCGAGGGGATCGCGATGATCACCTCATCGGGCTTCTTGCGATCCAGGATCTCGCCGATCTCGTCCGTCGAGCCGTGCACCTTCACCCCGACCGCATGCATGCCCCGCTTGCGCGGGTCGTCGTCCACGAAGCCGATCGCACGGGCTCCCAGGCGCGGATTCAGCCGCAGCTCGCGTACCACCATCTGCCCGCCCGAGCCGGCGCCCACCACCAGCACGCCGCGGGTGCGGCGGCGGCGCGTGGCGCGATCGGGTCGCTCGGCGATCATCCGCCTCGCGAGCCGGGCGCCGCCCACGAGGACGATGGTCAGCAGGAAGTCGAACACGACCACCGACCTCGGGAGGTTGTAGGAGTACGGCTTGACGAGGGTGAAGACCGCCACCAACAGCCCGCTCGTCACCACGGCGGCCCGCACAACCCCCCACAGGTCGGGGAGCTGGAAGTACCGCCACCACTTCTGGTGCAGACCCAGGACGCTGAACACGATCGCCTTGCCGACGGCCACGAATGCGATCGTCCCGACGAGCATCGTCCAGTAGCGTTCGGGAATGCCGCCCGGCGCATCCAGGAAGCGCAGGCGAAACGCCAGCGCGAAGGCAGCGGCGGCCAACAGGGCGTCGGCTCCGAACTTCAGTACCCGGCGGCCTAAGACGTGATCCATCTCCCACCGGCGAAGGGATGCCCGCAGGCTGCGGCCCCCAGGCTGTCGCGAGCCGTCGTCCTCGCTCGCCGACGGGTCATCGAGGCGGGACATCCCGGCGAGTGTAATGCTGACGACGCATGACCGATGCCATCCTCGACCCAATCGTCAACGCTGCGACGGACGTGATCGACGCCACCGGGCTGGTGGGCATTTTCGTGCTGATGACCCTGGAGAGCGCCTGTATTCCAGTGCCCAGCGAGGCGATCATGCTGTTCGCGGGCTTCAACGTCTCGGAGGGCGACCTGACAATGTTCGGGATCGTCGCCGCCGGCTCGCTGGGAAATCTCGCCGGCTCGCTGATCGCCTACGCCGTGGGCTACTACGGCCGCATCGAGCTGCTCGACCGCAACAGGCTGATCCACATCAGCGGCCGCCACCTCGAGTGGGCGGACCGGTGGTTCGAGCGCCACGGCTCCGCCACGGTGTTCTTCACCCGCATGATGCCGATCATCCGCACCTTCATCTCCTTGCCGGCCGGGGTGGCAAGAATGCCGCTTGGGCGGTTCGTCGTCTTCACCCTCGCCGGCTCGATCCCTTGGGTGCTGATGCTCGGGATCATCGGCCGCGAGGTCGGTGAACGTTGGGAGGAGTGGAGGGACTACCTGCACTACGCCGACTACGCGGTGATCGCCGCGGTCGTGATCGGCATCGCCTACCTGCTCATCAGGCGGCGTCGCGGGAGCGCCGAGTGGGAGCCGACGCCCCCGGCCTGAGCCCCACCCGCGCGATCGCGTTGGGGGCGGTTCAGGGGCCTGCCGAGCTGCTCCCAGTCTCCAGCTCGGCTCACCTCTCGCTGCTGCCCTGGCTGGCCGGCTGGCAGTGGGACGAGCTCGACCCTGAGGCCCGCAAGAGCTTCGAGGTGGCGCTCCACGCGGGGGCGGCCGGCGCCCTGCTGGTGGGCCAGCGCCGCGTGATTGCGGAGGAGCTCCGGCTGTTCGACGCCAGGCGCGCGGCGGTGGTCGCTCTCTCCTTCGTGCCGCCGGCGATCGTCGGCTACAGGTTCGAGCGTCAGATCGAGCGGCGCCTTGGCGGCCCCCGCGCCACCGCCGTGGGCCTGATTGCCGGGGCGGTCGCGATGGCGATCGCCGATCGCCGACCTCAGGATCGCGGGCCCGGCGATGCCGCCGCCGCCGACGGCCTCGTACTCGGTCTGGCCCAGGCCACCGCGCTGGCTCCAGGGGTGTCGCGCAACGGCGCCACCCTCGCCGCCGCTCGTTGGCGACGGTTCACCCGCCAGCACGCCAACCTCCTCTCGCGCACCATCGCTCTGCCGGTGATCGTCGGCGCGACCCTGCTCAAGGGCGCGCGCCTGCGCAGCCGGGGCATCGATCCCGGCCTCCGCCGGGCGATGGCCGCCGGCGTCGCAGCCTCCTTCGTCTCCACGCTCGCCTCCCAGCAGCTCATCGAGCTGGTCGAGCGGGACCGCGCCCTGTGGCCCTATGCCGCCTACCGCGTGGCTTTCGCGGGGGCGGTGCTCTATAGGCTCGGACGGCGATGAGTGACGCCTACGAGCGAGCCGGAGTAAGCCAGACGGCCGCTGACGGCGCTGTCGAAGCGCTTTCACGAAGCCTGCGGGCGATCAACACCGGAAAGCCGTCCCGCGTGGTGCCGCTGCCCGGTCATTACGCCAGCGTGCTACGGCTCGACCACGGCGCCGGGCTGGCGCTGTCCACGGACACGGTTGGCACCAAGATGATCGTCGCCGAGCAACTCGGCCGTTACGACACCATCGGGATCGACTGCGTGGCGATGAACGCCAACGACGTGATCTGCGTGGGGGCGGAGCCAATCGCGATGCTCGACTTCGTTCTCACCGAGCGCGCCGATCCCGCCGTCTGCGAGCAACTCGGAATTGGGCTGGCGAGGGGAGCGGAGCTCGCCGGGATCGAGATCCCGGGCGGTGAGATCGCCCAGGTGGCGGACGTGGTCTCCGGACATGAGCTTGGCGGTACCTGTGTCGGCCTGGTCGACCTCGACGCGATCGTCACCGGCGCCGCGGTGGAGCCGGGCGACCCCGTGATCGGCCTTCCGTCATCCGGCCTGCACTCGAACGGCTACACGCTGGCCCGCAAGGCCCTGGCGGATGTCTCCCTGGACGACGGGCGCCTTGGCCGAGCGCTCGGTGACGTGCTGCTCGAGCCGACCGAGATCTACGTTCGCCCGATACTCGAGCTGCTCCGTTCGCCCGTCGACGTCCGCGGGCTGGTGCACATCACCGGCGACGGGCTCAACAACCTGCTGCGGCTCGAGGCCAAGGTCGGCTACGAGATCGGCGACCCGCTTCCCGTGCCCCCGGTCTTCGAGCTGATCCAGGAGCTCGGCGGGGTCTCAGACGGCGAGATGCACGAGGTCTTCAACATGGGCTGCGGGTTCTGCTGCGTGGTTGCGGGGGCGGACGAGAGCTCCGCGCTCGAGTTGCTGCGGGGGCACTACCCAAGCGCCAGGCGGATCGGCCGCGCCACCGCGGATGCCGGGGTGGTCGTGCTCGGGTAGCGCCCATCCCGTGTGATCTCGCGCTCGATAGCGTGGGCCCATGCAGATCGCGATCCTGATCTTCGACGGCCTCACGGCGCTGGACGCGATCGGCCCCTACGAGGTCCTGTCCCGCCTGCCGGGGGCGGAGCTCCGCTTCGTCGCCAAAGAAGCGGGAGCGCAACGAACCGACACGGGCGCCCTCGGCGTGCAGGCCGACCTGGCGCTCAGCGACCTGGCCTCCCCCGAAGTGGTGCTGGTACCTGGCGGCATCGGCAACCGGTCCCTGATGCGGGACCCGGAGGTCCTGGACTGGCTTCGCGCCGCCCACCACGGCTCCACGTGGACCACGTCGGTGTGCACTGGCGCGCTGGTCCTGGGCGCGGCAGGAATCCTGGAGGGCAAACGCGCCACCACCCACTGGGCATTTCTGGACCAACTGCCGGAGCTCGGCGCCGAGCCGGTCACGCAGCGGGTGGTCGAGGACGGCAAGGTGATCACGGCCGCCGGAGTCTCCGCCGGGATCGACATGGCGCTGATCCTGGCGAGCAGGCTGGCCGGCGACCAGGTGGCTCAGGCGATCCAGCTAGGGATCGAGTACGACCCTGATCCGCCCTTCGACAGCGGCTCGCCCGCCAAGGCCTCCGCCGAGCTGATCGAGCTCGTTCGTGCCGCCGGGCGCCAGGAGTCGCTCTAAGCCCGCTCCCAGATCGTTCCGCCGAGGACGGTGAGCGGGCGAAGCTTCCAGTCGCGCGCCAGTCCCCAGAGCTCCGCCTCGAGGACCGGCCGTGGCCTGCCCGTGAGCTCCTCGAGCTCGCGGGTCGCGCAGCGGCCGAAGCGCTCCAGCGCCTCGGAGGGCTCGGGCCGGCGATTCTCCACCACCGCGGCCCCCGAGGCCAGGGCCGCGTCGCGGTACTCCTCGTATGGCCGCCAGCCCCAGACGCCGCGGGCCGAGCCCTCCGCGCCTGCGAAGACCGCGGAGGGAAACCTGAGCCGCTCGTGCCCCTCGGTCCGAGAGACCTTCCCCGCGTCCCTGGCCGCTGCCGGCGGGTCGCGCACCTCGTCGAGGTCGGCGGCAAACGCCTCGGTGATCGCGTGGGAGGAGAGGTCGATCCGGAAACGCTCCACGTCCAGCCCGGCCGGTCCCGCCTCGCCGACCAGCGCCTCGACGTGGTCGAGCTTCTTGCGCTCCATCATCAGCCCCTCCCGGAGGCGGCGCAGGTAGCGGTGGGCGGCCTCAGGCCCCTGCTCGGCCGCGGCCTTCACGGCCTGGCAGGCGGGATAGGTGGAAGAGATCGGGTTTTGGCTCCAGATCCGGGCGTCGATCGGCATCCCGGTCGCGGCCTCAACGTCGAGCCAGTGAGCCATCAGGTCCGTGAAGCAATCCGCCCCGGAGCCGATTCCGGCTTCCTGATCGCGATAATCGGGGCCATACTGACGGGCAAGACCGCCCATCACCCAGGTGATTCGGAGCTCGTCGCCGAATTCCCACATCAGGCGGCGGAGCTTCGGCTCCGTACCCCAGGACCACGAGCAGGCAGGATCCGTGTAGTAGCGAACGCTTATGGCCATTCCTCGAAGGCAGCGTAGTCTCAGCAGCAGATGAGCCAGGAGGCGACAACTGGGCTTGCGACCAGCCTGATCGGGACGGTGCTGTCCGGGCGTTATCGCCTCGAGTCCAAGCTCGGCAGCGGCGGGATGTCGACGGTGTACCTCGCGCGCGACGAGACGCTGCAGCGCTGGGTCGCGGTGAAGGTCATGCATCGCGAGATGTCCGACCAGCCGGACCAGCTCGAACGATTCCGCCGCGAGGCACGCGCCGTGGCCCAACTCTCCCACCCGAACGTGGTCGCCGTGATCGACGCCGGCGAGGACGGCGGTTACCCCTACATCGTCTTCGAGCACGTCGAGGGCGAGACCCTGAAGCAGCGGATCGACCGTCTGGGGCGCCTGCCCGTCGTCGAAGCGGCCGCCTACGGGATCGAGGTTGGCCGCGGGCTCGCCGCGGCGCACGCCCACAAGCTGATCCATCGCGACGTGAAGCCTCAGAACGTCCTCATCGACGCTGAGGGCCGAGCCAAGGTGACGGACTTCGGCATCGCACGCTCGCTCGAATCCGATGGGCTGACCAAGACTGGGCGCGTGCTCGGGACCACCGATTACGTCGCGCCCGAGCAGGCCATGGGCCAGGCGGTGGACGCGCGATGCGACGTCTATTCGCTCGGCGTCCTGCTCTACGAGATGCTGACCGGCGAGGTCCCATTCCAGGCGGACACCCTGGTCGGCGTGGCGATGAAGCACGTGAACGAGGAGATGCCGGACGTCCAGAAGCGCTGCCCGGGGATCTCCTCGGCGCTCGCCGCCGTGATCGAGCGGGCGACGGCGAAGGACCCCAAGAAGCGGTATCCGGACATGATCGCCATGCTGGCGGACCTCGAGGGGGCGCTGGAGGTCGAAGTCGCCAGAGGCGGCGCGGCGCAGGGACAGGCGACCAACGTCTTGGACGCCGTGCCGGAGCGCCGCAAGCTCCTGACGCGGCGACGCACCTCGGCCGCGGGGGTCCTTCTCGTGCTCGCCGCGGTCGCCGCCGCGCTGCTGATCGCTGCGTTGACGGGCAGTGACGAGCCGAGCGGGGGCGGAGCGGCGCCCCAGGGCGGGGCGATAGAGCTCACTCAGGCTCAAGCCTTCGATCCTGCGCCGGGCGATGGGGAGGAACACGATTCCGAGGCGGGCTTTGCGATCGATGGGAACCCGGACACAACCTGGACCACCGAGAGCTACCAGGTGTCACCGGTCATCGAAGACTCCGTCTCCGGTAAGAAGGGCGTCGGTCTGATCGTCGACGCTGGGCGACCCGTGACCGGCAGGAAACTGACGATCCGCTCGGACACGGGCGGCTGGAGCCTCGAGGTTTACGGCGCCACCTCCGGACCGCCAACCACGCTGCAAGGCTGGGGCAGCCCGATCGGGGAGTTCTCCGACATGGACACGGAGCAGACCGTCGAGCTCACCGCAACCGACCCCTCGCGCTACTACCTGATCTGGATCACCGAAGTCGCCTCCACAGACAGCGGCAACAACGTCGCGATCGGCGACGTGCGGCTATCCACCTGACCCGCTGCGCCGAATCCTTTACTCAGAATTCGAAGCGGCGCTGGTTGTCGTAGCGCTCGATCCCGAGCCGAACCAGGCGGTCGCAGAGCTCGGGGTAGGCCAGCCCGTCCGCCTCGAACAGCTTCGCGAACACGCTGGTGGGGGTGAAGCCCGGGATCGTGTTCATCTCGTTGACCAGGACCTCGCCGCCGTCGCGGACGAAGAAGTCGCAGCGGGCGAGGCCGGAGCCGTCGACCGCCTGGAAGACCCGGGCGGCTAGCTCGCGCACGCGAGCCGTCTCGGCCTCTCCGATCCGGGCAGGGACGATCAGGTCCATGCCGCCCTCCGTGTACTTGGCCTCGTAGTCGTACCAGTCGGCGTGGGCGACGATCTCACCGGGGGGCGAGGTTTGGGGCGCGTCGTTGCCGATCACCGAGCACTCCACCTCCTTTCCGCCTCCGTGCGCCTCGACGATCACCCGCGGGTCGTGGCGACGGGCCGCCTCGACGGCCTCGTCAAGCCCGCGCTCCAGGTCGGTCACCTGCGAGATCCCGACGCTCGAGCCCAGCCGCGCGGGCTTCACCCACAGCGGCAGGCCCATGGCCGCCGCCTGCTCGCGCCAGCCGTCCTCGCCCGCTTCGCAGAACTCGACCTGGGGAATGTCCTGGAAGGCGAGCACCCGTTTGAAGATCAGCTTGTCGATCGCCACCGCGGCGGCCAGCACCCCGGGGCCGGCGTAGGGAAGGTCCAGGCATTCGAGCAGGCCCTGCACCGTGCCGTCCTCGCCGAACGGCCCGTGCAGCACCGGGAAGGCGAGATCGGCGTCGAGCAGGCCACCCCCGGCGCGCAGCTCGATCTCCTCGCCGTCTCGCGTCCAGCGCCCGTCGCGCTCCAAAAGGACCGGGATCACCTCGTGGCCCGCCGCTTGCAGGCCCGCCGCCACCGACGCACCCGATTCGAGCGAGATCTGGTGCTCGCTCGAGCGCCCTCCGCTCAGCACCGCGACCCGCATCAGGGGGCCGGGGCGGGCGTGGTCGGCGTGGTGGTCGCCGGCGGCTCGGAGAACTTGCCCACGAAGGCGGTCACGAACTCCCCCCGACGAAGCCGCGTCCCGGCGGGAGGGGATTGCTCGAGCACCTGGCCGTCCTCGTTCGGATCGCTGGTCGTACGCTTGACGATCCGGACGCTGAGCCCGGCGTCTTTCAGGGCAGCTCTGGCCTCATCGTCCGACTGCCCGACCACGTTCGGCACGATCGCCGACCCGGCTCCAGTTGAGACAACGACGGTGACCGTCGTGTGCCTCTTCACCGTGCTGCCGCCCGCCGGGTCCTGGGCGATCACCTCCCCCTCGGGCGCGTCGGAGTCGCGCTGCTCGATGTCCGGGATCAGGCCTTCCCCACGGAGCGTGCTTTCGGCGAGGTCCTGCTGCTGGCCGATCACCGAGGGAACCTCGACCAGTCTCGCCCCGCTCGAGATCAGCAGGGTCACGCGGCTTCCTCGTTCCACTTCGGTCCCGGCCGGGGGCTCCGTGCCGATCACCAGGCCGGCCCTCACCGAGCTCGACGGCCTCTGATCCTCCTGGACCCGTAAGCCCTTGTCCTCGAGCGTGCGTCGCGCCTGTTTGGACCGCTGCCCGGTGACGTCGGGCAGCACGACCGTGCCGACACCGGCCGACACGCTGATCGTGACCGTCGAGCCCTCGTCAACCTCCTCTCCCGCGCGCGGGTCCTGCTCCAGGACGGTCCCCTCGGGCGCGTCGTTCGGAACCGAACTGACCGCGACCTCGAACCCGGCGTCCTCGAGGATCGTCTGGGCCTCGGCTTGATCCTTGCCGAGCACGGTGGGCACGAAGACTCTGTCTGGCCGCGTGAGCGCGTAGGCAATCACCCCTCCGAGCAGGAGCAGGAGCAGCGCCATGGCGATCAGCCTCGCGGGGGTGAAGAAACCCCGGCGCTCGGGAGGGAACCTCGGGAGGCGAGGCCGGCGGCGTCCCGGCGGCCGCCTCCACCGCCGCGAAGGCGGCGGTGTCGCCCATGGCCGCACCGCTGGGGTCTGCCTCAGCAGCGTCCAGCGCCGCCAGGAACTCGTCTGCGGACCCGAAGCGGTTGGCGGGGTCCTTGGCGAGCGCCTTCAGCACCACCGCGTCGAGGGCGCGGGACACGGCCGGATTGAGCTCGCTGGGCGGTCGGGGGCGCTCCGAGACCTGCTTCAAGGCAACCGTCACCGGCGACTCCGCCTCGAAGGGGACGCTGCCGGTGAGCGCCTCGTACAGCAGCACCCCGACCGAGTAGATGTCCGACGCCGCCGTGACCGGCAACCCCTGCGCCTGCTCCGGCGAGAGGTACTGAGCGGTCCCCAGCACCGAGCCGGTCTGGGTGATCTCCGAGACGCCCGCACGGGCGATCCCGAAGTCCGTCACCCTGGCGCGCCCCTCGGCGTCCACCAGGACGTTCTGGGGCTTCAGGTCGCGGTGGATGATTCCTTGCGCATGCGCGTAGCGGGCCCCGCGCAGCACCTGGCGGACGATCTCAAGCGCCTCGCTAACCGAGAGGCCGCGCTCGATCAGGTCGTTGAGCGAGGCGCCCTCGACGTACTCCATCGCGATGTAGTGGCTGCCGTCGAAGGTGCCGCGGTCGAAGACACCGACCACGTTCGGGTGCTGGAGACCGGCCGCGGCCGATGCCTCACGGCGGAAGCGCTCCACGAACTGCTCGTCTTGGGCGAAGCGCTCGTGCAGGAACTTGAGCGCCACCCGGCGGTCGAGCATCGCGTCCTCGGCGCACCAGACATCGGCCATGCCACCGGAGCCCAAGCGGCCCAACAGCCGGTAGCGCCCGGCGATCAGCGTCTCCGCCTCAAGCTTCATCGGTTCAGCAGGCTCTCCATCACCTGGGTCGCGATCGGCCCCGCGACCTCGCCGCCAAAGCAGCCCGTACACCGCTCGAGCATCACCGCCACCGCGACCTGGGGGTCGTCGGCCGGCGCGAAGCCGATGAACCAGGGCCGGTTGATCCCCGCCTCGACATCGATCTCCGCCGTGCCGGTCTTGCCCGCGAATGCCAGCCCTCCGACCGTCAGGCCGGCAGCGGTTCCCTCCTCCGTGACGTTGGTCATCATCTCGGTGAGCTGGGAGGCGGTCTCCTCGCTTACCACCGTCGACTGCTCGTGCGGGTCAAGCTTCTGAACCGTGCGCCCGTCGGGATCCGTGACCTGCTGCACGAAGGTCGGCCGCATCAGGACCCCACCGTTCGCGACCGTCGCGGCGACCTCGGCCATCTGAAGCGGCGTCACCAGCAATCGCTCCTGGCCGATCGCGACCCGACCGATGTCGATCGCGTCGCCGGGACCGAGCAGACTGCCCTCGCTGTAGACACCGCTGGGCGCCATCTGGTTGTCCGGGTAGCCGAGCTCCGGGTCCTGGTTGAACCCGAACCGGTCCAGGTACTTGAACATCGTCTCGTTGCCCAGCCTCTCCCCAACCTGGGCGAAGTAGACGTTGACCGAGTTGGTGAGCGCGGTGGTCATGTCGATGTCGCCGAACTGCTCGTCGCCCGCGTTCGACAGCGGGACGCCACCGATCTCCTGCGGCGAGGCCCCGCTGAGCACCGTGCCCGGGGTGAACTCGCCCGAGTCGAGTGCCGCGGCCGCCGTCACCACCTTCATCGTCGAGCCCGGCTCATAGGTGCTCTGGGTGGGCCGGTTGACGAGCGGCGCGCTCCGGTCCCTGTTGAGCTCCTTGAACGTCGCCGTGTCCTTGACCAGGTTGGGATCGAAGCCGGGCACCGACGCCATCACCTCGACCGCGCCGGTGGAGGGATCGAGGGCCACCACCGACCCCCCGGTGCCGCTGGCTCCGGCCGTGGAGGCAATCGCCGACTGCAGCGCCTGGGTGGCCACCCGCTGCGACTCCGCATCGATCGTCAGGGTGAGGTCATCGCCCTCCTGCGGGACGTCGCGGAGCTGGTCGATGATCGAGGTGAACTCGTTGCGCTCGCCGGCCAGGAATCCGTTTTCCGCCCGCTCGATCCCCACCCGGCCGACCTCGATGAAGCTGTAGCCGACCGGGTTTCCGAACTCGGAGCCCTGCGGGTACTGGCGCACGTAGACCGGGTTCTTACCGCCGCCCACCGGGAAGCTCTCGGCGACGGTCACCCCGTCCGCGGTCTCGATGATCCCGCGCTCCACCGTCTGCTCGGCGATCAGCGGGCGGCGGTTCTGTTCGTTGTCCTTGAGGTTGTCCGCGTCGAACACGGCCCAGTAGGACGTGAAGCCCACCAGGGCCGCGAACAACAGCGACATCAGTCCGTAGAGCCGGACGATGGGCGAATTCATGCCGGCGCCGCCTCCCAGTCGGGCTGCCTCTCGGAGGGTGGGGTGGGCGGGCGGCGCGCGTCGTTGGAGATCATCAGGAGCAGCCCCAGCAGGATCATGTTGGCGATCACCGAGCTGCCCCCGAAGCTGACGAACGGCAGCGTCACCCCGGTCAGAGGGATGAACCGCACCACCCCGCCGATGATCACCACCGCTTGCAGTGCGAACACGGCCGTCAGGCCCGCCGCCAGGAGCTTCGAGAAGCCGTCGCGGGCCATCAGCGCGGTCTTCAGACCTCTGGCGGCGATCAGGGCGTAGACCACCACCAGCGCGGCGCCGCCGAACAGGCCGAGCTCACTGACGATCAGGGCGTAGATCTCGTCGGTGTGCGGCGCCGGAAGGATGCTGCCGCAGTCGGGGAACGGCTGAACGCAGTCGGGGGCGAAGGGCCCAGGCAATCTCAGCAACGACTCGCCGAGGCCCTGGCCGAACAGGCCGCCATCGGCCTGGGCGAACAGCGACTGCTGGATCTGGCCGGCCCCGGCGGGCGCGTCACGGCCCCACGGGTCGAGCCAGATATCGATGCGCTCGCCAACGTGCGTGACCGCGTGCTCCATCACCCATGCGCCGGCAAAGAACAGGGCGAAGCCGGCGACCACGTAGGAGAGCCGCGCCGTGGCGATGTAGAGCAGGGCCAGGAAGGCGCCGAAGAACATCAGCGAGCTCCCCAGGTCGCGGATGTAGACGAGCATCAGCATCGACGCGCCCCAGACCACCAGCAAGGGCCCGAAGTGCTTGAGGGGCGGGATCGTCAGCCCCGCGACCCGGCGGGCGGTGATCGTGAGCAGCTCCCGCTTCTCGCGCAGGTAGCTTGCCAGGAAGATCACCACGCAGATCTTCGCCACCTCGGCCGGCTGAAATGACAGCGGCCCGAGGTCGATCCCCAGGTAGGCGCCATTGACCTGGTCCCCGATGCCGGGCAGCCGCGGCGCCAACAGCAGCAGGATGCCGACCGTCGCGATCAGGTACCGGTAGCGCTCAAGGACGTGGTAGTCGCGGACGAGCAGAATCGTCACCGCCAGCAGACCCGCGCCGCCAACGAAGATCGATGCCTGCTTCAGGGCCAGGTCGTCGTTGATCCGGAACAGCATCACCAGGCCAATCGCGGCCAGCAACGCGCAGAGCGGAAACAGGTACGGGTCGGCATGGGGCAGCCGGGCTCGGATGAACAGGTGGACTCCCAGGCAGACGGCCAGGAAGTAACCGCCGTAGATCAGGCTCAGGTCCCCGATCCGGCTGGACTCGACGATGAACACCGCGGTGAATCCGCCGGTGACCAGCACCGCGACCGGGAGCAGCGCCAGAAGCTCGCGGTTGCGTGCGCTCACTGCCCTGCTCCGCGGCCCTCGCCGCGATTCTGCTGAGAGCGTGGTTCCCGCGCCCCGCCCTGCTCAGCCTGCTTCTTCCCGCCCCGGCCAGCGTTCTGCTGCCCGCCCGCCGCCCGTTGCTTGCGAACCGGCGACTCCGCAGCCTGCTGGAGGTCGGCCAGCAGGTCGGCTGCGTCGTCGTGAGAGCGCAGGGTGTGATCCGTGGCGCTCTCTCGCCGGCTGGCCGGGATCGCGGTCACCTGGACCGGGGCGGCATAGACCTCCGAGTAGAGCTCGATCCCCAGCGGGAGGTCATACGGAAGGCCGCGGTAGAGCGCGGGACGCCCGCCGGAATCGGTTCCGAGGAAGTAGACCTGGCGCAACCCGTAGACGGCGCCGACGACGATCGCCGCGAGGATCGCCACCGCGGCAAGGGACTTGGCAAGGCGCCGGGGCCACCTGTGAGGCCCGGCGGGGATCGCCGCCCGCTCCTCAGGCGTCGCCGCCTTGGCCTTGGCGGCCTCGGCCATGGCCCCCGCCGTCAACCCGGCGTCCTCCGCGGAGGGGCCGATCAGCGTCGGTTCCTCCTTCGTCTCGGCCGGTGCATCGGCCTCCTCCAGACGAAACGCCACCACGGTGACGTTGTCTCGGCCCCCGGCCTCGTTCGCCTCGCGAACCAGGCTCGAGACGGCATCGTCGAGGCTCTTCGTGTCGGCCAACGTGGCCGCGATCCGATCCTCTCGGACCATCGTCGTCAGGCCGTCGGAGCACAGCAGGAAGACGTCCCCGGACCGCGCCCGGTAGGTCATCGTGTCCACCTCGACCTCGCGCTCAGGCCCCAGCGCCCGGGTGATGATCGAGCGCTGTGGGTGGTCCTCAGCCTGCTCGTCGGTCAGGCGGCCCTGGCGGCGGAGCTCCTCGACCAGCGAGTGATCGGAGGTCAAGAGCTTCAGCTCACCGTCGCGGAACAGGTATGCGCGGCTGTCTCCCACGTGCGCGAAGCTGACCTCGTCGTCCTCGACCAGGGCGGCCGTGAGCGTCGTCCCCATTCCCGAGCGGGAGGAGTCAGCTTGGGCAAGTCGATGGATGCGCGCATTCGCGGTCCTCGCGATCGCGCGCAGGTACGCCTCCGGTGATTCCTCGCCGCGCTGCACGGGCTCGAATGACTCCGTTGCCAGCTGGGAGGCCACCTCGCCCGCCTGCGCGCCGCCCATTCCGTCGGCGACCGCGAACAGTGGTCCGCGGGCGAAGTACGCATCCTCGTTGGCGTTGCGCTGGCGCCCCGTGTCGGTGCGGTGAGCGTGCTCGGCGACCCGGAGCATCAGGCCACTCAGTGCCCCGGAACTTCGAGCTCGAATCGAAACTCGGTGTCGCCGATCCGCAGCTCGTCGAGGTCGCTCAGCTCCGCCTCCCCGTGTAGACGCCCTCCGTTCAGAAACGTCCCATTGGTCGAGTTCATGTCTTCAACGTAGTAGTTGGCCCCGCGGGAGTAGAGGCGCGCGTGCACCCCCGAGGCGAAACGGTCCTCGATCCTGACGTCGGCGTCGGTTGAGCGCCCGATCGAGATCCCCCCGAACAGGTCGAAGCGCTCGCCGGGCTCCAGGCCCCCGCCCCCGGTCACGACCAGCGCGGCGTCGGTGGCGGCGGCCCGGCCACCGGGGCCGACCGGGTGGAAGCCCGTCGCGTCGGGTGCCGGTGCGGTCGTGCGGCGCAGCTCGCGAAAGGCGCTTCGCGCCACCCAGAGCAGGAACAAGTACAGAACGGCGAGGAAGCCGAACTTGAGCGCTACCGCGATCGGCTCGGTGTCCATCGACGGTTGGTGGTCGCTATTGCTCGATGTCGAAGGTGAACTTTGTGGTCCCGAGCGTAACCTCGTCCCCGGGCGAGAGCCGCGAACGGTCAACGGCCCGGTCGTTGACCTTGATGCCGTTGGTCGAGCCCAGGTCGACGATCTGCCAGTCCCCCGTGGAGCCACGGCGCAACTCCGCGTGCTCCCGCGAGATGTTCGGGTCGGAGAACACGCAGTCGCATCCGTGCGAGCGCCCGAGCACCGCCACCGGGCCTTCGAGCACGTAGCGGCGGTCGTCCATGGTGACTATCGCCTTGGTCTCGGTCAGGCGGCCGGCTGGCCGGCGCCGCTCCTTGCGCGACTGCTTCGGTGGAATGGTGTAGACCATCGTGTGGCCCTCCTCCCCCTGGGATGGCTGCTCGCCCTGACGGGCGGGCGGCTTCACCAGCCGGGTCTGGATCCCGAACTCCCCGAGTCGCAGGCGCTCGTCGGTCTCGAGTTTGACCTCGGGACGCGTCAGCAGGGCGTAGTCGTGACGGCGGGCGTGCTCCAGGAGGTATCCGGACAGCTCCTGCTCCAGCGAGCGCTCATATCCCTCCAGCCGCTGCCGGTCCTCGGTGGAGAGCCAGACCGTGTACTGGTTCGGGACGTAGACGCGGGACACGGACGCGGTCCGATGTGCATCCATCTCCTTGGCCAGCTTGCGGGCGAGCTCGACAGGCTGTACCTGCGACGAGAAGGCACGGCTGAACACCCCTTCGACGAGGTTCTCGATTCGCTGCTCGAGGTTTCGAAGAACGCTGATCCGAAGCTCCTTGGGCGGGCCGTGGGCAAGCGCACGAGCCTGAGCGACTCCAGGCGAGTGCGGGCCGTGACAATCCTAAAGTGCTCTCAGGGCATTCCGCCCGAGCCCCCACCCTGGATCGCCGGCTGGGCACTGGGGATCGGCGCCGGCCTGCCGGCCGGCTGCGGTGGGCGTTGGCGGAACTCGACGATCACGGCCACCAGCGCCGCGGCTCCGATCAGCAGCGGGCGGCCGCTGAGCCCGCCCCCGGCGACAAGCTGCAGCCCCGCCTCGAGCGCTGCCGACCACAGCAGGGCTCCGAGCAGCGCCAGCGCAACATGCCCCGCGCGCAGAATCGTCCCCAAGAGAACCGAGGCCAAGGCAAAGACCATGGCGCCGAACAGAGCCTCCGGGGTCACCAGCGGCGACACCAGGGCGCCGGCTGCGTCGCTCGTGGAGCGGCTCCAGCCCTGCGGCGCGGTGTGAATGAGCCCGAGACGGGACCCCAGCCCGAGCGTCGCCGCGCCCACCAACAGCCAGCACCAGCCGAGTGCCCCCAGCACTGCGCGCTCCAGAGCCGTCCCACGAAACCCCGCCGCGGCCGGGTAGGCGGGGGCGGCCGTCAGGGCGCCGAGGAGCGGTGCCAGGACGGGCAGGGGAGCCCATGCCAGGCGCGAGACAACGAGGATGGCCGGGGCGCTCAGCACGCCAAGTACCAGCGCGAGCCCCGGACGGCCGAGGACCGCCGCCACCAAAGAGACAGCCAGGCCCCATGCGATGAGCGCCACCAGCTGGGCGGCCCGGAGCCGGCCTGCCTGCCGATCGCGAGGCTCCTGGCCGCACGCCGCGGGAACGGGGCGGCGACCATCCAGCGAGGGAAGGGCAGCTTCGAGGGCGCGGTGCAGCTCCCCCAGCGAGGGGCGCAGCTCCGGCTCCGGGCGCAGGCAGGCGTCGACACAGGCGCCGAGGGACTGGGGGAGATCCGGGCGGTACTCGCGAAGCGGGGGAAGCGGCTGGCCGATCTCCCTCGCCGTGTGGGCGGGGGTTGCCCTCGCCACGGGATTCGTTCCTGCCCACAGCTCGAACAGCGTCAAGGCGAGCGAGTACGTGTCCGCCCGCTCGTCGGCGGCCTCGCCCTCGGCCTGCTCCGGCGCCATATAGGCGAGCGTGCCGACCACCTCGCCGGTCGCCGTCAGAGCCGGCGCGCCGGCCAGCGACGCGATCCCGAAGTCCATCAGCTTCGCCTGTCGGCCGACGCCTTCGTCGGCGCGCACGACCACGTTCTGGGGCTTGACATCACGGTGGACCACACCACGCTCGTGGGCGTGGGCCAGCGCCTCGCAGAGATCCGCCCCGAACTCCGCGGCCTCGCGATCGCTGAGACCCTCGGACAAAGCCAGCTCCGCGAGCGTCGCGCCTTCGACAAGCTCGCTGACCAGCAGCGCCCGGCCATCCTCTGAGCCCAGCTCGTAGAGCGTCGCGATGCCTGGATGGTTGAGGCGCGCGGCCGCCTGGGCTTCCCGTAGGACGCGTCGCGCATCGGCCCCCGCGATCTCCTTCAGGGCAACCTGCCGCTGGAGTCGCTCGTCGAAGGCGCGATAGACGGTGCCCATTCCTCCCGAGCCCACGCGGTCGAGGACTCGGAAGCGTCCCATGACGAGCTCACCGACCATTCCGGCTCCAGCTTCGCCGTCGGCCGCCCGGACCCTCCTGGCAAGCCGCAAGGGTTCGTGCGTACTCGCGCCTGTGGGCCGCGCCCGCCGATGCAGGGGGCATACTCTCGGCGTTGCGCGCACATAATCTCGGCGTTCAAACGGACGGTCCCGAGGCTTGAGCTTGGCATTCCTCGACGAGGAAGAAGCAGTCGCACCCGCTGGCGGCGGCGAGCCGCCGCTCCGCCATGGGCGCGATCACCAGCGTCAGATCATGGTGCGCCGGGCCGTCGGCGTTGGAGTGGTCGTTCTGCTTCTGATCCTGATCGTGCTGGGGATCAGGGGGTGCCTGGACGCGCGGAAGGAGCGTAGCTTCGAGAACTACGCCCGCGACCTGAATGCGATCACCGCCCAGGCGACGCAGCTCTCGAGCGACTTCTTCGATCGTCTCAACGACCCCGGCAACCTCACCCCATTGAGCTTCGAGGCCGAGGTCAAGGCGGCTCGCGGCAGCATGGAGAGCCTTGCGGGCCGGGTCGCAAGCCTCGACACCCCGGATGAGCTGAAGGGGGCGCAGAGCGAGCTCGAGCTGGCCTTCCAGCTGCGCAGCGACGCCCTCACCGGGATCTCCGACCAGATCTCCACGGCGCTCGGCGACCAGGGGCGCAACGAGGCCGTGAACTCGATCGCCGGCTACATGAACTACTTCCTCGCCAGCGACGTCCTATATGAGCGAGCGTCGACGGAGATCAACGCGGAGCTTGAAGACCAGGGCATCAGCGAGCAGGTGCCCGAGAGCGTCTTCCTCACCCAGCCGGAGCGCTGGCTCGACCCGCTCCAGGTCTCATCCGCACTTGCCCGAGTCTCGGGCGGCAAGCAGGCGACCAGCGGTACCCACGGCCTGGCGCTCTATCAAACCACTGTCCAGCCAGGCGACGTGGCCCTCGATCCCAGCACCGCGGCGACGATCAGCGGCACCGGTTCGGCCGAGATCGACGTCCAGGTGCAAAACCAGGGCGATTCCGAGGAAGCCGACATTGGGGTCAGCTTCGAGCTCACCGGCGGCGCGCAGACGATCTCCGGCGACGCAACCATCCCGCGGATCGCCGCCGGCGAGATCCAAACCGCCTCGATCCCGATCGAGCCGGCGCCCGACCCGGGCCAGCAGCTCACGCTCGAGGTCACCGTCCAGCCCGTGCCGGGCGAGCAAATCGCGGACAACAACCGCTCGACCTATCAGGTCACGTTCCGCTAGCAGCCAACGGCGAGCTGGGCAACTCTCGCCGGCCGACGACCGGTGGGCCTCCATACACTCGTGGCGCAGTGGCGGTACGCGTCGCATTTCTGGGTCCGGCCGGGACCTTCTCCGAGGACGCCCTGCGCGCTGCGGTGGGCGATGCCGAGATCGATGCACAGCCCGCGCCCACCGTCTACGAGGCGATCCGGGCCGTGGCCGAAGGCGAGGCCGAGCGGGCGCTGGTCCCGTTTGAGAACTCGATCGAGGGCGCCGTCCGCTCCACTCTCGACACCCTCGCCTTCGACGCCCCATCGGTGACGATCGCCGGCGAGCACGATCACCCGATCACGAACAGCCTGATCGCCCGCCAGCGGGTCCCCCTGGAGCGGATCGAGGTGGTGTTGTCGCACCCCCAGGCCAGCGCCCAGTGCGCGCACTTCATCCGCGAGCAGCTTCCGCAGGCAGCCGTTCGCGCCGCGGCGAGCACGGCGGAGGCGGTCCGCGAGGTCTCCGTCAGCCCGGAGCCGTGGGGCGCCCTGGGAGCGGCGTCCGCGGCGCGGATCTACAACTGCGTCGTCCTCCGCGAAGGAGTCGAGGACACCCCAGACAACGTAACCCGCTTCGTCTGGATCGCACCCACTGACACCAGGGCGGGCGGGGACGGGCCCTGGCGCACGACGCTGGTCTTCTCGGAGCTCGGCGCCGACCACCCCGGCGCCCTGGTGGAGGCGCTGACGGAGTTCTCGAGGCGCGAGGTGAACCTGACCCGGATCGAGTCCCGCCCGCGGCGGCAAGGGCTCGGCCGCTACATGTTCTTCATCGACCTCGATGGGGCCGAGGACGAGCCGGCGGTCGCCGAGGCGATCGCGGGGCTGCGGCGAAAGGCGGAGTCCGTGCGAATACTGGGCAGCTATCCGGTCGCCGCCAACGGGATTCCGGGTATCTAGAACCGTGGGACGGCAAGAGGGCGCCGTCTACAATCTTGGCGCTATGGACACGCCAGCCGACCCTCACGTACCGCTCCAGGGCGCCAGGGCTCGGGAGCGTGAGAGGGTTGCGCCGTCGGGTGCGGATGTGGCCACGAACGGCCACCGGCCCAGTCTGACCGCCAACGGCCACCGGCTGAATGGGCACCGGCCCCACGTCGGAATCGGTGGCCGGGTGTTGGTCCTGAACGCGAGCTATGAGCCGATCAACGTCTGCAACATCCGCCGGGCCACGGTGCTGGTGCTCAAGGAGCGCGCCGAAATCATCGAGCGGGGCGAGGGCGCACTGCACTCGGAGCGCCTCGTGTTCGACCGTCCCTGTGTCATTCGCCTGGTCCGGTACATCCGCATCCCGCGCGACGTCCATCGCCGCAAGATCACCCGCAAGGCGGTCCTCGCCCGCGACGCCTGGACGTGCCAGTACTGCGGCCACCAAGCGGCGGGCTTGACGGTCGACCACGTGATTCCGCGCAGCCGCGGCGGCGAGTCGGTGTGGGAGAACATCGTCGCCTCCTGCGCGCCCTGCAACCGGAAGAAGGGCAGCCTGACGCCGCGGGAGGCGCGGATGCACCCCCGCATCCGTCCGCGCCCGCCCGGTCCGACCGTCTTCATTCGCCTTGCCAGCCCCAGGATCCCGATCGCCTGGGAGCCGTATCTGGTCGCTGCCTAGCGTCCCGTCAACCAATGGTGGACGCGGCACAGCGAAGGGCCGCCTCTAGAGGCGGCCCTTCGCCAAGGTGCGGTTGGGAACGAAATGGGGATTCAGGACGGGGCGGGACAGCTCCCCACCTCCCCAGCTCGTCGGTGCCCGGGGTGGATTCCGCCGGGTGGCCCGCACGAGACCGCCCACTTCGGCGGCCGCGGGGGCACCGTGCCCCCGGCCTCCTAGCGGCCCTGCACCTCCGGTGTCCCAAGGATCATCTGACTCAAAGTTAGGACCACCTCCTTTCTCCGGTGATTCGATTGAAGCAGATGCGGCGGTCGAGCGCCGGCGGGGATCCAGGGTAAAGTGCTCGCCGCCGTGGGCCCGAGGCACTACATCGAGGTGCTCGACTTCGTCCATACCCAGCTCCTGCCGCGGACCTACGTGGAGGTGGGGGTGAACCGCGGTCGCTCGATGGCGCTCGCGCTGCCGGGAACGGCCGCGGTCGGCATCGATCCCGCGCCCCGCGTCCAGAGGCCGGTGCCCCGCTCCGCCAAGGTGTTCAGGGCGACCAGCGACGACTTCTTCGACCGCCACGATCTGGACCGGATCCTGGGAGGCCCCGTGGACGTCGGGTTCATCGACGGCATGCACCTGTTCGAGTTCGCGCTCCGCGACTTCATCAACCTGGAGCGCCACTGCACGCCCGACTCGGTCGTCCTGGTGCACGACTGCTACCCCAGGGACGAGGCTACCGCCGGCAGGGAGCCAACGCCGGGATGCTGGAGCGGCGACATCTGGAAGCTCGCTATCTGCCTTCGCCAGCAGCGTCCCGATCTCGAGTTCGTGGTCCTGGACGCCTCGCCGTCAGGACTCGGGATAGCGACCGGGCTTGACCCGGACTCGACCGTCCTCGCGGAGCGTTACGAGGAGATCTGCTCCCGGTATGTGGAGCTCGAGTTCGATTACCTCGCCGACGGCAGGGACCAGAAGCTCGGCAGGGTCGCGGCGGACTGGGAGGCCCTGCGTGGTCTTCTCCCCGAGCGGCCCTACCGGCGCGGCTTTCGCCCGATCCTCAAGGTCGGGCGCCGCGCGCGCCGATGGCGAAAGCGAGCCATGCGGTCGGCGAAGCGTCTGCGCCGCAGCGCCGCGGCCTGAGCAGTGCCGCGCGTTACAAGCGCTCCCGCACTTCTGCGAAGCGACGCGCGAAGTCCACGGACCGCCTGCTGCGGGACACCCTCGTCATCGCCCGGGGAAAGAAAGTGCTGAGGAAGATCAGGGGTCGCGTGGGGCCCTTGGCGACGATCACCTCGGGAAGGTTCTTGGCGATCGCGCGCACCACGGCCTCGCCAACGCGCTCGGGCGGCAGGGTGCCGAGCCCCGGGGGGTCGCCGACCTGCTCCTCCCAGCGCCCGTACATCCCCACTTGGCTGATGAACCCGGGACAGATCGCAGAGAAGCTGACTGGCTCGCTTCCGTACTCGTGAGCGCAGGGCATGCGTGAAACCCACCACGCCGTGCTTGGTCGCGCAGTAGCTGGCGAGGTAGGGAACCGAGGCCTTGCCGGCCAGCGACGCCATGTTGACGACGTGTCCGCGCCCGCGCTGCTGCATTCCCGGGAGCGCCGCGAGAGTCAACACCATCGTCGCCAGCAGGTTGACGTCGAGGATCGCCTCGAGCTCGTCGGCGGTGGTGCGAAGGAAGCTGCCGCCAAACTCGAGCCCGGCATTGTTGACCAGGATGTCGAGCGGGCCGATCGCCTCCTCGGCCCGCCCAACCAGCGCGTCGAGCTGCTTTCGATCGGTGAGGTCGGCGCCTACCGCCTCGGCGCGCACGCCGCGCCCCCTCGACTCCTCGACCAGCTCATCGAGCGAGGCCGATGGAAGGTCGGAAAGAGCCAGGTTCGCGCCTCTGTCGGCGAGCGCTCGGGCGATGTAGCCGCCCAGGCCGCCTCCGGCGCCGGTGAGGAGGGCGTTGCGTCCGCGAAGCTCCACGGGCGCGGAGACTAGCCAGCGCAGTGCCGCGTCCCCAAAATGGATGATGTGGCGCTAGCGCTGCTTCCGGTCTGAGCGCTTGCTGGATGCGGGCTTGCGCGCCGGCTTTCCGTCGGCCTTCGCAGCCTGCGGCTCCGGCCCGGGGCTGTCGGCGGCCTGGGCGCCGTCGTCGGAGGCGTCGTCCTCCTCTACCGCTGCGCCGGACTCCACGACCAAGGCAACCGCGCTGACCCGATCGTCGTCGCGCAGGTTCATCACCCGCACACCCTGGGTGGCACGGCCCATCTGCGAGATGCCGCCCGCCGGAGTGCGCTGCACCATGCCGTTCTCCGAGATGAACAGCAGGTCCTGGTGCTCGCGGACGATCAGCGCGCCGGCCAGCCCACCCTTCTTCGTTGTCAGCTTCATCGTCAGCACGCCTTTGGTGCCGCGCCCCTTGACCGGGTACTCGGGGATCGCGGTGCGCTTGCCATAGCCGTTCTCGGTGACCACGAAGAGCTCGGCGTCGTCGCGGGCAACGTCCATGGCCAGCACGCGGTTGGCCTCCCGCCCGATCTTGCCCGCGACGTTCATGCCCCTGACGCCGGTGGTGTCCCGAGCCATCGGGCGTACGGCCTTCTCCGAGAAGCGCGAGGTGTGGCCCGACTTCGAGACCAGCAGCAGGTCGTCGTCGCCGGAGGTGAGGCGCACCTGCACCAGCTCGTCGCCGTCGCGGACCTTGATCGCGATGATCCCGTCGGCCCGGATCGGGGTGTTGTAGGCGGGGAACTCGGTCTTCTTGACCAGTCCCTTCGCGGTCGCGAAGACCAGGTACTTGCCCTCGCTGAAATCGCGAGTGGGCTTCACCGCCATCACCCGCTCACGGTCACGCAGCGGCAGTACGTTCACCAGGGCCCGGCCCTTCGAGGTGCGCGAGCCCTCCGGCAGCTCGTAGACCTTGAGCCGGTAGACCTTGCCGCGGTTGGTGAAGAACAGCATCCAGTCGTGCGTCGAGCAGATGTGCAGGTGCTCGATGTAGTCGCCCTCCTTCATGTCCATCCCCATCACGCCGATGCCGCCGCGGCGCTGCTGACGGTAGGTCGCCAGCGGCAGCCGCTTCACGTAGCCCGAGCGAGTGATCGAGATCACCATCTGCTGGTCGGCGATCATGTCTTCGATGTTCATGTCGCCCTCGAAGTGGGTGATCTCGGTGCGCCGCTCGTCGCCGTAGCGCTGCTCGAGCTCCTCGAGCTCCTCGACGACGACGCCGTCGATCCGCGCCGGATCGCCCAGGATCGCCCGCAGGGCGGCGATCCGCTCGATCAGCTCGGCGTGCTCGGAGCGAACCTTGTCGGACTCCAGCGCCGTGAGACGCGCCAGGCGCATGTCGAGGATCGCCTGGGCCTGCTCTTCGGAGAGCTCGAACTTGTCGATCAGCACGGTCCGGGCGGCGTCGGAGTCAGCCGAGGAGCGGATCAGCGCGATCACCGCGTCGAGGTTGTCGAGCGCAATCAGCAGCCCCTCGAGGATGTGGGCCCGCGCCTCGGCGCGGCGAAGCTCGTATTGAGTGCGCCGGGTGACGACCTCGCGCTGGTGGGCCACGTAGTGGTGGATCAGCTCCTTGAGGCTGAGCGTCCGCGGCACCCCGTCGACCAGGGCAACCATGTTGAGGCCGAACGAGGCCTGCATCTGGGTGTGCTTGAAGAGCTGGTTGAGGACGACCTCGTGCGGGTCCCCGCCGCGCTTCAGCTCGATCACCAACCGCATCCCCGAGCGGTCGGACTCGTCGCGCAGGTCGGAGATCCCGTTGATCTTCTTCTCGCGGACGAGGTCGGCCATCTTGGTGATCAGGCCGCCGTCGCCGCCCTTCTTGACCATGAACGGCAGCTCGGAGACGATTACCGCCTCCCTGCCACCGCGCAGTGGCTCGATGTGGGCCCGAGCGCGAACCCGAACGCTGCCGCGGCCGGATGCGTAGGCATCGCGAATGCCCTCGGCGCTCATCATCCCGCCGCCCGGGAAGTCAGGGCCCTTGATGTGCTCCATCAGCCCGGCGAGGTCGATCTCGGGGTTCTCGATGTAGGCCTTGACGGCGCCCACCGCCTCGCTCAGGTTGTGGGGCGGGATGTTGGTGGCCATCCCGACCGCGATCCCAGCGGTGCCGTTGACGAGCAGGTTCGGAAACCGGCCCGGCAACACGAGCGGCTCCTGCTGGGACTCGTCGTAGTTCGGCCCGAACTCGACGGTGTCCGCCTCGATGTCGCGCAGCATCTCGGTCGCGAGCCGTGCGAGGCGGGCCTCGGTGTAGCGCATCGCCGCCGGCGGGTCGTCGTCGATCGAGCCGAAGTTCCCCTGCCCGTCCACCAGCGGGTAGCGCAGCGAGAAGTCCTGCGCCATGCGGGCAAGCGTGTCGTAGATGGCGGTATCGCCGTGGGGGTGGTACTTGCCCATCACCTCGCCGACGATGAAGGCCGACTTGCGGTGCGGCCGGTTGGGCTGAAGCCCCAGGTCGTGCATCGCGTAGAGCACGCGGCGGTGGACCGGCTTGAGCCCGTCGCGGACGTCGGGTAGCGCTCGGCCCACGATCACGCTCATCGCGTAGTCCAGGTACGAGGAGCGCATCTCCAGCGTGAGCTCGCGTTCCTCTATGCGCCCGGTGAGGGCCTCGAGTCCACCCGCTTCCATCAGATCAGCCCTTCAGCCGAACGGCCGCGAAAACCAAGCAGGTCGCCCGACGCAGGGAGGCCGGCGAAGCGAGCGTAGTGAGGCCTACGTGAGCGAGACGGCCGACCGAGTCGGGACGAGATGCGCCGGTTTGCAGCGGCCGGGCTAGACATCCAGAAACCTGACGTCCTTCGCGTGGCGCTCGATGAAGTTCTTGCGCGGCTCGACCTTGTCGCCCATCAGATCGGCGAACACCCGCTCCGCCGTTGAGGCGTCTTCGATCGTCACTCGCTGAAGCGTCCGGCTCGATGGATCCATCGTCGTCTCGCGAAGCTGATCGGCGTTCATCTCGCCGAGGCCCTTGAAGCGCTGCAGCGCCACCCCCTGGCGCGCAAGCTCGAGCACGGCGCGCCGCAGGCCGTCGAAGGAGGGCGCCTCGCGGCGCTTTTCGCCAAGCGTGACCTGGAACGGCGGGCGACCGACCTGCTTGAGGAGCTCGCCGTGCACCTCGACCAGACGGCGGTAGTCGTTCGACTTGAACAGGGCCGCCGAGAGCCGGTGGGTGCGGGCCAGCCCGCTCGCCCGGTGGACGGCCTTGACCACGAGCTCGTCGCCGGCAGACGAGATCAGCTCGGTCTCGTAAGGCTCCTCCACGGGATCGTCGGCATCGACCAGCTTCTTGACGCCGGCGAGCGTCGCAGCGCCGGCGTCGAGGATCTGCGACTCGGCCAGGAAGTTGACCGTCTCATGGCCGAACTGGGCCTGCACGGAATCGGTCCAGCCCTCGTACTCCTTGAAGCGCCGGCTGAAGCGCTGCCAGCGAGCCTCCGTCAGCTTGCGCGACTTGCCGTTGGCGTCGATCAGCTCGAACTGCTCGAGCTTGTCGCGAAGCAGGATCTCCTCCAGCTCCGACTCCTTCTCGACGTAGGTCTCCTGCTTGCCGTTGCGCACCTTGTAGAGGGGCGGTTTGGCAATGTAGACGTACCCCGCCTCGATCAGTTCCGGCATGTGCCGGTAGAGGAAGGTGAGCACCAGGGTGCGGATATGCGCGCCGTCGACGTCGGCGTCGGTGGACAGCACCAGCTTGTGGTAGCGGGCGTCCTCGAGGTTGAACTCCTCGTCGCCGACGCCGGTGCCGATCGCCGTGATCAGCGCCTGGATCTCGGCGTTCTGGAGCACCTTGTCGATGCGGCTCTTCTCGACGTTGATGATCTTGCCGCGCAGCGGCAGCACGGCCTGCGTGTTGCGATCGCGGGCCTGCTTCGCCGAGCCGCCGGCGGAGTCGCCCTCGACGATGAACAGCTCGGCGAGTGTTGGATCGCGCACCGTGCAGTCAGCGAGCTTGCCGGGCAGGGTCGAGTTCTCGAGCGCCGACTTCCGCCGGGTCAGGTCGCGGGCCTTGCGCGCCGCGTCGCGGGCGCGGGCCGCATCGACGGCCTTCTGGAGGATGCGGCGCGACTCGCCCGGGTTCTCCTCCAGGAACTCGCCCAGCTTGCGGTTGACGGTCTCCTTCACGAGGCCCTCGACCGGCGGGTTGCCGAGCTTGGTCTTGGTCTGGCCCTCGAACTGCGGGTCCTGGAGCTTCACCGAGATCACGGCCGTCAGCCCCTCGCGGACGTCGTCGCCGGTTAGGTTCTCGTCCTTCTCCTTGAGCAGTCCCTTCTGGCGGGCGTAGGCGTTCAGCGTGCGCGTGAGCGCCGCCCGGAAGCCCGACAGGTGAGCACCGCCCTCGTGGGTGTTGATGTTGTTGGCGAAGCTGAACACTGACTCCTGGTAGGAGGAGTTCCACTGCATCGCCACCTCGACCTGGCCGTCCTCGGTCGCGTTCTCGAAGAAGACGGTCTTCCGGTGCAGCACGTCCTTGTTCTCGTTCAGGTGGGCGACGAAGTCCACGATGCCCCCCTTGTACTGGAAGGTCTCGTGCTGCCCGGAGCCGCGTTCGTCGACCAGCTCGATGCGCAGGTTTCGGGTCAGGAACGCCGTCTCCCGCAGCCGCTCAGAGAGGGTCTGGTAGTCGAGGACGACATCCTCGAACACGTCATCGTCGGGGAGGAAGGTGATGATCGTGCCCGTGCCCTTGATCTTCTCGCCGCGCGTCAGTTCACCCTGAGGATCTCCGCGCACGTAGTCCTGAGTCCACTTGTGGCCGTCGCGTCGCACGTCGAGGTGGAGGCGCTCCGAGAGCGCGTTGACGACCGAGACCCCGACCCCGTGCAGGCCACCTGAGACCTTGTAGCCGCCGCCGTCACCGAACTTGCCGCCCGAGTGCAGCGTCGTCATGACCACCTCGGCCGCCGGACGCTTCTCCTTCTGGTGCTCCTCGACCGGAATGCCGCGGCCATCGTCGGCGACGGTGACGCTGTTGTCCGGATGCAGGGTCACCGAGACCTGGCCGCAGTGGCCGGCGATCGCCTCGTCCACCGAGTTGTCCACCACCTCGTACACGAGGTGGTGGAGCCCGCGCGGGCCAGTCGACCCGATGTACATCCCGGGGCGCAGGCGAACGGCCTCCAGGCCCTCGAGGACGGTGATGTCCTTGGCGCTGTAGCCGTCGCTCGCGGCCCGTCCCCTGGTGCCAGGCTTCGCGGCCTTCGTGGGGGCTTTCTTAGCCTTCGGGGCGGGCTTCGCGCTATCGGCGCTGCTGGCCTTGCTTTTCGTCACTCAATCCTTTCCGTTCGCTGGAGCCATCCGAAGCCCTGGCGCCATGAGAAACCCCGGACCGACAGGCACGCCGCCAAGCGGGCTGGCCAGCGGTTCGGGGCGGGCGACCAAGTTCACATAAGGATATCAGTAAAGACCCTCGGAAAACCCACCCAATTGCAACGAAAGCCCTGCAAAGCACGCATAAAACGGCTCCCGGGCCTCAATCGACGTGCCGGGTGCCGTCGGCGGTGAAGCGAAGCGCCCTGACGGGGGGCTCGCCGCCGGCCCGACCAGCCTCAGCGAGCTCCCGGTTCAGCCTCTCGAGGAGCTCCGGCTGGAGCAGGTCCAACTCCTGTGCCCAGGTCGCCGAACGGCAGGCGATCGTGAGCACCCCGTTCCGCTCCGCCACCGGCTCGGCCTCGACCGCTACCCGGGCGCCGGCGGCAGCCGGCCAGGCGCTCTGGGCCGCCGCCAGCAGGGTCAGAGGCTCGGCGTGAACCCGTGCCGAGTGGAGCGCGGCGGCGAGCGGGCGCGGCGAGCGGCGAGGGCTCACGGGGCGCTCGGAGCGGGAGCGCGGGGAGGCGAGACGATCGCCTCTCCTCGACGTAGCGCCACCTCGGTGCGCTCACAGCCGCCCGGTAGGTGGTCCGGCTCGGTTGCGGTGAGCACGGCCTGGCCGCCCTCGCCAAGCCGCTTCGCGAGCTGGGCCCGCCGGCGTGCGTCGAGCTCGCTCATCACGTCGTCGAGGAGCATCAGCGGCGCGCCCCGGCCGGCCTCGAGCAGGGCACGGCGCTCAGCGAACAGCAGCGCCAGGACCGCCGCGCGTTGCTCACCCTGCGAGCCATAGCGGCGCAGCAAGCGTCCGTCCAGCGAGACCGCCAGCTCGTCCAGGTGCGGCCCATGGGCCGTGTAGCCGCGCGCCAGATCTGAGTCGCGGCGCTCGCGAAACTCCGCCGCCAACTCCTCTGGGGCGGCGGCCGTGCTGCGTGGCAGGTACCGAAGCGCGGCCGCGCCAGGCAGGCGGAGCTCGGCAGCCGCCTCCACGAACTCCGGAGCCAGCAAGCTCACCGCCTCGCGCCGGCTCGCGATCAGCTCCAGCCCCACCGCCGCCAGCTCCTGCTCCCAGGCGGCGAGCGAATCGACCGGCGCGGCGCCCGACCGGACCCGGCCCAGCAGCGCGTTCCGCTGGGCGAGCGCCCGCCCGTAGCGACGCCGAGCTTCGGCGCGAGCCGGCCACAGCGCGGCGCAGAGTCGGTCCAGATGCGCCCGCCGCACCGCCGGGGGCCCCTTCACCAGCGCCAGGCGGTCGGGCAGGAAGATCGCCAGCGGTGGTCGAAGCTCGGCGTGCGCCGGCGTCGCCGGGCTCGTCGTCCACGAGCTGCCGGCGCTCCCCGGACCGGTCCAGCGACCAGAGGAACGCGTGCGTCTCGACCCCGTCCGTCACCTCGACTTCGCTTCGCGCCAGTGGCTCGTCGAAGGCGATCGCCTCCCGCTCGTTGCGGGTCCGCGTGGATCGCCCGCTGAGGGCCAGGCAGGTGGCCTCGAGGGCATTTGTCTTGCCGGCCCCGTTTGGCCCCCACAACAGGGTGATGCCCTCACCGAGGTCCAGCCGGCCCGGCGTCAGGTTCCGAAAGCCCAGCGTCTGGAGCGCGGCGACCCGCATCGGCCCGCCCCTCAGACGTTGAGCCGAATCGGCATCACGAGGTAGCTGAAGTCCTCGCGGCCGACGGGCTGAAGCAGGCCAGGACGCAGCGGCGAGCTCAACTTGATCGCCAACTCATCACCCTCGACGCTCTCCAGGCCCTCGATCAGGAATTGCGGATTGAAGGCGATCTCCAGCGGCTCGCCCGAGTAGGGGGCTGGCAGCGCCTCGCTTGCGTCACCTACCTCGGGCGTCTCCGCGGCCACGGTCAGCTCGCCCTCGGCGAACGCGAACCGCAGCGGAGCGTTGCGCTGGGCCAATTGGCTGACGCGTCGAGCCACATCCACGAGCTCTGCCCGCGGCAGCCGGACCTCGTGCTCGAACGATTCGGGGATCAGCTGGCGCCAGCTTGGGAACTGCCCCTCGATCAACCGTGAGAAGAGGACCACCGGGCCCGCCCCGAACACCGCCTGATTGGGCGACAGGGAGATCGATACGTCCTCCGGCGCCTCCTGAGCGACGATCCGCGCCAACTCCCGCAGGGCTCGAGCTGGGACATTGGCCTCGATCGGCTCGGGAAGTGCCCGCTCGAGCTCGGTGTGCTTGACGCTCAGCCGGTAGGAGTCGGTGGCCACCATGGTCAGGGTCGAGCCATCGGCTTGCAGGAGGACACCGGTCAGAATCGGCCTGACCTCATCTCGCGACGCTGCCCTGGCCACCCGGTCGATGGTCTCCGCCAGTGGCGCGGCCGGCAGCGTGGCGGCCCCATCCTCGACCGCCGGAAGGCGGGGAAAGTCCTCCAGCGCAAGCGTCCGCAGATGAAAACGTGCGCTGCCGGCCGTCAACTCGACGTCGCGTTGCTCGGTTCGAACGGCCAGGCTCACTTCACCACCGGGGAGGTTGCGCACCACGTCGCCAAGCAAACGGCCTGGCAGCAAGAGCGTGCCCTCGTCCTCCACGGCGACTTCGGAGACCGTGATGGTCAACCCCAGCTCGGTGTCGGTAGCCGACAGGGTCAACTCACCTGTGCGTCGCAGCCAGCTTTATGCCACCAAGCGAGGGGATTGCCGCGCGGCTCGAGACGGCACGGCCAACCACTTGAAGGGCGGCCAGAAAGATGTCACGAGAGATGGTGAGCTTCATTGAAGGGTCTTGCATCTTCCTATCTGTCTCAGATGTATTAAGGGTGGTGGATGACTGTGAAGAAGTGGAGGTCATGGCAGAGGATCGCCGGAAGGATCGGTAGCGCGGCGCGGTGGAGAGGCTTCATGGTCGTGGAGAACGGGTGTGTCGGGGGTCGGGAAAGTTGACGTGGCTGGAAGTAGTTCACGCGTGCGGTGGAGAAGAGCGGTGGTCTCCGATCCAGGCTCGAGCCGGCCGGACACGGTTCGGACGGCATGCAGAACGGTGCTGTGATCACGGTTGAACTCACGCGCTATCTGTGCAAGCGAGAGGGAGGTCTCCTTGCGCGCCAGGTACATGGCGAGCTGCCGGGCGTGGGAGATCTTGGCGCTGCGCTTCGCGGACAGGAGATCCTGGCGGGAGACGCCGCGTACGGAGCAGACCGCCTCCTGGATTGCCTCTACGCTCGGGGAGGCGCTGACGGTGGTGGCGCCGGGCTGCGAGGGTGCCTGGGAGCCGTCAGGGAGTGATGGGGCGAGCGCGCGGTGCGCCAAGGCCGTCGTCACGGGCTCGCCGAGCATGGACGAGAACGCCGCGACGCGGGTCATGGCACCTTGGAGGCCGCGGACGTTGCCCAAGCACGCGGCTGGCGATCTCATTAAGCGCTGCGGGGTCGCCCAGCTCGAAGGGGCCTTCGAGGGTCATCCGCCACAGGAGCGCCGTGCGGGTGTAAAGGTCGGGGCGGCTTAGCTCGGCACAGAGGCCCCAGGCGAAGCGGTCGCGCAGGCGCTCGGCCACGCGCGTGATCGCCTCCGGTGGGCGATCGCTGGAGAGGACGATCTGCTTGCCGGCGGCGTGAAGGGCGTTGAAGGTGTGTACGAACTCCTCCTGGGTTTGCTCCTTGCCTTCGAGCACCTGCACGTCGTCGATCAGCAGGGCGTCGAGCTTCCGGTAGCGCTGCTTGAAGCGCTCCGGACCGTCCTTGCGGAGCCCGCCGACGAACTCGGTCGTGAATCGCTCCGCGGTCGTGTAGTGAACGGTCAGCTCGGGGCCTGCCGCCTCAGGTAGTCGGCTATCGCGCCCAGCAGATGCGTCTTGCCGAGCCCCGGGGGCCCGTGCACGAACAGCGGGTTGTAGGCCTCGCCGGGCAGCTCGGCGACGGCGAGAGCGGCTGAGTGGGCGAGCCGGTTGCCGCCGCCGATCACGAACCGCTCGAAGGTGTGGGCGGGATCGAGCGGCAATGACTGGACGGAGCCGGCCCAGCGCTCGGCTGGCGGCCCCTGGCTGGCACCCTGGCCCTCTGTGAGGAAGATGACGCGCTCGAGCCCGGGGGCGGTGGCCCGCAACGCGGCGCGGATCGGCGCCGAGTAGCGGCGTTCGACCCAGGTGCGCGTGGTCTGCGGGGCGGCGAGGTGGAGGGTGTTCCCCTGAGCGCAGACCGGCCGCAGAGGCGCGATCCAGAGTTGAAAGGTGGCGCTTGGGAGGTGAGCCCGAAGCTCCCCCCGGACGCGCTCCCAGATCGAGGCGAGATCGTCGGGGAGGGCTTCCGGGGACACGGCGCGCGATCATAGATCGGCGCGCCGGCCGCGCCGAGGGGGGTCGCGGGGCGAGCCCGCATTACGCGCGAAAAACAGATCCGGTCGTTTGGAGAAGGCCCGAAGGGGGGCAGCCGCCGGCTCGTATACTGCCTCGCCGGTCGTGAAGCGGACCTACCAGCCCAAGAAGCGCAAGCGCGCCGAGACGCACGGGTTCCGTGCCCGTATGCGTACCCGCAGCGGGCGCCAGGTCATCAAGCGTCGTCGCCGCAAGGGACGCAAGCGGCTGACGCCGTGACGCCGGGCGAGCGGCGCAGGCGCGGCCGCCTGTCGCGGAGTGGCGATTTCGAGCGCGTCTATCGCGAGGGCCGCTCCCACGCCAACCGCTTCCTGGTCCTCTACGCCTTCCCGCGGCGCGAGTCGGATACCGACGATGAGCAGGGTCAGGTTCGCCTCGGGATCTCGGTCAGCCGCAAGCTCGGAGGGGCCACGGACAGAAATGCGGTGAAGCGCGGCCTGAGAGAGGCATTCTGGTCGTTCGACGAGAGGCTCCCGCGCGGTCACGACTTCGTCCTCGTCGCTCGTCCCGACGCTGCGGGCCTGGTGGAACGCGAGGGTCCCGGCGCCGTCGCGACCGCCCTCGAGGAGCTGATCTCGGAGGCCGGGGCTGACGGGCGGAACCGTCTAAGTTGGGAGCGTAAAACGTGAAACGCGCGCTCCTCGCAATCGTCCTCGCTCCGATCCGCCTCTACCAGCGCCTGATCTCCCCGGCGCTCCCGCGTCGCTGCAAGTACGAGCCGACCTGCTCTCCGTACGCGGTGCAGGCGATTCGTGAGCTCGGGCGCCGTTCGCGGCTCGATTCTCGCCGCCTGGCGTCTCGCCCGTTGCAACCCGTTCAGCCATGGGGGCTACGACCCGGTGGAGGAGCGCCCGCTTCTTCAAGCCGAAGCCCGGGGTGCCCGCCTGATGCTGCTGCTCGCGGCCAACCCCCTCCAGCCGCTGATCGACGTCGCCAACGCCGTGTTGACGTTCTTTCACGACGACGTCGGGGTCGGCTGGGGCGTGTCGATCATCCTGCTGACCTTCGTCACCCGGATCGTGATCCTGCCGTTGTCCCTGAGCAGACCGCTGATGCGCTCGCTCCAGGCTCACCGAGCCGGAGATCAAGAAGATCCAGGCAGAAGTACAAGGACGACCGGCAGCGGATGCAGCGCGAGATGATGGCCTTCTACCAGGAGAACAAGATCAACCCGTTCGCGTCCTGCGTCCCGCTGCTGCTCCAGCTTCCGGTCTTCCTGGCGCTGTTCTATCTCCTGCGCAGCGACGAGTTCAAGGACGAGATCAACGCGCCCGGGAGCAACCCGGACTTCTTCGACATCCCCCTTGACGAGGCGGCGACCGGCGCGGCGTTGGTCATCCTCGTGGTCCTCTACTTCGTGACCATGGTCGGCTCGACCTCGATCATGGCCGCCTCGGCCGAGGGCAACCAGACGCTGCTGATGTACGCGCTGCCCGTCTTCTTCACGCCGTTCATCATCAGCTTTCCCGCGGGCTTGGTGATCTACTGGATCACCACCAACGTGTGGACCATGGGCCAGCAGTGGGTGGTCAAGAAGCTCATCCCGCCGCCCACCTCAAGCAGGTGGAGGACCAGAAACAGGCCGCGAAGCCGCCGCCCGCCCCCGCCGCGCAAGAAGAAGCGACGACGTTAGCCGAACCCTTCTGCTTCGACGCGCGCCTCCATCTCCTGCCCTCCTCTCAATAGACTCGCCCGGTGGCGAGCGACGGCGACACCGATCTGCCGGCCGAGCCGGCCGAGCGGGTGAGGGCGATTCTGGAGCGGGTCGTCGACGCACTGGATGTCGAGGCCAACGTTGAAGTCGACGAGGACGCCGAGCAAATCGTCGGCCGCGTTGACGGAGAGGACGTGGGCTTGCTGATCGGGCGCCGGGGCCAGACGATCGACGCGGTGCAGCTGCTCTGCTACCGGGCCGCGTTCCGGGGGCTTCAAGAGCGGAAACGTGTGGTCGTGGACGCCGCCGGCTACCGGGAACGTCGGCAGGAGGCGATCGAGGGGCAGGCCGATCGTGCCGCCGAGCGGGCGCTGAAGAGCGGGAAGGAGATCGAGCTCGAGCCGATGACGCCGTCCGAGCGTCGCGTCGTCCATCAGCACCTCAAGGATCGCGCCGGGGTCGAGACCTTCAGTGAAGGTGAGGAGCCCGAGCGCTGTGTGATCGTGGCTCCCCTACTCAGCGATTGAGCGCCGAGTCTGGCGCCTCGCTCCAGCTCTCCGACCAGGCGCGTGGGGCGTTGCGCACGATCCTCGAGCTGCTCGCCCACGAGCGGGCGGCGCCGAGCGCCGTGCGTGACCCCGAGCAGGCGTGGCGCGTCCACGTCGCCGATTCGCTGACCGGCCTCGAGGTCGAGGAGTTGCGGGTCGCGCGGCGAATCGCCGACCTGGGAGCAGGCGCCGGCTTCCCTGGCCTGCCGATAGCGGTGGCGCTGCCCGAGGGCCGAGTCGACCTGATCGAGTCGACCGGACGCAAGTGCGAATTCATCCGCATGGCGATCGAGCGAGCAGCGGTGGCGAACGCCCGGGTGGTCTGCGAGCGTTCGGAGAGCTGGGCCGCCGCTCCGCCACCTGAGGGGGGGCGTGGGGGCTACGACGCCGTCGCCGTCCGGGCGGTCGGACGGCTCTCGACGCTGGCCGAGCTGGCGTCACCGCTGCTGGTCGAGGGAGGCGCTCTCGTCGCCTGGAAGGGACGCCGAAACGAGGAGGAGGAGGCCGAGCTGGAGCGGGCTTCGGCGCACCTGGCGATGGAGCCGTCGGAGATCAGGTGGGTGGGTCCTTACGCGGGCTCGCGACATCGCCACCTGCATGTGCTGCGAAAGACGGGACCGACCCCCGGCCACCTCCCCCGGCGCCCCGGGATGGCGAAGAAGCGCCCCCTGGGTGGTCGGTGACGCCACCCCCGGTCGGAGGCTCGGGCCCTCCTCGCACGGATCCGCAAAAACGCCATCTCCCCTCGTGGGTAAGGTCGCACCGGATGGGTTCCGTCTACGCGATCGCGAACCAGAAGGGAGGTGTCGGCAAGACGACGACCGCCGTCAACGTTGCCGCCTGCGCCGCGAGCGGCGGGACCCAGGTGCTGCTGTGCGACCTTGACGCGCAGTGCAACGCGACCATTGCCCTCGGCCTGGGGCGAGAGCTTCGTCCCTCCTCCTACGACTGCCTGATTGGCCAGTGCTCGGTTGCCGAAGCGGCGCAGCCCGCGGGTCCCGACAACCTGTGGATCGTGCCGGCGAACCGGGACCTTGCGGGCGCGGCAGTCGAGCTGCCCCGAATCAAGCGCTCGGAGCGTCACCTGCGCCGCATGCTCGGCCCGGTCAGGGAGCGGTTCGGAATCACCCTCCTCGACTGCCCCCCGTCGCTGGGGCCGGTGACCATGAACGCGCTCGTGGCCGCCGATCGCGTGATCGTTCCGGTACAGGCGGAGTACCTGGCCCTCGAGGGGCTTGTGCAGTTCCTCGACACGGTACGCCTGCTGCGGCTCAAGCTGAACCCGGGCCTGGTTCTGACCGGCGTCGTGATCACCATGCACGACGAGCGAACGAAGCTCGCCCAGGAGGTCGAGCGCCAGCTTCGCGATCACTTCGCCGAGCTCATGTTTCGCACCGTGATTCCCCGCAGTGTCCGGGTCGCCGAGGCCCCCAGCTTCGGCGTGCCGGTGGTCGAACATGCGCCGGCCTCGCGTGGCTCCGTCGCGTATCGCGAACTTGCACTCGAGCTCGCGGAGCGGGAGCAGGCCGACCGGGTATCGGTCGAGCGCGTCCAGGCCGCTCCGGCTGACGTGGGGGTGAAGGTTCATGGCTAAGCCGGGGATGGGGCGCGGACTGGCCGCGATCCTGCCGGAGACACCGCTCGAGGAGCCGGAGCTTCGGGAGCTGCCGGTGGAGCTGATCCGTCGCAACCCGCGCCAGCCGCGGACGCGCTTCAGTCCCGACTCGATCAAGACCTTGGCGGCGTCGCTCGCCGACGCCGGAGTGGTCCAGCCGCTGATCGTGCGTCCGATTCGCGACGGGCGCTACGAGTTGATCGCCGGCGAGCGCCGCTGGCGGGCGGCGCGGGAGGCCGGTCTACAGACGGTGCCGGTGATCGTCCGCGACGAGAGCGAAGCCGAGCGCCTGCAGACGGCCCTGATCGAGAACATGGCGCGGGAGGACCTCAACCCCGTGGACGAGGCGCGCGCCTGCGCGGCGCTGGTCGAGGATCTGGGTCTAAGCAAGAAGCAGCTCGCGCGGCGGCTCGGCCGCAGTCGCCCGTCGATCTCGAACCTCATCCGCCTGCTCGATCTTCCCGACGATGTGCTCGACCTGCTCGCCTCAGGAGAGCTCAGCGAGGGTCACGGCCGGGCGATCCTCCAGGCGCCTGACAACGACGCACGCCGCGCGCTCGCCCGCGAGGCCGCCGCGCGGGGTTGGTCGGTTCGCGAGACGGAGCGCCGGGCGAAGAAGGTCGATGCTCCAACCGGCCCCAGGCTCGTGCCCCACCCCGATCAGGAGGCCGCTTTGGCCAGCGCCGAGGAGACGCTCGAGTCGGCGCTCGGCACCAGCGTCCGCGTCCGTCCGGCCCGCCGCGGAATCCGTGTCGAGCTCCGCTTCGACGACCTGGACGAACTCTTGGCCTTCGCCCGGGAGCGGGACTCCGGGGGCTAGGGTGCCAGCCGCGTAATCCGCCAGCCGTCTCCCTCGCGCGTATAGAGGAAGCGATCATGGAGGCGGGCGGCCTGGCCCTGCCAGAACTCGATCTGCTCGGGGCGAAGGGCGTAGCCGCCCCAGAACGGTGGGCGGGAAATCTCGGAGCCGGAGAAGCGTTTCCCCACCTCATCGACGCGAGCGTCCAGGGTCGCGCGGTCGGGCAGCGGCTCGCTTTGGGGTGAGGCCCAGGCACCGATTCGAGCCTCGCGGGGCCGGGTCGCGAAGTACTCGTCCGAGGCCGCTTCCGGCAGCAGTTGGACCGGGCCGCGGATCCGCACCTGGCGGTCGAGCTCGCGCCAATACAGCACCAGCGCCGCCCGCGGCGCGGCCTCGAGCTGTCTGGCCTTCGCTGACGCGAGGTTGGTGAAGAAGCGAAACGCGTCCGGCCCGAACCCCTTCAGCAGCACCATGCGCGCGTCGGGCGTCCCATCCAGGTCCACGGTGGCCAGGGTCATGGCGTGCGCCAGGGCGACCTCCCGTTCGGCGCGCTCGTACCAGTCGCGGAACTGCTCGATGGGGTCCGCCGCGAGCGCCGCGCACTGGAGCGGCGGCATGTCGGGCCGGCGAGGCATCGCGCGCCAGCCTAGTGGGCGGCCACCCCAGGGACGACGGCCGAGTTGCGATCCCATATGAATCGCAACTCGGCCATCGGGGAGACCGGGGCTTTCTACAATGAGCCGCGCGGGGCGATTAGCTCAGTCGGTCAGAGCGCCTCTCTGATAAGGAGGAGGTCCCTGGTTCGAGTCCAGGATCGCCCATCCAGGTCGCCCTGGCCTCGAACCAGGGCCATCGCTCGCCATCCGGGCTCGCTGTGGTTCGAGTCCAGGATCGCCCATCCAGGTCGCCCAGCTTCAACCCTAGTGTTCGCCCAGAGGACGCACGCCTGCTCTGACGAAAGGCCCTAACCTGCGTCGCGAATGACCGCTGCTGACGCGCCCGTTCTCATCGCTTACGACGGCTCGGATACGGCGCGCCAGGCGATTCGCGAGGCAGCCAAGCTGTTCGGCTCGCGCGAGGCGTTGGTGGTGACCGTATGGGAGCCTGCCCTGGCGTACGAGACCTCGATTGCGGCAGCTGCTCCGGGGATAGAGCCGGTTCCGGTAGACGTCGAGGGGGCGCGCGAAATCGAGGAGGAGCTGCATCAGCGCGCCCGGCGCACCGCACACGATGGAGTTGAGCTTGCCCAGTCGGTGGGGCTCCAGGCAGAGGGACTAGCGGTGGCGGACGAGGTGCATGTGGCGGACGCCATCGTCGGGCTCGCTCGCAAGCGAGAGGTGGCGGCGATCGTCGTCGGGTCGCGAGGGCTGAAGGGGCTTCGCGCGAGACTGGAGGGCAGCACATCGAAGGCGGTCCTCAAGGACGCTCCCTGTCCAGTCGTCGTCGTTCACGACGACTGACGCTACACGCGGGCGGCTCGCTCGCGTGCGACGCGCTGCATCGCCTCGACCGACTGCCGGAGCCAGCTCCGGAAGTAGCGCTTGCCCGCGACGAGGTCGAAGACTCGGTACTGGAGCTTGGCCGGCTCCATCCCGAATCTGGCGTCGACGAAAGTCCCTTCCTGCGCCTCCGTAAGCAGCAAGTGGACGAAGGTGCCGGTGTTGACGCAGCGGATCAGGAGCTCCTTGCAGTCCTCCATCCGATCCACGCGGAGCAGCATCTCGTCCTTGCCCACTGGGCCTCGGACCACCTCGCGGTACGTGCAGCCGGGCTCGAAATCATCGTCACATTCGACCTCGAGCACCCGCGGCCACCACTCCGAATGCCGGTCGACGTCCTCGAGCAGCTCCCAGACCACGCCCACTGGAGCCTCGATGAAGGCCTGTTGGCGAGCCTCGGACACGGGGTCGATTATCGCCCTTTTGCCCCTGTCCCGGGGTCCGGACGGGCCCCGAGCGGTGGCGTCAGCGCTCCGGTCACAGTGCCGACCCGCTCGTATAATGGCTCGCAGGCCGGCGCGGCCCGGGAGATCACCGTGCAGCAGATGCAGATCTATGGCGTGAGCTTCGACATGGTCGGCAAGCAGCCGATCGTTCTGTTGAAGACGGTGGACGGGAACCGGTTTCTGCCGATCTGGATCGGCCACCCCGAGGCGGCGGCGATCCTGATGAAGCTTCAGGGCGCCTCGACCCCTCGACCGATGACCCACGACCTGCTCTCTGACCTGCTCGAGCAGGTGGACGCAAAGTGTGAGCGGGTGGCGGTCACCGAACTGCGTGACAACACTTTCTATGCGTCGATCACGATCTCGATGAACGGCTCCGAGCTCGAGATCGATTCCCGTCCCTCGGACGCGATCGCCCTGGCGGTGCGGACCCAGGCGCCGATCTTCGCCGCCGACGACGTCATCGACGAGTCCTCGATCGAGTTCGAGCACGAGGTCGAGGACACCGAGGAGGTGGTCGAGAAGTTCAAGGACTTCCTCGACCAGGTGACGCCCGAGGACTTCGCCAAAGGCGAGGAGTAGAACCGACTACCGCGACTTTGTCGCTAGCCCCGACCGGGCTACCGCAAGGTCGACGATCCGCGCCACGAGGTCCTCGAAGCTGATCGCGGCGGCGTCGGCCGCCATCGGGAACAGGCTCGTGTCGGTGAGGCCCGGGATCGCGTTCGCCTCCAGCACCTGGGGGGTGGAGTCGGCATCCAGAATCAGGTCCACGCGGGCGAAGCCGGTGCAGCCGAGCGCCTCGTAGGCGCGAGTCGCGGTTCCCTGCACCTCGGCGGCCTCGGCACCGGCCAGTTCCGCCGGGCAGACGTACTCGGTGCGGCCGATCTCGTAGCGGGCCTCGTAGTTGAACAAGTCCTCTTCCTTGGGGCGCACTTCGACCACCGGCAGCGGCTCACCGTCCAGCAGCGAGACCGCCAGCTCTCGCCCGGAGACGTGGCGCTCGAGCAGCACCCGGTCGTCATAGCTGAAGGCCGCGACGAGCGCCTCCGGGACGTCGTCGCGCGAGCCGGCGAGCCGGACCCCGAGCGCCGATCCCTGCGCCCCTGGTTTGACAACCAGGGGGAACTCCAGGCTCGCCTCGATCTCCTCCAGCGCGTCGGCGGCGCCCAGCTCTTGGAAGGCGGTGGAGTTGAAGGCGACCCAATCGGGTGTTGGGATGCCGGCGCCGCGGAGCAGGTGCTTGGCCAGCACCTTGTCCATGCATCGGATGCAGGCGGCAACTCCGGGGCCCGTGTAGGGGATGCCCAGGATCTCGAGCAGCTCCTGCGGCGTGCCGTCCTCGCCGCCGGGGCCGTGCAGGGCGATGAAGGCGGCATCGGGCGCCTCTTCCTTCAGCCGTCGCACCAGGTCGGCACCGGCGTCCAGCGGCACCACCTGGTGGCCGAGCGATTCGAGCGCGTCCTCGACCCGCGCAGCGGAACGCAGGGAGACCTGGCGCTCCAGCGACCTGCCTCCCTTCAGCACGGCAACCTTCATCGACCGATCTAGGCCCGCTCGTCGCGCGGGCGCAGCGGGACCACGTGTCCTCCCTCTTGCGCGAGCTCGCCGGCGCCGGCCTCCGGTCCGCGGGAGGGCCCGGGCGGCAATCGGTGCTCGCCGGTGATGGTCTCGTATAGCGCCACCTGTTCGCTCACCACCTTGCCGATCCGACGGATTCCCTCCCGGATCCGGTCTTCGTCGAAGCCGGAGAAGTTGAGCCGCATCGAGCTCGTCCCCTGCTGCCCGTCGACGTAGGCGGCGGCACCGGGGACGAAGGCCACGTTCTCGCGCAGCGCCTTGGCGAGCAGGTCGGAGGTGTCGATGTAGGAGGGCAGGGTGGCCCAGACGAACATCCCGCCCTCCGGCCGGGTCCAGGTCGCCGCCGCAGGGAAGTGCCGCTCGAGCGCCTCGAGCATCGCGTCGCGACGCGAGTGGTAGACCTCGCAGAGGCTGTCGACGTAGTCGCGCCAGCGATCCTCGGCGAAGTACTCCAGCGCGAAGTACTGGGCGAGCGTCGAGGTGCAGAGGTCGGTGGCCTGCTTTCCGAGCGCCATCTTCTCCATCACGGGCGGCGGGGCCACCGCCCAGCCCAGGCGGATCCCGGGCGAGAGGATCTTGGACAGCGTGCCGATGTAGATCACGTAGTCGCCGCCGTCGAGGAGGTAGAGCGCCTGCTGGGCCTCTCCCTCGTAGCGCAGCAAGCCATAGGGGTTGTCCTCGACCACCAGCACCTCGCGCTCCCGCGCCAGCTGGACCAGACGGCGCCGCCGCTCGGCGGAGAGGGTGACCCCGGCGGGGTTCTGGAAGGTCGGCACCGAGTAGATGAACTTCGGCCGCCGCCCATCCGACTCGAGGCGATCGAGCAGGGCCTCGAGCTGGTCCACCTTCATGCCCGCCTCGTCCATCTCGATCTGGTGAGTCTCGGCTTGGTAGGAGCTGAACACGGGGACCGCGCCGGGGTAGGTGGGCGCCTCGCAGATCACCGGGTCACCGGGATCGACGAGGGTCTTGGTGACCAGGTCGATGGCCTGCTGGCCGCCGGTGGTGACGATCACATCCTCCGGGTCCGGCGCCATCCCCTCGGCGGCCATTACGCCGCAGATCGCCGCCTTCATCGCCTCGAACCCCTCGGTGGGCCCGTACTGGAGCGCTTCGGCCGACGACTCCTGGGCGATCCGGGTCATCTGGGCCGCGAAGGTCTCGGGCGGGAAGGTCGAGGTGTCGGCCTGGCCGCCTGCGAGGGAGATCACGTCCGGGCGCGCCGTGATCGCCATCAGGTCGCGCATTGCCGACGACCGCATGACCCGGGTGCGCTGCGCGAACAGGTCCGCGTAGCGCTCCAGGTCGTGCGCCGTTTGGTGGGCGCGACGGTGGGCAGGGAGGGCCCGCCGCTCGGGCGGGGACGGGGAGTTCTGCTGCTCCGGCATCGGTCTAGTGTGCCGAAGCCGTCCGACCTCTGCCGGAAGGGCGGATGCGCGCAGCCGGCCCGCCAGGCGGCACGGCTCGGATAGAGTGGGAGCGTGCTCAGGGCGCGAGTGGGGATGGGGGTTGTGCTTGCCAGTGTGGTGGCGGCGATCGCGCTTTGGGGCGGGGCGCCCGCCGCTAGCGGCTCGCTGTACCAGGGTCCGCCCCCGCGGCCCGGCCCGGACATCCTCTACCGCCCGCCGGCCAGTGCGCCGCAACTCGAGAACAGGGGCATCTGGCGGGCCGCGCCGATCCTGATCTCGGGCGCGAGTGCCTACCGGCAGGGCGAGTTCCTCTATCAGGACTTCCTCTACGACGACCACGGCGCCCACGGCGGTTCCCGGGACCCGGGTGATCCTCGCACCGGTGAGGACTCGTTCTCGGCTCCGAACGGCACCTACACCTACCCGACCAATCCGGTGTACGCCAACAACGCGGCTGATCTGGTCGAGCTACGAGTCAAGCCGCTTGCGAACGCCACCGCCTTCCGGATCACCCTCAACACGCTCAAGGACCCGGCTTCAGTCGCGACGACGATCGCGATCGGCGGCTCGGCCCAGCCCCGAAACTTCCCCCACGGGGCCAACGTGCGCGCACCTGCGGCGCTCTTCCTCACCGTCCACGGCCTGCAGGGCGGAGCTCGTGCGCGCCAGCGACTCGAAGGTGATCAAGCCGGCGCCGCAGGTGTCGATCGACGCGCGGCGGCGCCAGATCCAGGTCCTCGTCTCACACCGCGTCTGGGACCCGGGCAGGCGCCCAGTGCGCCTCGCCGCCGGGGTCGGGCTCTGGAACAAGGCGGCAGGGCGGTATCTCGGGCCCGGCGACGCCGCCACCGCGACTCGCCCCGGAGGCGCTGCCGGCCTCGCCAATCCCGCGGCCTTCTTCAACGCCGCCTTCCGCTTCCGCGAGCCCTGGCAGCACACGTTCCCGCCGAACACCGTTTTCAGCGACCCAGCGTGGTGGCGCGACCGCCAGCAGGGCAACGCGCTCGCCGGCAACGATCTCGCCCCCTTCTTCGCCAAGGTCGATTTCGGCAAGCTCGAGGCCGGGGTCACGGACAACCTGTACGGCAAGCCCGGCGGCGTGCCGCGCACCGGCCCCATGGACCGGATCCTCGCCAGCCATTTCGAGACCAAGCAGGGCGCCGACTACTCGACCACCTGCGGCAGCGCCAACGACTGCCAGGGCGAGCTCCGCGGGCGGCTCCAGCCCTATGCGATCTACGTCCCCAGGGGTCCCGCTCCGCGGGATGGCTACGGCCTCACCCTGCTGCTCCACTCGCTCGGCGCCAACTACAACCAGTTCGGCGAGAGCCGCAACCAGTCGCAGCTCGGCGAGCGAGGTCCGGGGTCGATCGTGATCACGCCCGAGGGACGCGGCCCCGACGGCTGGTACTACGGCCACGCGGGAGCCGACACCTTCGAGGTCTGGGCCGATGTCGCCAACCGCTACCGGCTCGATCAGCGCTGGACGGCGATCTCCGGCTACTCGATGGGCGGCTACGGCACCTACAAGTTCGCGACCCAGTATCCGGACCTGTTCGCGCGGGCGAACCCCGTCGGTCGGGCCGCCAGGGCTCGGCGTCTGGGTGCCGCCCTCTCCGCCGCAACCGGGCGGCGAGGCGAGCAACACCAACCGCATGCTGGGCTCGGTACGGAACATCCCCTTCCTGATCTGGAACGGAAGCCAGGACGAGCTGGTTCCGCTCGCCGGCCCGGTTGCGCAGGCTCAGACCTTCGACGATCTGGGCTATCGCTACAGGTTCGACCTGTTCACGACCGCGGACCACTTCGCGCTCGCCGTCAACGACCAGTACGCGCCGGTGGCGGCCTTCCTCGGCACCCAGGAGGTCAACCGGAACCCGGCTCATGTGACCTACGTCGTCAACCCGACGATGAGCTTTCCCACGGCTGGCACCGTGGCCGACCACGCCTACTGGCTCTCGGGGCTGAAGCTGCGCGAACTCGAGCGGCACCGCGCCCTTGGGACGGGTGGATGCCCGCTCGGAGGGATTCAGGCAAAACGACCCGGCGGAGAATCCGACCCAAACCTACCCCGACACGCTCCAGGGCGGCAATCTCGGTCCGTTGGCCTACGAAGAGCGGCGGAAGAGCTGGGACGCTGCGACGCCGGCCCCCGCCCGCGACGTGCTGCATCTCGATGCCGAGAACCTGTGGCGGGTCGTCGTCCACCCCGCTCGCGCCCGCCTCAGCTGCCACCCGCAGCTCGACGTGACAACCGACGGACCGCTGAGGCTGACGTTGGCCGGCTGCGGTCGCACGCTGGAGTTCGGCGGCGCCTAGCCGCTCCGCCAGGGCCGGCGCCCACAGCCGGGAGGGGTCGGCGTACTCGCTAGCCTTCGCCGCTCGCCGATGGACCTCTTCCTAGCCACCTGCCAGGGGATCGGGCTGGCGCTCGCGGCCGGCACCTTCGGCGGCGCCTCCGGGCGCCGCGGGGTGATCGGGTTCCTGCTTGCCGGCGCGGCTGCGATCGGCGGCGGGTTTCTGTTCGGGGCCTCGCTGTCCGCTGCCGACCACCCTGCCTGGCCGGGCTGGCTGGTGGGGGCCGCGATCGCCGTGCTCACGTTCGGGATCGTCAACGGGGTCGTCGCCGGGGCCCTGGCGCGGCACGAGGGCGCGTCGTCGATCGGGCTGATCGTCGCCCTGGGTGCGCTGGTCCTTGCTGCCGCGTCGCTGTTCGTCGAGCCGGTTGCCCTGGTCGCACTGCTGGTCATCGTCTGGCTTGGCCTGGCTCGCCGCCGCCGCGCCCAGCGCAAGTACGAGGGGTTGCGGGTGCTCCGGTGAGCCACCCGCCTTCGCCGCCGTCAGACTCAGGAGATCGAATGCCCGCCTCGCGCAAGCTCTGCCTCATCGTCGTCGATTCGCTTCGCACCGACATGCTGCTGCGGGCGGTGGCCGACGACCTGGCGCCGAACTTCGCCGCCCTGCTCGAGCGCGGCTCGCTGATCGGCGACTGCGTCTCGTCCTTTCCCTCGGTGACGCCCGTCGCCTGCTCGGAGATCGCCACGGGCGACCGGACCGGACCGGCACGGCATCAGCGGCATGAACTGGTACCACCGCGCCGAGCACCGCTACGTCGAGTACGGCTCCTCCCTGGAAGCGACCCGCGCCTTCGGTCTCTTCAGGACCCTCTACGACACCGTCTACAACATGAACATGGCCCACCTCTCGCACGAGGTGGAAACCGTGTTCGAGCGCCTGGGCGACGCCGGGGTGCGGACGGCGGTGACGCCGTTTTTGATCTTTCGCGGACGCCGGCGCCACCAGCTCAGCCTCGAGGGACTGATGCGCAGGGTGGCGGTGGCCGCCAAGTTCCGCCACGCGGTCTGGGGGCCCGACGAGCTCTTCTACGGTGAGCTGTATGCCAGCCGCAGGGTCCCCTGCAAGCCGACCCTCGCGCGTCCGGGAACCCGCGACACCTACTCCGCCTGCGTGGGCCGCGAGCTGGTGCGGGAGGACCTCTACGACTTCCTGCTCTTCTCGCTCCCCGACAACGATCACCACACTCACACCTACGGGATCGACGCGATGCTCGACTCGATCTCCCACGCCGACCGCAGCTTCGGCGAGATCGTCGACGAGGCCGGCGGGATCGACGCCTTCCTGGACGCTCACGCGGTGATCCTGATGGCCGACCACGCCCAGACAGACGTCGAAACGGCGCGTGCCGCTGGCGACGGCGCTGGACGAGGAGTGGAAGGTGCTGGCGGCGAATGCCGAGCGGCCGGATTCGGCGGAGCTTGCCGTGAGCCCGACCGCACGGGCGGCCGCGATCTACCTCCTGGCGGAGGGCGGACGCCGCGCGGCCACCCACGCCGGCGTACGTGGCCGCCTTCGCAGTCTGGACGGCGTCGACCTGGTCGCCTGGCTGTCGTCCGACAACGGGCCCAGGCCCGAGGCGGTGGTGGAGAGCGCGCGTGGCGAGCTCCGCTTTCGGCCGGGATCGCAGATTTCCGACCGGCGCGGCTCAAGCTGGGACACCGAGGGCGAGCTCGGTGCGCTCGCAATCGAGCTGCGAGACGGCCGGCTGGACGACGCCGTGTATCCGGATGGCCTGATGCGGCTGTGGTCGGCGCTCACGGCCCCGACGGCGGGCGACCTGCTGGTCTCCCTGAAACAGGGCTACGAGTGCGTGGACTGGGGCGGAGCCACGCACGTCGGAGGCGCCAGCCACGGCGCCCTCCTCGCTGGCGACTCGCTAGGCCCGTTGGTCCTCTGCGGCCTCGAGCCGGGAGTCGAGGAAGCGCGCGAGCAGTGGACGCTGCGCGACATCTCGGCGCTCGTCCTCGGCCACTTCGGTGTCCACGACGACACCAACATGCGTGCGCCGGAGGCACGGGAGGCAACCGAGGCTGAGCTGGAGGTCGCCCGGTGAGGCGAGTCGAGGAGACCCAGCTCCCCGCGCCCGCGGCCCTTCGCCGGACCGAGCGGGCGCGCGATGCCACCGCCCGCGCCGCCGACTGGACCTGGCAGCTCGCTCTTCGGATCCATCTGGGCACCCGGAAGCCCGAGAACTGGGCGCAGCTGTTCAAGTTCGGCGTGGTTGGCGCCACCGGGTACGTGATCAACCTCGCCGTGTTCGCCGTCATGGCCGAGGCCCTCGGCATCCACCACATCACCTCCGCGCTGGGCGCCTTCTGCGTCGCCGTGACCAACAACTTCCTCTGGAACCGCCACTGGACCTTTCGCGCCACCGACGGCCACCCGGGATTCCAGGCGGCGCGCTTCTTGACCGTCAGCGTGCTGGCGCTGGGCGTCAACCTGGTCCTGCTTTACCTCCTGGTCGATGTCGCCGGTGCCCCGGAGCTTCCCTCCCAGGCCCTCGCGGTGGCCGCCGCGATGCCTTTCAACTTCATCGGCAACAAGCTGTGGACCTTCGGCGCAGAAGGGCGCTGAGTCCCGCCGTCGATCGCCTCCTCACGCCTAGAATCGGCCTGAGCCGCGCGGCGCTCGTCGCCCCCGTCGTGATCGCGCTCGCGCTGCCCGTCGCGGCGCTTGGGCAGGGCACCCCCGCGCCCGGCTCGACTCCGGCGGCGAAGGCGGGGTCGTCGACGGCGACGGCCACAGCGCCGCGAGCCGGCCAGCCGGCGACGAATCTTGACGAGGCCCGGGCGATTCGCATCGCTCGCACCGATCCCAAGTTCGCCGAGCAGCGCCGGCGCCACGGGCGGCTCAGCGTTTCCGCGCAGGCCAAGCCCGGCACCTGGCAGGTGGACTTCTATGACGGCGAGACGGAACGGGTACAGGTGATCGTCGACGACGCCACCGGGACGGTGCGCGAGTCCTGGACCGGCTACCAGATCGCCTGGCAGATGGCTCGCGGCTACCCCGAACAGTTCGGCCACAAGCTGAATGCCCCGTACGTCTGGTTGCCGCTCGCGGCGATTTTCCTGCTCGGCCTCCTCGACTGGCGCCGCAAGTGGCGGATCGTCCACCTCGATCTGCTGGTCCTGCTGTCGTTCGGCCTCTCGGCGATCTTCTTCAACGCCGCCAACATCGGCGTCAGCGTGCCGCTCGCCTACCCGCCGCTCGTATATCTCCTCGCGCGGATGCTCTGGGTGGGGTTCCGCGGCGCCGGGGAGGGGCTTCGGCCGTCGGCGCCGACCGTCTGGCTGGGCCTCGCCGGCGCGTTCTTGCTCGGCTTTCGAATCGCCCTCAACATCGCCGACTCCGGCGTTATCGACGTGGGTTATGCGGGGGTGATCGGCGCCGACCACATCACCCACGGGCAGGCCGTCTGGGGCCTGAACGCTTTCCCCTCCGACAATCCCTTCGGTGACACCTACGGCCCCTTCAACTACTACGCATACATCCCGTTCGAGCTCGCGCTGCCGTGGCACGGCGCCTGGGACAGCCTCCCCGCCGCCCATGCCGCCGCGCTCTTCTTCGACCTGGCCACGGTCGCCGGGCTGTTCGTCCTTGGGCGCCAGCTCGGTGGGGCACGCCTCGGCATCATCCTTGGCTTCGCCTGGGCCGCCTACCCGTTCACCGCCTACGCGCTCCAGTCCAACTCCAACGACACGCTGATCGCGGCGGTGCTCGTCTGGGCGCTGGTTGCCTTTGGCTCGCCGATCAAACGCGGCGCTCTGCTCGCCCTCGCCACCCTCGCCAAGTTCGCCCCGCTGGCGCTCGCCCCGCTGTTCGCGGCCGGCGAGCGGGGTCTTCTCGACCGAGGCGACGGCGTCCACCGCCGAGCGCTCGCGCTGCCGAGGCTCCGAGCGCTCGCCTTCTTCTCGGTCGCCTTCATCGGCGGTCTCGCCCTGATGCTCGCCCTTCCCGCCGTCGAGCCCGGCCTTGGCACGTTCTACGAGCGCACTGTCGAGAGTCAGCTCGACCGCAGCTCCCCGTTCAGCATCTGGGGCCAGACCGACTCGCTCGAATGGCTCCAGACCATGCTCAAGGCGCTCGCGGTCGCCCTCGCCCTCCTGGTCGCCCTCGTCCCCCGCCGCCGCTCCGTGCCCCAGGCTGCCGCCCTGGCCGCCGCGGTCCTGATCGCCGTCCAGCTGACGGCGGAGCACTGGTTCTATCTGTACATCCCGTGGTTTCTTGGTCTGGCCCTTACGGGCCTGGTCCAGCCGGGACCAGCACCTGCTCGATCGACTCCGCCAGGCCGTCGTCGCGGACCTCCACCACAACAGCGTTGATCCAGACGTCTTCGTCGGCCGTGTCGAACTTGACAGGCATGTGGGTGCGAAAGGCTTCCAGCGCCTGCTCCCGCCGCACCCCGATCACCCCGGCCCGCGAGCCGGTCATGCCCACGTCGCTGATGTATGCCGTGCCACCGGGCAGGACGCGCGCGTCCGCGGTGGGGACGTGGGTGTGGGTGCCCAGGCAGGCGGCGACCCGCCCGTCCAAGTGCCAGCCCATCGCCACCTTCTCGCTCGTCACCTCGGCATGGAAGTCGACAATCACGGCGTCTGCCTCACCCTCGAGCTTGGCCAGCTGAGCGTCGGCCTCGGCGAACGGGGAGCGCGCGACCTGGAGCTGGACCCCGCCGCTCAGATTGAGGACGGCGACGCGCCTCCCCGCGGCTTCGACAGTCGTTGCGCCGCGCCCCGGGTTGCCGGCCGGATAGTTGGCCGGGCGCACCACGCGGTCGCTGCGATCCAGGTAGTCGTAGACCGCGCGGTGACGGTAGACGTGATTGCCGGTGGTGATCACGTCGATGCCGATCTCGAACATCTCGGTGGCGGTCTTCTCGGTGATCCCCACGCCACCGGCCGAGTTCTCGCCGTTGGCCAGCACGAGGTCGGGTGTATGGCGCTGCCGAAGCTCGGGCATCGCCGCGGCGAGCCCCGCCCTGCCGGGACTGCCGACGATGTCGCCGATGAACAGGACTCGCACGGGCGAGAGAGCCTAGTGGGCCGTCAGGGGCTCTGCCACCAGCGGCAGTCAACCCCCGGCGCGCGGCCCGAGCCGGCGCGCCGATCCGTGCGGTCCCCCTGCCGGACCGCACGGATCGGCTCGCTTCGGCGTTAGTTGATCGGCGGTCGGTAGCCGGCGGTGCCGGCTAGCTCGTGCCGCACAAGCTTTGCGAGACCCTCGGCGCTCCTTGCGTGGCTGGCCGGCCAACGCTGGGCCACGGCCAGGTAGAGCCCGCTGGACGAGTCGTCGGCGACATGGACCGGGTCCCCCAACCCGCGAAACACCCTGGCCGGAAGCCAGCAGCTCAGCAGCCAGTCATTGCCCACCAGCATCTGCACCGGCTCGAAGACCGAGGTGCCGCTGTGGCCGTTCGTGGCGCTTCCGTTGGTGTCCGAATGCCGGTGGCGAATCCGGAAGGCGGATGTGGCCACCACGTCGCTGTCGCGATAGCTCCCCCCGACCGCGAACCTCTGAGGGGTGATCAGGTCGCGGACCATCTTCTCCGTGAGCTCACCCCGGCAGATGGGGCCGAGCAGGGCCAGCACCTCGCCATTGCTCAGGTCGCCGCCGTAGATGTCGACCCAGCGCAGCGCATCCGACTCCTCCAAATCTTGCAACGGCAGCGGCTCAGGCGCCTGGCGGGGCACCCAGGCGCTGGCTTGCCGGATCAACCTCGGCTGCTTGGCCCTGCTCGACCGGAGCTCTTCGCTCGGGCGCACATCCCGTCGTGATGCTGTCGCGCTCATCGCCCCCACTAACAAGCGGCACGGGTGGAAGTTGCGCCCCAGGCCGGCACCTGGGATGGCGCTGCCGAACCCGCCTTGGGCGGCCGATATTCCCCACCCGGGCGACCCACTAGCTTTCCTCGACGTGTCCGGCGAATCCGCCACCACCGGTCGGTCGACCGATGGCGAGGTCGTGGTCGAGACCCGCGAGCTCGTCAAGCGCTTCGGCGACCGCGAGGCGCTCAAGGGTGTCAGCTTCGACGCCCACCGCGGCGAGCTGTTGGCGGTCATTGGCCCCAACGGCGCCGGCAAGACGACCCTGCTGTCGATCCTGGCCGGGATCAGGCGCCAGGACGGCGGCACCGTCAGCCGGCATCCCGGCGAGATCGGCTGGATTCCGCAGCAGGCGGCGGTCTACCGGCGCCTCACCGTGGCCGAGAACCTGCGCCTCTTCGCCCACCTCGAGAAGGTGCCAGACACCGAGGCCGCGGTCGAGGAGATGCTCGACCAGACCGGACTCGCCGAGCGCCGGGACGACCAGGTGGGAACGCTGTCCGGCGGAAACCAGCAACGGATCAACATTGCGATCGGCCTCCTTGCCCGCCCGCTGGTTCTGCTCCTCGACGAGCCCAGCGCCGGGTTGGACCCCCGTCAGCGGGAGCGCCTCTGGGCATTCGTGCTGGGCCTGGCGGGCGGCGGCACCACGGTGATCTTCTCCACTCACAACATCGCCGAGGCGGAGCGTTACGGCCAGCGGCTGCTGGTGCTCGCCGATGGCGAGGCGCTGTTCGACGGCACCTCAGCCCAGTTGCACGCAGCGGCTCCCGAAGCGGGCGCGGGCGACTTCGAGCAGGCGTTCGTCGCCTTTCTCCGGGATCGAGGCCATTGATGCGGGTCGGGCGAGAGGCAAGGGTCGGTTGAGGTACCGCTAGTGCGCTGGCTGTTCATCAAGGACCTTCAGATCCTGCGCCGCTCGCCACTGGTGGCGGCGCTCCTGATCGTCTATCCGGCGGTGCTCGCCGTGTTGATCGGCTTCGCACTCTCGCGCGGGCCCGAGACGCCGCGGGTTGCCTTCCTCAACCAGGTCCCCCAAGAGCAGCCGTTCGTGCTGGCCGGCACGAAGTTCGACATCGCGGGCGCCCGCAGCGAGCTCTGCGCGCGGATCCAGTGCATCCCCGTCTCCAGCGAAGAGCAGGCACGCGACATGGTCCAGTCGGGCGACGCGCTGGCGGCGTTGATCCTGCCGCCGAACCTGGTCGACGAGCTCGAGTCGCTCGCCTCGCTGACGCCGTCGCAGCCCACAGTGCGGGTCCTGGTCAACGAGGAGGACCCGGTCAAGGCGCGGCTGGTGGACGACCGGATCAGCTCGCTGGTCACCGAGGCCAACCTGAGGATCTCGGAGCAGGTGACGCAGATCTCCGCCAACTACCTGAGCCTGCTGCTCGAGGGTGGAGAGTTCAGTCTGCTGGGCCAGACCTTCAACATCCTCGGCCTCAGGAACAGCCAGCGCATCCTGGAGGCGCTGCGTTCGGAGCTGCCCGCGGGCAGTTCGTTCGCCGGCGCGCTCGACCAGGTAATCCAGTTCTCCAGACTGGCGCGCCAGAACCTGAACCTCGCCAATCCGCTGCTGGGCGCGGTCGCCCACCCGATCGAAGTCGAGAAGGAGGTCGTCTCGGGCTCCCCGCCCAGCCTGGACTCGTTCGCGATCTCCGTCGCCGCGACGGTGACCCTGATGTTCGTCACCGTGCTGCTGGTGGCCGGCTCGCTCGCGTTGGAGCGCGAGGAGAACGCGTTCCCTCGGCTAACTCGGGGATTGGTGGGGCGCACCGCGCTGCTGGTCGAGAAGGTGGGGCTGGGGGTGGCGCTGTCAGTCGTGGTCACGCTTCTGATGCTGGCCGGCCTGTCCCTGTTCGTCGACATCGACTGGGGCCGCTTCCCCATATTCGGAGCAGCGATCGTGGCGGGCGGCGTGGCCTTTGCAGCCTTTGGGGCGGCGATCGGCGGAGCGGCCCGCGAGGTCCGCGCCAGCTCCCTGCTGGCCTTCATGATCTCCCTGCCGATCGCCTTCATCTCCCTAGTGGGGTCCGGCACCGTGAGTCCCGGGCTGTTCGACGTGATCAAGGTGATCCGCGCGCTGTTCCCGTTCGACCCGGCACTCGACGCGATCTCCGGGGGGCTGGACGCCGCCGGCCCGGGGCTCGGCGTACCGATCCTCCACTTGGCCATCCTCGCCGCCGCATACGGCGTGCTTGCCAGGCTGGCGTTGCGCCGCTTCGCCTCCTGAAAGCGCCGGTGGCGTGAGAGTGGCGCTCCGCGCCCACCACATTGCCTGTATTGCGTGTCCGGTTGGCCCCGTTTTGGCGAGGTCGGAGTTTTCAATCACATGGATCGAGAAGTCCCAACTCGTCCCTACGGAATGAGCCGGAGGCCGTGGCGGGCGGGTGACCGGCACCCAACTGACCCCCGCCCCCGCCCTAGAATCACCTCGTGAGCTTTCCCGCCACCCGCATGCGGAGGCTGCGGCGAACCAGGGCCCTGCGCGAGCTCGTGCGGGAGACCGAGCTGTCGCCGCTGCATCTGGTGCAGCCCCTGTTTGTCGTCGCCGGCGAAGGGGTGCGCGAGGAGGTGCCCTCCATGCCGGGCATCGAGCGCTTCTCGATCTCCGAGCTGGTGGCCGAGGCGACCGAGCTTCAGGCGGCGGGGGTGGCGGCCGTGATCCTGTTCGGGGTCCCGACCTCCAAGGACGAGGCCGGCTCCGGCGCCTACGATCCTGAGGGCGTGGTCCAGATGGCTGTCCGGGCGCTCAAGGGCGCCCACCCGGACCTGGTCGTGATCACCGACGTCTGCCTGTGCGAGTACACCTCACACGGCCACTGCGGAGTGGTCAGCGATGGCGAGGTGGACAACGACCTGACTGTCGAGCTGCTCGCCAAGACGGCGATCTCGCACGCCGAGGCGGGAGCGGACGTGGTCGCGCCCAGCGACATGATGGACGGCCGCGTCGGGGCGATCCGCTCGCAGCTCGACGAGGAGGGCCACCCGAACGTCGCGCTCGTCGCCTACAGCGCCAAGTACGCCTCGGCCTTCTACGGGCCCTTCCGGGAAGCAGCAGAGTCGACCCCGGAGTTCGGCGATCGCCGCGGCTACCAGATGGACCCGGCGAACGCGCTCGAGGGCGTCCGCGAGGCGAAGCTCGACCTCACCGAGGGCGCAGACGTGGTGATGGTGAAGCCCGCCACTCCCTACCTCGACGTGATCCGCCGCATCAAGGACGAAACCGGCGCCCCGGTGGCCGCCTTCCACGTCTCCGGCGAGTACTCGATGCTGAAGGCCGCGGCCCAAAACGGCTGGCTCGACGAGCGGCCCGCGGTGCTCGAGACGCTGACCGCGATCCGCCGCGCAGGCGCCGACCTGGTGTTCACCTACTACGCCAAAGAAGCCGCGGCTTGGCTTTGAGCGGGGCAAGCGCGCCGCTCCGCAAGCCGCGGCCCAAGGTTCGCACGCGGGAGGCGGGCGCAGCGGTGCCGCTGGACGCGGCCGACAAGCTCCTCTTGAACCTGCTCCAGTCCCGCTTCCCGCTCGAGCGCGAGCCGTTCGAGGCCGTGGCGCGCCTGGCGGAGCTGCCCGTGGACGAGGTCGAGACCCGCACGCAGCGGCTGCTAGACGAGCGGATCATCCGCGAGATCACGCCGATCTTCGACACGCGGGCGCTGGGCTATGCCTCGATGCTGGTCGCGGCCAAGGTCGATTCCGAGAACCCCCAGCGCGCTGCGCGGATCATCAACTCCCACCCCGGCGTCTCCCACAACTACCTGCGCACCCACGAGTTCAACCTCTGGTTCACCATCGCCACACCCCCCGACTCCCAGCTGGGGCTCGAGGGCACCTTGGACGTGCTGAGGGCGGAGACGGGCGCCGAGTCGATCCGCCAGCTCCCCACCCTGACCCTGTTCAAGATCAACATGAACCTCGAGATGGAGCAGGGGACCGAGGCGCTGGCGGCCACCGTCGACGCGGCACCGCCGCGCGAGCTCGACGCCCAGCCCTACGACGACACCGACGTCGCCGTGATCCGCGCTCTTCAGGGGCCGATGGCGGTCACCGACCGTCCCTACGACGCGGCGGCCGAGCGGGTCGGCATGTCCGTTGACCGGTTTCTGGAGCACCTGAGCGAGATGGTGAGCCGAAAGCTGCTGCGCCGGGTGGCGGCGATCCTCTATCACCGGCGCGCCGGGTTCTCGGCCAACGGGATGGGGGTGTGGCGGGTGCCCTCCGACCAAGTGCTCGAGGTCGGCAGCAGGATGGCTGCCGTGCGCGGGATCTCGCATTGCTACCAGCGGCCCACCTACGCCGACTGGCCCTACTCCGTGTTCACGATGGCCCACGGCCGCTCGAAAGAGGAGTGCGACGCTGTCCTCGACCGGATTGCCGACGAGCACGGCCTGCATGGCGACGACCGCGCGGTCCTGTACTCCTCGACCGAGTTCAAGAAGGTGAGGCTTCGCTATTTCACCGAGGACTACGCGAACTGGGAGGCCCAGCACTCCTGAGCGTCACAGGCTCCCCGGGGCCCGAGGTACAGACGTGACCACTAGGTCTGAGGAGCTCTATCGCCGCGCCCTTGGCTTGATGCCGGGCGGGGTCAATTCACCAGTGCGGGCGATGCGCTCCATCGGTCGCGACCACCCGGTCTTCGCCGAGCGCGGCGAGGGCTGCGAGCTGGTTGACGCCGACGGCAACCGCTACGTGGACTGGGTCTGCTCTTGGGGACCGCTGATCCTGGGGCACGCGCATCCGGCAGTGGTGGAGGCGGTGCGGAGCGCAGCCGAGCGGGGGACGAGCTACGGGGCGCCAACCGCGGGCGAGGTGGAGCTCGCCGAGGAGGTCTGCGAACGGTTCGGCTCGGTGGACATGGTGCGGATGGTCAGCTCGGGCACCGAGTCAGCGATGAGCGCCCTGCGCTTGGCGCGTGCCGCCACCGGACGCGACAAGGTGGTGAAGTTCGCGGGTGCCTACCACGGCCATGTCGACGGGCTGCTGGCCGAGGGGGGCTCGGGGCTGGCGACGCAGGGGATCCCGGCTAGCCCCGGGGTGACCGAGGCGCAGGCAGCCGACACGATCGTGGTCCCGTGGAACGATCGCGAGGCTGTGGCCGCGGCAATCGCCGAGCACCGGGTGGCGGCGATCCTGGCCGAGCCGGTACCCGCGAACATGGGGGTGGTGCCGGCCGCCGACGGCTTCCCGGGCTTCCTCAGGGAGCAGGCAGACGCGGGCGGGGCGTTACTTATGTTGGACGAGGTGATCTCGGGCTTCCGGGTGGCCCGCGGGGGCGCCCAGGAGCTCTACGGGGTCGATGCCGATCTGACGCTCATGGGGAAGGTGCTGGGTGGGGGCTTGCCGGCCGCCGCCTACGGCGGGCGCCGGGAGCTGATGGAGCAGGTCGCCCCCGCCGGGGACGTCTACCAGGCGGGGACGCTGGCCGGCAACCCGCTTGCCGTGGCCGCGGGGTTGACGACCTTGCGCGAGCTCGGAGGCGGTGCTTACGCGCGGCTGGGGGCGATCACCGACAGCCTCGCCAGCGCTCTTCGCGAAGCGGCCGGCGACCGCCCCGTCCAGGTCGTCTCCGTCTGTGGGCTGGTGACGCCCTTCTTCAGCGCGGAGCCGGTGCGGGACTTCGCGGACGCCGCCGCCTGCGACCTGGACGCCTACGGTCGTTTCTGCCGAGAGCTTCTGAAGCGCGGCGTCTACCCGCCAGCCTCTCAGTTCGAGGCCTGGTTCGTCTCCCTGGCCCACGATGACGCAGCGATCGCGAAGACCGCGGAAGCGGCCTCCGAGGCGTTTGCGCAGGCGCTTCCTTAGCCCGCTTCCTGGGCCAGGCGCTCGTTCGCCGGCGCGCTCCCGAGCTCGACGTGGGCGCGGCTGTCGCGGCCGCGGATCAGCACCAGCGTCAGCACCAAGCCGAGCAGGGCAATCACCGCTCCGCCGAGGAAGGCCGACTGGAAACCCTCGGTGAGCGCGTTGGTGAGCGCGGAGGGATCTCCCCCCGCCGATGCCATCACGCTGTCGGTCCGTGAGTTGGCGATCGTCGCCAGCACGGCCAGGCCCAAGGCGCCGCCGATCTGCTGCGAGGTGTTGATCAGCCCGCTTGCGAGCCCGGATTCCTGCTCGCGAACCCCGGAGACCGCGGCGATCGTCGTCGTCACGAAGCCGAATCCGAGGCCAGCGGCCGCCAGCAATGACGGCCCCAGGATGTCGGAGAGGTAGCTCCCGCCGACCGAGACCTGTGAGAACCAGAGCAGCGCGCTGGCGATCATCGCCATCCCGACTGCGAGCACGGGCTTGAAGCCGATGCGCGTCACCAGTTGCGAGGCGATCCCGGACGCGATGATGATGGTCACCGCCAGCGGCAGGTAGGCGAGCCCCGCCTCGATTGCGCTGTATCCGAGCACCTGCTGCATGTAGAGCGTGATGAAGAAGAACATCGAGAACAGCGACGCGCCGACGAGGAGGCCGACCACGTTGGCGCCGGTCAGGGTCCGGATGCGGAAGATCCGGAACGGCATCAACGGCGCTTGCGAGCGTCGCTCGATCACGACAAAGGCGGCGAGCAGCGCCGCCGAGACGCCGATCAGGCCGAGCGTCTGAAGCGAGCCCCAACCCGCGTCGGTGGCGTCGACGATCGCGTAGACGAGGATCGAGAGGCCGGCGGTCACGCTCACCGCGCCCGCGGCGTCGAAGTGGCGCGTGGCGGACTCGGAGCGGCTCTCGGCGATCAGCCGCGGGGAGAGCGCGGCGACCACGAGCGCCACCGGCACGTTCACCCACAGTACCCACTCCCAGCCGAGGCCGTCCGTGAGGATCCCGCCGAAGAGCACCCCCGCAGCACCCCCCGCTCCGGCGACCGCGCCCCACGCGCCCAGCGCCTTGTTTCGCTCCGCTCCGTCGCGGAACGTGGTGGTGACGATCGACAGCGCCGCCGGCGAAATGATCGCCGCGCCCAGACCCTGCGCCGCGCGGGCGGCGATCAGCTGCCCTTCCGTGGCGGCGAAGCCGGCGGCGAGTGACGCCGCGGCGACGAGCAGGAGCCCGGCGATGAAGACGCGCCGGCGACCGAGCAGGTCGGCCATTCGCCCGCCGAGAAGCAGGAAGCCGCCGAAGGTCAGCACGTATGCGTTCACGACCCAGGCCAGGTTCTCCTGTGAGAAGTCGAGGCCCTCGCCGATCGAGGGCAGCGCGACGTTGACGATCGAGGCGTCGAGGACGACGATGAACTGGGCGAAGCAGAGGAGCGCCAGGGCTTTCCAGCGCCGGCGCTCGAACTCCTGGGCTGTGGTCATCATTGGTTTCTCCTGGTTACGTGGCCTGCAGTTGTGCGATAATCGGAAGCTGAGTTCCGGTTTCGGTACGCGCACTATACGGAATCCTGGTTCCGTTTGCGTGCTAGTCGTCACAGATACCACGAATCGCCAGCAAGAGAATCGACATGACCCCCCAAACAACCGCGAGCCCAACCCCCGTCGTAGAGGTCAAGCAGCGCGCCGACGCACGCCGCAACCGTAAGCGTGTCCTGGACGCCGCCCGTCTGCTGCTTGCCGAGCATGGCCTCGACGTCCACATGGAACGCATCGCCCGCGCGGCGGGGGTGGGCGTCGGGACCCTGTACCGGAACTTTCCGACCAAGGAGGATCTGCTCCAAGCGTTGGCCGACGAGCGCTTCGCGTTCTTCGCCGAGCAGGCGCGAGCGGCGCTCGACGACCCCGACGCCTGGCACGGGTTCAGTGAGCTGATGCGCGCGTGCGCCCGGGTGACCGCGGAGGATCGCGCACTGTCGGAGGCCATGGACCAGCTGCCCGGCCTGTGCGGCATGGCGGCCAACAAGGCGGGCCTGAACGAGCTCACGGGCGAGCTGATCGAGCGCGCCAAGGCGGATGGAGCGATGCGCACAGACTTCAGCGTCGACGACATCCCGAGCATCATGTGCGGATTGGCTCGCGCCACCGCGCCGCGCCAGGATGGGCCGCCGGCGATGAGCTGGGAGCGCTACCTGGAGATCATCATCGCCGGCCTTCGCGCGCCGGCCAGCGCGCCGCTTCCGTAATCTCGCCCGCCTATGAGCACGCCCGAGGCCGCGCTGGTGGCGCTGGCGACGCAGCTTCGCGCCGACGAGTCGGTGATCTCACCACAGGTCACTGATCCCGGGAAGGCCGAGCCCGCGCTGGGCTTGCTGGCTGCGGCCGGCCCACGCGCGGCGCAGGCGCCGGGCGAGTACTCGTTGCTGGTCGAGTTGGTTCGCGAGGGTTACCTTCTGCATTACGAGGAGCCGCGGGTCGTGGTCGGCGCCGACGCCGACCTCGCGCTGCTGGCCGGCGATTATCTCTACGCCCTCGGGCTCGAGCGACTGGCCGCGCTCGGTGACCTCGAGGCAGTCCGCGAGCTCTCGGACCTGATCTCGCTCTCGGCGCAGCTTCACGACGCACCTGCGGATGACGCGGCAGCGGTTGGGTGGGCGGCGAACGCCCTCTGGCTGGCCTCGGTGACCGTGGTCGCCTCGGGCGTCACGCCTGAGCACGAGCAGGGAAAGGCAGCCCTTCGCGAGGGGCGCCCCGATGCCGCGTCGGCGCTCTGGCAGGCTGCCGCTGGCGCTGGCCCAGCGGTCCGGCGTGGGCGATCGGTTGGGGCACGCAGCGGAGGCGATAGGCTTCAAGTCCCACCAGGATTTGCCTGCCTGAACGTGGCCGACGCCGCCGACAAGAGCAACGGTTCCGCTGGCGCCGGCGGTCTGCCGACGCCGGATCCGCCCGGCTACTTCCAGGGCGAGTCGATGAACCGGCGCAAGGCGCTGACGGTGGCCGGACAGGCGGTTGGCGGTATCGCGGGGGCGGTGATCGTCTTGCCCGCGGTCGGCTTCGCAGTAGCGCCGATCTTCGACAGCCCGGAGGAGCGCTGGGAGAGCGTCGGCCCGGTCAGCCGGTTCACCGCCGACACCTACAAACCGGTGGTCTTCACCTTGGTCGAGGGCATCGGCGAGGCTGGCAAGACCACCGCCTACGTGCGGCGTGGCGACCCGGACACATTCTCGAGCGAGAGCCCCGGCACCTACATCGCGCTCTCGACCCGCTGCGCGCACCTCGGCTGCCCGGTGGGCTTCGTCCCGGCGGCTGGCAACTTCATCTGCCCCTGCCACGGGGGCGTCTACGATTTCGAGGGCAAGGTGATCGGCGGCCCGCCGGTGCGTCCCCTCGACCGCTTCCAAACCCGAGTTCGCAACGGCCAGGTGCAGCTCGGCCCCCGCTACAGCGTCACCTCGCAGCTCGAGCCCGTTCGCTACCGCGACCCAGGCGAGTTCACGGGCGGAATCTGGAACATCCTCTACCCGCCGCGGCCCTCAACCCCTCCGGCGCCGTGATGGAAAGCCCGCGATGAAGTTCCCCGACATGCTCATCCCCGGCGCGCTGAAGAAGCCGCCGAAGCCCGGCGCAGGCGACGGCGCCGGCCGGGCGGACCGCCGCCCGCCGCCCGCCGCCGACCTGGTCGGCTGGGTCGACGAGCGCACGGGTGGCGCCAGCTTCCTGACCGGGATGCTCTACCGGAAGGTGCCCAAGGGCACCAACTGGTTCTATACGTTGGGCTCGGCGACCCTGTTCGCGTTCGCGGTGCAGGCCGTGACCGGGGTCTTCCTGGCGATGTTCTACACGCCGTCGACGACCCAGGCCTACAGCTCCATCGTCCACCTGACGAACGATGTCTTCCTGGGGGAGTTCGTGCGCGGGATGCACAAGTGGGGCGCCAGCGTGATGATCATCTTGATCTGGCTCCACATGGCGCGCACCTTCATCTTCGGCGCCTACAAGTACCCGCGCGAGCTCAACTGGGTGATCGGGGTGGTGCTGCTGATCCTGACCATGGTGATGGGCTTCACCGGGTATCTCTTGCCCTTCGACCAGCGCTCCTTCTGGGCCACGGTGGTGGGCGTCAACATCACCGGGACCGGGCCCGTGTTGGGCCCCTACCTGGCGGACTTCCTGAGGGGGGGCGCTGAGTTCGAGCAGACGACGCTGGCTCGCTTCTACGCGATCCACATGCTGCTGGTGCCGGGCCTGATCATCGCCCTGATCGGGGCTCACCTGTACCTGGTGGTGAAGCTCGGCACCACGGCCCCGCCGTGGCTGGAGCCGAAGCGCACCAAGGCGACGGTCAAGGAGGAGCGGGTTTGAACCGGGCCGAGAAGGAGGCCTACCTCCGCGATTACGAGCTGCTCAAGAAGCAGGGCAAGCCCTTCTTCCCGTACGCCGTGATGAAGGACTCGACGATGGCCCTGATCGTCGTCCTGATGATCGCCCTGATGGCGCTCGTGCTCGGCGCTGAGCTGGGCCCCAAGGCCGACCCGACGACCACCACCTACACCCCGCGGCCCGAGTGGTACTTCTTCTTCCTGTTCGAAGTGCTGCGGGTGATCAAGCCATACGAGCTGGTGCCCCTGGCGACGATCGGCGTGCCGACGCTCGGCATGATCGTGCTGCTGCTCCTACCCTTCTTCGATCGCGGCCCGGAGCGCCGCCCCGAGCGGCGACCAATCGCGATGGCTGTGCTGGTCCTGACCGTAATCTCCATGACCTACCTCACCTACACGGGCGCCATCGCTGGGCCGCCGTCCGAGATCGACATGGAGGTGGCGCCGCAATACGAGGCGGGCAAGGAGCTGGTCGCCCAGACGGGCTGCCTCGCCTGCCACACGATCGGCGACAACGGCAACGGGACCCTGGGCCCGGAGCTGACCGAGGTCGGCGCCCGTATCCCGCGCAGCGCGATCCTGCGCTCGCTCGAGGCGGGGCCGGGGATCATGCCCTCGTTCCAGGACTTCTCGCAGAAGCAGCTGAACCAGATCGCGGACTTCCTGGCGTCGCTGAAGTAGCGCCTGAGCCCGTGGTCGGTGCTTCCTCAGGTCCCGTGGTCGACCGACCGTCACGCTCCTCGCCGGAGTTCGCGAACCAGGTGCGGACGATGTTTGACCGCATCGCGGGCGGCTACGACCTCATGAACACCGCGATGACTGTCGGCATGCACCATCGCTGGCGCGCGCGGGCCGCAGACCGCGCCGAGCTGGCAGCAGGCGCCGCTGCTCTCGATCTGTGCTGCGGCACCGGCGACCTGGCACTCGAGCTGACCCGGCGCGTCGGCCCCGATGGCTCCGTGGTGGGCTGCGACTTCTCGGAGAGGATGCTGGAGCTGGCGCGGCAAAAGGCCGCGGTGCGCGGCGCGTCGCAGGCCCGGTTCGAGTGGGCCGACGCGCTGGAGCTCCCCTACCAGGAGGGGTCGTTTGACGCCGTCACCGTGGGCTTCGGGGTGCGGAACCTGGTGGACCTGGAGCGCGGGCTGGCCGAGATGGTCCGGGTGCTGAAGCCTGGTGGCCGAGCCGTGATCCTCGAGATCACCCAGCCGCGCCGGCGGCCGCTGTCGAGCTTCTACTCGCTGTGGTTCGACCGGATCGTGCCGTTGCTCGGCACTGTGGCGGGGGACCGCGGCGCCTACACATATCTGCCCGAGTCGGTGAAGCGCTTCCCGTCCCCCGAGGGCCTGGCGACGATGATGGCCGGGGCCGGGCTAGAGCAAATTCGCTACCTGTTGCTGGCCGGCGGGATCATCGCCATCCACTCCGGGGAAAAAAGGCGTTGAACCGGACCGCGGTCCCACCCCCGGTTACGCTGGTGCTGGAGGCCGCTGACGCCTGGCTGCCCGCTCGCATGGAGGCCGTCGAGGAGCGCCTTGGGCGCTTGGTGAAGGGCCACGGCGATGCCCTCGCTGCCGATGCGGGGGCGACGCTGGCCGCGGGAGGAAAGCGCCTGCGCCCGATGCTGGTCCTGCTCAGCGCCGGGCCACGGGGGGGTGAGGGCGCTATTTGTGGCGCGACCGCGATCGAGCTGGTCCACATGGCGACCCTGGTCCACGACGACGTGCTCGACGCAGCGCCGCTTCGCCGCGGCCATGCGACCGTGGTGGCCCGCTCCGGCCGCGACCGCGCGCTTGCGGTGGGGGACCTCTTGTTCTCTCGTGCCTTCGCCCAACTCGGCAAGGACGGCAGCCGACAGCAGGTGGAGCTCCTCTCCAAGGCCTCGGTGGCGTTGGCGCTCGGCGAGCTGGCCCAGCGTCGCGACGCCTTCGACGGCTCGATCTCCGCCAAGCGCTACCTGGAGCGCTGCGAGCTGAAGACGGGACGCCTGTTCGAGTGCGCCTGCCTGATCGGAAGGGTGGGCGGTGTGGAGGCCGAGGCCGCCGGCCGCGACGGTCCCCTGACGGCCCTTCAGGTCTTCGGCCAGCAAATCGGACTCGCCTTCCAGCTCCTCGACGACGTGCTCGACGTCACCGGCCCGCCGGAGCGGACGGGCAAGGCTCGGGGAACCGACCTGCTGGATGGAACCGTGACCCTGCCCTTGATCCTCGCTCGCGAGCACGATCGGCGCCTGGTGGAGCTGAGGCTGCGAGGACTCAGCGCCAAAGACGCGGAGGCGGTCTGCGACCGGATCGCCGCGACCGGCGTGCTCGACGAGGTGAGGGCCGGTGCCCGCAGGCGGGTGGAGCTTGCCAAGGGTGCCCTGGCGCGCTCGGGGCTCGACCCGGACCAGCGCCAGCTCCTCGAGCTGGTCGCCGACGGAGTCGTCGAGCGGTACTCCTAGAAGTCTTCGGGGAGGATGTGGTCCGCGCTGAGCGCGGAGGCGAAGCGGTTGATCTGGTCCTCCATGTTCGCCCGAGTGAGGACGCTCAGATCCTCAAGCACCGACTCGGTGCCCCGCTCGAGCGCCTCGTCGAGGCGGTCGACGATCTCCTGGCTGTAGCTCCCACCGCCGTTCCACTCGCACTCGGGGCAGCGGAGCGCCACCTGCCAGTGCCGATCGGCGGCCGGCGCCCAGTCGGTCGGATAGACCAGCTCCGAGTTGCAGGAGGGGCAGATGTGGAGGTCGTCGTGACGCCGGCGGGTGGTGGTCGCCAACCGCGTCTCGAAGATGCTCGGCTCCAGGCCCCCCTCCAGGGCGGCCTCGCTGCGCCGCTTTTGAGTTTGCCTCTCCGCCACTTCGGGTGCTCTATCGGCGGAGCGCCCCAGGAGCTTTAGGGCGGGACCTCACGTGCAAACTGGGGCATCCGGGTGCCTGCGAGGCGCGCCGGGGACGGTGGCGGGCGGGAATAGACTGGCTCGTCGATGGTTCTCAGCGACCGCAGCATCAAGGCGGAGATCGAGGCCGGGCGGATCGTCATCGACCCGTTCGACGAGGCAATGGTGCAACCATCGAGCGTGGATGTGCGCGTCGACCGCCGCTTCCGCGTCTTCCACAACGCCCGCTATCCGTTCATCGACGTTCGCCAGCCGATGGAGGAACTCACCGAGGCGGTCGAGATCTCTGACACCGACCCCTTCATCCTCCACCCGGGCGAGTTCGTGCTGGGCCAGACGCTCGAGCGCGTCCAGCTCCCTGACGACATCGTTTCCAGGCTGGAGGGCAAGAGCTCCTTGGGCCGCCTCGGACTGCTCATTCACAGCACCGCCGGTTTCGTCGACCCGGGCTTTGCGGGGAACCTCACGCTGGAGCTCTCCAACGTCGCCAACCTGCCCGTGACCATCTACTACGGAATGCCGATCGGACAGATCTCGTTCATGCGCATGGACTCCGCCGTCGAGCGCCCCTACGGCTCGGGCGAGGCGGGCAGCAAGTACCAGGATCAGGCGGAGCCCACGCCGAGCCGGTTCTACCTCAACTTCAAGCGTTAGCTCACGGCGCCGTTACCATCTGTCCTGATGCCAAACGTGGGACCCCTCGAGCTGGCAATCGTCCTCATCATTGCCCTGGTGATCTTCGGGCCGAAGCGCCTGCCGGAGCTGGGACGCTCGATGGGCCGCGGGATCCGTGAGTTCAGGTCCACGATCTCGGGCAAGGACGACGACGAGGAAGAGTCGCCGCGGCCCGTACAGATCGAGGGCGCGGAGAAGTCCGGCGAGCCCGTCGAGAGCGAGGTCGTAACCGACCACCGCTCCTAAGTGCTCGCCGGCGGAGAGCACTAAGTGGCCTCCCCCCGCCTGCGAGCCGCGAAGTTCGACGAGCAGATGACGCTCGTCGAGCACCTTGACGAACTGCGCAACCGGATCATCGCCTCGGCGGCGGTACTGCTGGTCGCCTGCGGGTTGTGCTTCTGGCAGAACGACCTGCTGCTCGAGATCGCCAACAAACCGCTCCCGGGTGACCGGGTGCCGATCACCTTCGGCGTCACCGAGCCGTTCATGACCACCCTCAAGATCTCGATCTACGCCGGGATCCTGATCTCCCTGCCGGTCCTCCTCTACCAGGCCTATGCCTTCCTGCTGCCGGCGCTGAAGCCAACCGAGAAGCGGGTCGTGTTGCCCTTCGTGCTCCTGGTCCCGGTGCTGTTCATCACCGGCGTTGTCTTTTCGTACTTCATCGTCGTCCCGGCGGCCACCGAGTTCCTGCTCAACTTCAACCAGGACGAGTTCAACATCCAGGTCCGCGCCAGCGAGTACTACAGCTTCTTCATCCTCACGTTGATCGCGCTCGGCCTCGTGTTCCAGGTGCCGATGGGGATCGTCGCGCTGACCCGGCTCGGCATAGTCACCCCGAAGCAGCTCTCCCACAATCGCCGCTACGCCTACCTGCTCCTGGCCGTGGTTGCCATGTTCCTCCCCGGCACCGATCCGGTGACGATGCTGATCGAGCTTGCGCCCCTGCTGGTGCTGTTCGAGCTCTCGTTGCTCCTGGCGCGCCTGGTGGGCACACCGGCCGACCCGGCCAGGTCGCCCCCCGAGCCCGAACCGCCCGCAAGCCCGGCGAGCTAGGCTGCGAACGTGCTCTTCGACCTCAGCGGCAAACGCAAGCGGCTCGTCCAGGTCGTGTACGCCACGCTGGCGGCACTCTTCCTGGTCGGTTTCGTCGGCTTCGGTATCGGCGGCAGCGGCGCTGGGGGTCTCCTCGACGGCGTCGGGCTGGGCGGAGACGGCGGCGGCGGCTCGCTGAGCGGCCAGTACGACGATCAGATCGACAGCGCCAACCAGCGGCTGGCAAAGGACCCCAACGACACCGCCGCGCTGCTGAAGCTCTCCAAGTACGAGTACTTCAAGGCGAAGCAGGGTGTGACCCAGGACCAGGCCACTGGCGAGATCAGCGTCAGCGACGACGCCAACACGGAGCTCGGCGTGTCGGTCGACACCTGGGAGAAATACCTGAAGGTCAACAAGGGCGAGCCGAATTCCGCGCTGGCCGCCCAGATCGTGCAGGCCTACTACTTCTTGAACGACTTCGGGGGCGCTGCTGAGGCCCAGCGGATCGTCGCGTCGAACCAACCCAGCTCGGGCAGCTACGGGCAGCTCGCCTACTACCTGTACGCGTCGCTGGACATCTCCGGAGGCGACCAGGCGGCGAAGAAGGCAGAGGCGGCTGCGCCGAAGTCGCAGCGCAGCCAGACCAAGAAGCAGCTGGACCAGATCCGCGAGCTCGCCGTGAAGGCGAAGAAGCAGCAGGCGAAGGCGCAGAAGAACGCGCCCTCCGGCTCCAACCCGCTCCAGAGCCCGTTCGGGGCTGCTCCGCCCACGCCGTAGGACCATCACGCCACGGCTTTCGCCAAATCATTTGCCGAAATCCGACGTTCGGCGGTCCCGCGCAACCCGCCGCTACCATCTCGATCGCCCGGGCCGTTAGCTCAACTGGCAGAGCAGGAGACTCTTAATCTCAAGGTTGAAGGTTCGAGTCCTTCACGGCCCATCGCGTAGGTAAGCGAAAAGCGCCGTCCGACCTGAGCAGAGTTCGCGTTCCGCCCGACGGCTTAGGGCGTGAACCTAGCGATGCCCCGTTGCGCGGCTGTGGGAAAGTCCGTGAAAGTGCCCCCAGCCCAAAGCGAGCCGTCCGGCCCGATGGCGAGGGCGTAGATCCTGCCGTTGGGGTTCGGGTTCCAGCCCGTGGCGGCACCGCTCGTGGCGTTGAGCCCGGCGATGTTGTGGCGGACCTGGCCGCCGATCGAGTTGAAGACGCCCCCCGCGTAGACGGTCGAGCCCGAGACGGCGAGGGCGTGGACGGCGCGGGTGCCGCCGATGGCATTCGGGTTCCAGCCCGTCGCGGCGCCACCGGTCGTGTTGAGGGCGGCGATCCGGTTGCGCGCCTTGCCGCCGATCGAGGCGAAGTCGCCACCGGCGTAGACGGTTGAGCCGGAGGAGGGAAGGGCGAGGGCCCAGACGGGGGCGTTGGCATTCGGGTTCCATGGCCGTGCGGCGCCACCGGTCGCGTTGAGGGCGGCGATCCGATTGCGCGCCTTGGCGCCGATCGAGGTGAATGCGCCGCCGGCGTAGACGGTCGAGCCGAAGATGCGCAGGGCATAGACGGGGCCGTTGGCGTTGGGGTTCCAGCCCGTCGCGGCGCCAGTGGTCGCGTTGAGGGCGGCGATGTGGTTGCGCGTCTGACCGCCGATCGAGGTGAAGTCGCCACCGGCGTAGACGGTCGGGCCTGAAACGCGAAGAGCGAACACGTCGGTGAAACCAGGGTTGGCGGGGTTGCTGGCGTTGGGGTTCCAACCCGTCGCGGCGCCACTCGTCGCGTTTAGGGCGGCGATCCGGTTGCGCGTCTGACCGCCGATCGAGGTGAAGTTCCCACCGGCGTAGACGGTCGATCCGGAGATGGCGAGAGTGCGGACGCGCCCGTTGGCATTCGGGTTCCAGGCCGTCAACTCACCGGTGGTCGGATCGAGGGCGGCGATCTTGTTGCGGGTGGAGCCACCGATTGAAGAGAACTGGCCACCGGCGTAGACGGTCGTGCCTGAGACGGCGAGGGCAAGGACGCCGCCCTCAGCGTGCGGGTTCCACCCGATCGCGCCGCCGCTCGTCGCGTCCAGGGCGGCGATACCGCGGCGGGCCTGGCCGCCGATCGAGGTGAATGCGCCGCCCGCGTAGACGGTCGAGCCCGAGACGGCGAGGGCGTGGACGGCGCGGGTGCCGCCGATGGCGTTCGGGTTCCAGGCCGTTGTAGCCCCCGTGGTCGCGTCGAGGGCGGCGATCTGGTTGCGATCCTGGCCGCCGATCGAGGTGAAGTCGCCACCAGCGTAAACGGTCGAGCCGGAGACGGCGAGGGCGCGGACGGGGGCATTGGTGGCCTTAGACCAGAGCGCGTCGCCCGTGGACGCGTCGAAGGCCTGAGTGCTGGAGTGGCTGCCCGCGTATACAGTCGAACCGGAGACGGCGAGGGCGCGGACGATATGGTCGGAACTCGGATCCCAGCTCGTCACCTCACCGGTGGTCGCATCGAGGGCGGCGATGAGGGCCTGGAACTCGCCGCCGATCGAAGAGAACTGGCCGCCGGCGTAGACGGTCGAGCCGGAAACCCGGATGGCATAGACGGGGCCGTCGGCGTTCGGATCCCAACCCGTCGCGGCGCCGCTGGTCGCGTCGAGGGCGGCGATGTGGTTGCGAGCCTGGCCGCCGATCGAGGTGAAGTTGCCACCGGCGTAGACGGTGGAGCCGGAGACGGCGAGAGCGTCGACGGCGTTGTTGGGGTTCGGGTTGAAGCCCGGGTCAACGCTTCCGTTGGCGAGGATGTGGGCGAGGTTCTTTCGGGCCACACCGCCGACGTAGCGGAAGTCGCCGCCGATATAGAAGCCGCCGGAGCCATCGGCCGCCACGGCTGCGACAGTTAGTGCTCCGCCGGCGATATCCGCCAGCCCGGTGCTCTTGCCGGTGGACGAGTCGATCCCCGCGCCGGGGCCCGTCCGGGGGCCGACGCGGGTGAAGTTGCCGCCGATGTAGGTCGCCCCAGCGGTCGGGAGAACCGCATCGACCGGCCCGTTGGTGACGAAGGTCCGGGCGGGCCTCGTGCTTAGTGCCTGCGCGGCTTGCGCCGTGAGGGCGGCGAGAAGGACCACGATGGCTGCAGTGCCAAGACAAAGCGAGGCTCGCGTCTTGCGGCGGGCGAGCGGATGGAGGTTGCGGCGCATCGGGCGAGAACAACCCTACTCTCCCTGAGCCGGCCTCCTGAAGGCAAAGCGCGGCCGTCCAGCTAGCGATTGGGACCCGTGTCCGTGACCAGCGGACGGCGACTTCGCAATAGCGCTCGGCCGAAGGTTCGACCCAGGTGAACTGGGTGGGTTACCAGCGCTGTTAGTTGCCCCGCGACGGAGTTCGGGTCGCGTGCGATGCCCAGTCCTCGCAGAACCGTGAGCAGGTCGTAGTAGACGCGCTCGCAGACGAGTTGGTCGTGTTCGAACACGTAGATGCCGCATACTCGGACCCGAACGAAGCGGCCTGTGGGCGGCAGACCGTGGTAGGTGCCTAGGTGTGTGCCGGAGACCCACGCCTCCTCAGCGACTGCATCCTCGCCGTGATGAGCCGCGATCGGCTCGACGGTGAGATCGGGGATGCCGGCGAAGTTCTCGCCGTGGTAGCGGCGGACGGCGTCCTCCCCGTCGAATATCTCGCCGGTCGGAACGATCTCGTACCGGGGGTGGTGGAAGGTCGCGATTACCGCGTCGAGATCGTGCGCGCTTTCGGCGGCGGAATGCGCCTCGAGGACCGCCTCGCGCGTTTGTCGGAGTTCCAGATCAGTGACAGACAACGCGCCACGATCCTATTGGAGGGTGGGTGGGCAACAGGAGGTTTCCAGCGGGCGAACGCGAAGCCCCTCGCCGGAGAGTTTCTACCCGACGAAAGGACAGTAATGGCAACTCGCGATACGACCAGGGAGCCGTCCTACTGGGTGATCTTCGCCGGCGTGATGATGGTGCTGCTCGGATTCCTGAACTTCTTCTACGGGCTCGCGGCGGTCTTGAATGACGAGGTGGTGGTCGTCGGAGGCGAAGGGGCGATCATCGCCGACCTCACGACCTGGGGCTGGGTGACGATGATCATCGCGGCCATCCTCGTGCTCACCGGCGGGGGGCTGCTGACCGGCGCAGGGTGGGCGCGCTGGGTCGGGGTTTTCGTCGTCGCGGTGAACGCGATTGAACAGGTCTGGATCTTCCCCGCAGCGCCCCTGTGGGCGTTCATCGTGATCCTGCTCGACGTGATCATCATCTACCACCTCACGGCGCGCTGGACGGGGACGACTGCCGTGTAGCCGATTCGGTCCCACCAGGGAATTCGGTCGTCCAATTGGAGAGGCGAGGGGCAGCGCCCAGCGCGCGGCCGGCTCGCCTTTCCGTAATCGGGCGCCTTCCCAGGCGAAGCCTGGCCGGAGAACGATCCTCGCGTTTGACGGATTCGCGCGCGGACGGTGGAGCCAGCGGTTACGGTTGTTACGTCATGGGGGAGCACCCGGCGCCGCAGCGGATAGCAGCACTCGCAGCCCTCGTGCTGCCGCCCGTGATCCTCATTCTTGCCGTCGACATCGTGGTCCAGCAGTTCCCGCGCGGCCTGATCGTTCTCGCGGGGGTGGCGATCGCGCTCGCCGCCGGCTGGTACGGCCTGCTTCGCATCGGGGCGGTCAGGGTCCTGGGAGTCGCGATCGCCATTGTGGCGCTCGCGGCGATCGTCGTCGTGCTGATAACCAAGGGCGACCACGTGGTCCAGGCGCTCGTGATCCTGGCCGGGATTGCGCTGGCGCTCGCCGCGACACGGGCCGCGTTCCGCATCCATGTCCCCCTTGCCAACGCCCGACCGCCGGAGCACCCGGTCCTCTTCTTCAACCCAAAGTCCGGCGGAGGTAAGGCCGAGAAGTTCAACCTCGCCGAGGAAGCGCGCGCCCGCGGCATCCGGTCGATCGAGCTGACGCTGGGCACCGACCTGGAGCAACTCGTCCGTAGTGCCGTGGCCGATGGCGCCGACGGGCTGGCGATGGCTGGGGGCGACGGATCACAGGCAGTCGTCGCGGCGATCGCCGCCGAGCTCGATCTGCCCTACGGCTGCATTCCGGCCGGCACTCGCAACCACTTCGCCCTCGACCTGGGCGTCGATCGCGATGACGTCGTGGGCGCTCTCGACTCCTTCGTCAATGGTGGTGAGCGCCGCGTCGACCTCGCCGAAATCAACGGGCGGGTGTTCGTCAACAACGTCTCGCTCGGGCTCTATGCGGAGGCGGTCCAGCGGAAGGGCTATCGCGACGCGAAGCTGCGGACAATCCTCGACACGCTCCCCGATGCCCTCGGTCCCGACGGCGAGGGGCTCGACCTGCGCTGGAAGGGGCCGGGTGGTGATGAACATTCCTCCGGCGCTGCGATCCTGGTCTCCAACAACCGCTACCGGCTGGGTCGCGCCGTTGGCTCCGGAACCCGCCCGAGAATTGACGATGGCCTGCTCGGGGTCACGATTGCCGCCGCGCCGATCGGGCGGGGTGAGCATCAGCGTCTGCCGCAGCGACCCTGGCGCGAGTGGTCCACTCCCGAGTTCGAGGTCGACGCGGACGCCCCGATCGCCGCTGGCATCGACGGTGAGGCGGTGAGGCTGGACCCCCCACTTCGCTTCCGAATCAGGCCCGGCGTACTGCGAGTGCGGATCGCCCGCGGGCATCCGGGTGCCTCGCCCTCCGCCGCGATGCCCGAGGGCTTCTGGGAGACCGCCCGTGCGCTGGCGCGGATCGCGGCGGGGCGTGGGCCCGCCCGAGCCCGGCCAGGCGCCGCGCAGCGTGAAGGGCCGCAGCATGAGACAACAAACGCAGACCACTGAGGCAAGGAGGAATGATGCCTCTAACGCGGCGTCGCCGCGCCTCGGGCGCTGGCTCGACGAGGCCGAGCGCCTCGACGTCGGGGTCTACGCGGCGATCGCCCGCACCTCCACGCCGGCGATCGACCGCGCCATGAGCCGGCTCTCGCGTGCCGCCGACTATTCGCGCCTATCGCTCGGTTCGGCTGCCGTGTTGGCGGCACTGGGTGGGCGCGATGGCCGCCGGGCGGCCGTGATCGGGCTCGCGTCGGTTGCGGTCACGGCGACCGTCGCCAACCTGATTGCCAAACCGCTCGGGCGTCGCCGTCGTCCAGACCGGATCGCGCAGGAGGTTCCTCTCGCCCGCCAGGTTCGCATGCCGGTCTCCAGCTCGTTCCCGTCCGGTCACTCGGCGGCGGCGTTTGCGTTCGCGACCGGAGTCGCTCGCGTCTCCTCCTCTGTGGCTGCCCCCCTATTCGGGCTCGCAACCCTGGTGGCGTACTCCCGCGTCCACACCGGCGTTCACTATCCGGGCGATGTCGTGGCCGGATCGCTCCTGGGCATCGCGCTCGCCGAGGCGACCGCCCGCTCGCTCGATGGCCGGCTTCGCTGAGGGGCGGCAACTCTCGATGCGGGCTGACGCCCTCTAGATGAGGTCCCTCTCCACCTCGATGCGACCCGACTTGGCCGCGTCAGCGAACATGCCGTAGTCGAGTTCGTTCTGGTCCGCGTAACGCTCGGAGAAGTCGGCGATCGCCTGATCGAAGCGCTCGCCGCTGCCGAGGTAGGCACCGATCGCGATCCGGTCGCCGGAGCGTGCGTGGGCTCGCGCCAGCGTCCAGCCGCACACCCGTCCATAAACCGCCAGTCCCTCGGGCGGCAGGGTGTCGACATCCACCGATCGCTTCCCATCCCAAAGCTGTCGCACATAGAAGTCTCGCTTTTGATCGTCGAACCCAAGCGCCGGAAGCCAGCCGAGAAGAATGTCGCTGGCTGCCTGCATCAGCCACTGGCCCTCGACGACGCGCTCGCCATGGTTTCCGAACTCGCTCTCCCCGACGTAGCGTTCGAGGACCGACGCCTCGGCCTCCTTGGCCTGGAGGAAGAGCGGGTCCTGCCGGTCGCGACCCATCATCAGCAGTACCCAAGCGCGGGTCCCGACGCTTCCGACCCCGACCACCTTGCGGGCCATCTCAACAAAGCGGTAGCTGTCGAAGAGGTGGCGGCGGTCCCCCTTGAGGCTTTCGCGGTATCTGCCTAGCAGCTCGAGCATCCGCTCCTCGAACTCCGCCTCCTGGCCCTCGTCGAGTAGCTCCCTGGCGGGGACGAGCAGCGGTGGGTCGCTGATGATCCGCGGCTCGCCATCGACCACCCGGACGAGGCGATCGAAGGCCTTGAGGCTGTTCTTCTTGTGGGCCTTCGCGACGCTCTTCCTCGCCCTCTTCATCTCCTCGGCGGTGGCGACCTTGGCAACCTCCGCCAGGAAGCTCTCGACGTCCATTCGCGCGTACCAAACGTCGAGGTTTCGCATCGCGGCGAACTCGCGCATCGCCTCGCGGTAGGAGCGGGCCGTGCTGAGGACGGCGGCGCGGGTCTCCTTCGGGGTGAAGTCGCGGTCGCGCCCGGCGATCGCGAAACTCGCCGTAAGGCGCTTGAGGTCCCATTCCCAGGGCCCCGGCACGGTCTCGTCGAAGTCGTTGAGGTCCCCCACCAGACGGCGGTCGGGAGCGGCGAAGATGCCGAAGTTCGAAAGGTGGGCATCGCCGCAAAGCTGGACCCGCAGCCCGGACTGGGGGGTCTTCGCGAGGTCCATCGCCATGATCGCCGCGGCGCCGCGAAAGAACGTGAACGGTGAGGCGAGCATCCGCCCGTAGCGGATCGGCACCAGCTCCGGGACGCGGCTCTTGGCCTGATCCTCGAGCACCTTGACCGGATCTCGCCGGCGGGCTGGCGGCTCCCATTCCCCGTGGCTGGAGCGAGGAACCTTCTCCCGCGCCGCCTTGCCGGCGGCTGCGCGCTCCTCCGCCGAGGCAGTGTGCACGAGCTCGGATTTGGTGGGAGCGGAAGGCATGGTCCTTCCTGACATCGGTGGGAGGTCGTCCTCCCTGCTGATCCGACCCAATATTCAATCGCAAGATCGCGGGGACCACCAGCCTCGGTTTCCCGTTGCGTTAGATTGAGAACACAACCCGTCCGAGGACGAGAGGAGCAGGCATGGACTTCAAGAAGCTCGCCGACCGGGCGAAGCGGACCGTCGATAAGCGTGGTGGAACCGAGAGCCTGAAGGAGGACGCCGCCGAGCTCAAGGACATCGCGACCGGCGAGGGAAGCCTGACGGACAAAGGAAAGGATGCCGCCAAGGCGATCAAGCAACCGGGCGCCGGCTCTAGCGCCGCCGGCGACAAGGACGAGTCCGACCCGCACGAGTCCCCGCCCGCCTGATTCGCTTCACCTTCCCCTGCTCAAACTGCAGGGACGGAGTGCGGCGACAACGACGACCCTGCTAACGGCCAGGTCTGCATCGTGAGCCGACGAAATAGGCCGCCGGTGCTTCGACAGTAGGCGCGCTCATGAAACCGCCGAGATGGATGCCGGGCGCGCGCGCTCTCGCCTCCTACCGCAAATCCTGGCTGCGCCACGATCTGGTCGCCGGTCTCGTCCTGAGCACGCTCCTGGTGCCTCAGGGTATGGCGTACGCGGCGCTGGCGGGCCTGCCCGCGATCACCGGCCTGTACACGACGGTCATCTGCCTGATCGGCTACGCAGCCTTCGGTCCCTCTCGCATCCTCGTGCTCGGCCCGGACTCCTCACTCGGACCGATGATCGCGGCGACGCTCCTGCCGATCATCGGATCCGGCGGGGATCCCGACCGTGCGATCGCGCTGGCGTCGATGCTCGCCCTCCTGGTCGCTGTCATCGAGATCGGCGCGGGCCTGGCGAAGCTCGGGTTCATTGCGGACCTTCTGTCCAAGCCCACCCAGATCGGCTACATGAATGGGCTCGCGCTGACCATCCTGGTCGGCCAGTTGCCGAAGCTCTTCGGCTTCTCGATCGAGGCGAACGGACTTATCGACGAGACGCGGGAGTTCGTCAGCGGGCTCGCGTCGGGGGATGCTGTGGCCGCCGCCGCTGCCGTGGGGGTGGTCAGCCTCGCGCTGATCCTGATCCTCCAGCGCTGGCTGCCTCGCATCCCCGGCGTGCTGGTCGCGGTGGTCGCCGCGATCGTCGCCACCTCGGCGCTCCATCTCTCCGGCCACGGGGTCACGCTCGTCGGGACCCTGCCCGAGGGGCTGCCCTCCCCCACGTGGCCAAGCCCGGTGTCCGACCTCCCGCTCCTGGTTGCGGGAGCCCTCGGCATCGCGCTGGTGTCCCTGACGGACACGATCTCCACCGCTTCGGCGTTCGGGGCGCGAACGGGCCAGGAGGTCGACGGCAACAAGGAGATGATCGGCATCGGCGCCGCGAACGTCGGGGCGGGCTTGTTCCAGGGCTTCCCGGTCAGCACGAGCGGGTCGCGGACGGCCGTGGCCGAGCAGGCCGGCGCGAAGACACAGCTCACCGGGTTGGTCGGGGCAGGAGCGATCGTCCTGATGCTGGTGCTCGTGCCGGGGCTGCTGCGCAACCTTCCGGACGCCACCCTCGCGGCCGTCGTGATCGCAGCATCCCTGTCGCTGGCCGACATCGCGGGGTCCAGGCGGCTGTGGCACCAGCGGCGTGTCGAGTTCCTGATTTCGATGGCCACGTTCCTCGGCGTGGCGCTGCTTGGCGTGCTCGCCGGCATCGCCGTAGCCGTGGCGTTGTCGATCCTCAACGTGTTCCGCCGCGCGTGGTGGCCCTACCAGACCACCCTCGGGCGGGTCCCTGGGGTGGAGGGCCACCACGACCGCAGCCTGTACCCCGATGCCGAGGAGCTCCCCGGCCTCGTGATCTTTCGCTTCGACGCGCCGTTGCTCTTCGCGAACGCGCGCACGTTCCGCGACCAGATCCGCCGCCTCGCGGCCGGCGAGCCGAAGCCACGCTGGATAGTTATCGCGGCCGAGCCGATCACAGACGTCGACACCACTGCGGCTGACATGCTCCTCGAGCTCGATGAGGAGGTCAATGCACGCGGCACCTCCCTCGTCTTTGCCGAGCTCAAAGACCCCGTACGGGCAAAGCTCGAGCGCTACGAGCTCATCGGCACACTCGACCCGGACCACTTCTTCCGAACGCTCGACGGCGCCCTCGAGGCCTTCCGCCACCAGACGGGCGCAGAGTGGACCGCACCCGCGAAGGGCAGCGATCGCGATGCGCAATGATGTCGAGCGCTCGGGTGCCGGAGAGGCCCACCGGCCGGCTCAGCGATGGCTAGGGCCGGTCCACCGGGTGCCCACGGCTTCTCAGCTCGCGATTCGCCGCGGCGACGCGGACCTGGAGCTCGGTCTCCGGTCCGAGTGTGAGGGGGTCCTCGTCGATTGCTGCGCCTTCCGTTCTCGCGGCTGCTCGTGCCGCAGCGTCCTGGATTAGCGCGTATCGGCGGGGCGCCGGTCGTGGCGTGGTGCGGGTGAGCAGCTCTCCGAGATCATTGGCCTGCGCCACACGCGTTCCCATATAGCGCGGCCCACCGACTCGCTTGAGCCGGGCGATCGGTCCCCGGCGGCGTCTCGGCTCGTTGAGCGCCTCCGGACAGAACCGCGTGAGAATGGTCTTGCTGATCGACGTGTGGTCGAACAGCGTGTGGGATACGGAGCCCGGCTCGACCCACGGCGAGACGATCAGTGCCGGTATGCGCACGCCGTACCGGCCGAACGTCTGCGGGTCGTCATCGGGCGCTTCGGGTGGCGCCACGTGATCGAAGAAGCCGCCGTGCTCGTCATAGAAGATGACCAGCAAGGTCCGTTCCCACTGCGGACTAGTCGCGAGCGCGTGGTAGACGGCAAGCACGAGCTCCTGCCCGTTCTTGATGTCCGCGGGTGGGTGGTCGTCGTTCGGTTGAAAGCCAATCGGGTTGAAGTTGCTGAAGTTCGGGTCAATCCAGGAAACCGACGGTAGTGACCCGCGTTCGGCATCTTCGAGAAAGCTCGCCGCATGTGCATCAATTCTGACTTCGAGGCGAGTCCTCCAATTCAGGTTGCCGTGGCTGAAGAACGCGAATCTGTGGTGATGGCCCAGGCAATAGTGCGCGTCCGCGAAGCGCAGTGTTCCCGCCTCGAATGAGTACCAGCGCCAAGAGATGTCATGAGCATCGAGGTGCCGCACGAACGACGGTTGGTTGTAGATCGGCGGCATATTGAGCGGCAGGTCATCGCGGCTGCCGGCGGCACGGCCGCAGATTGCGTACAGGCGGTTGGGCCAAGTCGCCCCCGGAACGGAGCTAAACCAGCGATCGCAGACCGCGAACTCTCGCGCGAGGTGATCGTAGACCGGGACGTCAGTGTCGTTGTAGTAACCCATCACACGACCTGGGTCCGCGTCGTTCTTGCCGCCGCTCGAAAGCGTGGCGGCGTAGCTCGCGACGAAGCCGTTCATCCTGCCCTCACCAATCTGCAGGTCGACCGCGTCCCCGGAGTGATCGGGATCGTCCGCTATCGCGGTGGTGTCGAGATGATGGACCGGATATTTGCGCCCGCGGTACTCGTTGGCGAACTCCGCCCGCAGGCCGTCCACGTCCCCGCGGCCATGCTCGAGCGAGAGGTATCCAAGCATGTGATCAAACGACCGGTTCTCGAGCATCAACACGACTATGTGATCGATCTTCCCAAGGTTGGCGAGACTGCCCTCCTCAGTGAGCCTGGTCGCCCCGTGGTCCTGAATGTCGGTCATCTCGAGTCCGATGCTGACGTCAGGCCGCCTGCCAGATAAGCGGTCAAGAGCGGAAGCCGCCGCGGTTGGGAGAGCAGAATGACCACGGCCGCGACGAGAGTCGGGTACAAGGCCGCCGCGAGCGCGAGCAGGACCAGTTGCACCGCGCGAGCCTATCGGCGGGCAAAGCCCGGGGAGCAGGTCACCAAGTTTCGACCGCTCAGGTGGTCGTGCTACGCCCGCCTCCGCGGCGCATCACGAAGCCCGCTATGAGGATGACGATGATCACCCCAATCAGCGCGCTGAGGATGCCGCCCCAGTCGAAGACGTCCTCGTCGCCGATCCCGAGGCCAGCAGTGAAGATGAGCCAGCCGACCAGCGCCCCGAAGAGCCCCAACACGATCGACACCAGCCAGGACTTTGGCCCCTCCATGTGCCTGAATGCGTCGTTGGGAACGAGCGCCCGGCCTATGAACCCGGCCACCAACCCCAATAGCAGCGCTCCAATCAACTCGACACCTCCTGTCAGGTCGGACGATCGCGACATTCTCCTACGACATGGGAACTCGCTGTGTCCTGGCCGGCAGCAGAACCTCAATTCCAATCCAGCCAGAAAACGCAAACGCACCCGCCGGTAGGTTTGGACCCACGGAGGCCGACGTGATCGAAAGGATCTGAATGGAGTGGTCGTTGGCGAGCGTGGCGTTGGCACTGATCGCCGTTGCCGCGGTCTCGAAGCGCCTTTCAGGGTCGCCGATAACACCAGCGATCCTGTTTGTTTCGATCGGGATCCTGATCGGACCGGAGGTCCTGGACGCAGTCGACATCTCGAGCACCAGTTCGACCGTGCGAGCTTTGGCCGAAGCGACGCTCGCGCTGGTGCTCTTCTCCGACGCCTCGCGTATCGACTTCGGAAAGCTGCGGCGCGAGATCACGGTGCCGCTGCGTTTGCTCGGAATAGGCCTGCCGCTGACAATCGGCCTCGGCGCGCTCGCGGCGGCAGTGATCTTCGGCCAGTTGAGGGTTTGGGAGGCGGTCATCATCGGCGTCGTCCTGGCCCCGACCGACGCCGCCCTCGGTCAGGCGGTCGTCACCAATCCGCGTGTCCCTGGTCGGATTCGCCAGGGGTTGAACGTCGAGAGCGGCCTCAACGATGGGATCTGCGTGCCGCTGCTATTCGCGGCGGTTGCCGCCGCAGACGTCGAGTCGCATATCTCGGGCGGGCGAACCGGGATGACACTGCTGGTCGAGGAGGTCGGCTATGGCATTGCTGGAGGAGTCGCCGGCGGGCTCCTGATCGGAGCCATCATCGTGTATGCGGGCCGCCGGGACCTGATCGAGCGCACCTGGCGCCAGGTGGTCCCGGCCGCCGGCGCCGCCCTCGCCTACGGCACCGCGAGCGCGCTCGGCGGATCGGGCTTCATCGCAGCCTTCGTCGCCGGCATGATTTTCCGGGCGACGATCAAGCGCGACCCCGAGGACCTGAACCGACTCACCGAAGAGGCTGGAGCGGTGCTTAACGGCCTCACGTTCGTCCTCTTCGGGGCAATCCTGCTCGGACCCGCGCTGGGGGAGCTGAGCTGGCAGCTTGCCCTCTACGCGGTTCTCAGCCTCACGGTCGTGCGAATCGTGCCCGTCGTACTCGCGATGCTCGGCTCGCACGCGCAGGTACCGACGCTTGGCTTTCTCGGTTGGTTCGGACCTCGCGGTCTGGCCTCGATCGTCTTTGCGGTGATCGTGATCGAGGAGTCCCAGCTTCCCCACGAGCACCCGATCGTCCTCGCGATCTACCTCACCGTTGGGCTTTCGGTCTTCGCCCACGGTTTCACCGCGGCTCCCCTGGCTAACCGCTACGCGGGTTGGTTCGAGCGCCACCCCCGCGACAAGGCGCCGCCGATGGAGAGCGCCCCGACTGAGGTGACCCGGGCGCGCCGGTTGGTGCACGAGAGCACTTCGCCCGGCTTATGACACGGAAGCCGGCCGGCCGTAGCGGCGGCGGTGGAGTGTTGCGCCCACAAGCCCGAGCGGCAGCGGCAGCCAGTACGAAAAGAGGCGATAGGCGAAGGTTGCGAGCAGCGCATCGCCGGCCTGGACCCCGGCCAGGGCCAGGGTGGCGGTCAGCCCCGCCTCGACAAAGCCGAGCCCTCCGGGCGTGATCGGGATCTGAGCCAGGACCTGTGCGGCGCAGAAGGCCAGCAGAACGAGCGCCGGACGCGGGTGGGACCCGACTGCCGCCAGGGCCGCCAGAAGGGTTGCGTAGTCGAATGCCCAGCGCCCCGCGCCTGCCAGCAGGGCCCGTTTCCAGCGCGGGCCCAGGGTGCCGAGCAGCCGATCCCGCTCGCGCGTCAGTCGCTGCGGCAGGCGGGTGAGTGGCGGAGCGTGACGCCGCAACCGGTTGCGAATGCGCTGCACGACCCGGCCGATCCAGGCGAGCGGGCCGTCGAGCGCGAGCACCGCCACCCCGGCGGCCAGCAGGACCGCAAAGGCCACCAGGCCGACCACGGTTGCCTCGACCAGACTTCTGGGCACCGCGCCACGGATGATCGCCGGCGCCACCAGGACCGGGAGCGCGAGCACGATTGCGAAGGTCAGGAGGTTCGCGGCCGTCAGCCCCGCGACGGCGCGACCCCGCTCGATCCCGGCCTGGACCAGCATGCGGTACTGCAGGGCGGCGCCGAGGGCTCCACCTCCGGGCGCGATCTTGGCCAGCGCGTTGCCGGCCAGCTGCGACTCGATCACGTCGGCCCAAGCCGCCCTTTTCAACGCGGCGCGCTGGAGCACCCACAGGCAGGCAAGCCCGGCGCCCTGCAGAGCGGCCATGGCGGGAAACCAGGCGAAAGCGAGCTGGGAGAGATCACGCCACGATCCGAGCACGTCGATCAGGCTCGGGGCCACCACGTACAACGAGATCGCCGTGACCGCGAGCCAGAAGGCGGTTCGTGCCAGGCTGCGCCCCGGTCGGGCCTCCGCCTCGCCGCGTTCGATCTCCCGCTCGGCGTCGGCGTGATCCTCGATCGCCCGCTCAACACGATCGCCGATCGAGGGGGGTTTCGATTTCACCTCGGTCGGCTCCTCGCATGATTGAGCGGGAGTCGACTGACCGGAGGGCCATAATCGCGAACGGTGGCGATGAGACGAGGAGGTCGGTCGATCCACGGCCGCCTGCGGCGCCGTAAGGGAGACGGTGGTCGCGAGGGCCCCGAGGACGAATTCGTGGAGATCGATGCGTCGGAGCTGACCGGCGTATTCGCGGCGCCTCCTTGGCTTCGGGACATCGGGCTCACCGCGTGGCTCTTGGTAGGGATCACCCTGTTCCTGGTCGGAGCCGTGTGGGTGCTCTCGCTGACCCATGTCATTGTGACGCCGGTGATCACCGCGGCGGTCGTCGCTTCGGTCGCCTCCCCGCTTGTCGGCTGGCTTCGGCGCCATGGTGTGCCCCGAGGCTTGGGCTCCGCGCTCTTGCTGTTGGCCCTCGTCGCATTGGGGGTAGGGGTCATCGTGACCATCATCGCCGGGATCACCAGCCAGAGCTCCGACGCGGGTGTCCACCTTTCCGACGCCACGAGCACGATCGAGGGTTGGCTCAAGGACCTGGGTGTGGATCCGGGAACGGCCCAGCATGCGAAGGACCAAGTGAGCTCCTCGACCGAGTCCGCGGTAACCGGTCTGCTCGATGGGCTGAAGACGGGGATCACGGCGCTTTCCTCGCTTGTCTTCTTCGGCGTCCTCACCCTTCTCAGTCTCTTCTTCCTGCTCAAGGACGGGCCAGAGATTCGGGCGTGGGGCGAGCGGCGCCTCGACCTCCCCGTGGCCGTCGCTCACCTGGTCACCCAGCGCATCCTCCAGGCACTGCGTGGCTATTTCCTGGGAGTGACGATCATCGCGGCCTTCAACGGGGTCGTCGTTGGTTTGGGGGCGCTGCTCCTCGGCGTGCCGCTTGTCGGGACGATTGCCGCGGTCACCTTCCTCGCTGCCTACATCCCCTACCTGGGTGCGTGGAGTGCCGGCGCGTTCGCAGTCCTGATTGCGCTTGGAGGCTCCGGAGTCGAAGCGGCGGGCGGGATGATCGTGGTCCAGCTGCTTGCGAACGGGGCTCTCCAGCAAATCGTGCAGCCCTTCGCATACGGCGCCGCGCTCGGCATCCACCCGCTGGCAGTGCTCGTGGTCACGATCGCCGGCGGTGCTCTCTTCGGGGCAGTGGGCCTGATCCTGGCGGCCCCGCTCACCGCCGCGGCGGTCCGTATCTCTGCGGATCTATCGCGTGCTCGGCGTCTGGAAGAGGGCGAGCAGGCGGGCCCGTCCCCGGAGGCAGCGCCCGCTTAGCTCGGATACGGCATGCGGGGTGTCAGGCGTGCAGGGGTTCCGCGACGCCGGCTCGATTGCTCCAGAAGTTCTCGTTCAGCTCACGCGCTCGGCGGCGGAGCCTCGGGGCGTGGCGATAGGGAAATGCCTTGTTCACAGAGACCAGCAAGACCCGCTCGCGCAGGGCTTCCCGATCGTCGGCCATGATCGCCGTGTGGCACGCGTGGCAGGCTTTCCACCCATCACCCTGATGGGCCGGGTAACGCCATCGGGCTGTCTGCGATTCGCAGAAGTCGCAGTGAACAGCCGCATCGTTCGATGGCCGGGCAGGGCTCCGGCCCCGGCTATGAACCGAATCGGCGAATAGGGTCGCACCGAGGGCCCGCATTCAAGTTCTCCCTTCGTTCCCGCTCACAGTCGTCTCTTTGGCTCCCCTCAGGACGCCGCAGCGTTCCGGGGCTCCCTGCGTCGTGTCTATCGGCGAGCGCCGCCGAGGACTGAACACGCTTGGCCGAATGGACGATGGGGTCCGGAACCAGCCGCCAGGGTGGGAGGGCTGCAGCCGCTTGACTCGGGCCTGCGGTTCACGCCGCGGACGAATCTGCCGATGAAGGGTGGAGATGACGCTTGGGAGCCGATTGGGCGCAGGACGGCTGCTGGTTTGGGCCCTGTTGGCGGGAGCCACCTGGTGCGCGGCCGTCTACGCTGGCTACATCGCGGCCGGCGAGCCGGCTGAGCTCCTCGACGCCGCGGAGATCTGGCTCTACCACGCGACCCTCTTTCTCGCCAGCTTTGCCTGCTTCGTACGCGCTGCGCTAGTGCGCGACCAGAGAGCCGCCTGGGTGGCCGTCGGCCTTGGGCTGGTCTGCTGGACCGCCGGTGACCTCTACTGGACGCTCGCGCTCTCCGATGTCAAGGGAGCGCCGTACCCGTCGCTTGCCGACGTTGGCTACCTCGCCGCTCTGCCGTTCTTTTACGTGGGGATCGCGCTCTTGATCAAGCGGCGGATCGGCCACTTCACCGTCGCCAGCTGGCTCGACGGGGCAATCGGCGGGCTCGCCGCGGCGTCCGTCGCCAGCGCCCTGCTTGCGCCCGCGCTGGTGGGACTGACGCATGGAGACCCGGCCGCGGTGTTGACGAACCTCGCCTATCCGCTCGGCGACATCCTCCTGATCAGCTTTGCCCTCGGCGCCCTCGTCGTCAGCGGCTTTCGGGGCGCCGGGAGTCTTCTGGGGATCATTGCCGGCCTGATCGTCTGGACCCTGGCTGACGGGATCTACCTCTACGAGGAGGCGACCTCCGGCTATCAGGGCGCCTGGCTCGACGAGCTGTGGCTGATCGGCGCACTCTTGATCGCTGGCGCCGTCGCGTTCTCCTTCACCCACCAGTCCCGGCAGCGCCGGGTCTACAGCTCCCCGATGATCTTCCCTGCGCTGTTCGCGATGATCGCAGTCGGGGTTCTGACCTGGGATCACTTCAGTCGTCTGCACGAGATCTCGATCTGGCTCTCCGCCACGACGCTCGTTGCAGTGATCGTGCGGATGGGGATCAGCTTCCGTGAGAACACCGCCCTGATGGCGGCGCTCCACGGCGACGCGCTCACCGACGCGCTGACCGAGCTCGGTAACCGCCGCAAGCTGATCGACGATCTCGAATCGGTGCTCGAGCGCGGACCGGGTGCTCAAGACAGCCATGTCTTCGTTCTCTACGACCTGGATGGCTTCAAGTCGTACAACGACAATTACGGCCACGCTGCGGGGGACAGCCTTCTCCGCCGGCTGGGAGCCAAGCTGGCCACGGCGGTCGAACCCGATGGCCGCGCCTACCGCTTGGGGGGTGACGAGTTCTGCACCCTCGTGCCGTCAACCGTCGGGCCGGTTGAGCGGATCCTCGAGGCGGGACGTGACGCTCTCAGCGAGCAGGGGGAGGGATTTCAGATCAGCGCCTCGGGGGGCACCGTCCTGCTCGCTGACGAGGCGGCTGCCGCGAGCGACGCTCTGCGGCTCGCTGACAGGCGTATGTACTCCGAGAAGAGCGCTCGTGGAGGGCGCGCCCACACCCATCCCCACGAGTTGCTGCTCACGCTTCTGCACGAGCGCGAGCCGGAGCTGACCGACCACCACGAAGAGGTCTCGCGTCTCGCGGTTGCGGTCGGCCGCGAACTGGGACTCGACGCCGAGGAGATCGATGTGCTGCGGCGCGCGGCCGAGCTCCACGACATCGGCAAGATCGCGATCCCCGAAGAGATCCTTCGCAAGCCCGCGGCGCTCGACGAGATCGAGTGGGAGCTGATGCGCAAGCACACGCTGGTCGGCGAGAGGATCCTCGGCACCTTCCCGTCGATGACCCCCGTCGCCCGCCTCGTCCGCTCCTCGCACGAGCGTTGGGATGGCAAGGGCTACCCGGACGGTCTTGCCGGTGAGGAGATCGCACTCGGTGCCCGGATCATCTACATCTGCGACGCCTTCGACGCGATGCAGAGCGAGCGTCCTTACTCGACCGCACGTGACCTGCAAGGCGCCCTCGCGGAGATCCGGCGCAATGGTGGCGCCCAATTCGATCCCCACCTGGTCGAGGTTCTATGCCGAATGGTCGAGCGCGGGGCTCACGATGAAGGGCGGCCTGTTCATGACCATTCGGCTTCGCCTGGCGTCAGGGAGTCGCTCTCCGGTTGACGAAAGGCTGGTAGACCCGGCACGGCTCGCCTCTGAGGCCGGGGCATGGCGGCAACCCGGTGGGAACGTTCACGCCCCGCACCTCCGGGAGGATGAGACTCGATGGCCTGGCCGGGGAGTGGGCGATGGAGACCGTTGCGCGCCCGTTCGGCTGCGTCTCGCCGAAGGACCAGACGGGCTGATCGCCGTTCGGGGCGGTGATCGTCACGCGTATGCGCGAGCCGGCACGATAGAGTGTGCCCCTCGTAGTAGAGGGGGATCGTGACCCTGACGAAGCGGTTGGGTGGCATTGGCGATACATCGGCGGCCCGGAGGCTCAGGACGGGCTCGAGGAGGGTGCTCTTCCGAGCGTCCAGCTTGCGTGCGTTGGCTCGCACCCAGCCGTTCTGCACAAAGGTCTCCTTGCCGTCGGGCCTGACCTCGGTGATCGTGGCCTGGAGGTCGACGTTCGGAGTCGAGGAGCGCACCCAGGCGCGCACGGCACCGGCGCCGATGACGTTCACATCACGGGCCAGCGCGTTCGTGCGGTAGGAGACGGCGCTGCCGGCCGGTGGCCGCCGCCACTTGTATGGCGGCGTCGCGGTCCACAGACCATCCTGCCCGGCGCCCGTGTCTCCCGTGAAGTTGGTGAGCGGCCGCGCGCGGGGGTTCCAGTCAAACGAATCGGCCCCCGCGCCAGTGGGCGGTTTGGTGCGGAGCCCGCCCTTGGCCGCGAGGTACCAGAAACGGGCGGTGGTACCAGGGATTGGGAAGCTTGAGAAAGACTGCTCGAAGCCGGGATGCGGCTCACCGGCGATTGGAGCCACCGGCGCCGTTGTCGAACAGGACGCGGATCGGCTTGAGCTGCTCGAACGCGGCCCGCGCGCCCGCGTAGGTCGGCTGCTGCTGGATCGGATCGGGCGGCATCGTCACTCCGGGGATCCCCATCGCGACCTGGTAGATCACCGGCGCGGCGGCCTGGATCGCCGCGGACCTGGTGATAGGCGCCTGTTTGGCCACGTAGAGCTGGAGGAAGTCGTACCAGCGGTTGAAGGTCTCCGGAGCGAGCGAGTCGACGTGGGTGCCGTTCGTGAACGTGAACCACTTGCGCTGGGTGCCGGTGAAGTGTTTAGCCAGGGTCGGGCAGTGACCTCCCGTCTGCTCGTCCTGGAACTGGCAGGCCATGAAGACAGGCTTCTTGATCTTGTTGACGAACGTGATCGGCGCCAGCGGGTCGGCGACCTTCGGCCGGTAGTGGTCGTTGGCCCGGATCTTGGCCAGGAGGTTCGCCGCCCAGCCGTGAAGGGCCTGGTTGGCCTTGCAGGTCTGGTCCCCCTCCTGGATTCGCTGGTAGGCCCAGGGCTGTCCTCCGTTTGGAGATGCCGGCTTGGCCTCGTGGACTCGCTCCTTGGCCCAGTTCACGGCGAATCCCGTGTTCAGGATGCCACCCGGATAGAGGGTCGTCTGTGTCGAGTCGAGCACAGAGAGGGGCGAGATGGCGGCCAGGCTCGGCGGGTTCGTCTGCGCGGTGAAGAGCTGGCTGATCCCACCGTACGAGATGCCCATCATCCCCACCTTGTGATGCTTGACCCACGGCTGGCGCGCGACCGTTTCGATCACGTCGTACCCATCGAGGTTCTGCAGCGGCTCGAAGAAGTCGAACGCGCCACCCGAGCAGCCGGTGCCCCGCATGTTGACGTCGACCACCGTGAAGCCCATGAGGTTCGCGAGGATCGCGATCCCGTTCTGCGGACCGGCCGGGTTCGCGTAGCCGTAGCCCGAATACTCGATCAAGGTCGGTGTGGGACCGTCCGGGATCGGTGGAAGGTCGAGGCCGGGAAGACATTTGACACGTCCTCCGGCGAGTGCACGTTGATGGCCAGCTTGGTGCCGTCGCGGGTCTTCAGATACCCGTAGCCGTCGGAGGGGATCGTCTGGTTGTAGATCTGCGTGTTCGGCGGCGCGGGCCGCCTCGAGAGCACCGTCAGCGCCGGCGACTTCGCCCCTCCGGACAGACGGACGCGGTACCCCGTTCCCGGCTTGACATTGCGAAACAGGAGGCCTCCCCGCCCGTTGGCTCGCTTCGTGGCGATCGTCCGGCCGGCGCGGTCGAGGAGCGACACCTGCGCGCCGGGGCCCAGATTGGTCACGTAGACCTGCCCGACGCTGCCGTGCGCGCTGAATGCTTGGGCCACCCCCGCTCCGGCCATGAACGTGATCGCTAGAGCGGCGACACCAACACCAGCACGAACTCTCCAGCGCATGCCCTCACTTAATCATGCCTCACCGGCCCGCGTCGCCACCACGGCGTAGTCTCCCTTCGCCAATGGCGCTGCCTTCGACTCCCACCGGCCGCGCGCTGCTCGGCGCGCGAACCGTCCTCGGCATCTCGACGCTTCTTGCGCCGCGGCTTGCCGGCAGGGCGTTCTTCCTGGACCCGGATGACAACCCTCAGCTGCCGGTGATCGGCCGCATGTGGGGCATCCGCAACCTGTCACTGGCTGCCGGGATGTACGCGGCCACCGGCGCCAATCGCGCGCAGTGGTGGCGGCTCCAGCTGGCCGTCGACGCGCTCGACTTCGTCGCGATCGCAACGGAATGGCGCCGCGGCGCAGTCCCCGGTCCGGCGGCAGCGTTGATGGCGGCACGGCCGTCGGCGCGACCACGCTCGGAGCCCTGTCCGTCGCGGGCGAGTCGGAGCAGGCGGGCTAGCGCCCGTCGCTAGGCTGGCTGGCGTGACCCAGGAGGAAAGGGGAGCGGCCTTTCGAGCCCTGCACGAGGGCGAGCCGTTTGTGATCCCGAACCCCTGGGATGCGGGCTCGGCCAAGGTGCTCGAGTCGCTCGGCTTCAAGGCGCTGGCGACGACCAGCGGCGGGTTCGCCTTCACCGTCGGGAAGCTGGACGGCGGCGTGACGCTCGACCAGGTGATCGACCACACCCGGGCTGATCGCCGCGGCGACCGAGCTGCCGGTCTCGGTGGACCTTGAGAACGGCTATGGCCATTCTCCGGAGGACGCCGCGCGCGCCATCACCGGGGCCGCCGAGGCGGGCGCGGTCGGCGGCTCGATCGAGGACTGGGACCGCGAGGGCGCCATCTACGAGGTCAACCACGCGGTCGAGCGGATCGCCGCGGCGCGCGAGGCGGCCGACGGCCTCGGCTTCCCCTTCACCCTCACCGCGCGGGCCGAGAACTTCCTGCACGACAACCCAGATCTCGACGACACGATCGCCCGCCTTCAGGCCTACGAGCGGGCCGGCGCCGATGTGCTCTACGCGCCCGGGCTCGGGAGCACGGAGCAGATCCGGGCGATCTCCGAGGCGACAGGCAAACCGCTCAACGTGCTCGCCCGCTCGGGCCTCTCGATGCGCGAGATGGCGGACGCCGGCGCTCAGCGAGTCAGCGTCGGATCCCGGTTTCTCTGGGTCGCGGTGGCCGCCATGGTCTCAGCGGCAGAGGCGATCCGTGACTCTGGCGACTTCTCCCAGCTCGCCGTGCGTGTGTACCCGGATGAGTGGCTGGGCTAGAGCTGTCAAGCGGTGTGAGCCCACCCACCTCCCGCGTCATCCTGATCACCGGTGCCGGGCGCGGCATCGGCCGCGCGACCGCCTTGCACCTGGCCGCCTCCGGCGCCGCCTGGGGCTGTTGGCGCGTGGCGCGGCTGAGCTTGAGCGGACCTTGGCCGCGGTCACGGGCGCCGGCGCCGAGGGAGTCGCTGTCACGGCTGATGTCACAGACGAGGAAGCGGTCACCCGCGCCCACGAGCAGATCGAGGAGAGCCTCGGGCCGGTGGACGTGCTCGTCAACAACGCCGGCGTCGGGGGGCCGATCGGGCCGATGTGGGAGGTCGACCCGGGGCAGTGGTGGAGGACGGTGGAGATCAACCTGCGTGGGACCTACGTCTGCTCGCGGGCGGTCCTGCCGTCGATGGTCGAGCGCGCTCGGGGGCCGGATCGTCAACGTGGTGAGCCACGCCGGCGTGCACCACTGGCCCTACTTCACCGCCTACGCGACAGGCAAGTCGGCGGTGATCAAGCTCACCGAGAGCCTCGCCGCCGAGACGCGCGAGCACGGGATCGCCGTCCTGGCGGTCCACCCCGGACTCGTCGACACCGGAATCGGCGACGCGTCGCTGGGGAACGGGCCGCCGCCCCCGCCGCGTGGTGAGCTCGCAGAGCGCGTCAGCTCGTGGTTCGAGCGCCAGCGCGCCGAGGGCCACACCGTTCCGGTCGAGCAGGCGGCGGCGCTGATCGTGGACGTCGCGTCGGGGAGGGCCGATGCGCTGTCCGGGCGCTACATCGCGATCGAGGACGACCTCGACGAGCTGATCGAGCGCGCCGAGGAGGTGCGCCGCGACAACCTCCAAGCGCTCAAGCTGGAGCGCCTTGGCTCCGACCGCGATCGACGCTAGCCGGCGCGCCACCAGAGAACGCGCGAGAGTTAACCCACTTGATCGACGTCGACACAGGCTCCTTCTTCGCCATCATGGTGGTCGCGGCGCTGGCCGCGGTCACCGTGACCGTGTTGCCCGGCAGGTTTGCCCCGCCGGTTGTCGTCGTCGAGCTGCTGCTGGGGATCGTGATCGGCCTGTAGATCGGAATTGCCGCAATCAGGGCGACGATGGGCTGCAGATTGGCAACGCCGATAAGCATGACGGTCTCTCCGTGATGAAAAAGGCGGACGCAAACGCTACGGCATACAGCAGGTTCCGAACGCACCACGCACGGCAGCATAACATTCCGTGGAAACGCGCGTGCGGCGCACATCTCGGCTGTGGATGCGGCTTGACAGCGTGAGCCCCGCACGGTCGGCTCATGGCGGCTGACCGCATCGACGGATTTCAGCCGAGGGGGGACATCATGCCTCGATTGAACGCGCCGACCCAAATGGTCTTTCTGATCTCGCTTGCGCTTGCCGTGCTGGCAATCCTGGCCTTGTTCGTGACCATTCCGGTTGTCAGCGCCTATGCCTTCTGGGTTGCGATCATCGCTTATGTCGTGCTCGCGGCGGGCTGCATGATGAAGAATGTGTAGCGGCGTCCGTCATGCCCCGCGAAAGCGGGGCATCCAGTAATCACCGTAGATGCGGAGGAGACTGGATCGCCCGCCTTCGCGGGCGATGACGAGTTGATTACCCCTCGATCTTGGAAAAATCCGCCACCGCGCGCGTCGCTTCGCGGATTTCGTTGAGCAGCTTGAGGCGGTTTTCGCGCAAGCTTTTATCCTCAACGTTGACCGTGACCTTGTCGAAGAATGCGTCAACATGCGGTCGGAGTTTGGCAAGCTCGCCCATTGCGCCGACAAAATTCCTCTCCGACATTAGATTAGTTACGGTGGACTGCACTTCGTTGTTCGCCTTCGCGAGAGCACGCTCTTCTGGAATAGTGAAGTAAGCTTCTTTCGCTACATCAGTGTAGAATTTGCCGTCTTTTTTTTCCTCAATACTCACGATGTTAGCCGCCCGCCGAAAGCCACTAAGCAAATTTCTTCCCTCGTCCGTATCCAAGAAGTCACCGAGAGCTTTGACCTTTTGAACAATAGTAACAAGATCATTTCCTTCAACCAGTGAGCCAGTTTCGAGAACCGCTGCAACAAGATCGTGCCGCGCTTTGTCTTCTCTCAATTGGACAACAAGGCGGTCCTCAAAAAACGTCATGAGATCGTCGATTTTGCTGGCATATTCTGCGTAGCTTTGGTTGCTAGAAAACTCTTTGAAAACCCCTTCTACGACGGTACGTAAACTAACTCGTAGATTGCTCGTCAGAATGATCCAAATCACCCCTAACGCAGCACGCCTTAGCGCGTAAGGGTCCTTGCTGCCGGTCGGTTTTTCGTCGATCGCCCAGAAGCCAACCAGCATGTCGATCTTGTCGGCGAGCGCGACCGCGACGGACACGGGGTCGCTCGGCACGCGGTCGGAGGGCCCGAGCGGCTTGTAATGTTCCTCGCTCGCCGCCGCGACGCTTTGTCCTCGCCCTGCGCCAGCGCGTAATATTTCCCCATCAGGCCCTGCAGCTCGGGGAAATTCGCCCACCATCTCGGTGAGCAGATCGGCTTTGGCGAGCCGCGCCGCGCGCTTTGCCTTCTCCACATCGGCGTTGACCAGCGGCGCCAGCTCCGCCGCCAGCCGCTCGATGCGCTCGATGCGCTCCGCCTGGCTGCCGAGCTTTTCGTGAAAGACGATGTCCTTGAATTTCGGCAGCCGGTCTTCGAGCTTGGTCTTCAGATCGGTCTCGTAAAAAAACTTGGCATCCGACAGCCGCGCGCGGATCACGCGCTCGTTGCCGGCGACGATGGCCTTGCCGCCGTCGGGCGCTTCGATGTTGGAGACGAGGATGAATTTGTTGGCGAGCTCGTCGCCCTTGCGCAGCACAAAGCATTTCTGGTTGTTGCGAATGGTGGCGCGGATGACTTCGGGCGGCATCGCCAGGAAGCGTTCGTCGAAGCTCCCCATCAGCACCACCGGCCATTCGACCAGGCCCGCGACTTCGGCGAGCAGCCCCTCGTCCTCGACCAGTTCGTAACCCTGCGCGAAAGCGAGATTCTTCGCCTCCGCAGGCAATGATGTCGCGCCGGCGCGCCGGATCGACGATGACTTTGGCCTTTTCCAGCTTCGCCATCCAGTCGGCGTGGCGGCGCACGGTGATGGCGCCGGGCGCGAGAAAGCGGTGGCCGTACGTCGTGTTGCCGGCGGCGATCCCATCCAGCGAAAACGGCACGATGTCCGGCTCCTCGGTTTCCGGCCCGAAAGTCGCGACGATGGCGTGCAGCGGCCGCACCCAGGCGAGCGCGCCGGGTTTCGCCGATTGCGCGCCCCAGCGCATCGATTTCGGCCAGGGGAAATTGCGCGCCACGTCGGGCAAGATCTCCGCGATCACATCGATCGCCGGCCGTCCCCGGCTTCTCCACGAGAGCGACATAGAAGTCGCCCTTCTTTGCGTCCTTCTCGATCTTCGCCTGATCGATCGATGTCAGGCCGGCGCTTCAGAAATCCCGCGACCGCGTTGTCCGGCGCGCCGACGCGCGGGCCTTTCTTCTCCTCGCGGATGTCCTTCTGCTTCACCGGCACGCCATGCACGGCGAGCGCCAGCCGGCGCGGCGTGACGAAGGCTTTGGCGCCTTCGTAAACGAGGCCGGCATCGACCAACCGCCCGGTGACCAGCTTCTGCAAATCCTCCGCCGCGCGCGCCTGCATGCGCGCGGGGATTTCCTCGGAGAAAAATTCAAGCAGAAGGTCAGGCATGATTGTTTCTTCACTCCCCACCCGGGCCGCGCTTGCGCGCGCCCGTGTGCAGGCTCTTGTGTGGGGAGGGGTTGGGGGTGGGGGTCGTCGTTATTGCCCGAAGAATTTCCGTCAGAACACCGTCGATATTCGACAACACGTCATTGTTCCAAAATCGCAAGACGCGATAGCCATGAGATTCCAGCAAGCTTTGTTCGTTGTTGGTCATCGATCGCCCTCAAAACATGCTGCCCGCCGTCGACTTCGATAATCAAGCGTGGCCTGTGGCATGCGAAGTCGACGATGTAATGCGCAATCCGAACTTGCCGGCGAAAATGCATCGCCGGGATTTTGAGCCGGTGGCGCAAATGCCACCACAGTTTTCGCTCGGCTGCGGTCGGAGTCTTCCGCATCTGAGACGCAAGCGTGCGCTGCGGCGGCACAATCGTGCGATCGCGGCGCGCCCAGATTCGTGGTTGCCTGCTGGAAGATTTCATCGCGGTCAAACGTATCCTCGCACGACCCCCACCCCTACCCCTCCCCACAAGGGGGAGGGGAAAAGTTTCGTTCCGTCTAGCAAACTGGCGCCCGCTGCGCACCCCGCCCCGCTTGCGTCGCAAGCCAGGCCGCGCCGCAGGCTTTGGCCAGCTCGCGCACGCGCAGGATGTAGCTTTGCCGCTCGGTCACGGAGATCACGCCGCGCGCGTCGAGCAGATTGAACACGTGGCTCGCCTTGATGCATTGGTCGTAGGCCGGCAGCGCCATCAGATGCCGGCTCTTTGTTGCCATCGGCCCAGCCCGCAGCGAGATATTTCTCGCAGGCCGCCTCCGCCATCTTGAATTGCTCGAACAGCATGTCGGTGTCGGAATATTCGAAATTGTGCCGCGAATATTCCTGCTCGGCCTGCAGGAAGACGTCGCCATAGGTGACTTTCTTGTCGCCGTCGCGGCCGTTGAAATTGAGATCGAAGACGCGGTCGACGCCCTGCACATACATCGCCAGCCGCTCGAGGCCGTAGGTGAGCTCGCCCGAGACCGGCGCGCATTCGAAGCCGGCGACCTGCTGGAAGTAAGTGAATTGCGAGACCTCCATGCCGTCGCACCAGCATTCCCAGCCGAGCCCCCAGGCGCCGAGCGTCGGGCTTTCCCAATCGTCCTCGACAAAGCGGATGTCGTGAATTTTCGGATCGATGCCGATGGCGGTGAGCGAGTTGAGATAAAGCTCCTGGATGTCGTCGGGCGACGGCTTTAGGATCACCTGGAACTGATAATAATGCTGCAGCCGATTGGGGTTTTCGCCATAGCGGCCGTCCTTCGGCCGGCGCGAGGGCTGCACGTAGGCGGCGTTCCAGGGTTTCGGCCCGAGCGCGCGCAAGGTGGTCGCGGGATGAAAGGTGCCGGCGCCGACTTCCATGTCATAGGGCTGCAGGATGACGCAGCCCTAATCGGCCCAATAGCGCTGCAGCGCCAGCATCAGCCCCTGAAACGAGCGTTCCGGGCGCATGTGAATGGGCAAGCCGGAATCGATTCATCACTTGCGATTCGTCGCCGGGAAAGCGCGCGCGAACCTATCGGCGGGGGGATAGAGGGTCAAGGCGCGGCAGCGAAACGCCCGCTGCGCTCAATGCCCCGCGAATGCGACCAGCGTGCGCACCGGCACGCCGAGCTTGCGATCTTCGTCGGCCGCCGAGGTCGGGCAGGTCGATGACGAAGACGGCGGCGATCACGTCGGCGCCGATCTCCTTCAGGAGCTTCACCGCCGCCTCCGCCGTGCCGCCGGTGGCGATCAGGTCGTCGACCAGGATCACCTTCTCGCCCGGCGTGATGGCGTCGCGGTGCATCTCCATCTCGTCGAGGCCGTATTCGAGCGAATAGGCGATGCGCACCGTCTCGTGCGGAAGCTTGCCGCGCTTGCGGATCGGCACGAAGCCGGCGGAGAGCTGATGCGCCACCGCGCCGCCGATGATGAAGCCGCGCGCCTCGATGCCGGCCACCTTGTCGATCTTCGAGCCGGCCCAGGGATGCACCAGCTCGTCGACCGCGCGGCGGAAGGCGCGCGCGATCGCCGAGCAGCGTGGTGATGTCGCGGAAGATGATGCCCGGCTTGCGGATAGTCGGGAATGGTGCGGATCGCCGCTTCGAGATCGGAGGCAGTCGTCGCCATTCCGTGTCATCCATTGCATGCCCCGCGTACCGGATCAGCCAGTGACCGCGGTGCCAGGCTTGCCATCTCGCAGAGGATAGCTGGACACGCCTCCAATGCCTAGCCCGGCGTCAGCGCCCGAGCACCCGCCCCGCCACCGCGTCGAGCTTCGCGAGCAGCGCCGGATCGCGCTTCTCCGGCGCCGTCATGATGGCGAAGTCGAGCGCCCGGTCGGAGCCGATCGGGCACGGCTCGTGCTCGCGCGGGAAATCGCGGATGAGCCGCAGCAGCAGCCGCTGCACGCGCTCGCGGTTCTCCGTCCATCACCTTGCAGCACCGACTGCACGTCGACGTCGCCGTGCTCGTCGTGCCAGCAATCGTAGTCGGTCACCATGGCGATGGTGGCGTAGGAAAGCTCCGCCTCGCGCGCGAGCTTCGCCTCCGGCATGTTGGTCATGCCGATCACGTCGCAGCCCCAGGAGCGGTAGAGGCGGCTCTCGGCGAGCGTGGAGAATTGCGGGCCCTCCATGACGATGTAGGTGCCGCCGCGCCGGCAGTGCGATGCCCTCCGCCTCGCCGGCCGCGGCGATGCGCTCGGCAAGCAGCGGGCTGACCGGATGCGCCATCGAGACATGCGCCGTCACGCCCGTCGCCGAAGAAGCTCTTCTCGCGCGCGAAGGTGCGGTCGATGAACTGGTCGACCAGCACGAAGTGCGCCCGGCGCGAGCTCCTCCTTGCAGCGAGCCGACGGCCGAGACCGAGACGAGGTCGGTGACGCCGGCGCGCTTCAGCGCGTCGATATTGGCGCGGTAGTTGATGTGGGTCGGCGACAGCCGGTGGCCGCGGCCGTGGCGCGGCAGGAAGACAGCGGGCAGGCCGGCGAGCTCGGCGAAGAGGAGTGTCGTCGGAGGGCTCGCCCCACGGGGCTTTCACGCGCCGCCTCGCGCGGCTGCTCGAGGCCGGGCAGATCGTAGAGCCCGGAGCCGCCGATGATGCCGAGAACCGCTTTGGTCATGTCCCCTCGCATCGTCATCATCCGCGAAAGCGGATGATCCAGTAAACACAGGCGTGTCGAATTAAAAAGCCGCCCGAGTTTACTGGATGCCCCGCCTGCGCGGGGCATGACCGATCAAAGGGCCACCCGGCCTTACGGCCGCTTCGGATATTTGGTCGACGGGCGCGGCTTGAGCTGTTCGGGGCGAAGCTCGACCTGTTTCCAGACCTTCTTCTTGGTGAAGTAGAGCAAGCCCGCAAAGATCACCAGAAAGACCATCACCTGGAGACCGATGCGCTTGCGCTCTACCATATGCGGCTCGGCCGCCCATGCCAGGAATGCGGAAATGTCCCTGGCATATTGGTCGATAGTCTGCGGCGAGCCGTCGTCGTAGGTAATTTGGCCGTCCTGCATTGGCGTCGGCATTTTGATGGCGTGGCCGGGGAAATATTTGTTGTAGTACGCGCCCTCGGCCACCTCGACGCCTGGCGGCGGGTCCTCGTAGCCGTTGAGCAACGCGGTGATATAGTCCGGGCCCGCGCTCCTTGGATACTGCGTGAGCATGTCGAAGCCGAACCAGGGAAAGCCGCGCTCGTAGGCGCGCGCCTTGGCGATCAGCGATAGGTCAGGCGGCATCGCGCCGCCATTGGCGGCGCGCGCGGCCGCCGTTGGGGAAAGGTTGGGGAAATAGTCCGACGGGCGGCCAGGCCGCTCGGTGGGCTGGCCGGCATCGTCGATGTCCCTAACCCGATATTCGGCCGCGACCGCCGCCGCTTGCTCCGGCGAATATCCGGGCCCGCCGGGCTCGGCGAGATTGCGGAAGGCCACAAGCTCGAGCGAATGGCAAGCCGCGCAGACCTCTCGATAGATCTGGAAGCCGCGCTGCAACTGCGCGGATCGAATTTGCCGAATGGCCCCGCATACGACCATTTTCGTGTCGGGGGCTTGGGCGTTTCGTGCGCGTGTTCCTGCGCAAGGGTGGCGCCGCGCAAACGCCGAACGCGCCCGCAACGACCACAGCGAGAAGGGAGCGCGCCTTCATGGCAGATCTTGCGCTCATGCCCTGGCCTGCGATGGCGGCGGCGCTGATGCGCCGATCGGACACCCTCGCGCAAAACAGCTTCGGCGATCGAGTTCGGCAGCGGTTTGGTTTTTTCGAACAACCCGAGCAGCGGCAGGATGATGAGGAAATAAGCGAAGTAGTAAGCCGTCAGGATGCGCGCCGCGATGACGTAGATGCCTTCCGGCGGCTGCGAGCCGAGATAGCCGAGCCCGACGCAGACGGCAACGAAGATCCAGAAGAACTGCCGGTAGAGCGGGCGGTAGCTCGCCGAGCGCACTCGCGAGGTGTCGAGCCAGGGCAGAAAAGCGAGGACGACGATGGATGCGCCGAACAGCGATGACGCCGAGGAGCTTGTTCGGGATCGCGCGCAGGATCGCGTAGAACGGCAGGAGGTACCATTCCGGCACGATGCGCCGGCGTCACCGCGGGTTGGCCTGGATGTAATTGTCGGCGTGCCCCAGATAGTTCGGGATGTAGAACACGAACCAGGCAAACAGGATCAGGAACACCGTCATGAAGAACGCGTCCTTGACCGTCGCATGCGGCGTGAATGGCACCACGTCCTGCTTCGCCATTCGTCTCGATGCCGGTGGGATTAGTCTGGCCCGCCATGTGCAGCGCCCAGATATGCAGCACGACCACGCCCGCGATCATGAAGGGCAGCAGATAGTGCAGCGAAAAGAAGCGGTTGAGCGTCGGATCGCCGACCGCGAAGCCGCCCCATAGCCAGGTGACGATCGCCTCGCCGACCAGGGGAATGGCCGAGAACAAATTGGTGATGACGGTCGCAGCCCAAAAGCTCATCTGGCCCCAGGGCAGCACGTAGCCCATGAAGCCGGTGATGATCATCAGCAGCAGCAGGATGACGCCGAGAATCCACAGTACCTCGCGCGGCGCCTTGTAGGAGCCGTAGTACATGCCGCGGAACATGTGGATGTAGACGGCGAGGAAGAACATCGAGGCGCCGTTCGCGTGCAGGTAACGCAGCAGCCAGCCGTAATTCACGTCGCGCATGATGTGCTCGACCGACTCGAAGGCATAATCGACATGCGGCGTGTAGTGCATCGCGAGCACGATGCCGGTCACGATCTGCAGCGCTCAGCATGAAGGTCAGGATGCCGCCGAAGGTGTACCAGTAGTTCAGGTTGCGCGGGATCGGGTAGACGACGAAGGAGGAATAAACGAGGCCCGCAATCGGCAGCCGCCGCTCCATCCACTGCATGAAGCGGCTTTGCGGCTGGTAGGTGGGATGTCCGCCCATGATCAAACCTTAGATGGATTTTCGGAAGCGGTCAGCCGATCCTGATCTTGCTGTCGGAGATAAATTCGTAGGGCGGCAGCGGCAGGTTAGTCGGCGCGGGACCTTTGCGGATGCGTCCGGAGGTGTCGTAGACCGAGCCGTGGCAGGGGCAGAAAAAGCCGTCATACTCGCCCTGATGCGCGATCGGAATGCAGCCAAGATGCGTGCAGATGCCGATCAGCACCAGCCATTGATCGTGGCCCGCCTTTACGCGCTTCGTCAGCCTCGGGATCGGGCAAAGCCGCGACATTGACCCGGCGTGCTTCCTCGATCTCTTTCTTGCTGCGGTGGTTGACGTAAATCGGCTTGCCGCGCCAGAACACCTTGATCGCCTGGCCCTCGGCGATGGGCGAGAGGTCGACCTCGATCGGCGCGCCGGCGGCGATGGTCGAGGCATCGAGATTTATCTGCGCGACCAGCGGCCAGATCGCGGCGGCGGCGCCAACGGCCCCCCGGCCGCGGTCGCGATGTAAAGAAAATCTCGCCGCGTCGGCTCCGCCGAAGACATGCTGGCCACGATTGCAGTCCCTCTTGCCTATGCCGGGAGCCCGCTTGCGCTGCGAACCACCGGGGATCCAGAAAAACTCCGATGGCGGCGAGCGAACCGCGCGCATCGGGCCTCGCGCAAGGCCGTCAGCGGCGCGATCCGGCGGCGTTTTTTGGCACCCTTGCCGCATGAGCGCAAGCCCGCTATCGCCGCGGCGGGACGCAACGCATAAGCTCTTCGGCTATCCCGTTTTTTCATCGAAACCACATGCGGTTGCGTTGACACATGGCCATTCGCCTCGCGCTGTTTGAGCCCGATATTCCGCAGAATACCGGGACGATTCTCCGGCTCTGCGCCTGCCTCGCGATCGAGGCGCATCTGATCGAACCGGCGGGCTTTCCGAACCTCGACCGCGCCTTCCGCCGCGCCGGGATGGATTATCTCGACCAGGTCGCGCTCACCCGCCATGCATCCTGGACGGCCTTCGAGGCTTGGCGGCGCAAGAAAAGCTGCGGCTGATCCTGTTCAGCACGCGCGCCGCCACGCCCTATCTCGAGCATAAATTCGACGCCGGCGACGTGCTGCTGTTCGGCCGCGAGTCGCCGGGGGTGACGGAGGAGGTTTTTCGCAGCCGCCGACGCGCGCCTCGTCATTCCGATGCGACCCGGCTTGCGCTCGCTCAACGTCGCCATGGCGGCGGCGATGGCGGTGGGCGAAGCGTTGCGGCAGACCGCAGGCGTTCACTAATGTCGGCTGCCATGCCCTCTCCTCTTCCCGATTCAGCGACCCTCGACGACCGCAAATCGCGCGCGCGCGCCTGGTTCGAAAGCTTGCGCGACGACATTTGCGCCGCCCTCAAAAACTGAAGACGAACTACCGCTAAACGCGCCGCATGGCGGCGACGAGCCCGCCCGTTTCGTGCGCAAGCCCTGGAGCCGGAAGGATCACACCGGCGGGGACGGCGGCGGCGGCGGCATGGCGATGATGACAGGCCGGGTGTTCGAAAAAGCCGGCATTCATGTCTCGACCGTGCATGGGGATTCGCGCCGGAATTTCGCAAGGATATTCCCGGCGCCGATGCCGACCCGCGCTTCTTTGCCTCGGGCGTCTCGCTCATCGCCCATCCGCGAAATCCCAACGTGCCGGCTGTGCACATGAACACGCGCTTTGTCGTCACCACCCGCGCCTGGTTCGGCGGCGGCGCCGATCACGCCTTTGCTCGACGATCGGCGCGCGCAAAGCGATCCCGACGCCAAGGATTTTCACGCCGCAATGAAAACGGCCTGCGACGCCCATGCTGATGTCGCCTCGCACGACAAATACAAGAGCTGGTGCGACGAATATTTTTATCTCAAGCATCGCAACGAGCCACGCGGCATCGGCGGCATTTTTTTTGATTGGCTCGATTCCGGCGACTGGGACGCGGATTTTGCCTTCACCCGGGATGTCGGCCGGGCGTTGCTCAGCATCTATCCCGAGCTGGTGCGGCGCAATTTCCAAAAGTCCTATGGCGAGGCCGAGCGCGAGGAGCAGCTCGTCCGCCGCGGGCGATACGTGGAATTCAACCTGCTCTATGACCGCGGCACGATGTTCGGGCTGAAGACCGGCGGTAATGTCGATTCAATCCTGTCCTCGCTGCCGCCTGTGGTGAAGTGGCCGTAGACTCCCCGCCGGTCATCATCCGCGAAAGCGGATGATCCAGTAGCCACCGACTTATCGATGTCGCGCGCCCGCGCATCATCGAACATTCATGATTACTGGATGTCCCGCTTTTGCGGAGCATGACAATGAAAGGCGCCGCCGGTGGTGAAGTGGGAATGACAGAAAATGACCTTAGCGAGTCACCGTACCGACGCAGTTAAG
>CAVRIF010000007.1:0-25007 GCA_963721215.1 uncultured Actinomycetes bacterium
CAGCAGCGTCTCGGCCACCAATCGATAGTTCGACTCCGGGTCGTCGGGCGGCACCAGGCGTTCGTCGCCCAGCCACAGCTCGACCCCCTCCCAGTCGTCCACCAGGGCGGCCAGCCGCTCGTATGAAGCGCGCGGGGTCGTGCCGCCGGCCAGGGACAGGTGCACGGTGTGGCCCGGTCGGCGCCCGGCGGCGATCGCGTCGGCCAGTCGCTCGGCGGCCAGGTCCGTAGCCTCGGCCCACTGTCAGTGACCGTCACCTGGGCCACGTTGCTAGTGGTTCCTCACTGCGCCGCCTTCTCGACGTGGCCGCCGAACTGGTCGCGCATCGCCGAGAGCACCTTGTCGGCGAAGTCGTCCAGGCCACGGGAGGCGAACCGGGAGTAGAGCGCCATGCTGAGCACCGGCGCCGGAACGCCCTCCTCGATCGCCGCGATCGACGTCCAGCGCCCCTCGCCCGAGTCGGAGACTCGGCCGGCGTAGCCGGAGAGGTCCGGCGATTCGTGAAGCGCCTGGGCGGTCAGGTCCAGAAGCCAGGAGCCGATCACGCTGCCCCTTCGCCAAAGCTCCGTGACCTCGGGGATGTCGACCTCGTACTGGTAGTGCTCGGGATGCTCCAGCGGGGCGGTCTCGGCGTCCGCCTCCCGCTCGGCCCTGCCGGCGTTGGCGTTCTGGAGGATGTTCAGCCCCTCGGCGTACGCGGCCATCACCCCGTACTCGATTCCGTTGTGGACCATCTTCACGAAGTGCCCGGCCCCGCTCGGCCCGCAGTGGAGGTAGCCGTGCTCGGCCGGCGTCGGCTCGCCCTCGCGGCCGGGCGTGCGGGCCGCCGAGTCGACGCCCGGGGCGAGCGACGCGAAGATCGGCTGCAGGCGGCTCACGGCCTCGTCGGGCCCGCCGATCATCAGGCAGTAGCCGCGCTCGAGCCCCCAGACTCCGCCGCTGGTGCCGGCGTCGACGTAGTCGAGGTGGTGCTCCGCCAGGCTCGCCGAACGGCGCAGGTCGTCCCGGTAGTAGGAGTTGCCGCCGTCGATCACCGCGTCGCCGGCCTCGAGCAGCGGGACCAGAGAGTCGAGCGTCCGGTCCACAACGGCGGCGGGCACCATCAGCCACACGGCCCGCGGCGGCTTGAGCTTGGCGACCAGGTCCTCGACCGACTCCGCGCCCACGGCGCCCTCGCCCGCCAGCCGCTGCACGGCGTCGGCGTCGAGGTCGAAGACCACGCACTCGTGATCCGCGCGCACCAGGCGGCGGACCATGTTGGCGCCCATGCGCCCCAGTCCGATCATTCCGAGTTGCATTGCCAGGCTCCTTTCTGGGGATCCGGACGGCGGATCGGGCCCGTGCCCCGGGGGCTCACCCCGCGGCGGCGAGCTTGCGGCTCTTCGCTTCGATCGACTCCATCAGCTCGCTCCAGGACGCGTCGAACGCCTCGGCGCCCTCGCGCTGAAGGCGCGTCGCCAACTCGGCGACGTCGACGCCGGCGGCCTCGAACTCGGCCAGCGCCTGCTCGGCGTCGCCGCCGTCGGCCGGCAGCGGCTCACCGACCTGCCCGTGCTTCGGCGAAGGCGAGCAGGGTCTTGTCGGGCATCGTGTTGACGGTGAACGGGGCGGCCAGCGCCTCGACGTAGAGCGTTTCGGGGGCCTGCGGGTCCTTGGCGCCGGTGCTGGCCCAGAGCAGGCGCTGGGGTCGAGCGCCCTCGTTGGCGAGGCGCTGCCAGCGCTCGGAGTCGAGGAGCTCCCGATAAGCCCGATAGGCGAGCTTGGCGACCGCGATCCCGAGCCGGTTTCGGAGCTCCGCCGGCGCTTGGTCCGCCACGGCCACGTCCCAGCGACTGATAAAGACCGACGCAACCGAGGGAACTGCCGGGTCGAGCCCCGCCTCGATCCGGCGCTCCAGGCCGCGCATGTGCGCCTCCGCCGCGCCCAGGTACTGGTCGGTCGAGAACCGAGGGAATCGCCGGGTCGAGACCAGCCTCGATCCGGCGCTCCAGGCCGCGCATGTACGCCTCCGCCGCACCCAGGTACTGATCGGTGAGAAAGCAGCGTGACGTTGATCGGGATGCCCGCGAAGATCGACTCCTCGATCGCCTCCCGCCCCGCATCGGTGCCGGGGATCTTGATGAAGATGTTGCAGGCCGCGCGGGAGTGAAGGTCGGCGACCTGGGCGATGGTCGCCTTGGCATCGTCGGCGAGCAGCGGCGAGACCTCCAGCGAGACCCAGCCGTCGACGCCGTCGGTTCGCCGGTTGACCGGCTCGAACATCCGCGCCGCCTGGCGCAGGTCGGTCAGCGCCAGCTCGAAGAAGCTCTGTTCGGGCTCCAGGTCGCGCTCGTGGAGCTCGACGATCTGCTCGTCGTAGGCATCGCCCGCGCTGATCGCCTTGTCGAAGATGGTCGGGTTGGAGGTCAGCCCGGTGATCGAGAGCTCGTCGATGTAGCGCTGAAGCGTGCCGTCTTCCAGCATCGTGCGTGTGATGTTGTCGAGCCACAGGCTCTGGCCCAGCTCGTGGAGCGACTGGGTGGGCTTCATGCCAGAAGCTCCCGCGCCGCCTCCGCGACCCGCTCCGGGGTGAACCCGAAGCTTCGCTGGACCTCCTTCAGCGGCGCCGAGGCGCCAAAGGTGTGCATGCCGACGATCTGCCCCCGCGGCCCAACGTAACGGTCCCACCCCAACGTCGATCCCTGCTCCACGGCCACCCGCGCCTGTACGGCCTGCGGCAGCACGCTCTCGCGATACTCCTCCGGCTGCAGGTCGAACAGATACCAGGACGGCAGGCTGACCACGCGCGCTCGCACGCCGCCGGAGCGCAGTTCCTCATAGGCGTCGACCGCGAGCGATACCTCGCTGCCGGTTGCGATCAGGATCAGCTCGGGATCGCCGTCGGAGTCGGCGAGCACGTAGCCGCCGCGACGAAGCCCGTCGGCCGAGGCGTAGCTGGAGCGGTCGAGCACCGGGACGTTCTGGCGGGTCAGCACCAGCGCGGATGGCTGGTGCTTTTGCTGCATGATCAGCCGCCACGCCTCCGCCACCTCGTTGGCGTCGCAGGGGCGGATCACGTTTAGGCCCGGCATCGCGCGCAGCGAGGCGAGCTGCTCAACGGGCTGGTGGGTCGGGCCATCCTCACCGAGGCCGATCGAGTCGTGGCTGAACCAGTGGATCACCGGCAGCTCCATGAGTGCCGAGAGGCGGATCGCCGGGCGGGCGTAGTCGGAGAAGATCAGGTAGGTCGACCAGACCGGGCGCAGCTTGCAGAGCGCCAGCCCGTTGGAGATCGCGGCCGACTCGTGCTCGCGAATCCCGTAGTGGAGGACGCGGCCCGAGCGGTCCTCGGGCGAGAAGGTGCCCGCGCCGTCAAAGGTCAAGCCGCTGGCGGCCGACCCCGTGAGGTCCGCCGAGCCGCTGAGGAGCCACGGCACTCGCGGGGCGATCGCGTTCAACACCTGGCTGGACGCCTTTCGGGTTGCGATCCCGCCGGGATCGGCCTCGAAGCTCGGAATCTCCGCGTCCCATCCATCCGGCAGCTCCCGGCGTTGCATCTGGTCGATCTGCGCCGCGAGCTTCGGGTCGCCGTCGGCGACGCGCTGCTGCCAGTCGCCTCGCAGCTTGCGGCCGCGTGCGCCGATCCCATCGGCGAAATGCTCGTAGACGCCGTCGGGGATCAGGAACTCGGCGTCCTCGGGCCAGTCGTAGGCGCGCTTCGTCTCGCGCACCTCGTCCTCGCCGAGCGGCTCCCCGTGGACCTCAGCCGTGTCCTGCTTGTGCGGCGATCCGTAGCCGATGTGGCTGTCGACGATGATCAGCGTCGGCCGCCCCTCCTCGCGCTTGAAGACCTCGAACGCACGCGTGAGCAGCTCGAGGTCGTTGGCATCGCCCACCCGGGTGACGTTCCACCCGTAGCCGACGAACCGCGCCGCGACGTCGTCGCTGTAGGCGAGCTCGGTGTTGCCGTCGATCGAGATGTGGTTGTTGTCGTAGATCCAGCAGAGGTTGTCCAGGCGCTGGTGGCCGGCGATCGAGCCGGCCTCCCCGGAGACGCCCTCCATCAGGTCGCCGTCGCCGCAGATCGCGTAGACGTCGAAGTCGAACAGCTCCACGCCGAAGTGCGCGCGGAGCCACTTGCCCCCTACGGCCATTCCCACGCTTGTCGCGATGCCCTGGCCCAGCGGGCCCGTGGTCGTCTCGACCCCCGAGGTCAGGTGATACTCCGGATGCCCGGCAGCCTTGGAGCCGAGCTGGCGAAACGACTTGATGTCGTCCAAGCTGACCGAGGGCTCCCCGAGCGTCTCGTAATCGGGGTCCACCGCCTGCGACTTGGTCAGGTGCAACAGCGAGTAGAGCAGCATCGAGGCGTGCCCGGCGGAGAGCACGAAGCGATCGCGATTGGGCCAGATCGGATCCGCCGGGTCGAAGCGCAGGAAGCGCTGCCACAGTGTGTAGGCGACCGGAGCCATCGCCATCGGCGTTCCGGGATGGCCGGAGTTGGCCCTCTGAATCGCGTCGATCGACAGGGTCCGGATCGTGTTGATGCAGAGCGTGTCGAGGTCGGTCGCCTTGTGCTGAGCGAGCGTCGCCATCTCCGTGGCCGATGCTACACGCGCGGCGTGGGCCGCCAGGGGAAGCGAGCGCGTAGATTCCACGCCGTGTCACCGGCCGAGGCCCAACGGGAGAAGCGAGCCGCTGCCGAGGCGGCGGCTGAGCTGGTCGAGGACGGGATGGCGGTGGGGTTGGGAACCGGCTCCACGGTCGCGCATCTGCTGCCCGCGCTGGCCGGGCGCGGGCTGGCCATCCGTTGCGTGGCCACTTCGCCCGCAACCGAGCACGACGGCACGGGAGCTGGGGCTCCAGGTTGAGCCGTTCGACGGGCTCGACCGGCTCGACATCGCGATCGATGGCGCCGACCAGGTGGCGCCCGACGGCTGGCTGGTGAAGGGCGGCGGCGGCGCGCACCTTCGCGAGAAGATCGTCGCCGCGGCGTCGGAGCGCTTCGTCGTCATCGTCGACTCGGGAAAGCCGGTGGAGGAGCTCTCCCCGCCCGTGCCGCTGGAGCTCATGTCCTTCGGGCTCACGGCGACGCTTCGCGGGCTTGGGCGGACAGAGATCCGCGACGCTCCCGCCAAGTCCGGATGGGGGATTGATCGCCGACTACCTGGGAGCGGTCGGCGACCCGGAGGAGCTTGCCGCTCGGCTGGCGGCAACACCCGGCGTGGTCGAGCACGGCCTGTTCGGGCCGGAGCTGGTCAGCGACGTCCTGGTGGGTCGCGGCGAGCGGGCGCAGGCGCTCGAGCCGAGCCGACCGGCCGGCTAGCCGGCGTGGCGGAGCTCGGCGGCTGGCGGCTGTGGTGGGTGAAGCGGCGCTGGTACGAGCGCAACCGGCGCCTCGTGCGGCGCTGGCGCATCAGCCGGCACATGGCCCGCGCGGGCGCCTACATCCGCTTCCCGGTCGAGGGGGAGGTCCTGGAGGCGCTCGACCAGGGCCGCCTGGTGATCGGCGAGGGCACACTGCTCGAGCCCGGATGCTGGCTGACGCTTTCGCCCCAGGCCCGGATCGAGATCGGCGACGGCTGTTTCTTGAACCGCAACGTGATGCTCGCCTCGCTGGAGCGGATCGAGATCGGCGACCACGTGATGTTCGCCAACGGCTGCTTCGTCGGCGACGCCGCCCATCGCTTCGACGATCCCGACCAGCCGATCACCTGGCAGGGGTTCACCTCCAAGGGCCCGGTGCGGATCGGGTCCAACTGCTGGTTCGGCGTCAACTGCGTCGTCACCAGCGGGGTCGAGATCGGCGAGCGCTGCGTGATCGGCGCCAACTCGGTGGTCACTCAGGACCTGCCGCCCCGAGTGATCGCCGCCGGCATCCCGGCGAAGGTGATCAAGGAGATCGAGTTCAAGCGCGGGATGGGGAGGAGGGGTAGGTTGCGGCTGACGCTCGCTGTCGCGATTGTGGTCGCCGCTGTTCGCCGGATGCGGAGGCGACGGCGACGACACCGCGGGCTCGCCGCCGACCAAGAGCACGACCGCGGCCCAAGCGCACAACGTCGGGCCCGACCAACACGACGGCAGGCGGTGGGGCGCGCCGGTCCGCTCCCGCGTCCCTAGGGTCGAAGGGCCGCTGTTCGCACGACCGTTGAGGCGGTCCTCACCTCGAGCAATCCGGCCGACGCCTGCGACAAATACGTCACCGGCACTACCTCAGGGTGGCCTATGGCGGTCATGAGGGATGCGTTCAGGCCCAGGCCCCGGGGAGCGCGGCCAGGTCGCTTCGATCGTTCAGATCGTGCAGTTCGGCCCTCGGGGGGCATCGCCGTCGCGGAAGCCGTGCCGAACGGCGGTCCATATGACGGCAGCAAGGTCGTGGTCAGCGCTGCTCTTCGGGTCCGGCCACTACCGGGTCGACCGTCTTCGCTCGAACGTCCCGGTCGGCCCCTGATCGTTCCCAGGAGTACGCCCGATTCCTCACGGTTGGCGCTGCCGCCCCCAAACATATCGGTGTCGTAGCTCTCCTTCCCGTCCGTGCCTACTGGCCCCCTGTTCGGCGCGAGATACTGCAACGGTGTCGCAGGAGAACGTGTCGATGCCGCCGCTGCCGCTGGTTAACCGGGTTGGCGTCCGGGCCGAGGCGGAGGATCTATACGCGTTCTACGAGCAGCTGGGCGCGAACGTTCGCGAGCAGATTCTGCGCATGCTGCCGCCCGGCTACGAGCTCGAGGGGCGACGCCTGCTCGATTTCGGCTGTGGCGCGGGACGGACGCTGCGCCACTTCCTCGGCGAGGCGGACTCGGCTGAGATCTGGGGCTGCGACATCGACGAGGAGAGCATCGCTTGGCTCGAGCGCAATCTCTGCCCGCCGCTTAACGTGCTTCGCAACGAGGCGGCGCCCGGGCTGCCGTTCGAGGACGGCCACTTCGAACTCATCTGGGCGGTGTCGGTGTTCACCCATCTGGGGAACGACGCGTGGGCGGCGTGGATGCTCGAGCTCCATCGCCTGCTCGCCGACGACGGGATCCTGATCGCGACCACGATCGGCCCCAACCATTCGGAGCGGATCGCCAAGGAGCGCTGGGAGGAGGACCGCATCGGCATGAACGCGCTTCGCCACTGGGCCTCGTGGGACGACGGCGGGCCGTGGTCTTTCACTCGACCTGGTGGCTGCGGGCTCACTGGGGCCGGGCCTTCGAGATCCTCGAGATCGACGAGTCGCCCGGGCGGGTCGCTGGCTCGCGATGCGAAAGCGCGACGTCGCCCTCACGGTCGAGGACCTCGAGCGCCCGGAGCCCGGCGAGCCGCGCGAGCTCACCGCCGCGCGCCACCACGCCCGGCAGCTGCGGGGCGAGCTCGAGAACGCTCACGACCGTCTTGCCGAGCAGGCCCAGCAGGTGCAGCGGCTCCGCGACCAGGTCCAGCGGCTCCGCGAGCAGGTGCAGCGGCTGCCGCCGCCAGATGCGAGGCTGCGCGACCAGCAGAAGCTGCTGAGGGCGATGCTCGGATCGCGCGCGTTTGCCGTTGCGGAGCAGCTCTCGCGTCTCCACCACAGAGGGAAGCCGGTGTTCTCGCGGCAAGAGATCCGTCGGGCGCTCGGCGACGACGACTCATCGGCCTAAGAAGCCCTCGAAGCCGCCGGGCTGCGGGAATAACTCTCGGCATTGGTTCCGCCGTGACGCAGATGCCGGTCGGCGCTCGCGAATGACACCTGGGATCCCCGGGATGCATCTCGCCTATGAGGAACGGTGGTAGACGCAGCGAGCGGCGGGGCACGGCGCAATCAGTTACCTAAGCTCCGCCCCGATGCCCACGTCAGCTCCCTTTCCGCCCGCGGAGCTCGCCATGCACGCGGGCCGGCTGCCCGGGGATCCGCTGGAGGTTTACGAGCGGATAGGCCGATTGATCCGCGAGGAGCTGGAATCCCTGCTTCCAGAGGATTGGTCTTGGCGCGACAAGCGCGTGCTCGACTTCGGCTGTGGGTCCGGCCGGGTGCTGCGACAGTTCCTGGACGAGGCTCAGGAAGCCGAGTTCTGGGGTTGCGACACCCACGGGCCAAGCGTCGAGTGGGTTCAGGAGAACCTCTGTCCTCCGCTGCACTGCTTCCGGAATGACGTCGAGCCCGGGCTCCCGCTCGAGGACGGCCACTTCGACCTGGTCTGGGCCACCTCGGTCTTCACCCACATCCCGGACATCTGGGCCGACTGGCTCCTCGAGCTCCATCGCATCCTCTCGCCCGGCGGCCTGCTCATCTCCACCCACATGGCGGAGCAGAATTGGGAGGCTGTCCTCAAAGAGCCCTATGACGAGGACCGAGCCGGCCTGACCGTGGTGCCCGAGACGGCGCCGGGATACGTGGACGGGCCCGGCATCGTCTTCCACTCGGACTGGTGGCTCCGCGAGCACTGGGGGCGCGCCTTCGAGATACTCGAGATCGACCACCCGCAGGCGCCGAGCGACGGCAGCGAGCCGCTTGAGCAGAACTTTCTGCTGGCGCGCAAGCGTCCCGTGAGCCTCTCTACAGAAGAGCTTGAACGGGTGAATCCGAACGAGTCGCGCGAGCTCGAGAGCCTGCGGACCAACGTGCGCGTGCTCCTGCGCCAATCACGGACTCTGCACAAAAACCTGCGCGGCATGCAGAGCGGTTCCGAGCATCTGCGGCGCAGGATCGATCAGCTGGAGCCGAGTCACGATCGCCTGCGGCGAAGGCTCGATCAGGTGGAGCCGAGGCTCCGTCAGCTTCAGCTCAGGATGCGTGAGGCTCGAGCCACGGCTCCATCGGCAGCAGCTCATGCTGCGCCAGGTCACCAACAGCCGGAGCTGGCGGCTGACCGCGCCTCTTCGGACTCTCGCCGGATGGGCAAGGAAGCTCAGCGGTTGAGCGTTATCTGCGCTGCGCGAGCCTCTCGAGCAACACCATCCTCAACTTCGTGAGGGCGGGGATCTTCGAACGCGTCTTGCGCGAGCTGAAGACGTAGTTCTGATTTCGCCAGTCAGCACAGCTCAGCGACACGCCCAATATCGCATCTAGATCCCGTCCGTACTCGTGGAAGACGAGGTAGTCCGGGGTCCGGACAGCATGGTACGAAGGTTCGAGAATGTGCTGAATCCCGTCACCGTTTGAGCTCGCGCGGCGCCGCGTTTTCCTGTTCCAGATGACGGGCGTCGTGAACAGGACGAGACCCTCGGGCTCGATCACGCGCCGGCACTCCTCGGCCGCTCGCGCCGCATCGTTCACGTGTTCGATCGTTTCACTGTGCAGGAGGAGATCGAACACACCGCTCCCATACGTCATCTCCTCGATGTTCTGTTGATTATCGGTGCCGTACTCGGCGTATGTCAGGTTGTGGAGGTCCGTCAGAGTGTGGTGCAGCTCATGGCACTGGTTGAGCTCGCACACGGCGAGGCGATGTGCGTTCGCGGCCCGGACCCACGCCTTCAGCGACGTTTCGCCGAAGCCGTACTTGGATTCCAAAATCGCCTTGGCCAGCCCCTGGCCCCGCAGATTCACCCCACAGCTGGAGCAGATTGTTCCCTCGCGTCGGTTGAAGAGATCGGTGAGCGTGTCCGACAGGCCCCAGGTGCGCCGCAAGGCCTCGTCAATCGGGTGGACGCGACGGTACGGGGCAGCTACCCCACAGTTGAAGCAGTATCTGGGCTTGGCTTCAGCCGTAATCCAGACCAGGCTATCGACCAAGTTCAGCGCGACCGACAGCCACGAGGCGGTGACCCTCTACGTACTGCGGATTGAGCATGGGCGGCACGGCCGGGCATTCGATGCGCTCGAAGCCCGAGGCGCCCATCGCCTGGATCAATGCCGCGCGGTTCGGGATCAATGAGACGACGCCGCCATGCGAAGCGGCCGTCTCGCTCTCCTGCCACTCGGCGGGCTCGGGCCATGCCACCCACGCTGCCTCCTGCGTCATGAATTTGCCGGTCGCTCCCCAACCGTGGCGCAGCGGCTCGTGTGGTTCGACCAGTTGAGACTCCACCACGCAGACGTCTCGCGTCAGTGCCCGAGCGATCCGCAGGGCGCCGATCGGATTCTCAAGGTGGTAGACCAGGCCGAGGCAGAGGACCACATCGAAGGTGCCGATGCGTTCGGGGCGCAGATCGAAAACGTCGGCGACCTCGAAGCGCAGCCGATCGGCTGCAATCCCGAGGCGGTCGCGGACGAGCTCGGCGCGGTCGATGTTCTCGGGGCGAATATCGACGCCCAGCACGCGCCGAGCGCCCCAGTCGAGCAGGCGATGCGCGAACCACCCCTCGCTGCAGGCCAGGTCGAGCGCCGTCACGTCGGGGCCGGCGGCCGCGAGCGCCTCGCGCACGATTGGCTCCATGATGCTCGCCCGCGTCAGGTGAACGGACATGTGCTCCGGGCTCTTCACGGCGGTGCGAAGGCCGCCGCCCAGGTCCCACTCGTACATCCAGGTGGGCGAGGCCGCCAGCTCGTTCAATTCACTCGGATTGATCACAGAATTCCCGACTCAGTTCGGCCGAGCATGAGCATGTGCTGGCAGCTCACTTCGGTGGTAAACCCGCTGCTCGACCTCGGCCCACAGCGGATTGTTCTCGTGCATGACTGCGATCTGGGAATCGGAAAACCAATGAGCTAGGTCGCGGTCATAGTTCGCTCTGTTCAGCGAGCGAAGTCGCTGGACCGCAAGTCGCCGGGCCTCGCTGACCTCGGTGTACTGCGAGATGAGGTCGAGGAAGTCCTCCTTCAGGTACTCGACCCGAAGCCAGTGGGCGATCTCCCCGCCTTGCAGGAATCCCCCCAGGTAGCGGTCCGGCTCCGTGCTTTCGGCCATCTGCTCAGAAGAGGCCATCGGGCGCCCGTCGTTGCGCGCCCTGTGAGCGGAGAGGGCCAGCACCCACGAGGGCAGGCGGCGGATGTTCAACACCCGCGCCTTTCCCGCCACGGGCCGCACGGAGAAGGTCTCGTGCTTGCCCAGGCTGCTGATGTCGTCCGCGTACTCGATCAGCTCGGGGAAGAGCTGGAACAGGCGCAACGTGGTGTTCCCTCCGGTCTTGCCCAGATGCCCCCAGACGAAGGACTTTCCGATGACCATCGTCGCGGACTCTAGTCCAGGTCATCGCGTCCCACCCAAAGCTGGGTTGGACGGGGCGCGCCCCGCGATAGCCTTCCGCGCGTCTTGAGTCGACACCCCCCTCCCGGCAGCCCTGGCGAAGCCGTTGCCGAGGCTGTTCCCGGAACCGCCCACTTGCGCATGTACGACTCACTGCTGCGGCAGTTTCACGGAGAGCTTCTCGACAACCTCGATACCCGGTGTCGGGATTCCGTCCCCGATTACAGGTGGTTTCAGGACCTCGACGACGACCTGTGGGCGATCCTGCTCAGCAAACAGTATTCCCTTTATCCGAACCTTCGGCGGGTCTTGCCTGACACCCCCGACCCAGGCCTCCAGAAGCAGTACACCGGCGAAAGCGGCCTCGCGCTCGCAGCCAAGAGCAAGGGGTTCTATCGGCGGCTGAAGGATCTCTACGGCTGTCATGGGGCCAAGCCACTACGCGAGTCGCGGGTGCTCGACTTCGGCTGCGGGTGGGGGAGGCTGACTCGCTACTTGGCGCGCGACGTTGAGCCAGGGAATCTCTTTGGTTGTGATCCCGATCCGGAGATCCTTGCCGTCTGCGAGCAAACGCGGGTACCGGCGCGCCTCGCCCGCAGCGAGCAGGTTCCCTCCGCGCTCCCCTTCCGGGAGAAGTTCGACCTGATCTTCGCCTTCTCGGTCTTCACGCACCTATCAGAGCAGGGGCACGAAAGGTGCCTCCGCGCCATCCACGATGCCCTTGAGCGGTCGGGCGTGCTCATTGTGACTGTGAGGCCTGCGGCGTTCGCCACCCAGGGCTTTGCCGAATCTGACCCCGAGGCGTTTCGCGCCCTAATGAGCGAGAAGCCGACCTATGCCTACGTGCCCGCGCCGCCAGAGTGCTTCGCAGGGCAGTTTGGCCAGGCCCTCGCCGGGGGAGCCTTTGGGAAGGCCGCCATGATCAACCTGCCCTATATCCGTGAGCGCTGGGGCGAGCTGTTCTCACTGCTCGAAGTCGCTCCGCAGATCAGCGATATGCACCAGGTCGTGGTCACGCTGCGGCGCGTCGGATGAGAATCCATTTGTAGCTGACTTCAGCTCGTGACCTGGACCAGGACGGTTCGCTCGCGCGGGTGGTCGTCGAAGTCGACCAGGACGACCTGCTGCCAGGTGCCCAGCGCCAGGCGGCCGCCCAGAACGGGAACCACCTCGGACGCGCCGATGATCGAGGCGCGCTGGTGAGCATGGGAGTTGGTGTCGTGGTTGAGCCGGTTGTGCTCGTAGTCGCCCCGGGCGGGGATCAGGCGATCGAGGAGCGCCTGGAGGTCGTGAATCCCACCGGGCTCGTACTCCATGGTCGTGATCGCCACGGTCGAGCCGCGAGCGAATGCCGTGGCCTGACCCTCGGCGACGGAGGCCTCGGCGACGGCGGCCTGGACGCGATCGGTGATATCGACGATCTCGGCGTTGCCGCTGGTCGAGAGCCGGAACTCGGAGGTGTGCACCGGCATGCCGGCAACGTAACAACAAGAGCGAGCCGGGCGGGACGCCCGGCTCGCTCGGTACTGGCCCCTCGGCCTCCCCCGAGGGGACGCCGGTGCGAGGCTCTGTCAGACGCCTCGCGGATGGGGGCCGCCGATGTGCAGGGCCTCCATCAACCTCGGGACGAACACCAGACCGGCCACGCCGACCACCACGTAGATCACGTTGAGCAGCGTGCCGCTCCCGAAGATCTCGAAGAGCACGTTGGTCTCCCCATCGGTCACCCCGAGGATGCCCCAGTTGAGGGCGCCGAGGAAGACGATGACGAGCGCCAGCGGCTCGAGCCTCTTCAGCATTTCCAACTCTCATACCTCCTGAGAAGTGATTCGCCACTCCTTCGTGCGAATCGTCACGAAGGGTACACCGCCGGAGCGTCGCAGTTACCCTGGATTTGGCCGCTGAGCAGGGTCTTTCCCGCTCCGCGGATGTGGTTCGGCGCCTACCAGTCCCAGGGCGCCGTGGCCAGGCTTTCGGTGTCGAGGTAGCGCTTCAGCTCCTCGACCTCCTCCGGATCGACGGAGTACACGTGCTCCGCATCAGGGAAGCGACGCGCCCGCACTTCCTCCGCGTACGCGCGCACCCCCTCGACCATCCGGTCGTGGATCTCGGCGTAGCGCTTCACGAACCGGGGGCTGTGTGGCCCGGTGCTGATGCCCAGCAGGTCGTGGAACACGAGCACCTGGCCGTCGGTGGCGAGCCCAGCCCCGATGCCGATCACCGGGACCTCGATGTGCGGCATCAGAGCGTCAGCGACCCCCGCGGGAACCGCCTCGAAGACGATCGCGAAACAGCCGGCCGCCTGCAGCGCGGCCGCGTCCCGGGCGATCCGCGCCGCCGACTCGGCGGTCCGCCCCTGCGTCTTGAAGCCCCCCAGTGCGCTTGCGGATTGCGGCGTCAGCCCAACGTGGCCCATCACCGGAATCCCCGAGCCGGCGATCGCCCGCGCCCGCTCCACCGAGACGCCACCTCGCTCGAGCTTGACGGCGTCGCAGCCGGCCTCCCTCACGAACCGCTGCGCGTTCTCGATCGCGTGCTCGTTGGAGCGCTCGTAGGAGCCGAACGGCAGGTCGCCGATCAAGAGCGGTGTGCGCAGGCCGCGGCGCACCGCGGCCGCCATGGTCACCATCTCGTCCATTCCCACGGGCGTCGTGGCGTCGTACCCGAGCACGACCATCGCCGCCGTGTCGCCGACGAGCACGATGTCGACGCCGGCTTCCTCGGCGACCTGGGCGGAGGGGAAGTCGTAGGCGGTGACCATCACGATCGGCTCGCCACCCCGCTTCATCTCCGCCAGTCGAGGCAGGGTGACGCGCGGGCGGCCTGCCGGAGCGTTCGGCTGGGCGCTCATGACGTCTCGGCCTCGGAGGCCAGCGGCGAGCCGAGCAGGACCTCCGGGTGGGAGTCGATGTCGACGATCGCGTTGCGGTCGTCGACATGGACGACGACCGGAGCGTAGGCCTCGAGGTCGCGCTCGTCGTAGGCGCCGAAGGAGGCGACGATCACCTTGTCGCCCTCGCTCACGAGGCGTGCCGCCGCGCCGTTGACCTGCACGGTCCCGGAACCGGGCTCACCCGCGATCGCGTAGGTCACGAAGCGGGCGCCGTTGTCGATGTCCCAAACGTGCACCTGCTCGTTGGCGATCAGGTCGGCGCTTCGCATCAGTTCGGGGTCCAGCGTCACGCTGCCGACGTAGTCCGGGTCGCAGCCGGTGACCGTGGCCCGGTGGAGCTTCGATTTCAGCATCTGCCTCTGCATTCAGTTCAGCCTCCGATCACGAGGTTGTCGATCAGGCGGGCCTGCCCTACCCGTGCCGCGACCGCCACGAGCACTGGTCGCCCGTTCAAGCTTTCCGCCGGAGCGAGACCCTCCGCGTCCCGAGCCTCGAGGTACTCCGGCTCGATTCCGGCCCGCTCCAGCTCCGCCCTGGCCGCGTCGAGGGCGACCTGGGGCTGCGTTTCCCCCGAAGCTGCGACCGCCTCGGCCGCGCGCAGAGCCCGGATCAGTGCCGCCGCTCGGCGGCGCTCCTCGGCGCTCAGGTACGCGTTTCGGGAGCTCATCGCGAGCCCATCCGGCTCGCGTACGGTCGGCAGCACCTCGACCTGGACGCCGAAGTCGAGGTCGGAGACCATGCGTCGAATCACGATCGCCTGCTGGGCGTCCTTTTGGCCGAAGAAGACAACGTCCGGTGCGACCGAGTTGAGCAGCTTCGCGACCACCGTGGTGACGCCGCGAAAGTGGCCGGCGCCGCGCTGACCGGGAGCGCCGCAGAGCACCGCGGTCAGGTCCCCCTCCACCTCGACGCTGGTCGCGAAGCCGTCCGGGTAGACCTCCTCGATCGGCGGGGCGTAGATCAGGTCGACGCCTGCCCGCCCGGCGAGCTCGTGGTCGCGGGCCTCATCGCGCGGATAGCTCTCGAGGTCCTCGTCGCGCCCGAACTGGGCCGGGTTGACGAACAGGCTCATCACGACCACGTCGCAGCGCCTGCGGGCGGCCCGCAGCAGCGACAGGTGGCCCTCGTGCAGGTAACCCATCGTGGGCACGAGGCCGATCGAGCGCTCATGGCGACGGGCGGGCTCCAGCGCCTCACGCAACTCGGCTCTGTTGCGAACCACTCTCACGCCCGCGCCTCCGTCTGCCGGGCCGCCAGCTCAGCGGCTCGATCGGCGAGCGACTCATATAGCGGCAGCAGCTCAGGGGCGATGTCGCGGAGCGCCGCCAGGTGTCGCCCGACCGTCGCGGCATCGCCGCGGGCAATCGGGCCAGTGAGCGCTTCGGGGCCACGCTCCGCCCAGTTCGCCGCTGTGCGAAGGACGAGCGGCGCCAGCAGCTCACGCGCATCCTCGATCCCGGCTCGGTGGAGCAGCTCGGCGGCCGACTCCTCGAGGGCGACCAGCAGGTTGGAGGCGATCGAGGCGGCGGCGTGGTAGGCGGCGCGCCGATCCTCGGGCACCTCGAAGGGTCGCATTCCGAGGCGTCCGGCGAGCCTCTCGGCGAGGTCGAGGGCCGCCGCGCTCGAGCCCGAGACGGCGCAGGGCGAGCCGGTTAGGTCGGCGCCGCCGTCGGGGATCGTTTGGAGGGGATGGAGGGAGAAGGCCTCGGCGCCCCGCTCGCGAGCCGGCGCCAGGGCGGCCAGGGAGGTGGCGCCGCTCACGTGGCCGACGAAGCGAAGCGGCGGCACCGCGGTCGCGATCGTCGCGCAGGCGTCGGTGATCGCGGCGTCGGGGACGCACAGCAGGGCAACTTCGGCTCGGCGGCAGGCTTCTAGCGCCTCATCGCGACCGGCAAGTTCGGTGGGCACGTCCGCAAGCTCGGCCGCAGCGGCGATCGAGCGGCCCGCCCTGCCGGCCCCGACCAGGGCGAGCGGCGGCAACGCGACCGCCGCGTTGGACGCGGCGGCGTCACGGAGGTCTCGTTCCAGTTCCCGCATCGGAGATACCAGACGGTTGAAGGCGATTCTGGTTCGGGTCTGGCCGGGTGGCCATGGTCCACGCCCAGCGGGTCGCGGCCACCAACAATTATAGGTTGGGGCTCCAGCGGGCGGCGCGGCTACCATCGGCCCATGCCGATCTCCGAATCGGGCGGAGCGGGCGGGAGCGAGTCGCGCGTCGAGCGCCGGGAGCGGCTGGTCGACCTGTACCAGGAGGCCTCGGTGTGCACGAAGTGCCCGCTGGCGGAGACTCGCAACAACGTCGTCTTCGGCAGCGGCAACGCCGATGCCGAGCTGATGTTCGTCGGCGAGGCGCCGGGCGCCGAGGAGGATCGCCAGGGGCTGCCGTTCGTCGGTCGTGCCGGGGCGCTGCTGTCCGAGCTGCTCGGAGAGATCGGCATGTCCCGGAGGGAGGTGTGGATAACCAACGTCTTGAGGTGCAGGCCGCCCGGCAACCGTGACCCGCAGCCGATCGAGATCGAGTCCTGCCAGCCGTACACGCATCGCCAGGTCGAGTTGATCGAGCCGCGCGTGATCGCCACGCTTGGCAACTTCGCGACCAAGCTCTTGACCGGAAGCAGGGTCGGGATCAGCCGCGTGCGCGGCACGCCGCAGCTCCGCGAGATCGCCGGTCGTGAAGTCTTCCTGATGCCGCTCTTCCATCCGGCGGCGGCTCTGCGAACGGCCTCGCTCACCGACGTCCTGCGCGAGGACTTCGCCAAGCTGCCCGATCTGCTGGCGCGGCCCGTCCCCGAGGCCGCGGTGTCCGCGCCGTCCGAGGAGCTGGCCGGAAGCGCCCAGGCTCGCGCCGACCAGCTCGATCTGTTCGGTTGACGACACGGCTCAGCGCTTCGCCCGTTGACACGGAGGCGCTCGGGGCGCGAATCGCCGCTGGCCTTCGGCCCGGCGACCTGGTGCTGGTGGGCGGGGAGCTCGGCACCGGCAAGACGACCCTGATCCGGGGCGCATGCCGGGAGCTGGGCGTGACCGAGCAGGTGACCTCGCCGACCTTCACGATCGGCCGCCGCTACCACGGGCGGGTGCCGGTCTCCCACCTGGACCTGTACCGCCTCGACAGCCTCGCCGGCGAGGACCCGGGCTTGCTCGACGACTACCTGACGCCCGACGCCGTCGCTTTCGTCGAGTGGCCGGCGGCGGTCGAGCCGCTGCTCGGCGAACGACGAGTCTCCTGGCGGGTCGAGCTGCGCCATGCCGGGGGCGACCGACGCGAGGTGACCCTCAGCAGTGACGCCCCGGAAGGCGAGCGGTGACGCTCGTCGCCGGATTCGACACCGCGACCGACGACGTCGCGGTGGCGCTGGTCCGCTTCGACACACCGGGGTCGGGCGCGGAGCTCCTGGCCGAGAGCTCGAGGGACGTGCGGGTCGGCGAGCGCCCGCGGCACGCCGCGGAGCTGCTGGCCGAGCTGGAGACGGCCGTTGAGCCGGTCGGCGGCTGGCCGGCCGTCGACCTGCTCGGCGTCGGAGTCGGTCCCGGCTCATTCACCGGACTGCGGATCGGCGTGGCCACCGCGCGGGCCCTTGCCCAGGCGCTGGCGATCCCCGTCGTGCCGGTGGCCACGCTCGCGGCGCTGGCGCGCGGGATCGGAGAGCGGAGAGGGGCCGGCGATCGGGCGCGGCTGGCGGTCCTCGACGCCCGGCGCGGCCAGGCATTCGCCGCGCTCCACGGGCCCGCGGACGAGGAGGTGTGGCCACCGCTGGTCGCCATGCCCGGCGAGCTCGCCGAACGGGTCGCGGCGTTGCCGCGGCCGCCGCTGGCCGCCGGTTCGGGGGCGGTACGATTTCGCGATGAGCTGGAGGCCGCGGGCGCCGAGGTGCTCCCGGACGCCGACCCGGCGCACCGGGTTTCTGCACGACAGATCTGCCTGCTGGCCCAGGCGGGGACGCCGGCGCGGCCTGAATCGATCGACCCGATCTACCTGAGACCACCCGACGCGGAGCTTTGGCTTGAGCGAGATACGCGTTAGACGCCTCGTATACAGCGACCTGCCGGCGGCGCTGGCGATCGAGCGCCGCTCGTTCGAGACACCCTGGTCACTGGCGATGTTCGTGCTGGAGCTCTCCAAGCCGTCGGGGATCTGCCTTGCGATCGCCGACGACGAGGGATTGGTCGGGTACCTGGTCTGCTCGCGCTACGCCGACGTCTGGCACCTGATGAACGTCGCGGTGTCGCCCGACAGGCGCCGCCAGGGGATTGCCAGCCGGCTGCTGGACCGCCTGTTCGACGAGGCCGGCGGCGATGCTCGCTACACGCTCGAGGTGCGGACCTCCAACCACGGGGCGATCGCCATGTACGAGCGCTTCGGCTTCCAGCCCGCCGGGCACCGCCGCCGCTACTACCACGACAACGGGGAGGACGCCCTGATCATGTGGCTGGAAGCACCGACGGCGGTGGAGGCTTAGGTCCTGCCGCGAACCCGTCCGGCGCGGAGTCGGAGACGAGCAGCCGGACGGAATTTGATTCTCGCGATCGAGACGTCTTGCGACGACACCTGCGCGGCGGTCGTCGACGGCGGCCGGATCAGCTCCAACGTGATCTCGTCGCAGGCCAGCGTGCACGATCGCTATGGGGGGGTCGTCCCGGAGGTTGCCTCACGACACCACCTCCAGCTCGTCAACCCGGTGGTGGGCGCGGCGCTGTCCGAGGCCGGTGTGGAGCTGGGGGATCTCGACGCGCTGGCGGTGACCCGCGGCCCCGGCCTGGTCGGCGCGCTGCTGGTCGGCGTGACCACCGCCAAGACCCTCGCCGCCGCGACCCGCAAGCCGCTGATCGGCGTGGACCACCTGCACGGCCACGTGGCGGCGAACTTCCTCGAGCCCGAGCCGCTCGAGCCCCCGTTTCTGTGCCTGATCGCGAGCGGTGGCCACACCCTGCTCGCGGGGGTGACTGGACCGCGGCGGTTTCGAGGTGCTCGGCCAGACCCTCGACGACGCGGCGGGAGAGGCGCTCGACAAGGGCGCTCGCCTGCTCGGGCTCGGCTATCCGGGCGGCCCCGCGATCGAGCGCCTGGCGGCTGCGGGCGACCCTGAGTCGTTCGAGTTCCCGGTGGCGATGGCGCGCGATCCCGGCCTGGATTTCAGCTTCAGCGGACTGAAGACGGCGCTCCTGTACGCGATCCGGAAGCTGGAGGAGGGGGAGCTCCCGGAGCGCAGCGCCGACCTGGCCGCCAGCTATCAGACCGCCGTGGTCGAGCAGCTGGTGGCAAAGCTGGAACGGGCGCTCGAGGCCGGCGAGTGGGTGGCGGTGGCCCTGGGCGGCGGCGTGGCGGCCAACGCGCTGCTCAGAGAGCGAGCCGGCCGGCTCTGCGCGGAGCGGGGCGTGCGGCTGAAGCTCGTGCCGGGCGAGCTCTGCACCGACAATGCGGCCATGATCGCCTCCGCCGCCCGCTTCCTGGAGCCTGCCCCGTATCCCGAATACCTGAGCTGGGATGCCCTTGCATGACTGTGGTGACCCTCTACACCAGACCCGGCTGCCATCTCTGCGACGAGGCGCGCGAGGCCATCCTGGGTCTGCGCGCCGAGCTGCCGCCGTTCGAGCTCGGCGAGGTGGACATCGAGCAGGACAACGATCTGCTGGCGCGCTACCTCGAGCGGATCCCGGTGGTCGCGGTGGACGGCGAGGTCGTCTGCGAGCTGGAGCTGAAGCTCGACCTGGTTCGCGCCAAGCTCGATACTGTCTCGCGATGATCAACTGGTCGCCCTTCCAGACCCGATGAGTGAGGTGATCGTGGCCGAGGACGCCGGAGCGGACTTGGCCCTGTCGGATGGCGACCGCCTCTCACTGGGGGTGGCGGCGCGCCTGTCGCGCTACCTGCAGGTCCTGATTCAGGCCCGGAAGATGGGCAAGGAGACGATCTCGTCCCAGGAGCTCGCGGAGTACACCCACATCAACTCGACCCAGATTCGTCGCGACCTGTCGGGCTTCGGCAAGTTCGGCAAGCGGGGGGTCGGCTATCGGGTCGACTCGCTCGTGGAGCAGATCCGCAGGATCCTCCGCAGCTCCGGACAGCACAACATCGTGCTTTTCGGGGCCGGGCACCTCGGCCAGGCAATTGCCAGCTCCGACATCTTCGCGGACCACGGCTTCCAAATCGTCGCCATCTTCGACGTCGAGCCCGACCTGGTCGGCCAGCGGTTCGGCGATGTCCAGGTGCGCGGCGTCGACGACCTGGAGCGGGTGGTCGAGGAGCAGGACGTGGTCGTCGGCGTGCTTGCGGTGCCATCCTCGGCGGCGCAGGATGTGGCCGATCGACTGGTCAGCGCCGGCGTCAAGATCGTCTTCAACTACTCCGAGCAGCTGCTCCAGGTGCCGCCGGACGTGACAGTGCACACCTCGAGCCCCGCCGTCGACCTACTGTATGCCCTGTACTTCTACCTGACCTGACCCCAAGGGCGGATGGGAGCACCGACCGGCCCCGAACGAACGTCCCGGAATGTGGGCTATAGGGGGTAGTGAGGGACGTTCATTGCTTCCGAGAAGGGAGGTGCGAGCATCGTGACGGACTCAAGAGGTCGCTCGGAGGCCGAGGACGCCGGCCACCTCGACCTGGAGCGGGTCCGCCAACTGTTCGACGCCTCCTCCGACTTCACGATCGGGCTCGAGGAGGAGTTCGCGATCGTCGATCCCGAAAGCCTCGACTTGCGCCATCGATTCGAGGACCTCTACGCAGCCTGCCTGCAAGACGAGCTGTTGGCTGAGTCGGCGGCCGGGGAGCTGATCGCCTCCGAGATCGAGATCCGCTCCGGACGGGCAGAGACCTTCGCCGAGGCGATGGAGCTTCAGCGCGAGCATCGTGCGCGGCTGTTCGCGCTCGCCGAGGAGATGGGGCTCGCACTCGCCGCCACGGGAACTCACCCATGGGCGAACTACCTGGAGCAGCGGATCATCGATACACCCCACTACGCGCGGCTTCGCGAGGAGCTCCGCTGGGTCGCGCAGCGAAACAACACCTGGAGCCTCCACGTTCACGTGGGCGTGCGGGGCGCTGACCGCGCTGTGGCTGTCTGCGACCACCTCCGCGGTCTGCTGCCCCTGCTTCTGGCGCTGTCGGCGAACTCGCCTTTCCTCGATGGCCGCGACACCGGCCTCAGCTCGGTGCGGACGGAGATCTTCACCCGCACCTTTCCTCGCTGCGGGGTCAACGAGCCGTTCGGGAGCTGGAAGGTCTACAGGGACTTCATCGAGCTCTTGGTCCGCACCAATTCGATCGTCGAAGCGACCCAGCTTTGGTGGAGCGTCCGCCCCCACCACATCTTCGGCACCGTCGAGCTGCGAATCTGCGACGCCCAGACCGGGGGAGAGGAGTCGTTCGCGCTCGCTGCGCTGATGACCGCCTGCGTCGCGCAAAGCGCGCTCGACTATGACGATGGCCGGCTCCCGAGACCGCTGGGCCAGCGCGAGATCGAAGAGAACCTCTGGCGCGCGATCCGCCACGGGATGGACGGCATGATGATCGACTTCGACCGCCGCGAGGAGCTGTCGACATTCGAGGCGGTCGAGCGGCTGGTCGAGTGGACCGCGCCGGCCCGCCAGTCGCTCGGGCTCGAACTGGCGCTGCCGGAGCTGAACGGTGCGGCGCGGGCTCGGCGTGCGCTCGACGCCGGCGCCTCCATCGAGGAGATTTATCGTCAGGCGGTGGCGGAGACCAGGCGTACCTACGTTCCCGAAGGAGTGTCGACGAAGTGAACGACGAGCAGAGTCAGGAGCGGGCGGATCCCGGGCAGCCAACCCAGGAGGAGCTTCGGGAGCAGCTCGAGGAGCAGCTTCGCCAGGTCCGGGTCCAGGACCTGCTGCTCGAGAGCGTGGTCAGCGTGATCAACCTCTCCGCCCGCCGGATCGCCAAGGAGGACGAGCGTGACCTGGAGCAGGGCCGGGTGGGGATCGAGGCGGTGCGGGCCGTCGTCGACCTGCTCGACGACGAGCCGGCGCAGCAGGTGCGAAGCGCCCTCTCGGAGGTCCAGATGCTGTACGCCAGGCACGCGGGAGGCGGCTCCGCGGAGGCTGAGGGGGGTGAGGAGCCGCCGCCGGGCGGCGGCGAGGCGGCGCCGGGCGAAGGCGCCCAGCGCGGTCCCTCGAGGCTCTGGACGCCCCCCGGGAGCAGCCCGCCCCGCTAGACTCCGCGCGCTTCGCGGCCGGATGCAGTCCTGCCGCCGTCGGATACCCGCAGCCCCACCCCGAATTCAGACTTGACCGACTTCCTGATCGACTACGGCGTCGTCGTCGCGCTCGTCTGCGCGGGGGCGGCTGTGGTCTACGGCGCCGTCATCACCCGGCGCCTGCTCCGGCAGTCGCCCGGCAGCGATCGCATGCAGGAGATCTCGGGCGCGGTGCAGGAGGGCGCGCAGGCTTACCTGCGCCGCCAGTACACGATCATCGCCGTCGTCGCCCTGCCCCTGGCTGTGCTCCTGGCGATCGTCCAGTCCGACGTTCTGCCCGCGATCGGGTTCTTGATCGGTGGGGCGCTCTCCGGCGCCGCGGGCTTCATCAGGCATGAACCTCTCGGTCCGGGCGAATGCCCGTGTTGCCGAGGCCGCCCGCGGCGGGGTGCCGCCGGCGCTCGACGTCGCCTTCAAGGGCGGCTCGGTCACCGGGCTGCTGGTCGTCGGCCTGGCGCTGCTTGGCGTCGCCGGCTACTTCGGCGTCCTCATCCTCGCCGACAAGACGGACAAGGAGGCGGTCGACGCCCTCATCGGGCTGGGCTTCGGGGGCTCGCTTATCTCGGTCTTCGCCCGGCTGGGCGGCGGAATCTTCACCAAGGCGGCAGATGTCGGCGCCGACCTGGTCGGCAAGGTCGAGGCCGGGATCCCGGAGGACGATCCTCGCAACCCCGCGGTGATCGCAGACAACGTCGGCGACAACGTCGGCGACTGCGCCGGGATGGCCGCGGACCTGTTCGAGACCTACGCGGTCACCGCGGTCGCGGTGATGCTGCTCGGCGTCCTCACCTTCAATCGAGGCGCGCGAGGTGGCGATCTACCCACTGGTGATCGGCGCGGTCGCGATCGTCGCATCGATTGTGGGCGCGCTCGCGGTCCGCACCCGGAGCGATCGCGTCGAGGGTGCGCTCTACCGGGGGCTGATCGTCTCCGGCCTGCTCTCGGCGGCGGCCTTCTACCCGATCACTGACTGGCTGATGGCGGACGTCACCCTGCGCAGCACCGAGGGCCTCGACTTCGCGCCCTCCGTCTCGGACCTCTGGTTGTGCTCGCTGATCGGTGTGGGCGTCACTGCCGGCCTGTTCATCATCACCGACTTCTACACCTCGACCCGCTTCCGACCGGTGCGGACGATCAGCCGGGCGTCGGTACGGGCCACGCGACGAACATCATCCAGGGGCTTGCCCAAGGCTTCCAGTCGACGGCGGCGCCGGCGCTGCTGATCGCGCTCGCGATTCTCGGCGCCAACGAGCTCGCCGGTATCTACGGGATCGCGGTCGCGGTGATGGCCCAGCTCTCGCTCACCGGCCTGATCGTTGCCCTCGACGCCTTTGGCCCGATCACCGACAATGCCGGCGGGATCGCCGAAATGGCCGATCTGCCCGAGGAAGTGCGCAATGTCACCGATCCGCTCGACGCGGTCGGCAACACGACCAAGGCAGTGACCAAGGGCTATGCGATCGGCTCCGCGGCGCTCGCGGCCCTGGTCCTGTTCAAGGCATTCGAGATCGAGCTGCGCGAGGAGCCCGGGGGGGAGGGCATCGTTTTCTCGATCTCCGACCCGCGGTTGCTGATCGGCCTGCTGATCGGCGGCATGATGGTCTACCTCTTTGCCGCCTTCGCGATCGAGGCGGTGGGCGTGCCGGTGGAGGTGGTCGAGGAGGTGCGGCGTCGAGTTCCGCGAAGACCCCGGGATCATGGAGGGCACCTCAAGGCCCGAGTACGGGCGCACGGTCGGGATCGTCACCGCCGCCGCCCAGCGGGAGATGATTGTGCCGTCCCTGATCCCGATCGGGGTCCCGCTGATCGTCGGAGTGATCAGTGCCGAGGCCCTCGGCGGGTTGCTGATCGGCGTAATCGTCGTCGGCCTCTTCGTCGCCCTCTCGATGACCGCGGGTGGCGGCGCCTGGGACGACGCCAAGAAGCTGATCGAGGATGGCGCCTACGGGGGCAAGGGCTCCGAGGCCCATGCCGCCGCGGTCACCGGCGACACCGTCGGCGATCCGTTCAAGGACACCGCCGGCCCAGCGATCAACCCGATGATCAAGGTCGCCAACATCGTCGCCCTCCTGATCATTCCGATCGTCAGCCTGTAGGCGTCGCCGGCGCTACAGTCGGCGGCGATGCAACTCGCCGGACCTCAAGCCGTCTCGAGTATTTCGGATTCGGTAGCCGTCGGGGTCGCGGACGAAGCAGATCCGCCGGCCCTCGGTGCGCCCGCCGGGGCGGTACGGCGGCTTCTCGGGCTCGATGCCGTCGGCGGCGAGGCGCTCGAGGGTGGCATCGAGGTCGTCGGCGGTGATCACGGCGATGCTTGCCGTAGCCGGTGCCGATCTCGTACGACTCGGTGACGCCGTGGTTGTGGGTGAGCTCGAGGCGAGCACCGTCGCCGGGAAGCCCCATGAAGCAGTTGGTTGCCTCGTCCCCGATAGGCATCCGCCGCAGCTCCTCGAAACCGAGCTTCTCGTAGAAGGCGACCGAGCGCTCGAGGTCGAGGACCCGGTAGCAGGTGTGGATCAGCTCGCTCATCGGGGTCGAATCTGGCGACCACTAGCGCGCGGCCTATAGTCGCGCCGTGGCCGCGCCGGGAGAGCCGATCAACGTCGCCGACTACGAGCGCCTGGCCGAGGAGGCGCTCGATCCCGGCGCGCATGGGTACTTCGCCGGCGGGGCCGGGGATGAGCGGACGCTGCGCGACAACGTCGAGGCCTTCCGGCGCTGGCGGCTGCGCCCGCGGGTCCTCGTCGACGTCTACGAGGTGACCACCGGCACGACAGTGCTCGGCGAGTCGGTCGCGATGCCGATCCTGGTCGCCCCGGTCGCCTTCCAGCG
>CAVRIF010000008.1:0-167704 GCA_963721215.1 uncultured Actinomycetes bacterium
GATCGGCTCTCCAGCCTGGTCGGGGTACCTGTCCTTCCTCGACGGCCTCGATCGCCTTCACCAGCGCGACAACGCCAGCTGCTGGGCGACGCTCGCTTCGGCTCCGGGACCTCGGCAACACCGTGATCGTGGTCGCCGAGCAGGCGGGGCCGCGATGCCTCTGGCCGACCACGTGGTTGACCTGGGCCGGGCACGGCGAGCACGGCGGGCGTCTCGTGGCCGAGGGAGAGCCGGGGATCGAGGCCGACCCCGCCTCCCTGACCGGCCAGTATATCGCGGGCAAGCAGGAGATCGAGATCCGGAGGAGCAGCGCCGACCCCCAGCGGCGAGCTGGTCATACGCGGCGAGCAGCGCGACCTCAAGGCGATCAGAGCATCGCGATATGCACCTGCGCGTGTTCTACTACGTCACCGAGCGTGGGATGGGCCGTGACGCTGGTGACAGCGCTGTGGGCGGTGGCCGACGCTGCATGGCAGAGCTGCGTCCCAAGCCAACGATCAAGGGCCTCGACCAGGTCGACGACGTCGTCGACATCGACCAGTCGCCGATCGGCCGCACGCCCCGCTCAACCCGGCAGGCCCTGCATCCTGTTCGTCCACGACCGGCATCGCCAGCTCTACTTCGCGACCCGCCGCAAGGACCAGGCTCGCGGCTACAGACCCGGCGGTTTCAGCTCAACGTCAAGGGCAGGCGCTGCGAGGTCTGCGGCCAGCGACGAGCAGATCCAGTGGATGCCGCTTCCTCCTCGACGTCTACGTGCATGCCGAGCAGTGCCACGGCAAGCGCTGCAAGGACAAGACCCTCGATCTACCGCTTCAAGGGCAGGTCCATCGCGACGTGCTCGACATGCTGGATGACGACGCGGTCAAGTTCTCCAGGACATCCCCAAGATAAACCAGCGAGTTGCGACACTACCACGACGTCGGCCTCGACTACATCCGGCTCGGCCAGCAGGCGACCAGCTCTACAGCGGCGCGCATCGCCTGGCCGCCATCCACCATCGCCGGCGTACCTCTACATCCTCGACAGCCACCACGCCGGCCTGCACTTCGCCGACGTGCGGCGGACGCTCGACGTGCTCGGCCAGTACGTCGAGGCGGGCGACACCGTGGTGGTCGCATCGAGCACAACCTCGACGTCATCGAGACCGCCCCGACCGGATCGTCGACCTCGGCCCGCAGTGGGTGACACTGGTCTTGACCCGTTTGCGCTCTGACTCGCTCACGGGCCCCTTCTTCTCGAGCGTCTTGACTGCCGCGGCGATGTCTTCGTCCAGCGTGTTGACCAGCGAGCGGGTCAGGTTGAGCTTGACCAGGGCGCGCATCATCTTCACATCCTGCGCGTTCGGCGGCATCGTGTAGGCGGGCACCATCCAACCCCGCTCAGCGGCCAGCTGGAAGGCGATGTCGAACTCGTCGTAGGGATGCTTCTCGGCGAGGTTGAAGGCGACCAGCGGCAGCGTTTCCTCGCCCGCCCCGACGATCTGGAACTTGCCGATCGCCTCTATGTCCTTGGCCAGCGACTGCGCGTTCTCCTGCATGATCTCCATGATCCTGCGGTACCCCGCCTTGCCGAAGCGGACGAAGTTGTAGTACTGGGCGAGGACCATCGAGGAGCCGGTCGAGAAGTTGAGGGTGAAGGTTGCGTCGGTCTTGCCCAGGTAGTTCTCGTAGAAGACCAGGTCCTCAGCGAGATCGGACGTCTCGCGGAAGATGAGCCAACCGATGCCGGGGTAGACGAGGCCGAACTTGTGACCGGAGGCATTGATGGAGCGCACCTGCTCGAGGCGGAAATCCCATTCGGTGTTCGGATAAAGGAAGGGCCAGACGAATGCGCCGCTGGCGCCGTCGATGTGGAGCGGAACGTCGAGACCCTTCTTGTCCTTCAGCTCGACCAGGAAGTCGTTGATCCCCACCACGTCATCGGCGTGACCGGTGAACGTTGTGCCGACCACCGCCGCGACACCGATCGTGTTCTCGTCGACGTGCGGCTCGATGTCCTCCGGGCCGATGGTGTACTTCCCCGCTTGCAGGGGCACGATCCGCGGCTCCACGTCGAAGTAGCGACAGAACTTCTCCCAGACCACGTGGACGTCGCCGCCGAAGACGAGATTCGGGGCGTCGGTGGGCTTGCCGTCGGCCTCGCGGCGCTGACGCCACTTCCACTTCAGCGACAGGGCTCCGAGCATGATTGCCTCCGAGGAACCCTGCGTACTTGTGCCCGTGGTTTCGCCCGGCGCATGGAATAGCTCGGCCAGCATCCGGATGCAGCGTTGCTGGATCTCGAAGGTCTGGGGGTACTCGGCGTGGTCGATGAAGTTGCGATGGAGGTTGTCGTCGATCACCCGCCGCGCCTCGGGCTCCATCCAGGTGGTGACGAAGGTGGCCAGGTTGCGCTCCGGAATGCCCTCCACGGCGAGCTCCTGCTCGACCAGGCGCATCGCGGCGATCGCCGTCATCGGATCCTCCGGGATCGCCTGGTCAGGGGCACCCTCGGTCAGGAAGGCGCCGGGCGCCGCCATCTGGGGAAGATCCGCTGTGTCGCTCATCATGACCTCCTCATCGCGTAGGCATCACCCTATCCGGGTGATGCCCGTGCCCCCGGCCAGGAGGCACGATCTCGGAAGCCTGCGATAGAAAGGACATCCAGATCCCCGACCAGCCCGACACCTCCCGCCCCGAGCGCGCCCCCGCACCCGAGCCGAAGCGGCGTCACCGCGCGATCGTGTGGTTGCTGATCGTGCTCGCGTCGCTGGTCCTGGTTCTCTCGCTCACCGCGAACTGGGTTCAGCGCGAGACGCTGAACACAGACGAGGTGGTGAACACGACCGACGAGATCCTCGAGGACGAGGACGTGCAGCAGGCGCTCGCCACCTACACGGTCGAGCAGCTCTATGCCAACGTCGACGTCCAGGCAGAGATCGAGAAGAAGCTCCCAGCGCCGCCCAGCCGCTCGCGGTTCCGATCGCGGCGGCGACCAGGCAGCTGGCCACCAACGTGGCAGAGAGGGCTCTGGCAACGCCTCAGGTTCAGAATCTCGTCTCCACCGCGGTCGACCGGGCGCACGGGCAGTTCGTGAGCCTGATCGAGGACCAGGGCGACTACGTCTCGACCACCGGCGGGGACGTGACGCTCGAATACGGGAGCGTGGTCGCCGACCTTGCCGTGCGACTCGGGGTGGACCCGGCGACGATCTCCCAGATCCAGGGCGTCGTGCAGGACTTCTCGCAGGACCTCCAGCAACGGTTGACCACGGCGCAGGCCCAGATCGAGTCGGTGCGGGCAACCCTCTCCGGGTTGCAGGCCGGCGAGCTGAGCCCGGAGCTGCGGGGGAATCTCCAGGCGCTCAACCAGAACGCCGCCGAGCTCCAGGCGACGGTCGCGAGCCTCCAGAAGAAGATCAAGGGGGTCAAGGGGAAGGTCCCTGACCAGCTCAAGGGCCGGCTCTCAGACCTCGAGGGCCGGCTCTCCGACCTCGACGGCCGGCTAACCGCACGGGAGCAACAGACCGCCGCCGTGCTCAAGGATCCCAGTCAGGCGAACGTTGAGAACCTCGACACCTCGCTCGCATCGCTCGAGGCACGAATCACCACCCTGCTCGGCCGCCAGGTCGTGCAGCACCCCGGCGAGCTCGTCTTGATGGAGTCCAGTCAGCTGAGCGGACTCCAGGACCTGATCAGCGCGTTCCGCAACCTCGGCTACGTGCTGCCGCTGCTGGCGCTCTTGCTCTACCTCGGCGCCCTCTATCTGGCCAAGGGGTGGCGCCGGGAGGCGCTGATCGCAGCTGGAGGCGGGATCCTGGTGGCGACGCTGGTCGTCCTTTTGGCCCGGCGCCTGATCGGCAGCGGAGTGGAATCGGTGGCCAGCTCCGAGACGGTCAAGCCGGCCGTCACATCCATCTGGGACGTCCTTTCCGGGGGCCTTCGCCAGCGCGCGCTGTTCGTCCTCGTGATTGGACTGGCGTTCATCGGCGGGGGCCTCGTGGCGGGACCCGGCCGCCACGAGGTCACGGTGCGACGCTTCCTCGCACCGTACCTTCGCGACCATCCGGTGGCCGTCTACTTGGTGGTAGCGGTGTTGTTCCTGCTTTGGCTGTCCTTCATACCCGGAATCAACAACCTCGGGCAGGTCCTGGTGATCGTCGTGCTCGCGGCGCTGGCCGTGGTAGGCATCGAGGTGCTGCGCCGGCAGACGGCGCGGGAGTTTCCGCCGGGTCCGAACAGGAGTTCCTGATCAGCGGGAGCCCGCTGTGGCTGCGGGCTCCCGCGACCGTCAGCTCAGGCTCCGGGGGCTCCTGGGGTTCTCTCTTCCTCGCCGAAGACGACGAGGCCGTGGACCACGTACACGCACAGGGCGAACACGCACAGCGACCACCACGGGCGGAGTCCGCCGATCGACAGCAGGGCTCCGATAGCGCCGAGGCTGCCGGCGGCGATCCCGATCACCCGCCCGTAGACTCCGCCGCCGAACAGGGAGAAGCCTGCGGTCAGCTGGATCACCCCCAGGATGATCAGGACCCAGCCCAGGGTGTTGAGGTTGGTCGAATATGTACCTCGTGTCGTTGGCGAAGACATTGGCATTGTCCAGGGCGCCTATGCCGTAGATGATGTTGATCGTGCCCACGAGCAGCAGCAGGATCGCTGCAAATACGACGCGTCCAGCACCTCTCACTTGTGACTCCTTTCGCTAGCAACGGGTCGAGGCCGGCATGGGGCGAGCGTAGCCTTCGCCTCGGTCGCCAACTTCACCCGGATTGGGTGATTCACGGTTCTTCTTCGGGCCTCGGGTCCTTTATCGAGATGGTTAACCCGTGCCTGCCCGTGCCGATACTCCAACGGACTCAAACGACCAGTGCCAAAAGCGGCGCATCACCCGGTGTGGATGATGCGTAACGCTGGGTCCCGTGTCTCATGCGTTCATCACGGCGCGATCAGGAGGAAGCCAGCTGATTGGCGGCCCGCGAGGCCTCCGTCGCGCGGCGGGGGTCGCGATCCGCGGCCTCGTCCTCTGGGCCCTGGTCGCGCTGGTCTTCTGGGCGGCGGCCGGACTCATCCCGGGGATCGACGTGCCGAGCTTCGGCGCGGCGCTGCTGACCACCGCGCTGATCGCCCTGATCAACGCGTTGCTCTGGCCGCTGGTGATTCGCGTGGTGCTTCCCCTGACCGTGCTCAGCTTCGGCCTCGGCTCCCTCGCGCTGAACGCCGCCGTGGTGTCGATCGCGATCGAGGTGGTCGACGGGACCTCGCCTCCGTTCCTGGGCGCGATCGCGGCGGCCTTCGTGGTGTCGATCGCCCTGATGCTGCTGGCTCCGGCGCTGAGCTTCGACGATGACGCCCGCCAGCTGCGGATCGTTCGCCGCCGGGCGCGTCGCGTGCGCGACGCCAACCGGACCGAGGTTCCGGGGGTGATCCTGTTCGAGATCGACGGTCTGGCGGAACCGGTCCTGCGCCGGGCGCTTCGCGAAGGTCACGCGCCGAACATGGCACGATGGCTCGAGCAGGGAACCCATCGCATCGTTCCCTGGGAGTGCGACCTGTCCTCGCAGACCGGCGCCAGCCAGGCCGGGCTGCTGCTGGGCAGCAATCACGACATGCCCGCCTTTCGCTGGTACGAGAAGGAGAGCGGGCGCACGATGGTCTCCAACCACGGCAAGGACGCGACCGAGCTCGAGCAGCGGCGCTCCGACGGCGGGGGCCTGCTGGCGGTGGATGGCGCCAGTCGCGGCAACCTGTTCTCCGGGGACGCGCCGCGCTGCTCGGCGACGATGAGCGTGATCAGGGACCGGCGGCGCTCGAGCGCGGGGGAGTACTTCGCCTACTTCGCCGACCCGTATGGACTCACCCGGACCATCGCCCTGTATTTCTGGGACGTCTTCCTGGAGCTGAGGGCGGCCCGCCGCCAAAGACGACGAGGCGAAGAGCACGTCGCACCGCGGCGGGCTATATCCCCTGATGAGGGGGGCGATCACCGTGATCATGCGGGACCTGAATGTCGCCATCCTGCTCGGCGACATCGTCGAGGGCGTTCCGGTCGTCTACTCCACCTTCGTCGGATATGACGAGGTCGCCCACCACTCGGGAATCGAGCAGCCCGACGCCTTCGCGGTGCTGAGGCAGCACGATGCGCAGCTCGCCCGCCTGGAGCGGGCGGTGGAGCAGGCGCCGCGCCCCTACCACCTGGTGGTTCTCTCCGACCATGGCCAGAGCCAGGGCCGCCCGTTCCGGCAGCGCTACGAGCTCGAGTTGGGCGATCTCGTCCAAGGCGCACTCCGGGATGGCGACGTGTTCTCGCCCGCGGCGTCGGACGAGGGATTGAGCACCGTGGGCGGCGCACTCACCGATGCCCGCGACGAGGACAACGCCGGCGCGAGGATGCTCGCCCGTGCAACCAGCGGCAACTTGGTCGACGGCGAGGTCGTGCTTGGGCCGAACCGCAAGGCCGTCGAGGAGGAGAAGTCGGACGCCTCCGAGCACGAGGCGGTTGTGCTGGCATCAGGCGGCCTTGGCCTGATCTATCTGACCGAGCGCTCCCAGCGGATGACGATCGGTGAGATAGACCGGCTGCACCCCAGGTTGATCTCCACCTTGATCGGCCACCCCGGAATCGGCTTCGTCATGGTGCGCGCCGACGAGGAGGGCGCGATCGTGCTCGGCCCACGCGGGTCGCGGCGCCTTCGGGATGACGCGGTCAGCGGCGAGGACCCGCTGCGCCACTTCGGGCCGAACGCGGCCGATCATCTCCGGCGCACGGACGGGTTTCCTCACTGCCCGGACCTTCTGGTCAACTGCATGTACGACCCGGAGGCAAACGAGGTCGCGCCGTTCGAGGAGTTCATGGGCTCCCATGGCGGCATCGGCGGCTGGCAGAGTCATCCCTTCGCCTTGGTGCCGACCACGTGGAGAGAGGTGAACGGTCCGATCGTCGGCGTGAGGGCGATGCACGATGCGCTTCGGGGCTGGCTCGCCGAGACCGGGCTGGAGCTCAAGCCGCACGCCGCCGAGGAAACGGCCGGCGTCATCCGAAATGGATGAAAGCAGGCGGCGTGTCGAGTCGATTCTGACGTTGACGCGCGTTAGCCGACCCGGTTAGGCTGCTTACAAATGGCAGCACAGACGCCGACCGGTTTCGACCGGCAGGCGACTTTGAAGCCGACCGCAACGGTGGACCCAGCCGCGGGACTCGCGGTCGAGTTCGTGCCTGAGGATCGGCCTACCTTCGGCCCCGAGCTCGTGAACAGGCCGCGGCTGCTCAACCGGCTGCTTCGATCGCCTCCCGCGCGGCTGGTGCTGCTCACCGCTCCGGCCGGCTACTCGAAGACCACGTGCCTGGCGGAGTGGGCGGCCGCCGAGAAGCGTCCCTTCGTCTGGCTCACCGCCCATCCCCGACACGACGATCCTGCCCTGCTTGTCGACCTCGATCGTGGAGCTGCTGGAGGAGATCGAGCCCGTCGACCCCGACCTGATGGCCCCGCTCGCAACTCCGGATCCGAGCATCTCGACCGTCGTCCTTCCGCGTTTGGGCCGGTCGCTCCGGGGCCGCAAGCCATTCGTGCTGGTCATCGACGACGTTCATGCGATCACCTCCCCAAAGTCGCTCGAGGTGCTCGAGACAGTGGTCGAATGTCTCCCCGTTGGAGCGCAGCTCGCGCTTGCCGCTCGAACCGAGCCGCACGCTGCCCCTCGGGCGGATGCGCGCCCACCGGCAGGTCGCCGAGCTGAGTCGGGCGGACCTCTCGATGACGCCGACGGAGAGCGGCGAGCTGCTGGGCAAGATCGGCATCGAGCTGAACTCCGCTCAGCGTCGACCTCCTCTTCGAGCGAACCGAAGGATGGCCGGCCGCGCTCTACCTCGCCGGCCTTGCCCTCGCTGACCAGCCGGACCTCAACGCGGCCGTCGCCTCTTTCGCCGGCGATGACCGGATCGTGGTCGACTACCTTCGCGACGAATTCCTCGCGAGCACCAAGCCCAGCAGGCTCAGCTTCCTGACACGAAGCTCCGTGCTCGACGAGCTCTCCGGCCCGCTCTGCGATGCGGTGCTCGAGCGGTCCGGCTCCGCCCGGGTGCTGCGAGACCTGGCGCGATCGAACTCCCTGGTCGTCTCGCTGGATCGACGCGACGGCAGGTACCGCTATCACCACCTCTTTGGCGAGATGCTCCGATCGGAGCTTCGTCGGCGGGAGCCCGGCGAGACCGAGGCGAGGCTTCACGCGCGGGCGAGCCGCTGGTACGCGGCCCACTCCGCACCCGACCACGCGATCGAGCATGCGATTGCCGCCGGCGAGCTGGGGCGGGCCGGTGAGTTGATCTGGCTCGCCTACTCCGAGATGAGTGGCCGGGGACGAATCGCGACACTCGTACGTTGGCTCGACCAGATCGGGGACGACTCGGTCGCCGCGTCCACTTCGCTCGCCCTTTCCGCGGCGCATACCCACCTCCTCCGCGGGCAGGGCGACCGGGCGGCTCACTGGGCCAGGGTCGCGGCGGGCATCGCCGAATCCACGGACACATCCGAGTCGATTCAGGCCGACATCCATCTGCTCGACGCCTTGCTGGCGACGGATGGCGTCGTCCAGATGGACAAGGACGCCGCTCGCGCCTCGGAGCTCCATCCCATCGAGGCTCAGTGGCAGGCGTCCTGCTACCTGTGTCGGGGCGTCGCGAGCCATCTGACGGGACATCCGGAGCGCGCCGTGCCGATGCTCCAGGAGGGGGTACGCCGCGGTGTGGTCGTGTCCCCGATGATCCAGGTGATCTCCCTGGCGCAGCTCTGCCTCATCGCGGTCGAGGACGGCGACTGGGAAAGGGCGTCCCGCCTCATCGCTCAAGCCCGCGAGCAGGTGCGCCGTTGCGGGCTGAGCGACTATCCGAGCATCGTCCTCGCCTTAGCAGCTTCGGCCTTGGTTCACTCCCATGAGGGCCGGGTCGAGAAGGCGCAGGCGGACAGCAGGGAGGCCAAGCGGCTCCTGGCGCTTCTCACCGATTTCCCGCCCTGGTACGAGGCTCAGGCAAGGCTGGTCCTGTTCCGCGCCTGCGTCCGGCTGGACGATCTCGAGTGCGGCGGCCTCCTGCTCGAGGCAGCGTCGCTGTTCCTCGACCGGACCCCGGACGCCATCATCTTGAGGGAGTGGCTGAGCGAGTCGGTCGCCGCCCTCGAATCGGCTTCGACGGAGCGTCGGGGACGTGAGTGGTCCCTGACCAAGGCTGAGTTGCGCACCCTTCAGTACCTGCCGAGTCACCTCTCCTTCCGGGAGATCGGGGAGCGCATCCACGTTTCGCCCAATACGGTCAAGACCCAGGCGCAGGCGGTCTATCGAAAGCTCGACGCGTCTTCGCGCGCCGAGGCCGTGGTGAGGGCTCGCGACGCGGGGCTCCTGGGGCAGGACCCCTTGCAGGGCCCCGAGCCCCTCAGGACTGCGAGTTGATCCGCCCGGACATCACGCGAACCGGGTGATACGTTGCCGACAGCGCAGCATTAGCCTCGATGCGACAACTGTTCCAGGGGGAAAGGAGTGCCGGTGAGCACTGAGGAGCTTGAAGAGATGGGCCCGATCGACTACCTGGTGATCGCGTGGCCGGGTCGCCAGCCGACGGGGGAGGCGGCGCCAATCGTGGTCGACTTGGTCGAGCGCGGGATCATCCGCGTCCTCGATCTGGCGTTCATTGCCAAGGCCGAGGACGGTTCGGTGGCCGGTTTGGAGATCGCGGACCTGGGGCAGGAAGTGGAGGAGCTGAAGGTGTTCGAGGGTGCGTCTTCGGGCCTGCTCTCCGATGAGGACGCCGCCGAAGCGGCAGAGGCGCTCGAGCCGGGCACCTCGGCAGCATTGCTCGTGTACGAGAACAGATGGGCCGGTCCGTTCGCGTCAGCGGTTCGCCGCTCGGGCGGTCAACTCGTCGCCTTTGGTCGCATCCCGGTCCAGGCCGTCCTCGCCGCCCTTGACGCTGCCGAGGAAGCCGAGGCCGCCACCACGTCTTGAACCAGGAAAGGAGCAACTCATGCCAGGATTGCTACGAGGTGTCGCACGAACTGCCGTCATAGCCGGAACCGCCACCACCGTCAGCAACCGTGTCTCCCGCCGCCAGGCGTCGCGCTGGGCCGACCAGGACTCGCAGCAGTCGTACGATCAGGCCCCCCCTGCGGCGGCCGCGCCGTCCCCCGACCCGATCCAGCAACTGAAGGAGCTTGGCGAGCTGCGCGACAAGGGCGTGCTGACGGAAGAGGAGTTCGCAGCGCAGAAGGCGAAGCTGCTCGGCTCCTAGGCGACGCTGCTCCTCTAAGCCAGTGCCCTTCGGCGCGGACCGATTAGGCGATGTTGCTGATCACGATTCCGACGAAGAGGAGGAGCACGAGCTCGTTGACGATCCAGGAGTTGGCGTTCATCCAGTCACGCGCCTTTGGAAGGAACGCCTCCCCACGCTTGCCCATGATCAGAACCACGAGGCTGGGCAGAGCCAGGAACAGCAGGGTGAGTGTGAGGAAGGCGAGGTAGTACCACAAGGGCGCGTCCTGCACCGACAGGTGGGATCCGACCGAGATCGAGACGACTAGGTCGCTCGGGAAGACGCCGAGCAGTAGGAAGCCGAGCACGAAGCAGAACCTCGGGCTCGCTGTCTGCAGCTTGCCCATCCACTTCGGTGGCTCCGCCGTGTTCCTGGTGCGGTAGGCATGCACCATCGCGTAGAGGAGCAGCGCCAAGACGACGTAGTAGATGGTGTCATCCGCTATTCCCGCGTTGGAGGCACCGCTGCTCAGTAAGAACGCAGCCGTGACGACGATGCTGATCGAAAGCGCCGCTCCCAACACGTAGGCGGCGGTATTGAGCCGCCACCGCTCGGTGGTGGCGAAAAAAATGGCGCTCAGGATCTGTGGCCCGGCGACCATCACGAACGCCAGCGGCAGGGTTTGCAGAATGGTGCTCATAGGGGCCGGACCTGCCGCCCGTTCGCGGGGCTGGCATCTCGCGGATCATATGCGGCCTCAATCGGACCGGCTGTCGAGGCGGGCGAGTTCCGCGCGGATCTCCTCGAGCTGCGCGGTTATCTCCTCGAGCCTGCGAGTGACCGGGTCCTCCTGGCCGGCCCGCCTCCGAGCCTGCGCGTCCGCCACGAAGGCGCTGGTGATCGCTCCCGTGACGACCGCGTACAAGGAAAGCCCGCCAAGCATCAGGAAGGAGGCGATCACCATGCCGGCCGTATTGCCGGGCACAACGTCGCCGTAGCCGACCGTGGTGACCGTCTGGAGCGCCCACCACATGGCGAGCCAGACGTTGTCGAAGGTCTCAGGGTTGACGAGGCGCTCTACAACACCGAAGACGATGACTCCGACCCCCCAGACCGAGACAATCAGGGACGCTGCGAGGCGCGGCCGGAGCACCTTCCGCTGGAGGCGCTGCTGCATCGCTTCGCCGAACCGCGGCGGCGCCTGTTGCTCCATTCAGCGTGGTTCGGCACCAACCTCGGCACTCCTCTGCCTGTTGCGGCTATCCGCTGCGGCGCACAGCTCTGCTTCTACGAAGCAGCCGCGGCCGCTGGCTCCGTCGCGCTGGGCTTGGTTTCCGCCAGCGATTCGGTCGGCAAGCGGCGCGTGAACCAGAGCGACAGCAGGGCAGAGGCGGCGACGGCACCGAGCGCCAGCCGCAGCGCATCGAGCTGCGCGTCGCCGTAGTCCGCCGCGACGGCCTCCGCTTGGTCCTGCGTCAGACCGCCCTCGACCGCCGCCTTCTCGACGTCCGCCACGGGCACGATGTCGATCCCTTGTTGGGCGTTGGAAGCGATCTGTTCGCGGGCTGCCGCTGGAACGTCAGGGTTGTCAGCGATCCGCTGGCTGAACCCCGTCGCGAGCGACGCCAGAAGTACCGCCCCGATGATCGCCGTCCCAAGCGAGGAGCCGAGGTTCTGGGCGGTGCCCTGGAGCCCGCCCCCCTCGCTGCTCTCGGCGGGGGGACGGAGGACATGATGACGTTCCCGAGCTGAGAGGCAAGCATGCCGCCGCCCGCCCCGACGATGGCGAGTGCGACCTTGAAGCCGGTGTCGTTCAGCGTCACATCGAGCGTCGCCAGCATCACGATCGCGCCGATGCTGACCGCGACCAGCCCAAGCTGCGCGACGGTCCGCGGGGAGCGCCGGGCCGCCATCCGCGGCCCCAGCAGCGCGAAGACGAGCATCGCGCCCGACAGCGGCAGCAGGCGCTTGCCGGTCTCGAACGCGTCGAAGCCCAGCACGACCTGCAGGTACACGGGGATGACGAAGAAGGTGCCCATCAGGACGAGTTGCTGCCCCAGAAGGCTCGAGAGTCCCGCGCGCAGCTGGGCGACCCGCAGCAGCGTCGGGTCGAGCAACTGGTCCCGGCCGAGCCGGGCGCGGCGCTGCTCCCATACGAAGAACCCCCCGAGCAGCGCCAGGCCACCGAGCACCAGGAACGGCACCGGCGAGAAGCCAAGCGGCGTGATCTCTGTGCCGTTGATGGTTGGCGGGGTGCGCGGCTGGACGAAGCCCCACACGCTGCTGCGCAGGATCGCGAACACGATCAGGCCGAGGCCGCTCGCGGAGAGCGCCACGCCGACGATGTCGAGCCGGGGGCGCCGCTCCGCAGCCGCAGCTCGGGGAATCTGCCCGCGAACGAGCAGGAGGAGGATCACGACGACGGTCTCTGCTGCGAACACGTAGCGCCACGAGAACTCAGTCGTCACCCAGCCGCCAATCAGCGGGCCGGCAGCGATGGCGACGGCGGCGACGCCGCCAAGCAGCGCATAGGCGAGCGCGCGCTCGCGGCCCTCGTAGCTCGCAGCGGTGAGCGCCGCGATGGCGGGAATCACGAGCACGGCGCCGAACCCCTCGACCCCCGACCAGCCGATCAACAAAACGCCGAGGTTGGGACTGAGCGCCGTCGTGAGCGATCCGGCCCCATAGATCGCCAAGCCGATCGCAAACCCGCGATTACGACCCAGGATGTCGCCGAGCTTCGCGCCGAGCAGCATGAACGCCGCCATCACGAGCGTGTACATCGTGATCGCCGTCTGCACTCCCTGGATCGTCGTGTCGAGGTCATCGACGATCTGCGAGATCGCCACGTTCATGACGCTCGTGTCGAGCACCATGACGAACTGGGCCGAGGCCAGCATGATGAGGGGGATCCACTTTCGGATAGTCAGCGGGCGATCCTAGACCCTCGCCCGGGCGGGCCCGTCCGCACCGCGAGCGAAGATCCGCCGATGCCTGAGCGCCGCGAATCCCGCCCAGGCGAGCCGGGCTCCGAGCCCCTCCCCGGCCGCGTTCTGGGGACGGGCGCGCGCGGGGTGCGCCGGGTCGCCGAGCTGACCGGGGTTGACCGGGCGGTTGAGGCGGGCGCCGAGGAGGCGATTGTCCGCGCCGCTGAGAGCCCCGCGGTGGAACGCGCCTTCGCCCGCATCCTGGAAGGCCCCATGGTCGAGGAAGCCGTCGCACGGGCGGTTCAGAGCCCCGCCGTCGAACGAGCGATCCTCGAAGCACTCGACAGCGAGATGGTCGACCACGTGTGGGACCGGCTGCTGGACAGCGATGAGGTACAGCGGCTGATCGAGCGCATCGCCGAGGCCCCCGAGGTGAGGGCGGCGATCACGACACAGGGCGTTGGCCTGCTCACGGACCTTGGTCGCCAGGTGGGGCGCGCCACACGCGGGTTCGACGACGTCGTCGAGCGCGTAGTCCGGGCCGTGCTCAGGCGGCCCGCCCGCACCGAGCGCCCCCAGACCGTCGGCTTGGCGACGCGGCTCGTCGCATTCGCCGTCGACGTCGGCATCCTCAACGCCGGGTTCTTCGTGGTCTCCGCGATCTTCGCGTTGGTGATCTCGGCCCTCTCTGGTGGCGCCGATCAGGTCCCCGACCAGGCGGTCGCCGTCGGCGGGGTCGCGTGGCTACTGGCGGGCTCGGTCTATCTGCTCACGTTCTGGTCGTCGGTGGGGCAGACACCCGGCATGAGGTTCGTGGGCATCTACCTGGAGGCTGACGGGGAGCGACGGATCGGGGGGCGCCGCGCGTTCCGCCGCCTCTGCGGCGTCGCGCTTTGTGTCCTCACCCTCGGGCTGGGCTTCCTCGGCGTCCTGTTCAATGAGCGCCGCCGCGGTCTCCAGGACAGGATCGCGGGAACCGACGTCGTCTACGACGAGGCGGGCGGGAAGGCTGGACTACTGCCCACTGACGGACCGCTGGGTATACGATCCGGTCGGTGACGACGACTGGGAGGACGACGAAGTGCTCATAGCGGCCGACTACCCGTTCCTGAACATCCTGTGGACGATGATCATCTTCTTCGCCTGGGTGGCGTGGATCTGGATCGCGATCACCGTCTTTGTGGACATCTTCCGCCGCCACGACATCAGCGGCTGGGGCAAGGCGGCATGGGTGGTGTTCGTGATCGTGGTGCCGTTCCTGGGCGTGCTGGTGTATTTGATCGCTCAGCACGACGGGATGCGCGAGCGCAGCGTGAAGCAGGTTGAGGCTCAGCAAGCGGCGTTCGACCAGTACGTGCGTGAGACCGCCGGCGGATCGGCCGCCGAGATCGCCAAGGCCAAGGAGCTGCTCGACACGGGCGCGATCAGCCAGGCGGAGTTCGACGCGATCAAGGCGAAAGCGCTCTCGTAGACCAACCGGGGTCAGCGCCCGCCTCGCTGCCCGCGAACCGGGCGCGCAGGAGCTTCTTGTCGAACTTGCCGACCGAGGTCTTGGGCACCTCGTCGATGAACTCGATGCGCTCGGGGACCCACCACTTGGCCACCCGCTCGCTGAGGTGCGCCCGGAGGCCGTCGGCGTCGAGCTCACGGCCCGCCCGCAGGACGACGAAGGCACATGGTCTCTCCCCCCAGCGTTCGTCGGGGACGGCGATCACGGCGGCCTCCACCACATCCGGGTGAGCCATAACCGCGTTCTCGAGCTCCACCGAGGAGATCCACTCGCCGCCCGACTTGACCAGGTCCTTGGTGCGGTCGACCAGCCTGATGAAGGCATCGCGCCGAAGCTCGGCGACGTCGCCGGTGCGAAGCCATCCGTCGTCGGTGAACTTCTCGTCGCCGCTCGGGTCCCGGTAGTAGGCCCGCGCGATCCAGGGGCCGCGGACCTCGAGCTCGCCACCGGAGTCGTCGTTGATGCGGAACTCGACCAGCGGCTGGATGCGGCCCTGGCTGGCTCGCAGCGCGTAGGCCTCGTCGTCCGAGAGGTCGACCTCCGCCGGCAGGCGGGAGGTGGCGGCCAGCGGGCTGGTCTCGGTCATCCCCCAGCCCTGGACCAGCGGAACCCCGAACCGCTCGTCGAAGGCGCGGATCAGGGGTTCGGGGACGGCGGACCCGCCCGCCTTGAGCTCCCGTACGCCGGAGAGATCGGGTGGCGGATCCAGCTCCAGGAAGCCGTTCCAGATCGTCGGCACGCCGGCGCTCCAGGTGACGCCCTCAGCCCCGATCAGGTCCGCCAGCCCCTGCGGGGTGAGGTCGGGGCCGGGGAGTACCTGCCGGGCCCCCAGCATCGCGGCGATGTACGGAATGCCCCAGGCCATCGCGTGGAACATCGGGACCACGGGCATCACCGAGTCGGCCTCGCTGACGCCCATCGAGTCGGGCAGCGCCGCGCCGAGGGTGTGGAGGACGATCGAGCGGTGCGAGTACAGCACCCCCTTGGGCCGGCCGGTGGTGCCGCTCGTGTAGCACATCGCCGCCGCCGTGTTCTCGTCGAAGTCGGGAAACTCGAACGCCGGGTCGCCGCTTGCCACCAGCTCCTCGTAGTCCAGCGCTCCCTGCGCGCTCGCCGGGGCCGTCCGGCATCACAATCTCGCGGTCGGTGCCCTCGAACCGCGGCATCGCCGACGCCAGCGAGGCGTCGAGGAAGATCACGCGGTCGTCCGCGTGCTCGACGATGTAGCGGAGGTCCTGCTCGAACAGGCGGATGTTGAGCGTGTGAAGCACAGCTCCCATGCTCGGCACGGCGAGGTAGAGCTCCAGGTGGCGTAGCGAGTTCCAGGCGAAGCTCGCTACTCGATCGCCGGGCTCCACTCCAAGCCCGGCGAGCGCGCTGGCCAGGCGCCGCGCCCGCTCGACGATCCGCGCGTAGGTCGAACGCTCAACGCCTTCCTGGGTCCGCGCGACCACCTCCCGATGCCCGAACACGGCCTCAGCTCGCTCCGCGATCTGCTTGACGAGGAGCGGGCGATCCATCATCAGCCCCTCCATCGCATCATCCTCCTCGGACTGGAACCGAACCGATGGGAGGAGTCTATGTGCGGGTGGTCGGCGAAGCGCGCTCACCGTCTGGCTTGCGGGCTGCTTCGCGGGTCTCCCCGGTCATCTGGTAGCTGAGGTACCAGATCAGGTGCCGAGTTGCGCCGACGCCCACGCTCAGCGGTGCCAGTAGCCGCTTCATCGAACCGGGAACCTACTACCCGGCGGCCACCCGCGAGCCATTTCGCGCCGCTCGGCAACGGGTTACTTGGTAAGGGTTACGGGGATGAGGATCCTGATCGTCGGCGAGCAGGGCCGCCCCCACCCCCTCGCGGAAGCGCTCGAGACCGCGGGTGTGGACGTCGAGCGCCTTCCCGACAGCGCCCCCGGGGCAGCGCAGGGCGGCGACCAGGTGGGCGAGCTCGCCGAGGCGCTGATCGACTTCGAGCGGCTGTTCGCCGAGGGCGCTCCCGACGCCGTGCTGCTGGTGTCCGCCTCGAACCTGGCGCTGGCCGCGGTCCTGGTGGCCACCAAGCGCCAGATTCCCGTCGCGGGCCTGGAACAAGGGGCGCAGGAGGAGGATCGGACGTCGGAGCTGAATCGTCGCCTGATCGAGCAGCTCGCCGACCGCACGGTCGGCGACGACGCGGGAACGATCGCCGCCTCGCTGCGGGACCTGGCTGGCGCCTGAGCGATCTCAGACCGCGCCTGCGGATCCACCGGGCGACCTACACTTACGCGCCATGAAGGTCGGGATCATCGGCCTCGGCTACGTGGGCTTGCCGCTGGCGGTCGCCTTCGCCGAGGCCGGATGCGAGGTGGTCGGGGTCGACGTCGACCAACGGCGGGTGGCGCGCCTGCGGCGCTCGGAGTCCGACGTCGAAGATGTGCCTTCCCCCCAGCTCCGGGCCGTCGCGGAGCGCTTCACCGCGTCGGACGAGTACAGAGCCCTTGCCGGCTGCGAGGCGATAGTGATCTGCGTGCCGACGCCGCTCGCCAACCATCGCGAGCCCGACCTCGGCTATCTGGTGGACGCCGCGACCCAGCTCTCCCGGGTCCTGCACGAGGGCCGTCTGGTGGTGCTGGAGTCGACCACCTATCCGGGCACGACGCGGGAGCGCCTGCTCCCCATCCTCGAGGAGTCGGGTCTGGCGGCGGGGCGCGAGTTCAACCTCGCCTATTCGCCTGAACGCATCGACCCCGGCCGTACGGATCACACGATCCGCACCACGCCGAAGGTCGTCGGCGGAGTCACGGAGGAGTGCTGCCGTCGCGCCGCGGAGCTCTACCGCCTGATCTGCGACGAGGTCGTGGAGGTCTCGTCGCCCGAGGTGGCCGAGCTGACCAAGCTGCTCGAGAACATCTTCCGCTCGGTCAACATCGCGCTGGTGAACGAGCTTGCCCAGCTCTGCGACCGGATGGGGATCGACGTCTGGGAGGTCGTCGACGCCGCCGCCACCAAGCCGTTCGGCTTCATGCGTTTCGACCCCGGCCCTGGGATGGGCGGGCATTGCCTGCCGGTGGACCCGTTCTATCTGGCGTTCAAGGCCCGCGAGCACGACTTCTACACCGAGTTCATCGAGCTGGCAGGGAAGCTCAATCAGGCACAGCCGCAGTTTTGCGTGGAGAAGATCGAGCGGACGCTCAACCGGGAGAGAAAGCCGGTGCGCGGCTCGCGGGTCCTGGTGCTGGGCGTCGCCTACAAGGCCGGCGTCGGCGACCTGCGGGAGTCGCCGGCGGTGAAGATCATCAGGAGCCTGCGCGACCTGGGCGCCGAGATCGCCTACCACGACCCCCACATCCCGGAGCTGCCGGAGTTCTCCCTTGTTTCGTCGGAGCTCGAGGCGGAGCTCGGACGGGCTGACATCGTCGCCATCGTCACCGCTCATCCGGAGGTGGACTACGAGCGGGTGGTGCGAGAGGCGGCGCTGGTGCTGGACTTCCGTGGAGTGACGCGAGGCATCGGGGCGGAGAATCTGGTCCGGCTGTGAGCCGGCTGCGCCACTGGACCCACCGGGGTAGTCGCCGTCGTGCCGACCGGCTGACCGTCGGCCTGGCCGGTTTGGCCGTCGCCACCGCCGGCAGCGTCCTGGCCGGAGAGATGGCGCGGTTGGCGCGACGGCGCCTGCGGCGGCGCGAGCCGCCCGCGGGCGTTCGCGGAACGGCCGAGCAGGCGCTCGAAACCGCGGGGCGAGCGACCCAGGACACCGTCGCGGTCGCGATCGAGGGCTATGACGCCACGCCCCGGCACGAGACCGTCCTCTTCAACATGTTGACCGGGTTCGTTTTCGCTTTTGCGCTGATCAGGCTCTCGACGGCTGGCATTCGCGACGGCTGGTGGCCGTTCGGGAACGTTCGCCTTGCGGGTCGCCACATCCATCATTTCGTGCCGGGGATCCTGATCGCCTTCGGCTCAGGCGCCTTGGCGCTGGTCAGCGATGACCCACGCCTCGAGCAGGTACTAGCCGTTCCGTTCGGGGCGGGAATCGGCCTTACTTTCGACGAGGCGGCGCTGCTGCTCGATCTCCGCGACGTCTACTGGACCAGAGAGGGCGTCCTGAGCGTGCAGGTGAGCTGTGGCCTGGCGGCGACGCTGGGCGGCGCGATCCTGGCGCTGCGCATGCTCCGTCGCGGCGAGGAGCGGGTTGAGGCGGCGGGTCTGATTCCCGTGGCCTGAGCCCCTCCATCCCTCGCGGCGTTCGGCTGCCCGCTTAGGCGGCGATTGGCGCTTCGCCTTGGGCCGCCTCGAGGATCCGCTCCAGCAGGCCTGGGAAGCGAGCGTCCAGGTCCTCGCGTCGAAGGCTGGTCAGCCGCAGGGTGGCCTCCTGGCGCTGGCGGATCACCCCCGCCTCGCGCAGGACCTTGAAGTGGTGAGTCATGGTCGATTTCGTCACCGTGCACTCGAAGCTCCCGCAGGTGCGCTCGCCACCGGCCTCGGCAAGCTCGCGAGCGATGCGCAGCCGGACCGGATCGCTGAGGGCGTGGAGCACCCCCTCGAGCCGGATCTCGTTGCGTTCCGGGTGGGGGATCATGCTTGGATTGTACGTCATCTGTCGTACTTTGCTACGATGTTCGACGAACTTCGAACTATCAGAAGGAGTCACGAATGAGGGAAGAGACCGCACATAGGCGTCCCGACCACCGGGCCGCGAATCACGCGGCCTCCGAGCGCCGCGCCCAGGCCTTGGTCGCGGCCTACATCCACGACTTGTCGCCGCGTCATCGCGCCGATCGCGAGGCCAGGTTGAGGGTTCGGTAGCGGGCGAAGAGCTCGCCCTCCTGCTCTAGGAGCCAGGCGAGCTCCAGCGGTCGCTCGAGCTCCGGCAGGCCCGTCACCAGGCCCGGTCCCTCACCGCCGGCCAGCTTCGGAGCGTGGGTGACGAACAGCTCGTCGACGAGGCCCTCCTCGATCAGCTGGGCATGGATCACGGGCCCGCCCTCGCAGAGCATGGAGCGGACGCCGCGGTCGGAGCGCAGATGGGCGAGTGCCGCGGCCAGGTCGACCCGATCCTGGTGTCGGACAACTCGTACCGGGGTCCGGGTCTCGGGAGCCTCGGTCTCGGAGGCGGTGAAGATCAACACCCGGCCGCCGCCCTCGGTGAACAGCGGCGCGTCCCACGGGATGTCCAGCCGACCGCTGACCACCACGGCGAGCGGGTCGTGCGGAAGCCCGTTCCGCTCGCGCTGAGCGCGTTTGGAGGGATCCGGCACCACGCGGCCATAGCGCTCCGCTCGCAGCGTGCCCGCCCCGATCATCACGGCGTCGACCTTCGTCCGGAGGCCCACCAGCATCTCGGTGTCGATCTCGCTGCCGATCGGGCCGGAGCGGCCGTGGATCGTCGCCCGGCCGTCGAGCGTGATCGCGAAGTTGGTGATCACGTACGGACGGTGATCGTGGGCCTGGGCGGCCAGATCGAGCTCGTCGAGTTGCTGGGCGACGCTGGTCGGGCCCGGATCGGGAAGCAGACGGCGCACAGCGTGAGGCTATACGCAGCTTCCGCTGCGGCGTGAGGCCGGATGTCGCTAGTCGGCGGACTCGATCTCGGAGAGGTGGGCGACGTTGGCCCGATCGTCCGAATCGGAGCTGGGCCGGGACTCGAACCAGGCATCGAGGATCTCACCGAGCTCGGCCTCGGAGGTGGCGCGCAGGCTGAGCGCGAGCACGTTGGCGTCGTTCCATTTGCGGGCGCCGGCGGCCGTCTGCGCATCGCCGCAGAGCGCGGCGCGTACTCCCGGCACCTTGTTGGCCGCGATGGAGGCGCCGGTCCCGGTCCAGCAGCAGACGATGGCCTGCTCGCTGCGGCCCTCGGCGACATCGCGGGCGGCGGCCTCGCTGGCCCAGGCCCAGTCGTCGCGCTCCGCGTCGCGAAGCGCCCCGTGCGGGATCGGCTCGTGGCCTCGCCTGCGCAGCTCCGCCACGATCGCCTCCGCGATCCCCACGCGCTCGTCTGCCGCTACGGCCACTCGCATGCCCGAAAGCTTAGGTAGAGTCGCGAACCTCGGTTCGGCCGAGCCCTAGCCAAGCCAGCCGAATCCGCGCCCCGCGACCCGCTCGAGGCGGGCAACGTCGTCGCGGAACAGCTCCGCGAGCTCCTCTCTGAGCGGCTGCGGGACCTCCGGCTTGGGCGCCGCGCCAGCGTCGGGATCGTGGACCACGCGCTCGACCAGCCAGCGCAACGACTCGGGGAGGCGGTCGAAGTTGCGGTCGAGGGCGCGCAGGCCGGGGAGCCGTACCGCCCGGTCCATCAGCCGGAAGCGGCCGCTGCCCTTGGCGGTGCCGGTCTCCCACTCGCGCTCGAACTGCTTCGAGCTGAAGCCGGGGTCGACGCCGAGGAAGGCGAACACGCGGCGCATCGTGGCCGGGCGGTCGCGCTTCAGCTCCTCGCGGCCGACGATCTCGATCCGCTCCGGCCCGAACTCCTCGAGATAGGGCTCGAGCTGGAAGAAGTAGCGGCTGCGGGTCACGTAGGCGCTGTCGGGGTCAGCGAAGGCATCGTTCAGGGCGCGGTCGTCGTAGCCCCCGCCGACGTTGTGAAGGTAGTGGGACAGCATGCGGTCGATCGGGTCGCGCACCATGTAGACCAGGCGGGCCTCCCCGAGCACTGAGCGCATGCGCTCGGCGACGCCCTCGAAGCGGGGGCGATTCGTGTAGTGGGGAGAGCTCTCGCCGCGGATCTGGACCCGGCCGCCGAAGTGGCTCGCGTACCACTCCGGCCCCAGGCGCCAGTTGAGCTCGGTGACGAAGAAGTTGAGCTCCTTGGGCCGTGACATCTCGACCTCCGGGTGCAGGTTCGAGGTAGTGATGGAGGCTGGTCGTTCCGCACTTGAGGCCTCCGATTACGACCAGGTTGGGAAGCGCTCCCCGGCGCTGCCGGACGCGCTGCTGGACGCGCCGCCTCTCGGCAGCAAAGCGCTCGTGCGCTCGCGCCACCATCGCTTCGTCGGCGGCATCGTGCGCGGGCGACTCAGCCGGCGCCAAGTCTCTTTGCCGCCTCGCGGAAGTTCTTGACCGTCGCGGTTGGCGGCTTGCGTCCGTCGAGCTTCTCGCCCTTTCGGTTGACCCAGATCACCGGCACGTTCATCTTCAGCACCGGCGCGATGTCCGTCTCATAGCCGCTGCCGATGTGCAGCCAGCCCTTCTTGCCGCCGATCCGCCGCGCGCACTCCTTGAAGTGGGCGGGATCGGGCTTGTAGCTGCGCACCTGCTGTGCCGTTACCGACCAGGTCGAGGTCGGTTCGCAGGTGGCGGCGCGAGATCCCGAGCAGCTTGTCGTCGATGTTCGAGACGATGCCGATGTCGTAGCGCTTGGCCAGCCGGTCCATGGCGGCGTTGGCCTCGCGGAAGGGCAGCCAGCCGTTCGACGCTGTCGGGCAGGAACTGGGCGCGCGAAGGCTCGATCTCCCAGCCGATCTCGTGCGCGGCGCGCACGGTCGCGCGCCGCAGCACCTCGGCGTAGAGCTCGTACGAGCCCCGGATGATCTCGGCCTGGATCTCGAAGAAGCGTTCGATGAACGGGCCTTCGTCGAAGCTGAACCCGTCCCGCTTCGCCTCCGCCGCGAAGGCATCCGAGATCCCCTTCTCCCAGTCGATCAGGGTTCCGTAGCAATCCGTGGTCACCCACTGGATTTCCTTGAGCTTCGGTAGTGGCATGGGTTATCAGGTGTTTGCGGCTCGGGTCAGCATGATTCGCTCTATCGACATCTCCCCCTTCTGACCCTTGCGTGCGAGGCGCGGGATTATGCCAAGTGGCACATTTCAGGCTTGCGACGCGCCTTGCGTCGGATAGGCTGCCGCGACCCGTGGACCTGCTCGAGTACCAGGGAAAGCAGCTCTTCGCCAAGCACGGCGTCCCGGTTCCCGACGGTCGCTATGCCGACAACGTTCCCGCCGCTGTGGAGGCGGCTGAGCAGGTGGGCTACCCGTGCGTGCTCAAGGCACAGGTGAGGATCGGCAAGCGCGGCAAGGCCGGCGGGATCAAGATCGCCAACGATCGTGACGAGGCGCGCGCTCACGCGGAGGCGATCCTCGGCATGGACATCCGCGGCTTCACCGTGCACGAGGTTTGGATCGAGCGCGCCTCGCGGATCGACGCCGAGTACTACGCCTCGATCATTCTCGACCGCTCGGAGAAGAAGCTGCTGGCGATGCTCTCCCGAATGGGAGGCATGGACGTGGAGGAGGTGGCGGAGGCGGATCCGTCCGCCCTGATCAAACGCCACATCGAGGCGGGCGAGGAGCTCACCCACGAGATTGGGCGGGAGATGTCGCTCGATGCCCGCATCGACGAGGACGCCACGGATCAGGTGGCGAATCTCCTGGTCAAGCTGCACCAGGTCGCGCGCGACGAGGACGCGACCCTGATCGAAGTCAATCCCCTGATCGTCACCTCCGACCGCGAGGTCATCGCCCTCGATTCGAAGATGACGATCGACAACAGCGCCCTGTACAGGCACGAGGAGCTGGCCGAGCTGCGCGACCGCTCCGCCGAGGACCCCCAGGAGCAGATGGCGAAGGAGAAGGGCATCACCTACGTGAAGCTGGGCGGCAACGTCGGCATCCTGGGCAACGGGGCGGGCCTCTGCATGTCGACGCTGGATGTCGTCGCCCAAGCGGGCGGCAAGCCCGCCAACTTCCTCGACGCCGGGGGCGGCTCGAAGGCGGAGGCGATCGTCGCCGCGCTCGAGGTGATCACTTCGGACGAGAACGTCACCGCGATCCTCTTCAACATCTTCGGAGGCATCACCCGATGCGACGAGATCGCCAAGGGGATCATCGAGGCGTTCGCCCGGATGGACATCCAGGTGCCGCTCGTTGTCCGCCTCGACGGCACCAACTCGGAGGAGGGGCTGGGGCTGCTGGCCGAAGCCGACCTTCCTGATCTGCACGTGGAGAAGACGATGCTCGGCGCCGCCGAGCGAGTGGTCGAGCTGGCGAACGCGTGAGCATCCTCGTCGACACCGACACCCGGCTCGTGGTCTCGGGATTGACCGGCCGCGAGGGCAGCTTCCACGGGCTTCGCAACCGCGCCTACGGCACCGACGTCGTCGCCGGCGTCACCCCCGGAAAGGGGGGCCAGGACGTGGAGGGAATCCCGGTCTACGACAAGATCGCCGAGGCTGTCTCCGAGCGCGGCGCCAACACCTCGATGATCTTCGTGCCGGCACGGTTCGCCGCGCCGGCGATCACGGAGGCGATCGACGCCGGCGTGCACACGGTGATCGCGATCACGGAGGGCATCCCCGTCTACGACATGCTGGACGTCTACTGGCAGGCCAGGAAGTCCGGTGTTCGCCTGATCGGCCCCAACTGCCCGGGCGTGCTCTCACCCGGCAAGTCGAATGTCGGGATCATCCCGGCGCAATTCTTCGAGCCCGGCTCGATCGGAGTGGTCTCCAAGTCGGGCACCCTGACCTACCAGATCGGCAACGAGCTGAAGCAGGCGGGAGCGGGCAACTCCTCGATCGTCGGCATCGGTGGCGATCCGATCGTCGGCTCGGACTTCATCGACGTCCTCACCCTGTTCGAGGAAGACGGCGAGACCGAGCTGATCGTGATGGTCGGCGAGATCGGCGGCGACGCCGAGGAGCGCGCGGCCGACTTCATCGCCGAGCAGGTCTCGAAGCCGGTCGTTGCCTACATCGCCGGCTTCACCGCCCCGCCCGGCAAGCAGATGGGCCATGCCGGGGCGATCATCTCCGGCTCCTCCGGCACCGCCGAGGCGAAGAAGGAGGCCCTGGAGGGCCGCGGCGTCCGGGTAGGCCGCTCGCCGACCGAGACGGCCCAGCTCGCGGTCGAGGCGATCGGCGCCCGGGCCTAGCCAGCGCCGTTTCTATACTCGTTCGCCGATGGCCACCGAGCTGATCAGCTTCGCCCGCGGGGCGCCGAGCGCAGACATCCTGCCCGTCGAGGCGGTGCGGGAAGCGGCGCAGCGGGCGCTGGCCGACGACTGGAAGCGGGCGCTCTCCTACGGAACGGGCATCGGACACCCGGGCCTCTGCGAGTGGGTGGCCGAGCGTCACGGCATCGCCGATCCCTCCCAGGTGATGATCACCAACGGCTCACTCGAGGCCGGGGCGATGCTGTTCCAGCACCTGATCGAGCCTGGGGACCGGGTGATCGTCGAGCAGCCGTCCTACGACCGGACGCTGCTCCTCTTGGAGCGACTGGGCGCCGAGCGTGTCGGGGTGGCCCTGGAGGAGGACGGCATCGACGTCGAGGCGCTCGAGCGCGCGCTCGGCGACGCGCCCGTGAAGCTGGTCCACGTGATTCCCAACTTCCACAACCCGGCCGGTTGCACGCTCTCGGCCGCCAAGCGTGAGCGCCTGGTCGAGCTCGCCGCCGAGCACGGTTTCTGGATCTTCGAGGACGACCCCTACCGCGAGCTGCCGTTCGACGATCAGCCGCCGCCGACGATGCTGTCGCTCGACCGATCGGGTCGGGTGATCCACTCTTCCTCGTTCTCGAAGACGGTCAGCCCGGGCGTGCGGGTGGGCTACCTCGCCGGGCCCGAGGAGGAGATCGCGAAGCTCGCCGAACGCGCCAACGAGGTCTACATCTCGCCGAACATGCTCGCTGAGTCGGTCGTGTGGGAGCTGTGTCGCTCCGGCGCGCTCGACGAGAACATCGCCTTCGTCAAGGGAGCGCTGCGCGAGCGCCGCGACGCTTTGGTCGAGGCACTCTCCGAGCGACTATCCGAGGCGGAGTTCGTGTTGCCGGGAGGCGGCTACTTCCTCTGGCTGACCCTCAACGAGGACGTCAACTGCGAGGAGCTTCTGGCAGCGGCGCTCCAGGAGCAGGTGGCATTCATCGCCGGCTGCGACTTCATGCTCGAGGGAGGGCGCTCCAGCCTGCGCCTCTCGTTCGCCAGCGTGCCGGCCGAGCAGATCGGCGACGGCGTGGGGCGAATCGCCACTGCCCTGGCCGGGCTTCGGGCCGCGAGCCCGGCCTAGTCGCCCCGCAAACTTTTACTCCGGCGTTACATAGCGCTAAGCCAGCGCCGCTACGGTGCCCCCAGTCGGTTAGCGACCGGCCACGGAAGTCCCGCAAGTTCAGGAGGTGGCCGAGATGACTCCGATCACGATGGTCGAAGGCACACGCAAGCTCGACGCGGTGAGCGAGCGCAATCTCGCCGAGCGGCGCTTTTCCGCTCTGGCGTCGGCCGTCCGCGAGCACGAGGCCTCGGTGAAGCGGCGCCAGTACTCGATGCGCGCCCAGGACCAGGCGCTCTATCGCCGCCTGCGGCAGATCTGCGGCGAGCTCTGAGTCAGCGGCCGTAACGGTCGCTCGACAGCACCAGCTGCTCGGGCAGGGGCGGCCGGGGAGGCGGCGAGGGATCGGCGCGGACCGAAACGGTCTCCGCGACGCTGCGCGAGACCACGTGGCGGCCGTCATCGGAGGAGACGACGACCTCGTCGTCGCCGGAGCTCTCCAGCGTGCCGTCGAGCCCCGGCTGCAACCCAGCCTGCTTCAGGTAATGCAAGAGCTCCTCGGCCTCGTTCTCGAACCTCAGCACGTGCACGGTGGCGCCGGGCTCGACGTCTGCCAGCAGAGCGCCCTGTTCGCGGGCGCCCTCGACCAGAGGATGGCCGTGCGGGCAGGTCTTGGCGTCGCCGATTGCCGCCAGCATCCGTTCCTCGAGCACCGGGGACATCGCGTGCTCCAGCCGCTCCGCCTCTTCGTGAACCTCGTCCCAGGGGATACCGAGGACGTCGGTCAGGAAGCGCTCGATCAGGCGGTGGCGCCGGACGATCGCCTGCGCGTGCTGGCGGCCGTCGGTCGTGAACGCCAGCGACTTGTCGGCGCGCCGGTCCACGTATCCGTCGTGCTCCAACCTGCCGATCATCTCGTGCACGGTCGGGGCGGACAGGCGCATTGCGCGGGCGATGTTGGCGCCGGTGATCGGCAGTCCCGCCTCCTCGAGCCAGAACATGCTCTGGAGGTACTCCTCCTCGGCGACGGTGGCCTGCTCCTGGGTCACCCCCCGATAGTAGTGGTCGTCACTCGCGCCAGCCGGCGCCGGCAACGCGCAGCTACATGAGAGGATGCGGCGGTGCGGATCGAGCCCGGCACGAGGGCGATTGTCACCGGTGCGTCGCGCGGGATCGGCCACGCTCTCTGCCTGGCGCTGGCCTCGCGAGGGGCGCGGCTGGGCCTGGTGGCCCGCGACAGGGAGCGTTTGGAGGAGGTTGTCGAGCAGCTACCCGAAAGTCCAGCAGGCCCGCATCTGGCGCTGGTAGCCGACGTCGCCAAGCGGGGCCAGGTGCAGCGCGCCATCGACCGCTTCGCGAAGCGGGCCGAGGGGCTCGAGCTGGCGGTGGCAAACGCCGGCGTCGCGCACTACGGGCCGTTCGTGGACACCGAGATCGAGCGGGCCGAGGAGATGGTTCGAATCAATGTCCTCGGCACCATCTACACCGCCCGGGCGGTGCTTCCCCACATGCTCGACCGGGCCCGTGGTCACCTGGTGGTCCTGTCCTCGGGAGCCGGGATCCGCGCCTTTCCCTGGGCCGCCGTCTACGGTGCCACCAAGGCAGCGGACCGCGGCTTCGCCGAAGCGCTGCGGCATGAGCTCTCCGGCACCGGGGTGTCTGTGACCACCGTCTTTCCCGGCGAGGTCGAGACAGGCCTCCACGACCACGAGCGCGCGCTGCTCCCGGATTGGCGGGAGAACGACAACGAGCTGCCTCCGGAGCGTGTCGCCGAGGCGATCATCGAGGCGGTCGAGCAGGACTCGCGCGCCGTCTACCTGCCGGGCCTGGTGCGCCTGCTGGGCCTCAACGGGCTCGCCCCGAGGCTCACCGACCGGTTGCTGGCGAGGATTCGCGGGCGAACCGCCGCGCCGCGGCTCGACTGATCTCCGCCCTCGGCATCCCCGGGAAGCTCCTGGTCGCGGGCGCTGCCATCCTCGCCATCGCGGGCTGCGGATCCAGCTCGCCGGTCACCCCGAACCGAACGGGGGATTCCCGAGGGCCCGTGCCGGCGAGCCAGATCCCGAACGTCGTCGTCGTGATGAGCGACGACCAGGACGCAGCTTCGCTCGCACAGGCCATGCCCCGCACCAAGCGTCTGGCCCGAAGCGGAACCACGTTCACAGACTTCGTGGTTACCACCCCATCATGCTGTCCGTCCCGCGCCGCCTTCATCACCGGGGAGTACGGGCACAACAACGGCGTCCTGGCCAACCTCCCCGGCTATCCGGACCTGCTGGAGAAGGAGAACGTCCTGCCGGCGTGGCTCCGGCACGCTGGATACCGGACCGCCGAGTTCGGAAAGTTCATGAACGGCTACGAGAACTTCGCCACTGCCATGGGAGCGCTGCGAGGACCGGGCTGGGACAGGTGGGAGGCGCTTCTCCCGCCGTACACCTACTTCGACTACGACCTGTCGATCAACAACGTGCGCCGTCATTTCGGAGCCCGGGACCGCGACTACCTGGACGCCGTGCTGACCCGGCGCGCGGTGCGCTTCATCAGGGCCAACCGGACCGCTCGCCGACCGTTCTTCGCCTGGGTCAACCTCTACGCGCCGCACGTGGCGCCCGCCGCAGACGAAGCACGGGCCGGAGGGTGCCGCGGCAGCGCGATCCCCGCGCCGGGTGATGAGAACCGCTTCGAGGCAGGAGCCGTCTCTACGCCTCGGTCGTTCGGCGAGCGGGACGTTTCCGACAAGCCCTTCTTCGTCCGGGCTCGGCGGCCCCTGCGATGCGCGCCAGGCGGCGAGGTTCAAGCGCTCCCGGGCTTGTCGCCTGAGCTCGCTGGCCGCCGTCGACCGTTCCGTGGCGCGGATCCACGATGCGCTCCGGAAGACAGGCCAGCTGGACGACACGGTTCTTGTGTTCACCTCTGACAACGGCTGGCTCGAGGGCCAGCACCGCCTTCGCGGCAAGGCGGTCCCGTATGAAGAGGCGGTGCGCGTGCCCCTGATCGTCTGGGCGCCGCGCCAGGCCCTCGGCGGGGAGTCAGCGCCTAAAACGATCAGTCGAGCCACCGCGAACATCGATCTCGCGCCCACCTTGCTCCGGATGGCCTCGGCTGCCCCGTGCCGCAACTCGGTCAGGTGCCGCGTCATGGACGGGCGCTCCTTCGTGCCCCTGCTCAGAAACCATGTGGATGCCTGGCCTCGCGATCGAGCCATCCTCCTGGAATCGCAAGAGGGCGACTTCGGCATTTGCCAATTCCACGCGGTGCGAACTACGCGCCACCTCTATGCCGAGTACTCCCGCTTCGCGCCGGGCGGAGGCGAGTGCGCCCGGCCCAGCGCCCGTGAGCTCTACGACCTGGACGCTGACCCCGCCGAGCTGCGGAATCTCCTGCCGGCCAGGCCGGGGTCCCGGGCCGCCCGTATCCGGGCTGGCCTGGCGGGCAGCCTTGACCGCCTGCGCGACTGCCAGGGTCTGGCCGGTCGCGACCGGCGGGCGCCAGGGCACACCCTCTGCCGGTAGTGGTTACCGCTCGCCGGCGAGGGTCGAGATCACGGCCTCGTAGACGCCGTCGCCGTTTTGGCCCTCGGTGACGGTGACGTTGGGGCGTCCGCCGATCGCCTCGCGCAGGCCGGGATCGCGCTCTGGGCCGTTGGCCACCACGAAGAACCGCCCGACCGCTTCGGCGGCGTCGAGGTCCTCGAGCGAGTCGCCGACCGCGATGCAGTCGTCCAGCGCGTAGCCCCGAGCGCGCACGTGGAAGGCGACCGCCTTCGCCTTGCTGGCGCCGCCGGGGACCAGGTGGTACGCGTGAGCAGGCCCATCGAGCCCCTCCATCGGCCGCACGATCGCCCCGTTGTCGAGGAACCTGAGGTCATCGTGCCCGCGCTCGGCCAGCAGCGCGTTGGCCTCGGCCACGTCGATGCGGCCGCGAAACAGATGCGACAGCACGCGGTCGACGTGCCAGGGGCCGTGCCACTCGAGCCTGCCTTCGAAGCGCTCGAAGAGAAGATCCGGGATCCCCGCGGCGAGCATCTTCTCCGCCGGTGTCCCGTCGGCGTCCGGCACCCAGTCCCCGGTCAGGAAGGTGCGCTCCCCGTCGATGACGACGCCGCAGCCGGCCTCGTAGATGTAGGAGGTCTGGGCGAGCAGCCGGGCGTCGGCCATCACCTGGGCCTCGCGACGCCCTGACATGATCACCACCTCAACGCCGGCGCGGTGGCAGGCTTCCAGGGCCCGCGCCTGCTTCAGGGAAAAGTTGCCTTCGGCGTCGCGAAACAGCGACCCGTGATATCCGAGCAGGGTGCCGTCGAGGTCGGTGTAGAGGCAGCGCAGGGCCACGGCCGGGCAACGGTACTAGTGGCACAAGGCGCTGCCCGCGCTACGTTAGGTCGAGGATGACCCACTGGCGCCTCACCGATCGCCTGCTCGAGTTCCCCCCGCCGCTGGCGGTCGGGATCGTCAACGTCACCGACGACTCATTCTTCGAGGGAGCGCGCAGCGAGACTCCGGAGCGCGCGGTCGGCGACGGCTTGGCGCTGGCCGAGGCGGGGTTCGACCTCCTCGACGTGGGTGCGGTAGCGGCCCGCAGCGGGGCAGCGGTCCCGGCGGACGAGGAGAGCGCGCGACTCGTCCCCACCGTCGAGGAGCTGGTCCGGAGGGCTCGGCGTGCCGGTGACCGCCGACACCTTTCAGCCCGAGGTCGCAAGCCGAGCGCTCGATGCCGGCGCGGCAGCGATCAACGACATCTCCGGTGGCGCCGACCCCGGGATGCTCGATCTGGTGGCCGAACGGGGCTGCGGATACGTGCTCATGCACATCGAGGGCCCGCCGCGTGCCGATCGCGAGCCGCCCGGTCACCGGAATCCGGTCGCCCACCTGAAGCGCTGGTTCCGGGAGCGGATCCAGGCCGCGCTCGAGCATGGCGTGGCCGAGGAGCAGATCGCGCTCGATCCGGGGCTGGACTTCGACCTCTCGGTCGACGACGACCTCGAGATCCTGCGCCGCCTCGGTGAGCTGCGCGAGCTCGGCCGCCCGCTGTTCGTGGCGCTGTCTCGAAAGGACTTCCTCGGGGCAGTGCTGGCGGGCTCGTGGAAGGGGCGCGCCCCGGCCGGCGAGCGCGAGTGGGCGACCGCGGCCGCGGCGGCGCTGGCCGTCGCCGGCGGGGCCGAGATGGTGCGGCTCCACGACCGAAGCGCGCTCGATGCGCTGCGCACGGCCGCCGCGATCACCGGCCACGGCGCAAGCGAGCGGCGCTCGCTGACCACGAATGGCTAGCCCTGGCACGCGCCTCGCCGCCGCCACCGGCTGGGAGCGTGCGATCGAGCCGGGGAGGGCAGACGGCCGGCTGGTCGCCGAGAGCGTCGAGGCGGCGCGAACGGCCGACACGGTCGAGATCCCCAGCCGGCCTGGCGCCCGAGCTGGCCGCCGTCCTACCCGCCAGCGGGATCGAGGCGATCTACTCACACCAGCTCGAGGCGCTCGACGCGGCCACCGACGGCAATGCGATCGTCACCAGTGGCACCGCGTCTGGCAAGTCGCTCTCCTTCAACCTTCCCGTTCTTGATGGACTGGTTCGCGATGGCGGCGACCGGGCCCTCTACCTCTATCCGACCAAGGCCCTCGCCCAGGACCAGGGGCGAAAGCTGTCCGCGCTGGGCCTGCCGCAGCTTCGACACGCGATCTACGACGGCGACACGCCGCGCGACGACCGGCCGCAGATCCGGCGCCGCTCGAACCTGATCCTGACGAACCCCGACATGCTCCACATCGGGATCCTGCCCCACCACCGGAACTGGGGAGACTTCCTCGCCAGCCTGAGCTGGGTCGTCGTCGACGAGGCGCACACCTACCGGGGCGTGTTCGGGTCGCACGTCGCCAACGTCCTGCGCCGGCTGCGGCGGGTCGCCCGCCTGTACGGGGCCAGCCCCCGGTTCATCCTCGCCTCGGCGACGATCGCCAATCCGGTGGAGCTGGCCGAGCGGCTGGTCGGCGAGCCGTTCCGCCTGGTCGATTCCGACGGCGCTCCGCGCGCCGGCCGGCGGATCGGGATCTGGAACCCGCCGGTCATCGACCGCGCGGTCGATGACGAGGCGCTCGGTCCTCTCCGAGGCCGCCGAGCTGCTCGCCGACCTGGTTGGCGAGGGGGTGCGGACGATCTGCTTCCTCCGCAGCCGGCGCGGGATCGAGCTGATCCAGCGGTTCGCTCGCACCAGGCTCGAGGAGCTGGGCCGCCCGCAGCTCGCCGAGCGGATCGCCCCCTACCGGGCCGGATACACGCCCCAGCAGCGGCGCGAGATCGAGGCTCGGCTGGCGGCCGGCGAGCTGCTGGCGGTTGTCGCCACCGACGCGCTCGAGCTGGGCATCGACATCGGGGAGCTGGACGCGGCGATCTGCGTCACCTTCCCAGGCACGGTTGCGAGCCTGCGTCAGATGTGGGGGCGCGCGGGGAGGCGCACCGAGGGATTGGCCCTGTACGTCGCCGGCGAGGACGCCCTGGACCAGTTCTTCTGCCGGCATCCGGAGGAGTTCCTGGGGCGGCCGGTGGAGGCGGCGATCCTCGACCACGAGAACGAGCGGATCCAGCTCGCGCACCTGCTTGCCGCCGCCTACGAGGTGCCGCTCTCGGATGCCGACGGGGAAGTGTTCGGTGAGCGGTGGCGGGAGCGAGCAGACGCCCTGGTTGCGATGGGCGAGCTGAGGCGCGCCAGCGAGGGGCGCTACCTGCCACGCGGCCCGCATTTTCCGGCCGGCGACATCTCGCTGCGGTCGGCATCGCCCGACTCGGTGGCGATCGTCGAGCGAGGCTCCGGCGAGCTCCTGGGCGCGGTCGAGGCCGAGCGTGCCTTCACCACCGTCCATCCCGGCGCCGTCTACCTGCACCTGGGGCGCTCCTACGAGGTGCGCGAGCTCGACATCGAGGGACGGCGCGCGGTGGTCGATCGCTTCGACGGCGACTGGTACACGCAGCCGAAGAAGGAGACGGAGGTATACATAGAGCGGATCGTCGCCAAGAGCGCCGATCCGGTCGGTGCAGGGACCGCCAAGGGCGACGATCCGGTTGCGCCGGGCCCAGGCATCGAGTTGTTCTTCGGCGAGGTCTCGGTCACCGAGCAGGTGATGGCCTTCCAGCGCAAGCGGCTCTCCGATCACCAGGTGGTCGACATGGTGGGGCTCGATCTGCCGGAGACCAACTTCCCCACCCAGGCTCTGTGGTATGTGCTCGGTGAGGAGCTTGCCGGCCCGGCGACGCTTCCTCCCGAAGTCCTGCTGGGCGCCCTCCACGCGGCCGAGCACGGCCAGATAGCGGTGCTGCCGCTGATCGCGATGTGTGACCGCTGGGACATCGGCGGCCTGTCGACCAACGTGCACTTCCAGACGGGCACGGCCGACGATCTTCATCTACGACGGCTATCCGGGAGGGGTGGGGATTGCGCGGCGCGGCTTCGAGCAGTTCCAGCGCCTGCTCGCCGACGCCGCGAAGCTGATCGGCGAGTGCCCCTGCGCCGACGGCTGTCCATCGTGCGTCCAGAGTCCCAAGTGCGGCAACCTCAACGAGCCGCTGCACAAGCAGGGCGCGTTGGAGTTGATGACCGCGATGCTGACCAGCGGTTCCGCGGCCCGAGGGATGCGGGGCAGTGGCTCGTAGGCGTCAGGTTGCCGTGATCGGCAAGGGGGCTCCGGATGAGGAGCTGACCCCCCTCGCCGAGGAGGTCGGGCGGCGGCTCGCCGAGGCCGGTGCCGTGGTCGTGTGCGGCGGGCTAGGCGGGGTGATGGAGGGCGTCGCCCGGGGCGCTTCCGTCGCCGGCGGGACGGTGATCGGCATCGTCCCGAGCAGCTCGCAGGACCAGGCGAATCGGCACTGCACCCACGTGGTGGCCACCGGCATCGGCCACGCGCGGAACCTCGCCGTGGTCTCCTCCGGCGATGCGGTGATCGCGATCGGCGGCGAGTGGGGAACGCTCTCCGAGATCGCCTTCGCCCGCGAGCTCGGCCGCCGGGTGGTTGCGCTGTCGAGCTGGGAGCTGACCGCGCACGGAGCGATGGAGGGAGGCCCGGGGATCGAGGTCGCCTCGAGCCCCGCCGAGGCGGTGGAACTGGCCCTATCGGGGGCGAGCGAAAGCGATTGACTTCGTCGCTAGCCTTAGCCGCGCCCGGCGAGGTAGCTCAGTTGGTAGAGCACACGACTGAAAATCGTGGTGTCGGCAGTTCGATTCTGCCCCTCGCCATCTCGTAGGCAAGCCGAGAAAGCGCCCCCTACACCTCACACTTCCTCTTAGCGTTGTGGCCGGCGCCGCCCCTGCATCGATCCGTGCCCTTGCCGCCGTTCAGGCTGTCGTCACCGGGGCCGCCTTCGACGCCTGCGTCCGGGCCGCCAAACCCCTGGAAGTTCATTGACCCGAGTCGCTGCCACGTCCTCCGAGGAGTTTGTCGCCGCCGTCCGGGCCGCGATTGAGACCGACCGTGGAGCCTTCCACGAGGTCCTTGCCGCGGCCGCCGTTGACGAAATCACCGCGCTCGCCGCCGTAAGCGATGTCGTCTCCGCCGTTTCCGCAAACGCGATCGCGGCCCTCACCGCCGTCGATGTAGTCGTCACCACCCCCGGCGACGATCACGTCGGCGCTGTCCGTGCCGTAGATGTTGTTGTCGCCGCCTCCCCTGACGATGGTCGCCGGTTTGCCGCCGCAGCGGGGACCGCTCCCCGCGTTGGAGGCCGTCGTGGCGATCACGACCGTGAGCAGCGCCGCGGCCAGCGCGAGCGCCGACGTCTTCCCCCTGCCAAAACGCATGATTCCTACCCCCCTGTGTCGCGGCTCCCCCCGAGCCGCTGGTCAAATGATGGTACGGGAGTCTGACGCGTCAGGCAAGTCGAATTTCAGGGCGCGGAGGGGCGGTGCCCGGTCCCCCCACGGTTTGATCTCCGAGCGATCGGGAAGCCGATTTCTGGGCCGATGGAGACGCCACGCAAGCCGACCGACGTGCGCTTGAGGGCGTGGGTAGGCGTTCTCAAGCGCACCGTGCGCGCGTTTCGTGAGAAGAACCTCACGGATTGGGCTGCGGCCCTGACCTACTACGCCGTGCTGTCGATCTTCCCGGCGTTGGTCGTCTTGGTCTCGATTCTCGGCCTCGCGGGCGACTCGGCGACGCAGTCCGTGCTCGACAACCTGAATCAGCTTGGCCCGGGTCCGGCGACCGACATCGTCAGCGGTTCGATTAGGGAGATCGGGTCGAGTCAGGGGACGGCCGGCATCGCGTTGATCATCGGCCTGGCGACCGCCCTGTGGTCGGCCTCCGGGTACATCGGAGCCTTCTCGCGTGCCTCCAACGTCATCTACGAGATCGAGGAAGGGCGACCGTTCTGGAAGCTTCGACCGTTGCAGCTTGCGATGTCGCTGTTTCTGATCCTGCTGGTTGCGGTGAGCGCGATCGCCGTCGTGGTCACCGGGCCGCTGGCCGAGCAAGTCGGAGAACTGTTCGGCCTCGAGGGCACCGTGCTGACGGTCTGGGACCTCGCCAAGTGGCCGGTGATCATCCTGATCGTGCTCACGATGCTCGGGGTCCTTTACTACGCAGCTCCCAACGTCCGCCAGCCCGGGTTCCGCTGGATCACCCCCGGCGGCGTCTTGGGAGTTTCGGTCTGGATCCTTGCGTCGGCGGGGTTCGCGCTCTACGTCGCGAACTTCGGCTCCTACAACAAGACCTACGGCAGCCTCGCCGGAGTGATCGTGTTCCTGCTCTGGCTGTGGATCTCGAACCTCGCAGTGCTGCTGGGCGCCGGGCTGAACGCCGAGCTGGAGCGCGCACGGGAATTGGAGAGCGGCGTCCCCGAGGAGCGTACGATCGCGATCGAGCCTCGCGACGAGCCCAAGCAAGCCTAAGAACGGTCCGCGTCGCGTCAGGTCGAGGATCGTCGCGACGACGCATCAAAGGGGGAGAGACAGCCCGTCCGCACCCCTGTCTACCGTGAATAAGTGATGAGCAAGCAGGCTTCATTGAGCGAGCAGCCAGCGCTGAGTGGGTCCACCAACGGTGGAAGCCCCATCGGTAGCGCGGAGCGAGCATGGGCGCGCGACCTCGTTGACGGACAGGCCGTTGAGGGCGTGTTCGGGGTGCGGGAGCGCGAGCTTCGCCAGCGGCGCAATGGCGGGGAGTGGCTCAGGCTGGTCATCTGCGATCGCTCCGGGACCGTCGAGGCGGTGGTCTGGGAGGGTGTTGAGGAGTCGTTCGAGGTCGCCGCGCCAGGGTCCGCGGTCCACATCGACGGCCGCTTCGGAGTCCATCCGCAGTACGGCCCGAAGATCACCGTCGAGGCGATCCGTTCCGCGCGTCCCGACGAGTTCGAGCCCCCCGACCTCGCCGACGGCCCGAGCGTCCCGGTGGAGCGGCTTGAGGCCGACTTGCAGGAGCTGCTGGAGACGATCCAGAGCCCCCAGCTTCGCGAACTGCTCGATCGCTTCTTCGACCGAGGCTCGCCAATCTGGGTCAGGTTCAGGGAGGCTCCGGCCGCCAAGTACTACCACCAGGCCTATCGCCACGGGCTCCTCGACCACACGGTCTCTGTTGCCCAAGCGGTAAGCGCCGCCGCCTCGGCCTTCACCGGAGTCGACCGGGACATCGCGGTCACCGGGGCGATGCTTCACGACATCGGCAAGACCATGGCCTACAACGACGATCCGCTGGGGATCGACCTAACGGACGCCGGCCGCCTCCAGGGCGAGATCCCGCTCGGCTACTACCTGGTTCGCCGCGAGATCGAGCACATCGACGGCTTCGATCCTGAGCTGGCTCAGGCGATCTTCCACATCGTCCTGTCTCATCACGGAACGCTGGAGAACGGCTCGCCGGTGATCCCCGCCACCCGCGAGGCCACGCTCGTACACGCGATCGACAACCTGGGCGGCAAGCTCGGCAGCTTCGATCGGATCGAGCGCGCGCTGCCGGACGGCGAGGCCTGGTCGCGGTTCGACCGCGGCATCGACTCGGCCGCCTACTTCAGCTCCCGGGCCGCTTAGCACCCGCCCCCGAAACCTCACTACCTCGTTTCAGGATTCATTACCCAGTTCCAGGGTGGCTGCGGGTTGTGCCTTGAATTGCGGGAAGCCGGTTCCTATATTGGATCGCAGTCGGCTGCTGAGGAGGCGTTAGCTGATCGTGAACCCCGTTACGCAGGGCAAGCGGAGGGATGTGCAAGACAAGCGCAGGGATGCCAACGGACTTCCGGTGGCCGGGAATGGACCGGACGTCGCCAGGCGGCGAGCGTTTCTCGAGCTCGAGGCGCATCGCGAGTCGCTCGCCCAACGGCTGCGGCGTCGCGTGCGCATTCGCAGGCGTTACGAGGACATTTGCCTGGTCAAGATGGTGACCCGCCTCCAGCGCGACTACCTCAGTCAGCCGACCCCCGGAGCCAAGCCCTCCCCGGACGGCGCTGTCGCCGACTACTGGATCGCCGAGTGGGCGAGGCCGTGGGGGCCCACCTTCCTGCTCCAATTCCAGGCGGATCTCAACGTCTTCGACCTGAAGCTGAAGAGCTCGCGCAGGTGGATGTCCCCCACGACCCAAAGGCAGGCGGAGGCCCGGGCGGCGAACCGTTTCGCGTCGATCACGGCAGGAATGGCCGGCACGCTCAAGGCCGCTGAGTTCGCGCTGCCGAGCTGGGCTTCCAGCAAGCGGCTTTCATCTCGACATCCTGGCCCACGGCGCCCGGTACGGCGCACCGCGTCACCCGCCGAGCCGCGCCCCGCGCCCCGCCAAGGCACCGCGCGTAGGGATTCCGGACGGACCACACCGAGGCCCGCGGCGCCTGCCCGGAAAAGGCCCCGGCCCAAGAGGGGTGGTCCGCTCAATCTCAACCAGGTGAGCCTTGCCGAGCTGCGCTCGCTGAACCTCACGACCACCCAGAGTCACCGCCTGCTGGCCTACCGCAAGCGGATTGGCGGCTACGAGTCGGTCGACCAGCTCGACGACGTCCCCGGCTTCCCGAAGGGCGTCAAGGAACGGCTCAAGCACCAGCTGACCGTCTAGCGAGCCCCGCAAATTGCGTACAAAGCGCCTTCCTGGCTTGTGTGGCCATGGGGAGCGCGCCTCTATCCTCCCCGTCGTGGCCAAGGACACCGAGAAGCTGATCCGCCAGCTCTCCCTGATCTCGTTCCTGATGGCCAACGGGCGACCCGTCTCGGCGCTGGAGATCAAACGCGAGGTGGAGGGCTACAGCTCCATGAACGAGGACGCCTTCGCCCGCCGTTTCTACGCCGATCGCGCCGAGCTCGACAGCCTGGGCATCTCGCTCCAGGTGGAGAAGCCGGCCGAGGGCTTCTTCGAGGCGGAGCTCTACGCGCTGCCGCCCGAGAACTACTACCTGCCGCCAATCGAGTTCACGGACGGCGAGTTGGCGGCGCTGCGCACGGCGCTCGGACTCCTCGATGGGGAGTTCGCCTATGCCGAGCCACTTCGCTTGGCCCTCCAGCAGGTCTCGTGGGGGCGTCCCAGTCCCCTCGAGGAGGTCGACTCGACGTCGATCGACGTCAAGCTCGCCCCCTCGGGAGGCGGCCGCGAGCTCTCGCAACGCCTGGCGAAGATCGAGACCGCGATCTCGCGCCGTAAGACGATCGAGTTCAGCTACTACTCGATGGAGCGCGACCAGGTCTCCGATCGCAAGGTGGACCCCTACCACCTGGTCTTCCGCAACGGCCAGTTCTACTTGATCGGCCATTCGCACGAGCGCGAGGACGTGCGGGTCTTCCGCCTCTCGCGGATCCGGGGCAAGGTCTCCTACGCGACCAAGGCGGAGCACGACTTCGCGCCGCCCGAGGACTTCGACCGGCGTGACTACGCGTCGCGCGCCGACTGGCAGATGGGCGAGATCGGCGGCACCGGGCGGGTCTTCCTGCGCGAGCGGATCGCCTGGCTCGTGGAGCGCGACTTCGGCGCCTACGGCAAGCTGCGCAAGGCGAACAAGCAGGACGGAGTGCGGGGCCGCGGCGCGATCTACGAGACCGAGTACGCCTCACCCAGCCAGCTCGTCTCGTGGGTACTCGGCTGGCGGGAGAACGCGAAGCTGCTCGAGCCGGAGGACCTGGCCGGGGAGGCGGCCGAGAGGCTGGAACTGCTGCGGAAGCGGCATACAGGCAAGTTCACGGTCGCGAAGACGGTCTCGCGCCCCGTGGTCGGGAAGCCGCGCCCGATGGCGCAGGGCAACGGCAGGCCCCGCTCCGCAAACGGGCGCACGGAGTCGGTGATCCGGCCGGAGCGATTCGCGCGGCTGGTGACGCTTGCCGGCTTGCTGATCGGCGCCGCTCGCCAGCAGTCGCGGCTCTCCGTGGACACGGTTCGAGACGAGTTGAACGTCAGCCTGGAAGAGCTCCGCGAGGACATCGACGTCCTCAACGTCGTCAATTTCGGCGGCGGCACCTATGTCCTCTATGCGGAGATCGACGGGGACGAGATCGAGGTGGACCCCGACACTTACGGCGACAACTTCGCCCGCCCGGCCCGCCTGCTGCCGCTGGAGGCGAAGGCGCTGGTCGCGGCGATCGACCTGTTCGGCGATCACCTGCCGCAGGCCGGGCTGTCCACCGCGCGCCAGAAGATCGTCGGGGCACTTGGTCACGACCCGTCGCAGGAAGGCCTCGAGATCGCCCCCGGGCGCGACGACTCCGACGTCGTGCGCACCGTCAATGACGCCATCGAGCGTCGCCGCGTTCTCGAGCTCCACTACTACAAGGAGAACGAGGACGAGTTCGTCAAGCGCGAGGTCGAGCCGTACCAACTGGTCAGTGGCCCGGAGGGCTGGTATCTCGGCTGCTACGACCTGGGCAAATCAGACACCCGGCACTTCCGCCTCGACAGGATGAAGGAGGCACGGCTCACCAGGCGCTCCTTCGAACCGCGCCAGGGGACGGATGAACGGCTGGCCGAGCAGGAGTGGCTCGTTCACGGCGAGGTGGGAAGCGCCGGCGTAGCGCGCGTCTGGGTCTCGCCGGAGCGGGCGCGCTGGCTGCGCGAGGAACGCACCGTGGTCGAGGAGCTCGCCGACGAGGCCGTCGTGGTCGAGCTTCCCTATGGCTCCCCTGACTGGCTCGTGCGCGAGATCCTCAAGGGCGTCGGGGAATTGGTCGTGCTCGAGCCGGCAGACGCGCGGAAGGCCGTGCTCACCGCGGTGAGCGGCAAGTAGTCAGCCCCTCGCAGAGGGACCGGGGAGAGCTGCGCCGCTCAGGCCAGCGCGTCGAGGACGCGGGGTAGTCCGCTGAGGTCGGACAACTCGGCGGCCCGAGGAAGGTCGCTCGATTCGCCGACGCGGTTGATCCAGACGGCCCTGAGCCCCATCCGTGCGGCAGGGTCGATGTCGTGGAAGAGGCTCGCGGCGACGTGAACGTGGTGACGACGAGCGGCGCCCGTATCGGCGAAGAAGCGCTCCCAATGACCGGGAGCAGGCTTGTACGAGCCCGCCTCGGCGGCGGTGATCAGCGCGTCGACCGGCACCCCGATCGCCGCCACTGAGGCTGACAACAGGTCCGGGTCGGTGTTCGAGAGGATGGCCAGCCTCCAGTCACGGTCCCGCAGTGCGCGGAGTGCCTCCGGCACCTCCGGAAAGGCTGGCCAGGACGGGAGCGATCCGGCGAGGGCATCGTGGCGGCCCTCGGGCACCTCGAGGCCCTCGATGGAGGAGACCGCAGCCAGGCACCGCGCGAGCACCTCCCTGTAGCTGAGCTCGCCGTGCTCCTGGACCCGGGGCTCGACGACGTGGTGCAGGCTGAGCAGCCTCTCGCCGTTGGCCTCTCGCCACAGCGACCCGTATGCCTCCCGTAGGCCGGCTTCCCAATCGATCAGGGTCCCGTAGCAGTCGAATGTCGCCCAGCGGATCGGTATCACCCTATATTCGCGGCCATCGACTCCCCGACTGGCCACTCGGAGATAGTCAGGATCGTCGCCCCCAATCCAGGGCCCATGACGCTCGAGGGCACGAATACATACCTGGTCGGATCTCCCGCCTATGTCGTCGACCCCGGGCCCGCCGACGAGGTCCACCTGCAGGCCGTGCGCGCGGCGGCTTCCGAGCGCGGCGGGATCGCCGGCGTCCTGCTCACCCACTCACATGCCGATCACTCCGCCGGTGCGTCCCTGCTGGGCGCACCTTTGCTCTTCGGCGAGGTGGGGGCGGGGGACGAAAGGTCCGGCGCACGTGGCGCGGAGCGTGATTCGGCTGGCCGTGCGAGCGTCGCGGATCGGGGGCGCGTTGGCCCATTCGAGGTCCTGCCCACGCCGGGTCACGCGACCGACCACGTCTGCTTCCTGATCGGCCAGGTGGGCCTGTGCGGCGATCTCGTGCTCGGGCACGGGTCGAGCTTCGTACCGCCGGACGGTGGCTCGCTGGCGGCCTACCTCGATTCCCTGGAGCGCCTGCGCGCGGCGGGCCTGGAGCTGCTCTGCCCCGGGCACGGCCCCTGGATCGAGAACCCGGGAGCCAAGATCGACGAGTACCTCGAGCACCGCTTGATGCGCGAGCGTCGGCTGTTGGCGGAGCTGGAAAAGGGAGAGCGATCGCGGGCGCGCCTCCTGGATCGGGTTTGGGAGGACGTACCCCCGCACCTGCGGCCGGCGGCCGCAGCGGTCATGCAGGCGCACCTCGAGAAACTCGAAGCAGAGGGCCGGGTCCCGGAGGGACTCACTGACTGAGCACCCCACCGTCGCATTGCGTTACGAGCCGCTGAGTGCCTAGAGTTGGCGGCGTGAGCGCCGGCGGACTGGCAAAGGGACTCGGCCTGGTGGGCGCGGCGCTTGCCGCACTGGCTGGGGCGACCGCTGCGGGGCTCTGGCACCAGTTGTTTCGTAGACCGCTTCCGAGGGTCAAGGGAAGCCTGCGGCTTAAAGGGCTGCACCAGGCGGTGGAGATCGGGCGCGACCGCTGGGGGGTACCCCACGTCCGCGCCCAGACCAGGCACGACCTATGGTTCGCGGAGGGCTTCTGCCACGGCCAGGATCGCCTCTGGCAGCTCGACCTCTACCGCCGGATCGGCTCCGGCCGGTTGGCGGAGATCGCCGGCCGCGCTGGCCTCCAAACCGACCGCTTCATGCGAACCCTGGGCCTGCGTCGCGCCGCCGAGCGTGAGGTCGCGGGGCTTGAGCCGGAGGTCCGATCGGCGCTCGACGCGTATTGCGCCGGGGTGAACGCGGCTGCGGCCGACCGTCCGCTGCCGGCCGAGTTCCAGCTTCTGCGGATCGCCTTCGAAGAGTTCTTGCCGGCCGATTCGCTTCTGCTCGCGAAGCTGCTCTCCTTCGGCCTCTCGACCAATTGGGAGCGCGAGCTCCTTCGTGCCGAGATGGCCCGCGAATTGGGTGCCGACCTGGCGGCCCGGCTGGACCCCGGCTACCCGCGAGGCAGCCCTGTGATCCTCACCCCCGGGGAGCCGTGGACGGGCGATGGCCTGGGCCTGGCCGAGCAGATCGCCGTGGTTCGGGACTCGATCGGCCTCGCGGTCGAGGCCGGCGGATCGAACAACTGGGCCGTCGCCGGGACGCGCTCGGTGACCGGCGGGCCGCTCTTGGCGGGCGATCCCCACCTGCCGCCGAGCATGCCGGGAATCACCTATCAGGTGGGGCTCTATCTCGAGGATCGTTTCTGCCGCGGTGCGGCGCTCCCGGGCATGCCCGGCGTGTTCATGGGGCAGAACAACGACCTCGCCTGGTCGTTCACCAACGTGATGGCCGACGTCATGGACCTATTCATCGAGCGGATCGACGGCGACGCCTATGAGTTCGAGGGAGAGTCGCGGCCCCTGGAGTTGATCGAGGAGGAGATCGTGGTCAAGCGGCGCGCGGAGCCCGACCGCCTGGTGGTCCGCGAGACACACCACGGCCCGATCGTCAACGAGGCGCTCCGCGCCGACGACGCGGAACCGCTGGCGCTGCGTTTCATGGCCCTCGACTTCCCTGGTCTGAGCCCTGCCAGCCTTGGCGTTCTCGACTTCAAGAGTGGCGCTGACCTGGTGCAAGCGGTTGGCGCGCACGCGCACCCCGTGTCCAACCTGGTCTGGGCCGACCGGCACGGCTCGGTCGGCTACAAGACGGTCGGTCGCCTTCCGGTTCGTCGCGGCGGCTGCCCCGACCTCCCCAAGCCCGGCTGGACGGGCGAGCACGAGTGGGAGGGCTGGGTTCCCTACGAGGAGATGCCCGAGCTGACCGACCCGAACCAGGGCTTCGTGATCACGGCCAACAACCGGGTCGCCCCCGAGGACTATCCGCACCACATCACCAGCGACTACCTGGACGGCTACCGGGCGCTCCGCATCGAGCAGATGATCACGGCCCGGGGGGAGCACGATTTGGAGAGCTTCGAGGCGATGCAGACGGACATGCTCTCGCTTCCTGGGCTGGAGACCGCTCACCGGCTTGCCCGGCTGCGACCGCGCGACCAGCGGGAGCTGGCGGCGATCGAGCGGCTGCGCTCCTGGGACGGGCGGATGAGCCCCGAGTCGATCGCGGCCACCATCTACCAGGCGTTCACGCTGCGGCTGTCGCGCGAGGTCGCCCGAGCAGCGATCGGCGACCACGACCTGGCGGAGCGCTGGCTCGACCGCGCGGACAACGGGTTCATCGCCCATGTCACCTCGCCCTGGCGCTGGCAATCGCACCTGCTGGCCCTCTGGGATGAGGACGACGAGGAGCTCATTGGGCGGCCGTGGGACGAGCTCGCCCTGGATGCGCTGCGGGGGGCACTCGACGACCTGGAGGGCAAGCTGGGACAGGACCAGGAGACCTGGTGCTGGGGCGGAGTTCACCCGCTTGTCTTTCCCCACGCGCTCGGCGACGCGAATCCCCTGCTGGGTTGGATCTTCAACCGCCGCCTGGAGGTCGGCGGCGGTCAGGAGACGGTTGCCCAGGTGGGCTGGGATCCGAACGATCCGTTCAAGGCCATCTGGGCGCCCTGCTGGCGGATCGTCGCCGACCCGGTGCGCCCGGAGCGCTCGCGTTGGCAGGCCTTCACCGGCCAGTCGGGTCATCCCGCGAGCGCGCACTACGACGACCTCCAGGTCGACTGGCTCGAGGGCCGTACTCAGCCGATGGCCGGCGAGGGGCCTTGGCGGGTGTTGATGCTCGAGCCGGGCTTTTGAGCCGCCGGGACCAGATCAAGCTCAGCCACGAGGAGCAGCGGGAGCTGCTCGAGTCCGAGCGGGTGGTGGTCGTCTCGTCGATCGGTCCGCGCGGCTGGCCGCATTCGATGCCGCTCTGGTACGTGCTGCGCGGCGCGGAGATCTGGATCTACACCTATGCGAAGTCGCAGAAGGTCAAGAACCTGGAGCACGATCCTCGCGCGCCACGCTCTTGGTTGAAACCGGCCACGAGTACGCCGAGCTCCGGGGCGTCCAGATCGAGGCAGAGGCTGAGATCCATCGCGACCACGAACGGGTCTTCGAGGTCGGCAAGGAGCTGACCCTTCGCTACAGCGAAGGGGCTTCGCTCGAAGCGTCGGCGGCGGAGGCGCTCGAGGCCCAGGCGCGTAAGCGAGTCGCGGTCCGCTTCGAGCCGAGGCGGGTCGCGAGCTGGGACCACCGAAAGCTCGGTGGTGCGTACTAGGTCTCGGTACCAGCCCTGGACCAGGGCGCTGGTGCAACGCCGCTACTGGGCGCCGCCCCTATGCTTGCCGGCGACATGGAGAGCCTGAAGGGCCTGATTCTCTCGGGGGGCGCCGGTACGCGGCTGCGCCCGATCACCCACACTTCGGCGAAGCAGCTCGTTCCGGTCGCCAACAAACCGGTGCTCTTCTACGGCATCGAGGCCCTGGTAGAGGCGGGGATCACCGAGATCGGGATCGTGATTGCGCCCGAGACGGGCGACGAGATCGCCACGGCGGTGGGGGACGGTGCCTCCTTCGGCGCCTCGATCACCTACATCCCCCAGCCCGCGCCGCTGGGTCTGGCCCACGCCGTGCTCACCGCAGAGGACTTTCTTCAGGACGGGTCTTTCGTGATGTACCTCGGCGACAACCTGCTGCGCGACGGAATCACCGGCCTTGTGGAGGCCTTTCGCGCCCACGAGCCCGATGCGCTGATCCTGCTCACCAGGGTCCCGGACCCGGGCAACTTCGGGGTCGCCGAGCTGGATGGCGAGCGCGTCGTTCGCCTCGTCGAGAAGCCCGAGCATCCGCCAAGCGACTTCGCCCTGGTGGGCGTCTACCTGTTCGGCCCGCCGATCTTCGAGGCCGCGAGGGCGATCGAGCCTTCGGGGCGCGGGGAGCTTGAGATCACGGACGCGATCCAGCGCCTGATCGACGGCGGCAAGCAGGTCGAGAGCCGCACGGTGACGGGCTGGTGGAAGGACACCGGACAGCTCGACGACATGCTGGAGGCGAATCGACTGGTGTTGGAGGACATCCAGCGCCGAATCGACGGCGAGCTCCTGGACTCCAAGGTGGAGGGGCGGGTGGTGGTCGAGGCCGGCGCCAAGCTCGAGCGGGCGGTGGTCCGCGGACCAGCGATCATCGGCGCCGACACCCGGATCACCGACGCCTACGTCGGGCCCTACACCTCGATCGACGCGGGCGTCACCGTGGCGCGCTCCGAGGTCGAGCACTCGATCCTGCTCGCCGGGTCAAGCGTTTCAGACCTCGGTTCGCGCATGGAGGCGAGTCTCTTGGGACGCAACGTCAAGCTCTCGCGCGGCGACGGGCTTCCCAAGACGCTGCGGATGATCGTCGGCGACAACGCGGAGATCAAGATTCCGTGAGGGTCTTGGTCACCGGTGCGGCGGGGATGCTCGGGCAGGATGTAACGGCCGCCTGCCACGCGCGCGATCACGAGGTTGTCGCGCTCGCCCACGCCGCCCTGGACATCACCAGCCCTCCCGCCGTGGAGGAGGCCATGTCCAGTTACCGGCCGGACGCGGTCGTGAACTGCGCTGCGTTCACCGACGTCGACGGCGCCGAGGACGACGAGGCCGGGGCGATGCGGATCAACGACGAGGGCGCGGCCCTGCTCGCTGCTGCGGCAGGGAGCGTCGGCGCCAAGGTCGTCTATCCATCGAGCGACTACGTCTTCGACGGCTCCGGGCGGGAGCCGTACGTCGAGTCCGACCTTCCTTCCGCTCTGTCCGCTTATGGCCGCTCCAAGCAGGCAGGGGAGACCTCGGTCGCGGTCGCCAACCCGCGCCACTTCATCGGCCGGTCATCCTGGCTCTTCGGACTTGCGGGAAAGAACTTCGTCGAGACCATGCTGCGGCTGGGCCGCGAGCAGAGCGAGGTGATGGTCGTGACGGACCAGGTTGGCTGCCCGACCTACACGCGCCACTTGGGCGAGGCCATCGCGCTACTGATCGAGGGCGAGGAGTTCGGGATTCACCACCTGGGCGCGGGAGGGCAGTGCTCGTGGTACGAGTTCGCCCAAGAGATCTTCGACCAGGCCGGGGTCGAGTGCCGGGTGATGTCGGCGACCACCGAGATGCTGGCCCGCAAGGCTCCCCGGCCGGCCTACTCGGTGCTCGGCAGCGAGCGCCCCGACGCGATCGCACTTCCCGACTGGAGGAAGGGCCTGGCGGCCTACCTCGCCGCGCGAAAGCTCGAGGCCGCCGCGTGAGGATCCTGGTCGCCGGCGGAGCTGGGTTCATCGGCTCGGCCTACGTGCGCCTCCGGCTCGCGGCTCACCCGGGCGACTTCGTTCGGGTGCTGGACAAGCTCACCTACGCGGGGCGGCGCGAGAACCTCGACGGTCTCGAGGCGGACCGCCTCGAGCTGGTCGAGGGCGACATCGCCGACGGCGACGCCGTCGAGGCCGCGATCGAGGGCTGCGACGCTACGGTCAACTTCGCCGCCGAGTCGCATGTGGATCGTTCGATTCACTCTCCGGGGGAGTTCATCCAGACCGACGTTTTCGGCGCCTTCGTGATGCTCGAGGCGGCGCGCCAGGCCGGCATCCGCCACCTCCAGGTGTCGACCGACGAGGTATACGGCTCGATCGAGTCCGGCTCGTTCAGCGAGGAATCGCCGCTCCAGCCCTCCTCGCCGTACTCAGCGTCGAAGGCGGGTGGGGACCTGATCGTGGGTGCTTACCGCCACACCTACGGCACCGATGCGCTGATCGTGCGGGGATCGAACAACTACGGCCCCCGCCAGCACCCGGAGAAGCTGATCCCGCTCTGCATCCTCAACGCCCTCGCCGGCGACCCGCTGCCGGTCTATGGCGACGGGATGCAGGTGCGCAACTGGATCTACGTCGAGGACTTCTGCGCCGCGATTGACCTGGTTCTGGAGCGTGGCGAGGCGGGCGAGGCCTACAACGTCGGGGGCCCGGACGAGCTGCCGAATATGGAGACTGTGAAGATGATCCTCGAGCTGACGGGGCGTGACGAGTCGCTGATCGAGCACGTCTCCGACCGCCCGGGCCACGACCGTCGCTATTCACTGTCGTCCGACAAGGTTCGCGCCCTCGGCTGGAAGCCCCAGGTCGCCTTCGCAGACGGCCTGCGGCAGTCCGTCGACTGGTACCGCGACAACGAATGGTGGTGGGAGCCTGTGCGCTCCGGCGAGTACCGCGACTACTACCAGCGCCACTACGGCCGCGCCCTCGGCTGATGGCCCGCCGGCTCGAGACGCAGCTCGACGACCTCGTCCTGATCGAGCCCGAGGTCCACGGCGACGAGCGGGGCTTCCTGGTCGAGACCTTCCGCGACGACGGTTGGCGCGAGTTGGGCATCGAGGGCGAGTTCGCGCAAGAGAACCACTCGCGCTCCGGGCGGGACATCCTGCGAGGGCTGCACTTCCAGACCAAGCCCGGCCAGGCGAAGCTCGTTCGCTGCCTCCGGGGAACGATCTGGGACGTCGCCGTGGACCTGCGGCGGGACTCGCCGACCTACCGCCGCTGGGAGGGCTACGAGCTCGACGACGAGCTCCACCGCCAGCTATTCGTGCCGGTCGGCTTCGCGCACGGATTCTGCGTGCTCAGCGAAGTGGCCGACGTCGCCTACAAGTTGACCAGCCACTACGACCCCGCCACCGAGGCGGGGATCGCCTGGGACGACCCCGATATCGGCGTGGAGTGGCCGATCGCCGACCCGAGCCTCTCCGAGCGCGACCGGACCGCACCTCGCCTGGCCGAGATCGCCGACTCGCTGCCCTGGTAGCCCCCGCAACGCGCTGACTCCCTCGGAGGTGTCGCGTCCGTGCCGATCCCTAAGATCGGACGGTTGAGCCCGGTGCCAGCCGAGACTGCGAAATCCACTCCGCTGAGCGAGTTCAGCGAACCAGTGAGGCGCTGGTTCGAGGCCTCGTTCGTCGAGCCCACGCCTGCCCAGGCGATGGGATGGCCGCCGATTGCCGCCGGGGCCAACACGCTGATCTGCGCGCCCACCGGGTCGGGAAAGACGCTCGCCGCCTTCCTATGGGGAATCGACCGTCTGTCCCGGCGGGGCCAAGCGGACCTTGGTTCCGGCGTCCGGATCGTCTACGTGTCGCCGCTCAAGGCCCTCTCCTACGACATCGAGCGCAACCTGCGCGCGCCGCTGAAGGGAGTGGAGGCAAAGATCACGGTGGGCCTGCGGACGGGCGACACCCCGCAGCGCGACCGCCAGGCGATGCGTCGCAAACCGCCCGACATCCTGGTCACGACCCCGGAGTCCCTCTACTTGATCATGACCTCGGGAGCCCGGGAGATCCTCGCGGGGGCGGAGGCTGTGATCGTCGACGAGATCCACGCAGTCGCGCAGTCGAAACGGGGTGCGCACCTGGCGCTCACCCTGGAGCGGCTCTCGCACCTGGTGACCTCGAACGGCGGCGCGGATGTTCAACGGATTGGCCTCTCGGCTACCCAGCGACCGCTGGAACGGATCGCTCGCTTCCTGGTCGGGCCACGGCGCGAATGCGAGATCGCCGACGCCGGCAAGCAGAAGGAGCTCGATTTGAAGATCCAGGTTCCGGTCGAAGACATGACGGAGCCGGATGCCTCGATCGAGAAACGCCGCGACGGCGGCGACTCCGGCTTGACCCCGCCCGACGACTTCGACGGGGGCTCGAACACGCGGTCCATCTGGCCGGCGATCTATCCAGAGCTCTTGAAGCTGGTCCGCGAGCACACCTCGACGATCATCTTCGTCAACAACCGCCGCGGCGCCGAGCGCCTCGCCAAGCGTCTCAACGAGCTGGCCAACGAGGAGGAGTGGCAGGAGCTCCCCGCAACGGAGCAGGCCGGGGCCAGCGACGAAGCGGTGACGCCGACCTCCGGCGGAGTTATTGAGATTGCCCGAGCCCACCACGGCTCGCTGGCCCACGAGGAGCGGCAGGTGGTCGAGGAGCTGCTCAAGTCGGGGCAGCTTCCCTGCCTGGTGGCCACCTCGTCGCTGGAGCTCGGGATCGACATGGGCGCTGTCGATCTGGTGATCCAGGTGGAGTCGCCGAAGTCCGTGACGCGCGGCCTGCAGCGGATCGGGCGGGCCGGCCACACCCTCGACGAGGTCTCCGTGGGGCGCATCTTCCCGAAGTTCCGCGCCGACCTGCTCGAGTGCGCGGTGGTCGTCCGACGGATGCGGGAGGGGGCGATCGAGGAGACGGTGATCCCCCGCAACCCGCTCGACGTGCTGGCTCAGCACCTCGTCTCGATGTGCGCCGACGAGGAGTGGCCAGTCGACGATGTGGAGCGCTTGGTCACCGCCGCCGAGCCCTTCTCCGAGCTCTCCCGCGAGCAGCTCGAGAACGTCCTCGACATGCTCGACGGGCGCTACCCGTCCGACCGCTTCGCCGAGCTGCGCCCGCGGCTGGTCTGGGACCGGGCCGCCGGGATCATGCGCGGCCGGCCGGGAGCCAGGCAGCTCGCGGTCACCAACGCCGGCACGATTCCCGACCGTGGCCTGTACGGCGTCCACCTGCCGGACGGCCGCCGGGTTGGGGAGCTCGACGAGGAGATGGTGTACGAGGCCCGGCCCGGCCAGACCTTCCTGCTCGGCGCCACCACCTGGAGGATCGAGGAGATCACGCGGGACCGGGTGATCGTCACTCCCGCCCCGGGGGTCCCGGGTGCGGTGCCTTTCTGGAAGGGCGACGGCGTCGGCCGGCCGGCGGAGCTGGGAAAGGCCATCGGCGCCTTCGCGCGCGAGGCCGTGAACGCGGACCCGAAGGAGCTGGCGGCCGAATACGACCTCGACAGCCGTGCCGCCGAGAACCTGGTCGCCTACCTGCGCGAGCAGCAGGCGGCAACGCGCGTGGTCCCTTCTGACGAGACGGTTGTCGTGGAGCGCTTTCGGGACGAGATCGGCGACTGGCGCCTGTGCGTGCTTTCGCCCTGGGGCGGACGGGTCCACGCCGCCTGGGGCTTGGCGCTGTCGGCCCGGATCCGCGACGAGCAGGAGCTGGAGGCCGACGCGATCTGGTCCGACGACGGCATCGTCGTCCACCTCCCCGATGCCGACGAGGCCCCGGCGGCCGAGCTCGTCATGCTGGAAGCCGACGAGGTGGAGGATCTGGTCGTCCGCGAGCTCGGAAGCTCGGCACTGTTCGGCGCCCGATTCCGCGAGAACGCCGCCCGGGCGTTACTGATCCCACGTGCCTACCCGGGAAAGCGCACGCCGCTTTGGCAGCAGCGCCTGAAGGCTCAGAGCCTGCTCGAGGTGGCGAAGGACTTCCCGCGGTTCCCCATCGTGCTCGAGACCTACCGCGAGTGCCTCCGCGACGTATTCGACCTGCCGAGCCTGGAGTCGCTGCTCAGGGACCTGTCTACCCGGCGGATCTCCCTGGTCGAGGTCGAGACGCCGACCGCCTCTCCATTCGCCTCCTCGCTCCTGTTCGACTACGTCGCCACCTACATGTACGAGGGGGACACGCCGAACGCGGAACGCCGAGCCGCGGCGCTCTCGCTTGACCGTGAGCTGCTGCGGGAGCTGTTGGGCCAGGAGGAGCTGCGCGAGCTGATCGATCCGGAGGCCCTGGCCGAGGTCGAGGAATCGCTTCAGCACCGCGCCGAGCTCGCCCGAGCCAAGGATCGCGACGCTCTCCAGCAGATCCTGCGCCGGCTCGGCGACCTGACCCTGGCCGAGTGCGAGCAGCGGGTGGTCGACGGATACTCGGCTGACTCGATGCTGGAGAAGCTCGAGCGCGAGCGCCGCGCCGTACGCGTCCGGGTGGCCGGCGAGGAGCGCTGGATCGCGGCCGAGGAAGCGGCGCTCTACCGCGACGCGCTCGGCGTGCCGCCACCGGCCGGGCTGCCCGAGACGTTCCTTGCCGAGGTGCCGGACGCGATGGTGACCTTGGTTCGCCGCTATGCGCGCACCCACGGTCCGTTCCCCACCGGACAGCTCGCTCGTCGCTACAGCACCGACCCCTTGGCGGCGCTGCGCGAGTTGGAGCGGGCCGGCGACCTGATCCGCGGAGAGCTGCTCCCCGGGGGGAGCGAGCGCGAGTGGTGCGATCCAGAGGTGCTGCGCCGCCTGAGGCGGGCGAGCCTCGCCCACCTGCGCGCCGAGGCGGAGGCGGTCGACCCGCGCGAGTTGGCACGCTTTGAGGTCAGCTGGCAGAACGTCGACGCCCGCCGCGCGGGGGGCGCCGGACCCGACCGGCTGCGGGAGGTCCTGGTGCCGCTCCAGGGCGTGGCGCTGACGCCGGAGGTCTGGGAGCGGGACGTGCTTCCTCGGCGGCTTGGCGCCTACAGTCCGGCGTGGCTCGACGAGCTCTGCACCAGCGGTGAGCTGGTCTGGATCGGGGCCGGGGCGCTTGGGCGAAGCGGCGGCAAGGCGGCTCTGTACTTTCGCGAGGACGTGCGGCTCGCCGGCCCGCCGCCCGCCAATCTGAAGCTCGAGCCTGCGGCCGGCGGCGCGCACGACGCGATCCGCGAACTGCTCGGGCTGGGTCCCTGCTTCTGGCTCGATCTGGTGAGCGAGCTCGATCTCGCCGCCGAGGAGCTGCACACCGCTCTCTGGGACCTCGCCTGGAGAGGCGAGGTGACCAACGACGCCTTCGCGCCGCTGCGTGCGCCCCGGCTTCGCAGCCTCCAGCGTCAGCGGCAGCACCGCGGCAGGCGCTTCGCAGCGCGCCGCGCCGCCGCCGGCCAGGCCGTGCAGGGCCGTTGGTCGCTGACCGCGCCGCTGTTCGAAAACGCCCCATCCGCGGGCCCCCGGCTGCGAGCCCAGGCGGAGCTGATGCTGGAGCGCTACGGGATCGTGACCCGGGAGACCGTGCTGGCCGAGGGCGTTCCCGGTGGCTTCGCGAGCCTCTATGGCGAGATGTCCAACCTGGAGATGCTGGGCACCGCTCGCCGCGGCTATTTCGTCGAGGGCCTCGGCGGAGCCCAGTTCGCGCTTCCGGGCGCCGTCGAACGGCTTCGCTCGCTGCCAACTGCCGACGGGCGTTACCTGATGCTCGCCGCCACCGACCCTGCGAATCCCTACGGCGCCGGCGTGGCGTGGCCGAAGCGCGAACGCGGCGGGCCAGGGGGGCGGCGGCCGAGCCGGACGCCCGGAGCCTACGTGCTGCTCCGTGACGGCGAGCCGCTGTTGTTTGTCGAGCGCGGCGGCCGCGGGATCCTGCGACTTTGCGAGCTCGAGGACGAGCCGCTCGTGGAGGCGATCGGCGAGCTGGCCCGCGCCGCCCGCGAGGGGCTGTTGCCCCGGTTGGCGATCGAGCGCCTGGACGGCGAGCCGGTGATCGGCTCGGCGCTGGAGGAGATGCTGATCGCCACCGGTTTCTCCCGGCAGCCGCGGCGGCTGGTTGCCTCGGCTTAGCTGACGCGACAGCGGTACTTGAGGTGGGTCACTCCGGGCGCGTCGACCACCCGGACCTGCTCCAGCTTCAAGTCAGGGCTGACCCCCTCGAAAAGCCGGGCGCCGCCGCCCAGCAGGAGCGGCACGACATGCAGCTCGAGCTCGGAGACGAGCCCAGCCGCCAGGTACTGGTTGATGACGTCGGCGCCACCCCCGATCGTGACGTCCTTGCCGCCCGCCGCCGTCCGGGCCTGCTCCAGGGCGGACTCGATTCCGTCGGTGACGAAGGTGAAGGTCGTGTCCGAGAGCTTCAGCGGGTCGCGGTCGTAGTGGGTGAGCACGAAGACCGGCATGTGGAACGGCGGGTCCTCGCCCCACCATCCAGGCCAGGGATCGTCGCCCCATGGGCCAGGCCCGCCGCCGAACTTGCCACGGCCCATGATCTCGGTGCCGACGTTCGCCTGCGTCTCCTCGAGGATGGCGTTGCTGGCGTTCACCTCGCCGCCCTCCCTCCCGTGGAGCTCGCGGAAGGCCTTCAGCGGGAAGGCCCAATCGTGCAGACTCTCGCCGCCCTCGCCGAGCGGATTCTCCTCGCTCTGGTTCGGCCCGGCCACGTAGCCGTCCGCCGAAACTGTGATCTGGGCTCTCACCTTGCTCATGCGCGTGTGCCTCCTCAGTTCGCGTGCTTCAGCTTGCGCCAGCCGCCAGCCCTATTGTTCGCGATGATCTGCGTGAACATCGCGGTGAGGGCGGGCGCGTTGATGGTTTCGCCCTCGCGGACGGCGACTGTGCGGGCGGTTTGGTTCTCGTGGCCGCCGGTGATGATCCCCTCCGGATCGGGGACGATGGCGCCGTCGTAGAGGAACACGTTGACGTGGTCCTTCGCCGCCAGCAGCGCGCAGATGTTGCCCTCGAGAACGAAGTACGGACGGTCGGTGTACTTGATGGTCTCGGTCATCTCTTCATCGGCGGCATGGACCAGGTCGCGGACTTCGCGGCAGATGCCCTGCTGCCATTCCGGCAGGGCATCGATGTACGCGTCGACCCGTGGATCTTGGGTGTATGCCATGGCTCCTGTTCTGAGATAGGACCTTTATCAGCCTGGATCTGCCTGCTGGTAAATGACCGGCGGTCGCGGGAAAACTCATCGCTTCGCGGCGGGCGATCTCTCTCGGTGGCCCCGCCCAGCGGCGCGCTTCAGCCGGTCGGCGAGCGCCCGCAGGTGCTCGGCCAGCTCGGGTGGCTCATGGACGTCGAAGTCGACGCCCAGCATCGCGATCCGCAGCGCAAGCCATCCGAGGTCGTCGTCGCCGGTCCGGTACTCGCAGCTGTGCGCCGTCGATCGGCTCGATCGTCCCCCAGTATGACGGGACCCGCGTCGCGATCTCTTCGGCCGCTGCGTACACGGTGACGGCGAGCCTCGAAGCGGTTCGGCGCTGCGGTGATGCCCCGCCGGACGTACGCGGCGGCATCCTTCGCCGGGAGCTTGCGCGATGTAAACCGCACGCCCGTCGAGACCGGTCGGGCAAGCCGGTCGACGCGGAAGGTTCGCCAGTCCTCGCGCATCCGGTCCCATGCCACGAGGTACCAGCGACGGCCGAGGTTCACCAGAGTGTGGGGCTCGACCTCGCGTCGGCTGTCGGTGCCATCACGGCTTCGGTACGCGAAACGCAGGCACTCTGAGTCGCGACAGGTCGCGGCGATCAGGGTCAGGTGCTGCGGGTCGACGGTCGGGCCCGCCACGGGTGGTGCAATCGTCGCCGATCCAAGCGCACCGACCCGGCGGCGCAGGTGGGCCGGCAGGACCTGCTCGATCTTGACCAGCGCCCGCACCGCGGTCTCCTCGATGCCGGTCACGGAGGCACGGGCAGCGGTACTGAGGCCGACCGCGATCGCGATCGCCTCGTCGTCGTCGAGGAGCAGCGGCGGCATCGCGGTGCCGGCGCGAAGCCGGTAGCCGCCGGCGGGGCCGGTGAGCGACTCCACCGGGTAGCCGAGCTCGCGCAGGCGCTCGACGTCGCGCCGGATCGTCCGCCGCGACACTTCGAGCCGGTCGGCCAGTTCCGCGCCGGCCCAGTCGCGGCGTGTCTGGAGCAGCGACAGCAGCTCCAAGAGTCGGCTCGAGGTCGAGGTCACAGCGGTTTCACATCGTCGCGAAAATTGAGGACAGATCCTGACCTAAACAGCGGATAGGGTGCGCCGACCTGTCAACGACTCGAAGGGAGCACCAATGCCCGAACGCGACGGATACATCCCCGGCGTCCCCTGCTGGGTGGACACGAGCCAGCCCGACCCGGAGGCCGCGGTCGACTTCTACAGCGGCCTCTTCGGCTGGGAGTTCGAGGACGTGATGCCGCCGGGGTCGGAGGGCAAGTACTTCATCGCCCGGCTGCGCGGCGGCGACGTGGCCGCGGTCGGGTCGATTCCCGAGGCGCGCCCCGCCGATGGCGATGTGGAACACCTACGTCTGGGTCGAGAGCGCCGACGAGACCGCGTCCAAGGTGCGCGATGCCGGCGGAGGCGTCGTGATGGAGCCGTTCGACGTCATGGACGCCGGCCGGATGGCGGTCTTCAGCGATCCCGAGGGCGCGGTGTTCTGCGTCTGGCAGGCGAAGCAGCACAAGGGCGCGAAGGTCGTCAACGAGCACGGCTCGCTGAACTTCAACGGCCTCAACACCCGCGACCTCGAGGGCGCGAAGTCGTTCTACGGCTCGGTGTTCGGCTGGAGCACCCTGGGCCTGCCGGCGGGTGCCGAGATGTGGACGCATGCCGGGCTACGGCGACCACCTCGAGAGCGACCACCCCGGCGTCCGCAAGCAGGTGGCAGAGGCGGGCGGCCCGAGGGGCTTCGAGGACGTCGTCGCCGCCATCAATCCGATCCCGGACGACCAGCCCGACACGCCCGCGCACTGGAGCGTGACGTTCGCGGTCGACGACGCCGACGCCACGGCGGCGAAGGCCGCCGAGCTCGGCGGCACGGTGGTCGTCCCGCCCTTCGACGCTCCGTGGGTCCGGATGACGATCATCAACGACCCGCAGGGCGCGACGTTCATCGCCAGCAAGTTCGTGCCGGAGAACAAGGACCTCGGCGCCAGCAGCTGAGCGTTGTGTTTCAGTCCTCCTCGACTCGGGGGCGGTAGGTGCCGAACGCCCACAGGTTCCCTTCGGGGTCGCGGACGGTAAAGTCGCGCGAGCCGTAGTCGGTGTCCGTGATCTCCAACGCAATGTCGCCGCCGGCCTCGCGGACGCGCTCGTAAAAGGAGTCGACCTCGTCGATGGCGCAGTAGACGAGACGACCCCCTGCCGGCAGGCTGCGGAACGGTTCGCGGCCGACTCCCGCGGTGCTCAGCATCACGATCGCGCCTCGGAAGACAAGCTCGGCGTGGACAACGTTGCCGTCGTCGTCGCGGTGGTCCTCGCGACGCTCACAGCCGAGCACCTCCTCGAGCCACTTCATTCCCGCGTCGGCGTCGCGGTACAGGAGCCCGGGAAAGAAGGTCGGGGTCGACACCTGGGTGGCCATCAATGCTCTCCATTCGTTGTTGACCTTGCTGAGACTACGCCTGCAAAGGGCCCAGCTCGACCCCGGGAGAGGGGATAATCGCCTCGTGCGTGAGGGAGCATGACCGCCGGCGATCCTGTCGAGCTGCTGGCGCGCGTGTCGTTGTTCTCGAGGCTCTCGCGAGCGGAGCTGGAGCGGATCTCCCGCGTCGCAATTCCCCGTTCCTTCCCCGCGGGGGTGCGCGTCTTCCACGAGGGCGACCGAAGTGACGCCTGCTACCTGGTTCGCTCGGGTGACCTGCGCGTAACCCGCGAGCACTCCGACGGGCGAGCGATCGCGCTCGCGACGCTGGGGCCGGGAGACATCTTCGGGGAGCTCGCGATGCTCGACGGCCAGGCTCGCTCCGCCAGCGTTGAGACCCTGTCCGACTCCGAGCTGCTTGCCCTCCCGGCCGCCGACTTCCGGCGCCTGCTCGCCGAGCACTCGCAGATCTCGGTGAAGCTGATCGCCGCGCTGACGCGGCGCTTGCGGGAGACCAACGAGCGCGTCTCGCGGCAGTCGTTCCAGACGGTGCCCAGCCGGGTCGCGGGCGTGCTTACGCAGTTGATCGCCGAGGAGGCGGCACCCGAGGGGCGGAGCGGCGTGACGATCCACATGACGCAGGCCGACTTGGCCCAGCTTGCGGGCACCTCGCGCGAGAGCGTCAGCCGCTTCCTGGCGACGCTGGAGCGCGCGGGGGTGGTTCGAGTCGGGCGCGGGCGGGTCACCGTGGTCGACCCTCGCCGGCTCCGCGCCTACATCTTTTGATGAGGAGGACCCCAGACGCGGCCGAGTTCGCCGCGCAGCGCGCCCAGATGGTCGAGTGGCAGCTTCGACGGCGTGGGATCGGCGACCAGCGTGCGCTGGAGGCGATGGCCACCATCCCGCGTGAGCTGTTCGTCCCGGAGCGCTACCGGCGGCGCGCCTATGCGGACTCCGCCTTGCCGATCGGCCACGGCCAGACGATCTCTCAGCCCTGGATCGTGGCAGCGATCTGCGAGGCGCTGGCGCTGGAGGGCTCGGAGCGGGTGCTGGAGATCGGGACGGGCTCCGGCTACTCGGCCGCCGTGCTGGCGATCCTCGCCGGGGAGGTGATCACGGTCGAGCGGGTGGAGGAGCTGGCGAAGCGTGCCCGCCAGCTCCTCGCGGAGATTGATGTCACCAAGGTCGAGGTGGTGGTCCGGGACGGCAGCGCGGGCCTTCCGGACCGTGCCCCCTACGAGGCGATCGCCGTGCACGCCACCGCCCCCTCGCCGCCACCCACCCTGATCGACCAGCTCGCCCCCGGCGGTCGCCTGGTGATCCCGATCGCCACGGACGCCGCCGACCTGCTGACCGTCTTCCGCCGGCTCGAGGAGCAGGTCGACCCGCAGACCGGCGGCGGGCTCGAGCGGAGGGTGATCGGCCCCTGCCGTTTCGTGCCCCTGATCGGAAGCGAAGGCTATCCCGAATAGCTGGGCTGTCCCGAATCCCGTTAGGCTGGGATTCGCCATGACGGGCGGCCCTTTCGCGCTCAACTTCTTCTCGCCCGCTTTTATCGACCAGCTCAAACGAGGGCGAAAGACGGCCACGATCCGGCTCGGCGACAAGTCGCGCAAGTACCAGCGGGGCCAGATCGTCTGGATCACGGTCGGCTATCAGCACCATCCCCGCGAGAAGATCTTCACCGCGGTGATCGACGACGTCGAGGTGAAGCGACTCGGCGACCTCTCCCCACGCGATATCGAGCACGACAACCCGGAGTTCCGCCGACTCGACGAGACGGTCAGCTTTCTGCGCCAGATCTACGGCCAGGACATCACCCACGACGAGACCGTGACCGTGATCCGCTTCTCGCGGGTGGTGGAGTCGGTCGCGCCACAGTTCGGCAACGGCGAGCCCCCCTCTCCCAACTAGGACGATGCCGAAATACGACTTTTTGACGACCTGGTGCCTCGAGGCGCCGCGAGAGCGGGTCTGGGAGGCGATCTGGGATTCGGATCGCTGGCCGCAGTGGTGGCGTGGCGTGGTGGCCTCCGAGCGGCTGGTCGAAGGCGACGAGATCGGCGTCGGCCAGGTCGGACGCTACACCTGGCGCTCGCGGCTTCCCTACGCGCTCGACTTCGAGATGACGACCACGCGGGTCTCCAGGCCGTACCTGCTCGAGGGCGAGGCGCAGGGGGAGCTGGCCGGAGTGGGGCGCTGGCGCCTGTTCGAGGAAAATGGCGCCAGCGGTGACGGCCCGGTGACGGCCGTCGTCTACGAATGGAACGTCCAGACGACCAAGCCCTGGATGAACCTTCTGTCGCCGATCGCCCGCCCGGTCTTCGAATGGAACCACGACTGGGTGATGCGAAACGGCGGCGAGGGGCTCGCCAAGGTGCTCGGGTGCCGCCTACTGGCCGCCGACTGACCCTGCGTTTGATCTGAGTCGGGCCGACTAAGATCGTTTGACAAGTTTAGGCAGGGAGCTACACTGAGGGTGCGACTTGGCACTCTCATGTGTAGAGTGCCAGAGTGAAAGCACTTCTTAATGGTTGAACCCACTGGCAGACGGAGGTAATAGGCGAATGAAGCTAAAGCCCCTTGGCGACCGGCTGATCGTCCAGGCGATCGAGGAGGAGGAGACGACCGCAAGCGGGCTCCTGCTCCCCGACACCGCCAAGGAAAAGCCCCAGAAGGGCAAGGTGCTCGCGGTTGGCGACGGCCCGGTCGAGGACGGCGAACGCCGCCCGCTTGACGTGAGCGAGGGCGACGAGGTCCTGTACAGCAAGTACGGCGGTACCGAGATCACGGTGGAGGGCGACGAGCTGCTCGTTCTGCGCGAATCGGATGTCCTGGCCAAGGTCGTCTGACCCCGAAACGACTTAGAACAAGGAGGAACGAAGACACATGGCTCACAAGGAGCTCAAGTACGACGTCGAGGCGCGGACCGCGCTTCAGGACGGCGTTGACGCCGTCGCGAACGCGGTCAAGGTGACCCTCGGCCCGAAGGGGCGCTACGTGGTGCTCGACAAGAAGTTCGGCGCCCCGACGATCACCAACGACGGCGTCACGATCGCTCGCGAGATCGAGATCGAGGACGTATTCGAGAACCAGGGCGCCCAGTTGGTGCGCGAGGTCGCCACGGCGACCAACGACGTGGCCGGCGATGGGACCACCACCGCCACGCTGCTGGCCCAGACGATGGTGCGCTCGGGCCTCCGGAACGTCGCCGCCGGCGCCAATCCGCTGGGGCTGCGGCGCGGGATCGAGAAGGCCGTCGATCAGGTGGTCGACAACCTGCGCGACACGCAGTCGAGGGAAATCGCCGGTAAGGACCAGATCGCGCGCGTGGCGGCGATCTCGGCCGCCGACGACGAGATCGGCAACGTGATCGCGGACGCGATCGAGAAGGTCGGCAAGGACGGCGTCGTCAACGTCGAGGAGGGCCAGACCTTCGGTATGGAGCTGGAGTTCACCGAGGGGATGCAGTTCGACAAGGGCTACATCTCCCCGTACATGATCACCGACCAGGACCGGATGGAAGCGGTGCTCGACGAGCCGTACATCCTGATCGCGAACCAGAAGATCGGCTCCGTGCGCGACCTGCTGCCGCTGCTCGAGCAGGTGATGCAGAGCGGCAAGCCGCTGGTCGTGATCGCCGAGGACGTCGAGGGCGAGTCGCTGGCCACCCTGGTCGTCAACAAGCTCCGCGGCACCTTCACCGGCGTTGCCGTGAAGGCGCCCGGGTTCGGTGATCGTCGCAAGCGCATGCTCGAGGACATCGCGATCCTCACCGGCGGCGAGGTGATCACCGAGGAGATGGGCCTGAAGCTCGAGAACACGCAGGTATCGCAGCTCGGCAAGGCGCGCCGTGTGGTGGTGAACAAGGACACGAGCACGATCATCGACGGCGCCGGCGAGAAGGAGCAGATCGAGGGTCGGATCAACCAGATCCGGTCCGAGATCGAGACCACCGACTCGGACTTCGACCGCGAGAAGCTCCAGGAGCGCCTGGCGAAGCTCGCTGGCGGAGTCGCCGTGGTCAAGGTGGGCGCCGCTACCGAGACCGAGATGAAGGAGAAGAAGCACCGCGTCGAGGACGCGCTTCAAGCCACCCGGGCGGCGCTCGAGGAGGGCATCGTTCCGGGGGGTGGCGTGGCGCTGCTGAATGCCCAGGACGCGATCGATACCGCCCAGCTGGAGGATGGCGACGAGAGCACCGGGGCGGAGATCATTCGTCGCGCGCTCGAGGAGCCGCTGCGTCAGATCGCCGACAATTCCGGCTTCGAGGGCTCGGTCGTGATCGACAAGGTCCGTGGCATGAAGCCGGGCGAGGGCCTGAACGCGGAGACGGGCGAGTACGGCGACCTGATCAAGGACGGCGTCATCGACCCGACCATGGTCACCCGCTCGGCGCTTCAGAACGCGGCGTCGATCGCCAAGAACATCCTCACCACGGAGGCGATCGTGGCGGAGCCGCCCGAGAAGAACGGGGCACCCGCCGGTGCCGGCATGCCCGACATGGGCGGGATGATGTAGCGAGTACACGTCCATCGGTAAGCGCCGGGAGCGCGCTTACCCAGGGATGTGCTCTGAAGGGCCCGGCTGCGCCGGGCCCTTCGCTTTCCCAGGTGCCTACGTGCGCGCGCCGCTCAGGACATCGCGCACCGGCAACGGAACGACGCCGAGATTCTCGGCGTCGGCGGTGCCGCGCGCGGTCGTCATCGGCACCTCCATCAGCTCCGCCTCCTCCCAGGCGGCGAAGACCGCGTCGCCGAACACGCGGCGCAGCGAGACCAGGCTCAGGTGCACGAGGCCGAGCGGCACGTGCACCAGTGGCCGCTCCCGCCCCGACGCGCGAGCCACCGTAAGGGCGATCTGGTCGTAGGTGAGGACCTCCGGGCCGGCTAGCTCGTAGCGGGCGCGCCGCTCGTCGCGCTCGAGCGCCGAGATCACGCAGCGCGCCACGTCGGCGGCCCAGATCGGCTGGTACGCCGATCGCCCCGAGCCCGAGATCGGGATCACCGGAAGCAGCGCCATCCTCTTCAGCAGCCGCACCCAGCGGTCGCTTGGGTCATAGACGATCGAGGGCGCGAAGATCGCCGTCTTCAGCGGTGAGGCCGTCACGGCCTGCTCGGCAATCGCCTTCGCCCGGAAGAAGCGGGTGCGCTGGAGCTCGCTCGCACCCAGCGCGGAGAAGAACACGAACCGCTCCACTCCGGCGCGCTCTGCGGCCCGCAAGAGGCGCGCGGTGGCCAGGCCGTTCAGCTCCTCGACTCGTGCATGGGGCTCGTCGCGGATCGCCGCGGCGAGATGGATCACCGTGTGTGCTCCCCGCAAGGCCTGCCGCTGCAGATGACGGTCGCCGAGGCGGGCCAGGTCCCCGAGCGCGATCTGCACGTCGACCCGGTGGCGGCCGAGGCCCCGTGGGTCGCGCACCAACGCCCGCACTTCGTGACCGGCCTCCAGCAGGAGCGGGAGCAGCGCCCTGCCGACGGTTCCGCTCGCACCGGTTAGCAGGATCATCTGCGCTGGACTCTATCCGCGCACGGGCGCTTGCCAAGCGGGGGTCTCACTAGAATGCCGAGCCTTGGCCTACGTGATTGCAGAGCCCTGCATCGGAACCAAGGACAACTCGTGCGTCGAGGTATGCCCGGTCGACTGCATCCATCCCACGCCGGACGAGCCCGACTACGAGGGCGTCGAGCAGCTCTACATCGATCCCGATGAGTGCATCGACTGCGACGCCTGCGTCGAGGCCTGCCCGGTGGACGCCTGCTTCGCCGAGGATCAGCTTCCCGACGAGTGGACCAAGTACATCGAAATCAACTCCCAGTACTACGCCAAATAACTCCGCCGGAAGCCTCGCCTCCGGCTGCGTTTCCGGCGGGTTTGGGCGCGAACCTGACCCGGCAGGCCCAGACGCAGTTACCGCGACTTCGTCGCTAGCCCGGGCGCGGCTTACTGCACTACCGGGAGCTCCGTGCCGCTGACGGGTGCCTGAGCGGCGAACGCGGCGGGTGGCGCCTGCATCACGGGGAGGTCCTGGGGCGTGGCGGCGACGATCCCCCGCGCCGCGTCCCGGATTGCCTGGGCCGCGGGAGCGTCCGGGTCCTCCAGCGCCAGCGGCGTTCCAGAGTCGGCGTGCTCGCGCAGCTCCTCCGACAGGGGCACCTTGCCGATCAGGGGCACGTCGAGCTCGTCGGCCAGCTGCTGCCCGCCGCCCTCGCCGAAGATCGCGAAGCGCTGGCCGTCGGGCGCCGTGAAGCCGGACATGTTCTCGATCACGCCGAGCAGCTCGAGATCGACCTTGCCCGCCATCTCGGCGGCGCGGCGCGCCACCGTTTGGGCCGCCGGCTGGGGCGTGGTGACGATCAACACCTTCGCCTGAGGCAGGAGCTGCGCCAGGGTCATCGAGACGTCGCCGGTGCCGGGTGGAAGGTCGAGCAGGAGGTAGTCGAGCTCCCCCCAGTCGACGTCCTCGAGGAACTGCTGGATGGCCTTGTGGAGCATCGGACCCCGCCAGACGACGGCCGCATTGTCCTCGAGGAAGAAGCCGATCGACATCACCTTGATGCCGGCCGGGCCGCTCAGAGGGACGATCTTTCGCTCCGCGTTTACCTCGGGCTTCCGGTTGACGCCCAGCATGCGGGGGATCGAGTAGCCGTAGACGTCGCAGTCCAGGGCTCCGCTGGCCTGGCCCTCCGCTTGGAGGGCGGCGGCCAGGTTGGCGGTCATGGTCGACTTGCCGACGCCTCCCTTGCCGGAGGCGACGCAGACGACGTTCTTCACCTGGGCCAGCGCGCCCTCGGGGAGGCGCTGGCGGCCCAGCGTCTGCTGAAGCCGGCCTTTCTCCTCGTTTGAGAGCACGTCGAAGTCGACCGCCACCCCCGAGACACCCTCGAGCTGGCCCACTTGCTCGGCCACCGCCTGCTGGAAGTGGGAACGGATCGGGCACCCGGGCGTAGTCAGCGAGACCATGACCTCTACGTGGCCCTGTTCGCCGATCTCGATCGAGCGGACCATCCCCAGCTCGACGATCGACCTCCGAAGCTCCGGGTCGATCACCGCTGTGAGCGCTTGTGTGATCTGTTCCTTTGTCGGCGCTGCCATTCATCCTGATTGTCGCAGGGTGGCTCGGGTGACCAGGATCGAGCGAGAAGCCCCCGCAATCCCGGCTGAAAGCGGATCGACCGGCCCTGAGGCCGGTCGATCCGGGGGAGGAGAGGTGCTGCGCTGCCCGCCAGGTAAAGGGGCCTGGCCCCTGCGGCACCGCGTTGCGGCGCCTCCCCCGTGGGCAGCTCCCTCCGGGCTCGCCACCTCTCGAGACGGCCCGGGCTAAGGCCCTTTAGACCAGCGCTTAGACCAGCGTGGAGACGCGGTCAGTGACGGCGGTCTGGGCGCGCTTCAGGCCGTCCTCGGCCTTGACCCGGTTCTGCTTCACCGTCGTCTCGGCCTTGCGGCGCCGCTGCTTGAGCTCGCGCTCGACCCGATTGCGAGTCTGACGCACGCGTGTCCTGGCCTTGCGACGAGCGCCGGCGCCCCGCCGCTCGAACCTGTTCAGCTCGCGCTCGACCCGCGTACGGATGCTCTTCAGCTCCCGCTCGGCGGTCTGGCGCGCGGTGAACGGCTCGACGATCTCGTTGACCCGGTCGGCGAACGTCAGCGCCACGCCGACGGGAAGGTCAACGGACCGCTCGGCGGTCTGGCGCGCGTATGCGGTGCTGCCGTTGCGAGCCTTGGTCAGGCCCTCGCGGACCTTCGCGCTGTCACTGCGACTCGCGCTGCGGCTGCTCGTGGCGGTGGTGCTGCGGCCGCTCGTGGTGCTGGTCCTGGCCTGGGTACTGCCGTTGGCTGTCATGTGTTTTGAACCCCTCTCGGTGGGTCTTTAGCTCTCAGATGTCCTTATTTCTAAGGTTGTTCGAGTCTAGCAACACGAACAGGTGTTTGTACCCCGGCCATGATCCCCCGTTACAGGGTTCGGGCGAGCGAGGGCTGCTAGGCGGCTTCGGCGGCCGACTCGGCCGCGACCCGGCCCAGCCAACGGCTGGGTTGCTCGAGCTCGGCGAGCGTCGGCAGGGCCTCGGGCGTGCGCCAGACTCTGTTCAGCCCTTCGATCCCAGCCTCTTCGACCACGGTGTCGCAGAAGGCCTTGCCGAGCCGGTACTGGCGAAGCTTGAGCTCGAGTCCCAGCATCCGCAGGATCACCTCGCCCAGCCCTCCCCGGCTCGCCCGCCGAGCCTCGAGGCGCTCGCGCAGGCGAGCATAGCCGGGGTCGAGCTGCCCGGCTGCGGCGTCCATCACGTGCTCGGCGTGGCCCTCGATCACGGACATCGTCGCTTGGAGGCGGTCGAGGGTGCGCCTCTGCTCGGGGCCCGCGAGCAGGCGGGCGAGATCGCCGCGCAGGACCCTGCGAACCGCTGCGCGAGGGTCGCTGCGGAACAGACGTCGCGCCAGCTCCCGCAGCGAGCCGAGGTCGAGGCGCTCTGAGGCGCCGGCGATCAGCTGCTCGAGAAGCTCCGCCAGATGCGGCCGAAGCCAGGGGACCGACGCGAACTGGATCGAGTGAGTGCTCTCGTGGAGCGCAATCCAGCGCATGAAGACGGCGGGGTCTTCCCCAAGCTCCAGGTGTGCCGCGGCGAGATTCGGGCCCACGAACACCAGCCGCGGTTGCCTCTCACTCGGCACCAACGGCACGTCGTACTGGCCGAGTACCTTGCGCGCCCCATAGCCGACCGCGATCCCGGCCTCGGCGCCCGCCGCGGCTCCCGCCAGGGAGCGGGCGAGGCCGCCAAGCGGACCGGGGAGGGAGAGGCCCTCGGCGACTCGGCGCTCGAACTGCTCCGAGAGCTCGCGCAGCGTCCGCAGCCCGAGCCGCGCCCACTCGCCGCGATCGATCAGCTCCGGCGGTGGTAGCTCGGCCGCGGGGCGAAGGCGCGAGTAGTCGAGCGCCAGAGCCACGGCGTCGGCGCAGGCGGAGTCCACAGCCTGCTGGTCGAAGTCGCCCGGCGCACCGTCGCGCCGCCGAGCGCCAGCGCGAGCCGCTCGGCCAGGCCCCAGTCCACGAACCCGCTCGGGCTCATGCGCCTGGCTCAGGTGGCGGCTCAGCGCGCTCCTGGGCTTTGAGCACGGGAGCTAGCAGCTCTCGATCGAGGGCAGCGGCGACGTGGTAGCGGGCGTTGAGGTCGAGGCTCACGTCCAGGCCCGATCCGGCAAAGACCACCTCGGCGCCGGCCTCACGCGCAATCAACTGCCCACCCGCGGCGTCGACCGAACGGCAGGCGCGGCCGGTCAGCATGCCGTCGAACCGGCCTCCTCCCACGTAGCAGAGGGAGATCGCGATTGACCCGACCGACCGGATCCGGTAGGCCTTGCCGGCGAGTGCCTCGAGCAGGGGCAGTGTGCGCTCTGGCTTCGCCGACTCGATCCCCACTACCTCGAGACCGTAGCCGGGGCCATGGGCTTGCAGCTCCCGGCCGTCGAGGGTCGCTCCCTGGCCGCGGCGCGCGAAGTATTCCTCGGAGGCGCCGAAGTCGTACACGTAGCCGAGCTCGACGTCGGCCATCGTCGAGCCCTCCGCGACGGCGATGCTGAGCGAGTGTGTGGGAAGCATGCGGCGCGCGTTCAACGAGCCGTCGAGGGGATCGACGATCACGCGAGTGGCCGACTCGGAGTCGCCGAAGGCGACCTCGCCGCGCTCCTCGGAGATCGCCGTGAACTCGTACCCCTCGCCGTGCAGCCGTTCGAGCTCTGCGAAGACGATGTCCTCGCAGCGGCGATCGATGGCGAGCGCGCGATCTCCGCCCTCACCGATCCCGGCGTAGACCGTGCGCGCGGCGATCCCCCGCTGTTCGGCGAACAGCTCGCGTTGCGCGGCGACCATGCGCCGGCAGGCGGAGAGCCAGTCCGCCTCGCGCGGGCTCGCGGCCGGCGAGGCGTCGCCCAGCTCGGAAGGCTGCTTGCGCGCCACCCGGGCCATGCTAGTGGGCCATCTCGAAACGATCCGGCGCCACCCCGCGGATGACGCTTGCCCCGCCCGCTAGCGTTAGGCCGATGGAGGAAGCCGCCGGCCTCGGGATGCGGCTCACGGACGCCCAGCGGCGGGTGGTCGAGCATGGCTCGGGGGCGATGCTGGTGGTCGGTCCGGCCGGCTCGGGGCGCAGCGAAGCGCTGGCGGCCCGGTTCGCTCGCCTGGTCGCGGCGGGGACCGCTCCCGAGCGGATCATGGTGCTGGCGCGTTCGCGCGCAGCGGCCACCCGCCTGCGGTCGCGCACGGCCGCCCTGATCGAGCTCCCCTACGAGGAGCTCTGGATCTCGACCTATGAGGTGGTCGCCGAGCGCCTGCTCCGAGAGCATGCCCTCGAGGCAGGGATCGACCCGTTCTTCGCCACGGTGCGCGCTGCGGATCGGCTGGCGATGCTGCTCGACAGGCTCGACGAGCTGTCGCTTCGCAGGCACGAGATCCGCGGCAACCCGGCGGGGCTCCTGGCCGGGCTGTTACGCCGCATCGACGCTCTGAAGGCGGAGCGCATCACCCCCGGCCGGATGCGCGACTGGGCCGAGCAGCGTGAGCGCGAGGCGCGTGGCGCGGCGGAGCGCGAGCGGGCCCAGCGCGAGCGCGAGTTCGCCGATCTGTACGCGAGTCACGATCGCGTACTGCGCGACTGCGACAGCCTCGACGCCGGCGACCTGGTGATCGAGCTGGAGCGCCTAGTCGGCGAACGCGCCGACGTGCGCCAGGCGCTCTTCGAGCGCTTCCCCTTTCTGATGGTCGACGAGCTCGAGGACGCGGGAGCGGCTCACCGCGCACTGGTCGAGGCGTTGGTGGTCGAGCACGGCAACCTGGTCTGCGCCTGCGACCTGGGCCAGTCGATTCGCCGCCCCCCGCTGGCGGTCCGCGACCCGACCCCGTCATTCATGGACAGCCACCCCGACGCCGACCAGGTGACCCTCGACCACCCCCTCCGCTTCGGCCCCACGATCCACACCGCGTCAGCCGCTGTGTCAGCACTGGCCGAAGGTGGAGCCGCCGGGGCTAGGGACGAAGTCCCGGTTCAGGCGGTTGAACCTGGCACCCAAGGTGGACCGGCCGGGCAAGGGACGAAGTCCCGGTAGATACGGCTGAGCCTGCCGCCCCGCTGGCGCCCAAACCCGCCGACACCGGAGGCGAAGCCGAGGATGTCGGCGGAGTTAAATTCTGGCGATGCAGCAGTGAGCGCGCCCAAGCGGAGGCAGCCGCGCGGGAGATCGAGCACCTGCTGGCCGCGGGCGAGGTGCGGCCGGAGGCGGTGTGCGTGATCGTTGGTTCCGGCTGGCGCGAGGCGCGCCTGGTGGCGGCGGCGCTCGAGGAGCGCCGGGTGCCATTCCGCTTCGCCGGTGACGCCGCCCTGTTCCAGCGGCCTGAGGTCCGCGACGTGGTCGCCTGGCTGCGGATGCTTGCGGATCCGACCGACTCGGCGGCGGTCGTGCGGGCCGTTACCCGGCCGCCGGTCGAGCTTCGCTCGCTTGACCTGGCGCGCTGCACCGCGATCGCCCGGCGTCGCAAGCTCGACATGATCTCGGCGCTCGAGGCCGCCCTGGAGAGCCCCCAGCTGCCGCCGGAGGCCCGCGACCGCATCCAGGCGTTCCTGAAGCTTCACCACGCGGCAGCGGCGGCGCTGGAGGAGATCCGGGCGGACGTCTTCGTGCGGCGTCTGATCGAACGCATCGGGCTGCGTCGCCACCGGCTCTTCGTTGCCACCCCGGAGGCCGCCGAGCGGTTGCAGAGCCTCTCGCGGCTCTCGGAGCTCGCGACCGCGTGGACGCGCCGCGAGCCCCGCGGCTCGGTTCGGGACTTCGTTCGCCACCTGACAGCGGTCGCCGACGCGGGCGAGCTCGACCCGGACGATGCGTCCAACCCACCGCCTGGCGAGGTCGTGCTGGCCGAGCCCGAGCAGGTCAAGGGGCTCGAGTTCGAGCACGTCTATCTGCTCGGCCTCCACCGCGGCGCGATCGCCGGACGCGACCGCGACGCGGGCTGGGTTCCGCCCAAGCTTCTTGCCGAGCCGCCCCCGAACGGCGACGGGGAGTCGCCGACGGGTCGCTCTGGCGGCTGGGCGCGTCCGGCTCGCCTCGCCTACCTGGCGATGACCCGCGCCCGCCGCGCCCTCGTCCTCTCCTGGCCCCAGAACACCAGTGAGGGACCGATCCCCCCCTCTCCCTTCTACGAGGCGGCTCGGGATGCGCTGGACGCCGAGGAGGAAGTGCACACCGAAGAGCTGTTCGGGCCCGCCGAGGGTCTCCACTCGACCTACCGGATGCTTCGCGACGAGGTGCTCGAGGCGTCATGGCGGGCGGGGTCGGCCCTCTCGGAGATGCGGCTGGACACGGCCGAGGACGTGACCCAGGCGGTAGCGCGCTATCTGGAGCTGATCAAGCTCGCGGCGCTGGTCCAGCGCCCAGATGCCGAGCCCGCCGCGGAGGCCCTGGCGGCGCTCAACGAGCTGCTTGGCCGGGCAGCCTCGCCGGAGCAGCGCGCGGCGCTCGAGGCGTCGACTCTGGACCAGTACGTGATCGGCGAGGAGCGCGACCTTGCGGCGCGGCGCGAGCTGGTGGCCGCCCGGCGCGAGCCATCGCTGGAGCAGTTCATCCCCCGCCGGGGCGAGGGCCTGGCGCTCTCGGCCTCGGACATCGACCTGTACCGGACCTGCCCGCTTAAGTACAAGTTCGCGCGGGTGTTCGCGATCCCGCAGGAGCCGACCATCAACCAGCGGTTCGGGATTCTCATCCACCAGGTGCTGGAGCGCTTCCACAGCGAGCAGCTGCGGGCCGATGCGCTGGCGGCTGCGTCGGGTGCTCAGCCTGCGTCCCCCGGCGGAAGCCTGGATCGCCTGCTGGCGCTGTTCGAGGCGGGTTGGCGCCGCACCGGATTCGGCTCATCCGACGACGAGCTGCAGTACCGCGATCGGGCGGTGGCGGCGCTGGCGCGCTACCACGAATATCACCAGCGCTCCGAGTCCAGACCCGTCTGGCTGGAGCGAGGCTTCGCCTTCGCGATCGGCTCCCATCAGCTCCGCGGCCGGGTGGATCGGGTCGACCAGCTACCCGACGGCGGTTACGAGCTGATCGACTACAAGACCGGCGAGCGCAGGACCGGTTCGGGCGACGACGTGCAGCTGGCGCTGTACCGGCTTGGCGCCCGCGAGGCGTGGCAGGTCGAGACCGAGCTCGGCAGCTACTGGTACGTGCTGGAGGACGAGCGGGTGCCGGTGCCCGCGGCCCCCGACGACGCTGAGCGGGTCGAGCGCACGGTGCTCGAGGTGGCGGCCGGGATCGAGGGCCAGGACTTCGAGCCGCGGCCCTCGTATGAGATCTGCAGCTGGTGCGACTACCGCCTCATCTGCCCCGCCTCGGAGGCTTAGCTCAGACCGGCATCAGTTCTTGTCCGTGCCCCGCTGGCGGAGGAACTGCTGGAACTCCTGGGCGATGTCATCTGCCGAGGGGACGTCCCCGGTGGGCTCGAACTCACCCTCCTGCGCAGCCTCGAGGTCGCGGACCAGCTCCTCGATCTCCGGGTTGGCGGCGATCGCACGATCGACCTGGTCCTCGAAGCGCTCGGTGGCGTCCTCGAGCTCCGAGGCCTCGACGGCGATGCCAGTCAGCCCCTCCAGGCGGCGCAACAGCGCCAGCGCCGCCTTTGGATTGGGCACCGCTGCGACGTAGTGCGGGACTGCCGCCCAAAGGCTCGCCGACGCGATCTTTCGCTGCCGGCAGGCGTCGTGCACGACGCCAACGATTCCGGTCGGGCCCTCGTAGTTGGAGCGGCTGAGGCCGAGCTGCTCCACCAACTCCGGATCGGAGGCGAGGCCCGTGATCGGCACCGGACGCGTGTGGGCGACGTCCGCGATCAGGGCCCCGAGCGTGATCACCATCTGCACGCCCAGGCGCTCGGCGGCGGACAGAATCGCGTCGGCGAATGTGCGCCACCGCACATTGGGTTCGACCCCGCTGAGCAGCACCAGGTCACGCTCGGCGCTTGGCACGCTCACGGTCAGCAGCGTGTTCGCGGGCCAGTCGATCTGGCGCGTCTGTCCCTCGACCAGGCGGATCGTCGGCCGATTGACCTGAAAGTCGTAGAACTCCTCCGGGTCGATCTGCGCTGCGACCTCCGAGTCGAGCGACGCCGCGACCGCCTCCAGCGCCGCGGTGGCCGCACTGGCGGCGTCGTTCCAGCCCGCAAAGGCACAGACGAGCGCCGGCGTGCGAAGCTCGGGCGGATCGCCTTGCCAGATCACCGGGTCCATGGGTTCGAGCCTATCTCGCACGAGCCGTCCGGGGCGGGCTTCACGATCGATATGTGGAAGCGGCGGTGGCGATTTCAGACGGGAAGCAGGCTCAGCCCGCAATCGCCGAGCTGCGCGCCGGTCAGCGGTTCGCGGGCCACTACGCCTGCGTGCGCAAGGACAGGTTGACGGCTCGAAACGGGGGGGCCTACCTCTCGGTTGAGCTGCGCGACCGCACCGGCACGCTTTCCGCTCGGGTCTTCCGCGAGGCCGATCGGATCGGGCTGCGCTTTGAACGCGGAGACGCGGTGCTCGCCCGCGGCAAGCTCGAGCGCTTCAGGGGCGAGCTGGCGGCGGAGCTCGATGACGTTCGCCGGCTCGAACCCGGGTCGTTCGACCCCGCCGACTTCCTTCCCGCCGCTTATCGCTCGGTCGACGAGCTCGAGGGCTTCCTGGAGCATCTGTGCCGCGAGGTGCACGATCCCGGCCTGCGCGGTGTGGTGGAGCGGCTTCTCTTCGCCGAGCCACTGGCCAGCGACTTCCGCCGTGCCCCATGCACCAGGAGCGGGCATCACGCCTACCTCGGTGGGCTGCTCGAGCACACCGTCTCCGTGGGAACCTTGGTCGGCGAGCTGTGTCAGCTCCATCCCAGGCTGGACTCCGACCTGCTGATGGCGGCTGCGCTTGTTCACGACGTCGGCAAGACGCGCGAGTTCACCTACCAGGCGGAGTTCGGTATCAGCGATGAAGGCCGGCTGCTCGGCCATCTGGCGATCGGAGCGCAGCTGGTTGCGGGGGCGGCCGGCGAGCTCCCCGCCGAGCGCCGGCTGGCATTGCTTCACTGCGTTCTCTCGCACCACGGCCCCGAGTCCGGCCCGGGTCGGGCCCGCCAGGGCGCCGGCTCCGGGGCGCGAGGCTTCGCATCCGCCGAGGCGCTGGCGCTCTACCGCCTGAACGCCCTCGACGCCTCAGTCAAGGGAGCACTGGAACATGGCTTGGGCTAGCGACGAAGTCGCGGACGGGATCGTCGGCCGGCTTCCCTCCGGTCGCCGGCGACGACGATCCTTCGCCACCGCTCGCCATCCGGGCTCGCTAGGCGTGTGGACCTGCCGCCCCGCTGGAGCCCGAACCCGACGGCACCGCATTCGGTGCCGTCGGTGGTGTTAAAGCTCGGCGCAGAAGCTGAGCGGCGAACACGAGGACCAAGGCGGCGAACAGGAGCTCGAGCGTGCGTTCAGGGACGGCGTTCGAGATCACGACTCCGGCTGCCACGCCAAGAGGCGAGAGGATGCCCACCAGCACGCCGTCGCGGACCCGCACGTTTCCGTAGCCCCGCTGGCGCCAGGCGCCGACCAGCGCCACGAAGACGATCGCCAGGAGGGAGGTCGCCTCGGCGCGGATCTGGGACTGGTCGAGGAAGATCACCAGCGCGGGCACGAACAGGACCCCGCCGCCGACGCCGACCAGACCGCCGAGGGTTCCTCCGACGAACCCGAGCAGGGCTGCGGCCACATACTCCATCAGGGCAGGATCAGCGCCACGGCGGTGGCCACCAGGAGCGCCGCGAACAGGAGCGCCACGCCGCGCTCCGGAAGCCGCTGCTGAAGCGCCGTTCCGGCGACCACGCCGGCCAGGGCCGGCACTCCGACCACGACCGCGTTCGTCACATCCACGTTCCCGTACAGGCCCTGTCCGGCCGCCGCGAGGGCGGCGATGACCACGATCGCGGCCAGGCTGGTGCCGGTTGCCTCGCGTTCGCCGTAGCCGAGCCAAAGGATCAAGAGCGGCACGATCACCGTCCCGCCACCCACCCCGAACAGGCCGCTGAAGGCCCCCGCCGCGGTGCCGATCGCGACCAGCTTCAGAAGTCGATCACGGGACACGGGCGGCGATACTAGTGACCATGATGGCCGCCACCGCCACGCCGCCGTGACCGCGGAGCCGGCCGTCGCACCGAGGATCGCGGAGCTGATCGCCCCCCTCCGCACCGATCCCGGATCCGCCGCGGTGCTCTGCGACGTCGATGGAACCCTTGCCCCGATCGTCGGCGATCCCGGGTCGGCTGCCGTCCCCGCAGAGACCCGCGAGACGCTCCGGGCGCTGGCGGGACGCTACGCGCTGGTTGCCTGCGTGTCGGGCCGCCGCGCCGTCGAGGCCCGCGCGCTAGTCGGAGTCGGCGAGCTCACGTACGCGGGAAACCACGGCCTCGAGCTGCTGGCCCCCCGCGCCGCGGAGGCGGTCGTCGACCCGGCGGTCACCGAACGTGTCCTGGCCGCGCGCGACTTCGTTCACGAGCTCGATGCGGCCGCGCTCAGCGGCGCTGAGCTGCGGCTCGAGGACAAGGGCCCGATTCAGGCGCTTCACTGGCGGGGGGCGGTCGACGAGGAGGCCGCCGAGCGGACGGGCCGGCGAGATCGCGGCAGCCGCCCGGGAGGCTGGACTCGAGCCTCGCTGGGGGCGCAAGGTGCTCGAGGTCCGCCCCGCCGTGGAGATCGACAAGGGAACCGCCGTGAAGCGACTCCTCTCCGGGCAGCGGATCGAGCGGGCGCTGTACGCCGGCGACGACCGCACCGACCTCGATGCTTTTGACGCCCTGCGGTCGCTGGTCGCCGCCGGGACCCTCGCCGGCGCGGTGCGCATCGGCATCGCCTCGGCCGAGGCGCCGGCGGAGCTCTCGGAGCAGGTGGACGCCGTGGTCGGCGGCACGGAGGAGCTCCTGTGGGTGTTGACGGCGCTTGCGGAGCCCGCGGTCCCATCACCAGGCGAAGGGCGCGGCTGATGCTGTTCGTCGACCTCCTGCGGCTCACCGTGTTGCTGATCGGGGGATCGGCGACGGCGCTGGGCGCGGTCACGGTGGTGGCGGCCAGGCAGGACGCCGACGACACGACTCTGATCGTCGCCGGCGGCTGGTGGACCCTGGCGGCCGTACTGGGCATCGTTCTGGGTGGCTCCTCGCGGGCCGGGGAGGCGATGGCGCGAGCGCTGGCGTCGGCACGGACGGCGACCTCTTTGCCCACGCAAAGCCCGGGGCGCATCGCCTTCCTGCGACTGTGGCCGATCGCCGCCTTCGCGATCGTCGTCGGCGGTCTCGCTTGGCTGCTGCCCCCGGTCGCCGCGGTCGGCACGGGCTTCGCGATCTTGAACGCGCTTGCCTGGCGAAACCGGGAGCGGGCGGTGACCGCGATTGAGGAGCGGGACGGGGTTCGCTTCTACGTCGAGCCGACCTCGGCCCTCGAGCCGATCAAGCTGATCCGGACACCGGGTCTGGGGCGCGATCGCATGCCGGCCGGTCACCCGCCGCCCCCACCGCTGGAGCGAGAGGCCGTCGAGCCCTAGCGGGACCTGGCGCATACGGTCGTTCCGAGCGAGATCGCTCGCAATCGCGCCGCGACGATCCGCCAGCGGGCAGGCGACGGAAGGCCGCCCGGGCGCCGATTGCGGCCACGACTCCGGAGACGCCCGCCAGCACGAGGGCGGCCCGGGGATCGATCGCCTCGCTCAGCAAGCCGGCGATCGGCCCGCCGATCGGGGTCGAGCCGAGAAAGACCATCGAGTACAGGGCCATCACCCGGCCGCGCATCGCGGGTTCCGCCGCCAGCTGGAGCGAGGAGTTGATCCCGGCCGCGAAGGTGACGCTGGCCGCCCCGAGCGGAACCAGGGCGATGGCCTCCAGGGGCAGGGTGGGGGCGGCAGCGGCGATCAGCGCGACGGCGCCGAAGCCGAACGCGGCTCCGATCAAAAGGCCAGGTCCGACCCTTCCTCGCGCTCCTGCCACCAGGGCGCCAACTACGGATCCGACCCCCATGGCCACCGCGAGGGCGGTGTACGCGGCGGCGCCTCCGTCGAAGCTGAACTGCGCCAGCAACGGCAGGATGACCTGAAAGTTGTAGCCGAGCGTCCCGACCAATGCCATCATCGCCAGCGGGATCGCAAGGGCTGGCGTCCGCCAGACGTAACGCAGCGCGGCGCGGATCGCGCCGGGCCCCCGAGAAGCCGCGGGGGCGGCGCGTAGCTCGTGTGGCTCCATGGCTCTCAGCGCGACCACCATGGCGCCGAACGAGAGCGCGTTGACCAAGAAGCAGGTACCCACACCGAGCGTTGTGATCAGGATCCCGGCCGCCGCCGGTCCCAGGATGCGTGCGGAATGAATCAGGACGCTGTTCAGGCTGACCGCGTTGACAACCCGATCGGCGCCCACCATCTCGATCGCAAAGCTCTGGCGGGTAGGGAAGTCGACCGCGTTGATCGCTCCCCGCGCGAAGACGAGGGCGTAAACCATCCACGGCGCGACAACGCCGGCGCTGGTCACCGCCCACAGACCAAGCGCAGGGAGCGCCATCATGGCCTGGGTGACCGTCAGCAGGGAGCGTTTCGGGAAGCGATCGGCGAGCAGCCCTCCCCAGGCGCCGAAGAGGAGCAGCGGCAGGAACTGAAGCGCCGAGGTCACCCCGACCGCCAGGCCGCTGCCCGTCAGCGCCAGGATCAGCCACATCTCGGCGACGATTTGGGTCCAGTTGCCGCTCACCGAGACGAGCTGGCCCAGGAAGTAGCGGCGGTAGTTGGGGATCGCCAGCGAGGTGAAGGAGCGGCGCAGTGCCCTGCTCACCGCCGCTCATCCTCGAGGAGGCGCTCGAGGACGTCGGCCGCACGTTCGAGCGTCGCCAGGTCGGCGTCGTCGAGGTGGCGGAGGCGACGCGCCAGGTACACGTTCTTGCGGGTCCGAAGCTTGCCCAGCAAGGCGCGACCCTTAGGCGTCGCGGTGACGGTGAACGACCTTCCATCCGTGGGATCGATGGCGCGCTCGACGAGCGCCTCGTCGGTGAGCCGGGCCACGATCCGGGTCGCCGTCGGCCGCTGCACGCGCTCCAGCTCCGCCAGCACGCTGGGGGTGAGGGGCCCGTGGCGCTCGATCGTCGCCAGCGCGGCCGTCTGCGTGGGGCTGAGCTCGACTCCGGCCTCCTGCCGCAGCCGCCGCGCCGTGCGAGCGACCACCAGGCGTAGCCGCGCCGCAAGCTCGCCGAGGCGGGCATCGGGCGTCGCCCGAGGGGAGGAACGGGTGATCACGGCGGAAGTCCTTACCATTGCTAATTACCTTAGCAAACTACTTATCTGGATCGAGTAGGGGACCGGGCCCCTTTATCGAGGGGCGGCTTCTTTTTCGTCGAATGTGGGATTGGGGACCGTATGTGTCCCCAATCACTCGCTCGGCGCGTCTGGGGTGCCGGCGTTCGCGTGTGCCGCTGTTCCCTCAGTGCCCTAACGCTTGGTCCGCTTTCGCAGGCGAGCGAACTCACCCCAGGTGCGCGTGTTTGCGACCTGCTTCGGGGTCAGCCACGCTCGCCGGGCGGTTGCGATGCCGTAGACCATGTTGTTGAGGGTCGCCACCCGGTGGGCATCGGTGTTGACGCAGATCAAGGCGCCGGCCTCGGCGGCGAGCCGCGCGTGGCGCTCGGAAAGGTCGCGGCGATTCGGATTGCCGTTGATCTCGAGCATCGTCCCGGTGCGGACGGCGGCCTCGACCACTCGCTCGACGTCGAGCTCGTAGGGCTCTCGCCTCCCGATGAGGCGACCGCTGAGGTGCCCCACGCAGTCCACCAGCGGATGCTCGATGGCTGCGATCACCCGCTCGGTCATCGCCTGCTGGGAGATCTTGAACGAGGTGTGGACGCTGGCAATCACCCAGTCGAGCTCGGCCAGCAGGTCGTCCTCGTAATCGAGCGAGCCGTCCATGAGGATGTTGACCTCCGAGCCGGCGAGCAGCCGAAAGCGGCGGCGAGGTGAGTTGAACGCCTGCACCTCCTGGATCCGTTCCCACAGCCGCTCGGGGGTGACGTGGTTGCCGAAGCCGTGGCTCGAGGAGTGGTCGGTGACAGCGAGGTAGGCGTAACCGCGGGCTCGCGCAGCCTCCGCCATCTCTTCCAGCGTGTTGTGACCGTCGGAGATCGTCGTGTGACAGTGGAGGTCCCCCCGAATGTCCTCCATGGCGACCAGCTCCGGCAGCGCGCCGGCAGCCGCGGCGGCGATCTCGCCGTTGGCCTCGCGTAGCTCGGGCTCGATGTAGGCGAGCCCGAGGCGCTCGTATACCTCGGCCTCCGTTGCGTAGTGGGAGACCTCCCCGGTGCGCGTGTCGGTGATTCCGTGCTCGGAGACGGACAACTCCATCCGCACGGCTCGCTCGCGCAGCTCGATGTTGTGCTCAGCCGAGCCGGTGAAGTGCTGAAGCAGGTTCCCGTAGGCGGCGGGCGGGACGATCCGAAGGTCGACGGCGATCCCATTGTGGGTCGTGATCCGAGCGCCGCCCTCGCCGGAGGAGCCCTTGGTCGCCGCCAAGGGATGGTCCAGAAGCGCCCGCCCGAGGGCCGCCGGCTCGCTGGCCGTGGCGATCAGGTCGATGTCGTGACAGGTCTCGGTTCGGCGGCGGGCCGAGCCGGCGACCTCCACGGCGTCGCTGGCGGGGTTGGCGCGAAGGTCTTTTGCGAGCTGTTCCGCTACCGGCAGCACCCGGGAGAGCAGCAGCCGCTCGGTGGGCGCCCCGTCGGTGAGCTTGTCCAGCGCCGCCAGAACCTTCTCCTCGGTCTTCGGCCCGAGGCCCTTGAGCTCGCGGATCCGCTGCTCGACGGCGGCGGCTCGCAGTTCCTCGAGGCTCGAAACGCCGAGCTCGTCGTACAGGCGGCGCGCCGTCTTCGCCCCCACTCCGGGGACCCTGGTCACCTCGACCAGGGAGGGCGGGAACTTTCGCTTCAACTTCGCCGCGGCGGGGATCTCGCCACTGTCGAGCAGCGCAAGGATCTTCTCCTCCAGTGTCTTGCCGACGCCGGGGAGCTCAGTCGCCCTGCCGGCACGGGCCAGCTCCTCGACCGATACGGGGCTCTGCCGGATCACCCGGGCCGCCTCCCGGTAGGCGAGCACGCGGTACCTGACCGCCCCGTCGAGCTCATACAACGTCGCCAGCTCCGTGAGGGCACCGGCGATCTCGGCGTTTCGCATGCCGCAAAACCTAATGGGGCAGGCACAACGTCATGAGACACCCCACCAGCGGCGGCGAATAGCATCCGGGGGTGTCGGAGAACGCGGGCGTCTGGCTCGTCATTCCCACCTACAACGAGGCCGCCAATGTCGAGGCGATCGTCGCCGCGGCACTCGAGCAGCTGCCGCCAGCGCGGCAACTCCTGGTCGTCGACGACTCATCGCCAGACGGCACCGGACAGATCGCCGATCGCCTCGCCCAGGATCGTGAGGACGTCGCGGTCTTGCACCGGACCGCCAAGAGGGGTCTCGGCCCTGCCTACGTCGCCGGGTTCCGGGAGGCGCTGGCGGGCGGGGCGGAGCTGATCGCTCACATGGACGCCGACTTCTCCCACGACCCGCGCGATCTCCCTCGTCTGCTGGAGGCGGCCGCCGGCGCGGACCTGGTGCTCGGCTCGCGCTACGTCGACGGCGGCGGGATCACCGACTGGGGCCCCGGCCGGCGGGCGATCAGCCGCTGGGGGAGCGCCTATGCACGAGCGGCGCTGGGGGTTGGGATCCGAGACCTGACCGGCGGCTTCAAGGTCTTTCGACGGCGGGCGCTGGAGGCGATCGACTTGGAGTCCTTGGCATCGCTCGGCTACGCGTTCCAGGTCGAGACGACGTTCCGGACGATCCGGGCGGGCTTCAGGGTGGTCGAGGTGCCGATCACCTTCCGCGACCGCCGGGTCGGCCAATCGAAGATGACCGGCTCGGTCATGCTCGAGGCGGCGTGGAGAGTGCCCGCCATGCGGCTTCGGGGACGCTGAGCCGGTGCATTGGGCATCCTCGCCGCGGGCCAGCAAACCGCCTGCCGCTCTCGTACTATATTTTGTATAGCGAGCCGCCCAAGCCCTGGCCGGCAAGCTGAGACGATGCAGATCGAGCGATCAGGAGACGAGAAGTGACTGGGAAGCTCCCCGACGTGACCGACGGCAACTTCCAGTCCGAGGTGCTCGAGGCCGAGCAGCCGGTGCTGGTGGACTTCTGGGCCCCTTGGTGCGGGCCCTGCCGCGTCGTCCACCCGATCCTCGAGGAGATAGCGGCCGAGCGTGAGGACCTTCGCATCGTCAGCATCAACACCGACGAGAACCAGCAGACTGCCGCCCGCTTCGAGGTCCTCTCGATTCCGACCCTGATCCTGTTCAAGGATGGCGCCGAGGCCAAGCGGGTCATCGGCGCGATGCCGAAGCGCCGCCTCGAGGCCGAGCTCGAGCCGGCCCTGACCGCGTAGTCCCCGGCGCTAGCGGGCCCGGTCCACCGCGATCCGCAGCTCGCGCCCCTCGATCTCGGTGGCCGCCGCCTCGGCCTCGGCGCCGTCGTAGGAGACCGAGGTGGCGAGGGTCTCGCCGGCGACGTATTCCTGGTGCGCGCGGGCGGCGTCGAGCAGCTCGGAATCGCCCGCCAGGCGCAGGTCGATCCGGTCGGTGACCTCGAGCCCGGCTTCGCGACGGGCATTCTGCACGGCATGGACGATCTCGCGCGCCAGCCCCTCGCGACGGAGCTCGTCGTCGAGCTCCAGCGCCAGCGCGACCGCGTGCCCGGCTGAAGCCTCGACCTGATAGCCATCGAGCGGCTGAAGGACAAGCGTGAGGTCGTCAGGGCCCAGGGCATGCTCACGGCCCTCGACGTTGATTCCAACCTCGAGCCCAGCCTCGACCGCCTCCGTCACCTTGTCGGCGTCAAGAGCCTCAACCGCGGCGGCGACCTGGGGCATCTGCCTGCCGAAGCGTGGGCCGAGCGCGCGATAGTTGGGCTTCACCTCGTAGTTGACCAGCTCGGATTCCTCGGCGACGAACTCCAGCTCCTTGACGTTGAGCTCCGACGTCACGATCTTGGCGCGCGCCGAGATTGCCTCTCGCTCGGCGTCGTTTGCGACGACGATTGCCCGCCGCAGCGGTTGGCGGACCTTGACCGCTGCTTGCGCCCGCGCCGCGCGGCCAAGCTCGACCGTGCGGCGAACGGCCTCCATCGAGGCCTCGAGGGGCTGGTCGACGAGCGAGGTGTCGGGCTTGGGAAAGTCGCTCAGATGCACCGAGTCCGGTAGCTCGGCGAACTCCTCAGCCGCTCCACCGGCAAGATTGAGATGGATCTCCTCGGCGAGGAAGGGAGTGAACGGCGCGAGCAGGGCGGCCGTGTCCAGCAGGCAGCGGCGCAGGGTCGCGAACGCTTCCCGGTCTCCGTCCCAGAATCGCCGCCGCGACAGCCGGACATACCAATTGGACAGCTCCTCGACGTATGCGGCAATCGCGCGACCGGCGCTCGTGCAGTCGTAAGCGTCCATGCGCTCGATCACCGTCGCGATCGTTCCTTGCAGCCGGGACAGGGCCCACCGATCCAGGTCGTCCCCGCCGGTGGGGCCCGCGGATGTCCCTGCCTGCGCCGGATCGAGCCCCTCCGCGTTCGCGTACAGGACCCAGAACGCGTACGTGTTCCAGAGCGTGAGCATGAACTGGCGGACCGCCTCGCCGACCGTGTCGGCCGAGAAGCGGTAGCCGGCCCAGGGCTGCTGGGCTGTGAGGTAGTACCAGCGGAAGGCGTCCGCACCGTGGCGGTCGATCACCTCCCAGGGATCGACCACGTTGCCGCGGCTCTTCGACATCTTCTGTCCCTCGGGGTCGAGGATGAGGCCGAGGACGACGCAGTTGCGGTAGCTGGCGCGGTCAAAGACGAGCACCGAGATCGCGAGCAGGGAGTAGAACCAGCCGCGGGTCTGGTCGATCGCCTCGTTGATGAAGTCCGCCGGGAAACGCTCCGTGAACTGCTCCTCTTGCTCGAACGGATAGTGGAACTGGGCGAACGGCATCGAGCCTGAGTCGTACCAGGCGTCGATGGTCTCGCGGACGCGGTGCATCTCCCCTCCGCACGACTCGCAGTTCAAGGTGACCTCGTCGATGTAGGGGCGGTGGAGGTCGTCAGGCACCTGTCCGCCGCGCTGGCGAAGATCGTCAATCGATCCGGCGCAGAAGCGCTGCCCGCAATCCTCCGACCCGCACTCCCAGATCGGCAGCGGAGTTCCCCAGTAGCGCTCGCGTGAGAGCGCCCAATCGACGTTGCCCTCCAGCCACTTGCCGAACCTGCCGTGCTTGATGTGCTCCGGGTGCCAGCCGATCGCATCGCTTTCGGCCAGCATCCGGTCGCGAACGTCGGTCGTGCGCACATACCAGCTCGACTTCGCGTAGTAGAGCAGCGGCGTTCCGCACCGCCAGCAGTGGGGATAGGAGTGGCGGTAGCGCTCGGCACGCAGCAGGCGGCCCGAGTCGCGAAGCGCCTCGACGATTGCCGGGTCGGCTTCCTTCACGAACTCGCCCGCGAAGTCGGTGACGCGGTCGTCGAAGGTGCCGTCCTCGCGCACCGGGTTCTGGAGCTTGATGCCGTACTGCTCGCCGAGCCGAAAGTCGTCCTCGCCGAAGGCGATGGCGGTGTGTACGAGGCCGGTGCCATCCTCCGTGGTCACGAAGTCGGCCTCGAGCACGGTGTGGCCGCGGGGCCCGTAGTCGGTGATGTAGGGGAAGGGGGGCTCGTAGCCCAGGCCGGCCAGGGCGCTGCCGGGCACCCGCTCGAGGACCTCCGCGCCCTCTCCCAGCACGCGCTCCACCAGCGGCGCGGCGACCACCAGGACCTCGTCGGACCCGGCGGCACGGACCCGCACGTATTCGATCTCCGGGCCGACGGCAACCGCCGCGTTGGAGATCAGAGTCCACGGCGTCGTGGTCCAGACCAGGAGATTGTCCCCAGCCTCCAGTGGCGCCGACGGCTGGCGGACCGGAAGCCGGACGTATACCGACGGGTCCTCCACGTCCTCGTAGCCTTGGGCGACCTCGTGCGAGGAAAGGGCGGTGCCGCAGCGCGGGCAGTATGGGACCACCTTGTGGTGCTCGTAAAGGCGCCCGTCGTCCCAGATCCTTCGCAGCGACCACCAGACCGACTCGATGTATGAGTTGGTCAGGGTCACGTAGGGGTCGTCGAGGTCGATCCAGAAGCCGATCCGCTCGGTGAGGCGGTTCCACTCCTCGACGTAGCGGAACACCGACTCGCGGCAGCGCTGGTTGAACTCGGCGATCCCGTACGCCTCAATCTCGGCCTTCGAGGAGATCCCGAGCTCCCGCTCGACCTCCAGCTCGACGGGCAGGCCGTGACAGTCCCAACCGGCCTTGCGCGGCACTCGGTGGCCGCGCATGGTCTGGTAGCGGGGATAGATGTCCTTGAACACGCGCGAGAGGACGTGGTGCGAGCCGGGTTCGCCGTTGGCCGTTGGCGGCCCCTCGTAGAAGCTCCACACCGGGGCGTCCTGCCGCTGCGCCAGCGAGCGATGGAACACGTCGCGCTGACGCCAGCGCTCGAGGATTCGCTGCTCGAGCTCGGGGAACGACTGCTTCGGGTCTACCGGGCGGTAAGCGGCCATCGGCGCCGGATTCTGCCAAGTGGCGCTCTCGGTGCGGTTATTCTCAAAGCGTGAGCACACGATCCAGACGTGAGCCGCTGGAGACGGTCCGGCACCAGTTGCGACCCCTGTTCGACCAGGTGGTGGTCAAGGAGCTCGACCAGGACAGGGTGCGCCGGTCGGGGCTCGTCGTGCCGCCCGGAAGCCACGACCCGCCCCCGCAGCAGGGGATCGTGCTGGCGGTCGGCCCGGGCCTCGACTGGTGGGAGCACGCCGGCGTCGAGATGCCGGTGCAGCCTGGCGACCACGTGGTCTTCCCCGCCTCGGCGGGCGTCTGGGTCGAAGTCGACGAGGAGCGCCTGCTCGTTTGCAGGGTTGGTGAGATCCTCGGCACCCTCGAGTCCCTCGGCTCGGATCCCGGCGAGGACTGAAGCCGCTTAGCATGAGGGCGGTGCGGCGGGCCGCTCCGTTCCTGATCTCGCTGGCGCTGGTTTCGACCGGCTGCGGCTCAAGCGACGACGGCGCTACCCCGGTCGCTTGCCTGGCCCCGGCCGCGACCTACCTGAAGGCCCTCGAAGCCGCCCCCAACCCGGTGCGGCTGGCCGGCAAGACGCCGATCTCGGACTGCCTGGTGGAGGACCAGTCGGCGGGAGACCTGGCCGACCTGGGTGCGTCCCTGGTCAGGACAGCGACGCTTCTTTCGGCCGCCGCCCAAAGGGATCCCGGCGGCGAGCAGACGGTGCGCCTCGGCTACCTGGTCGGTGCGGTTCAGGAGGGGGCCTCCGAGACGAGCGGGATCCATACCGACCTGGTGCGGCGAATCGAGGCCAGCCGCAGCTACCAGAGAGCCCGCGGCACGCAGTCGTTCGACCTCGCCTACGCGCGGGGCTACGCAGCAGGCCGCGGCGGCGGCTGAGCGTGCGGCGATAGCCTCTCGGATCAGGGAAACGGCGAACGGAGGAAGCATGGCGACCGATACTTCGACGGAGCTGTGGGGAGAGGAGACCCGCAAGGCGATCGCCAACTTTCCCGTCTCCGGGCAGCCGATTCCCGTCCCCGTCGTGCGCTGGCTGGGGCGCATCAAGTCCGCTGCGGCGAGGGTCAACGCCGAGCTCGGACTGCTCGACCCGGAGATCGCAGAGCGGATTGCCGCCGCCGCCGACGCGATCGGCGCCGGCGAGCACGACGACCAGTTCCCGATCGACGTCTTTCAGACCGGCTCCGGTACCTCCTCGCACACGAACGCCAACGAGGTGATCGCGAACCTCGCCGGCGACGGAGTCCACCCCAACGACCACGTGAACATGGGCCAGTCGTCGAACGATGTCTTTCCGTCGGCCGTCCACCTGGCCGCGCTCGACGAGGTGACCCACGACCTCCTGCCCGCCATGGACGGGCTCGCGTCCGCCTTGGAGCGCAAGGCGGCGGAGTTCGCCGATGTGGTCAAGGCCGGGCGCACGCATCTGATGGATGCCGTTCCCGTCACCCTCGGCCAGGAATTCGGCGGCTATGCCGCTCAGGTCAAGATGGGCAGTGACAGGGTGCGTGGCACCCTGGGGCGTGTAGGTCAGATCCCGCTTGGCGGCACCGCCACGGGCACCGGGCTCAACACGCACTCCGAGTTCGCGCAGCGCGTGCGCGCCAAGCTCGCAGAGGAAACGGGGCTGGAGATCTCCGCACCGCTCGACAGCTTCGAGGCGCAGGGAAGCCGCGACGCCCTGGTCGAGCTTTCGGGGGCGCTGAAGGTGGTAGCCGTCTCCGTGACGAAGGTCGCCAACGACATCGCGCTGATGGGCTCGGGTCCCCGCGCCGGGCTCGGTGAGCTGCGCTTGCCGGCGCTCCAGAAGGGTTCCTCGATCATGCCCGGGAAGGTGAACCCGGTGATCTGCGAGGTCGCGATCCAGGTCGGGGCGCAGGTGATGGGGAATGACGTGGCGATCAGCGTCGCCGGCTCGCAGGGCCAGTTCGAGCTCAACGTGCGGGTTCCGCTGATCGCACGCAACCTGCTCGACTCGATCAAGCTGCTCGCCGCGACCTGCCGGCTCTTTGACGCCAAGTGCGTACAGGGGATCGAGGCGGACGTGGAGGTGGCGGAGCGCCACGCCGAGGCGACCCTGGCGACGGCCACGGCGCTCAACCCCCACATCGGCTATGACCGCGGGGCCGAGATCGTCAAGGAAGCCCACACATCCGGACGGCCTCTTCGCGAGGTCGCGCGCGAGATGGGGGTCACCGAGGAGATCCTCGATCGAGCCCTCGACCACCGCAAGCTGGCGCGCCCGCACGAGTAGGCTTAGGGAAGGAGCCCGATGGAGACCGGCAGCGAGACAACCGAGAGCCGTGGTGAGTCAGCGACCGAGAAGGCGACCTTCGGCGCCGGCTGCTTCTGGCAGGTCGAGGAGGCCTTTCAGGAGCTCCCCGGCGTCGCCGACACCGCGGTCGGATACGAGGGCGGTCATGTCGACAACCCAACTTACGAGCAGGTGTGCTCCGGTACCACCGGCCACGTCGAGGTCTGCCAGGTCTCCTTCGACCCCTCCAGGGTTGACTACGAGGATCTGGTTGAGAAGTACCTCGAGATCCATGACCCCACCCAGCTCAACCGCCAGGGGCCGGATGTGGGCAACCAGTACCGATCGGTGATCTTCGCGCACTCCGACAAGCAGGCCGAGATCGCGCGGCGGGTTGTGGAGCGTGCCAAGGAGCGGTTCCGCGATCCGATCGTCACGACCATCGAACCCGCACAGCCCTTCTGGCGCGCGGAGGAGTACCACCAGTGCTACCTCCAGAAGCGCAAGTCGAGCGGGCTGATAGGGATGCTGCTGGGGCGCTGAGGCGCTAGCGGCTTTCGGCCTCGACCAGCTCGACTGCCAGGTCCAGCACCGCCTCCCAGTAGCGGCGGCCATGCTCTGCGCTCGCCCGCGTCGGATCCCCGATCGCCCCGGTCTCCGACAGCGAGTCGACCCCGCTCTCGAACAGGCCCGCGATTGCTTCCTGCGGATCGCCGACATAGCCGGCCTCGGTGCGGTCCATGTGGACCAGGTCGGGGTGGATCGCCAGCAGCATGGATGTCTCCCATTCGCCCGCGTGCAGGCCGCCTTCGGCCATCGGCACGTCGAACTCCCGCTCGCCGAGTTGCGCAACGCGAAGGAACACGCTCAGGTCGGTGATCGCCACGACCTGCCGGCGCTGGGAGTCCGGCAGCTTCTCGACCGCTGCCGCCAACGGGGCGAAGTTGCCGCCGTGAGTTGGCACGAGCACGATCCGGGCGAAGCCCGCGCTTGCCAGCGAGGAGACGAGATCGGCGACGATGGCATGGAAGGTCTCGTCCGCGATCGACAGGGTCCCGGGAAAGGCCAGGTGGTGGCTGGAGCAGCCGACCCGGACCGTCGGCGCCACGAAGGCGCCAAGGTGGTCGGCGAGCAGACGGGCGAAGTGATCGCCGATCAACGCATCCGTGGCCAGCGGCATGTGGTGTCCGTGCTGCTCGGTGGCGCCGAAGGCCATCACCACCGTTTCGCGCCCTCCGCGGACCTCCGCCTCGACCTCGGGCCAGGTCAGCTTGTCGAGCTCGAGCGCCCCGATGACCCGACCCTACCCGCTCGCGGCGAAGCGGCGGCTCGTTACCCCCGCGCCGCTAGCCGCAGGGCCGTATCGAGCTCCGTGCGCCGAGCGGCGACGCTTCGCCGGTGCGCTGTTCCACCGCCCGCAGACGCTGGGCCACCGTCTGCTCGTGGATGCCGAGCGCGGCCGCGGCCGCAGCCGCGTTCTGATGCGCCGCGAAGTACTCGCGCAGCGTCTCGCGGAGGCGTTGCGAGCGAGCGTCCTCGCCGTGATGCCGCGTAACTCTCGACTAACGAAGGCGCGAGCCCGCTCCGGATCCTGGCCGGCGAGCACCTCCAGCGCTACGTCCTCGTAGTGCGTGATCGGCGGCTCCTCCGCGCTCGCGATGCGGTGGGCCGCGAGGGCATCCTCGTGGGTGGACCGAAAGCCCTCGCGTCCGCCTGCTTCCTCTCCGAAAGCAAACCGCGTGTCCTGAGGGGGGCGCCAGCGCCGCAGTGTGCTCAGTGCTCGCTCGGAGAGGGGGCTGCGGCCCCCAAGCCAGGCCCACCACGTGTCGTCTGCCGCACCGACGATCAGCAGGCGCCGGTCGAGGCTCTTGGCGAGGGCACGGACGGAGTCAGCCGCTTCCGAGCCCCAGGCGATCCCGCCGAGGTGATGAAGGCTGAGGTCGTAGTCGAGTCCCCCCGCGTCAACGTTCCGACCGGCCAGTAGCTTCCCTGACCAGGTTCACGCGGCGCTGCTCCCGGCCGCGAAGCATCCGGTCGCGCTCAGCCATGTACTCCTCGGTCGCCCAGCGACTCATCCGGTCGGCGTAGGCGAAGAAGAAGCGCGAGCCGGCCTCGAGCAGGGCGCGCCGGGCCTCCGCGCTGCCCTCGTGGCGCTCGACGAGCCGAAACCACCCCTCCCACTGAACGGAGTGCCCGACCCGGTAGATCCAGATCGCCATGTCAATCGGAACCCCGAAGCGGGCCGCGAGGCGGGCGCCCTCGGCGTCCACGGCCGGGCAGCGATCAGGAAGCGCGGCGTCCTCTTGCATCGCCACCAGCTCGGCGAGGATGCTCGGACGGGCGCCCGCGGAGAGCGCCTCGGCGAGGTCGGGAACGTCGACCGCGTACTGGGGGGTCTCGGCGCGGATCCTGGTGACGGCATCGTCGGCGAGCTCGTCCACATGCGCGGCGAGCGTGGACGCGTAAGAGGTAAAGCTCTTACGTAGTGCAGGTTCGAGACCATCGACCGGGGGCATTTCGCGTCCTGAAATCGTAGATTCTTCGACTTTCCGCCTTGAAACCATAGTGAGAACGCCATTGCGGCGCGCCCACCCGTGCGCCAGCATCAATGCATGACCTTGCGACTCGCCAGGAAGTTGGGGATCTCAGCGGTGTTCGTGATCAGCACTGCCGTGATCGGGTTCGGCATCCCACTGCTTTGGCTGCTCGTCGCCGCCGAGATCCAGGGCGCAGCAGGGATTAGCAGGATGACCAAGGAGACCGCGGTGGCCGTCTTCCCGGGTATCGTGATCAGCTACGTGATCGTGATGCAAATCGTCGGCTGGGTGATCGACCGCCGCGGTACGGGGGAGCGGATCCCGCCGCCGCGAACCCAGTACCCGTGGATGCGCAGCACGCGCGACGAGCCCGCGCGCACAGAGAAGCCCACCGGGCTGGAGATGGTGTTCATCGTGGCCGCATCCGCGGTCAGTCTCGCCTTCATGCTCTGGTTCTTTCTTCTGGGCCGGGAACCCGCTGCCGGTCTACTAACAGTCGCTGACGACGGTGAAGGGAATGGCGCCGGATCCTCCGCATCGCGGCGGGGCAGGAGAGCCGATCGTGCTGATTCACGGGGGCGGCGGGACGTGTCGCCAGTGGCGGCCCGTAATCCCCCTGCTCGAACCTCACCACGAGGTGCTGGCCGTGAACCTGATCGGTCACTGGGGCGGACCGTCGTCGCCGGCGGATGTTGAGGCCAGCATCGACCTGTTTGCCGACGGCGTCGAGCGCGACATGGATGCCGCCGGCTGGTCGACCGCCCACGTTGCCGGTACGTCGCTAGGCGGTTTGGTGGCGCTGGTGCTGGCGAAACGCGGGCGCGCCCGCAGCGTGCAGCGCCATGGCCACCGTTGGCGGCTGGGAGCGGGGAGGGGACCTCGGTCTACGGCTGGTCGCCCGAAGCTACGGTCTGTTCAGTCGCGTCACGCGACTGATGGCACGAGACCCAGCCCGCTGGAGCCGGCGCCCGCGGCTCCGGCGTCTTCTCTACTGGCATCACTTCGCCCATCCCGAACGGATGGATCCGGGGGACACGGCGCACATGATTGTCGGCGTTGCCAACTGCACGATCCTCCCGGCGCTCTTGGCCTGGGCCAGGGGACACCCAGGGCCCAGCGGGCTGGATGAAATTCGATGCCCGGTCCAGCTCGTCTTTCCCTCCAAGGATCTCGTCTTCCCGCGCCGCCGCTACGGACAGCGCCTGATCGAGGCGGTACCTGGTGCCCAGGTCCATGATCTGCCCGGAGCCGGCCATGTCGCCACCTGGGACGAGCCGGGACTCGTCGCCCGGGTCATCCTCGAATTCACATCTCGCCACGGCAACGATCGAGGCGGGACGCCAGGGTAGGCGCCGGCGGCGCAATTGGCTTCCCCAATTAGAGGTTCACCGCCACGTACTTCGTCTCCAGGAACTCGTCGATGCCCTCGTTGCCGCCCTCGCGGCCGATCCCGGACTGCTTGACGCCCCCGAAGGGCGCGCCGGCGTTGGAGACCATGCCCTGGTTGAGGCCGATCATGCCGGTCTCCAGCCCCTCGCAGACGCGCAGCGCCCGCTTGATGTCGCGCGTGAAGACGTAGGCGACCAGCCCGTACTCGGTGTCGTTGGCGGCGGCGATCGCCTCCTCTTCGGAGGAGAACGAGGCGATCGGCGCCACCGGCCCGAAGATCTCTTCCCTGAGCACGCGGGCATCGGGGGTAACCCCGCCCAGCACGGTGGGCTCGAAGAAGTAGCCGGCCCCGTCGAGCTTGCTCCCGCCGACCACTGCCCTGGCGCCCTTGCCGACCGCGTCCTCGACCAGCTCGGCCACCTTCGAGCGCTGTTCGTCGTCGATCAGCGGACCGACGTCGATGCCTTCCTCGGTGCCTCGACCGACCGTGAGCGAGCCCATTTGGTCCCCGAGCCTCGATGCGAACTCGTCAGCAAGCAAGTCGGCGACGTGGAAGCGGTTCGCCGAGGTGCAGGCCTCGCCGATGTTCCGCATCTTGGCGATCAGCGCCCCCTGGAGCGCCGCGTCCAGGTCGGCGTCGTCGAAGATCAGGAACGGGGCGTTCCCTCCCAACTCCATCGAGACATTGAGCACGTTGTCCGCTGCCTGGGCGATCAGCTTGCGGCCGACCTCGGTCGAGCCCGTGAAGGACAGCTTTCGCAACCGGGGATCGGCGATCACCGGCTGGGCGACTGAGCTCGACGAGGAGCTCGTGATCACGTTCAGCACCCCGCTCGGAAGGCCGCACTCGTCCAGGACCTGGGCGAGGGCGAACGCCGAAAGGGGCGTCTGCTTCGCCGGTTTCCAGACCATCGTGCAGCCGGCGGCGATCGCCGGCCCGATCTTGCGCGTTCCCATCGCGGTGGGGAAGTTCCACGGGGTGATGAAGAAGCACGGTCCCACCGGCTGGCGCATGACCAGCACGCGGCTGGCCGCGTTGGCCGCCAGCTTGTAGTTGCCGTCGATCCGCAGGGCCTCGCCCGAGAACCAGCGGAGGAACTCCGCCGCATAGGCAATCTCGGCCTTCGACTCCGTCACCGCCTTGCCCATCTCGAGGGTCATCAGCAGGGCAAGGTCGTCGGCCCGTCGGTTGAGGAGCTCGAAGGCCCTCCAGAGGATCTCCCCCCGTTGGTTCGGGGGTGTCGCGGCCCACTCAGCCTGGCTCGCGACCGCGGCGTCGAGCGCCGCCTTGGCGTCGTCCGGGGTTGCGTCGGCGATCTCGCACAGCGCCTCCCCGGTCGCCGGGTCCTCGACCGTGAGCGTGTCCCCCTGGCTCGCATCGCGCCACTCGCCGCCGATGTAGAGACGCTTCTCGACCCCGTCGACGACGGTCTGCTCCTGCGTCGCGATGCTCATCTCAAGCCTCCAATCACGGGTTCACGCCACCGCATTTGCCGACGAATTGGGGCTTGTGGATCACATAGATCCAGAATTCCCGTTTCGGCCGGCCGGGCGATGAACGGGTACACCCGCAGCGTACGAAACGGAAGGGAATGGGCGCCCGCGGTCGAAGCGCGGCTTCCGTAGGGTTTCGGACCAAGGCGGATGCAGGCGAAGCGAGAGACAAGGGCAGCAGTTGGGGTCGTGGCCTGCGCCGTGGCGCTGGCTGCTCTGGCCTGGCCTGGAGGCGCAAGCGGCGCCAGATGGGTGGTCAAGGGACACGGCTGGGGCCACGGGGTCGGCATGAGCCAGTACGGCGCTTACGGCCTCGCGCGGCACGGGCGCAACTACCGTCAGATCCTTGATCACTACTACAGGCACACGCGGATCGGGGGCGCCGGGGGCCAAACGATCAAGGTCCTGCTCGGCTCCGGGTCGGACTCGGTGTCCTTCAGGAAGGCGAGGAAGGCCTGCGGCAAGCGGCTCCGCCGCAACCGCAGCTACCGCTTCAGGCGGTCCGGCTCCGACGTGATCCTGCGGCGCCCCAATCGGGGCAGGATTGCGAACTGCGGCCGCACCGGCTCGGCCACGGGCCGTGGGACGATCCGGATCGGAGACAAGGGCGTCTTTCGGGGCAGGCTGAAGGCGACGGCATCGGGTGGCGACCTGCTGGTGATCAACGCGGTCGGGCTCGAGGGGTACGCGAAGGGGGTGGTCCCGAACGAGGTCCCGTCCTCGTGGCCGCAGGCCGCGCTTCGGGCCCAGGCGGTTGCCGCGCGCTCCTACGCTCTGGCCACCAGCGGAAACGGCGCCTTCGACGTCTATGACGACACGCGCAGTCAGGTGTACGGCGGCAAGGGCTCCGAGACCGGGCCCACCAACAAGGCGACCAAGCGGACCCGCGGCCGCGTGGTCCGCCACGGCAAGCGGGTGGCGACGACATACTTCTTCTCGACCTCGGGCGGTCGGACTGAGAGCGTCCAGTACGGCTTCCCCGGGGCCGACCCGGCCCGCTACCTGAAGAGCGTCCGGGATCCCTACGACGGGGCATCTCCCTACCACTCGTGGACGGTTCGCTACTCGCAGAACGAGATCGAGTCCAGGCTCTCGGGGCTGTTTGCCGGCAGGCTGCGCAGGATCAAGGTCCTGGAGCGCGGGGACTCTCCCCGGATCGTCAGCGCGCGCGTGGTGGGCTCACGCGGAAGCTCAAAGGTCTCGGGCCCTGGCCTCCAGGCCGAGCTGGACCTGCGGAGCACCTGGGCTCGCTTCCTGAAGAGGCGAGCCCGTTAGCCGTCCGGATACGGCTGGACCGGGATGCCATGATCGGTCTGGCGCATCCCGATCTCGTAGGCCGCGCCGCCGCTGAGCTCGAGGCGCTCGGGCGGGCGACCGCGGCGCTCGACCTCCAGCTCGAGGTCGGCGATCGAGCAGTTGAGCGTGTTGTGCTCGGGGCCCTTGGGGTCGGCGTAGACCCAGGCGACGAAGTTGCGGGGCTCCGCCGACACCCGGCCGCGGAGCTTCAGGTCCTTGCCTGAGACCTGGAACTCGCACGAGGTCGGGCGTTCACCCAGCTTCGTCGACAGGATCCGGTCGAAGCCGCCGACCCGGTGCTCGGAGTCGTCGAGGCGCACCATCCCGTTGGCCACCCACGGCGTGGTCACGGGGCCGACCTTGATCCGACCCGCGGCGAGGTCCAGATAGCTCCCCCTGCTGGCCGCCCAGGTCCGACCCCTGGATCCACACCCAGCGCTCGGCGTGCTCCGCCCCCCAGTTGTGGCCGATCATCCCCGGCCAGTCGGAGAGCTCGATCCGCTCGCCGTCCAGTGTCACTGTGCCGCTGAAGCGCGCGCGCGGGTAGGGGCTGAGGAACTTGGTACGGGGGAGGGGCGCGTCGTAGAGCCTGTCGTATGGGAGATGGTGGAAAGCTTGACCGGGATCGTCAAAGGTCAGATCCCAGCTGGCGCGTAGCTCGGGCGTCTCCAGCTCACCCGTGGCGCGGCCGGGTTCCAGTACGGCGCCGTCGACGCGGATGTAGGCGCCCTGCGGCGCCGCGAGCTCGCCGGCCGAGAAGCTGGCCTTGGCCGCCCGCGGCCCCGGCGCGTCGGCGTCGAACACGGTCAGCCACAGCGCGGCCGTGGGATCCTCGGCGGGCCGCTTGTGGACGGTGTGCCGGATCCACACTCCCTGCCCCCCGGTCGGCCGCGAGGTCTTGAGGTAGAAGCTCTCGTAGTGGCCGTCCTCGCGGCGCAGGCGGGGAAAGCGAGCCTCGCTTCGCACGCGCAGAATCTAACCGCTTGTGGAGAGGCGGTGGCCGGACGCTGATTCAGTGCCGAATCGTGATCACGTCGCCGTCCTCGACCACGTAGTCGCGGCCCTCGGCTCGGATCAGTCCCCGGTCCCGCGCCTCGCCGTAGCCGCCCGCCTCGACCAGCTCGCGCCAGCCGATCACCTCGGCGCGCACGAAGCCGGCCTGGATGTCGGTGTGCACCTTGCCCGCGGCATCCCAGGCGGTGAGCCCCCGGCGCAGCGCCCTGGCCCGCGCCTCACTGCCGCGGTGCGCCGTGAAGAAGGTGACCAGGTCGAGCAGCTCGTAGGCGGCGCGCACCAGTCGCTGTAGGCCCGACTCCGCCAGCCCCAGCTCGGAGCGCATCTCGGCGGCCTGATCGGCGGGCAGCTCCGCCAGTTCCGCCTCGATCAGGGCGCTGACCGCGATGCACCCGGCGCCCTGGCGCCGCGCATGTTCCACCAGTTCGGTTGGCGGCTTGTCTTCCCCCTCGTCCAGGTTGGCGACGTAAAGCACCGGTTTGGAGCTCAGCGCCTGGAGGTCAACGGCTGCGTTCGGCGCCAGGCCTGGGGGTGGCACTCCGCGGGCCGGCTCACCCCGGCCGAGCGCCTCGACCACGCGCTCCAGCCAGCGGCGTTCCTCGGCCGCGTCCCTGGCCCCGGAACCCGCCTGCTTTCGAACCCGCTCCAGGCGCCGCTGCGCCTGCTCGAGATCGGCGAGCAGGAGCTCGGCGTCGATCACCTCGGCGTCGGCGCCGGGGTCCACCCGCCCCTCGGGATGAGGGATCCGCTCGTCGCCGTGGGCGCGGACGACGTGGCAGATTGCATCGGTCTCGCGGATCTCGGCGAGGAATCGATTTCCAAGCCCTTCACCCGACGACGCGCCCCTGACCAAGCCGGCGATGTCGTGGAATTCGATCGTCTCCGGAAGCTGGGGGCTTGCCTCCGATGCCTCCGCCACGGCCCCCAGGCGCTGGTCGGAGACCTCAACGACAGCGATATTGGGCTCCACCGTCGTGAACGGGTAGGAGGCGGTCTCGGCGGCGGCTCGCGTGAGGGCGTTGAAGAGCGTCGTCTTGCCTGCGTTGGGCAGGCCGACGATGCCGACCTTCACGCGGTTGAAGGGGCGGCGCTGGCCACCAGATCGATCAGGCGGTCCTCGGCGCCTTTGCCGCGCAATCCGGGCCACAGCCGGCCGATCGCCAGCCCGATGGCGGCGCCGCCGAGCACGTCCGAGGGGTAGTGCATGCCGAGGTAGGGCCGGGTCAGGCAGATGGCGGCGGCAAGTCCGTAGAGCGGCGGGCGCGAGCCGGAAGCAACACGCCCCATCGCGGTTGCTGCCGCCAGCGACGAGGTGGCGTGGGCCGACGGGAACGAGAGCTCGCTGGGCGCCGTGGCCAGAGGCGGCAGGCGCCGCAGGCGCGGGCGGCGCCTGCGCACGGCGAGCTTGACCAGGTAGTTCACCCCCACGGCGGCGGGAGCGACCGCAGCGGCGCGCAGCCAGCGCTCGCGGCGGGTCGCGTCGGCTGCGGCCGCCGCCACCCCGATTGCGATCCAGACCGCGCCCCACTCTCCGGATGTGGCGAGCGCCTTCATCGCGTCCTCGATCCGGGCCTCATGGCCGCGCGTGCGCATCGCGCGAAGCAGGCGCCGGTCGAGTTCTTGGAGGCGCTCGAACACCCGGCGCAGCATAGGGCCCGAACGTCCGAACTCGCCGCTGAAATGCGCCCGTGAGCCCGCACGACCCCCTCGCCGACTACGAGCGTGGCTTCAGGCGGGCAGGGCTCCCCCTCTTGATCGAGGGGTTCTCGGCGTCTACAGACGTCTTCAACCGTGCGGCTCCGCTGCTCGCGGTCGTCTTTCTGGCCGAGATGCTCGGCGCGATTCAGCTCGACTGGTCGCTGCTCGGCAACGTCGCGGCGGCGCTGGGCGGCCTGGCGATCCTGCTGGTTGCCGCCATCGCCCTGAACCACGCCGCCGGGCGACCCCTGCTCGCGCTGCCGGAGGAGGTCGGCCGGGCAGAGCTCAGCGCCTTCGTCATCCTGCCGGCGCTCCTGCCGCTGATCTTTGGCGGGCAGTGGCGAAGCGCCGCGGTCACCGCCGCCGCCAATCTCGCACTCTTGGCCTTGATCTACGGCGTGATCGGCTACGGCCTGCCCTCGATCGTGCGGTGGGTCTTCGCTCGGCTCTTGAGCCAGCTCGCCTCGTCGCTGCGCTGCTCATGCGGGCGATTCCGTTGCTGATGATCTTCTCCGTGGTCCTCTTCCTGACCGTCGAGATGTGGGAGGTGTTCGCCGACCTGCCGCAGGCGTCATTCGCGATTCTCGCGGCGCTCTTCGTCGCCCTCGGCACCTCCTTTCTGATCGCCCGGTTGCCGCGCGAGGTGCGCTCGCTGGAGCGGGAGGCAGGCGGTGAGGGACCCGAGCTCGATCGCCGGCAGCGCCTCAACGTCGGGCTGGTCCTGTTCGTGAGCCAGGCACTCCAGGTGCTCCTCGTGAGCCTCGCGGTCGGCGGCTTCTTCGTCGCCCTAGGCGTCTTGATCATCGACGCCGACGTGCTGCGCTCATGGATCGGCGCCGGCGGGAACGTGCTGGTCACGGTCGACCTCTTCGGCCACCGGGGCATCCTCACCGAGGAGCTGCTGCGCGTCTCCGGCGCGATCGCCGCGTTCACGGGCCTCTACTTCACGATCTCGATGCTCACCGACGAGGTCTATCGCCGCGAGTTCCTCGACGAGCTGATCGGTGAGATGCGCGACACCTTTCGGGCGCGCTCCGAGTATCTGCGCCTGCGGGCACAAGCCGCCGAGGCCTGACACCGCCTGGCATCGGAGTAAGGGAGAATCGGCACATGGAGGCGATCACCGCGCCGAGAATGGTCCCCGGCTACCGCCACGTTCCCGGGAACCACTGCGGCTCGACGGCGCTTCGCAACCTGCTCGCCTTTCACGGGGTCGAGATCTCCGAGGACATGGCGCTCGGCCTCGGCGCGGGGGTCAGCTTCTACTACGTGGCGTTCGACGACTCCTCGCCATCGCGGTTCACCAACGGACGCATAGGCCGGCTCGAGGAGCAGTTCGTGAAACTGACCTCGGCGCCGATCCGACTTGACACCTTCCCTGATCCCGAGGGTGCCTGGGAGGCGGCGCGGGCCGCTGTTGACGCCGGACGTCCCGCAATCCTGCTCACCGACCTCTACTACCTGGACCACTACGGCAGCTCGGCACACTTCCCGGGTCACGCGGTGGTCCTGGTCGGCTACGACGCCGAGGTCGCTTACCTCTCCGACACCTCGTTCGAGGAGCTCCAGACGACCCGCCTCGACAACCTCGCCCGAGCCCGCCACGGCACGCATCCCGCCTTCCCCCTCGACGGTCACATGCTCACGATGCCGGAAGGGGCCGAGCCGGGCGACGTCCGCGCGGCTGCGGCCGCCGCGATCGAACTGAACGCCAGGCAGATGCTCGATCCTCCGCTGGGTGACTACCAGGGCCTGCCGGCGCTGCGCCGGTTCGTCGCAGAGGTCGGCAACTGGCCCCAGGAGGTCGAGGACTGGCAGTGGTGCGCTCGCTTCTGCTACCAGGTGATCGAGCGGCGTGGAACGGGCGGCGGCAACTTCCGGCTCATGTACTCGCGCTTCCTTCGCGAGTCGGGGAACGACGATGCGCCGCTGGCCGCGCATGCAGCGGCCCGATGGACCTCCCTGGCCGAGGCGCTGCTGGCCGCGAGCGAGGCCGACGAGCCCCAGCCGGAGCTCTGGTCGCGGGTCGGCGGCGCGGCCGCCGAGGTGCTCGACGTTGAGGAGCGCCTCTGGCCGGCGCTCGCCCGCTAGCGCGGCAAACGCTGACGATCAGGCGCTGAAGCGCGCGAAGTAGCCGAGCTTCGGCCCCACCCGGCGCTCGAACCGCAGGCCGGCGGCCTCGGCTCGCCGCTGGAGCGAGCCCAGCGTGACCATGTGTGGGTCGCCGAACAGCTCGCCGACCACCAGGCGCCCGCCGGGCTTCAGCACGCGGGCGATTTCGCGCAAGCCGGCGTCCTGGTCCGGGATCTCGCCGAGCACGGTGATCAGGATCGCGGCATCGAAGCTGTCGTCGTCCCAGCCGAGGTCCTGGGCGTCGGCGCGGGTCGGGTTGACGTTCCAGAGGCCACGCTCGCGGGCGGCGCGGATCGTGTGGTCCAGCATCTGCTGTTGGATGTCGAGGATCTCGACCGTCCCCTGATCGCCAATCCAGGCGGCCAGGTCGAGCGTGTAGTAGCCGGTCCCGGGGCCGATCTCGAGCAGGCGCTCCCCCGGCCGAGGCTCGAGGATCTCGCGCAGCCGGGCGCGGGTGATCAGCGGGTGCGGCGCCTCGACCCAGAATCGCTGGCTGTACGGACAGGCCGAGGGGTTCTTGCGCCACCAGAGGGCGACCGCGCCAACCGCGACGGCGCCCAGGGCAAGCAACTTCCTCACGTGTCTGAGAAGCCGATTGTTTGGGGGGCGGCGGCGACGCGCACGAAGACCACCTGGCGCAGGTCCAGCGAGATCGCGCCGTCCTCGGACTCGAGCTCGTACCAGCTTGCCGTCTCGCTCGCCAGCTTGTCGGTGGAGGCGAGCGCCGCGCGCAGCGTCTCGAGGTGCCGGGATTCCAGGCGAGCGCTCATCACCTGGCCGCCACCGAACCCGATCTCGACCCGCTTCATCTCCTCCGCCATCTGCTGCCTCCTGGGATCGCTAGTGGGTCGCCACCGGCTCGACCAGCTCCGTGAGCGCGCCGTGGGTCGCCTTCGGATGCACGAATGCGACGCGGCTTCCCCGGATGCCCGTCCGGGCCTCGGCGTCGATCAGCTCGATGCCCGCCTCCTTCAGCCTGACCAGCGTCGAGTCGATGTCGGCGACCCGATAGGCGACGTGATGCAGGCCCTCGCCGCGCTTGGCGATGAACCGGCCGACCACGGTCTCGGGCCCGAGCGGGCGAAGCAGCTCGACGTGCCCATCGCCGACGTCGAGCAGCACCGCCTCCACGCCCTGCGACTCGACCGTCTCCCGGTGCGCGACCGGCATCCCAAGGGCCTCCTCATAGAGGGCTATCGCCCGCTCCAGGTCGGAGACCGCGAGACCCACGTGATCGATCAGCTCGAACACACCGGCCAGTCTATTGGCGCCGAGATCGCGGGCCTCAGGAGGGCGCGCTGCCGCCTGCGAGGTAAGCGACCGGAAGCTCGGCCTCTAGAGCGGCTCGGCCTTCGGCCCGCTCGTCCGGGGTTCGGAGGCCAGGGCTTCGGCGCGATCTCCTGACTGCTCAGCGGCCTCGCGGTGCTCTTCGAGCTCGCGCGGCGGGGTGGTGCCGGAGCGGTGCCGCCCCATGACTTGGCGGATCTCCTCGGCCTCGATCACCTCGTTGGCGAGCAGGCCCTCGGCGATCTCGTCGAGCAGGTCACGGTGATCCGCCAGCAGGCGGTAGGCCCCCCGGTAGGCCTCCTCGGAGATCGCCTGCACCTCCTCGTCGCGCGTGCGGCGCAACGCTTCGGAGACGGTGAAGTCGTCGGCCGGGACCTGATGGGAGCGGATCGAGGTGCCCATCCCGTACTCGTAGACCATCGAGCGCGCGATGTCCGTGACCCGCTTCAGGTCGTCGGCGGCCCCGGTGGTGACCCGACCGAAGGTGATCTGCTCCGACACTCGCCCGGCGAGCAGCACCTTCATGTAGTCGATCAACTCCTCGCGCGACTTCAGGTAGCGGTCCTCCTGCGGGAGGTTGAGCGTGTAGCCGAGCGCCTTACCGCGGGGCACTATCGAGACCTTCTGGACCTTGTCGACCGTCGGAAGCAGCTCCGAGACGAGCGCGTGCCCCGCCTCGTGCCAGGCGACCACCCGCTTCTCGTGCGCGGTGATCACCTTCCGCGACTGTAGGCCCGCGACCACGCGCTCGAAGGCATCCTCGAAGTCGGCGTGGACGATGAAGTCGCGGTCGTTTCGGCCCGCCAGAATCGCCGCCTCGTTGCACAGGTTGGCCAGGTCCGCGCCAGTCAGCCCGGCGGTGTGACGCGCAATCCGCTCCATGTCAACGTCCTGGGCCAGCGGCTTGTTGCGCGTGTGCACGCCCAGGATCCGCTCGCGCCCGCGCATGTCGGGCGGCGGCACGAAGACCTGGCGGTCGAAACGCCCCGGCCGCAACAGCGCGCGGTCCAGCTTCTCGAGCATGTTCGAGGCGGCCATCACGATCACGTTGTCGCGGGAGTCGAAGCCATCCATCTCGACCAGGAGCTGGTTCAGGGTCTGGTCGCGCTCACCCGAGATGTCCGAGCCGCGCTGGGCGCCAACGGCGTCGAGCTCGTCGATGAAGATGATCGCCGGGGCGTTCTCGCGTGCCTGCTTGAACAATCGCCGGATTCGCGCCGCCCCGAGGCCGGCGAACATCTCAACGAACGAGGACGCCGACTGACCGAAGAAGTTGGCGCCCGACTCGTGGGCGACGGCCTTGGCGAGCAGGGTCTTGCCCGTGCCGGGCGGCCCGTGCAGCAGGATGCCCTTCGGCACCTTGTGCGCCCAGCCGCTTGAAGTGCTTCGGCCGCCTCAGGAACTCGACCACCTCGCGCAACTCGTCCTTGGTCTCCTCCACCCCCTCGATGTCGGCCCAGGTGACGGAGCTCGTGGACCTGGGAGTGATTTGCTGCGGCTTCGTACGCGGCATCAGCCTCAGCGTCCGCCACACGAGGTAGACGAGCACCGCCATGAGCAAGAGCGGAGCCCAGAGGCTGACGTAGCTCTGGAACTCGAGCCAGTCGATGCCTAGTATCGAGAGCGTCGTCATCTGCGGTGTAGCCCTCCCCCATGGGCCCCTCGTGCCTACAAGGTATCGGCAGTCCCCCGGTGTGGCTGAAAGCGCGCTGCCAGCTCCGCTTCGGCCCGCAGGATCTCGCGGAGCGCGGCTGAGCCGACCTCGAGCTGCTCTGGGGTGGGCTCCCGGGTGGAGAAGAGGATCTGGATCTGGTGCCCGACACCGTGGATCGCGCGGCCGAGCGGCGAGCCGGGATGGCGTTCGGCGTAGGCGAACAGCTCCACCGCCCCCGAGACGCTGGCGACGCCGGCGATCGCTCGTGGCAACGGCCCCGGATTCCTGAACAGTCTCTCCGTGATCAGCTGGCCGGCCACCGAGAGGACCAGCAGCGGCGCGATCAGGTTGGAGCCGCAACGCTCGTGCTCCTTGGGGGCGTCGGCCGGGTCCAGGCTGTGGCGCTCATAGGCGCCGATTGCCTTGTGCTCGACGCCGTGGTACGCGGCCAGGTCTCGATCGCGAAGCGCCGCGGCCGCCGGCAGCACTCCCAGGACGGCGATCACGCCCTCCCGCAAGGTGGCGCGGCCGCGCGACGTTGTGGTCCGTCCCAGGCTGCGGACCACCCCGCTTGCAGCGGCGGTTGCGAGCCCCACCACGAGCACCCGAGGGTCCTCGATCGGCAGCCGCGCCGCCGGCAGGCGACGGCGGGCCAGCGGTACCACCGCGAACGCCTCAGCCAGGCGCAGCGGGCCGCGAAGCAGCGGCGTCGAGCCCAGCCGCCCGCGCGAGAACACCGGCTTGGGGCCCGACGACACTTCGATTTGGCCGTCACGGGTCCGAGCTGCCGCAGCCCAGGCCCTGGGGCCGTGGATCAGCAGCCCGTTGCGAAGCGCCATCCCACCAAGTCGAAGGGGCGGCTCCTCCCGGGAGCCGTTGCCGTGCGTACCCAGGGCGGGATTGGCGGAGGCGCCATTTCCGGAATGGCTCGACGCCATCACGCAAGCACCACCTGGACGATGTCTCCAAAGAAGCGAGCTGCGAGGTCGACATCGGCGACGGCCGCCCGCTCGTCCGCGCCGTGAACGAGCGGTGTCGCCTGGGGCAGGGTCATCTCGCGCTGCGGGCAGAAGCCGTAGACGACGGCGGAGTCGAAGGCGTGCCTGAACCAGTGGCTGTCGCTGAAGCCGGCCATCACGATCGGCACCAGCGTGGCTGTCGGGTCGGCGTTCGCGAGCCAATCCTCGATCGCCCTGCGCAGGGGCGAGTCGGCTGAGGAGCGGTTCCCGACCACCGTTTCAGTGAATTCCAACTCGAGCCCCTCCCCCGCCTCACCCAGCACCGCGCGGGCGTGCTCGCGCGCCTCGGAAGGGCCCATCCCCGGTGGCACGCGGCAGTCGACCAGAACCTCGGCGTGCGAGGGGATCACGTTCTCCTTCGTCGAGGCGCTGGCCTCGGTCGGCACCAGGGTCACCCTCAGCATCGGCTCCGCCAGGTAGGCGGCGATCTCGGGGGCGGCTTTGTGTAGCCGCTCAAGTGCGACTGCGAGCCCGTCGCGATCGCGCGGGTCGATCTCCTCCCCACTCAGTGCCGCAACGAAGGCCACGCCTTCGGGGGTGGGCTCGAGCGGCGGCTGTTCGCGCAGGCGCTCGAGCGCCGGGGCCAGCTTCAGGAGGGCGTTCTCCCCCAAGCCCGGGACCGAGGCGTGGCCCGCCACGCCGCGTGCTCGCAACCAGAAGCGGCATGGTCCCTTCTCGCCCACGCAGAGCGAGTAGAAACGCCGTCCCTCCACCTCGAACGAGACGCCGCCGCCTTCGTTCAGCACGTAGTCGGATCGCACCTTGTCGGGATGCTCGCTGCACAGCCACCGCGCCCCCGCCGCGGCTCCGGCCTCCTCGTCGGCGGTGATGACGACCAGCAGCTCTCCCTTACGCGGTCGCCATCCGTCGTGGCCGAGCGCAGCAGCAGCGGCCACCTCGGCGGCCACCTGGTCCTTCATGTCCTGCGCGCCTCGGCCTCGAACCTCACCGTCCACAACGTCCCCGGCCCAGGGATCGAAGCTCCACTCGGAGGGATCGGCGGGGACCGTATCCGCATGGCCGAGCAGGCACAGGGTCGGCCCGGCGCTCTCTCCGCCCAGCCGTGCGACCAGGTTCGGGCGCCCGGGCTTGGCGGTCAGAAGCTCGCAATCGAACCCGGCTTCTGTGAGGGTCTCGGCCAACAGGAGCTGGGCCTGCTCCTCATTGCCGGGAGGGTTGGAGGTGTCGATCCTGATCAGCTCCTGGAGCAGCGCTACCGCTCGGCTTTCGACCTCTTCCTCGGTGCGGGCGTGCCCAGCCAGCGCAGCCGTCTCCTCTCCCATCGGCCCAGGTTACTCGCCGTGCCCTAGTGGGCCGTATCACGGTGGCCGACCATTTCGTCAGGTTTTCAGCCGGCGATCGCCTGGGCGAGCATCGCCAGGCCGCTGACCACGAGCACGACGGCGCAGGCGCGAATGAGCGCCTGCTCGTTGAGGCGGCCGGTGAGGTGAGAGCCGACATACGCGCCGGGGATCGCCGCGGCCGCCCCCACCGCGAACAGGCTCCAGTCCACGCCGCTCGGCAGGTGCCCGAGCAGCCCCCCCACCCCGACGATCGCTCCGACCGCCGCGTTGGTGCCGACGGCCTCATACGGGCCGACGCCGACCCACTTGACCATCGCCGGCAGCCGCAGCGAACCGAGGATGAGGCCGACGACACCGCCCATCACCCCGACGCCGAACCCGACCGCGGCGGCGTTGAGCAGGAGCTCGCGGCGCCCCACCGCCTGCTCCGCCTGGGCCGGACGGCGATAGCGAGCCACCTCGAGCGCCCCGTAGAGGACCACGACGGCGATCACCCCCAGCAGTACACGGCTCGGCAGGGCACCCGAGATCAGCCCGCCGACCACCGCCCCGGCGAGCGAGGTCGGTGCCATCCAACCGAACAGGCGCCAGTCGATCCTCCCTGCCCGTGCGTGGGCAACCGCCGAGGTCGTCGCCGCGACCCCGGAGATCGCCACGTTCGCTCCGGCGCCCGCTGCCGGCGACGAGGCGAGCAGGATGACGAGCGGCAGTCGCAGGTTGCCCAGCACAAGGCCCACCAGGCCACCCACCGCCGAGACGGCGAACGACCAAGCGGCGAGGGCGATGATTTCGAGTGCGTCCACGCCGGGGTCATACTGAATCCGGGAGATCGCGGATGGAGCGGCTGTTCGACACCGGCAACACGCCAGGCCACAGAACCAGCGTGCCACCGGCGGAGGCTCCACTGCCGGTGCGGATGCGACCGCGCTCCCTGGAGGAGCTCATCGGACAGGATCATCTGCTGGGCGAGGGGTCGACGCTGCGCGCCACGGTTGAGACCGAGGAACCCCACTCGGCCATTTTCCATGGGCCGCCGGGCTCTGGGAAGACGACACTGGCGCGGATCATCGCCGCCGCCTGCCGCGGGTCGTTCGAGGAGTTCTCGGCGGTCAACGCCGGGCGGCCCGAGGTCCGCGCGGTGATCGAGCGAGCGGAGGAGCGCCGCAGGGCCGCGGATGAGCCGACGATCTTCTTCCTCGACGAAATCCATCGCTTCAACAAGGCGCAGCAGGACGCGCTGCTGCCGGCGGTCGAGGAGGGACTGGTGACGCTGATCGGGGCGACCACCGAGAACCCCTACTTCGAGGTCAACTCGGCGCTTCTCAGCCGTACGCAGCTCTACGAGCTGCGTCCGCTCACTCCGGAGCACATGCGTCGCTTGCTCCATCGCGCCCTCACCGATCCCGAACGCGGTATCGCCGATCCGCCGGAGGTCTCCGAGCAGGCCCTGGAGCTCCTCGCCAACCGCTCGGGAGGCGACGCCCGGGTGGGGCTGTCGGCGCTGGAGCGCGCCGTGGAGACGGCGCGGGCCCAGGGCCATCCGGTCGACCTCAGAACCGCCGAAGACGCGCTGCAGCGCAAGGCCCTCACCTACGACCGCGAGGGAGACCGCCACTACGACTACATCTCGGCCTGGATCAAGGCCACCCGCGCCTCCGACCCCGACGCATCCCTCTACTACCTGGCGGTGATGCTCGAGGGCGGCGAGGACCCCCGCTTCATCGCCAGGCGGATGGTGATCCTGGCTTCCGAGGACATCGGTAACGCCGACCCGCAGGCGCTCGTGGTCGCCAACGCCGCCGCCCAGGCGGTCGACCGGGTAGGCCTGCCCGAGTGCCGGCTCAACCTCGGTCAGGCAGCCGTCTACCTTGCCCTGGCCCCGAAGTCCAACGCCTCCTATCGCGGCATCCAGCGGGCCACGGCCCACGTCCGCGAGCATGGCGCGAAGCCGCCGCCCGCGTACCTTCAGGACGCCCACTACCCGGGAGCCCGCAAGCTCGGGCGGGGCGTCGGTTACGTCTACCCTCACGACGAGCCGGACGGCGTCGCCGAGCAGCCCGTGCTGCCGGACGGCCTGCAGACCGAGCGCTTCTACGAACCGACCGAGCGAGGGTTCGAGGAGGAGCTTCGGCGGCGTCTCGAGCAGATTCGACGCCGTCTCGGCGACCCTTAGGAAAGTCTGCGCCCGCCGCTGAGACGCGGCCACCTCGCCAAGCCGTCCCGCAACTCTCACGGCGCGTGGGTGTTCTGACCCTAGACCCGAGCAGGCGACGCTTTCGCGCCATCCCGACAACCAGACCGAGTCCACGCCTCAGCGACCACCCGCGTGCGGCGAGGAAAATACGGCGGCCCCGCGACTGGTTCGCGGGGTCGCCGGCTCGGGCCCCCGGAGCTCCGCTCCCGGATCCGACGCTCCTAACTCCAACCGGGGTACGCGCATAGAATCGCCGTGATGGGGCAGCTCGAGTCCTTTAACCCCGCCACCGGCGAGCTCGTCGGCTCGGTCGAGACGCTGAAGCCCGCGGAGGTCCAGGCGGTCGTGGACGACGTCGCCGAGGTGCAGCCCTTCTGGGCCCAGCTGACTCTCGCCGACCGCGCCCGCTACTTGCGCAAGGCGGCCGACGTCCTGGTCGAGGAGCTCGATCAGGTCGCCGAGCTCTTGACGCGCGAGCAGGGGAAGCCGATCACCGAGAGCTACACGATGGAGGTCGTCCCCACGGTCGACGTCCTTCACTGGTGCGCGGAGGCGGGTCCGAAGATTCTGGCCGACGAGGCGATCCGCATGGGCCAGGCCCTGTTCCTGTCGAAGAAGGCCAAGTTCAGCTACGAGCCGCTTGGGGTCGTGGGCGTGATCGCGCCATGGAACTATCCGTGGTCGATCCCCTTTGACGAGGTTGCGATGGCGCTGATGGCGGGCAACGGGGTCGTCTTGAAGCCGGCCAGCCTGACGCCGCTGCTAGGGGAGCGGATCCGGGAGACGTTCGAGAAGGCGGGCCTGCCTGAGGGGTTGGTGCGCGTGGTCCACGGCGGCGGCGCCGTCGGCCAGGCGCTATGCGAGTCCTCGGCGGGAAAGATCTTTTTCACCGGCTCGGTCGACGTGGGTCGCAAGGTGGGCGAGATCTGCGCCCGGCAGCTCAAGGGATCGGTGCTCGAGCTGGGCGGCAAGGACCCGCAGATCGTGTGCACCGACGCCGAGCTCGCGAACGCGATCTCGGGCTGCGTGTGGGGAGGCTTCGCGAACGCGGGGCAGACCTGCTCGGGAATCGAACGCACCTACGTGGTGCGCGATGTCGCCGATCGCTTCATCGAGGGAGTTGTTCGAAGGGCCGGGGAGCTCACTGTCGGCGATCCGATGGAGTGGGAGACCGAGATCGGACCCATGGTTTCCCAGGACCAGTTCGACGTGGTCTCGGACCTGGTTGACGACGCGCTCAAGGCCGGCGCCGACCGGGTGGCGGGTGGCCCGCGCGAGGTGCCGGGATTCGGCGGCAAGTTCATCGCCCCCACGGTCCTCGCAGGGGTCGAGGACGAGATGCGGATCATGAAGGAGGAGATCTTCGGTCCCGTGGTTCCGATCATCGTCGTCGACTCCGAGGACGAGGCTCTCCGGAAAGCCAACGACTCGAACTTCGGCCTCGGCGCCTCAGTCTGGACCAAGGATCGCGCCAAGGGCGAGCGGATAGCGAAGCGGATCGAGTCGGGGATGGTGTGGATCAACGATCACTCCTACACCCATGCCGCGTGCCAATGCTCGTGGGGTGGCGTCAAGGAGTCGGGCCTCGGCCGCTCGCACTCGAAGTTCGGCTTCTACGAGTGCGTGGACGTAAAGCTGGTCTCCTGGGAGCCGGGCCTCACTCGAGACTTCTGGTGGCAGCCCTACGACCGTACCCTGGGCCAGGCCGTGCGCGCCTCGGCCCGTCTGCTCTACGGCCGCAACGGCCAGCGGTTGAAGGCGCTTCGCGAGGGCGGCCTGCCGTTGCTTCGGGTCGGCGCTCGTACCCTTCGCAAAGACCGCTGAAGCGCATCCCTGGACGGGTTCCTGCCGGTATCCGGCAGTAAGCCGGCCATTTCGGCCCTATCCGAACCTCAGCGCGGGCGACCAGTCGCTGCGCTTCTTGACCCTCCTGCGCTCGGAGCGCACCTTGAGCTTGTAATTGTGGCGACCGGGCCTGTAGTTGACGGGCCTGTCGTTGTGGCCGAAGGCGGCGTGGAAAGAGGCCGTGTCGTTCTTCCATGTCTTCCACCTTCTGCTGTCCACCCGGTAGCGGACGTCGAAGCGGGAGCCGGTGTCCGTGCTGGCGTTTGCCCAGCGGACCTCGATCTCGCCCACCAGCGAATCGGCCAGGGCAATGGGCCGCACCTTGACCCGACCGGCCATGCCGCCCTGCGGAGAGCCGTGGAGCGTGCAGTAATAGTGGTAGGAGCCGGCGGAGGCGTTGATTCGATAGTCGATCGGGCCCCTGATCGGATTTCCTGAGGAGAACAGCCGGTCGTCCTGGACGATGTTGTGGCGGTTGTCCGTCCCGCCGCCGTTCAACCAGCGGAAACTGGCGCCGGTGGAGAAGTTCCGAGTGGGGGGATTTTTAGGGACGAAGCGATCGTCGCGGACATCGATCTGGCGCGGCACCGCGCCGGCGGTCGCCGGCACCGCCAGCACCAGCGCGGTTGCCGAAATCACGAGGGAGCGTCGCACCTCACACCTCCGAAGCTCGTTGATCGCGCGATCGTACCCCTGCCATACGGCCCCCACGACTGGGAGGTTCAACTGGGAGAATCGGAGCGTGGCCGAAACCACCGCTGTCCAGCGAGAATCCAGGCCCGCCAGTCCGCTCGCGCCGTCCTCAGCGATCGCCCTCGCTCACCTGCGGCGAGACTACGGTGAGCGGACGGTCCTGCACGATGTGACCCTGGAGCTGCGCGAGGGCCAGACGCTCGCGGTGCTGGGGCCGAACGGCGCCGGCAAGACCACACTGTTGCGGGTCCTTGCGACCCTGCTCCGGCCCACTGCAGGCGAGGTCTCGGTGCTCGGCTGCGCGCTTCCTCGCCAGGCCTGGATGGCTCGTGGGCGAATCGGCTACCTCGGCCACGAGCCGCTCTGCTACCGCGATCTCAGCTGCGCCGAGAACCTGCGCTTCCAGGCCCGCCTGCACGGGCTCGAAGGAGACGCCGCGGAGCGGATCGCCGAGCTGCTTGACCGGGTGAGGATGTCGCGGCGGGCCGACGAGCTGGTACGAAACCTCTCCGCGGGCATGCTGCAGCGGCTCGCCGTCTGCCGTGCGGTGCTCCACGACCCCGAGCTCCTGTTGCTGGACGAGCCGCGCTCGCACCTCGACCCCGAGGCGGCGGCGCTGGTCGAGCCCCTGATCGGCCCCGCGCCAGGGCGCACCCGCGTGGTCGTCACCCACGAGATCGAAGCCGGGTTGGCCGAGGGCGACCACGTTCTGGTTCTGCGGGCGGGAGGAGCCGTGGCCTACCAGGGCCCCGCAAGCGGCTTGTCGGCCGGCGACGCCCGGGCGATCTACGGGGGTGCGCCGTGAGGGGCCGAACGAGCTCGTTTCGGGCCTTCGAGGCGATTCTCGCCAAGGACCTGAGGGTGGAGCTCCGGACCCTGCAATCGGTACCGGCGATGGCGCTGTTCGCGGTCACCACCTTCGTCCTCTTCCGCTACGGGCTCGACCGCAGCGCGCTGAGCGGCAGCCTGGCCGCGGGGGTCCTGCTGGCGACGGTCCTGTTCGCGGCCATCCTCGCCATCAACCGCCTGTTCGTCGCCGAGCGCGACGAGGGCGGCTTCGACGCGATCCGGTTGGCGCCCGTGGATGGCACCGCGCTCGGAGCGGCGAAGGCGACGGCATTGGTCATCTACCTGCTGGTGCTGGAGGTGATCGCCCTGCCCATTTTCGGTGTCTTCTTCCTCGACTCGTGGACCGGGCTGGCGCCGCTCGCGGGCGTCCTGGTGCTTGTCGATCTCGGCCTCGCGGCTACCGGGGTGCTGGTCGCCTCGATCGCCGCCAATTCGCGCGCCCGCGACCTGCTGGGGCCCCTGGTGCTCCTGCCCCTGCTGGTCCCGGTGATGATCGCCGCGGCGGGCGCCGCCGAGCCGCTGCTCGCCGCAGGCGGGCCGTCATACGACGGGATTGCCAAATGGCTGGCGATCCTCGCCCTCTACGATGTGACTTTCCTCCTGGTCGGATACGCCGTCTATGACTTCCTGCTGGAGGACTGACCGGCGGCACCGGCGCCGGACCGAGGATGAGCATGAGGGTCCCAAGCCTGCAAGCTCAAGCAGCGGCGACGGTCGCGGTTCTCGCGGCCGGATTTGCGCTGGTCTTCTTCTATGCCCCGCTCGATACCGAGGGCTTCATCCAGAAGATCTTCTACCTGCACGTGCCGCTTGCGATCTGCTCGCTCGCCGGGTTCGTGGCCGCCGGGATCCACGCGATTCGCCATCTGCGCAGCGGCGACCCGGTGCACGACGCGCGCTCCTACGTCTCCATCCACCTCTCGGTCATCTTCGGGACCGCCGTCCTGGTCACCGGCGCGATCTGGGCGAAGGCGCAGTGGGGCAAGTGGTGGGTCTGGGACGAGCCGACCCTGGTCAGCTTTCTGATCGTCTTCCTGCTCTACGCGACCTACTATCCACTGCGCTACGCGATCGAGGACCGTGAGCGCCAGGCCCGCTACGCGTCCGTATTTGCGATCACCGCGGGCGCCTTCGTGCCGCTGAACTTCCTGGCCGTGCGCCTGGCGGAGCCGCTGATCCACCCGCGGACCTTCTCCTCCGCGGGAGGGCTGCCCGGCTCGATGCTGCTCACGTTCGTGGTCTGCCTGGCTGGGATGGCGCTCCTTTGGCTGTCGTTGGTGCGCTTCGAGTTGGCCGCCAAGTCGGCCTCGGCCAGGCTCTCCCGCCTGCGGCGCGCGCTCGAGGGCGACGCGTATGCGCCGCCGACCGCCGGTTCGCGAATTGCGCCGGGGCTCCCCTCCCGGGCCGCCTCGGCGAGCTTGATGAACGACCCCACGACCCCGCGCCTCTGATGCCCGCCCTGCCGCTCGACGAGGCCGGCAAGTACGTGGCCGCCGCGTACGTCGTCTTCGTTGCCTTGATCCTGGCCTACGTAGCGATCATGGCCGCGAAGCTCGAGCGAATCAACCGCGAGCTGGGCGAGCTGACCGACCTCGCGGAGGTGCGGGGGGCAGGTGCGCCCGTTGGAGCTAGGGACGAAGTCCCGGTGCAGCGCGGTTGGGCCTGCCGCCCCGCCCGCGCCCAAACCCGCCGGAACCGCAGCCGAAGGCGAGGCTTCCGGCGGAGAGGTTCCCTGATGTCTGAGCTGCTCGCGCTTGGCATCTCCCACAAGACCGCGCCGCTGGAGCTGCGCGAGCGGGTCGCGTTCACCGAGGGCCGGGCGGCGGGGATGATCAGGGAGCTGGTGGAGGCGTCGGAGGTGCACGAGGCGGCGGCGATCTCGACCTGCAACCGGACCGAGCTCTACCTGGTCGCTCCGGACGGCGTGGCGGCGGAGTCGCTGGCGCTGGGGGTGCTGGCCCGCGAGGCGGAGATACGTCCCACGGAGCTGGTGGGCCACCTCTACTCGCTGCGCGCCACCGACGCGGTCTCCCACCTGTTCCGGGTGACCGCGGGACTCGACTCGATGATCATCGGCGAAGCCGAGATCCAGGGGCAGGTGAAGCGGGCCTACGAGCTGGCGCTGGTCGAGGGGGCGACCGGCCCGATCCTCAACCGGCTGTTCCGCGGCGCGCTTGCCGCCGGCAAGCGGGCCCGATCGGAAACCCGCATCTCCGAGAAGGGCGTCTCGGTGCCTTCGGTCGCGCTGGAGCTGGCGCAGCGGGTGCTTGGCGATCTCTCGAGCCGGCTGGTCTTGGTAGTGGGCGCCGGTGAGACCGCGGAGCTGACCGCTCGAGCACTCGCCGCGCGGGGCGTCGAGCCGGCGTTCATCGCCAACCGCCGATACGACAGGGCGATTGGTCTTGCTCAACGTTTCGGCGGACGTGCCGTCCGCTTCGAGGAGCTGCCCGCGCAGATGGAGCAGGCCGACATCGTCGTCGCCTCGACCAGCTCGCCGCACCACGTGGTGGAGCACGAGGCGCTCGTCGAGGTGATGGCGGCGCGCCATGGTCGGCCGCTGCTGCTGATCGACCTCGCGGTGCCGCGCGACATCCACCCCGATTGCCGCGAGGTGGAGGGCGTGAGCCTCCACGACATGGACGACCTTCAGATCCTCGTGGAGCGAAACGCCTCGGGCCGCGAGGCCGAGGCTCGCCGAGCCGAGAGCGTGTTGCGCTCGGAACTCGGTCGCTTCGAGCGCTGGCTCGCCTCGCAGGACGTTTCCCCGACGGTGGCTTCGCTGCGCGAGCGAGCCACCGAGATCGTCGATCGCGTGCTGGCAGAGAACGAGCCTCGTTGGGAGTCGCTCACCGAGGCCGATCGGGAGCGGATGCAGGCGATGGCGCGAGCGATCGCGAGCCGGCTGCTGCACGAGCCCACCTTGCGCCTGAAGCGCTCCTCAGGCGAGGACGACGCCTACCTGTACGTCAACGCCCTGCGCGAGCTCTTCGGCCTCGACGCACCTACCGCGTCGCCGGAGGAGCAGGACGCGGAGGTGCGCCCGCTGCGCGCGGCGCGCCGGCGCAAGCGCCCGGCAAGTTGAGAGTGTGAGCGACCCGCTGAAGCTGGGAACGCGCGGCAGCCGGCTGGCGCTCGCGCAGGCTCAACTCGTCGCGGAGGCGCTGGGCGGTGCCCAGATCGTCGCCGTGAAATCGAGCGACGGCGAGCCAGGCGATAAGGAGCGCTTCGTGCGCGGGGTCGGACAGGCGGTCCTGGACGGCGAGGCAGACCTGGCCGTGCATTCGGCCAAGGATCTGCCGGGTGAGCGTCCCGACGAGCTGAGGCTGGTGGGGGTGCTCGGCCGCGCCGATCCCGCCGACGCATTCGTTGGCGAGGCGTCCTCGCTCGACCAGGTGCCCGAGGGGGCTCGCATCGGCACCGCGAGCTTGCGCCGGCGCTCCCAGCTCCTGGCTTTGCGACCGGATCTGGAGCTGGTTGAGCTGCACGGCAACGTCGACACCCGCTTGCGGAAGCTCACCGACGGCGAGTTCGACGGGATGGTGCTGGCCGTGGCCGGCCTGCGGCGGCTGGCCCGCGAAGCGGAGATCGCGTTCAGCTTCGGACTCGCGGAGATGACGCCGGCTGCCGGTCAGGGATCACTGGCCCTGGAGGCGCGCCGCGCGGACTCAACCGCGGCGCAGCAGGCGGCGGGGATCTCGGATCACGATGCCCTGGTCGAGCTGACGGCGGAGCGTGCCGCGGTCGCGGCGCTCGACGCCACCTGCCACACGCCGGTGGGGATCTGCGCCCGCGTCCAGAACGGAGAGCTGGCAATGCTGGGCTTCGCGGGCCTTCCCGACGGCTCCGAGTGGGTGCGCGATCGGGTTGCGGGCGACCCGGAGCAGCCCGCGGCGCTTGGTCAGGCGCTGGCCGAGCGGATGCTCGCGGCCGGCGCGGGCGAGCTGCTGGAGCGCGCCGAGGCGCTTGCCTGATGGCGGCGCGGCAAGGGGTCGTCTACCTGGTGGGTGCGGGGCCGGGCGACCCGGGCCTGATGACCGCGAGGGCGCTGGAGCTGCTGTCCAGCGCCGAGGTGATCCTCCACGACCGCCTGATCCCGCCCGGCGCTCTGGATCGAGTGCGCCCGGACGCCGAGGTAATCGACGTGGGCAAGCGTCCGGGCGGTGCCGACACCTCGCAGGGCGAGATCGAGGAACTGATGGCCGAGCGTGCCCTGGCCGGTCGCAGCGTGGTCCGCCTCAAGGGCGGCGACCCGTTCGTATTCGGGCGCGGTGGCGAGGAGGCGGAGGCGCTGAGGGCCGCCGGAGTCCCGTTCGAGGTCGTGCCCGGCGTCACCGCCGGGGTTGCCGCGGCGGCGTACGCGGGCATCCCACTCACCCACCGCGAGGACGCCTCTGCGGTCGCCTTCGTCACCGGGCACGAGGATCCCGCCAAGGACGACTCGGCGCTCGACTGGGACGCGCTGGCGCGGTTCCCCGGCACCCTCGTCTTCTACATGGGGGTGAAGCGGCTGCCCGAGCTGTCCGAGCGCTTGGTCGCGGCAGGGCGCGAGGGAGGCGAGCCCGCGGCTTGTGTGGAGCGGGGGACGATGGCCGGCCAGCGAACCGTGACCGCCACGCTCGCCGAGCTGCCCGCGGCGGTGGCCGCGGCAGCGATCGGCCCGCCGGCGGTCGTGATCACGGGCCCGGTGGCAGCGCGACGCGAAACGATCGCCTGGCTCGAGCGGCGCCCCCTGCACGCCCGGCGCGTCGTCGTCACGCGGGCGCGTGCCCAGGCCAGCGGCCTGGCCGCGGCGCTGCGGGCGCTGGGTGCCGAAGTGATCGAGCTGCCGGCGATTCGGATAGTCCCGCGGCTCGACTCCCCGGACGTTCGCGATGCGGTGCAATCCATGCACGCCTATGCGCTGGTCTGCCTGACGAGCCCGAATGGCGTGCGGCTCTTGTTCGACGCTCTGGCCGCCGCAGGCCGCGATGCGCGCGCGCTTGCCAACGCGACAGTCGCCGCGATCGGGCCTGGTACGGCGGCGGCGCTCGCCGAACGTGGGATTCGAGCTGAGATCGTGCCGGAGCGCTCGATCGCCGAGGCCATGGTCGAGTCGCTGCGTGACTTCGAGGTCGCAGATCGCCCGGTGCTGCTCGCCCGCGCCGCCGAGGCACGCGATGTCCTGCCCGAAGCGCTGCGGGAGCGCGGCGCCAAGCTGGACCTCGTGGCGCTCTACGAGACGGTCGCCGAGGACGTCGATCCGGCCGTGGTCGAGGCGGCAAGCGACGCCGACTACGTCACCTTCACGTCTTCCTCGACGGTGAGGAACTTCGTCGAGGCGGTCGGAGGCCGTTTTCCCGAGCGGGCGCGGATCGTCTCGATCGGGCCGGTGACCAGCGAGGCCGCCCGCGAGGCGGGACTGGCGGTGGACGTCGAGGCCGCTCGTCATGACCCCGACGGCCTGGTACAGGCGCTCGTTGCCGACGCCGCCCGGGACACGTGACGCGGCCGATCACCTTCCTCTCGGACTACGGCGCAGAGGACGAGTTCGCGGGTGTGTGCCGTGCCGTGATCGCGACGATCGCTCCGCAGGCCACGGTGATCGACCTCACCCACGGCGTCCGGCGCCACGCGGTCCGCCAGGGGGCGACCATCCTGGAAAACGCACTACCGTACGCGCCGCCCGGCGTGCACCTGGCGGTCGTCGACCCGGAGGTCGGCTCGCCGCGCCGCGCAGTGGCAGTTCGCGCGCGTTTGGAGGAGAGGCTGCTGGTGGGGCCCGATCAACGGACTGCTATGGCCGGCGATCGAGAGCCTCGGCGGCGCGGTCGAGGCGGTCGACGTGTCGCTGTCGCGGCTCCGGCTCGAGCCGGTGTCGGCGACCTTCCACGGCCGCGACATCTTCGCCCCGGTCGCCGCGCACCTCGCGCTGGGCGCGCCCCTGTCCGAGGCCGGCGAGCCGATCCCACCGGAGTCGCTGGTCACCCTCGAAGCCAGCCAGCCGGCGATCGGACCGGACCGCGTCGTCGCACATGTGGTCGCGGTGGACCGGTTTGGTAACGCGGTTCTCGACCTCGCCGATCACCATCTGCCCGCCAGCGGTCTGCGGATGGGCCGTACAGTGGCGATCGACGCTCAAGGTCAGCGCCACGAAGCCGCGTTCGCGCTCACCTTCGCCGACGTCGGCGAGGGCGAGTTGCTCCTCTACGTAGACTCCTACAGGAACGTTGCGCTGGCGGTCAACCGGGGCAGCGCAGGCGCCGAGCTGGGACTCGGGCCGGGCGACGAGGTCGTGCTGCGCCCCGCTTGGTGATGACGAGTTTCGGGTGGCCGCGTCGTCACTATCGAGTCACCGACTCGACCAACGACCGCGCCCGCGAACTGGCGCTCGAGGGGGTGCCCGGCGGCACGGTGGTCACCGCGGAGCAGCAGACGTCCGGTCGTGGCCGGCGGGGTCGGGCCTGGGCGACGCCCGCCGGCCAGGCGCTCCTCTACTCAGCCATCCTGCGCCCGCTCGGCCGGGAGCACGCCCTGCTTCCGCTCGCTGTGCCACTGGCCGTTTGCCAGGCGGTTGAGGCCGTGGCCTCGCTGGAGTGCCGGGTGAAGTGGCCGAACGACGTCTGGATCGAGGAGAGGAAGGCGGCGGGCGTGCTGCTCGAGGCCCGGCCGCCCGACTGGGCGGTCGTCGGGATCGGCCTCAACCTGGCGATCGAGCCTCACGAGTTCCCGCCCGACCTGCGCTGGCCGGCGACCTCTGTCGGCCAGGGTGTCACCGCGTCCGCGGCGTTAGCGGCGGTCAACGAGAGCCTGGAACTCTGGGTGGACGCGCCCCCCGGCCGGGTGCTCGAGGAGTTCGCCGCGCGCGACGCGCTACGCGGGCGGGAGATCCACTGGGAGGGCGCCAGCGCCGACTTTCCATCGGGAGCAGGTCGCGCCGAGGGAATCGACGACCGCGGCAACCTGCTCGTTGCCACCGATGACGGCCGGCGGCTCAGCCTTGGCGCCGGTGAGGTGCAGCTCGCGCTCTAGCCGCTGCTGCGCTCACTCGACCGGCGCGTAGCGGCAATGCAGCATCAGGTCGTTGCCGTCGGGATCGGTGAACAGGGCCATGTGGCAGACGCCGGTGTCGAAGGTGTCGGCGACGAACTCGACTCCCTTGGCCTCGAGTTCCTCGCGCGCCGCCTGGACGTCGTCGACATGCAGCGCCAGGTGAGCGTTCTTCTGCGGCGCGAACTGCATCCCCTGCTTCTCCGGCTCCCAGATCCCCAGGCAGGTGTCGCCGGCCCAGAACTCGTACTGGGCGTGCTCGTCGGGGCGCAGGCCGAGCGTCTCGCCGTAAAACGCTCGCGCGCGGTCTGGGTCCTGGGATGGGATGCCGACGAAGTCCAGTTTGGAGATGGTGGTCACGGTGAAGTCCTCTCTGTAGGGATCGGATGTGCGCGCCATGATCACACCGATTGCGGTCATTTCGTGACCGCAAATCGCGCCGATGGCAGCACACACTCGGTCCAGGGCGATTAGCCCTGCGCGGCGTCGGCCTCCGGCTCAGTGGGGCTGTCCAGCGGCTCACGATTGGTGGCCTTGGCGCCGTCCTGGCCGCTGTTCTGGGCCTTGTCGGCACCGTTTTGGCGTTGGCGTCCGTTCCCGCCCCGGCGCCGTCGACGCCTTCCGCCGGACCGCGGGAAGTTGCGAAGCAGCTCGCGGGCGACCGCCGAGGGCTTGCGGGCCATCCGCATGCGGGCGCCACGCAACACCTCCTCGGCCTCGGGGGTGTGCGCGACCGAGGCGGCCAGCAGCGAGATCGCCAGGCGGCGGTCCTGCTGGCGGGCCGCATGGACGAGGCGCCGGGCGTTTCGGCCATGGGCTCGCCCCGACGAGTTGACGAACAGCCCCAGCAGGCGCTTGGTCTCGGGCCACCGCTGCACGGCGTATTCCTCATGCAGCTCGCGGGTGATGGCGGCCAGGCGCCAGACCCACGCCTGCGCCTGATCGCGACGCCCGATCCGTCGCTCGACGAGCGCCTGCAACAGCAGCTTGGCGCCGGCGCGCCGCTCCTCGCGCGGCCAGGTGGCCACCACCTCTAGGGAGTCGTCGAAGGCGTCGGGGTCGCGCAGCGCCGCGATCTCCGTCAGCGCCTTGAGGCGGAGCTGGTGGTTTCGGTTTCGCTGGACGCAGGTGAGCAGGAATCGACGGCGCAGCTCCTTGGCCTCATCGTGCTGGAGCATTGCCTTCGCTCGGCGCCAGTTGTTGCTCGTCACCCGGGCTCCGGCCAACGCAGCCCAGGCGTGTTGCTCCGAATAGTTGAGGTTCTCGACCGCGATCCGCCACAGCTCGCGCTCCAGCACCGACAGGCGACGCTCCGGATCGGCCGACACGGGCACCACGCGGCGCTCGACTCGCACCCGTCGGCCGCGTCCGCGCCGCACGGGCCCCACGACGATCGCGCCCCCGCGGTACACATCGCGGTCGAGCAGGCTGTGCAGGGTGACGATCGTCTCGTCATGCGTAGTAGCGGGGTGGACGAAGTCGATCACCAGGCCCGCCTCCTTCTCGGGAGCGCGGCGGGTGACCCGGCCGACGCGCTGCTGGTAGACGCGCCGCGAGGCGGTGGGCGCGAGGTGCATGCAGATCGTCGCCCGTGGTGAGTTCCAGCCCTCTGCGAGGAGCATCGCGTTGCACAGGACGTCCACCTCTCCGCGCTCGAACGCGGCCAGGATCTCCGCCAGCTCTCGTTTCGGGGTCTCGCCGGACACGGCGCGGGCTTTCATCCCAGCCGCCCGGAACGAGGCGGCGACGTTGTTGGCATGACGCACGCCTGCCGTGTAGACAACGCCGGGGACCCTGCGGAAGCGCGAGCGGTAGAGATCGGCCACCGCGACGTTGAAGGGCTCCTGATCCAAGAGCTTGGCCAGCTCCTCCTGGTCGAAGTCCTGGTCCACCTCGCCGCGCCGCAGCGGCACCTTGGCGATCGTCCGCACCCCCGGCCCCGGTGGGATGCGGATGCAGCGCAGCGGCGCGATCACCCCTCGTCTCGCGGCTTGGGCGAGGTCGAATCGCGAAGTCTGGGTCGGGAAGAGGTCGGCTACGTGGCGGGCGATCAGCGCGCCGGTGGCGGTCATGCCGATGAACACCGGCTCTGGCCAGCGACGGATACAGGCGCTCGTCTTCTCGCCCAGAGCGGTGTGTGCCTCGTCGCAGATCACGATCGCGTAGGCGTCGGAGATGCGCTTGGCGTTGCGCACGAACCACTGGTAGGTCTCGACCGTGACCGGGCCGTAGGGATGATCCGCGCCGTCCATGAGCGGCGGTGAAAGCCGGTCCTTGTAGCCGCGGTCCGAGATCTCGCCGATGAACTGGTCGACGAGATTCCGCCGGTGTGTGAGGATCAGGACGCCGCCGGTGCGTGAGCCCTCGACGAAGCCCAACGCGGCGACCGTCTTGCCGGAGCCGGTCGCGTGCTCGAACCAGAAGCGGCGGCTTGCGCCGGGGTCCTCGGGCGCCTCGGCCACCAGTTCGGCCGCTGGCTCCTCCCAGTCCTGGGGCTCCTCCTCGTCCGGCGCCAGGGTCTCGTCCTCCTCGGCGACTGCTTCGGCCGCCCCGTTGCCGCCGTCTCCCTCGAGCTCGGCGCCGACCGGTGAACCGTTGCCGTCAACCTCCGCCGAGGAGCGACCCGCTCCGTTCCAACTCTCGGCGGCCACCGAGTCCTCGAGTTCGGCGGTGAGAGCTGCGAGGGTTCCGGAGAGTACGTCGACCTGGTGCTCGGTGAGCTCGGCGCCGTCCGCCAGCAGCACCGGCTCCGCGGTCAGCAGCCGCTCGAGCCCCAGGAGCAGCGAGTAGCGCCGCCGCCACTCGGGCGAGGGAGTCTCGCGGCCGGCGTCGAGCTCCGCCAGGGCAGCCTCGACGGCGCGGCGGCGGCGCGGTCCCGGGAGCGATGTCGTCGATGGTCTCCCCGTCGAGCAGGATCGGCTCACGCGTGAACTCGCGCACGCGCTCGAGCTGACCGCCAGTAATCGGGCTGGTCGCGCTCTCTGCGACGTCGACGGATTTCGCCATGAGAGAAGTTCTCCGGCGCCCCCGTGTTCGAATGGATGGGGCGGGGGCGCGTAAGCTCGCTGGAGGCTCGCCGGCCCGCTCGTGGCTAGTCCCTCTTGACGAGCCGGCGGTTTCCCCGCGGTCCAGATTAGGTGTGGACCGAGTACCTAATTAAACCATCGTGCTGAACCGAATGCGGCGAAAGCCGGTTTTCATGGGCAGGATGAGCCCGATCGCACGCCTGAGCCGGAGATTCTGTGTGGCCACATTGGCGACCCTGGTGCTCGCGCTGCCGGCCTGCGGTGGCGAGTCCGGCGGGAGCGCAGGTGAGGCGCCTGACTACGCAAAGGCGCTGGCCGGCGCGCCGGAGCCGCTGGCGAAGCTCTACGAGCAGCCCAACCGGCTGCTGTCCGGCGGGACAGAGGCGTTCGAGCGGCGGCTCGCCGATCTGCGCGGCTATCCGGTCGTGGTCAACAAGTGGGCCTCGTGGTGCGGCCCCTGCCGGGAGGAGATGCCCTGGTTCCAGCGGCTATCGGCGCGACTGGGCAAGCGGATCGCCTTCCTCGGCGTCAACAGTCAGGACTCGAGCGCGGCGGCGAGGGAGTTCCTGCGCGAGTTCCCGTTGCCCTATCCAAGCTACAGCGACCCCGGCCAGGAGATCGCCAAGGTGATGGAGGCGACGATCGGCTTCCCGGCGACGGCGTTCTACGGTTCGAACGGCGAGCTCGCTCACGTCCAGCAGGGCCAGTACGCGAGCATCGATGCCCTAACCGCCGACATCCAGCGCTACGCGCGGTAGAGCTCGCCCACGGGGGGCAGGGTCGAGTTGGGACTTCTGGACCACATGGATTCACAACTCCCAACCCGCTGGAAATGAGCGAGCATCTCGGAGCTCGAGCCGCCGGCTGCGAAGGCGGATAATGGGGCCATGAGGGGCCGCCGGTTCCGCCTCTTGGCCTTCGGAGCGCTCGCGCTCGGGGGTGCAGCGCTCGCGATTTCGCCGGCGCTCGCCCAGCAGGGGTCCGGCAACCCCGCTCCCGGCGGCATCGCCTACTCGATCGAGCTTCAGGCGACCATCGACCCGGCGACCGAGAGGTGGATCTCGAGCGCGCTCGACGACGCTGCCTCGGAGGACGCGGCGATCGCGATCATTCGGCTCGACACGCCCGGCGGACTGTCGGATTCGATGCGCTCGATCATCCAGGACATGGCCGCGGCGCCGCTTCCGGTGGTCGTCTATGTGTCGCCGAACGGCGCCCGGGCGGCCTCTGCCGGCGCCTACATCACCCAGGCCGCCGATGTGGCGGCGATGGCACCGGAGACGAACATCGGCTCGGCCACCCCGATCGCGGTCGGGCCCGACGGCGGCAGCAGCGACCTCGACCGCAAGATCAAGAACGACGCGGCCGCCTCGATGCGGGCGCTCGCCTCGATCCATGGGCGAAACCCGCGTCTGGCCAACGAGCTCGTGACCAAGGCGAAGAACCTGACCGCCGAGGAGGCCGAGAAGGCGGGGCTGATCGACCTGATCGCGTCTGACCAGGAGGCGCTGGTCGCGCAGCTGGACGGCTTCCAGGTCAAGGGGCCGAAGGCCCAGACGCTGCACACCGCCGGGCTTCGGATCGAGAACCACGACATGCCCATCCAATACGAGCTGCTCGAGATCCTCGTCAATCCGAACGTCGCCTACCTGCTGATTCTGATCGGACTGATGGGGCTGACGATCGAGCTCTTCAGCCCTGGCTTGATCGCGCCGGGCACGATCGGGTTGATCTCGTTCCTGCTCGGCCTCTACGGCACCGCCCAGCTGCCCGTGACGGCCACCGGGGTGCTGTTGCTGGTCTTCGGGGTGGCGATGATCATCGCCGAGGCGCACCTCCCGACTCACGGCATCCTGGGCGCCTCCGGGGTGGCGGCGCTGATCGCCGCCGGCCTGGTCCTCTACGACACCAACACGAGCGCCTTCGAGATCTCGGCCCCGGTCGTGATCCTCACCGGGCTCCTGATCGGCGGCTTCCTCGCCGTCGCAGTCGAGCGGGCGATCCGCGCCCGTGGTCAGCCGGCGCGCACCGGCTGGGAGGAGATGATCGGCGCCGTCGGAGAGGTGCGCGAGCCGCTCGACCCGATTGGCCAGATCTTCGTCGAGGGCGCGCTGTGGAGGGCGGAGCTATTGCCGCCAGGCGCTGGATCGGAGCAAGCCGCCGCCGCGCCCGCAAGCGATGGGCGGCCCCTGGAACGCGGCAGTAGAGTGCGCGTCGAGTCAGTCGAGGGGCTGACGCTCCGGGTCCGGCCCCTGTAAGCGAGGAAGGAGCTTCGAGTGGGTGTGGCCATCGCGATAATCGCTCTGCTTCTGATCTTCGCGCTGATCGTGCTGGCCTCCTCGGTCAGGATCCTGCGCGAGTACGAGCGCGGCGTGATCTTCCGGTTGGGGCGGCTGATCGCTCAGAAGGGCCCGGGCCTGATCCTGCTGATCCCGATCATCGACCGGATGGTTAGGGTGGACCTGAGGACCGTCACCCTCACGGTGCCGCCCCAGGAGGTGATCTCCAAGGACAACGTCACCGTGCGCGTCAACGCGGTCGCCTATTTCCGGGTCATCGATCCGAACCGGGCGATCACCGAAGTCGAGAACTTCCTGGTCGCGACATCCCAGATCTCACAGACGACTCTGCGCTCGGTCCTGGGCAAGGCCGAGCTGGACGCCCTGCTCTCGGAGCGGGAACGGCTCAACATCGAGCTCCAGCAGATCATCGACGAGCAGACCGAGCCCTGGGGCGTGAAGGTGAGCACGGTCGAGGTCAAGGACGTCGAGTTGCCGCAGGAGATGCAGCGGGCGATCGCGCGCCAGGCCGAGGCCGAGCGCGAGCGGCGGGCGAAGGTCATCGCCGCCGACGGCGAGTTCCAGGCGTCCGAGAAGCTCTCCCAGGCAGCCGAGATCTTTGCTCGCAACCCGGCGACGCTCCAGCTCCGCTATCTGCAGACGCTGATCGACATCGGCAGACCAGAACTCGACCATCGTCTTCCCGCTCCCGATCGACATGCTGAAGGCCTTTATCGAGCCGCGCGGCGGGGGCGATGGCGCGGGCGCGGGTCCGAGCCAGAGCTAGTGGGCTAGAAGCCTGAGCGCGCCCGAGATCCGCATAGACCAGCTCACCGGGCTGCGGGCGATTCTCGCCCCCGGGCGGGCGGAGCGGCCGGATGCCTTCGTCCCGGCCGCTCCGGCTACTAGGGACGACGCGGCCGAGACGTGCCCGTTCTGCGAGGGCCGCGAGGGCCGTACGCCGCCCGAAGTCTGGGCACGGCGGCCCGGCGGCGAAACGCCCGACTCGCCCGGATGGACCCAGCGCGCGGTGCCGAACCTCTTCCCGGTGCTCGTCGCGGGCGGCGCGGAGTCGCAGCCTGCTGGCCGTGGGTCGGGCGGTGGGTCCGAGGCCGGGCTGGCGAGCTCCGTCGATCCGCTGCGCGCCTCCAGCCGATCGTCTGAGCCGGACATGTTCGCGTCGATGCCGGCCGCTGGGACCCACGAGGTGCTCATTCACTCTCCGCAGCACGCCACCTCGCTCGCGGAGCTCTCCGAGGAGGGCTTCGCCGCCGCCCTGGCGGCCTGGCGGGAGCGGATGCGCGCCGGCGCCGAGGAGGCGTCATATGTCCACCTGATCGTCAACGAGGGCCCCGACGCCGGCGCCTCGCTGGAGCACTCCCATGCGCAGCTCTACGCGCTGCGCTTCGTCCCCGCCGCGATCGCTCGTGAGCGCGAGCGGGCCTCGGCCTACCACGAGCGCACGATGGGCGGCCATCTGCTGTCCGAGATCGCGACCGAGGAAGTGCGCCGGCGCGAGCGACTGGTGGCGGTGGATGACGACGCGCTCCTGATCTGTCCCTGGGCGTCGCAGTCGCCGTTCGAGCTGCGCGTGGTCCCGCGCCGCCCGGCGCCCTCGTTCGAGCTCGACGGCGATACCGGCACGGCGATGATTCGGACCGCGCTTCGGGCGATGACGGCGTTGTTCGGCTCGACACCGCAGCTCAACCTCTGGGTGCGCACCGCGCCCAGGGGCGCCGAGGAGTTCTGCTGGCACCTCGACCTGGTTCCACGGCTCACGGTCCGGGCCGGATTCGAGCTCGGCACCGGGGTCGAGGTGAACATCTATCCGCCGGAGCGCGCGGCGGCCGACTTCCGCGAAGCGTTGGGGGATTAGGCTGGCCTGCCGATGAGCCCCCCCATCAACCGGCCCTTTCCCCGCTTCATAGCCGACTCTGCCCAGGAGGGAAGGCCCTACGGACAGTGGGCGAAACGTCTGGAGGAGGAGTTCGCGAAGGTCTGCGAACCCCACGAAGGCCAGGCGGGAGCGCCGCTTGACCCCGACACCGTCCGGTGGTTTCCGGAGCGCGGTTGGGGCGGGCGAGTGTACGTCCCCTGTGTCGGCCGGGCCACCGAGCCAACCGGGGGTGGCGAGCCGGAGGAGGGGCAGCAGGCCGCGGGGGCGGTGCTGGTGGAGTACTTCGGCCACGTCTCCTTCGTGCGTCCCGAGGACGGCGAGCCGGCCGACCTGCGGGGCAGCGCCGACTTCACTGACGTCACCGCCGAGGACAATCCGCACTGGACGATCGACCTCTCGGACGACGTGATTGGCGCTTGGCGGGCGGAGGGGGATCGGGGCGGCGAGATCACCATGGTCTGGGGCCTGCCGCTGGTGCGGGGCGCCATCGCCGCGACCGCCGAGCTCGACGGTGAGGTACTGGACCAGACGCCCGTCCAGGACGGCCGGTTCACGCTGATCGCCGTCGACGCGGTGCGCGGGTTCGGCGACGAGCTCTTCCTGGAGGTCCGCCTCTGGGACCGCACCCTGCGCCAGATCGCCACCGAGAGCCTCTACGACGAGGCAGACTGAAGAAGCGTCGCTAGGTCCAGCGGCTCGTGACGACCTTCTTCGCGGTGAAGAACTCGACCCCGTCGCGCCCCGTGGCGTGGAGGTCGCCGTAGAAGGAGCCGCGCCAGCCGGCGAACGGGAAGTAGGCCACCGGGGCGGGAACCGAGACGTTGACCCCGATCATCCCAGCCTGCGCCTCGCGCACGAACTTGCGGGCGGCGGCGCCGTCCCGAGTGAAGATCGCCGCGGCGTTGCCGAACTCTGAGGCGTTGACGGCGGCGATCGCGCTCTCAAGGTCGTCCATCCGCTCCACGGCCAGCAACGGGCCGAAGATCTCCTCCCGGGCCAGCGTCATCTCGGGATCGACCATGTCGAACACGGTCGGGCCGAGGAAGAAGCCCCCGCCTTCCGTGCGCTCGCGCCCGTCCACGCGGAGCGTCGCCCCCTCCCGCTGGCCCAGCTCGATGTAGCCGGTGATGCGCTCGAGCGCCTCCGGGGTTGTGACGGGCGTAATCGTGCTGTCCGCGTCCGTGCCGGGCTCGCCGCCGGGCGCCACGCGCGCCTCGCGGGCCATGTCCTCAAGACCGGCCACCAACTCATCCCCGATCCCACCGACTCCCACCGCCACCGAGCCCGCCAGGCAGCGCTGACCGGCGTTGGAGAAGGCGGAGGCGAAGACGGCCGGCACCGTAAGGTCGAGTTCGGCGTCGGGCATCACGACGAGATGGTTCTTGGCGCCGGCGAGCGCCTGGACCCGCTTGCCGCGCAACCCGGAGCGCTCGTACACCTTGCGGGCGACCGGGGCGGAGCCCACGAACGACACCGCTCGCACCTCTGGGTGGTCGATCAGCGCCTCGACAGCGCTCTGCGCGCCATGGACGACGTTGAAGACGCCGTCGGGAAAGCCGGCCTCGGTGAACAGCTCCGCCAGGCGGTTCGCGGTCAGCGGCGTTCGTTGGGACGGCTTCAGAACGAACGCGTTGCCGGCCGCGATCGCGAGCGGCGCAAACCAGAGCGGGATCATCGCGGGGAAGTTGAACGGGGTGATCCCGCAGCACACACCCAGTGGAAAGCGGTGCATCGAGACATCCACGCCCCCCGCCACCTGATCGAGCGTCTCGCCCTTCATCAGCGTGGTCATCGCGGCCGCCAGCTCGACCACCTCGATGCCTCGCCGCACCTCGCCGCGAGCCTCGTCCAGATGCTTGCCGTTCTCTCGCGTCACCAGCTCGGCCAGCTCGTCCAGGGCGCCCTCGAGTAGCACCTGCAGGCCGAACATCCGGCGGGCACGCCTGGTCACGGGCTCGTCGTGCCACGCCTCGAACGCCTCGGCGGCAGCCCGCACGGCGTGGTCGACCTCGGACGGCCCCGACAAGGGCACCCTGCCGAGCACCTCGCCGGTCGCAGGATCCGGCACGTCGAGCCGCGTATCGGTCTCGACAGCGACGGGCCGCCCGCCCACGAAGTTCTGGATCTCGCGCGACACCAATCACGCAGTATCCCGCGTCACGCCGGGGCGAATAGGGAAGGCAGACAGCAGGTGGGAGCGCCGCCTGGGTGCAAGCGACGCCCCCAGAGGAGGCGCCATCCCGAAGACCCGGTGACCCCTCGTTCCCGCAGTTTGGAGGGGCTCCCGAAATCGTTCATAAAGACTCAGCCCAGCTGGAGTCGACAACAGCGAGAGGGGCGGCCAAGGCCGCCCCTCTCGTTTACGTCGCCGGCCCGAACTTCGAGCCTGCGAATCCGGTGCGCCTAGTACGGCGTGACGTCGTTGCACGCCTCCGTCGTGCCGGCGTACGGCGGTGAGATCGTGTCGGTCGGCTCAGTCGGAGCGGTCCCGACGTAGTCGAAGACCCCCTGGAACTTGTGGGGGCTTTGCCCAGCCGGGCACCGCGCCTGGAAGGCGGCTCCACGCGAGATGGTCGCTGTGAAGGCGTCCAGGGACGGATTCGGTACGTGGGCGTTCGGAACCGTCAGCGTCGGGCCGTAGGGCGACGCCGCGGGCTGATTCGTGAGGTTGCCCGTGAGCAGCACCGTCGTCGTGCCACCGATGTTGGTCGCCGGGCTGTTGCACTCAGTCGACGGATTGCCGATCGGAGCCCGCGCGTACAGGATGATCTGGTTGGCGTTGGCGCCCTTGAACGCCATCGTGCACGCGTCGATCCCCGCGACCACGGTCGATGCGACACCGCTGGTATTGCCCGCCGGCGACAGGTAGGTGTTGCTGCCACCGGGGCCGGGGCCGCACTGGTTGTAGGCCTGCTGGATTGTGTCGCCCGTCAGGCTCGCAGCGGTGCAGGTCCCGGCGACCGCCCCCAGGTTGACCTTGAGGTCGTCGTCGAACCGCAGGGTCACCGTGGTTGTCTCGCTGCTCGCCGGATCGAAGGTCGAGCCCGTGCGGACACCGAACTTGGCGTTCTCGAACGCCGCGCCGATCGGACCAACGCCCGTTGCCTGGCCCACCTGAAGGGTGACGCAGGAATCGCTCCCCGTCGAGGCCTTGGGGACACAGGTGTTGACCGGCGGCGGCGCTGCGGCAGAGCTCGCCGGGAAGGCGATCAAGCCCACCCCGAGGGCCCCGGCCGAGGCCAGGACGACGGCTGCCCGTTTCCTAAAACGCATGTACTCCTCCTTCTGCGGGCGGCTCCGCCACCCATTGAATGGGGCGGATCCCGGGCGCTGCTTGCGTGCCCCGTCACCGCTGTTGGATACGACGTTATATCAGAATGATTGTAAATATGATTTTCAACTAATATACTTAAAACGCATATTGACAATGCATATCACGCAGGATCTGCCAAGCTCCAGGCTCATGTCACGCCAGTCGAATAGAACGCCGAGCACCGAAACCCGGGAACCACCCCGCCCGTTCCTTCCCTGGCTGGGCCGGGCCTGCCGCCAAGCGCGAAGGGATAGGGAGGTCGTGCAGGTCCAGATCGCGGCCGCGCTCAGGGTCAACCAGGCGACGATCGCGCGGTTTGAGGACGGCACGGCGTGGCCCCGGCGCCCCGAGGAGGTGCTGATGGCCTACTCCAGCGAGCTGAAGATCGACGTTCGCCTGCTCTGGCTCCACGCCTTCGTGCTCTGGCTCGAGCACGAGCCGGTCTTGGACCAGGACAGTCAGGAGGAGATCCGGGCCGCGCTCAGGCGCCTGCCGTTCCCGGAGTGACAGAATGGTGCCCGTAGTGAACGGGCAGAGCCGGAAGCGCAGTCGTGCGAGGGCGGCGCTTACAGCCCTCAGCGTCACAGGCTGGGCGATCGCGGCTCTGGCGCCAGGCATCGCGCAAGGTGGTCCACTGCCCCGGATCGACACCAGCGACGCCGATCGCTGCGACTTCATCGCCAAGCCGAACCACGGGCTCTGCCTGCTGCCGTTCCCGAACGACTACTACACGGTTCGTGACCCGAGCACGTCCACGGGACGCAGGGTCAACCTGAAGACGGCAGCGATGCCCGCAAATGTCGGTGGCACGCACATCGACGCCCGGCCCTACAACCTCAACGACGGTTTCAGCCCGGGGCAACCGATCGTCCTCAAGGTTCCGGGCCTGAACAGCGCGGCGGCCATGGATCGAACCGGCGCGGTGCCGATCAACCACATCGGCCGCTTCCGGGATCCCCAGCAGCCGATCGTCGTCATCGATGCCACGACCGGGAGGAGATGGCCCATCTGGGCCGAGATCGACTCCAACGCCACCAAGCCCGGCAGCGTGGCGCTGGAGATACACCCGGCCTGGAACTTTGAGGCCCGGCACCGCTACATCGTCGCCCTGCGGCACCTGAAGACGGCCAGCGGCGAGACCATCCAGGCCCCGGCGGCGTTTCGCTACTACCGCGACCGCATTCCCTCCGATCAGCAGAGGATCAACCAGCGCCGCGCTCGATTCAGGAGCATCTTCCAGACCTTGAACAAGGCCGGGATCAGACGCCAAGACCTCTACCTGGCATGGGACTTCACGGTCGCCAGCGACCAGAACATCGCGGCCCGCATGCTTCGCATTCGCAACGACGCGTTCGGCAAGCTCGGGGACACGAACCTCGCGGATCGGATCGTCCAGGGAACCTCGCCCGAGTTCGATGTCACCGACGTGACCAACTTCACGCCGGCGCAGAATGCTCGGATCGCCCGCGAGGTGAAGGGCACCTTCACCGTGCCCTGCTACCTGGCGCCGAACTGCGCGCCGGGGGGACGGTTCCAGCTCGACGGCAGCGGCCTGCCCACCCGGCACGGCGACTGGACCGCCAACTTCGACTGCATCATCCCGCGCTCCGCGGTCGCGGGCACGCCGGCGCCGGCGCGCCCCTCGCTCTATGGCCACGGTCTGTTCGGAAGCGCTGGAGAGGTGACCTCGAGTGGCCAGGCGGAGCTGGCCAACACCTACAACTTCGTCCTCTGTGCCACCGACGAGATCGGTATGTCGTCGAGCGACATCCCGAACACGATCGGGATGCTGAGCGATCTCTCTTCGTTCCCCGAGCTCGCCGACCGGCTCCAGCAGGGCCTGCTGAACGAGCTCTTCCTGGGCCGGGCGATGATCCACCGGAACGGCTTCGGCAGCGCCCCGGCGTTCCGCGTCGACGGCACCTTGGGCACTCCGTCGGTGATCAACAGAAGCCAGCTCTACTACGACGGCAACAGTCAGGGCGGGATCATGGGCGGCGCGCTGACCGCCGTGGCGCCGGACTTCACGCGCGCGGCGCTCGGCGTGCCGGGGATGCGCTATTCGCTCCTCCTGCCGCGTTCGGTCGATTTCGACTCCTTCGCGTCGGTGCTGTACCCCAACTACCCGAACGAGCTCGCGCGCCCCTTGATGCTGTCGCTGATCCAGATGCTGTGGGACCGCGGCGAGCCCAACGGCTACGCCCACCGGATGACCGACAACCCCCTACCCGATACGCCACCGCACAAGATCTTGATGAACGTCGCCTTCGGCGACCATCAGGTCACCAACTGGGCCGCTGATGTCGAGGGGCGGACGATCGGCGCTTACACTCACAAGCCGATCCTCGATCCCGGGCGCTGGCCTGGCGTCGACCAGCTCTTCGGCATACCTCGCATCGGGAGCTATCCGTTCAACGGGTCGGCGATCGTCTATTGGGACATTGGGCCGGTGCGGCCCGACCCCGACAACCCCGGTCGAGACGATCGGCGTGCCTGCGCCGCCGCTGGCCAACGTGCCGAATCGGGGGGGCGAGGACCCGCACGGCGCACCTCGCGGAGCACCCGATGCGCTGAAGATGGTGTCCCAGTTCCTGCGGCCGCATGGCGCGATCACCAACATTTGCGGTGGCGCACCCTGTTACGCGGGGGGCTGGACCGGGCCCTAGGCGGGTTCAGCGTCGGGATCGCGCGCCCCGGCCGCCTTCTCCGTCTGGTCCCGGCGACAAATCGGCTTCGGCGACCCAAGCGAAGGACTCCAAGGCGTCGAAATGGCCCCCTAAACTCGACGCGAGCCCCGATAGCTCAGCTGGATAGAGCGACTCCCTCCTAAGGAGTAGGCCGCAGGTTCGAATCCTGCTCGGGGCGTTCCACCATGTCCCGGCAGAACGTCGAGATCAGGGGATTCAGCAGTACCACACCATGGATGAGGCCCTCGAATCCGCTGTACGCGTTATAGGTAGGCGCGGATTTCGAGGCCGAATGTCCGGGTACCTGCTGGGCGTCTGACTCGTCTGAAGAACGCAGATGACCCAGGCGGGGGGGATCTAGTTTGCGAGACGTGAGGGGACGCCGTTTTCGGGATGTCCCCTCGCCGGAAGCGCCGCTCCCTTGAGTGGCGGCGCTTCCTCCTGGATGGGCCGCGTTCGATATCCGCCCGCGGTGACGCGAGATATCCGCCCCGCGGTGACGCGAGATACTGGATGGCCATGTCGCAGGCAGATGTCGAAACGCTGCGCGTCGCGTATGAGGATTTCAACCGGGGAGACTGGGACGCCGCAACTCGTTTCGCGCACCCCGAGTTCGAGCTTCAGACCGCAGACCGAGTGGTCAACCCCGGGACCTATCGCGGCCCCGAGGCGGTCAGGCGGTTCTTCGAGGACCTATTTGAACCCTTCGAGGAGGTGGTGGTTGAGCCCGAGGAGTTCTTTGAGCGTGGTGATCAGATCGTGGCGTTCCTCCGGACGCGATTGAAGCCCAGCGGAAGCAGCGCCGTGATGGAGAACCGAATCGGACACCTGTGGACCATCCGCGAAGGAAAGGCGAGCCGCCTGGAGATCTTCCCCAGACGCGAGGACGCCCTCGAAGCGGCCGGGCGGCAGTAGGCGGGTGCGTATCAGGCGCCTTCGCAGCGCCGCTTCAGAGCTTCGTTCATTGCCTCGAAGCCGGCCTGGGTGCGGTCGAAGAGCCTCCCCGAAAAGGCCGTGAGGATTCCCGAGAAGCGCTCGTGTTGCGTAAAGCGGACGGCCGATTCGCTCGCGGGCTCAACAGCGAGGGTGTGCTCGCCATCGAAGAGCCCCGGCAGGATGAGTCGGCCAAGCCATCGCACGCTCCGACTCGGCTCCACCTCGAGCACGGTCGGCTTGAACTCCATCTGGCGCCCGCCGGGCGGCTCGAACCTGATCGCGAGCTTGGTCCCCTCGACGAACTCCCCCTCCGCTCGCGTCATGAATGGATTCCACTCCTGGTAGCGGCTCAAGTCCGAGAGCACATCCCAGACCCGCTCCGCAGACGCGTCGATCTCGATCGAAGCCTCGAGCTGCTTCACCGAATCTGAGGCTACACCGGCTGCGTGGGGCTGTCGTCCAGGCCGGTGCCGGTGCCGGTGCCGCCCGGCCCCGTGGGAGACTTTCTGCTGTGGGCGGGGGCCGCACAAAGCTGGCTGTAGGGCTGGTCGCTTTGGCGCTCGGCTGCGCGGGCTGCGGCGGAGGTGACAACACCACGACGCCATCGCCACCCCCCGAGACGCCGCAGGCCCTGCCCAAGCTGCCGAAGCGCTGGCGCGCGCACGGGGACGAGTCGATCGGCTTCAAGATCGGGATCCCGCCCGGTTGGCAGGTGGGCTGGAGCGGGACGGGCGGCGTCAAGGCAGCCATGTTCCGCTCGCCCGACCATCTGGTCGCGGTCACGCTGGTGGCCACCCGCGACCCCGATGCGCTGGAGGTGCCGCTCGACGAGTTCGCGACCAACGCGCTGGCGGCGCTGCCGGGGTTCAGGAAGCAGCTCGAGCCGAGCAACCCCCGGCCGTTCGCAAAGACGCCGTTTGCTGCCGTGCGGACCGTGGCGACCGGGACGACCAAGGCGAGGGGGATCAAGGAACGGGTCACGCTGCTGGTCCTGCGCCGGGAGGGGATCGTCAACTACACCGTGGCGATCGTTGCGAACGCCCGGCGCCCCTACGCGCGCAAGGACCGCGCGGTGGCCTTAAAGATGATCCGCACGCTGCGCGGCCGGCCGATCGGCGGCTTGGCGCCGGCCGAATCGCGTTAGGTCCGGTCGGGACGCTCCGGGTAGAGCTCGTCGATTGTGAGCAGCGCCCTGAAAGGAGCGCCGGCGGCCTCGGCGATCGCCTCGCCGCCGCCCGCGAGCCGATCGACCACGCAAACCACCCCCGCCACCTCCAGGCTTTCCTCGCGCATCCGCTCGATCGCCGCGACGGTCGATCCTCCGGTGGTCACAGTGTCCTCGACCACGAGGCATCGCGTCCCGGCTCCCACCGGCCCCTCGATCCAGCGCTGGAGCCCGTGCTGCTTGCGATCCTTGCGCACGAAGAAGCCGACCAATTCCTTGCCGTCAGGCGCCGCGATCGCGGCGCAGGCAAGCGGGATCCCCGCCATCGCCGGGCCCCCGACCGCGGCGGCGCCGAGCTCCCGCGCCGCCGAGGCCAGCAGTTCGCCCGCTGCGCGGAAGCCCGGCGGTCGCAACAGGGCTCGGCGGGCGTCCACGTAATAGGAGGCGCGCTGCCCGCTCGACAGCGTCACCTCGCCGATCACGAGAGCGTGCTCGCGAAGCTCGTTCAGGAGCGTCGAGCGCGCCGCTTCAAGCTTGCCCATCGTTGGGGCTAGGGACAAGGTCCCGGTAGTGGCGTGTGGACCTGCCGGTCGGTTGGCGCCCTAACCCGGCGACTTGTGACCGACGACAGGGATGTCCAAAGGGCCAAGTCGCCGGAGTGTCTCTACCCGTAGACGTAAATCGACATCCCGACCCGGACCCAGTCGTAGATGAACTGGGACAGCGGGATCGGGTTTCGAACGCAGCCGTGGCTGGCCGGATAGGTCGGGACCGAGTGGTAGCCGTGAATCGCGTATCCGCCATGCCAGTAGACCGAGTAGTACATCCCGGAGGAGTTGAAGCCGGGCTGGCGACTGTAGAAGCGATAGTGGCCGCGGATCGTCGGCGTCGCCGGCGCCCCGGTCGACACGTGAATCGTGTACTGGGGCTTCCGGTGATTGGCGAGCACCATCACCTGCCGTGAGATGTCGACCTCGACGTGCTTGCCGGCGCCCGGATACTTGAGGTGGAAGCTTCCGCGGCCGTCGGCGAGCTTCTTGAAGATCGCCGGGTTGGCATTGGAGGTGCGCTTCATGCGGTTGGTCTTGCGGAAGGCCATCACCGCGAGGCGTGTTTTCTTGCTGTAGCGCTTGCCATGCCCCGAGTAGTAGCCCTCATGGCCGAGCAGGCGGTTGAAGATCCGCACGGCGCCGTTGCGGTCGCCCGGATCGAGGTCCGGGAAGGAGATGTGGAAGGTCCGCGACCGCGCGATGGCGCTGGCCTGTTGGGAGTTGCCGGGGTGCTTGACAACTATCCGGTAGCTGGCCGGCTTCACCAGGGCAGGTGAGCGGAACTGGTAGCGCCCCGCGTTCTGGCCCGGCACAGGCCTCAGTCTTGGGTTCAGCTCCTTGATCACCCGCCCGCGGCGTAGCAACTTCACCCGCACGTGCTCACCCGCCACGAAGGGACGCAGATAGCCGACCGCGCGGGCGCGCTTGCCGACCCTGACCTTGTGGTGATGCACCCCACGCACGCGAATGCTGAGACGGGCCGGCTTGGCTCGCTGTTTGCGGTCGGCCGGCTTCTGCGGCTGGGCGTGCCGGGACCCCTCGGTCGCCGGCGTGGTCGACGTGGTGGCAGTGGAGGTGGCCACGGAGCCCGGGGTGTCACCTGCGGCGATCGCCGGGAGCGAGCCGATGGCGGTCGCCGCGAGCCCAGCGGCGATCAGAGCGATGGAGCGCCGGCGGGTCACTGCGGCCATTGTGCCATGGCGGGAGGCCGTGAAAGTCGGTGTGGGCGATCTGAGGGCTCGCCTGGGCCGGCGATTAGGAGGTCAGGATCGCGAAGGCGAGGGCGTTGTTGACGGCGTGGACCGCCATGGGCGGGTAGATCGAGCCGGTCTCCTCGTAGAGCCAGGCGAGGGCGAAGCCGAGCAGGGCGAGCTGGGGAACGACGCCGATGCTGCTGGGCCCGGTGAAGTGGAAGACCCCGAAGATCCCGGCCGAGAAGAGCGCCGCGGCCGGAAACGAGAGGCGATGCCGCAGGCCGCCGAAGATGAAGCCGCGAAAGAAGAGCTCCTCCGAAAACGGCGCGGCGATCACGATCAACACCCCGGCCGCGATCGTCCCGAAGGCGCCGTGGCCGAAGCCCAGGTCGCGCGTGACGTCCTCCTGCTGCGGGTGTACGAGGGAGGAGTAGACGAGTGCGAACGCGATGTAGCCGAGATAGGCGGCGGCCGCCAGGGCGAACGGAGACCGCAGGGGACGCCTCAGGCCGAGCGCCCGGGGCGAGGCGACCCCACCGCTGCTGCCGGCCGCGACGGCGAAGGCGATGCCCACCAGCGTCACGGCGAGCAGGGCTTGGGTGACCAGCCGCGCCGCCAGCGAATCGAGCGAGGGGTCGAACGCCGAGACGACGGCGACCTCGAGCACGGTGGTCAGGAGCAGCGCGCCGATGCCCACCGCCACGCGCCCGGGCCCCCAGGTCCGGGGCTGGTCGTCGGCCGGGCCGCTCCAGGCGGCACCCGCGTATCCGGGCTCACCCGTCGGAAGTCCTGAGTCGCTCATGGATCGAGATGGTGCCGGATAGCTTCAAGCGACTCGATGTCCGCGCCCCCCGCGCGATCGATCAGGAGCGCGGGGACGCCGGCACCCCGCGCCGCCACCAGGTCGTCGGCCGGCGTGTCGCCCACGTAGAGCGCCTCGGCCGGCCCGCAGCCGGCCAGCTCGAGGGCGGGCCCAAAGATCGCCGGGTCGGGCTTGCGCGCGCCCACCTCGGCTGAGGTCACCACTCCGTCGAGCGCGCCGCCCAGCCCGCAGCGCTCGAGCACCTCCGGCAGGGAGACGTCCCAGTTCGAGACGCAGACGAGTTTCAGCCCCAGCCTGCGCAGCTGGGCCAGCGCCGGCGCCGCATCGGGAAAAGCCCGAAAGCGGATCGCGGACATCATCGTCTCGACCGAGACCTCTCTCCCCAGCGCGCGGGAAAGCACCGCGGCGCAGCGGGCCCGCAGCTCGGCGAGGGAGTCTGGGTCGCGCCCCTCGTGGCTGTGGCTCGCGTAGTAGTCCATCTCGGCTTGCGCTGCCCCGACGAGGCGCTCGTCCTGCTGCACGCCCAGCGCCTCCGCCAGGTGCGCCAAGGGGGGCTCGAGCTCGACCAGGGTGCCGAGCGCGTCCAGCAGGACGGCGCGGGTGCTCGTTGACGTGGGGCTGCTCATGCAGGCATTCTCACGGAGGAACCCGCCGGAGCGAGGGCGAAGGGGACCCTGATGACGTCAGGTGCGCGGCGAGCACTGAGTTCTGGAAGAGTCACGGGCGGTGGTTCCGGCGGCGAGCAGCAACAGCGACCTGGTCTCGGCCCTGGTCACGATGGGGGTGGCAATCGTGATCGCATTCGCCGTCGATCGCCTGGCGATCGCCAGGGCGGGGCACGTGGCGGCGAAGGTGGGCGAGGGGCCCCTATCGCGCGCCGCCGAGACCAGATTACGGCTCGTCCGGCGCCTGGTCTTCGTGGTCATCCTGGTAATCGGCGCCGCTCTGGCGCTGAGCCGGTTCGGGCAGTTCGAGCGGCTCGCCACCGGGATCCTCGCCTCCAGCGCCGTCCTTGGCTTGGTCGTGGGCTTCGCCGCCCGCCAGACGTTGGCCAACCTCGTCGCCGGAATCCTGATCGCCGTCACCCAGCCGATCCGGATCGGCGACACGGTCACGATCGGGGAGGAGGACACGGGTCGGGTCGACGACCTGACGCTGTCCTACACCTACATCGACCCGGGGGATGGGAGGCTGATGGTGGTCCCGAACGAGAGGGTCGCGACCAGCGTCGTCTTCAACCACTCGACCGGGGACCGCACAGCGCCGGCCACTGTCTCGGTTTGGGTTCCGCCGTCGGCCGACCTCGAGCAGGCCCGCAGCGTGCTGAAGCCCGCCGGCGCCGCCGAGGTGACCGTCGCCGAGATGACTCCCGAGGGCGTCCGGATCGAGATCAGGGGCTCGCGCGACCGCGAACGCACCCAGGTGGGCGACGAGGAGGCGGAACTTCGCGAGAGGGCCCACGAGGCCCTGCGCAAGGCAGGCCTCCTCGAGCAGCCCTTCGGCGAGTAGCCGATCCGGCCCAGTTACCCTTTTTGGGCACACGCGAATGACTCAGCGAGGGCGAAAGAGGCACCGTCGCTCGGGAGGGTCCGTCCGTCGCAAGCTCTTCGTGGCGTTCGGCGTCCTGGTCGCAGCGATCGCGATCCCGGTGGTCGGAGTCGGAATCTGGGTGTTGAGCGTCCGTGCCGACACCCCCCCGCTCGACCAGCTGAAGCCCGTCAAGGAGGGCGCCAACTCGGTTGTGTTCGCGGCCGACGGCGCCCGCCTGGGCTACATCCAGTCGGACACGATCCGACACCCCGTCACGGCAGCGAAGGTCCCCAACGTCCTCGACTACGCCACGGTGGCGATCGAGGACGAGCACTTCTACGAGCACAGCGGGATCGACTACGCGGCGATCGTTCGCGCCGGATGGGAGGACCTGAAGGCAGGCGAGGCCGTCCAGGGCGGTTCGACGATCACGCAGCAGCTCGTCCGGAATCTCTACATCGCCAACCCGGAGGAGACGATCGAGCGGAAGATCCGCGAGGCCACGTGGGCGGAAGAGTACGAACGGAAGTACTCGAAGCAGCAGATCCTCACCAAGTACCTGAACACGGCCTCCTATGGAACCATCGACGGTCGCACCGCGGTCGGCGTCCAGGCCGCTGCCGAGACCTACTTCTCGAAGCCTGTCTCGAGGCTCGACCTGCCGGAGGCGGCGCTGATCGCGGGCCTGCCGCAGGCGCCCTCGGAGTACAACCCGTTCCTGAACCCGAAGGGCGCCCTGGGACGGCGCAACGACGTGTTGCGGGCGATGGCGAAGCAGGGCTACATCACCCAGAGCACGTATGAGGACGCGCTGCGTGCGGGACTCGGGCTCGATCGCGGCCACAAGTACGAGACGATCCGCGAGCCCTACTTCTTCGACTACGTGACCCAGGAGCTGATCGACAGGTACGGGGTCAATACGGTGCGCAACGGCGGGTTGAAGGTCTACACGTCGATCGATCCCACGCTTCAGGCCGCTGCTCACCAGGCGATCCAGAACCATTGGAGTGACCCCAGCGGCCCCGCCTCGGCGCTGGTCTCGATCGACCCATCCACCGGCCACATCGTCGCGATGGCCTCGTCTGGGAGCTTCGAGACCAGCCAATTCAACCTCGCGGCTCAGGGACACCGGCAGGCGGGCTCCTCGTTCAAGCCGTTCGTCCTGACGGCGGCGATCCGCCAGGGGATGGATCCCGACACGACCTACTACTCCGGCAAGGCCCCGGTGACCCTGACCTTGGACGACGGGATCACCACGTGGACGGTCAACAACGCCGAGGGGAGCGGGGGGACGATGAGCGTCCGCGACGCCACCGTGCATTCGGTGAACGCGATCTTTGCTCAGCTCGATCTGGACGTGGGGCCCGAGGAGGTCCGGCAGACGGCCTACGACATGGGTATCACGACCCACCTCGACGGGTTTCCGGCGGAGGGCATCGGCGGCTTGCGGATCGGGGTCACGCCGCTGGAGATGGCGAATGCCTACGCCACGCTCGCCAACGGCGGCATCCGCAACACTCCGACCGCGATCAGCAAGGTCGAGTTTCCGAACGGCGACTCCGACGTGCCCAGCGAGGGGGAGCGCACGCGGGCCTTCTCCGACGGGGTGGCGTACGCGGCGACCGACGTACTCGAGGGCGTGATCACCTCGGGGACGGGTACGGCGGCCAGCATCGGTTGCGCCAGCCAGGCGGGCAAGACCGGCACCACGGACGACTACACCGACGCCTGGTTCGTCGGCTACACGCCCAAGTTCTCGACCGCGGTCTGGGTCGGGCATCCGGATGCGAGGACGTCGATGGGCTCGGGCGCCTATGGCGGAACCTACGCGGCGCCGGTCTGGCACGACTACATGCTGGCCGCCCAGGGCAGCGACTGCCCCGACTTCCCGGCGCCGGAGAACCCCGTCGAGTCCTCGACTTGGAGCGGCTCGCACACGGTCTCGGGGCGCAGCGTGACGCCCTCCTATGGCGGCACCGCCAAGCCCGTGACGCCGGTGGAGCCCTCCGGCGGGGGCAACGGCCAGGGGGGGAACGGGGGGAACGGCCAGTACCCGCCAAACCTGTATGCGCCTGGCGCCGGGGAAGGACCCGCGCCCAGCCCGGGCGGCGGGGGCTCCGGCGGAGGGGGCTCCGGCGGAGGTCAGGGCCCACCCTGAGCCTAGAATCCCCGCCTCGTGAGCTGGATGCGCGGCATTTGGCGGGCGCTACGCGCCAATCCCGGAACCGCCGCGATCCTTTCGCTGGGCCTGGGCTGGGCTCTCCTCATGCATTCGATGGGCTGGACCCAGTCGGCCTTCTACGCCCAGGTACGGGCCGTCGCCTCGGGCACGACCCAGATCGACCGCTGGCATTGGGAGACCGGGGACAAGGCGTGGGTGGACGGTCACTTCTATTCCGTCAAGGCGCCCGGGCTCGCCGGGATCAGCGTACCCGCCTACCTCGCTCTCGATGCGGTTGGGGCAAAGCATCTCGCCCGGCATGCGGCGGAGACGGCCCACCGATCGAGCTGGGATTCCTGGCACTCGCGCCACCAGCCGCCCTTTCGGTCGTACGGGTTCAGTCGCGCGCGTACGCGCCGGATCGAGGCCCAGGTGGCGACCACCGCGCCGATGGGCTGGGCGCTGACCCTGCTCGGCGCGGTGCTGCCGGCCATCGGCCTTCTGTTCTGTGTCCGTTGGGTCGCCGAGCGAATCGAGCCCGGCTACGGAACCGCCGCCGCGATCACGCTCGGGATCGGGACGGTCGTGATGACGTTCGCCTCCGAGTACTTCGCCCACGTCGCATCGGCCGCGCTGGGATTCGCCGCCTTCGCCCTGCTGTTCAGGGAGCGTGAGGGACCGTCGCGGCTGGCTCTGGTGGCCGCCGCGGGCCTCCTGGCCGGCCTCGCCGTTTGCTTCGAGTACCCGCTTGGCCTGCTGGGCATCGTCCTGTTCGGCTACGCGTTGGCGCGGGGCCCGCGTCTGCGCCGTGGCGCCGCCTACGCCGCGGCGGCGGTCGCCGGCGCCGCGCCCGCGCTGCTCTACAACCTCTGGTCGCTTGGCTCGGTCTTTCGCTTCGCCTACTCCGACGCGGTGGCCGTGCCGGGGCGCAGTGGCCACTCCGTCCTGGGGCTCAACTCGGACGGCTTCTTCGGCATCACCGCGCCGCGGCCGGGCGCCGCGGTTGACCTGCTGCTCTCCGGCCGTGGCCTCCTCACCCTGACGCCGGTGCTGGTGATGGGCGTGGTTGGGGCGGTGCTCATGCATCGCCGCGGCCAGCGGGCGGAGGCCTGGGTGATCTTCGGTGTCGCCGCCGCCTTCTTCCTCTACAACAGCGCCTACTGGCAGCCACTCGGCGGCGACACCCCGGGGCCTCGCTTCCTGATTCCGGTCCTTCCCTTCCTTGCGGTGGGCCTCGCCCCCGCTTTCCGGCGCTTCCGCGCCCTGACACTGGGGCTCGCGGTCGCCTCCGGAGTGATGATGGTGGCCGGCGCGCTGACCTACCCGCTCGTCACCGCCGATGGCACGGCAATCTGGGCCCAGCGACTCGTGTGGTCGGACCTGGAGCACACGCTGCTGACGCCGATGGGGGTCACCAACCCCTGGCTTGCGCTCGTCCCGGTGCTGGCGGCGCTCGCCGCCGCGGTCGCCTTCGCCGCCCGCGCCACGCCCTGGGCGCCCGCGGGCGCGATCGGGCTGGCGCTCCTGGGGGTTCTCGGCTGGGCCGCCGCCTCGATCGTCACGCCGAGCGTGGCGGGCGACCCGCAAACGCCGCTGGGCGGTGGGGGGGCGACGCTGGGCCTCGTGGCGTTCGCCGCTTGCGCGGCGGCGCTCACCCTGCTGCGCCTCCGCTACGTCGAGCGGCGCGGTGCGGCCGCATCCGAGTCGCCGGCTCTTCTGGAGCCGGCGCCCGTCGTCTCGGGTCTCGGCGCCGGCTCCGGTCGCCGTGGCCCGTACGAGGCGGAACCAGGGGCATGAACGAGTTCGATCTGATCGCCCGGCTGGTGGAGACCGTCGCCGACGCCCGCCGGCAGCGCTCGTCCAGCCGAGCCGCCCGAATCGCGGTTCCGAGCGGCGACGACGCCGCGGTCACGGTGCCGACGGGGGCCACGGCCACCTCGGTCGACTCGCTCGTCGACGGTGTCCACTTTCGCCGTCAAACCGCTCCGCTCCGCTCCGTGGGCATGAAGGCTCTTGCAGTGGCGCTCTCCGACCTCGCCGCGATGGGCGCCGTGCCAGGCGAGGCCTACGTGCAGCTGGGCGTCCCGGACGATCTGGACGAGGCGGGCTGCATCGAGCTTGGCGGCGGCCTCGCCCAGGTGGCGGCCGAGCACGACGTCGCCGTGCTCGGGGGGGACGTAACCCGCGCCCCGGTGCTCTGGATCGCGATCACGGTGGTCGGCCACGCCGACTCAGCCGAGCAGCTGGTGCGGCGGTCAGGCGCCAATCCCGGCGACCGGCTGGCTGTCACCGGCCAGCTCGGCGGCTCGGCGGCCGGGCTGCTGGTGCTGGATCGCCCCGAGCTGGCGGACGTCGTCGGGGCCGAGGTCGCCGATGAACTGCGGCGCCGTCAATTGGAGCCGCGTCCCCGAATCGCCGCCGGGCGTGCGCTCGCCGCATGCGGAGCGAGGGCGATGATCGACCTCAGCGACGGACTGGGGGGCGACGCTTCTCACCTCGGTGCTGCCAGCCACGTCCGGCTGGTAATCGAGCTGGAACTAGTGCCCCTGCAGGCGGGGGTCGTCGAGGTGGCCGCCGCCGCCGGAACCGACGTCCACGACCTGGCGACGGCGCGGGGCGAGGATTATGAGTTGCTCGTCGCGCTCCCCCCTCAGCGGGTGGAGGAGGCGGCCGCCGACGTCGAGGGGACCGGCTCGACGCTGACCCCGATCGGGATGGTGGAGGAGGGCGACGGCGTCGTGCTGCAGGCTCCCGACGGCTCCCGGCGCGAGCCTGACGGCTTCGATCAACTTCGGTTGTGAGCGCGGATCAGCCGTGCTGGCGAGCCAAGCGCGGCCGGGCGCTGTGTCCCGTGGAATACGAGACAAGCGCCCGGCGGCTGAGGCTGGCCAACTGCAGCTTGAACAGCATCTCTCGGGCGACCGCGTCCGCGTCGACGCGGTATTCGCCCACCATGAGCTGTTGCTTTAGTCGTGTCACTCTGTCGCCTCTGTGAGTAGTAGGAGGGTCCGGTGTGGGAGGAGGGAACGCCGGCCCCATCTGTCTTTCGTCCATTAGATCGTCATCCGAGCCGCTCGGCGCGATCGTAGATGCGTCCAGGTCGGGCGAACGGCCAGCGCCATGAGCCCGACCAGGGATCCGCACAGGAGGCAGAGGGCCAGCATGGGCAGGAAGCCGATCTGGCCGTCGCCTACCATCAACAGGAGGTGCCAGGGGGCACCGAGCCCCAGGTCCAGCCTCCCGGCGACCTGAAGGATCGCCGCGGCCACCGGAAGCAGGGAGAGGGCGATCGCGCCCAGCGCCAGCGGCCAGGCCAAGGCGCCGGCGCGGCGGGCGTCGAGCAGCCAGACGTGCGCCGCCGGGACGAGCAACAGGGCCAGGTAGGGATTCACGAGCCAGGCGAGCAGGACGGCGAGCGCCGAGACCAGGCCGAGTGCGGGAGCAGCCAACTCGGGCGGCAGCTGCGGGGGCACGCGCCAGCCTCGGATCGCGTAATAGCCGGCCAGGATTACGCTCGCCAGGAAGATCATGGCGGCGATCTCTCCGACTCCCACCCGGAAGCGGTTGGGATCGAAGGGGAAGGCCGGCCTGGCCACGATCCCGGTTACGGCGAGCAGATAGAGCACGAGCACGGCGGCGACCAGAGGCAGCGACCTGGAGGCGGACCAGGCGAGTGCCGACCCCACCGGCGCGTGGCGCCGAAGCGCCCGCGCCATGGCGTCCAGGGAGGCAACCGCGGCCGGGAGAAGTAGCGCCAGCGCCAGGAGGGCGAGCGTCCAGCCCGGGATCAGGTTTCCCGCCAGGCTCAGGTAGGCGTTGGGACCGTGCTCTGGTGGCGCCGCCGCGCCATCGAGAGTGGCCACCAGGAGCAGCGCCGTTCGTCCCAGGTCCCCGAGCGTCGCGGCAGAGAGGTCATCGGGCTGGTCGTCGGCGACCGCCAGCGGCGGTTCCCCCGCCGAGGAGAGACCGACGGCGTCAATGCCGCGCTCGATCAGCACGGCCTGCTCCCCGAGCCCGCTGGGGAATGCCAGCTGCGCCAGCTGCCCGAACATGCCCTCGAGTTGCGGTTGGCGTCCGGCTTGCTCAGCAATCGCCTGACTCGCGGTGCGCACGAGCTGGGCGGAGGGACTTTGCGATCCATCCGACTCGTCCAGCAGGGACGGCTCGTGGCGGGCGGCCGAGCCGGGCTGCCACAGCACCACCGCCCCATCGATCAGATCGCGCCCCGCGAAGTGCTCCGCGAACTCGCGGGCGCCGGCAGCGCCGTCGCTGCCACCATCGGTGGAGACGAAGACCAGTGTCTTGGTGTGGCTGGAGGCTTGCAGCTTGTCGACCAGCTCGAGCAGGGCCGCGGTGGCGGCGGCGCTGGAGGCCGCGCCGGGGCCGATGGCCGAGTCCCGGGCCGCGAGCACGACGACGCTGCGAGCGGACTCGCCAGGCAGCGTCAGGATCAGGTTGCGAAGCTCGACGTCCTCTCCGTCCACGCTGTGGTCGAACCGCTGCTCGGCGACCTGGCCTTCGCTGACGCTCGCAAACCGCCGCTCGACCAGCTCGGCGCTTGCCTCGTCTCCCTCGCTCCCGGGCATGCGGCTGGGCGCGGCGGCCACGATCTGGCGGGCGGTCCGCGCCGCCGCGTTCTGATCGAACTCCGCGGAGGCGACCACCGGCGGAAGTGGCCCGGGCCGTCCCTGGAGCGAGAACAAGAGCACAACCATCGTCGCCAGCGCGGGCACGAACGCGGCACGGTAGACGCGGAAGCTGATCACGGCGCCGACGCAAACTACCCTTTGGGAATGGCCGATGGATCGGCTCGAATCCTGCTCGTCGACGACGAGCATTCGATTCAGACGCTGCTCACCTATCCGCTCCGCAAGGACGGCTTCGAGGTCGTGGCGGCACACGACGGTCGCGAGGCGCTCGACCGCTTCGCCGAGCAGCGGTTCGACCTGGTCGTCCTCGACATCATGCTGCCGAAGCTGGATGGGATAGAGGTCTGCCGGCGCCTGCGCAGCCGCAGCCAGGTGCCGATCATCATGCTGACCGCCAAGGACGACGAGATCGACAAGGTGCTCGGCCTCGAGATGGGCGCCGACGACTACATCACGAAGCCGTTCTCGGTTCGTGAGTTCCGCAGCCGTGTCCGAGCGACGCTGCGCCGGGCGGAGATGCTGGGCGGGCGGCCCGGCGCCGACGAGCCGATCGTCGCCGGCGACCTCCGGATTGACTTCGAACGGCGGATCGTCAGCGTGCGCGACGAGCAGGCCGGGCTGACCTACGTCGAGTTCGAGATCCTCGCGGTGCTGGCCCGCTCGCCCGGCCGGGTGCACACCAGGGACATGCTGCTGGAGCAGGTCTGGGGCGACTCGGCCTACCGCGACCCGCGCACGATCGACGTCCACATCCGGCACCTGCGCGAGAAGCTCGAGCGTGACCCACGCGCCCCTGAGTACCTGTTCACGGTCCGAGGCGTCGGCTACCGCTTCCGCGACTGGGACGAATGAACCGGGTCCGCAATCGCCTCGCGGCCCTGTTCTTTGTGATCACCGCGGCCGCGATCGGGTTCGTCTACCTGTACGTGGTGCCGCAGCTTCGCTCCAGCCTGACCGACGAAAAGCTCCAGCGGCTGGAGGAGGTGGGCACGGACGAGAGCAGCCGGCTCGCCGCTGCTTTGCGGCGGGGAACGCCCAAGTTCGAGCTGCGCGCCTTGGTGCGCGACGTCGCCCGGCAGAGCGACGCGCGGGTGACCGTGTTGGGGGTGCGTTCCGGCGCAGCCGGACCGGAGCCGACGTTCGTGGTCGTGGACTCCGAGCTCGAGCGCCCCACGATCGTGCCCGACTATTCAGCCGCCGCGACGGCGGCGACCGACGGCCGGGTGAACTCGGCCGTCGAGCAGATGGCCGGCAGCCGCACCGGAGAGAGCGCAGTGCCTCTGCTGGTGGGTGGAAGGCCGCGCTGGGTAGCCGTTTTCTCGACGCCGCTCGATGAGGTGGACGACAACGTTGCACTGATCCGGCGCCAGATCCTGATCGCCGGGCTGATCGCCCTGGCGGCGGCGACGGCGGCTGGTTGGATCGTGGCCCGAGCGCACGCGAAGCGGTTGCGCCGGCTGGAGGCGGCTGCGCAGAAGGTCGCCGAGGGCGACTTCTCCACCCCGATTCCGGACGAGGGCGCCGACGAGGTCGGCCAGCTCGCCGGCACGTTGAACGAGATGCGCCAGCGGCTCGCCCGACTCGATCAGGCCCGCAAGGAGTTCATCGCCAACGCATCTCACGAGCTGCGCACGCCCATCTTCTCGCTGGGGGGCTTCGTCGAGCTGCTCGACGAGGAGGAGCCGGATCCTGCGGCGCGGGAGGAGTTCGTGCGAACCATGCGCGGGCAAGTGGAGCGGCTGACGAAGCTAACCGCCGACCTCCTGGACCTCTCGAAGCTCGACGCTGACGTGCTCCAGCTCAACGCCGAGCGGGTCGACCTGGTTGAGCTTGCGAGACAGGTCGCGGAGGAGTTCGGGCTGGCGGCGGACCGCCACGGATCCCCGATCGAGATCAACGGCGACAGGTCCGCAGCGGCCCAGGCCGACCCCGATCGGGTAGCACAGATCATGCGTATCCTGGTCGACAATGCGATCACGCACACTCCACAGGGAACTTCGATCTCCATCTGGGCCCAGAGCCGGGATGGAGCCGCCAAGCTCGTCGTCAGGGACGATGGCCCCGGTATCGACCCGCATGCGCGCGCACGAGTTTTCGACCGCTTCTACACGGGCGACCGGGTGAGCGGCTCCGGGCTCGGTCTAGCGATCGCTCGCGAGCTGGCCCTGCTGATGGACGGCGAGTTGGCGCTCGAATCGCACCAAAGGCGCACCGAGTTCACCCTGCGCCTGCCCATCGACATGTGGGACACGACGTGAGCCGAAGGCGGGTAGCGCTCGGTGCGCTGCTGGCGTCTGCGGCGCTGGCGCTTGGGGCTTGCGGCGGGGACGACTCCCCCGCAGCCGGCTCCGAGACCCCGGTCTCCTCTGACGGCAACCGCCAGAAGACCGTGGTCGTCCAGACCCGCGGCGGCACCTTCGACCCTGAGGCCATCTACCAGGACGCCGCTCCCGGAGTGGTCACCATTCGCTCGATTTCGGCCGGTGGCCCCAGCTTGCTCGGGGGCGGGAGAGCCGCGCAGGGCTCGGGCTTCGTGATCTCCGACGCCGGGGAGATCGTGACCAACGCCCACGTGGTCACGGACGGAACAGCCGGAGGCGGCCCGATCCACGAGGCGAAAGAGGTCTACGTCCAGTTCGCCGATCGCAACCAGGTGGCAGCCGAGATCGTCGGATTCGACCCGCATGCCGACGTCGCGCTGCTCCAGGTCGACCCGGAGGGCCTCGACCTGCACCCTCTCGGCCTGGCTACCCGCGAGGAGGTCCGGGTCGGACAGCCGGTGGCGGCGATCGGCAGTCCGTTCGGCGAAGACCGCTCGCTTTCGGTCGGTGTGGTGTCCGCCACGGACCGCTCGATCCAGTCGCTGACCGCGTTCCAGATCGACGGGGCGATCCAGACCGACGCCTCGATCAACCCGGGTAACTCGGGCGGTCCTTTGCTGGATGCCGAGGGCAATGTGATCGGGATCGACCAGCAGATCAACACGACCTCGGGCGGCAACGAGGGCGTCGGCTTCGCCGTCCCGATCGCCCTCGTGGCCCGGTCCATCGACCAGCTCCGCGAGGACGGCAGTGTCGAGTACGCCTACATCGGTGTCACCACCCAGTCGCTCTATCCACAACTCGCCGATCGGCTGGAACTGAAGGTCGACACCGGCGCGCTGGTGACCGAGGTCCGTGATGGGAGCCCGGCCGCCGAGGCGGGCATCGAGGCGGGGAATCAGGCAATCGAGTTCCAGGGCCTGAGAGCCAGGACCGGGGGCGACGTGATCGTCGCGGTCGACGATGACCAGATCGTCGGCGAGACCGACCTCCCGAAGCTGATCGCGCAGCACAACCCCGGCGACACTGTGACGCTGGAGATCATCCGCGACGGGGAGACTCAAAGGGTCGACGTGAAGCTGGGCGAGCGGCCGGACAGCGTCCGCTAGCCACCAGCGTTCCGGTCACATGACGAACTCGGGATCACCACGCGAGCTGGTGCTGGGGCTGGCGGTGGCGCTGCGCGAGGAGATTGCCCCGGAGCTGGGCGATCACGCCGGCCGCGCTCACAGCGGAGCCGGAAAGGGGGGAGACATCACGTTCGCAATCGACGAGCGAGCGGAGGCGTTCATGGAGGGGTTCATCGCTGAGCGGGCGCCCGAGGTCGCCTTCTACTCGGAGGATCGCGGGCTCGTGGCGCCCAACGACGGGGCCACCTGGGTTCTGGTCGTCGACCCGATCGACGGCACGCGTCCGGCGATGGCGGGGCTCGAGGCCGCCTGCGTCTCGGTGGCCGCGGCGCCCTTGGACTCGGATCGCGGGGCGCGGATGGGCGACGTGGTGACCGGCTGCGTGGTGGAGATCAAGTCGGGGCGCGCGTTCGTGGCCGAGCGCGGCCGCGGACTCGACCCGGCGCCCTCGCTGTCGGCGAACCGGGACCCCTCGCGGATGTTCTGGGCCTACGGCCTGCGGGGCCGGCCGGTGCGGGCGATCGCCGAGGTTCTCGGGGAGCTGATCGACGCGTCCTCCGTCGGTGGGGGGACCTTCGACCTCGGCTCGGCGACTTTCGACATGACCCGGATCGTGACCGGCCAGCTCGACGCCTACATCGAGCCGGGCCCCAGGATCGTGGCGGACGTCCCGGGAATGCGAGAGGAGTTCGAGCGGGTGGGGGAGGGCGTGGTGCTCAACAACTCCCCCTACGACTTGGCGGCGGCGGCGCTGATCCTCGAGGAGGCTGGGGCGGTGGTCACCGACGCCTACGGCGCACCGCTGACCGAACGGCCTCTGCTCGGATCAGGCGCCGAGTTTCAGATCTCGTGCGTCGCTGCGGCGAACCAGGAACTGCACGAGGCGATCGTTCGCGAGCTCGACCTCGGCATCGAGCGGCTGGCGCAAACCACGCCGTAGGCCGGAGCCGCCGGTATGTTGCGGTTCGCATGCTCCAGGACGTTGCTCTCGGCGAGCGCTCGCTGGCCGACTACACCCATCTCGTCGGGCGGGGCCTGATCGAGGAGATCCGCGAGCTCGCGGAGCCGCTGGCCGGCAAGAGGGTGCTCCACGTCAGCGCGACCGCGTTCGGGGGCGGCGTCTCGGAAATCCTCTACACGATGGTCCCGTTGATGCGGGACGTCGGCCTCGACGTGCACTGGCGGGTGATTCTCGGGCGGGAGGAGTTCTTCAACGTCACGAAGCTGATGCACAACTCGCTCCAGGGCGATCCGCAGGCGATCTCCGACCAGCAGTGGGAGGTGTTCGAGGCCTACAACGCGATGAACGCTCAGAGCCTCGACGACGACTGGGACGTGATCATCGTCCACGATCCCCAGCCGGCCGCCCTGCGGGCAAACGCCCCCGACCGGGCCCGGATCTGGATCTGGCGTTGCCACATCGACCTCTCGACGCCGAACCCCGAGACGCTGGCGCGCTTGCTGCCGCTGCTGCGCGAGTACGACAAGACGATCTGGCACCTCCAGCAGTACGTCCCCGCGGCATGGACGGCAGCGCGGGGATCATCCCACCCGCGATCGACCCGCTGTCGCCGAAGAACATGGCGCTCTCCCCCGAGGACGCGTCCTTCGTCTGCAAGCAGTTCGGGATCGACGTCGAGCGCCCGCTGATCTGCCAGGTCTCGCGCTTCGACCCCTGGAAGGACCCGATCGGGGTGATCGACGCGTTCCGGCTGGTGCGCAAGGAACTGCCGGAGGTGCAGCTGGCCCTGGTCGGCTCGATGGCCACCGACGATCCCGAGGGCTGGGAGTACTTCCACCAGACGTTCAGCTACGCCGACGGTGATCCCGACATCAAGATCCTCAACAACCTCAACAACGTCGGGGCGATCGAGGTCAACGCCTTCCAGTCGCAGGCCGACGTGGTGATGCAGAAGTCGCTGCGCGAGGGTTTCGGGCTCACCGTCACCGAGGCGCTCTGGAAGGGACGGGCGACGGTGGCCGGCAAGGTTGGTGGGATCCCGCTCCAGATCGTCGACGGCGAGACCGGCTTCCTGATCTCCTCCGCCGGACGCCGCGGCCGACCGCGCCCTGCGCATACTCAAGGATCCGGAGCTGGCCAAGCGCCTGGGCCGCGCCGGTAAGGAGCGCGCGCGGGAGCTCTTCCTGACCCCGCGGCTGCTGCGCGACTGGCTTCGGCTGTTCGGGGAGCTCGAGCTGTGAATCAGCAGCGGTTGGTGATCGTCTCGAACCGTGGTCCCGCGGAGTTCGATCGCGATCAGGACGGGGAGCGCACGCTGCGGCGCGGCGGCGGCGGCCTCGTCACCGCCCTGAGCGGGCTGGTCGCCCATCGGGGGGCCCTGTGGATCGCCTCGGCGATGACCGACGAGGACCTCGCCGTGGCCCGCGAGGCGGGCGGGACGCCCGTCGAGGTCGAGCTGGACGGCGTCGACTACGAGGTGCTGCTGGTCGAGAGCGACGCCCTGGCCTACGACCGCTTCTACAACGTGATCGCCAACCCGATCCTCTGGTTCATCCAGCACTACCTCTGGGACCTGTCCAACGCCCCGGACATCCGCCAGGAGGAGGCCGATGCGTGGGAGCTCGGCTACAAGGTCGTCAACGCCGACATCGCCAGGGCCATCGTGGGGGCGATCGAGGGCGAGGCCGAGCCCCTGGTGATGTTCCACGACTACCACCTCTACACCTGCCCGGGGCTGATCCGGGCGGCGCGGCCCGACGTGCTCCTCCACCACTTCGTCCACATCCCGTGGTCGCAGCCCGACAGCTGGCGGATCCTCCCCGGCCAGATGCGCGAGGAGATCTTCCGAGGCCTGCTGGCCAACGACATCATCGGCTTCCATACCACCGCCTACTGCCGCAACTTCCTCCACTGCTGCAAGGAGCTGCTGGAGCTCGAGGTCGACTACGAGCGCGGCGCCATCCTCCACTCCGGGCGCGAGACCTGGGTGCGCGCCTACCCGCTCGGGATCGACGCCGGGCGGTTGGAGCGCGCCGCGGCCTCCCAGGAGGTCGCGGAATACGAGCAGGAGCTCCTGCGCCGGCGCCGCGATCACCTGATCCTCCGGGTTGACCGCGCGGACCTGTCGAAGAACGTGCTGCGCGGCTTCACCGCCTTCGACACCTTCCTGCAGCAGCATCCCGAGTTCCGCGAGCGCGTGACTTTCATCGCCCACCTCCAGCCGTCGCGTACCGACGTCCCCGAGTACGCCGAGTACCTGGATCGGATCGAGGCCCTGGTCGCGGTGGTCAACCATCGCCACGGAACCACCGACTGGATGCCGATCGACCTCCGGATCTACGAGAACTTCCCGGAGGCCGTCGCCCGCTACAAGCACTTCGACCTGCTGGTGGTGAACTCGCTGTTCGACGGCATGAACCTGGTCGCCAAGGAGGCGCCCGCGGTGAATACCCGCGACGGCGTGGTGTTGCTGTCGGAGAACACCGGCGCTCACGAGGAGCTCGGTGACTGCACGCTGAGTGTCAACCCGTTCGACATCCAGGAGCAGGCCGACGCGATCCACCGTGCCTTGACCATGGACCCGGAGGAGCGCGCCCTGCGTGCCCAGCGCCTGCGCGAAATCGTCCGCGAGCGCGACCCGGGGGTCTGGATCGAGGAGCAGCTGGCCGACCTCCGCGCCAAGAGCGGGACGCACGCGGCCGCGTAGGCGGGTCGATCAGCGCTCGAACCCGAACTCCGACGGGACGGGGGGCGGGGGCGCCGTTCGGGCCGGTGGCGGGGGCGCCGGCGGCGCGGGCTGGGACGCGGGTGGCGGCGTGTGAGAGGTGGGCTTAGGGGCCGGAGCCCAGTCGCCCGCAATGGGCGAGCTGGTGGGAGGCGGAGATCCTTCGCGACGGGCCGCGCGCCCGGCGGTGACGAGGCGCCGCCGCTCGTCGGGATTTCGCCCACGTCGATCCCGACTCCCTTGCCGGCGTCGGCCGTGCCCCTTCGCCGCCCGCCGCTCGGGCTTGGCAACTCGCTCGTCGGAGGGGGCTGGTTCCTGTGACGCCGCGAGGGAGCGGCAGCCCGATGTCCGAATCCAGCGGGGGCGGCTCGGGGCGCCGGATCAGGCTCGGCAGGCCCAAGAGCAAGGCCAGGCAGCCGAACACGCCGACGGCGAGCTTGGCGACCTTGTGCCAGCGAATGCGCGAGCGGCTGCCCATCGCGCTCTACAACCCCGGCAGCGCTCGCCGCGCCCTGGCCCGGGCGACCGGGGCCGCTATAGTCGTCCGCCGCTTTGAGTCCCTCACGCGAATACGAGCTCGTCCTGATGCTCGACCCCGAGATCCCCGAAGAACGCCGGGAGCAGATCGCCTCGGAAGCGCGGAAGCGGATCGAGTCCGGCGGCTCCTTGAAGCACGACACGGCCTGGGGGATGCGCAAGCTGGCCTACGAGATCCAGCAACGCACCGAGGCCGACTATCGCTTCTTCCGCTTCGAGACGGAGGGAGGCCTGCTCGACGACCTCGAGCACAACCTGCGGATCGCGGACGGCGTCCTGCGCTTCCGGGTCTTCAAGGTCGATGCGCGCTCGCCGACGATTGCCCCGCCGGCGCTGGCCACCACCGCCGCGACCTCGGCTCGCGGCGGCCGCCGCCCGCAGGGCGCCCCGGCGCCCGAGCCGGCTGCCGCCGAGGCCGCGGAATCGTCTCAGGGCGACGGAGAGGCCGACGCTCCCGAGCCCGCGGCAGAGGAAACGCCGGCCGCCCCATCCGCCGAAGCAGCCGAGCCCGCGGCAGAGGATGCCCCGGAGGAGGAGCCCCCGCAGGGTGGCGAGCAGGACTCCGAGCCCAAAGCAACGGAGTAAGAGAGGCCTCTAAAGCCGCTCGTTGCGTCCTTCCTCGCCGTCAGGGGGGCGAGAAGGCGCCGGTCCCGTCCTTAGACTGGGGAACCATCAACGATTTGAGGAAGGGGTGCGACGAAAAGTGGCAGCCACCAACGTAAATCGGGTCGTGATCACGGGGAACCTGACCCGCGACCCCGAGCTGCGCAGCCTGCCCAGCGGTACCTCCGTCTGCAAGCTCCGCGTGGCCGTGAACAGTCGCCGCAAGGACGCAGCCAGCGGTGACTGGGTCGACAAGCCCAACTACTTCGACGTCACCGTCTGGGGCGCGCAGGGCGAGAACTGTGCCACCTACCTCTCCAAGGGCCGCCCGGTGGCCGTCGACGGCCGCCTCGAGTGGCGCGAATGGGAGGCGCAGGATGGGACCGGGAAGCGCCAGGCGGTGGAGATAATTGCCGATTCGGTCCAGTTCCTCGGCTCCCGCGACGGCCAGGGAGCCGGCAACGGGAACGCGCCGCGGTCCGACGTCCCAGCCGACACCTCTGACTTCGAGGAGGAGACGGCAAGCGTCGGCGCCAAGGAAGACGACATTCCCTTCTAGCGCAGCCTGTTCCCACCCAAGCCCCCGGGCGGTGGGCGAGTCCACCGCCCGGCTATGATCCGCTCGCTCGCGCCGCCTCTGAGAGGCGGCGCGGTTGCGAGAGCGATGAGAGCATCGAGCGACAAGCGAGCGCCAGCCTGATGGCCCGCCGCCAGCGCCCCACGATGGGAGGGCCCGGCGCACCCAGCGGAGGGCGCAGGCGGCCGCGCGGCGCGGACCGCTTCCGGCCGCGCAAGTACACCCGGATCAACGTCGAGCGGATCGACTACAAGGACCTGGGCACCCTGAGGCGCTTCATCTCTGACCGGGGCAAGGTCCGCTCGCGCCGCGTCACAGGCCTCTCGCGCCGCCACCAGAAGCAGCTCGCCCTGGCGGTAAAGCGGGCGCGCGAGATCGCGCTGCTGCCCTACGTCGGCGAGCGCTAGCCGGCAGGGCCACGATGGCGCAAGCGATCCTCCTCAAGGACGTCGACAGCCTCGGTAAGGCCGGCGAGGCGATCGATGTCTCCCCGGGCTACCTTCGAAATTACCTGCTGCCACGCAAGCTGGCTCAGCCGGCGACCACTGGCGCGCTGGAGGAGGCTCGCCGCCGGGCCGAGGCCGCCGAGCGGGCCTCCCGCGAGGCCGCAGAAAGGGCTGAGGAGAACGCGGCGCTCTTGGCCAAGACCGTGCTCACGATCCAGCACCGCGCCGGCGAGGACGGAAAGCTCTACGGCTCCGTGACCACCAAGGAGATCGCCGAGGCGATCGCCGAGGCGCGCGGGCTGAGGGTGGATCGCAAAAGGATTCTGCTCGACGACCCCATCCGCGAGCTGGGGACCTACATGGTCGAGATCGAGGTCGGCGGTGGAGCCACGGCGCGCATCAAGACGATCGTGGCCGAAGAGAAGTAGGACGAATCTGATTCCGTAAATCGCGGGAACGCGACCGGCGGAGCGCGGGGGCCTGTGATTTGCTCGCGTCCCGTCCGGGGCGGGGCGCATCCTCGGCCCATGGGGTTCTCCGAAATGGGGAAGGTGAACGGCGCACCGGGGCGTCCCGGCGGCGCCGCCGGCGAGCAGATGGCCCAGGCACAAACACACGTCCCACCCCAGAACCTCGAGGCCGAGGCCTCCGTGCTGGGGGCGATGATGGTTTCCGAGGGCGCGATCTCCCCCGTGATCCTGGATGTCCGGCTCCGCGACGAGGACTTCTACCGCGAGCGTCACCGGATCGTCTTTCGAGCGGTCAAGGCTCTTTATGAGCGCAGCGAGCCGGTTGACGCGCTGACCGTCGCCGAGCACCTGACCCAGCAGGGAGAGCTCGCCGAGGCCGGGGGAAGGACGGGGTCTCCGAGCTCGCCTCCACGGTGCCGGCCCCGGGCAACGCCCGGCACTACGCGCAGATCGTGAAGCAGAACTCGCTGCTTCGTCGCCTGCTGGAAACCTCGCAGCGGATCCAGGCGTCGGTTCACCAGCGCGAGGGAGAACCCACGGAGCTGGTCGAGCGGGCCGAGAGCATGCTGTTCAAGGTCGCCCATGAGGAGCGCGCCAGTGACTTCCGACTCGTCGCCGAGGTGCTGGCGGAGGAGATCGACCGTCTCGAGGCCCTGGCCAAGGGCGACCGGGACGTCACGGGGACACCATCCGGCTTCCGTGACCTGGACAACCTGCTGGGCGGATTCCAGCCCGGGAATCTGATCGTGCTGGCGGCCCGGCCATCGCTGGGAAAGTCGGCGCTGGTCTGCAACATCGCCGAGAACGTCGCCACCAAGGCTGGATTGCCGGTGGCCTTCTTCTCGCTGGAGATGTCGGAGGCCGAGCTGGCGCACCGGTTCATCGGCTGCCGGTCCCGAATCCCGAGCGACCGCCTCCGCAAGGGCAAGGTGGCGGCGCGCGATTGGCCGCGAGTGGTTCGCGCCTGCAACGAGCTCGAGCAGGCGCCGCTGTGGCTCGACGATTCCTCCGACCTCAGCTTGCTCGAGCTGCGGGCGAAGGCTCGCCGGCTGGCCGCCAGTGAGGGGAAGCTGGGCCTCGTTATCGTCGATTACATGCAGCTGATGCGGCCCGAGGACCCACGAATCAACCGCGTCGAGCAGGTCGGCCAGGTCAGCCGCGGTCTGAAGATCCTCGCCCGCGAGCTCGACCTGCCGGTGATCGGGGTCTCGCAGCTCTCCCGAGCACCGGAGCTGCGACCTGACAAACGGCCGATCCTTTCGGACCTTCGTGAGTCGGGCAGCATCGAGCAAGACAGTGACGTCGTTGCCTTCATTTACCGGGCCTCGAAGTACGACGAGGACGCCGATCCCAGCGAAGCCGATCTGATTGTCGCCAAGCATCGCAACGGGCCCACGGGCGACGTGCCCGTCGTCTTCCTCGAGCAGTACCCGCGGTTTGTGGACAGAGCCGGCGGCGCCGAGCGCCCGGTGGAGCAGAGGGCCGGTGAGGGGCCGCCGCTGATCGACCTGGCCGAGGAGGCGTGAGCTCCGCGCCGAGACCCGTCCGGCTGGCGGATGCGGACCACGCCGCGCGGCCATCCTGCCCACTCGGGGTCTGCGACGGCTCGGGCTGGATCCTGGGTCCTGAGAACGTGGCGCGTCCCTGCGAGTGCCGCGAGCGTCAACTGGCGAAGCGCAGGGCCAGAGGGATCGCTTCGGTGATCCCACGCAAGTACCGCGGCGTCAGCCTCGACCGCCCGCCGATCTCGGATATGGCCCGCGACCGGGCGCAGGCTCCGGTCTACGAGGCGGTCAAGGAGTTCGTCGAGCAGATCGGCGAGCGGCTCGACGGCGGGAATGGGCTCTGGCTGATGGGCGACGTCGGCACCGGCAAGACCACCCTCGCAATGCTCGTCTCGAAGGCGGCAGTCGAGGCGGAGCGCACGGTCGCGATCTATTCGCTGCCACGTCTTCTTGCCCGGATCCGCCGCACATACGACGCCGAGGCCGGCGAGCCCTACCTGGAGTTCTTCGAGCGCCTGACCTCGGTCGATCTCCTGCATGTCGACGATTTAGGCGTCGAGAAGCGCAGTGACTGGGTGCTGGAGCAGCTGTACGCGATCGTCAACGAGCGCTACGAGGCGCAGCGCTCGATGGTCGTCACCACCAACCTCGACCAGGCGGCGCTCGAAGAGCAGATCGGGCCGCGCACGGTCTCGCGGCTGGTTGAGATCTGCGGCGATCCACTGCCGCTGTTCGGCGACGACCTCCGTTACCGGGTGGCATAGGACAGGTAGGGTGGGCGGGGCGTATCGCGGTAACGATTGGAGGGTTCATGCACACCAGCGTTCGCAAGTACACGGTTGACGAGGAGCAGATGGACGAGTTGATGCGCAGAGTTGACGAGACATTCGCTCCCCGCCTCGAGGCGATGCCAGGGTTCGTGGGCTACCAGCTGCTCGACTGCGGCCACGGCATCGTTCTCTCGATCACCACTTGCCACGACCGCGAAGCGGCGGACCGCTCCGTCGAGCTGGCGGCCGACTTCGTCGCCAGCGAGTTGGAGGGAATCGAGATCGAGCGCGTCGAGGCGACGATCGGCGAGGTCGGCGTGGGCCGCGCGGCCGCCGAGATGCTGGAGCCCACTCGCACCTGACCCCGCGCAGCCGGTGAGCCGGTCGCGCGGTGCGGCCGGTTGAGCCGGGAGCCCCGTACCTCATAATTCCCCGGTCATGCCCGGAATCGTGATCGTGGGCGCCCAGTGGGGCGACGAGGGCAAGGGAAAGCTCACCGACCTGCTCGCTGAGCAGGCGGATGCCGTGGTGCGCTTCCAGGGCGGCAACAACGCGGGCCACACGATCGTCCGCGACGGCGAGGAGTTCAAGTTTCACCTGATCCCCTCCGGGATCCTCTATCCCGGCAAGACGTGCGTGATCGGCAACGGGGTGGTGGTCGATCCCGCTGTGCTGATCGAGGAGCTGGAAGGCCTGCGCCGCCGCGGCATCGACTCGGGGGGCCTGAGGATCTCCGCCAACGCCCATCTGATCATGCCCTACCACGTGATGCTCGACACGGCCGGCGAGGCGAAGCTGGGCAAGCTCGAGATCGGGACCACGAAGCGCGGCATCGGCCCCTGCTATGCGGACAAGGCGGCGCGCCTCGGAATTCGGGTCCAGGACTTGTTGGACCCGAAGATCCTGCGCAAGAAGATCATGGCGGCGCTGGAGCCGAAGCAGAAGATGCTGCGGCCGTTCGCCAAGCACCCGCGCCTTGACCTTCACGCGATGACCGAGGAGTACCTGCGCTACGGACACCGGATCGAGCCGTTCATCGCCGACACCGCCCATATCCTCTGGGAGGCGCTGGACGCCGGCCGCACGGTGATCTTCGAGGGGGCTCAGGGGACGCTGCTGGACTTGGACCACGGCACCTACCCCTTCGTCACCTCGTCGAACCCGGTGGCGGGCGCCGCCTGCGTCGGCGCCGGCGTCGGGCCGGCCGACATCGACGAGGTCTGGGGCGTCGCGAAGGCCTACGCGACCCGAGTCGGCGCCGGGCCGTTCCCCACCGAGCTCGACGATGAGCTCGGCGCCTACATCCGCGAGCGAGGTGGCGAGCGCGGCACCACCACCGGGCGCGAGCGCCGCTGCGGCTGGCTGGACCTGGTGGCGCTCCGCTACGCGGTGCGCCTCAACCGTCTCTCGGCTCTGGCGCTGACCAAGCTCGACGTGCTCGCCGGGATCGACCCCCTGAATGTCGCGGTGCGCTACCGCTCCAGCGAGGGGGCCCTGCTCGACGAACTGCCGTACCACCAGTCGGTTCTGCACACGGCCGAGGCTCAGTACGAGGAGCTGCCCGGCTTCGAGGCCGAGATCGGCGACTGCCGCCGCCTCGCCGACCTGCCGCCCGAGGCCCGCGACTACCTGGACTTCGTCTCCGAGCACGCCGGCGTCCCAATCCGCCTGGTAGGCGTCGGCCCGGGCCGCGAGCAGGTGATCTGGACCGACGAGGACGCCCGCACGACCCTCCGAGCGGCGTAGAGCCCGCTACGGCCGGCACTAGACTGCCTCGCCATGTTCGAGAAGGTCCTGGTCGCCAACCGGGGCGAGATCGCGATCCGCGTGATGCGGACGCTGAGGGAAATGGGGATCATCGCGGTTGGCGTCTACTCGGAGGCCGACCGGGAGGCGCCCCACGTGGACGAGGCGGATGAGGCCCACCTGCTGGGGCCGCCAGTGCCGGCCGAGAGCTACCTGAACATCGGCAAGCTGCTGGAGACGGCGGAGGCGGCCGGGGCGGAGGCGATCCACCCCGGCTACGGGTTCCTGGCCGAGAACGCCGAGTTTGCCGCCGCCTGCGAGGAGGCCGACGTGACATTCATCGGGCCGCCAGCGAGCGCGATCGAGGCGATGGGATCGAAGACCCGTGCTCGGGAGCTGATGGCCGAGGCTGGGGTCCCGATCGTCCCGGGGACGACCTCGCCGGTTGAGAGCCTCGCCGACGCCAAGCAGGAGGCGAAGGAGATCGGTTACCCCGTGGCGTGCAAGGCCGCCGGCGGGGGCGGCGGCAAGGGCTTCCGGGTCGCCACCTCCGAGGAGGAGCTCGAGGACGCGTTCGAGGGGGCGGCGCGCGAGGGTGAGAAGTTCTTCTCTGACCCCACCGTCTACCTGGAGCGCTACCTGGACGACCCTCGTCACGTCGAGGTCCAGGTGCTCGCCGACTCGCACGGCAACGTGGTCCACCTCGGCGAGCGGGATTGCTCCATCCAGCGCCGCCACCAGAAGCTGATCGAGGAGGCGCCGGCGCCGCACGTCGACGACGCGATGCGGGAGCGGATCGGCAAGATCGCGACCGACGCCGCCGCGGCGGTCGATTACCGCTCAGCGGGAACAGTTGAGGGATTGCAGACGGGGGAGGAGTACTTCTTTCTGGAGATGAACACCCGGGTGCAGGTCGAGCACTGCGTCACCGAGATGGTCACCGGGATCGACATCGTTCGCGAGCAGCTCTTGATCGCGGCGGGGGAGGAGCTCTCGATGAGCCAGGCGGATGTGGAGCTTCGCGGGCACGCGATCGAGTGCCGGATCAACGCAGAGGCCGCGCACAAGAACTTCGCGCCTGCGCCGGGAAGGATCACCTCCTACCGCGAGCCCGCGGGGCCCGGCGTTCGGGTCGACTCGGGCGTCGCCCCCGGCTCGGAGGTGACCCCACTGTATGACCCGCTGATCGCCAAGCTGATCGCATGGGACACCAATCGTGAGCGCGCGACTGCCCGGATGCTGCGGGCGCTGGGCGAGTACGAGATCGGCGGCTTGGTGACGCTGGTCCCCTTCCACCGGGCGATCCTCGCCACCCAGCAGTGGCGAGACGCCGAGACATGCCGCGACTTGCTCGGTGACCGCAAGTGGTTGAAGTCGCTCGAGCCCTCGCCGGCTGCCGACGCTCCCACGCCTGACCAGGACGCCGAGCCCGAGAGCGCCGAGGAACGCATCTACAAGGTGGAGATCGACGGGCGCCTCCACAGCGTCAAGGTGATCGGTGTCGCAGGCGCGGGCACGAACCCGGGCGCCGCCGCCGGGCTGCGCCGGCCTCCGCGCCGTGACCGCGCGGCCAGGCAGGGCGCCGGAGCCGGCGCCTCCGAGACGCTCGTCTCTCCGATTCAGGGAACGGTCCTGAGCGTCCGGGTGAAAAACGGCGACAAGGTGGAGGACGGGGCGCTGATCTGCGTGGTCGAGGCGATGAAGATGGAGAACGAGATCACGGCGCACCGCTCCGGCAAGGTCAGCGAGCTGGGGGTGACGGAGGGCGCCTCCGTAGCGGCGGGCGACGTGATCGCAAAGATCGAGTGAAAGAACAACTCCGCCAACATCCTCGCTTCGCTGCGGTGTCGGCGGGTTCGGGCCCGTTGCGGGGCGGCAGGCCGTAAGCGGATGAATCGTGATGTCGTGGCCGGGTTGGATCTTCCGTGGCGTGGGCCCGGGCCGGGCCGTCCCGACCTGCCGCTTCCCCCCGACCGGATGCCGCTGCGTCGCGGTGGCCGGTGGCGCAAGCGCTGGCGGTATTTGGGCGCCTACTGCGATGAGCTCCTTCTCTGCGCCGGGCGAGTCCAGGTGGGAAAGCTGGGGCAGACTTTTTGGGCGGTGTGGGACCGTGAGCGCGGCGAGATGTGGGAGCGCACCCGCCTGCGCCTCCCCGGCGCGCGCGGCGAGGTCTGGACGGTGGTTGACGAAGGGGAGGAAGGCCTGATCAACTACGCGCCCGACGAAGGCTCGCTGGTGCGGATCGAGTCGCACGTGAGCGAGGGTGAGGTTCGGGCCTTCCTGCGCCCAGGCGCCGGCCGGTGGGTGGAGTCGGTGTGCCCGAACGGCGAGGGCGAGTACGTGTGGACCCGAAAGCGGGCCGACGTCCCGGTGAAGTGCGACGTCCGCATCGGCGAACGCCGCTGGCAGGTCGACGCGCGCGGGATGGAGGACGAGTCGGCCGGCTACCACCCGCGGCACACGGTGTGGAGCTGGTCGGCCGGCATCGGCCACACGGGCGACGGGCGCTCAATCGGGTGGAACCTGGTCAGCGGCATCAACGACCCTTCGGAGCGCTCCGAGCGGGCGATCTGGGTGGATGGCGAGCCGTTCGAGCCTGGTCCTGTCGACTTCGAGGGCCTGGAGGCGATCGCCTTCGACGACGGGTCTCGCATGGTGTTCAGCGGCGAGTGTGAGCGGCAGAAGCAGGAGAACCTCGTGCTCATCCGCTACACGTACCGGCAGCCCTTCGGCAGCTTCTCGGGCACGCTTCCGGGCGGGCTCACGCTCGAGCGCGGCCTCGGCGTCATGGAGCACCACGACGCTCACTGGTAGCGCTCCTATCCCCATTTAGCCGGGATACACGCTGTCCACCTGCCAGCGCCAGGGAGGCTCTTCGGAGTGTGGGAACTGGTAGTGGTTCCGGCCGGGGAGCGTCTCCAGCGGGACCAGGCGCGGATTGTCCGTCTCGAGCAGCGGCGTCGAGGAGTGGCCGGCGACTTCCGCGGAGCTGGCGCGTCGCGTCGTTCGGGACCACCCGACCCCGGGCCGGTAGAGCCAGTAGGTGATCTCGACCTGTCCGTCTGCCCGGCGTCGATCGACCACCGAGGTGAAGACGCTCACGCGGCGATTCGAGCGCGTCAGCCCCGTTCGCTCGCCGGGCACCGCGCAGCTCTGGCGGCGGCAGTAGCGGAAGTCGACCGGCAGCAGGGCCAGCCCGGAAGGCGTTGCGACCGCACCCGGCTGGGGCGCCAGGGCGCGCACCACCCCGGCGACCGGCCGCCCGTAGGCCTCGGTCAGCGGATCCCGCCAGCAGGGACCGGGCAGGCGCGGAGCGCAGCGAAGCTTGCGGGCGATCGTCGCACCCAGCTCGCGGCCCCGGTCGTCAGGTGGTCCAGCCACGAGGGCCGAGATCGCCGCCAGCAGCAGTAACGCGACCAGCAGCACGAGCCCCACCTGCTCGACCGACGCGGCACCTTGTTCGGAGCTGCGGCGCACACGGCGAACCTAGGCGTCGACCACGCGCCGGGGGCGCGCGCCCGGTGACGAAGCCGAGACCGCTTAGGACAGACCCTCGCGCGCCTCGCGCACGAGCGTGACCGCCTCGGGGAAGACGATCCGGATCGCGTCCCGGACCTGGACCGCCTGCTCATCGCTGCCGCCGGTCAGGTCGAGGCGGTTGATGGCCGCCACCGTCATGTCGACCGCGAGCTTGATCGCGTTGTCGGCCCAGGCCACGCGCTGCGCGCCCTGCATCTGCTCGGCGAGCTCGCCCAGACGCTCGCGGAGCTCGTCGGGATCGCCGAAGATGTTGAAGCCTTCGCTTCCTTCCACCCGGACGATGTTAGTGGTCGGGGCTGATCGGCAAGGGGACTCATATAGCCTGCGGCTGTGGCGCTCCCCGCACCCTCGGAGTCGGCAACCGCGCTGGTCACGGGCGCCTCCGCCGGCATCGGGGAGGCGATCGCGCGGGAGCTGGCATCGCGCGGGCACGGCGTCACGCTGGTGGCGAGGCGCGAGGAACGCCTCAGCGCGCTGGCCGGCGAGCTGAGCGAGCGCCACGGCATCCGTGCCGAGGTGATCGCCGCCGACCTCGGGGATGCGGCGGCACGCGAGCAGCTGGCGGCTCAGATCGAGGGCCTTGGCCTCGAGGTCGAGGTCCTGGTCAACAACGCAGGCTTCGGGACCGCGGAAACGGTCGTCGACCGGGACCGGGAACGGCTCATCGCGATGCTTCGAGTCAACTGCGAGGCGCTACTCGACCTACAGGCGCGCTACCTGCCGGCGATGATCGCGCGCGGTCGGGGCACGGTGATCAACATCGCCTCGACCGCCGCCTTCCAGCCGATCCCCGGCACCGCGACGTACGCGGCTACGAAGGCATTCGTGCTGAGCCTCAGCGAGGCGGTGCACGAGGAGCTGAAGGGGACAGGGTGACCCTGACGGCCGTCTGTCCCGGCCCGGTGCGGACGGAGTTCACGCAAGTGGCCGGTATCGAGCAGGCGGAGGAACAGCTCCCGGGCGTCTTCTGGATGTCGTCCGAGGCGGTTGCGAAGGCTGCCGTTGACGCAGCCGAGAAGGGGAAGCGGGCCATCGTCCCCGGCCTCCTGAACCGCGCTACCGCGCTCACCGGCCAGCACACTCCACGCACGCTGGTACTGCCGCTCGCCAAGCGGCTTTGGCGGAGGCAGGCGCTCTAAGTCTCGCTTCGCTTGGCCACCGCCACCAGCTCGCCGCCCCTGCCGGCCAGGGCGGCGCACAGCTCCAGCGGTACCGAGACGAGGGCAACAGGAAGGGCGACGAGCAGGGTCACCACGGCGTCGATCCCGAACTTAAGGCGGTCCCCGGCGCCGACCGGGCGCAGGGTGCCGGCGCGAACCTGGCGGGCGAAGTTCTCGTTGAACGTGAACGCGTTGACGAGGGTCTGCCACATCCAGCCCTGTCCCCGACCTCGGCGTGGCCAGCTCAGATCCTCGATCTCGAGGCCGGCGGACGCGGCCAGAGCCGGCAGCGACTGGGGGGTCGGGTAAAGGCGCCGGTCCGGCTCCAGCGCGGCCCAGTGGCTGCCCCCCAGCGAGGCCTGGACGCTGGCACGGTTCGCGACCCGAAGCTCGAGCCTCCCATCCGAGGTCTGGCGTGCGAGGGTGAGCAGCGCGGAGGCGGAATTCGCGCGGGCCAGGTTGGCCACGACCCCCAGCCCGCAGCGCTCGCAGCGCTCGAGAGCAGTCGAGTCGTTCGGGTCGCCGTGCTCGCGTGGTCTCACCAACAGCCACCGAACAGCGGCTCACCGCAGGCCGTGTTATGTCCTCTGCTTCGTTAACCATCGTATTGCTCATTCTTTACCTCCGGTTAGTTTCGATCGGTGTTTCGGTCTGCCCCTAAAGGGCTGTCGCTCCTGCCTCACCTAAGAAAGTCAAACACGGTCCACCCACATGATCGAACTTTAATTCTGACTCTGCGACCCGCTTCCGCTAACTGTAACTTTTGACAGGTCTCCTACTGAAATAATTGACGGTATATCGGAGATGCGCCGCCAACTATGATGTATAGGCGGTCACAAATAAGTAAGGGTACGTATGGGTAGCAGCACGTTCATAAAAGCTTCAGAAAAATCCGGCTCGGACAGTTGCTGCACGTGTCGACCAGCGACACGTTTAGTATTTGGCGCGGTGTTCAGGGAATGCTCTTTTACCTGGCCTTGTTTGCGCTGGTCTCGGTCCTGACAGCTTTATTCGTTGTTCGGGTTTATCCGCAAACCGCTTTTACTCCGGTAAAAAAGCTCGCCACGTCTGAAATCTCCGGCACGGTTGCCAATTTTAGGGAGCAAATTCCGAGACAGTACCTCAAAAGATATGACAAGTGGAAAACGGTATTTCTTTCAGACCGACCGGACGGACGTTATGGTGGCGATATGCGACGAACCCGGCTTTCCGTCTGACGATCCTTATTTCCGAAAGTCTGGAAAAAGGGGCGAGGGCCGAAAATTATCAGTGGGACGGTGAAAAGCTGGTCGCAGCAACGATAGTTCTGGGTTACGAGATAGACCGCGGGTACCCTAGTCTTCCCTATTACCCCGTTCTCAATGCTCTAAAAACCAGGGGAGATCTTTGGGACAACGAGAGAAACGATATTTTGGCTGCAGCCAAGATCGCCCACGAATTCGGACACATCGATCAGCTCGCCCACGCCGGAAGGACCGGTTATGAAGTTCAAAATGAATTGTCGCTGGTATATATTTCACGATTTCAATCAAACGGATATGACTTGAACGATCCCGTCCTTAAGGACCTTACCCGAAAGATCGGCGGAGTTTGCCAGAGGAGATCAAGGGACAGCGTGAATATTGGGCGGAGACATATGCTCTTCGCTATTTGCTGGAAAAACTTGAAATGGATAAAAGCCGCGACCTGATAAGAACGCTGCGCAAAACCTTAAACTCGGAAACCCGCTTGTACTGCCTTCCCTCGGCCACAGAGTGGAACGAGCTCATCTCATACGATTGCCCGCAATGAGCATTTTGTTTAGCGTCAAATAAGTTCATGAAGAGCGAAGGAGTTTTCCCACCCTTCTTCCTGCGTTCGAGCGCCCAAATTAAGCTGGCGTGAAGCTTGTGCCGCCGCACGTCCAAGCACTCCTGTATAGGTCGGAAATGAGAACGGAATTGGTCCAGGTCATCAACCGGCATCCCGGCGGCCATGGCAACCGCCGCGACCTGCGTTATTTCAACCGCCCGATCACCGACCACATGACAACCAAGAATTTTTCGTACTGCGGTCCGCGATGGTTTACAGAAGCCGCCGGTCCGTCCGTCAATGATGGTGCGAGTGGTCGAATCGAAATGAATAATCGCTACGATGACGTCGTACTCCCGGCGCGCCTGGCTTTCGGTTATTCCGACCTGCGCGTATTCGGGGTTAGTAAAACTGCCGATCGGCGCAGGCTGGTCTATGACCGGTATCAACGGCCCAAGAACGGCGTTAGTGCCGGCCACGAATCCGTCTTGAAGCGCTTGCGGTACCAGCATTAATTTGCCCGTCACATCACCAGCGGCAAAAACATGCAAGGCCGAAGTTTGCAGGAACTTGTCGACGCCTACGAACCCTCTCGCATTTGTTTCGACACCAGCGGCTGTCAGATCCAAGCCTAGCGTATCAGCTTCCCACCCGATCGCTCTGACCACCAATGCGGCATCTGCAATTTTCTGCTCACCGTCACGAGAGTACGACATTCGTACTCTTGCCTCGCATTGCGCGAAGCCATCGATATTTCCAAAGTTTTCCGTATCAAGATCCGGCTTCGCGAAAAGCCGCAGCCACCGCTGTGGAGACATCTTCGTCCTCAGCGGGCAGGATGCAAGGCCCCGCCTGGAAGAGTTGGACCCGCGTGCCAAAAGCATTAAAGATCGAGGCAACCTGAACTCCGGTCGCTCCTGCGCCGATCACGATCATCGACTCCGGCACCGCGGTAAGGCTCCAGGCATCGCTGTGGGTAACCGTCAGCTCCGCGCCCGGAACTCCAAACTGCCGGCTAACGCCGCCGGTGCAAATGATGATCTTATCGGCCTGCAGGCGGAAACCGCTTTCCGTCTCGATGGTATGCGGATCAGCAAAACCGGCCGTGCCTGCATTTTCATGAACAGCGACGCCGGCCGCGTCGATCTGGCGGCGAAAAGTCGAGTGTTCACCGGCGTCGTTGACGACCTCCCCGACACGCGCAAGTAGTTGCTGATAGTCAAGTGCCGGCTCGGGCGCGGCGATGCCGTAGCGGCCGAGTTCGCGTACGTTTCTGATCAAACGAGCAGCGTGGGCTAATGTTCCAACCGGGATCGGCCCGTCGTTCGCTGCCATTCCGCCCGAACTTGTCGCGGGTGATCAACGCGGTTTTCGCACCCAGATCGGCAGCGCGCAATGCGGCAACTACCCCGGCCGGACCGGCGCCGATCACAACGACATCCATTTCTTTATGTTGGCTAAGGTCGGTCATCGCTGCGGCTCTGAAAGGCGCCGGAGCGCCGTAAGGCTCGGCATGAAGCAATATTCGCCGCCGCGCATGGATAACGAATTGTGATAGTTGCAAACGGCGACGCACTGGTCGTCGCGGAATTGTAAAACTGTCTGTTGCACCAATGGACGCGGTTACAGGATCCTTATCCTTGCCGGCGCCAAAAAAGACACCGTTGTTGATCCATTCAGATTGGACGAATTCGAATTGACGTCCGAGATGGGCGCCTACAAAAGCGAACATCAATCCGCGGTCCACGCCATCGTCTTCCAGAACTCCTTCCGGAAGACAGCGGGCCAGTAGGCAGTTCCGCGTCGGATCATCCGGTGCAATCGAACGACGCCCGGCATATCTGCGTCGCGTGGATTGCATCGCCGGATGTGCGAACCGCCCGGTGTTTTTAGTCCCATAGGGTCATCCTCCTTGATAGAGGAAATCGTTATTGCGTCGCGGATCAGCACCCAGCTCCGGATTATCGTGAAACGGGCACAGCGAAAGGGGCGCACCGCTACGCCAGCGTCCCATCATCTTCGCAGCAAGAATCTCCTCTTCCTCTGAACTCTTGGCGTTCGTCTTTCAAGTACTTCCGAAAGGTCGCCACGCGTTGGTGCAATTTTCGAAACGCCACATATGTCCCATTCCGGCCCAGCACATCCGGTTTCGGAAATTCGACACTCCCATTTCATCTCGATAACCGAGAACAAATTCTCCTGCTTTCAGCGGAACCTCTTTGGGATTCGTTCCCGGGATCCCGCTCCCTTCAATTGCAGGATGACTGATGCCGTCACGAAAACCGAAGGGTTCGGTCTCTGTGGGAAGCGCATGACAATTTTGTCGCCAGATCGCTTCAATTCCAGTCATCTCCTGGTATGTTTCCCGTGCACGATCCAGCGCAGCCTCAAGACGCTCTGAGTTGGGAGATACGACCACTAATACAACATGAAGTTGATTTGTCCCAGAGGCTTTTCCCATTTTCCGGGCTACTCTCTCCTGTATCTCCCAAGGGCTTCGGCACGCGCAGCCATTCCTTGCCGGAATTCCCATGCGAAAGTGTCCAGCGAATCTTGAGGTACGCCCAGTGCTATGAGTCCCTGATACGTGAGTGCGACACTCGCCCAGGTATCGGCCAATGGACTCGTGGGATTGGCAGCGGACGTGACTACGTTGCTGATCGCCCTGCGCATTAATTCTCTCCCGGCTTTACGATCGTCGATGCGAAACCCTATATAGTCGCAGCGTAGGGAGTCGGCCGCGGCCGCAAAACACCACTTTGGATATCATCCAACTCTAGTTTGATGTCAGTCATGGATCACTACACTCCTTTATTTGGCGAGAGCAATATTTCTCCAGTAAGTTTTCCAGACTTTCATCTGCGCCAAATAACGTGCTAAAAATCGTGGAATCCGAAAACAGGATATCGCCCGCCCGATCACCATTCGGAGGCATCCAGAGGCACATATTGAATTCCGTATTCCCGGCTTCTACAAAAGGATGAGGCTTGGAAGTATCGATTGGCTGCTTCGCCAGTACATGAATGGACTTTGTATCATCCGTTGTTACGGCGTAATGAGGCAGGTGCATATGGAAGTTAAAAGTTGTGACGCCCTTGAGCCAACCTTTCGTATCCAGATCTCGCGCGATCGACAATGGAGCAAGCTTTTTGGTTTGGGCATCGCGCAACGGGCGCAATCCGAAACGGTTCTCAACAGGCACTCCGAGCCCTTTCATCAGGGCCCGTGTGTATTTACCGAAGCGTTGCTGCCGTGGTACCAATCTGTCGCCGTGATGACGGTACTCCATGTCACGACTTTCATGTCATCCGTAGCGCCGACTTCGTGGTGGGGGCCGAGGATTAAACAGGTCCCTTCGCGTTTCAGAAAATGTCTTACTGCATCAATTTCTTCCGGCAGTCGCATCCTGATTCGGTGACGTTGTGGTCGAAACCAAAGACCAGCAAAGTATCTGTGTCCGGCCAGCACCCGCTCATCAAGCGGAAGTTTGAATCCTGCATGATCGATGCGCTGAAACACTGGCACTGCGTTTCCCGTAATCTCGCCGACGAACTTCTGAAAAGGCGCAAATGCCCAGAAGAAAGAGCTCCAACGCTCCGGCAATTCCTTGCTGGAACTGGTTCGGGTCTGACCATTCGGGCGCTTCGTATTTCGGCCAGGCGACTCGACGAACTTCTGTCATTGTTGAGAAACGGTTGTCCAGTTCGGCTGGATTCCTACCGGCTTCAGCCGGATAACTCCACGAAATGTACATGCTGACCCGCCGGAGACCGGAGACGTATTTCCGCGGCACATGATTTTGATTGTATGTTCGGGCGTATTTTGTTTCGCTCATATTCCTACTCCTTATCTTTCGAGAGCGATGCGCGCTCGAACTACTGCAATTGATCGATCATTTCGGAAAGAGCGGCCTTTACCCTTAGTGCTTTCTTGATCTCGTCCGCCGTTACATAGGGATACTCACCGTATTCCATAAAGCTCTGGCATTGATGTTTGTGGCAGAATTTTACAAACGCCGGGGGATTTTCTTTCCAATCATTGGAAAACCTTCCAGGTTTTCAAAAATGGTGGTAGATGCCGGCTTGTTTGAAGAGTTCCACTGCGTCTTCCACATACTTGTCAAAATCAGTATCAAAGATACCCTGATACATGAAATGCAGCCCCGATCCGATATCAAATAATAACCACCTGAGATAATGGAGTTTCAGCGGCGCTAATACCTCGGGGTCGGCTTTGACCGCGTCTTCGATACTCTTCCCGTAGGTGCGAATGGCCTCTTCTTTCCCGGGCAGAACTTTGGCTATGATCGAGAATCCGAAGTTCGCCGGGGTCCGGGGATAGATAGGACCATACTTGCTTTCCTCGCGGACAAAATACCCCTCCCTGGGTATCGACATAGCGGAAGGTTTGGTCCAGTCCTTACCGTTAATTAGATCTCTCATAGCATTCCTCCTTCAAGTGCCCGTGCTTTATTTGCTCGTCTTAGCGCGGCTATTTGATCTTCAGCGCGTACGATACCGCTTAATGATCTTTCTTCACTACGTAAATACTGATAGACATCAGCAAAACCGAAACCGGTATTATTAGAAACGTCCAGCCTAATTCCGGAGATTTTTCCATGTAGTTCACTATAAGCGGGAAATGTAGAATGAAGAGCGCCGTCAAACCCGTCTCCCATAAAAGGCGTTTTAATTCGGAAAAGCTGTTTATGCGCAGCCAGATGGGCAGTTTTTCCTCATTGACCCCGGAAACCAAAAAGACCTTCGCAATGCCGGCGGTAAAGATGACGAACATCAGGGCAATAAACAGCCTTTCCATCGACTCCAGCATCTCAAGTCCGGGCCGCGGGGTCGCATCAAATTCACCCTTGACGATATGAATGTAAGCGTTGATCGCGCGCGCTACTCCCAGCACGATAAAGCCCAGAGCGTTCAGAAAGGAAAACGCTACGATGATCAAAGCCAGGTATCGTACTCTTAGCAGCCTTTCAAACACACGCGACCTTTCCCGCTAATCTTCCTTCACAGGCCGCCATGACAAGTCGGGGTTAAAACGTTCGATCGCACGGGCAAGGTTAAGCGTGTCCGGACCGAGATCCTTTTCATAGACGACGCCGTCATGGCTCACCATAAAGCTCTTCACCCCCGTAACCCGATAATGGACGGATAGGCTAACAGAGCAAAACCGCCGATCATCGCGCCCGTTCACGACGAAATCTAATTTTCCGAGCGGCGCCGCGGGACCTTGTCTTTAAGAATCTTAAAATAGTAGCCGTGATAGGGAGCCGCCTCGCCGGTATAGGATTGTTCGAGTTCGCGGGCCGCTGCGCTGCCGACCGTGCCGGCCCCAGTTACCGTCCGCATTCTGCCATGCAAGCCCGTCCTGTTTGCCCGGCGTGCTGATAATCCGCTGCGCATACTGGTTAACAATCGCGCCGTCGTGTTTGTTGAGCGCGTATGCATATGCTGGGCTTCGACATAACCGCGACAGAACATCGATCGCGTCGCAGCTCGTTCCGTCCGATGCGGCGGATAAGAAATTTCCTGTCGCCCCGCCGCCGTGTCGAAAAACCATGTGGTGCCGCTTTTTGACGATCGGGACGGGAATTGCCAGTTGTCTTCACCGACGAAAGATAGAGCGATCATACGATTTCTCTTGTCGCGAGGTGATCTGCAGTTTTTGGCTTGCGCCAGCGCCGGCAAATTCGATCACGACGTATCTCTATCAGCGGACCGGCTCGCCGGTAGTGGATTATATCGGAGCTTTCCGGGCCGAGGATTTCCATCATGCGCCGCTGGTCATACTTTTCCGCCGCGGCGATCAGGGCTATCGCCGGCTTCCTCGGCGGTTGAAACCTTGGGCCTGAGTGAACGCGTTGCTCCGCCTGGCGGAAGAGCGTCGAGCGGCCATCAGCACGCGACACGCGAAGAGAGCCGCGTACCGCGGCAAAAATCTTGAAATATTTTCGTTTTCCGAGTTTATTTCATTTTTCATTTTCATCGCTATCTCCTCCGTGCCTCCGCCGCCGCGAAACCACCGCCACCCCGCGTAACCGCCGCCGCCGCCCCACCGCCGCCGTGCGAGCCGCCCATACTGTGATAGCCGCGACTGCTGTTCTGTCGAGCGACCGCCGCTGTATCCGCCCGAGCCGCTGCCAAACGCCGCGGGTCGTGCGTCGAATTGCCAGCCGCTCCGGTTGCTGCCATACGATCTGGAACCGGACCGGTTCCGCTGCCTTTCCGCTGTAGCCGGCACTACCGGCGTGCGGCGGTGTGTTCGCCGGCTCGGTTATTCCGCCGACGAATTGCGACTGTCCGCTCCGGTTACTGACGTTACGCTGAGCGCTCCTGTTGCCGGTTCGAAAGCGAATCGCCGCGAGTTGTGCCGCCGAATTTATTCGCCGTTCCGCGGTCACCGTACGGTGCTCCGCCGCGGTGCGACGGATTATGCTGCCATTTGACTACCGGCACCGCCGGGACCACCGACTCCGCCGACTCCGCCGGACTTCCGGGCACCGCCGACACCGCCGACACCACCGAGCTTCCCGGACGTCCACCGACCACCAACACCACCGACACCGCCGACGCCACCGGGACCACCGACACCGCCGACGCCGCCAACGCCACCGACGCCACCGACGCCGCCAACACCACCGACTCCACCGACTCCGCCGACACCACCGACTCCGCCAACGCCGCCGACTCCGCCGACGCCGCCGACTCCGCCGATACGGTTGAAGTTGTTATTGATGTTGACGTTAATATCTCCGCCGCCCCAGCCGCAGCCCCAGCCCCAGCCGCCGCCCCACGCGGCTCCCATCGCGATACCGACACCAAATCCGATCGCTCCGGCCGCAAACGCCGCCGTAATATGGCGGATAATAGATCGGCGGGTACGGATACCCGATCGCTCCGTACACGTATACCGGGTCATACGAAGGAACATAAACGACCTCGGGATTAGCCGGCTCGATGACGATCACTTGCTTGCTTTCGACCACCTGGTCTTCGACCTTCATCTTGTCGTTCGACTTCAAGCGTGCCTTTGTCCTTGGCTTTCTCCCGCATTCGCTGCACGGCGTCCATTACATCCTTCTGCTGGGCGAGAAATGCGTTGCCGAGATCGGTCGTCCATTGGACGTCCTCGGCAAGCCACTTGACCACGTCAGGCAGCGCAGCCATCGACTGAATGCTCGGGTCCCAGGGCTGCTTTGCCACCGCTTCGCAATTTCTTTCTGGTCCTTCGCGAGCTCAGTATTTTTCTGCAGCCACTGATGAAGCTGGATCAGCTCGAGCGGATACGTCGAGGCCACCAAGACCTGACTCAGCAGCGGATCGGGATAGAGTGCTATCGGCGCGACGAGCGCGTCGAGCTGCTCCGGAGGTATCTTTACATCTTCCGTTGCCTCGTTCCTTTTGCGTCCCGTCGTCGTCGCCCTCGTCGTCGTCTTCGTCGTCGCAGCTGCCGTGTTAGCTGGATCCGTTGTGGTTGGCTGGACCGGCGGCTTAGCTGGAGCCACCTGAGCAAATACGAGTATGTTTCCGGGTAATATAAGCGCACAGCTTATTAACCAGGACGATGAGTTCCCGAAGCGCTCGACTCAACAAACTCTTATCGGGGTATTTTTGCTTCATTTTTACCTCCACGTGAATCGTTCGACAGTATTCGGAATGAAGTCTATCGTTTTTGACGTCGCAGCGGGCACTGTCAAAACTGACAGTTATGCCGAACGGACTCATAGCCACTTTGAGTCGCCGACCTTCTTATTTCGTTCAATTTTTTTCCGCACCGGCACTGAAACAGGATTCGTTTCCTACCGCCGATTCAAGTTTTTCTGCTCCCAGGCCCGGACTTTGAGCCTGCCGGCATCGAAAATGCGTGTGTAGTTACCTTTTAAGAGCTTTTCCCGGGCGGAATCGTCCAGCAGCTTCAACATCGGTCCGTACTGTTCATAGACGCTCATGTACGACTTTTCGTCTTTTGGGGCAACCTCACTCAGTGCCAAAAATGAACCGGTCGGGATAACGGTTGATTAAGTCGGCTACATGTTTGGCCGATTCCGGTGTCGCGA